>CAKPQH010000001.1 GCA_934178475.1 uncultured Clostridia bacterium
TTTCCTTTGTGTCCAAATATTCTTTTAAATACATAATCATTTGTTACTTTTAAGTTTTCTTCATTATTGTTTCCTGTGATCTCCTCCTTATTCTTTCTCTAAATTGTTTATTAATTTTTTAGGCGAAATGCCTAGAATTAAAGTAAAAATAAAACTTTTTGAAATAATCTTTAAATAGAGTATTTATGCAATGTATATTACCATCATTTTATAGTAGGGTCAATAAAAGACAATAAAAAATTTTCACTTTCTATTGCCTTTATTCTATATTTTTCTATTTATCAAAATACTGACTTACTTCCTGTAAATTTTCAAAATTCTTTTGTCTTAAAATTTCATAAGTAATTATAGCAACTGAATTTGATAGATTAAGCGACCTAAGAGTTGGAAGCATTGGTATTCTAATCGTCTTCTTATTTAAATATTTTTCCAATAACCACTCTGGAAGTCCCTTAGTCTCTTTACCATACAAAACAAAAACTTCATCCATATCTGAATAATCAACATCAGAGTATACAGTTTTACCTTTAGTTGTTGCAAAAAACATATTATTTTCATCTGGATTATATTTTTCTAAGAACTTATCCAAAGATTCATGCTCTTCTATATCAAGCTTGTCCCAATAGTCAAGACCTGCCCTTCTTACAGTTTTCTCATCTATTTTAAATCCTAAAGGATGTACTAAATGAAGTTTTGCACCCGTAATAGCACATGTTCTTGCTATATTTCCTGTATTTTGTGGTATTTCTGGTTCCACCATAACTATATTTAATTTCATCTTTTATTCTCCATCATCTAATTTTAGTACTGATAAAAATGCTTCTTGTGGCATTTCTACTTTTCCTATTTGTCTCATTTTTGCTTTTCCTTTTTTCTGTTTTTCAAGAAGTTTCTTTTTTCTTGTAATATCTCCACCATAACATTTTGCTAGAACATCTTTTCTTAATGCTGATATTGTTTCTCTTGCAATTATTGTTCCTCCAACTACTGCTTGAAGTGGTATTACAAATAAATGTCTAGGAATAACAGTTTTTAATTTTTCAACCATTTTCTTTCCTCTTGTATACGCCATATCTTTATGAACTATAAAAGATAAAGCATCTACATTTTCTCCATTTACTCTAATGTCTAACCTTACTAATTTTGATTCTCTATAATCTTTAAGTTCATAATCAAAAGATGCATACCCTTTAGTCTTTGATTTTAAATTATCAAAAAAGTCATAAATAATTTCATTAAGTGGCATATCATATAATAGCTCTACTCTAGACTCATCTAAATATTTCATGTCCACATATACACCTCTTCTATTTTGGCACATCTCCATAATTCCACCAACATATTCTTTTGGAGTTAATATAGTAGCTAAAACTATAGGTTCTTCAATATAAGCAATCTCTGTCTGTGGTGGTAAATCTGTAGGATTATATATTTCTAATACTTCTCCATTAGTTTTATGAACCTTATATATAACAGATGGTGCAGTAGTTATTAATCCTAAATCAAATTCTCTATCTAATCTTTCTTGTATTATCTCTAAGTGTAATAATCCTAAAAATCCACACCTAAATCCATAACCTAGAGCAGCTGATGTTTCTTGTTCAAATTCTAATGCTGCATCATTTATTTTTAGCTTTTCTAAAGCTATTTTCAAAGCTTCATATTGACTTCCATCAATAGGGTAAAATCCACAATAAACCATAGGTTGTACTTTTTTATATCCTTTCAATGGCTCATCTGCCGGATTCTCATCTAATGTTATTGTATCTCCAACATGAATTTCAGACAAACTTTTTATACTTGCTGCAACATACCCAACTTCTCCTGCCTTTAACTCTTCACAAGGCATATATGAACCAGGTACAAAATATCCAACTTCAGTAACAATATATGAACTTCCATCAGACATAAGTCTAATTTTATCTCCAACTTTTATCTTTCCATCCATAACTCTTATATAAGCAACAGCACCTTTATAATTATCATAATAAGAATCAAAAATCAGACATTTTGTTTTAGCATTTTCATCACCCTTAGGAGCTGGAAGCTCTGTTACTATCTTCTCTAAAACTTCTTCAACATTTAATCCTGTTTTAGCAGAAATACAAGGTGCATCTTCTGCTGGAATACCTATTATATCTTCAATTTCTTTTTTTACTTCATCAGGTCTTGCACTAGGAAGATCAATTTTATTAATAACTGGTAAAACCTCTAAATCATTATCAATTGCTAAATATACATTTGCCAAAGTTTGTGCTTCAACACCTTGTGTACTATCAACTATAAGCAAAGCACCATCACAAGCTGCTAAGCTTCTTGACACTTCATAATTGAAATCAACATGACCTGGTGTATCAATCAAATTAAACGTATACTCATTTCCATCTTTTGCTTTATACTTCATTCTAACAGATTGAGCTTTTATAGTTATTCCTCTTTCACGTTCAATTTCCATATTATCAAGCACTTGCTCTTCCATTTCTCTCTTAGAAAGAACTCCTGTCATTTCTATTATTCTATCTGCTAATGTAGACTTTCCATGATCTATATGTGCTATTATACTAAAATTCCTTATATACTTTTTGTAATCCTCCATTATTCCTCCATTTTAATTTATATATTATCTTATAAAATTAGTTTTTATTGGTTTCTCAAATTCAACTCTTTTTATTCCATTTTCTTTTCCAACTTCCATACACTTTAATATATACGCCATATTTTGTGCTAGGTTTCTCATAGTTTGAAGTCCTTCTTCATCTCTTAATGCTTCTTCTCTACATGTACCATGAATTTGATTCCAATAACTACTTCCTATAACATACATATTACTCATAAGTGCATATTTATTTAACTGGTCAAAAGTAGCTGATGCGCCACCTCTTCTACAACTTACAACTGAAGCACATACTTTTCCTGCAAACATTTTCCCTCTTCCATAAAAAGCTCTATCTAAAAAAGAGGTCAAAGCACCACTTGCTCCAGCAAAATGAACTGGACTACCAAAAACAAATCCATCAGATTCATTTACTTTATCCAAAAATTCATTTACTTTGTCATCAAAAACACATCTATTATTTGTATTCAAACATCTATTACATGCTATACAACCAGAAATAGGTTTTAAACCTATCCACATAATTTCTGCATCTATATTTTCTCTATTAAGCTCTTTTTTTATCTCTTCTAATGCAACATTTGTACATCCTTTTTCATGAGGTCCACCATTTAGCAATAAAACTTTCATAATCAACATCCTTTCATATAATCATCTATAAATTATATGTTTAATTATCATTTTTATTTCCACAATAGTTTATCACGAATTCAAGCATTTTTCAACTTTTTAATTCGGGGACAGTCCTTTTTTGAAAATTTTTTCAAAAAAGGACTGTCCCCAGATTTAATAATTGTCTATTCCTCCATATAAGCAATAAACATTTTTATAATTCATTCTTTTTAATTTTCTATAAGCTGTTCTACTTCTTTTTCCTATTTGACAGTATAATACTATTTCTCCAGTTTTATTTGGATATATTTTTTCGAACTTTGTATCTATTTCATATTCAGGTATATTTACAGCTCCCGAAATATGTCCTTCATTGTATTCACAAGCACTTCTTACATCTATTATTTCTGCTCCATTCCTTTGTTTTTCTTTCAATTCATTCATTTCTATTTCATAGCTCTCAATTTTTCTGTACAAATTTGCCTTTAAAAATTCTTTTAGTCTTTTCAATATTTATCCTCCTTAAATTTTTATGGAAGAATAATATTTATATATTATATTCATTCATTAAAAAAAGTTTTCATGTTTTTTTATACTTTTTGTCAATTTTTTTACGTTAATGTCGCATTTTATCAGTATTTTACAAAATTCTACATAGTTATATTTCAATAATATTAAATTATGTCGATTTCATTACATTATGTATATCTTTTTATGTAATCAAAGTTATCCACTTTACCTGTGGAAACTGTGGATAACTTTGTTAATAACTCAAATTTGTACTTTTTTTTTGTAAAATTATGCACACCCTGTTGTTGATAAAATTTTAAAAAACTCTCCATATTTTTCCATTTTGATTTTATGTTTACTCTTATACAATATATTTTATTTCACTACTTGGTAAATATTTTTTTATCATATCTTTTATAAATTCTGTCCCCTCTTCTCTCAATTCCTTTTTGTACATATATTTTCCCTTTCCTCTTCCTGTCATTTTTTCTTTATCAAATAAAATTAATGCATTTGGAAAAGCTTCTGGATTTATCATTTTATGAACATAGCTATATGTCATAAATATAAATTCAAAAAAAATATTATTTTTTTGTTCTTCTGTTAATTCTTCTGATATCTTTTTTATTAATTTTTCATATTCATCTTTCCAGTTATCTATAAATACAATTGGTGCAATTAAAATTCCGACTTTATACCCTGCATTATAAAGTTTCTTTATTGCTTCTATTCTATCATTTAAGTTAGATGTTCCAAATTCTATTTTATTTATAACCATCTCCGGATTTAAACTCATTCTAATTATTGTTTTTCCACGATGATCTAAATTCAAAAGTGACTCAACATAGCTAAATTTTGTTGGCAAAGTTAAATATCCTCTTCCTTCTTTTGCAAATTTTTCAATTGTCCATTCTAAATTTTCTGTTATAATATTCTCTAAAACAAGGTCACTATTGCTTCCAATTTCAAAAATCAGCTCTTTTTCACTCTTAAGTGAATAATTTATTATTTTATCAAGCAACTGCTCTCTATTTACAAATAAACGCAAATACGCACATTTATTATAATGGCATACTAAATAACAATACATACACATTGCTATACAACCTGAAGATGTATATGGAACTAAAAAATCAGATGTTTTGTGATTTGGTTCGAACTTTTGTGTTTTCCTTGTTCCTATTATCAAATTTCTTTTCATTTGAGGAAATTCTTTATTTTCTTTAGCTCTCATTTCTGGTATATTATTGTGATTTTCTATTTCTATTAAAGGTACTCCCATCTCTTTATATTTTTTTAATAATCTCTTTCCAAGTTCATAATTTTCAGAATTTGGTTCATAATACACAGCATTTGGTTTAAACATAATTTAACTCCTTTATTCTTAGTTTTTCTAAAAATAAAAGAGTTATTCATTTTTTATATTTAATTATCCTAATGTAACATCCAAAATCATCATTATTAAAAATCCTATTGTTAAACCTACAATTCCAAGTTTTGATTTTTCTCCTTGACGTTCTTCAGGTATTAATTCTTCAACAACTACATAAATCATTGTTCCTGCAGCAAATGCTAATAAATATGGTAATATCGGTACAACTATATTTGTCAAAAGAATTGTTATAAAAGCTCCTATCGGCTCAACAATTCCAGATAATACACCATATACAAAAGCTTTTTTCTTTGTTATTCCTTGACTTTTAAGTGGCATCGAAATAATCGCACCTTCCGGGAAATTTTGTATTGCTATTCCTATGGCAAGTGAAAAAGCTCCTGCAAGAGTTATTCCTGCACTTCCTGCTAATACTCCAGCAAATATAACACCAACTGCCATTCCCTCAGGTATATTATGAAGAGTTACAGCTAAAAATAATAAACTTTTACTTTTGCTTTTTTCAGATTCATTTAAATCATCTGGTTGTGGTATAACATAATCCATAATAAGTAAAAATACTATTCCACATGTAAATCCAATTGCAGATGGTAACCAAGATATTATTCCTTGGTTTTCTGACATTTCTATTGCAGGTATTATCAGTGACCAAATAGATGCTGCAATCATTACTCCTGCTGCAAATCCCATCAATAGTTTTTCTATCTTATTATTCAATGTATTTTTCATAAAAAATACCATTGTGGCTCCAAGAGAAGTACCAACAAATGGTATTAAAATTCCTAAAAATGTTTCCATTTATTGCCTCCTCTATTATATTATTCAGATAAGGCAATTTTCTCTACAAAATTTGATAAAAATCATCAAATTTATTTTATTTTAAATCCAATATTTCTTTTTTTCTGTCTTCCGTTATATATTTGTATTTTACCATTTTATCCAATACTTGTTCTTGTCTTTCTGTAGCTAGTTTCTCGCTTTTAGTAGGTGCATATAAAGAAGGAGCATTTGGTATCCCTGCAAGCATAGTAGATTCATAATCATTCATTTCAATTGCTTCTTTATTAAAATAATGTTTACTTGCTGTTTTTACCGAATAACATCCATCACCAAAATAACTTGTATTTAAATATAATTCTAAAATTTCATCCTTTGAGCAATTTTTCTCAAACTCAACTGCCATAAAAAATTCTGCAATTTTTCTTTTTAATTCTTTCTTTTGTGTAAAATATGCATTTTTTGCAAGCTGTTGAGTAATAGTACTTCCTCCTTCTTTTAATTGGAAAGATTTTATATTTACACATATTGCTCTTCCTATTGAAATAAAGTCAAAAGCACCATGCCTATAGAATCTGTGATCTTCAACTGCTACAACCGCTTCTTTATATAGCTGTGGCATTTCATCTAATGTACAATAATTTTCTTTTGATTTTATACTATTTATTTTTTGTTCTATAGATGTAGTTTCTATTGCTGATTTATACATTTTATATCCATCATAGATAACATAACATATAAAAATTATTATTAACAATATTATTATTTTTATTAAACTTTTAATTTTCTTCATTTTTTACTCCCAAATATCATCATTTATGTATTTCGTTAATGCCATTACAAAAGCATTTCTAGTTAAATCAATTCTTGAAACTTCATCATGTGTGAGAAAACTTATTCCACCTTTTCCTTTACTTAATTTATTTCCATCAAAAATTCTATCCATAACTGACCCTAAATCTTTTTCTATAATTTCATCTATATATTTATCAGGTATTGGAAAACTTTGGGCAGTACCATAACTTACTTTCCCATCTTTACTCTCTATCATTGCAAGATTTACATTAAGCCACATTCCTAATGAATTTGTTACTCCAGATTCAATTGCAATAAAAAAATCAGATTCAATATTATTTTTTTCAGCATATTCTCTTAAACCTTTTACCCTATTATTTACTCCATTGTAAATTTCATCATTTACAGGTTCATCAGAAACTTTAGAGCTTACATTTACAGACTCAATATTTACATTATCAAAATATTTTTCAAACGCTTCTTGTGCTCCTTGTTTTTTTCCCGGATTATTTGTTCCAATTAAAATTTTCATTTATTTTCTCCTTAAATGCTAACAATAATTAATCTATTTCTTTTCACATTATATCAAAAAAACAAATAAAAATATATATTTTTACCAATCATTCATAATTTATTTTTCATTTACGTAAAAAACTAGGTTCAAATCAAACCTAGCTTTTTATTTCTACATTTTCAATAAATTCTCAGTAGAAATATCGTCTTTCTTTATTGTTTTTAAAATATCTTTTCTCTTCTTTCCTTTTGTATTTGATGCATGTTTTATAATTGTTTTCTCATAAACATTTCTAACAAATCTCGCATTACCAAAGTTTTTAGTTTCCTTATATTCATTTATAATTTCTTTAACTTTTTCAATTGCATCGTCTTCCACTATAAATCCTGATTTTTTCATCATAGAATTAAATATTTGTATTAACTCATCTACTGTATAATCCTCAAATTCAACTGTATATCCAATTCTTGATACAATACCGGAATTAGCATTCAAGAAAGCTTGCATTTCTTTTGTATATCCCGCAAAAATAACTACTAAATTATCTCTATAATTTTCCATTGCTTGAATCAATGTAGCAATTGCTTCTTCATTATAAGAATTCCCTTGTCCACTTCCAGATGCTAGAGAATATGCTTCATCTATAAACAATACGCCACCTAAAGCTTTTTCAATAACGCTCATTGTTTTTGGAGCAGTTTGTCCAACATATTCAGCTACTAAATCCTTACTTGATACTTCAATCAATTTATTTTGTTTTATATATTTTAAATTATATAATATTTCTGCAACTATTCTTGCAACAGTAGTTTTTCCCGTACCAGGATTTCCTAAAAATACCATATGAAGATTTGTATCTTTTATTTTCAAATCATCTTTCGCTTTATTTTTAAGCTCAATAAGACTTACCAAATCTTGAAGCATTTGTTTTACTTTTTCTAACCCAACTAATTCATTTAAACTTTGGAATATTTCCTCAATTGATTTATCCTTCTGATATTTTGGTATAATATCTTCTGTGAAATTATCTTTTTTGTTAAATATAATTTCTTCACAAACTTTTTCTTTATATTGATTATAATTTAAAGTTGTATTTGGATATGTTATAGAAATATAGTCTAATAATTTTACTTTAAACTCTTCTGATAACTCACCTTCTTTATTTAACTTTTCTATAATTTCTTGGTATATATCTTGAACATCAGGTTTTACAGTTGTTATTTCATATTTAAAAACATTTTCCACTAAATTAGTACTTTTAGAAATTATTTGATTTATTGTTTCTTTATTTTTATCTGATAATATAGTTATAAATTCTTTTGGATTTTCTTCAATTTTATATTCCAACTCACTAACAAATTTATCTTTAAAACTTTGCTCTTGTGAAATTAGTCCATTAAAATCCTTAAATACTATTATATTGTATTTTGAATCATATATATTTCCAAGTTCATCAACTTTTTCTAAATTATATAATGATACTTCAACTTCATCTCCAGATTTTATATAACTAAATATTTTTGATGCATCACTTATAATTCGTACAACAGAATATAAAGATTCTTTATTATCACTATATATTCTAATATTAAATGGTATATATTGTTTTGATTCTTTTTTATTATATCTATACATATAATTTACTATTTTTATAAGAACTTGTTTTGACTCATCTGTTATATATAAACAATCTATTTTTTCCAATAATTTACTTAATGCATCCTCTTTATCAATATCATTAATTGTATTATTTTCTTTTTGATCTTCTTGAATAACATCACCTTCTACACCTAAATTATTATCATTATTTAGTGTTATTTCTGGAACATCATTTGATAATTTAAACTCTTCTTTTAAATTATTATATTTTTTTTCTTTCTTACCTTCTCCAAAAAAGTCATTATATATGTCTTTAAATATATTTTCATTTAAATTATTGTCATCACTCATAGTTTCCCCTTTTATAATTAGTTTTTAGGTTCTACATTTATCTCTACTAATTTTTCTTTCAATTCCTTTTCTATTTGTACTAATTCTTTTTCAGCTTCAGCTCTCTTAGCTTTTCCGTTTTCATGAATTTCTAATACTTTATCTAATGTTTCTATTATATCCTTATTAGTTTTTTGTAATGTTTCTATATCAACAACAGCTCTTTCTGATTCTTGAGCAATTTCAATAGAACCTTGTTTTAGTATTTCACTATTTTTCTTTAACATATCATTTGTTAAATTAGTAACAGATTGTTGAGCTCCTAAAGCTTGTTTTGCATTATTTATTCCTAAAGCAAGTACAATTTGATTTTTCCATAAAGGAATAGTATTAATTAATGAACTTTGAATTTTTTCTACTAATTCTGATTCATTATTTTGTAATAATCTTATTTGTGGTGCCATTTGAATTGATATTATTCTTGTTGTTTTTAAATCATAGATTTTCTTTTCAAATCTATTTATTACATTTACCATATCATTAACTTTTTGAACATCCATCTGTTCTTTTGTTTCTTCTGCTTTTTTCTGTAATTCTGGTAATGTAACATTTCTTAATTCATCTAGTTTCTTCTCTCCTGCAATAATATATAAAGAAATTTCTTTAAAATATTCAAGATTTTTTTCATACATAGTATCAAATATTGTTATATCTTTTAACATTTGTAATCTATGTCTGTCTAACTCTTTTTCAATTTTATCGATGTTTAATTCAATTTTATTATATTTAGCAATTATTTTTGTAACTTCTTTTTTAGCACTATGGAATATTTTACTTAACACTCCTCTATTCTCAACTTGTATATCTCCATCAAAATCCTTTATTTGAGCTACCAAATCAGCTAATAAATCACCAACAGCTCCTGTTTGTTTTGTTTTTACATCTTCTAAAACACTATCTGAAAATTCTGATATTTTAGATTGTGCCTTTGCTCCATATTGTAATACCTGTGTTGAATCTTCAACATTTATTTTACTATTAAAATCTTCAATTGCCTTTTTTTCCTCATCAGTCAAACTATCAAAATTTAACGATTTTTCTATCATTTTTTCAGTTACTTTCTCATTACTTTCAGCTAAATTTTCCACTTCTTTATTCGGAACTTGTTTAATTTCTAATTCTTCCATTTTATATCTCCTTTATCTTTATATTTATCTTTATATTTATAGTTATTTTTTCAAATAATCAATTAACTCATTATATACATTCATTTTCAAACTTGAAACTGTACTTGTAATAGTTTTTGGAATACCAATTCCAAATGATGATACATCGTAACTTCCACCTGTTATTCCAGTTCTAAATCCATATTTTGACCATGCTATTTGTTGAATATTAGCATCATCAAAAGCTTTATAAAATTTATTTCCTTCATCATCGAATGTTGCTATACAATGTGAGTTCCAAATTGTTGGTGTTGGATATAAAACTCTTATATCATCTTTCACCTGATTATATCCATCTGGATTTTCATTAGCAAATTCAATTATACTTTTTTCATAATCAACTATCATAGGTTCTCCACCCATTCCAGTTTTTAAATATCTTTCAAATAAATCTGCTGGAGTATTGTTCATATAACCTGATTTTTGATAAAACTCTTTTAATTTTGGTAAATTTGTTTGTACACCTTCATCTGTAACTGTACCACCACACATAATAGATAAAAGTAATCCATAATAAGTTGCTCCTGGTGATGAAGTTACAGGATCTGTTGATGCTATATTTATATTTCCATATAACTCTTCTAATCCTATATCAGACCATTTCTTTCCTGCTAATATATATTGTAACAATTTATTCATATCTGTTATATAATAAACTCCTTCTTTTTCTGTTACAATATTTTCTTTAACTAATGAATCAACAACTTTTCCCCAACTATATATTACTATTGGCGTATTTAATGTTAATCCACCATTTAATACAGTATAACGATCCGCTTCTCCTTTTGTTTTATCAGCTGCTACCTTATAATAATCATAAAATCTTTGGTCTGAACAAAACATTGCATCATATTTAGTTTTATTATCTTTTCTTACTAATGGATTTAAAACTAACTTTCCATTACTCCAAGAATCATATACAACATTTAAATTGTACTTATCTTCCATTATTTTAACAACTTCTTCATCAGTTATAAAATCCTCTTTTCCTCCACCTGTTGCAACATATACAGTATCTAAATTTTTATTTAATTCATTTCCATTATTATCCTGGAAATATTTTATTAATATTATTGCTATTATAATAACTATAAATATCCCAATACCAATTATTTGCTTTTTCTTCAAAACTTTTTCCTCCTTTACTTTGTATTTAAATCATTATCATCATTATATCCATCAACATTTAACATGTTATTAAAAACCTTCATTTCTGCATCTGTGTCTATCATATCAGATTGATATAATTTTGACAACTGAGTTTTAAAAGATTGGTTAACTTTTTTTATCATCTTTTCTGTAGATTCCATGAATTTTTTACTTTCTTCTGATGATAACCTTTGATTTTCAATTTCATCATATTTTTTTATAATATTTAATGTAACAGGAAGATAATAATCAAAAAAATTATTCATTCTCTTATATTTCTTTGGATTCTTCTCAATAGTTGCTATTATATTATTTACAGATGAATTAATCTCCCTTATATCTTGCATTACATCTTTCTTATCAACCCTTGAACTCATTTTCAATATTTCATTATTCTTATCTTTAGCTTCTTCAAGAACTTCATACAAATCTCTATCTGTATCTTTTAAATTAGTTTTCTTTCTATTATGAAATATAAGTTCACTTGCTCCATATGCACCTATTCCTATTGCCAATGACGGCAATATTCCTATAGATAATCCTATATATGGAATTGCAAAAAATGTTCCTCCGCAATGCTGCGGATAATATCGCTGAATTTTTCACTATTTCTTCCTCTCTTTTTTAATTATATCCTCTAACTTCTTTAAATGCAGAAAGTAAACTTGTTCTTCCATCAAATACCTTTCCATTTGTTAATTCTGCAATTTGCTCTAATTGATTTTCTTCTGCTGATCCAAACATTATTGAATATATTGGAATTTTGCTTGTAGCTTTATAAGCATATCTTAAATCATTATATGTTCCAGCATTTCCTAGTCCATCTGTCATTAATATTACAGATAAATTATATTTATCAGCATCTTCTTTTTCTAACTGTTTTAGAGCTTCTACTGATGCTGGATAAAGAGCTGTCATTCCTTTTGGAGTTAAAGCTTTTATTTTATTAACTATTTCTTCTGTTTTACTTCCATCTTCTGTATTCCATATATCAATAACATTTGAGCTAAATGGAATAACTGTTATTTTGTCTTTATATGAAAATTGTAATAAATCTTTTGAAGCTTCATCTGTCAAAATATATTGCATAGCATTTATTAATTGTTTATATCCATCTCCTGTCATACTTCCTGAATAATCTAAACAAAATACAACATGAGTTGGTTTTCTAAGTTCTGTTTGATACATATTAAGTGCTAATTTTATAACATTTGTATTAGGATATTTTATTGGTGAAATATATTTTGTAGTTTCTATTCCCCACTCAGGATTAAATATTGTTTTGTCCACATTATTTGAAATTCCACCATACCATGTTCTTCTACCTTTTTGTTGTAATAATGCTTGTCCTTCATCACTTAAAATAAATGATTGAAGATTTTTAAATATCTCTTTTTTAGACTCATCTCCATTATCAATATATGCAAAAGGTGAATCAGATATTGAAACTCCATCTACTGGATAAATAGCATATAAAGTATCTTTTCCTGCCTTTTCTAATTTTTTATTCATATTTATAATTGAAGATTCATACGTAACAACTGCTTCATAATCCCCATTTAAAAATAATTCTTCTAAGAAATCTTCACTTCCAGAAGATCTTTCAAGTCCTGAAAATAAAGTTACCAAATTTTCCTTTAATTTTTCATTATCTAAAGTTTCTTTTGTTAATACCTCTGGATTTCCTGCTAATGTAGAAAGTAATCCTAAATATGCAGAAGCACCACTATTAGTTTTTGTTGGATTAGACATACTAAACTTCAAATTGCCACTTGCAATTGCAGTTACAATATCTTTCGTATACACTTTCTTTCCAACAAATCCTAGTTCCTCTGCCTTCTTTTTTGTTATACCAAATATAACTGGATTTATACTTGTGTATTTTGAATCTGACACTTTAACTGAACTATTTAACATATATTGCCAAATGGAATTTGAAAGCCAAACTGCATCAAAATTTTCACCTTGATTTAGTCTGTCTATAATGTTTAAAGTACCATCATATTCAATTTGTATATTGTATCCATTTTTAGCCGCATAATCTTCTATTACTTGTTCTAAATCTTGGTTTTCAGAACTAGAAATTATTCTTATTGTTTTTGACTTTCCTTTTACAATATCACTCAAATTGCCATTGCTTAACTCTTTTTCACCTAATAAGCATGCAACAATGATTATAACTATAATAGTTATAGCCATTCCTATCCAAAATCCTTGTTTTTCTTTCATCTTTCCCTCCTATTTTTTATTTGACTACATTATATATTTACTAAATTTAATTTGCAATATTTTAATAAAAATAAAAGCCCAATCTTATAAAAAATCGAACTTTCATTTTTTTATTTATCATTAATTCTTAACCTTGACTTAAAGTTTCTCCATCTCTTTTATATATAACCTTTCCAAATCTGAAATCATTTAACCTCTTTTGAATCTCAATAATAACAATAGGAGAAATTGAAATTAATATCGTATATATCCATTGTGCACTATTTAATGGTACCAACTTAAATACATTAGCAAAAGAAGGTATTATAACAACAATTGCCTGAAGCACAGCTCCTAACAATAAACTCAAAACTAAATATTTATTCTCAAAAAATCCAGTCTTAAATATTGAATCTTTTGACTTTACATTAAAACTATGAACTAACTCTGTAAGTCCTAAGCTAACAAATGCCATTGTTCTAGCAATTTCCAAATTAAACATTTTATTTCCTAAACTAAATGCAAATAAAGTTAAACTTCCTATCATTATCCCCTCAATAATGATACTATTCCATAGTCCTCCAGAAAATATACTTTCTTTTGAACTTCTTGGTTTACGTCTCATAATTCCTTCTTCTTCTCTTTCTAATCCTAAAGCTATAGCCGGAAAAGAATCAGTTACCAAGTTAATCCATAATAATTGAATCGCTAAAAGTGGAGACTGTATTCCCATAAGCAATCCTAAAAATATTGTTACAATTTCACCAATATTTGTTGAAATTAAAAAGTGCACTGCTTTTTTTATATTATCATATATATTTCTTCCTTGTCTAACCGCTTTTACTATTGTTGTAAAATTATCATCAACTAAAATCATATCTGCAGCATTTTTAGCAACATCAGTTCCACCCTCTCCCATTGCTATACCAATATCAGCATTTTTAAGTGCAGGACTATCATTGACTCCGTCTCCTGTCATAGCAACAACAGCACCAGTTTTTTGCCAAGCTTTTACTATTCTTACTTTATGTTCTGGAGTTACTCTAGCAAAAACTGAGTATTTTTTTATATTTTCCTCTAACTCTCTATCTGTAATTTTATCCAATTCTTCTCCTGTTATACATTTATCTCCATTACTTAAAATTTTAAGTTCTCTTGCTATCGCTTTTGCAGTAGCTATATGATCACCTGTTATCATTACTGTCTTTATTCCTGCTTGCCTACAAGTCTGTACTGCCTCTTTTACACCTTCTTTAGGAGGATCTATCATTCCAATTAATCCTAAAAAAGTAATATTGTTTTCTAAATCTTTTTTATCTGATATGTTACTAACTTTTTTATACCCAACTGCAATAACTCTAAGAGCTTCATTTGCCATATCATTATTTTTATCTTTTATCCTTCTTTTTTCAATATCACTAAAAATTTCTTCTGTTCCATTTTTATATATTTTTTTGCACCTATCTATTAAAATATCTGGTGCTCCTTTTGTAATTACAATATACTCTCCATTCAAATTATGAATTGTACTCATCATTTTTCTATTAGAATCAAATGGAATCTCACTTACTCTTTTCATTTTTTCATATAATTCTTTTTTATTAATTCCTTTATCTAATGCCTTGTTTACAATTGCATTTTCAGTCGGTTCTCCAACAGAAACTAGCTTTCCATTTTCTTTTTGTAACTCACAATCTGTACACATACTACCATATTTTAAAAGTAACTCTTCATTATCAGAGAACATTTTTACAACTGTCATTTTATTTTGTGTAAGTGTTCCTGTTTTATCTGAACAAATAACATTACTGCTTCCTAACGTTTCTACTGCTGGCAATTTTCTAATTATACTATTACTTTTTGCCATTTTAGTAACTCCTAATGAAAGCATAATTGTTACTATTGCAGGTAAACCTTCTGGTATTGCTGCTACTGCTAGTCCTACTGAAGTCATAAACATTTCAATTGGATCTAATTTTCTAAAAATTCCTATAAAAAATACTATTACACATATTATTAAACATCCAATTCCCAGTATTTTTCCAACTTCTGATAATTTCTTTTGAATTGGTGTTTCTGGTGATTCTTCTTCTGTAATCATACCTGCAATTTTACCAATTTTAGTCTGCATACCAGTTTCTGTTACTATAGCTTTTCCATGTCCATTTACAACTATACTTCCCATAAAAGCCATATTTTTCATATCACCTAATGGGATATTTTCTTTATATATTTGACCACTATTTTTCTCTACTGCTTCGGTCTCTCCTGTTAAACTTGACTCTTCTATTTTCAAATTATAACATTCTATCAATCTACAATCTGCTGGAACATAATTTCCTGCCTCTAATTCAATCAAATCACCTGGTACCAAACTTGAAACTTCAATTTCCTGAAAAATACCATTTCTTGTTACTTTTGCAATTTGAGGAGTTAATTTTTTCAAACTCTCTATAGATTTTTCTGCTTTAGCTTCTTGAATTAATCCCATAATTGCATTTAAAACTACAATTGCAATAATAATTATTGAATCAATATAATCATTTTCACCTTGAAACTTTGACACTAATGCAGAAATAATTGATGCAATAATTAATATAATTATCATGAAATCATTAAACTGCTTTATGAATCTAACAAATATACTTTCTTTCTTCTTTCCTTCAAGTTTATTTTCCCCATATTCTTTTCTTCTTTTTTCAACTTCATCTTTGGACAACCCATCTTTCAAATTAGTATTCAACTTATTTTCAATTTCATTTATCCTCAAAGTTTGCCACATAAAAATCTCTCCTCTTCTGTTTTAAATTCCATTAATAAAATTATATTTAAGTTGTCCAAAAAATATTACTAATTTTTATAAATATCCTGTTTTAACATACCTCCATTCTTTAACATTTTCTTTATCAATTTATTCGTTATTTCTTCTTATGCAACTTTTTTTCCATATAAAAATACCTCCACTATGATAAATTTATTTTACCATAAGGAAGTATTTTTTTGAATATTTATTTTTTACACAAAATTTTTTACACCCTCATTTTACTTTATATATAGTGATAGGCGAACGTGAATACTAAAAATAGGAACATCTGGATCATAAGAATCACGAAAACTAGGTGAATAACTTATGCCACCACCACTACAAGTACCAGCACGTATAATTCTTCCTCTTTCATCCCCTTCTAAGGTCCATTCTCCTTGTCCATTTCCATAAAAGTTACAAACTTTATTTATTATATCATTAGTTGAATATCCTGTTCCAACTATCGTTCCTGTCTTTTGCATCCATATCATCATTGCATCATATTGACTTCCCCATATCATACTACTTTCTACACTGTTTAATCCATTATCTTTTGCCATAGTCCTTTGTTTATTGTATAATCCATACCACATATTTGTATCCGAATCTGATGGATCAGCTCTTTTTATATTATTTTCTGTTTTTGATTCATCTTTTGATACTGCTATCTTACTTACATTATCTATTCCTGTTTCATATCTTCCTACATAAAATCCGCCATATTTTGCTACACTTTTTACCATGTTGTTATACTCATCTTGCATGTCTTTTCCAAATGCTTTTGCATCACTATAATTCCCTGCTAAATTATAATATTCGGCATCAAACCCTGTTTCTACTATCGTATCCATTAATGCAACGTTTCCCGTTATTAAACTTGGTTCTTTTCGCCCTGTTGTTCCTACTCCATTTCTTGATAAATCATATACTTTTTGATTTTCTATTGTCTGATCTAAATCATACAATATTCCTTGATAATTTTCTGTTTCTCCTATTTTTCTTGCCATTGGTGCATATGTTCCAACTGTTATTGCTGTTTTCCCATCATATATTGCATTTGGTACTGGCACCCATACAAACTCATTTCCATTTTTATCTATTACTACTAGTCCAGTATCTATTTTTTGTTCTTCTGTTACACCTGATACTTTAAATCCTCTTGGAATTATTGCCTCTTTATTTACTGTACTTGTATTATCAACATATTTGGTCATTTTTGGTAATTCTGTTGTTAATTTAGATACATCAGTAACTGTTTCTATTGTTTCATACTCCATCATATTTTCCATTGCTGCCATTTGACTACTTTCTTTGTCTTGAGCGCTCTTTTGTGCATCTTTTGCACCTGTTGCTTTCTTTAGTATTCCATCTTGACTTGATATCATTGTTATTGATACTCCTGCTAAGATTAGTAATACTATTATTGTTATTACTAATGCAATTAATGTTATTCCTTTTTTGTTTCTTAATTTGTTTTTCATTTCTATTTTATCCTCCTTTTATTTTTTATTATTTTTAATTTATCATTTTTATTATTTATTTTACAGTGATTATTATTCATACTTCTTTCTTCTCTATCCTCCTTTCTTTTTGAGAAAAACACAAAAATAAGACTTCAAACCTATTACCATTTTGGTAATAAGCTAGTCTTATTTCTTATATTTATTCTATTTACTTCATTTACTAAATTATTGCTCTCTCTCTCTCTCTCTCTCTTAGAGCGTCAAGAGATACATTGTTTTCTATCTTTTGCATTTTTTTACCTCATTTCTTACTTGTAATTTTAGACTTTTTTAGTTAATTTTGTCAATAGAAATTTTACATTATTTTACTAATTTATTGATAACAATTTTATTTTATGATAATATCTTTGTTATAAAGGAGAAAACCTATGGAAAAAAGAGATTTATATGATATGAATGGAAATTTAACTGGAGAAACTATTTATATTAACGAACAAGTTCCCAAAGATAAAAGAATTTCTGTTGTATTAGTTTTTATCGAAAATAGTAAAGGTGAATTCTTAGTTCAAAAAAGATCTGCTATAAAAACTGGAACTTATGGATTTACAGGTGGTCATCCTAAAAGTGGTGAAACCATAATTCAAGGAATGCAAACTGAAATAAAAGAAGAACTTGGATTATCTGTTTCTCAATCAGATTTAAAACTTATAAATTCTGGTATAGATGATGAATGTTTTTACAATATATATTACATGAAAAAAGACATAGACATTTCTTCATTGACACTCCAAAAAGAAGAAGTTGACTTTGTCAAATGGTTTACTATTGATGAAATTAACTCATTAATAAAAGATGGATTATTTTTTAAAAACCATTATGAAGCATATCAAATATTTTTAAAATTAAGAAAAGAAGGTGCTATATAAAATGGAAAATTCTAAATCTTATATTGGCAAAACAATTGATGTTATTATTGACAGACCATTAGGCTCTTCTCACCCCAAATATCCTTCAATGATATATCCCATAAATTATGGATATGTCCCTAACACAGTAAGTGGAGATGGAGAAGAACTTGATTGTTATATTTTAGGTGTTTTTGAACCATTAGAAACATTTCACGGTAAATGTATAGCTATAATACACAGAACCAACAATAATGATGATAAATTAATTGTTGTTCCTGAAAACAAAAACTACTCTGATGATGCAATTATAGCTTTGACAGAATTTCAAGAACAATATTTTGAATCTGAAATTATTAGATAGGAAATAAAAAATGAATATTAATCTTAGAAAATTTGATAAAAATGATATTAATAAAATAAAATATTTTTACACTGAATGCACCGAATGGAAATTATGGGATGCCCCTTGGGAAGATTGGTCTTATGATGAAGAATACGAAATAAAAAATAGACTTGAAAAAACAAATCATAACCCATGTTTTGAATATGAAATAATTTATAATTCACAACATGTAGGTTGGATATCTGCTTATTATATGACAGATGATTTTAAATGGAATAGCTTAAATAAAACAAATAAAATTGCAATAGGAATTGTAATTCCAGATACTTTTCTTAGAGGAAAAGGTATTGGTAAAGCTGCATATAAATTATATTTAGACTATTTCAAATCTTTAGGCATAAAAGAAATATACACTCAAACATGGAGTGGTAATATTCCAATGATAAATCTTGCCAAATCAATTGGATTTAAAGAAGTTAATAATTTCAAAAATCTTAGATTCGTTAGAGGCAAATATTATGATGCACTTACTTTTAAATTTTAAATATGGGGACGGTCCTTTTTTGAAAATACATATTTTCAAAAAAGGACCGTCCCCATATTAAAATTCCAAACTACTATACTCAACAATTACAATATCATCATCTACATTTCCCTTTTTAAACTTCTCATCAACTTCTACTGTAGCAATATTATTTGTAACATCTATTAATATACCTGTTCTACCATCTTTAAGTTTTACTTTCATTTCACTTTCTTCTAAGATATCATCTACTAAATCTGCATCTCCTTCACTATATAAAATATCACTAAGTGTTTCAACTATTTTTCTAATTTCATATCCCTCATCTGTTAACTTAGCATTGATATTATCTTTGTCCTCACCTTCTTGCAAACAATTTTCTTCGATATATTCTAACAATTCCTTTTCTAGCTCCAATACTTCTTCCTCTGTATATTCTTCATTTTCAATTACAACTCCTAAATCTTCTAATTTATCTAGTTGTTCTAATTTCAATCCCTCTTTTATATTCATTTTATTCCTCCATTTTATATACTTTTACAATATTTTTTGCAACTTTAATTCCATCTATTGCTGCTGACATAATTCCTCCTGCATATCCAGCTCCCTCACCACAAGGATAAATTCCTTTTATATTTGATACTCCATCATTATCTCTTACAATCCTTACTGGAGATGATGTTCTACTTTCGACCGCTGCCAAAATTGCATCATTATCTGAAAATCCTTTTATTTTACTATCAAAATTATCTATCCCTTCTTTTAATGCCTCTGTAATAAAATCAGGCAAAATTTCATTTATATTAGAAAACTCATAACTTCCTTTAAATATAGGTCTTACAGATTTGAACTCTTTTGATTTTATATTTTGTTTAAAATCACCATATAACTGAATAGGAATCTTTCCATTTCCTTTTTCATATGCAACCTTTTCTAGTTTTTCTTGAAATTCCATTCCTGATAATATATTTTCTCCAAAATCTTCTGGCGAAACAGTTACAACAATAGCAGAATTTGCATTTTCAGTATTTCTTTCATGATTGCTCATTCCATTTATAGCAAGTCTATTCTTCTCTGATGATGCATTTACTACAAAACCTCCTGGACACATACAAAATGAATATACTCCTCTTCCTTTACTAGTTCTATATGTTAATTTATAATCAGCAACTGGAAGCTTATTTTTATACCTTTCTCCATATTGATTATTATTTATAGTTTCTTGTTTATGCTGAATACGAACACCAACAGCGAATGGTTTTGGTTCCATATATATTTTATTCTCTTTTAACATTTTGAAAGTATCTCTTGCACTATGCCCTATTGCTAAAACAACAACATCGGTTTTTATAATTTCATCATTATTAATAACAATTTCTTTTACTTTATTATCTTCATATTTTATATCTGTTAAACAAGAATTATATTTTATTATTCCTCCGTTTTCTATAATCTTATTTCTTATATTTTTAACAACTTCTCTTAACAAATCTGTCCCAATATGAGGTTTATTTATATATAAAATTTCTTCGGGAGCACCTGCTTCTACAAATATTTTCAAAACTTCTCTACCTATAAAATCTGAATCTTTTATAGAAGTATTTAGTTTTCCATCAGAAAATGTTCCAGCTCCTCCTTCTCCAAATTGTACATTAGAGTTTTCATTCAAAATTCCTTTATTCCAAAATTTCTCAACTGTCTTTACTCTATCTTCTACTTTTTCTCCTCTTTCTATAACTATTGGTTTATATCCATTTTCTGCTAGCATATATGCACCAAATAATCCTGCAGGTCCTGCCCCAACTATTACTGGTCTATTTTCTAATAAAATATTCCCTGTACATTTAAAATCAAACTTCTCTATTGGAGCTTTCAATATATCTTTTGATTTATTCTTCTTTAATATTTTTTCTTCATTTACAACTTCTACATCAACTTCATAAATAAAGAAAATATTCTCTTTTTTTCTTGCATCAATTGATTTCTTTTTTATAATAACATTAGAAATTTCTTCTTCCTTTATACTAACTTTTTTTGATATGTATTTATTTAATTCTCCATTCCCAACATCAATAGGCACTTTTATTTGCCTTACTCTAATCATATACTTTTACTCCTCTTATACACTTTTTCCGGCAATCATTCCCGTTATCCAAGCCCATTCTAAGTTATATCCTCCACAGTCTCCATTGACATCCAAAAGTTCACCCACTATAAATAAATCTTGAACTTTTTTGCTCTCCATTGTTAATAAATTCATTTCTTTTAAAGATACTCCCCCTGAACACACTTGAGCTTTATCAAAAGAATTGCTTCCTGTAATATCTATTTTCAAATCAACAATCATTCTAGCAAACTCTATTTTTTCTTTTTCTGATAAATTATTCCAAACTAAACTTTCATCTACATTTGCTTCTTTCAAAAGAATATCAACTAGTTTTTTGTTCAAAACTCCATACAACAATTCACATATTGTTCTATCTTGTATCCTTTCATTTCTCATATCCATCCATTTAACAAAATCTTCTTTTTCATTTAATCCTATATTAAATAAAAAATTTATTTTAACTTGTTCTTTATTTCCTTTATCCAATCCTCTTATTGCCATTCCACTCAAATTAAATACACATATACCACTTATTCCATAATCTGTAAGTTGAATTTCACCAACATCTTCAATTTTCTTTATTCCATTTTCATAAAGTTCTACTTTTGCATCAGCTCTAATTCCATTCCATTTTTTAAAGAATTTTTCTTTTCCCTTTAATTGTACTAATGCAGGAAGTGGTTTTACTATATTAATTCCAAACTCTTCACATAATTTATATCCATTTGCATCATAATCATTTTTTAAAGCTGCTTTAGATCCACATGCTAAAATTACTTTATCAGCATATATTTTTTCTTCAGAATTGAATATCACAAATTTCTGACCCTCTTTTGTTATATTTTGGACATTAGTTTCCGTCTTTATTTCTACATTCGACATCTGTGCTTCTTTTAATAATGCATCCCTTACTGTAACTGCTTGATTTGAAAGAGGATAATAATATCCATTTTTTATTTTAGGCTCTATTCCTATATCATAAAAAAAATCTAATATTTCATTTTGATTTTCCTTATTAATTACATCTTTTATTCGTTCATTTTCCACACTTTTAAAATGTTCTATATTTTGATCACTATTAAAATAATTACATCTACCATTACCAGTTGCAAGTATTTTTTTCCCAACTACTTCTTTTTTTTCTAATATTAAAACATCATTTCTATTTCTTGCTGCATATATTGCAGCAACAAGTCCTGATGCTCCTCCACCAACTATTACAACTTTACTCATTTCTTTTTCCTTTTTCATTAATTTACTTTATATATTTTAGCATAAAAGCATATAAAACTCAACTTTTATGGTTATACTTACTATTTCACATATAAAAATCAACTTTTCGCATAATTTATTACCATTTTTTTCCAATTGTGTGGTATAATAAGATGTATTTTAAATTTAGGAGGCATAAAAAAATGAGAAACACACATCTTGAAGCTTTACGGAACATGGTTAAAAATAACGGTATAAGTTATACCGTGCAATATTTATCATCATTGCCTGATGAAGAAAAAGCAAATTACAGTTTCGCTTATAATTCTGGATACGTTATTTTCTCTCTTTTAGTTCATTTATGCGATAACTAAAAGAAAATTTTACACTTCAACTTATATAGCTGAAGTGTTTTTCTTTTTTATTTAAATCCTACTCCTAATACTTCCCTTGAATTAGTTATTATTATAAAAGCATTTTTATCTATTTTTTTTACTAACTGTTTCACACTTGCAACATCTCTTCTTCCAACAGCACAAATCAAAACTAACTTCTCATTATTTTTATACATTCCTTTTCCATATAATCCAGTAACTCCTCTTCTTATTTCCATTTGTATTTGTTTTGATATTTCCTCACTTTTATCTGAAATAATCACTAACAATTTAGTAAAATAAATTCCTTCAAAAACAATATCAATCATTAGTCCCATCAAGTATATTGCTATTGCAGAATATAAACCAATCTCTATTTTCTTTAAAAAGACAACATTTAAAGCTACTATAATAAAATCCATACTAGTTATAATTTTTCCCATTCTTGCTTTAGGATTATAACTTTTAACCAAATTTGTTACTAAATCAGACCCCCCTGTTGAAGAATGAAACTTTAATATAATAGCTGTTCCTATCCCCGTTAAAATTCCTCCATATACACATGCTAGTATTTTATCATTTGTAAGAGGTTCGAACTTATCAAAAAAATCTATAAATATAGATAATGTTACTGTACCAATTAACGATTTAACAAAAAATTTCTTTCCAATTCTATATAAAGACAAAATAAACAATGGTATATTTAAAACTAATATAGTTGTTCCCATTGGTATATTGAATAAATAATATATTATAGTTGCAACTCCAGAAAATCCTCCTGAAGATAATTCATTAGGAAGTAAAAAAAATGCAGTTGCAAACGCCATTACAATTGCTCCTATTATTGTTCCTAAACATTCTTTCACAAAATTAATAATATCTTTACTTTTTATAAAATTCATATATAAATCTCCTGTTGTTATTTTTTACTAAGTCTCATTTTTTATACATAAATTTTACCAACTAAGCCAATTTGAACTTTATGTAAATTTATGGTATAATAAATATGGCAAATAGTTATAATTCCAATTATTTTGGCTTTATGATTTTTTGACTAAAATTTATTTTAAAAATTGGAGGTTTGCACTATGCAAAAGAAAATTGGAAGTTTAGAGGATTTACGGTCGTTTGCTTTTAAGATAGATGAACCGATTAAAGTACGTCCCTTAGTAGGAAAGCATCACAAGATCACTCCCTACTTTGAAAAAGATGTACAAAAAGGTTATTGTATCCATGAAGGCATGTTGGTTTTCGTTGATGGCGCAGCAATGTATGTCTTCCCATACTTCAACCAAGGACTCGACATCTTAAAGGATGCAAGTTTTATTCCAAAGGAAATGTTTGTACCTTTCAGCGATGGTTCTGTACCTGTTGCTTCAGAAGATGATTGGAAAAAAATCGTTGACATGGCAACACAGTATAGAATAGATGAATTCCAAAAACAGTGTAAAGACTATGCAAAAACAAAAAAGATTCCGTCTATTCCGAAAGAAATTTTGGATAAATGTACTGAGCGCCCTTTGCTCACATACGTTATAAACCACATTTATTCGGTATATTCCGGAATTCCAACATTATATTTTGATATTTCCAAAATAGGAACTTACACTGTATATGATGGTCGTTACTGCACATTTATCCACACAGACGGCAAAACCTATCATTCAGATCGCATCGATGTATACAAAGCACTTATAGATGCTGGATATACATCACTCTAAATCAATTTTTCTTTAAGCTTAAAAATCTAAATTAAGCTTGAAACACACACTATAAAAAGTGTGTGTTTTTTATATAAAACTTTATCTAATATTTTTATTTTTTATATAACTTTCTTTAAACTCTTCTGATAATATATCCATGCTTATAACATCATAGTATTTACCATTTAAAAATTCTGATTTTCTTCTCCTTCCATATTCTTTAAATCCACATTTTTTATAACAAGAATACGCCCTTTCATTAAATTCTAACAAATCTAACTTAATATTATTTAAATTCAAATAATTAAATCCATAATCTAAAATCAATTTTATAGCTTCTGTTCCATATCCTTTATTATGGCATTCTTTATCTCCAATAAAAATACCTAATGTTGCAGTTCTTCTTAAATGATTAATTTTTTCCAATCCCACTGTTCCTATCATTTTTTCACTTTTACTCTCCACAATTACAAAAGACGCTGCATTTTCTGTTTTATTTTCTAAAAATTCTTTCTCTGAATCTAAAGTCATTACTTGACTACTTCTTCCTATATAATCTGTTATCTCAAAATCATTTAACCACTTAGTAAATATTTCTACATCGTCAGAATTTCTAGGAGACAAATATAGATTTTCTCCCACTAATTTTTTAAAATACTTCATATCAAAATCCCCCCATATTAAATATCATATATAAAAGCTACTTCATCATAGTCTTTATTTCCTATTTTAAATTTTCTTTCTTCTAATAGCTCTCCACCCATTTTTCCATAAAAGAGTCTAGCATTTTTATTTTCTTTTAAACACCATAATATAAATTTCTTATATCCTCTTTCTTTTAATATTTTCTTTACTTCATTTATTAACGCTTTTCCTATTCCGCTTCCTCTTACAATCTTTCCTTACATATAAAGCAATGATTTCTCCATAATCTTTAATTTTTTCTCTACTTTCTCCAAATCTGCAATATCCTAATACATTATTATCTTCAACATATACTATCGCCTTTTGTTTTTCATAGTTATTCATTATTCTTTCTTCTTTTTTCTTGTATGTTAAGTCTCTTAAATATTCTTCATCTACCATTCCTTTATATGTCTCTTTCCAATCATCAACTATTATTTTTGATATTTCTTTGATATCTTCCTTTTCGTAATATCTTATCATAGTATTTCCTCCTAAATTTTCATTTCTAATTTTACACTTCTTTCTTTAAATCCTATATCTTTGTAAAACTTTAATGCATTTACATTATTGGCATATGCAGTTAATATAATTTCATTACAATCTTCTTTGATTGCAAAATTTTTTATCTCCTCAAAAAAAATTCTACCAATTCCTTTTCTTCTAAAATTCTCCTCTATTCCAAACTCCTCTATACAAAATCTTCTACTAGGTTGTTGCAGAGGAGATGTATCTCTTATCATACATAATGCATATCCTAAAATTTCTTTTTCTTCTATAACTAATATTATATCTTCCTCCAACAATCTTTCAAATCGTCCTTCCATAGAATTATTAACTTTTTTAAATACATCTGGTCTCAAATCCACATGCACATTATGTACTTGTGTTGATATTTTATTTATTTCTTCAAAATCTTCTAATTTTGCTCTTCTAACATTCATATTTAATCCTCCTATATCTTAAATGTTTCTTTTATCATAATCGCAACTTCTTTTGCTGGGATACTTTCATTATTAATTCTCAAATAATTTTTTTCTTTAACTTCACCCTCGTATGAATTATTCCTATTCTTACTATGTGAAATCAATAATCTTGCTTCACTTACATTAACATCTCTTTTAGTTGTCTTATTTGCTATTCTGTTTTGAGTTTTATTTCTTTTCATTCTTTCTTCTAAAGATGCTTCGAGCTCAACAAAATATATATCTGCACCCTTAAATATTTCTTTTATTTTTTCAATATATTCCCAATCTTCTTTTAAGTCATAACATATAGCACAAGTAAATATGATTCCATATAAATCACTTTTAGCAACTTCTTCAAATATTTGCATACGAAAAGAATCGACTAAGTTTCTCCCAACTTCTGTACCATAGCTAAAAAAATTAGATACCAAATCAATTGTCATATGGTTATGAAACAATTTTAATCCTGTTATTTTTGCTAGTTCTTGCCCTACTGTCATCTTACCAACCGCTTCAGGCCCTGTTATCATTACAAATTTCATTTTATCATCCCCTTTAAAAAACCTCACGAAAGAATCCTTTAGGACTCCTCGTGAGGTTTCATCTCAGTCTAGTGTAAATAGCTATTGCTATTCTGCGTTGCTCGATTTAATCTTAAACGCACTCCTTTTATTTTTATATATTTTAACATGTATGCTTATTACTGTCAATCCCTAATCTAAACTATTTTTTTACTATATTAATATCTATACATTATAATTAATAATTACCATATACGTCCATAAAAAACACAACTAGATTTAACTCTAATTGTGTTTATATTTTTATTCTAATTATATAGCTTCTTGAACATCATTATTTTCTGTTTCTTCATTATTATTTTCAGATTCTTTAATTATCTCTAAACTTCCAATTGATACTTCATAAGCAACCTTTTTAAGTACTGTTCCATCTTCTAATTTCTTTTCATAATTTCTTGATTGAATTCTACCTACTATCTTAACTTCTGTTCCAACTTCAAGATTTTGACAAAATCTAGCATTTCTTCCCCAAGCAATTGATGGAATATAATCTGATTTGTTATAAGATCTATTTACAGCTAATAATATATCTGCAATTTCTCTTCCAAATGGTGTTTGTCTATATATAGGTTTTTTACAAATATATCCTATTAAAACAACTTCATTTGTTATCATATCTTTTCTAACAAATTCACTTGTTTCTTCGTCACCTTCTACAGTCTCTTTTTCATCATCCTCAATTTTTTCAATATCTTTAACAAATACTGTAAGTATTAATTTGTTTCTTTCATTTTCATAACTATTATAAGATCTAAATTGTCCTTTAACTAATAACTTTGTTCCTATTACTAACATGTCATCAGTTATTAATCTTTCAGATATTGTTACAGGTATTACATCTGCATTTCCACTTAAACGTGGTATAGTTAAATCAAATGAATAAAACCTTTCTCCATAAATTTCATGACTGAATTGTTTTTCAGATGTTACTTTTCCTACTAATGTTAAGTAGTTGTTTTCTAAATAATTTGTATCCAATTTTTATTCCTCCCTATTTTTTATTTTATCTCAAGTAGTCTTCTCTTTATTTGTTTATTAAATCTCACATTTATTATTATACACCATTTTCCAGGTTTTGTCTACATAAAAAGTTAATTTTTTCTATATTTTTTTCAAAAAAATGCCATAAATACTTAAGATTATAAAAATTGGAAGCGTATTATGCACTTTTTTTAAATTATTCTTTTTTATAATTATGTTAAATTCCTGTTCTTCTAATAATTTATTATCTGCTCTTTCTATCTCTTTTTGATTACATACTAATATCTTTGTATCTGCTATGCTTGAAATTGTAAAATCAGCCTTTTTATTAAGTCCATATGTTATAATCTTTATATTTTTATTCTTAACAAAATCATATGTTTTTATAATATCAGAATTTATAACAATATATTTACAATTTTCAATTAATTTATAAATATAATTTGATCTTATTAAAAATTCTTTTATATCCTGATCAATAACAATAATATCAAATTTAATATTTTTTATATTTCCGATATTGCTTAAATTAACATTAATTACCTCAAATTTCTTTTCACAACCATTTTTTATTATGGAATTTCTTATAAAATTGCTATCATTTTCTTTAGCAATTGTAGCTATAAAAGGCATAACTCTCCCCTTTAAAAACATTTTTTATTTATTATATAGTTTTGTATAAAAAATATACTTAATTTATAACATTATTTGCAATTATTGTATTTTGAGTTGTCTCTCTTACAGTATTATCAACAATAACTATATTGTTTTCTATTTTATTACTTGTTGTCTGCTCAGTTTCTATTAAATCTGAATTCAACACCTTAGACATCAAAAATAATGTTACAATTGTAAACACAGAAACAACATATGCATATAATTTTTCTTTACTTATAACTAAAAATCTTTTTTTCAAAAAAATACCTCCAACAATAACCTTACTTTAATTGTATGATTATTGTTGGAGAATAATGTTATTTTTTACTATTTTATTTGTTTCATAACTTCTTCAGCAAAGTTTTCTTCCTTCTTTTCGATTCCTTCACCTTTTTCAATTCTAGCAAATCTTACTATTTCTGCTCCTTTTGTTTTTAATAAATCCATTACTTTTTGATCTGGATCTTTAACAAATGGTTGCTCTGTTAAGCATATTTCACTATAGAATTTTCCAATTCTTCCTAATACTATTTTTTCAGCTATAGCTTCTGGTTTTCCTTCATTCATAGCTTGAACTTTTAATATTTCCATTTCTTTGTCTAATCTTTCTTGTGGTACAGCTTCTCTATTTAAAAACTCTGGTTTAGCTGCAGCTATTTGCATACAAATATCTTTAGCTAATACATTATCAGCATTTTTCATTTCTACAAGTACAGCAATTTTACCATCTCCATGGATATATTTTTCTATTAATCCATCTGTTGTTTCAAATCTTACAAATCTACGAATACTTAATTTTTCTCCTATTTTTGCAATCTTGTCTACTAATACTTCTGATACTGTTTTACCAGCAACTTCTATTGATTCTTGTGCTAATAAATCTTCAACATCTGTTGGATTTTTTTCAGCAACTTGTTTTGCAACTAATTCAACAAAAGCTCTAAATTCAGCATTTTGAGCAACAAAGTCTGTTTCTGAATTTACTTCTACTGCTGCTCCTACTTTTCCATCTTCTGTTACATATGCTAAAACTAATCCTTCTGCTGCTATTCTGTCTGATTTCTTAGCTGCTTTAGCTATTCCCTTTTCACGTAATAATTCAATTGCTTTTTCCATATCTCCATCTGCTTCTGTTAAAACTTTCTTGCAGTCCATCATTCCTGCACCTGTTTTTTCCCTTAAATCTTTTACCATTTGAGCTGATATCATTTTTATTCCTCCTTTATTTTTATAAAAAATAGAGTAGAGCAGATTCGCCGCCCTACTCTTAAAGTCACACAATTATTCTTCTATCTCTTGTGCAACTACTTCTTCCATAGTTTCTGGTTCTGCTTCTTCTACACTTTCTTGTTCTGTTTCAAAGCTTTCTCCTTGTTTTCCTTCAATAACTGCGTTTGCCATAACATCTGTTATTAATTTAACAGCACGTATAGCGTCATCATTTCCAGGTATAGGATAATCTAATACTTCTGGATTACAGTTAGTATCAACAATTCCTACTACTGGTATATTTAATTTTTTAGCTTCTTTTATAGCATTTATTTCTTTCTTTGGATCAACTAAGAATATAACACCTGGTATTTCTTCCATATCTTTTATTCCACCAAGGTTTGTTTCTAATTTTTCCATTTCTTTCTTTAATAAAGTAACTTCTTTTTTAGGTAGTACATCAAAAGTACCATCTTCTTCCATTTTTTCAAGTTCTTTAAGTCTCTTTATTCTTTTTTGAATTGTATTAAAGTTTGTTAGCATTCCTCCTAACCATCTTTGATCAACATAGTACATTCCGCACTTTTCTGCTGCTTCTTTAACACATTCTTGCGCTTGTTTTTTTGTTCCTACAAATAGAACTGTTTTTCCTTCTTCTGCTTGAGTTCTAATAAACTCATAAGCTTCATCTAATTTTTTAGATGTTTTTTGTAAATCGATAATATGGATACCATTTCTAGCTTGAAATATATACTCAGCCATCTTAGGGTCCCATCTTCTTGTTTGATGTCCAAAATGAACACCAGCTTCAAGTAATTGTTTCATTGCAACTACTGCCATTTTAAATTCCTCCTCTTTGTTTTTACTTCCATAAAGATCATTATATATTTGGACCTATTTTATAGGCACTCCCAACTATATTCACTTTATGTGTTTTTTCAACGTTTAATATTTTATCATACTTTTCTTGCAAAATCAAGCATTTTAGCAATTTTTCTAAAAATAAAATAAAAAAGTTTCTTGTATTTGATACTAGAAACCTTTTTATTTATTATATTATTAATTTTTTTCATTAGGAATTAGTGTAATTGTTTCCATTTGACCCGCTTCATTATATCCCATTGAGACTATATATGTTAATTTAGTATTTATCAAAGCTTTAATTTCTTCTTCTTTTCCAGAAGTATAATTTCCTTTTTCTAAATAAATTCTAATTTTATTTCCTACTGCTTTGTATTCTTTCATATTTTTTGATGCTGTATTTATCAATTCCAAAACTGCATCTGCTTTTACTTCCTCACCTTTATATAGCTCAAATAAACTGTTAAATTTAGTAATTTCTGTGCTTTCATTATCTTGATGTTTATTATTTAAATTCTCAATAAATGCATCCATACTATTTATTGTATTTTCTAAAATACTACTATTAAGCTCTGATTGTTTAGAATTCAAATATTCTTTAACTCTTCCCTCTAAGTTTGATATCAAAGCAACTTTATCTGAACCATTATAGTCATTTAGGACTATAATTTTGTCATTTTCTGATAAGTTTACTTGCTCTGTTTTATATGTTAAATTCTTATCAATATCTAAATTAAATATTTCTTCATCATTTTCTTTAACTGCAATAGTAGTTTTTGTATTATCTACATCCATTTCCCTTGTTACATCAAGTTCTGTTTCTCCTGTTTTGTATAGAAAATCTAAATTATATCCAGTTTCTGTTATTTTCTTGCCTATATTATATATATGTAATACTTCTTCATTATCTACTATGTTATAATACTTAATATTAACATTTTTCATTTCATTACTATCTTTACCTATATCAATCAATACTTTAGAATTATTATATTCTATATCGGTACGAACTAAAATACCTTTATTTTGATATACAGTAATATTATATTTTACATCATTTTGTCCTGTATATTCAAAACTATCTAATTTATTATTTATAGCATCAAGTATACTTTTCTTAATTGAAACATCTTTAAATCCTGCTTCACTTATATTCTCATCTATTTTTTCTAATTTTGATATAATAATTTTATCTTCTTTAAGATTATTTAAAATTCTTTTTTCTATATTATCTAACTCATTTTGAGATAATGTTAATGTATATGCTTTAGTATTAACACTTTGTCCATTAGACAAAGTAATAACTTTTTTACTTTGAGAAGAATAATTTGATTTTTCTAGATTTTGAAAAAATAATTTATAGTATGTTTTTAATAAAGTGCTTTGTTCCTCTTCTGTAAATTCAACCCCGTCCATAAAATCAACAACATTCAAATTATTTATTTTAACATTACTTTGTAACCCTAAACTACTTTCAAAATCATTTATATTCTCATTTTTTATTGCAACAAATTGTTCTACTATATCAGAAAATCTTACACCATATGTATTATCTTTTTCTAACAATTCTAATCTCATCAAATCTTTATCTTTATAAGAAATATTTATATCACTATACATTTCTTTATTTTGTTTGTTGCTTATACCATTTATATCAAAATTATATTCTTCATCGTTATAAATTACTTTTACTTTTGTTTTTTCAGCATAATCATTTTTAAAAATACTACTTATATATTCTTTATCTTTAGATATATCAAACACATTAGATACGTATTCAACATTTTGAACTATATACTTCTTAAATAATACGTCTTTTGACTTTCCAAAATCTGTCTTTTGGTATAGCACATAACATACAATACCAATTACTGTAGCAACAATAATTACTATCGCTAAAATCATCATTAATTTATTCGAATTATCTTTCATAAATTAAACTCCCTTTCTATTAAAAAATTCTTTGTTTTAATGCTTCATATATTATAATTCCTGTAGAAACTGATGCATTTAAAGATGTAACTTTTCCCTTCATTGGTATTTTAACTAAAAAGTCACAATTCTTTTTGGTTAACTCTGACATTCCTTTACCTTCATTCCCTATAACAATTCCTAAAGGCCCAGTTAAATCTTGATCAAAATAATACTTTTCTGCATCTATAGCAGTTCCACATATCCAAAGTCCAGCATCTTTTAATTTTGAAATAGCATCTGATATATTATTTACTCTTGCTATTTTCATATGTTCAACTGCACCACAAGAAACTTTTGCAACAGTACTGTTGACACATGCAGCTCTTCTTTTAGGAATTATTATTCCATGAACCCCAGCTGTTTCTGCTGTTCTTATTATAGCTCCAAGGTTATGAGTATCTTCTATCCCATCTAAAATTAAAACAAATGGATTTTCCTCTTTTTCTTCCGCTTCTTTTAAAATATCTTCAATATCACAATATTCATATGGTGGTACTATTGCTATTAGTCCTTGATAATTTTCATTTTGAGCCATAAAGTCCATCTGATTTTTATCCTTTTCAACTATAATAACCTTTTTTTCTTTTGCTATAGCAATAATTTTATTTATTGATCCATGCTTCTCACCTTTAGTTATATAAATTTTATTTATATCTCTATCTCCTTCAAGTAATTCTAATACTGCATTTCTTCCTTCAATTTGATCATCAAAATTTCTTTCTTCTTTCTCCGTTCTTCTATCAATGCCTCTTCTATCTACAATTCCTCTTTCAAATTTTCTTCTTTCTTTTTTTCTTCTATCATTTTTTCTATTATTAGGCACAGCCTCTCTCATAATACCTCTCCTTTTTTATAATCATTTTAAATTATAACATATTTTTATTTGATTGAATACTATTTTTATTAAATTTAGTAATTTTTCTGTTTACATAAATTGAATATGTTGTCAAAATATGGTATAATAAAAGAGCGTAAGCAAGTATTTAATGTTAGGAGGCAAAAAAACATGCGGTCAGAAAGTGTAAAACTTCTTGTAAAAAATTATCCTAAAGATCACCAGACCATGTCAAACAAAGAAATTGCTGACAAATATGGTGTAACTATAAGGACAGTTTATTTTTTACTCGAAGAAATATCAAAAAACATGGGCGTATCACGTGAAAGTTTACTGGATTATCCTCATTCTAAGCACAAATCCAGAGGAGCTAATCCTAAAAAAGAATTAGTCAATCCTAAAGAGTTTTCACACACTTTTGAAAATATTAGAAATAATATTTCTGAAGTTATTGCAAAAATTGACAAAGAAATAAAAAAATAAACAGGAGGACATATTACATGACAAAATCAATTAATGCAAAAATTATAAAAACAAAACTAAAATACGGTTGGACAATTCAAGACTTTGCAAATTATTTCGAATTAGATGAAGAAAGCTTTATTAAAAAACTTTTTTCTGCATTTGATCACAAAATTGCCAAAAGTTTTAAACAAGAAATGGAAACTAACTGTAAAAAGCGTAATTCTAATCACTCAAAATCAAAACAGATTAAGGAATCTACTCAGATTTCAGAAAATGAATTAATCGAAAATAATTCATCTACTGACATAAAAAATATATCAGCTCATTTTGATTTAGATGAAGTTTCCAAATTGCTTGACTCACAAAGGCAAGATGTTCTAAATTTAGAACAAAGTATAAAAGCTTTATCTTCACAAAAATTAGACGTCAACAATGCTTTATTATCTGAAAAGAAAAAGCTAAAAGACATCTTAAAACAATTAAAACCAATCGAACAACGCGTCAATAATAAAATTGCTGAACTTCGGGAAATCAAAGAAGAAATTGGCAAATCAAAATTATTGCTAAAATCCAAAAGAGCTGAATTGACTAAAACAGAAACTAAATTCAAAGAATTATCAAAAGTTTCTATTTTAGTTTATTCACAAGATTTCGAAATCAGTAATTTTAACTCATCAGTTCCAGAATCAAATAGTGCTTTTGTTAATCACATGCTTGAAGTTGAAACACTTTCTGAAAACTTAACTGTTAAGCAATTAAAATTACTTTCTCAACTCGTTCCAATAGTTGAAAAAGTAAAAAATCAAGGCTTAACATATGAAATAGCATTCGAAAATGATGCTATGGAGCAAGTTTTTAATTCTGTGATTTAAAATTGACCTAACAAAATAGAGGAAATCCATTTTTGGATTTCCTCTTATATTATTTTTCTTTTTTACAGAAACCTAAATTTCTGTAAACCACTCTTCTACACCTTTTTATTACATATCCTAATGGTATAGTCAATACCTTTTTTCAATATTTTTTTACTATCATATAATTTTATATTTTCAAAATATTTTACTATTAATAAAAAAATCTTTCAACCCAATATAAAAGTTACCAAAATATCATGGAGTATTCGGTAACCTTTATTCAAATTACACTATTATTATATTATACTTGAAATAAGTATGATTCTAAATTCATACAATATAGAAAATAGGAGAGTGATGTTATGGCATTAATAAAATGTCCTGAATGTAACAGTCAAATAAGTGATCAAGCTGAAAGCTGTCCAAAATGTGGTTATGAATTACATAAAAAAGAAAGCGCTAGTTCAAACGTTTCAAATAATTTTTCCACAAACAAAATTAATTTTAAATATGTACTAATTGTACTAATTGTAGTTGTAGGTGGATTTTTAATTTTCAAGCCATCTACTAATAATACCAACACCGGAACAGGAACTGGTACTGGAAATACTACTACCGCACCTTCGACCAATAATGGATATTCAGTTTATACTGACCCATATCTTGGAATATCTTTTGAGTTTCCTAGCACTTACAAAGTAACTACTGATAAAGATGGTTTTATCTATGTAGGAAAAAATATAGATAACCAAGGAGCATTAATCCCATATATAATTATTGGTAGATATGATAATTTTAATAACGAAACACAATTTTTAAACAGTTTTACCGATTACATGAGAAAATTATATAGTGATCTTAAAATTACAATTGATCTAATTTCAGGTGTTATTGGAAATAAAACAGTATATGGTTTAGCTTATAATTACAGTTCAGATAATCATTTAATAGTTGATAACAGATATGCTGTTGTTATAAACAACAAAGTTTACATGATAGGTTCTAAAGAAGAAAATACAAATTCAACTGAAATTAATAATGTAGTAAATTGTATTATTTCTAGTCTAACAGAAGGAGGTATGTAATATGGCTTTAATAAAATGTAATGAATGTGGAAACAGTATATCTTCAAGTGCTAAAACTTGTCCCCATTGTGGTATAAAAATCAGCTTACAAACTTGTCCAGAATGCGGAAAAAGTCTTAATGGTGATGAAATTAATTGTCCCGATTGTGGATATCCAATTTCCAAAAAAACTGCCACAAATATAATAACAGAAAATTTAGATAAACTAACAGGTGCTCAATCCAAAAGTTATGTAACATTTAAAGATTTATTTAAAAATACTTTCAAAAAACATACTGAAGAAGAATTAGATGAAATATTTATTTGTGGTTCTGAAAAAACAACACCAAAAATAAAAGATATAAATCCAAACAGTGCAAGTGCATGGGTATATTTCAAAATATTAATTTTCTTTATAATTGCTTATATTCCAACACGTATAGGTTTTATAAATTATGGTAATGCTAACTTTTTACCTCTTCTAGTTATGCTAGCTGCTTTTGCTATACCTGTAACTGTACTTATATTTTTCTTTGAAATTAATTTATTTAGAAATATACCATTTTATAAGGTAATAAAATACTTTGTACTCGGTGGATCACTATCATTAATTTTAGCTATTTTATATTTTTCATTACCTTTCTTTGAAGCTAACGCTACTACTCAAACTTATGAAGGTGCCTTAATGATTGGTTTAATCGAAGAAGCTGCTAAAGCAGTTATAGTAGCATTCTTCTTATTTAAAAGTACAAAAAGTAATTACATATTAGACGGCTTATTAATAGGTGCTGCAGTTGGAGCAGGATTTGCTGCTTTCGAAACTGCAGGATACATCTTAAGATTTGGACTTGGTAATGGTTTAGAATCAATGTTAGGAGTTATAAAATTACGTGGATTTTTAGCTCCAGGTGGTCATGTTGCTTGGGCAGCTATAGAAGGAGCAGCTTTAATGTATGTAAAAGGATTCGAAAAATTAGATAAAAAGCATCTAAACGATAAAAGATTTTTACTTACTTGCCTTATTCCTGTAGTATTACATGGTATTTGGGATATGCCAATTGAAGCACCTTATTACTTAGTTCAAATTACAATGACAGTTCTTGCTTGGCTTGTAATAGTATATTTTATAAACCTAGGATTAAAACAAATTGATGAAGCTAAAAAATTAGAAATAAATCAAGAATAATTTATAACATTTTGACTATATATTATAACAAAAAACTATACTATAATTTTACTTAATTATAGTATAGTTTTTTTATTCATAAATTAGTATTTTTCTTTATCATTTATATTAAAATAACTATTTTTTAACATAAACAAAAAATAAAAATAAAATATAGTTCTATATTCTTCCCCAATATCTTTTAGCATTTTATCTGTTTTTTCATAGTCCAAGGTTTTATATACTTTTTATAAAAAAAGCAAAAATAAGCCAGCTAAATCGACTTATATAAACGTAATTGATACTCAATTTTTAAATTTCTTCCAACTTGTTTATATCAATATTTTTAAATAGTCCATCGAAAATGCATTATGGAGCGGGTAGCGAGAATCGAACTCGCGCGACCAGGTCGGAAGCATGGCATTCTTCCACTAAATTATACCCGCAAATGTTCTTCATTTTTAATTATACAAAAAATCTCAAATCTTTTCAATATTTTTATTTTATTTTTTTATTTTATCTTGCCAGATTTTAATTCCTATGTTATTATAATTCGTGGTATTTTGACAATAATAAATATAAATACTATGAAAGGATTGATAAAATATGAAATTTGATACATGGAATACTTTTGTTCCTGGTAATTGGCAAAAAGAAATAAACGTAAGAGACTTTATACAAAAGAACTATACTCCATATGAAGGAGATGATTCATTCTTAGAAGGCCCAACTGAAAAAACATCTAAACTATGGAAAAAAATTTTAGACTTATATAAACAAGAAAAAGCTGCTGGTGGAGTCTTAGATATAGATACACAAACAATATCTACAATTTCAGCACATGATGCTGGTTATATTGATAAAGATTTAGAAGACATTGTTGGTCTTCAAACTGACAAACCTCTAAAAAGAGCCATTATGCCATACGGTGGAATTAGAATAGTAGAAAAATCATGTGAAGCTTATGGAAAACATGTAAAACCAGAAATATCACAAGTTTTTCATACTATAAGAAGAACACATAATGACGGAGTATTTAGTGTATATACTCCAGATGTAAGAGCTGCTAGAAGTAATAAATTACTTACTGGTCTTCCAGACGGATATGGAAGAGGACGTATTATAGGTGATTACAGACGTATTGCTCTATATGGTGTAGATGCATTGATAGATGAAAAACAACATGAACTTTACGAATTAGATGTTGACAATTTTACTGAAAATATAATCCGTCATAGAGAAGAAACTTTTGACCAAATAAATGCTTTAAAAGAACTTAAAGTAATGGCAGAAAAATATGGTTTTGACATTTCTAAACCTGCTACTAATGCAAAAGAAGCAGTTCAATGGTTATATTTTGGATATTTAGGTTCAATAAAAGAACAAAATGGTGCTGCAATGAGTTTAGGAAGAACCTCTACATTCCTAGATATATATATTGAAAAAGATTTAAAACAAGGTATATTAACTGAAAAAGACGCACAAGAAATTATGGATCAATTCATTATAAAATTACGTTTAGTACGTTTCCTTCGTACTCCAGAATATGATGAATTATTCAGTGGAGACCCTGTTTGGTGTACTGAAAGTATTGGTGGTATGGGAATAGATGGAAGAACTCTAGTTACAAAAAATAGTTTTAGATTTTTACATTCACTTGTAAATTTAGGACCAGCGCCTGAGCCTAATATGACAATACTATGGTCTACTAGATTACCTGAAGGATTTAAAAAATACGTAACTGATTTATCAATAAAAACATCTTCAATTCAATACGAAAATGATGATTTAATGAGAATTACTTTAGGAGATGACTATGGTATAGCATGTTGTGTTTCTCCTATGAAAATAGGAAAACAAATGCAATTTTTTGGAGCTCGTGCAAACTTAGCAAAAACATTACTATACGCTATCAACGGTGGTGTTGATGAAATAACAAAAAAACAAGTAACACCAAAATTCGCCCCTATTACTTCTGAATATCTAAACTATGATGAAGTAGTAGATAAATATAAACAAATGATGGATTATGTAGCTAAAGTTTATATAAAAGCTTTAAATGCAATACATTTCATGCATGACAAATATTCTTATGAAGCATTAGAAATGGCTTTACATGACAAAGATGTATTCCAAACTATGGCATGTGGTATAGCTGGTCTTTCAGTTGCAGCAGATTCACTTTCAGCAATAAAATATGCTAAAGTTAAAGTAATACGTGATGAAAAAGGAATAGCTACTGATTTTGAAATAGAAGGAGATTATCCAAAATACGGAAATGATGATGACAGAGTTGATGAAATCGCTGTAAATATAGTAAAAACATTTACTGAAAAAATACGTAAATATCCTACTTATAAAAATTCAAAGCATACTTTATCTATACTTACAATAACATCAAATGTCGTATATGGTAAAGCAACTGGAAACACTCCTGACGGAAGACGCGCTGGTAAACCTTTTGGTCCAGGTGCAAATCCATTACACGGAAGAGACACACATGGAGCTTTAGCAGTTATGAACTCTATAGCTAAATTACCATTTGACTTCGCAGAAGATGGTATTTCTTATACCTTCTCTATAACTCCTGGTACTTTAGGAAAAACTGAAGAAGAAAGAGTTAATAATCTAATTTCAATGTTAGATGGATATTTTGCACAAGAAGGTCACCATATAAACGTTAATGTATTTGATAAGAGTCTTCTACTTGATGCAATGGATCACCCTGAAAAATATCCACAATTAACAATTAGAGTTTCAGGTTATGCAGTTAAATTCACATCATTAACAAGAGAACAACAATTAGATGTAGTAAACAGAACAATTCATGAAAGAATATAAATATAAATTAGGAGGACGTTATGGATAATAATATATATGCTAGAATACACTCAATTGAATCATTTGGCGCAGTTGACGGACCAGGAATCAGATATGTATTATTTATGCAAGGATGTCCTCTTCGTTGCTTGTATTGCCAAAACAGAGATACTTGGGACACTAAAGCTGGTAAAATAGTTTCTTTAGATGAAATCTTTAATAATATTATGAGATACAAAAACTATATAAAAAACGGTGGTGTAACTATAACAGGTGGTGAACCACTCTTGCAAGCTGATTTTTTAATAGAATTATTTAAGAAATTAAAACAAAATAACATTCATACATGTATTGATACTTCTGGTATGTTTTCAATAACTGATAAAATAAGAGACTTAATTAATTTAACTGATTTATTTTTATTAGATATAAAACATATTGATTCAAATAAATGTAAAAATTTAGTAGGCTTTCCAAACACAAAAGAATTGGCTTTTGCTAAATATTTAAGTGATAATAATAAGCATATGTGGATTAGACAAGTATTAATTCCTGGTATAACAGATAGTGAAAAAGATTTATTTAAACTAAAAGAATTTATTAATTCTTTAAATACAGTTGATAAAATCGAAATTTTACCTTATCATACACTTGGTAAATATAAATGGGAGCAACTAAACCTTGAATACAAATTAAAAGATGTTAGAGAAGCAAATGACGATGATGTAAAAAGAGCAAAAAAAATATTAATTTAAAAATGGGGACGCTCCTTTTTTGAAAATGTTTTTCAAAAAAGGAGCGTCCCAGTTTTTAAATATTCTCTACAATAAATTCTACTATTCTTTCTCTTGTCCCAGTTTTTTTATATTCTTTTTCATCTTCCTCATCCAACTCAGTAAAATACTTTCCTGTTTCTTTTATTTTTGAGATAGAATCCAAAGGATATCCTTCATGTTTCTTCTCGCTTGGAAGATCAACCAAATAAAAACTATTATTATCACATTCAAAAGTTTTTATATCTTCCCCATCACATATTGCTACACCTTTCTTCCATGTAGCAACAAGTTTTCCACCATAAGAACTTACTAAAGAAGAATAATATTTCAGCATCTCATCATCTGTAAGAGTCTTACCATTTACTCTTCTTACTTTCGTTCCTGGTTGTAGATTTTCTGGAATTCCATCAATAAATAATGTATCATCTATTGCAATTGTTTTTATTTTTGTAGCATTATAATATTCCTTTGCTTTTATAATAGCATTTTCGACTGCATTTTTACCTGACTCATCAACATTTAACTTCAAATTTATATCTTTTAATGTTAAAACCTCAACATTATTTCTTTTTAATTCTTTAGCATAAAATTCTACCTTTGCAGGATTAGATGTTGCAAATAAAATTTTCTTTTCTTCATCTACTTCAAACCCGTCTCCTGTCCCATTAAGTAAAGTATTTATAGATTTCATTATATCTTCTAAATTGTTATCAAAATCATCTTTTTCATATTTTATCATATTCCATCACCTATTTTTTTATTTTAAATAATCTCATTGCATTTTCATATGTATATCTAGCAACATTTTCTGGAGTTTCTTCTCTAAATTCAGCTATTTTATTTACTACATATTTTAAATTTCCTGAATCATTTCGCATTCCCCTAACAGGGTCAGGTGCTAAATATGGAGAATCGGTTTCTATAAGTATTTTTTCTTGTGGCATATCTTTTATAATCTCTCTAGCATTCTTTGAATTTTTAAAAGTACATGTCCCTCCAAAAGCAATATAAAGTCCCTGTTCTAATCCATGTTTTATAAGTTCTTTATTAAATGGACAACAATGCAATACTCCACTATTTTTTATTTTATTATTCCTTAAAATATTAATTGTATCATCTATTGCATCTCTTGTATGAATTGATATAGGTAAATTCAATTCATTTGCAAGTTTTATTTGTTCTATAAAAGCTTTTTTTTGTAATTCTTTATCAAAACCTTCATAATGATAATCTAGTCCAATCTCACCTATTGCAACAACTTTATTATTTTTATTAACTAATTCTTTTATTTCTTGCATATTTTTCCACAATTCATCTTCATTTTGTGGAATTTCACATGGTTGAATGCCACATATTGCATACATAAAATCATATTTTTTCGAAAGTTCAATCGCAAAAATAGAGCTTTTTACATCACATCCAACATCAAGACATTTAGTAACTCCCTCTTTTTGTATTTTCTCTATTATTAGTTCTCTATCTTCATTAAATTTATTATCGTCATAATGTGCATGTGTATCAAAAAACTCCATTTTAATCCCTCTATTATTAAATTACTAATTAAACAAAATTACAACATTAGCTGTAGCATATTCTCTACAATGTGAAATACTAACATCAATATTTTCTATATTATTAGTGTTTACTCCTACAATCTTAACTTTTGGTCTTCCATTCTTATCATTTGTAACTTCAATATCTTTCCATCCTATTTGAAATTTATCTTTTAATTTTTCAGATATTGCTTTATATGTTGCCTCTTTTACTGCAAACCTTGCAGCATAATGCTGATATTTAGATCTACCCTTGCTCTCACAATATTCAATTTCTTTATCTGTAAAAACTCTCTCTATAAATCTATCATTTAAATCATCTATGCTTTCTTTTATTCTGCCTATTTCTATTATATCTATACCACATTTAATTTGCATATTTACACACCTATCTTCCCAAATAAGATATCCAATTTATTATATTAACAATCAATGTAAGTACTAAAATTACAGCTATAAATTTTGATGTTTTTTCATTTTTTTCAATTTTAAGCTCTCTATATAAAATGTCATATTTATTTTTTACTTCGCCATATAGCTTTTCTAATTCTAGTGAATCTCTTATACTTTGATAAACTAAACTTCCCATATCTTCTGAAGTAATTTCTTGAATCCATAATTCTTTTGTAAATTCAACAAACTTCTGTCTTGCTATATCTAGTTCTTTTCCAACCTTAAATTCATAATTAACCTTTTTTAAATATACTTTTAAATATAAACTTAAAATATATGTATAAAAATATTGATTTTCAAACTCTTTTGGAAGTACAGTATAATTACTCATATCAACATCAGAACTAAGTAGATTCACTCCAAGTTTTGATATTCCAAGTTTAGCATATTTTCCTTGTGATACAACTCTTACTGTTTTATCTTCACTTACATCTATATTTTTATCATTTGGATATATATTAATATATTTTTCAAAATCTTGTTTTATATTATCAAAAGAATTACTATCATTCCAAGCATTTTGTTCTACACAAGTATATGAATATGTATAAAACCTTTCAACATCAAGATTTATTTTTAAAGCATTAAAATTAGGCCCTGCTATCTCTCCAATAAAATCCTGTAATTCTCTTATATTTTCAAAAGAATCTGTTTGAACTTTAATATTATCATAATTCTTAAGATTACTATAATCTTGATTTATATCTCTAAACTTATAATTAAAATTAAGAACATCTGAAAATTCTTTGCTTCCCTCAATATTAGTTTTAAAATACAAGAAACACACTCCAGTATTAAAACATATTACACCAATCTTTTGAATTCTAAAGAATATGCTATTTTCATCTACTGTTTTACCATGTATATCTTTAGATAAATTACACTCAAAAGTTACACTTGGCATATCTGCTAAAATAGCTGCTTTAGTTTCCAAAGGAAGCTCATTAAATTTATTTTGTCTATTCTTATCAAAATCAAAAGTTTTAAATAAAAACTCTCTCATTTTTGGTAAGAAATATGTATATAATTCCAAATCCTTTTCTTTTTGGAATATTCTAAGTTCAAATCTTTCATCTTTTAAAAGTTTCATCATGTATCTTGAATAACTTCCTTTATTTATAACAAATGTATGTATAAAATTTGTGTATTGATATCTTGTCTTTAGCTCCATATTTTTTCTCCTTATTTTTCACAATAATAATTCATATTTAAATCTTCTCCTAGATGCCATTTTCCAATAAAATCTATAACTAGATTATTGTCTAATTTATATTTAGGCTCTATTATTACTTTTCCGTTTGAATCTATTGCTCCCCATAAGCCATCTTTTTTAACTGCTGCATATCCATATGCATTTTGTTCAGTAGCATCATCATAAATATAATCTACTACTACATTTCCTTTTTTATCTATAAATCCATACTTTCCATTATTTTTACTCATATATAATGTATTATCTTTTAATATATCATTTACATTTTTTTCTTCTAAATTAAAATTATAATATTTATAATCATCATTTACTTTTACTTTGATATATTTTTTTTCTTTATTTATTTCTGATATAATTCCAGTTATTTTTATTTCAAAATTTGAATTTATTATAGATGATGTAAAATCTTCATTTTCTGCTATATATGCTTGGACATTTTTGTCGAAATAAATATTAGTATATTCATACGGTAATTTCTGACTTTCATCTAAATCTATTATTCCATTTTTTTCATTTAATTTTGCTTTATAAACATTAGTATTTATTTCTTCCAAACAATCATAAATTGGTTTTATTATAACTTCACCTTCAAAATTTACTACACCATATTTATTATCTTTTTCAAAAACTATACCACTATTTGATATTTGCATAATTTTATTAAAATCATTTATATTTAATGTTTCCCCTGTTTGATTTATAACTTTCTGTTTTCCTTCTTCTTCTATAACATAATAATTATTACCATAAATATTATCTATTTTTTCATATTTATTCTCTAAAATAACTTTTCCAGAAACATCTATTAATCCGGATTTATCATCTTCACTCTTAACAATATATCCACATTTATAATCTTTTTTATCTAAACTTTGTATCTCCTTATATTTTGGATTTATTATTAACTTTCCTTTATTATCAACTAAACCATATAATCCATCTTGTTTTACTATTAAGCTATTTTCTATTCCTTTTAATGAACTAATTTGTTCATATATTGGAGATAAAAGTACTTTTCCATCTAAGTCTATTAATCCGTATTTTCCATTCTGCATAACCTTAAGTACATTTTCTTCATACCAAAGATTTCCACCTTCATCAATATTATCAATAGCTTCTACTTTATCGTAATCTGTAAATATAGTCTCATTTTTTTTATTTACAACTTTTGTTTTATATGTTCCATCATCTTCATTAACATCATAAGTACATAAGAAAACATCTTTGTTCTTATTTGCAACAACAATCATTTCTTGATACATTGGTTCAATTATTTTTTCACCTTTTGAATCAATTACTCCCCACATATTATTTTCATACAAAGAAAAATAATTAGTTGTACTATTTTTATTTGTTTTATCTTTCGCTCGAGATATAAAAGTTCTTATCATAACAATAGCTAAAATAAAAACAATAATAGCAATTACAACTGCTGCAACTTTTTTATAGTTTAAAGTCTCTTCACCACTATATCTTTTACCTTTACTCATAATGCCTCCCATTTATCATATATTTTTCCAAATATATTCTACTATAAAACACTAAAAATATCAACAAAAATATTGATATTTTTAACAAATTTTATTATACTTATTTTATTATGGAAAATATAGAAAGATATAATCGTTTAGATACTTATTTAAAAAATAAATTCGGAGAAAAAGTTTTAAAAATATGCATAGATGGTAATTTCACTTGTCCTAATAGAGATGGTCATATTTCAACTGGTGGTTGTATTTTCTGTAGTGAAAAAGGATCTGGTGAACATATAAATACTACTACTATAGAAAATCAAGTTAAAAACTTTTTTAATAGTTATAAAGCAGACAGAGCTAATAAATTTATAGTTTATTTTCAAAATTTTACCAATACTTATGATACACCTAAAAACTTAAAGAAAAAATATGATTCTGCTTTAATAGATGATAGAATTGTTGGTCTATCAATTGCTACAAGACCAGATTGCATAGACGAAAATATTGTAAAACTTTTATCTACTTATAATGATAAATATTATGTTTCTGTTGAACTTGGATTACAAACATCAAATGATAATACTGCAAAATTTATTAATAGAGGATATAAAACTAATCAATTTACAGAAGCTGTTAATCTCTTAAATAAATACAATATTGACGTTGTCTGCCATATAATAGTTGGACTTCCTACAGAAACACAATCAGACTTAGAAAACACTATAAACTTTATAAACAAACATAATATTCAAGGGATAAAAATACATTCTTGTTATGTTGTAAAAAACACTAAGCTTGCTAAAATGTATTATGATAAAAAATATACACCTCTTACTTTAGATAATTATTTAGATTCTCTAACTTATATAATAACACACTTAAGACCAGACATTGTAATTCATAGAATTTCAGGAGATGCCCCAAAAGAATTACTTATAGCACCAGATTGGGATGCACATAAGAAATGGGTATTAAATAAATTTCCTAAAATATTAAAAGAACAAAATTTATATCAAGGAATATATTATAAGGAGTGATGATAATCTCATCGCTCCTTATATATTCTCTATTTTAAATAATATTCTATCATCTTTATATACTGATCTTGTGCATTTAAACATATATCTATTAAATATCCTTTTTCTGTTTTATTTTGATATTCTTTTAATCCTCTATAATAAAACAATTTATCTTTTTCTAAAATAATAAATGGAATTATATTATTCCAAAAAAGATTTCTATGTATTAAAAATCAAATCTACATACTAGAATTAATATTTAACTAATTTTGCAATAAAAAATCCTTCATATAGCTCATCTGGCATAACACATAAAGTTCCAGGTATTTTTACAGGAAGTAATTTTATTTTTTCATCTTTAAATTCAATTGGAACTATCTTTATATTCTTCTCCTCTTTTAATATTTTATTTAAAATATCTTCATTCTCTTTTTGCAATATTGAACATGTTGAATAGACAATATCTGAACCTGGTTTCAACACTTTAATTGCTTTCTTTAATAAACTATATTGAAATCGTGTACAATTATCTACTAGTTTTTCAGTGAAATTCTTATCTAAATTTTTGTCATTTAAATCTAATGTTCCGCTTCCACTACATGGAGAATCAAGAAGTATCTGATCAAATGAAAAAAAATCATCTATATATCTTGCATCTTTTTGCATAAGAAAAACATTTTTTGCTCCTTGCTTTTCTAAATTATATTTCAATCTATCAGCTCTTATTTTATTTATCTCACAAGCTGTTATATGTGCTTTATTACAAGTAAGTGCAGCAATTTGTGTAGTTTTTCCTCCTGGTGCAGCAGCCATATCTAATATATCTTTTCCTTGTGCTGGATTTAAGATAATTGGAGGTAACATTGAAGATAAACTTTGCATATATATTTCTCCATTTTTATAAATATCCATATTTCTTAAAACTTCTTCATCCACATTCTGAACTATAAATGCATCTTCATACCAACTTACTTTTTTATATTCTATATTATTTCTTTCTAATTCTAATTTTATTTTATTTACATCACTCTTTAATGTATTTACTCTAAATGTTACTTTTCTTTTTACACTATATCCTCTAATAATCTCTTTTGTTAATTCCTCTCCATACTGTTTTTTTAATAAATCTATTAAAAATTCTGGTACTTTATTTTCCATATTTTCACTCCTTCTATAGGTCAAATTATAACATCTAAGCAATAAAAAGTCCACAAAAAAACACTTACTCAAAAAATAGTAAATGTTTTATTATATGAAAATATTAATTTAATACTAGACTTTCTTAGATAAATCGTTATTTGCTTTTCTTTTATTTATTATTTTTATAAAACACATTATAACAAGCATTCCAAATATAACACCTAATGTGTCTATTCCAACATCTTTTAAACTTGGTCCTCTTCCAGGAATAAATCTTTGATGAAATTCGTCTGATGATGCATATATTGCTCCAATGATTATAGTCCATATAACTTTATATTTATCCTGTATCTTATATGTATTAAACAACCCCATAAGTGAAAAACCAACTACTGCATATATACTAAAATGTGCTAATTTTCTTACAATAGGATGTAAATCTTTTATATATTGTAGCTTTTGACTTTCATCCATACTTTTAATTTTTGATATAATATTTACAATTATTTCTGTAACTTTTTTACTTAAACCACTTGACTCTTGTCCACTTTGATTTGAAAAACTAAAAATTACATATAACGTTGTAAATAATAAAACTATAAATATACTTCGTTCTAATATTACTTTATATTTGAAGTTTATCTCCTTCTTCTCTATTTTAATCACCTTTTAACAATATTATTCTAATAGCAATAATAAAAAAACTATCAACTATTCTTTTTACTAACAAATTAAAATTCCTTTTAGCTTTTTGTTTCTCCTTTGCTTGTATATGGTCAACTAATTTTTTTATAAAATTCTTCCATTTGATTTTTTACTGATATTTTCTCTTTTTCTCTTCTTAAATTATATATATATTTTTCATTATTATTCATATTATCATCCAATACTTCTTCTATAGCCTTTGCAAGATCGTTTATCTCATATGTTGTAATTTTTCCAGTTATTCCATTTTTTATTTGATCACTCATTCCTTGGCAATCTGTAATTACAATTGGTTTACAAAAAATCTTAGCTTCTCTAACTGTTGTGCTAAGTCCTTCATGCCTTGATGTTTGAACATATATATCTGCATTATTCAAATATATATATGGATTTTTTATTGATCCCATCAATATCATTTCATTTTCTATGTGGTTTTTTCTTATTAACTTTTCTAGGTTTTTTCGTTCTTTACCTTCACCAAGAATATACCACTTAAAAGAATAACCATCCTTTTTAATTTTTTTACATACTTTTATGGAAATATCATACCCTTTTACATATCTTAAATTTCCTATTGATATTATTTTTTTTCCTTTATATTCTTTAAAGTTATTATTTATTTCATGTTCTTCTTTAGCTTTTTGATATAATTCTTCTACATTAATAAGATTTGTAATTGTATCTATTTTTTCAGTCATTTCAGGCATATTTTTTTTCAGATCATCTTCCATAGTCTTTGAAACAGCAAATAATTTGTCCAATTCTTTAACATATTTTTCCTCATAACTTTTTTTAAATCCACCTTTAATAAAATTCGTATGGAAAAATCCATATTTTTTTTGTGCGTCTACTTTATCAACAACATAATATATACTATTTCCTTCTAAATATCCAATAGCTATATCATATGTTTTTTTATTTTTAGGGACAATATACTTTAAAGTTTTCCAATTGTAATAATAGCTTTTTATTTTTAAAATTTTTCTTATTTTTAGCATTGCTGTTTGCCAACATCTAAATACAACAACTGGAATATTTCTTAAAAACATTTTTGGTTTTATCAAATGTTTTACATGATAAAATGCATATTGAAATTTTATATCATGATCTAAAATATTTACTTTAGAAGGTATTTCATTTAAATAATGCATATCATCCTTTCTAAATAATAATAAATCTACTTGATATTCTGAATAATTTATATTTTTTAATAGTTCTACTAGTGCTTTTTCAGCTCCGCCACAAGAAATGGTTGGCATTACAAATAACATTTTTTTCATATTCTCTTTTCCTTCCACAAATATCCTTTCATAATTGATAATAAATATTGATACAAATATTTAATTTCTTTTCTGTATATAATTAAATTAATAATTATCATAAATACAGTAATAACATATTTTATCCAATTTGTTGCAAAATACCAATTACAGATTGCTACTATATATACTGAAATGATTGAAATTATTATATAATTGTATTTATCTGTTATTTTATAATATTTATTTCCCAATAAAGTCCTAACAATAAGCATTACAATAGCTGACATTCCAGCTGCAATAGCAGCTCCTGTAGTTCCCACAATAGGTATAAGTAGTAAACAAATCCCTATATTAGTAACTGTATTGCACACAAAAGTAATAATATTTAAATAACTTTTTTTAGAAATCATTATTCCTATTCCTGTTGTGTCAGCAATCGTATTACATACAGGCGTAAATAATAAAAATGCAAAAAATGCTTTACTTTCTCTATATTCGCTTCCTAATAATAAATATATTATATCTTGTCCTAAAACCACTCCTAGTGCTAACATAATTATTAAAAAAGTTATTATTTTATGTACTTTTTTTAACTTTTCACCATCATTTTGATAATTTTCGTATGCAAATGGATTCCAATATGTTGTAAATCCAGTTTGTAGAATTGTCAATATATTGGCTATCGTTACAGCATTAGAATAAATACCAACTGCTGAATAATCCAAGAATTGTTTTAGAAACAATTGAGGAATTGAATTATTTAACCACGATAATAACAATACTGGTAAATAAGGTATTGCAAATTTCAATATCATTTTTACCGTTTCTTTTGGTACATTCTGAATAGTTACAAATATGCTTTTTTTATTTACAATAATCATTATTATAGACACCATCAGATATCCTATTGATATTAATAAAATTGCATTATAATATGTAGCTCCTAATATTACAGAAAAAATAATTAATATTTTTTCTATAATAGTTATTGAAACAGATTGAAAAATATATAATTTAATATCTTTTTCCATTCTTGAATAAATACTGCACATTCTTAATATAGTACTTGCTATAATTGATATTATTAGTAATATAGAAACTTTTATATTGCTTTCTCCTGAAATACTGTTTGAAATATAACTATTAAAAATCAGTACAAATATACTATATATTATTGACATTGTAAAATTTATTTTCAAACAAAATGAAAATAAATTCTTTTTATTCAACCCTTCTTGTTTTTCGTTATAAAATCTCATATATGCTTGATCTAATCCCAATATTGATAATATTTGGAAAAAATTTAAAAATGTTATAAATAAATTAACCTTACCTATTTCCTCTGGCAAAAAAAGTCTTGTAATAATTGGAGTTGATATAAAACTAATAATTGCACTTATCCATGCAGCAGACGAAAATCCTATTAAATTTTTTATAAATTCAATTCCCTTTGAACTTTTATTCATCTAATAATTTCTCCTTATATTTTTGTACTACAATTTCCGATAGTGACATTCCAACTATCATCATCATTCCCAATATTGCAGTAAAATTCAATACATATGTTATAATATAATCAAACTCAGCTCTTGGAATAAACAGCATAATATTATAACTTAACAATAAACAAGCTGATAATATATAACTTTTTTTATATATTTTATAAAAAATAGCCATATAAGCTCCTAAAAATAAATTTCCTACTATAACTCCCCAGTATTTAAAATCAATATATAATTCAGCAATATATGACGATCCATATCCATGTCCATTTAAATATGCTTCTGAATCGATAAAATATGATATTGTATGCATAAATGAAGCTCCACTCATGGCATATTCTTGTGTATAATATACTGGATAATTCAAATTAAAAATCATATTAGTTATAGGATTATATACTATATATTGTATTATATTACCTAAGCTATATAAGCCTGTTTTGGGTATTTCATTTTCATACAATTTTTCATATCCAATAATGTTGACACTATTTCCTATACTTTTAAAAAATCTTTCAATCTGACCAATAAGATTAAAACTTTCAAGCTGAATATTTTCTCTTATGTATACAAGTAAGCTTAATCCAGCAAAAATAAAAGGAATCGCTATACATATAGCAATAATATATGATTTTTTTACCCACTTTTCATCTTTATTTATAAATTGTCTAAATACAATATAAAAAATTATTGTTAAAATATTAATAATACAATTTCCTCTATTACCAACAAATAATACCATTATTGATTCTAGTAAATATAGTATAATTGGAATTTTACATTCTTTTTTATTCGGCATAGTTGCAATAAAAATAAAGAATGCAATAGTTCTTGTATTTGCGATTATACGTATTACATATGGTATATATGAAGTAAATGATTTAACATATTCTAAATATGAATGTTCATTAATATAAATGGCTTTTTCAAGTATTAATATAATATTTATTGCCCATCCAATAAAAAAAATAATTTTTGAATATTTTTGTAATTTACTTTTTAATTCTTCTTTTGTTATATTATAATTTAAAACTTTTATGTTTTTATTTTCTTTACATTCTTTTACATATTTCTCTACTAAATAAAATCCTACCAACATAGATAATAATGAAATATACAAAGTCCTTATTATATGCATGGATATTGCATTTGAAAAAATGTATACAACCTTTCCTGTTTCAATCAACTCCACAACCTGTCTTCCCATAAGGAAAATAAAAAAACATCCCATAAATAAAAATAAAAGTATTCTTTTTTGTATATTTTGTAAGCAAAAAATGATACTAGCTATAAATATCATTATAACAGCAATATATGAAAGTGTAATATTTTCGTAAGATATTGCTATTATAACAATACTAATAACAACTAAAATCATTGGTATATATTTTAATACATTTTTGCAGTTATTTTTTTCGAGTTTCATTTATAATCACCATTTCCTTTAAAAGAAAAATTAATTTAAAACCTGCCAATTTAATAAATAATTTTTTTAATTTATTTGTTTTACTTATGTATTTATTTTTTCTCCAATTTTCAAATTCAATATCAAATTGTTGTAAATGCGCTCTTATTTCCTTTGCCGAATAATTGTGTTTTATCATAAGCATTGTTTTTCCATATATCATTTCCATAATAGCATGATATTCGATTTCCTCTTTATATCCATTATTTGCATTTTTTATCATATTTTGAAATGTTTTATCATAAAAACTCAAATCAATTCTTTCGTTTTCTTTTTGGTTAGATAAAGAATTATTTCTTTGTCTATAATAATATAATGGTTCATTTATAATAGAAATTTTTTTGGCAAAAGTAAGTAAAGGTATTGTAATCCCCATATCTTCCCCTCTTTTTATATCTTCTGGAAACATTAAGCCACATTTATCCCAAAAATCTTTTCTAAACATTTTAGTCCATGCATGATTTCGAATATATGCTATTTTTTCCTTTTGACTTGAATTATTATCAATTTGTACTAACGAATTTCCTTTATTTTTTTTTCTATCGTCTACCATCCAATAATCGCAAATTGCAATTTCAGCATCATCATTTACTATACCTTCTAGCATATTTCTAATAAAATCTTTATCTACCCAATCATCACTATCTATAAATGATAAATACTCTCCTGTGGCATTTTTTATTCCAGTATTTCTAGCAGCAGATAAACCTCCATTTTTTTTCCTTCTTATATATATACATCTTTTATCTTGTTTCTCATAGTTCTTTGCTATCTCACCACTATTATCAGTTCCACAATCATCTATTAGCAACACTTCTATATTTTTATATGATTGCTTTAATATAGAATCTACACATTCCTTTAAGTATTTTTCCACATTATATATTGGTACAATTACAGATACCTTGCTTTCCATATTTTTTCTCCTCTTATTTTAAATTTTCCACATACCAATCAATTGCTAGTTTTATACCTTCTTCAAAGCTATAATCTGGATTATAGCCTAAATATTTTTTAGCTTTTTCTATACTTGCATTTGAATGTTTTATATCTCCTGCTCTATCTGGTCCATATATTGGTTCTATTTTCTTATTCAAAGCTTCACATAAATCATTATATATATCTATTAAATATTCTCTTCCACCATATGCAACATTAAAAGCTTGTCCTGATGCTTCACTATCTGCTAAACAAGCCTTCAAATTGGCTTCAATAACATTTTCTATATAAGTAAAATCTCTTGATTGCTTTCCATCTCCATTTATTGTTGGTCTTTCGTTATTTATCAATTGTTTTATAAATTTAGGAATTACAGCTGCATAAGCGCCATCCGGAGTTTGTCTTTTTCCGAAAACATTAAAATATCTTAATCCATATGTATCTAAATTATATAATCTTTTGTATAATTTAGCATATTCTTCGTCTACTCTTTTTGTCAAAGCATAAGGAGACAATAAATTGCCCTCATCTCCTTCTACTTTGGGCAAATTAGCACTATCTCCATATACAGATGAACTTGATGCATAAACAAATTTCTTTACATGATTTTGTCTAGCAGCTTCTAACATATTTAAGGTTCCTGATATATTTACCTTTTCATAATACAACGGCATTTCTATACTTCTAGGAACAGATCCCCAAGCAGCTTGATTTAATACATAATCTACTCCTTTACAAGCATTCATACAAACATCTAAATCTGTTATGTCTCCCTTTATAAATTCGTAATTAGGATTATTTATAAATAAATCTACATTCTCTTGTTTCCCTGTTGATAGATTGTCTAAACATCTTACCTTGTATCCCATATTTAATATTGCTTCACATAAATTTGATCCTATAAATCCTGCTCCTCCTGTTACCAGAAACATTGCATTTTCATTGAATTTTAAATCTCTATATCCCATTTTATAACCTCCAATAACTATATCCAGCTTTTTTATATTCTTCTTTATTTAAAACCCCTTTTACATCAATAATAATTTTTTTGTCCCTGAACATTTTTTCAAATTGGTCCATTGTCAATTTTTTAAATTCTTCATGACAAGTTGAAATTATTAAAGCATCCAAATCTCTTAATTTACTCATGTCTTCTATTTCAATGTTGTATAGTTTTTTTGCTTCTTCTTTATCTGCAACTGGATCACAAACTATTGGTTCTATTTCATATTCTCTTAATTCTTTTATTATATCATTAACCTTTGAATTTCTTGTATCAGGGCAATTTTCTTTAAAAGTTATTCCTAATATTCCAACTTTAGCATTTCTTATATTTCTGTCATTCTTTATAAGCATTTTCACTGTATTTTCTGCTACATATTTTCCCATATCATCATTTATTCTTCTACCAGATAAAATTATTTGAGAATGATATCCCAATTGCTCTGCTTTATAAGTTAAATAATATGGGTCTACACCTATACAATGTCCTCCTACTAATCCCGGATAAAATTTTAAAAAATTCCATTTTGTACCAGCAGCTTTTAATACTGCTTGTGTATCTATATTCATTTTATTAAATATTATTGATAATTCATTCATAAAGGCAATATTTATATCTCTTTGACTGTTTTCAATAACTTTTGCAGCCTCAGCTACTTTTATGCTTTCAGCTCTATGTACACCAGCTTCAACTACTAGTTCATATGTTTTTGCAACATTTTCTAATGTTTCTTCATCCATTCCTGAAACAATCTTTACAATAGTTTCCAATCTATGTACTTTATCTCCTGGGTTTATTCTTTCAGGAGAATATCCTACTTTAAAGTCCACTCCACATTTTAATCCAGATTCTTTCTCTAATATTGGAACACATATATCTTCTGTTACTCCTGGATATACAGTTGATTCATAAACAACTATTGAACCTTTTGTTAAGTTTCTTCCAACAATTGTACTAGCTGATTCAACAGGTGTTAAATCAGGCATATGGTCATCTCTTACTGGTGTTGGGACTGCAACAATATGAAATTTAGCTTCTTTTAATTTGCTTTCATCTGTTGTAAATTCAACAGTAGTTTCTTTTAAAGCTTCATTTCCAACTTCTTTTGTTACATCTATACCTTTTTTATACATTTCAATTTTAGCTGCATTAGTATCAAAACCAACTACATTAATTTTTTTTGCAAAAGCCACTGCTATTGGCATTCCTACATATCCTAATCCTACCAAAGATAATTTTGTTTCTTTTTTTATTAGTTTTTCATAAATATTTTCCATTTTATTTTCTCCTCCTATAAAATATTGAAACTAACGAACCTGTTCCATATGACAAATGTAATAATAAAAAGTAAATTAACATTTTTACTATTTCTAATGGATTCTTGGTTTTTTGTATAGCAAAAATTAAACCAAGTATTGCATAAAGTGCCATTTCTGCTAATAAAATATATGTAAATATTTTATTTATAAAAGATAATATAAGTAATCCTATTATACTAAGTACAAACATTAATGGAATTATATGTCTTATAGATAAAGATTTTTTATCTTGTCTAAATACAATAATATTCCATTTTCCATTTAAAAATCCCTGTCTTAACATCTTTTTTAAGCTATTTCTTACATAATAATTTGATTTAATCTCTGGATTAAAATAAAACTTATATCCAGCTTTTCTAATTCTGTTATGCATATTGTTATCTTGATTTCGTTCTAGTGTTTCATCAAAATATCCTACTTTTTCAAAAACTTCTTTTTTATATAATCCAAAAGCAACAGTATCAGTATATTGTGCTTTATCTGAATATCTAAATTTGGAATTTCCAATTCCAAAAGGAGAAGACAATACTTTTCCTATGGTTTTGTCTCCTTCTTCAAGAGAAATAGATGTTAATTTTCCTCCTACACAAGCAACATCAGCAGGCATTTGCTCCATTGTTTCTATGTTTTTTCTTAGAAAATCTTTGTTAGCCTTAGCATGAGCATCTATTCTTACAACATATTTTCCCTTAGCTTCTTTAATTCCTATATTCCAACCAGCAGCTAATATTTTCTTTTCATTTTTCAAAATCCTAATTGATGTTTTTCCTTTGTAGTTGTCCACAATATCAGCAATAATATTTGCTGTTTTATCAGTAGATTCCCCATCAATAATTAATATTTCATACTTCTCTTCCGGAAAATCCTGCTGCAACAAAGATTCCAAGCTTGTTTTTATGTAGTTTTCTTCATTTCTAACTACAATCATCGCAGTAATTAAAATTTCTTTCACTATAAGTTACCTCCATTTATATGTTCTTTTAATTCTATAACATATACTTGCCTCTTGTCTTTTTGAGCACCATCAAAACATATCTTTGTTCCACTATAATTCCATCTAGGATGCAAATCACATCTACAATCATTTTTATACTTTAAGTTTGAATAAATATTTGCAATTAACTCTGTTCTTTGTTTTTTCACATTATATAAATAAATATGTTGCTTTCTTTTAAAATCAGGATATGTATCTGTTATAAAATAATTTTTTTCTTTATTATATGACGGATGTCCATCAACCTCTAATTTTCTTTCAGCAATTCTTTTGTATTGTGATGATTTATCTTTCATTAAAAAATAACCAATTCCTTCATTATTTTTCTTTACCCAACCTAAAATATTAAAATTGTCCTTCCATATACAGTGAGATGTCATACCATCATCAGACAAATTATAAATATCACTTCCATCTATATTAGCAGTTAATAATCTAGTTGTTTTAACACCATTTTTTATCCATCTATGTAAAAACATAAATCTCTTACCTTCTGGATTAATCATTATGTGGTTCACCTTGTGTTCTGCACCATCCATAGATTCACAATGATCAATTTTTATTAATTGATCATATGTAATAATTCCAGTTCTAACATTATTTTTCACATCAATTTTCCAAATACAATATCCATTTGGAATTTTATCTTTTTTTGTTATATCTTCCTTATTACTATATCCATATCCAGGTCTTAATCTATGTAATCTGTAAAAATCTAACGTTAGAGCATTTTGGCCCATTTTATCTATATCATAAATTGGATAGTCTAATATTATCTTTTCATTTGTTTCTATATTTAATATTACAGACTTTAACTCTTCATTTATAAAATCATTATAAATAATTTTTGTATTAAAATCTGGTCCTAACCATTGTAACATACAACCCTGTTGTACATTCCATGATTTAGTTGTTGCTATTACTTTTTCAATTCCTTTGCCTAATTCCTTTAATATAATTTTTGCTTCAGTTCTTGGAGCAACATCTTTATCTGAATTTTCTACTTCCAAATAAATCATTTTATCCTCGTTTTTATTCCAAGGGGATTTATCATAATATCCAAAAAGATGCTCTTTTTCATTACTTGAAATTTGTTCTATTGAATCTGGCCACGTCTTTTTGTCACTTACTATATTTCCTATATATTGGTATGCATCTTTTAAGCTTTTTTTAACTATTGGAAATTTCCTTATCCCATATGCTATTCTATTTAAAAATCTCATTATTTTAACTCCTTACCTCAATACCCCAAATACTGTGTCAATACATACTTTTACATCATAAAAAAATGAAAATTTATTTATATATTCTAAATTATATTTCATTTTTTCTGGTAAAACATCTTCAACATATGCCAAATCTATATTCTTGCCTTCCTTTACAGCATTGTCTAATATTTTATCTTCATCTTTATATTTAATACTAGCTATAGAAGTAACCCCAGCTGGCATAAGTAAAGTAGCTTTCATTTCATCTGTATAACAATCTACATATTTTTTTACTTCTGGTCTAGTTCCGACAAAACTCATATCTCCTAAAAAAACATTAATAACTTGAGGTAATTCATCCAATCTTGTTTTTCTTATAAGCTTCCCCATTCTTGTAATTCTATTATCATTGGCAACTGTAACTAATGTTCCCATTTTATCTGCATTTTGTACCATAGTTCTAAATTTAAAAATTCTAAATATTTTCCCATTAGTTGTAACTCTTTCTTGCCTATAAAAAACAGGACCTCTTGAATCAATTTTTATTAATATAGCCATAATCAATAATATGGGAGAAATTAGTATCAATAACAAAATTGAAAAAATAATATCAAAACATCTTTTAATCACTAGATTAATTCTTTTTTTATATAATATATCATAATATTCCTTTACTTTATCATTTTTCATTGTTTGCGGTAATTCTTCATATTTCTGTAAAATCATTTACCATACTCTCCTAATATATCTACAAAATTATCTATTATATATCTAACTTGTTCATCCGTAAGTAAAGTATATAATGGAAGTGTTATTTCTTCTTTATAAAAATTATAACTATTTGGATAATCTTTTATATCAAATCCTAAATTTTTATATGCTGTAAGCATTGGTAATGGCTTATAATGTACGTTGGTTGCAATGCCTCTTTCTGCCATTTTTATTATTATTTCATTTCTTGTTTTTTCATCAATTCCTTCTACTCTAGTTATAAATAGATGCCCTGAGGATTTTGAATTCGTCTTTTCCTCTTCATGTTTTAACACTTTTACTTGATGTCCTTTTAATTTTTCTTCATATTTTTTTATTATTGCTTGTCTTCTTTTTAGCATTCCTGGATATCTTTTTATTTGTGCAAGTCCAATTCCGGCCATTATATCTGTCATATTGCATTTATAAGCTGGCTCTACTATGTCATATTCCCAAGCACCTAACTTATTCTTATGTAATGCATCTTTTGTCTGTCCATGTAATGATAATAATTGATATCTCCTGTAAATTTCATCATTATCAAGTTTATCATTTTTCTTCCAAGTAACAGCTCCACCTTCTGCTGTTGTTAAATTTTTTACAGCATGAAATGAGAAACATGTAAAGTCCGCATATTCTCCTGCCATTTTGCCATTTTTCATTGCTCCTATCGCATGTGAACTATCTGCCATTACAACTACTCTTCCAAATTTTTGTTGTATTTTATTATTAGCTTTAAACATGTTCTTTTTACTATCAACAATTTCTTGAATCCTATCATAATCGCACATCACTCCACCAATATCAACAGGAATAATGACTTTTGTCTTTTCTGTTATTGCATTTGATAATTTATCATAATCCATTTCGAAACTATCTTTTTGAATATCAACAATAACTGGTTTAGCTCCAACATGGCATATAACACTACAAGAAGCAGTGTATGTATATGCTGTTGTTATCACTTCATCTCCTGGTCCAACACCTAATAATCTTAATGTCATTTCCATAGCAGCAGTAGATGAATTCAAACATACCGTTTTTTCTGTATTACATAATTTAGATATTTCCTGTTCAAATAATTTGGTTCTAGGTCCTGTTGTTATCCATCCTTTTCTTAAAACATCAACTACTTCATTTATTTCACATTCTCCAATGTCTGGGGGCGAAAATGGTATATTCATTTTGGTACTCATAAAACTACTCCTATCTCTACTTTATCTTAATTAATCTTTTTGTATTTACAACTTCTGGATCTTTATAAGTTGATACTATACTTTTCATAGCTTCTTTTATTCTATCTTTAGAAAAATCATCATCATACTCAAGCGACCTTAAAATATTTAATTTACATTCCAGTTCTTCCATTTCCATATTTACAGGTTTAGAAATAAATATTTTATCATGCTTAGTTGATGTCAACCCCTCTTCAGACATTAGCAATTCTTCATATAATTTTTCTCCAGGACGTAATCCTGTAAATTCTATCTGCATATCAACACCAGGTTCATATCCAGATAATCTTATTAAGCTAACTGCTAAATCATAAATCTTAACAGGTTCTCCCATATCAAGCACAAATATCTCTCCACCATTTGCATATGTAACAGCTTGAAGAATTAATCCTACTGCTTCCGGAATTGTCATAAAAAATCTCGTTATATCTTTATGTGTAACCGTAACAGGTCCGCCATTAGCCATTTGTTTTTTAAATAACGGTATTACTGATCCATTACTTCCAAGAACATTTCCAAACCTTACAGCAGCATATTCTGTATTACTTATTTTGTTCTTTGCCTGCACTATCATCTCACATACTCTTTTTGATGCTCCCATTACATTAGTCGGATTTACAGCTTTATCTGTTGAAATCAATACAAATTTATCTGCTTTATATTTATCAGCACTATTCACTACGTTATATGTCCCAAATATATTATTTTTAATAGCTTCTAACGGATTTTCTTCCATTAAAGGCACATGTTTATGTGCTGCCGCATGAAATACAATAGAAGGTTTAAAATCCCTAAAAACTTCATCAATACGTTTTTTATCTCTTACACTTGCCACTACAGCTTCTATTTTAGCTTTAGGATACAATGACTTTAATTCCAATTCTATATCATATAAATTGTTTTCATAAATATCAAGTATTATTAATTTTTTAGGTGAATATTGCATTACTTGTCTGCAAAGTTCAGATCCAATTGATCCTCCACCTCCAGTTACTAATACTATTTTGTCTTTTATTAAACTTGAAATATTTTTATTATCTAATTTAATTGCATCTCTCCCTAATAAATCTTCTATTTCAACATCTCTTAAACTTTTTATTGCTCCTTGTTTTTCTATCAACTCTTCTGTTGTAGGAAGCACTCTTGTCTTTATTCCTGTAGATTGACAAATTTCAATAATATTTTTTCTTGAAATTGGTGTTATTCTATTTATTGCAAAAAATATTAATTCTATATTCTTTATTTTTACAATTTCTGGTATATCATATCTTGTACCAATTACAGGAACTCCTAAAATTGAATGATTTAATTTATTTGTATTATCATCTATAATTCCAATAATATTATATTTATCTTTCATCGAATTTTTTATAGCTATTATTATTTCCCTTGCACCCATTCCTGCACCAATAATAAGTAATCTTTTTTGTTCTTTAGACAAAACATCTTCATCAAATTTTTTTCTATTGATTATAGCTAATCTTCTTGAAAGAATAGACCTTCCCGCTAATCTATACATTACAAACATGCCTGCAATAAAAATTCCTGCTAATGTATTTATTCTAATTCCCATATATTCTAATTTTAATATGTAACTTAATATGCTCATCACAATTACTGATAAAAAACATGAAAACATATACTTAATATAATCTTTTCCAATTTCATATCTAAGCATATTTTTATACATTTGAAATATATTTAAAAATAATTCATATACACATACAGCTATTAAAATTTCTTTGCTTAAGTTAATTAAATCATCTATCTTTAAATTCATAAAAAATATAGCAAAAAAATAACTAGCAATAACAATGCAAATATCCGCAACAACAAGTACTGAATGTCTATATTTTTTGAATAATTCTATAAATTTCATGTAACTACAACCCCTCAAAAACAATCTCCCGCATATTGTATACCATATTCCTTCTAAATTCAACCCTAATTGACATTTTTTTACAAAAAAACTTAAGGAACGACGTTCCCTAAGTTAATCCGTTTTTTATTTAATTCTTATACCCTGTTTTCTTAACAATGCTATCACTTATTGTCTTTATTTTTGTTGGTACTGTATAGTCACTTTCTCCAAAAAGTTCTCTATGTAGCCTTTGAACATTACTCTCTAATGTTACAGGTACTCCATACCATCTATCTAATGTAATGCCTTTTGTTTCATATGGCCATCCGATACTATCAGTTATCTTAAAATTTGCTACACTTGGAAGTAATTTCAAAATATCTCCTGAAGTTACATTTGTATATACTTTAGGTAGCATAAAATCTACAAAACTATTTAGCTCTCCTACACTTTTTGTTTTTAATTTCTTCGTCATAGCTTCAATTACATTTCTCATTCTCTCTGTTCTTTTATAATCTCCACCTGCTGTATATCTAACTCTTGAATATGCAACTGCTTGTACACCATTTACTGTTTGGGTTCCTGTTTTTGTAAGTTTTGCATTTGATTTTCCAGTAACACTTGCTGTCTCATCTATACATGCATTTACCTGTTTTAGTTCCTCATTTGATTCGATATTTAAAGTAACTCCACCTAATTTATCAACTGCTTCTGCAACAGAATCAAAATTAACCGTAACAAATTCCTTTATATTCAAATCTAAATTTGTATTTAAAGTCTTTACCGCAAGTTGTGCTGAACCGTAAGAATATGCATGTGTTATTTTATCCAATCCATGTCCATCTATCTGAACATATGAGTCTCTGTATACAGAAATAAGTCTAACATCTTTAGTTTTATTATTTATACTAGCAATAATTATACAATCACTTCTATTTCCTTTTTCTAAATTATTACTTCTACTGTCTACACCAAATAAAGCAATATTACGATATCCAGATAAACTCTCTTCTGTTTCTTTATCAATACCTAATTCTTCTTTATTTAATTCTACCTTTTGCATTTTTCCAAATTTATCATTTAAAAACCAAATAGCTCCTCCTGAACTTATTCCTAATAATATAATTATAATTACTAATAATATCAAAAAGAATTTAGCAACTTTTGATTTTTTCTTTTTTTCTTTACTTTTTTTATTCCTTGTTTTCACTTCTACATCTTCATCTGAATAGTGCTTTCCTGCCATATTTCATTCCTCCATTTATTTTTTATATTTTAAAATTATATTTTCAACTACAATAAACATTTTACCACTTCAATTATATATTGTCCAGTCAAACAATAATTTTTTATCAATCTTATTTATCTCCTAATTATGCTAACCGTTCTATTAAACATAAAAAAACTTATATAAAAACATTTCTGTCATTATATAAGTTTCTACTTTTATTGTCTTTATTAAATCCATTCTCCATATTTCTTTATATAAATCTTCTTTGCAAACATAGCAACAATACAATAAAGGAATGTAGTTCCAAAAATTATTATAATTTCTTTTAACGGAATTGCTACTAATCCAATAAATTTGCCAAGAGGTGTAATTGGTACAATAAGCGCTAATAAACAAATTATAATTGTAGACAAATACACTGGTTTACTTGCATGACTTTCTTTAAATGGTCTTTTACTTGTTCTAATTATATGCATTCCTACTAAATTAGAAATAATTGTGTATGAGAACCAAACTGTTTGGAATAAAGCAGGTACCCTTACTTTCGCCACAAACCATAGTGACGCAAAAACAATCATATCAAACACTGAACTAAGTGGTCCCATAAATAACATAAAATTCTTCAAATGCTTAATATCTAATTTTCTAGGTTTCTTTAGATACTCCTTGTCTACGTTATCAAAAGGAAGCATTAACTGTCCACAATCATACAACAAGCTTTCAATTAATAATTGAATTGGTGTCTCTGGTAAAAATGGAAGTAACACACTTGCAATTATTACAGAAACAACTTCGCCAAAATTAAAACTTGTTGCCATTTTTATATATTTCATCAAATTTCCAAATGTTTTTCTTCCTTCTTCAACACCATCTAATAAAACATTTAAATCTTTTTCAAGAAGTATTATATCTGCAGATTCTTTTGCAATATCAACAGCAGTATCAACTGATATTCCAACATCTGAATTCATAAGTGATGGACTATCATTAATTCCATCTCCCATATATCCAACAACATTGCCATCTAATTTTAATAATCTTACAATTCTTGCTTTTTGTACTGGTGAAAGCTTAGCAAACACATTTGTATTTTTAAGTCTTCTTAATACAGCCGCATCCGGCATTTTTTCGATATCACTACCAACTAAAATTCTAGAAGTATTTATTCCAACTTTCTCACAAATGCATCTAGTAACATCAGCATTGTCACCTGTTAAGACAATAGTTCTAATTCCAGCTTTTCCTAATTTTTCAATAGACTCTTTTGCTGATTCTTTAGGTGGATCTAAAAATCCAATAAATCCCTTAAGAACCATATTCTTTTCATCTTTTACTTCAAAACTTTCTATATTATTAATATCATTTTTTTGACAAACAGCAATAACTCTAAGTCCTTGTTTATTTAGGTCTTTAGCTATTCTTTTGATATTGTTTTTTATATCATTTGTCATTTGTTTAACTTCTTTATCTATTTCAACAAATGTACAAATGCTTAAGATTTCTTCTACTGCACCTTTTGTAATTAACTGTTTCTTCTCTCCATCTGTCACAATAACAGATAATCTTCTTCTTGAAAAATCAAAAGGAATTTCATCAATTTTCTTATATTTTGTTATATACTCTTCCATTCCATTAGACATTCCTCTTGCAATTACAGCTTCATCAATACTTCCTCTAATTCCTGTTTGAAAATAAGAATTTAAAAATGCATGTTTTAAAACTGTATAATCTTCTTCACCTTTTGCATTCAAATATCTTTCTAAAACAATTTTATCTTGTGTTAATGTTCCTGTCTTATCTGTACATAAAATATTCATTCCTCCAAAATTTTGAATAGAATCTAATTTCTTTACTATTGTCTTCTTTTTTGACATTTTAACTGCACCTTTAGAAAGTGTTGAAGATAAAATCACTGGTAAAAGTAGTGGAGTTATACCAATAGCAATAGCAACTGCAAATGTAAATGCCACTAATGAACCATGTTTAGTCAAATTAAGAATAAACACAATTGGAATTAAAATAAGCATGAATTTAATTAATAACTTACTAATATTTTTTATAGCAATTTCAAAGGAACTCTTAGGTTTAGGTTCAGCTAATGTATCTGCAATACTGCCAAAATAAGTATTGTCTGCAATTTGTATTACAACACCTTTAGCACTACCACTTATAACATTTGTCCCCATAAAAGCTATTGCATCTAAATCTGATGCTGTCTCTATTTTATTTTCTTCTGTTTCTGTATTTGCAACCTTTTTTACACTGTCAGACTCTCCTGTTAAAGCAGATTGTCCAACATATAAATCTTTTGACTCTAAAATTCTCATATCAGCAGGAATCATATCTCCTGCTGATAAAACTACAACATCTCCCATTGTAACTTCTTTGATTGGAATCTGTATCTTCTTACCATTTCTAATTACTGTTGCAGTTGTAGCAACCATCTCTTTTAATTTTTCTGCTGCTCTATTAGACTTAAAAACCTCAAAAAATTCCAAGAAAGTACTTATTGTTACAAGCACTAATATTACTATAATATTCGCATAACTTGGTGTAGCTTGTAAATAAACATCTGTATAAAATAATACAAATACTATACCAAGTAAAATTAAATTAAATGGACTTATAAAACTCTCAAAAAGATAATCATACCATTTCTTTGGTTTCTTTCCCTTTATCTCATTTATACCATATTCACTTTTGTTTTTTGAAACAATTTCATCATTTAATCCACTTTCAAGATTAACATTGTTTTTACTTATATACTCATTTTTATCAATAACATTAATTTTTCTATATAAATCAACGATATTATTTGTTTTCTCTTTATCGCTCATTATATTTTTCACCTCTATTTTAACTTATATTTAATATATCTATAAATTTAAAAATTAAACATTTTTTATAAGCAAAGTTAAGGTTTATTCCATGAAATATAATCACAACTCTCAGGATTATTTTCACAAATAAAGAATTTCTTTCCTCTTTTTGATTTTCTAATTTGAACTTTTCCTGAACATTTAGGGCATGGATTTTCTGCATACTCAATAATAGGTTTTGCATTTTTACACTCTGGATATCCTGGACATGCTAAAAATTTACCATACCTACCATATTTATATACCATCATTCTTCCACATTTTTCACATTTTACATCTGACTCTTCTTCAACAAGTTCAACGTGTTCAAGTTCCTTTTCCACTTTTTGAACTTGTGTTATAAATGGCCCATAAAATTCTCTAATTACACTCTTCCATTTTTCTTTTCCTTCAGCAATTTCATCAAATTTATCTTCCACTTCAGCTGTGAATGTAACATTTATTACATCTCCAAAATTTTCAACTAAAATTTTATTTACAATCTTACCTAGTTCTGTTGGAACTAATTGTTTTTGTTCTTTTTGGATATAATGTCTTTCCAAAATTGTAGTTATAGTTGGTGAATATGTACTTGGTCTTCCTATCCCTTTTTCTTCTAAAGCTTTTACTAAACTTGCTTCTGTATATCTAGCTGGTGGTTCTGTAAAACTTTGTTTTGGATTTATTTTCTTTTCTTTAACTTCTTGATTTACTTCAAGTTCTGGAAGCATTTTTTCATCATCTTCTTGCTTTTCATCAGTTCCTTCCACATAAAGTGCCATAAATCCTTTAAATTTCAAATTTTGTCCATTTGCTTTAAATGTATAATCTCCAACATTAATATCAACAGACATTGTATCATACACTGCATTGGTCATTTGACTTGCCATAAATCTATTGTAAATCAATTTATATAACTTGTATTGGTCATTTGTTAAATATTCTTTTATATCATCTGGTAAAAACTCAATATGTGCTGGTCTAATAGCCTCATGTGCATCTTGTGCATCTTTTTTAGTTTTATAAAATCTATTTTCATAATATTCTTCGCCAAAATGTGAAACAATTTCTTTTTTAGCTGCTGCTCTTGCTTCATCTGAAATCCTTGTAGAGTCAGTTCTCATATATGTAATAAGACCAGTAAGTCCTTGTGGTAACTTAACTCCCTCATACAATCCTTGTGCTACAGACATAGTTTTCTTTAAAGAAAAATTTATTTTTCTTGATGCTTCTTGTTGCATTGTACTTGTTGTAAATGGAGGTGCCGGTGTACGTTTCTTTTCTCCTTTTTTTACATTAGATATAATATATTTTTTATTTTTAATTTCTTTTAAAATATTATTTACTTCTTCTTCTGAATGTATCTCTTGTTTTTTATTATCTTTACCATAAAATTTAGCTTCAAATTCTTTTTTAGACTTTTCATCCAACAAATTTACATATATATTCCAATACTCTTCTGGAATAAATTTTTCAATTTCTTCTTCTCTATCAACAATCAATTTAACAGCAACAGATTGAACACGTCCTGCTGATAACCCTCTTTTAACTTTTTTCCACAAAACAGGACTTATTTTATATCCAACTATTCTATCTAAAATTCTTCTTGCTTGCTGTGCATCTACTAAGTTTATGTCAATACTTCTAGGTTCTTTTATTGCCTTTTGAACTGCTGTTTTTGTTATTTCATTAAAAGTTACTCTATCAGCTTTTTTATCATCTAAGTTTAAAATATTAGCTAAATGCCATGCAATAGCTTCTCCTTCACGGTCCGGGTCGGTTGCAAGAAAAACTTTTTTTGCAGATTTAGCATCTTTTTTTAGAGATTTTATTAGATCTCCTTTCCCTCTAATATTTATATATTCTGGTTCAAAATCATGTTCACAATCAACACCTAATTTTGATTTAGGTAAATCTCTTATATGTCCCATTGAAGCAACAACTTTTGTGCTTCCTCCCAAAAACTTTTTTATTGTATTAGCTTTTGCTGGTGATTCCACTATTATTAGTTTATCTGCCATAACAAGCTCATCTCCTTTGTTTATATGTTTAAAATTATATATACATTAATAAAAAATGTCAACAAGACAAAAGAAAAAAATTGCATTTCTGCAATTTAAAAATATTTGATATTCAAGTCTTCTAAAACATCAGAAACACCAACAGGCGTTACTTCATTTCTCTTTAATAGATTTAGTATATCATTAATTTTTTCTTCTCTGTTTGTAATATTTTCTATTTCTTTACTCTCAATACTTATATCTTCATCTAAATATTCTATTTTTACAACTTGTATTCCGTATTTATTTCCAACATTTTCTTTGTCCTTTAATGTTTTAAAATACTCTAGCTTAATAGGATATTCAATGCCTTCGTTTTCCAACTTATCATTTTCTATGAACATCCCACCGAAAAATGTTTTCAATATATCCCCTCTCTCATTTTTACCGAACCGCATTCTATATTAGCATATATTTTTCAAGTTTGCAATACTATTACAATCTTTTTCTATTTATTTTTTCAGTGTTTTCGACATTGTTCTACATAATTAGTTATTCTTCATTATTTTTCCAATAAAGTGTACTATACTTGTAGAATACTTATTTGCAATCCCTTTTCCAAAAGCTTTACCACTAACTGTAAGTGAAGCTACTAATGCACTTATTACAAATTGAATATTAGTAGATATTCCATATGTTTCTGCTATTTTTAAAGCTATCATTGTACTTATAGCACCACTTAAAACTCCACAAATATCACCAATAACATCTGCACAAATATTAGCAACCTTACTTGAATTTTTTATTAAATTCAATGAAGCTTTAGCTCCTTTTGCCTTCTTCGTTGCTTTTGCGTGGAAGTGATTTTCATCTGCAACAGTAACAGCTACACCAATAATATCAAAAATAATACCAATTAATATTACTAAAACAAGTATTAATACAGCTAATACTATATTTAAATTATTAATACCTTTATTTGATATAAATGAAACTGTACCCGATAAAATAAAAGTTATAATAAATGACTCTATTACCCATTTTATATTTGATTCTTTTTTCAATTCTTTTTACTCCTATTATTACTTAAAAATATCAAAAGCCAAATATCACTATTTGGCTTATAACTATTAATTTCAGATGGTAAAACCTAAGTAAATTTTACGGTTTAGGTCTAGTTGAATTTCTCTGTTTCCTACTATATATTACTACATAGCCGTTTCCATTTAAAAGAAACATCTAATTTATATTAGACACCAGATCGCCACTTAAATCCGTACCTTAATCCTCAAGTTTCTATGCTTTTAAAATTAAGCAAACATTCTAGAAGTTTTCCTTTAACGTATTTGATTTATTACTATTCTCTTTTGCAAAAGCAATTTCATAACCATAACCATAAAAAATGTCGGCCGATATTTTTTATAATCATATTTAAATTAATCCCAATACTTTCACTCAAGACAAGCTACACTATGCATTTCGTGTCTTGGCACTCATCATAGGTTATACTTAATAAGTTTTAATTAAGCCTCCGCGAAAACAGGGTACATATATATGCCATTATACACTTCCCTATCCTCTTTACTCCCTATACACACGCAAAACTGGCATCTTACGCATATACAAGAAACTTCATCGATGCGCTCTTTAGTGGATTTTTAGCCCCACCCTCATAATAAATATTACGACTAGAATAATGCACCATCGATATATATTATAGCATATATTTTTATTTTTGTAAATATTTTCCAATAACAGTTATAATTAACCTGTAATAAATCAATTTTTTCTCATTTTCTATCTTTCAAGTTTCATTTAACATTTATTTTACTCTCCCAAAGAGAATACAAAATTATAATAAGTCTCCTCACCAGGACTTAATTTTCCTTCAAAAGAACTTATATCATCTATAATATTTCCATCTTTGTCTTCCATATGAAATTTTAAATATTTAGATAAATTTCCCGTTTCATTTTTTGTTAAATTAAGCTTATATTTCATAGCTAAATTTCCAGAATTTTTAACTATAACTTTTTTTGTAATTTTATTCTCCCACATAATTTTATATTGATCTTGGTTTTTAATATCACCTAATAAATCTAATTTTAGCTTACCTGATTCTATAACTTTTTCTACATTCAATCCTGAAGTTTTATTTTCTGAACTTCTTCCACCATACTTAACAGTAAATGCAACACTAGCACTATCTGTAAACCATACCTTTTGTATTTTATATTTTGAGCTATTATCAAAAGCTAATTTTTTAATTTCATATCCTGAATCAACTTTAGAATTTACATCACTTGTTTGTTCACTACTATCTAATGAATTAGATTCACCTGTATCTTGAGTAGCAAGAACAGTTAATCCATACTCTATAGCGTCATTTTCATTTAAGTTAGGATATATTTTTCCTTTCCATACATCTGATGTTAAAATTTCTGATCCATCTTCTCTCATTATCCCCTTTACTCTACCATTGTCATTATACTCTACTTCTCCATAATCTTTAAAAACATCCTCTAAGTCTCCATCTGTTAACTCACCTTCGCCTAATTTATTAACTAATTTTAACTGTATTTGTTCTTTTACTGTTCCAATCTCTGAAGCTTGTTTTGCATCTACCGCCTTTTTTAATATTCCATCTTGACTTGATATCATTGATAAAGTTACCCCTGCAAGTACTAATAATACAATTATAGTTATAACAAGAGCTATTAAAGTTATACCTTTATCATATTTTAGTTCTCTTTTCATTTTCTATTTCCTCCTTCTATCTTTTTGGGCAAAAAAACGCAAAAATAAGACTAAAACCTATTACTATTCCAGTAATAAGCTAGTCTTATTCATCATTTTTATTCCATTTACTTTATTTACTAAATTATTGCTCTCTCTCTCTCTCTCTCTCTCTTAGAGTGTCAAGAGATACACGTTTTTCTATCTTTTGCATTTTTTCACCTCATTTATACATAAATTATTCTATACTTATTAAACTTTTTTGTCAATATTTTTATTCAAATTCATTACTATATAAAAACAGCAGGGACTCAATCGCAAACTTCGATCAACCCCCTACTGTTCTAATTTGATAACCTTTATTCGGGTTATCGTTATTCCCCTACCAAGAGGGAATTTCATATATAAACATTGCATATGCAATGTCTTATTATATTAACATACTCTTTACATTATGTCAAATTCTAATCAGAATTTTTATCAATAAATTTCTTAAAGAACTCATTTTTAACTAAATTCATATCTACTTTTTCTTTAACCATGTCCTTTATTCCTTTATCTGAAAACTGCCATGCAATAGTTTTATCAGTAAGTTTTTCTTTTAATCCATCTTCTATATCCACTTCATCAATCCACTTAGAAGGCAATTCATTACTTTTGACATAATACGCAAGCCAAAAAGAAGTATCCATTTCTGATAGATATTCACTTGCTTTCTTTGCATTACTATAAACTATTGTTTTAACCCCATTTTCATCTAATCTATTTATTAATTCTTGTACAAGTTCTCCTCTTTTATCCCATATATCATCTGTCCTTGCCTTCGCTTCAAATTTTTCTATATCTATGGCAAATGGAAGCACATTATTTTCAGTTGCATTCTTTTTTATAAAATCTAAAATCCATTCTTTTTCTTCTTCAATTTCTTCTAAATTTATTGCTTCATCAATAAAATAAAAACCATATGGTACACCTAAATAGTCACATGCATCAATAAACTTTTGGTATTCGGGATCTTCATAAAAAACTCCTTTTTCTCCATATCCTCTTCCACCAGCTCTAATATATGCATAATTTATATCATTAGCAACCAAAAATCTTTCATAATCTTTTGTACTTTTTATTGTTTCATATTGAATATTAAACTTGGAAACATCTGACATAAGAACATACTCATCAGTATCAAACTTATAATAATCCACATCTTCTGATAGTACATATCCTTTTTTATTTTCATATTTTATTTCATACCAACTTTTATTTTCTTTATCTGTAATTTCTCTTAAAATTGATACATTTTCTCCCGCTTCCAATTCTTCCTTTACTTTAGTATTTTCTTTAGCTTTTCCATATACCTTTGCTTTTTCATTTACTACTACCGCATTAATAATATTTTCCTCATATTTATCAATTGCATTAAAAACAATTATCACAAATATAAGTAATATCATTACAATTCCAATTTTTAATATATCTTTCTTCTCCATGTTAAGCTCTACAATCCTTTCAAAATAAAAATATTACCATATTTTACTCCCTATATAAAACATGGTAATATTTCATAAATACTTATTTAATTATTTCTATAATATTGTGCAATTAGTTCATCTAATTCTATACTTATCTTGTAAATAACATCATAATCTTCTCCATGTAATATACTATCATTTAATTTATTCCTTAAAACACAAATTTCGTCATTTAGCATTTTAATCTCTCCTCCAAGTCTATACCTTTTTTGATAAATAATATCTTTTTTCTATCACATTTGTTATTAAATTATCACATATTATTTAATTCGTCAAGTATTTTTAAAGTTTTTATAAATAATTCGTATGCCTTTATTTTACTAACTTTTACGGCATTCTACAGTAATCGACAATTAGTCACTTTTAACTACAGAAAGAATCATTTTTTCATCTAAAAAATTTTCTGCCAAAATATGACTTGTATAATCTTTTGTTACATTTGGTATTTCTTCTATATAGTCAAAACTATTAATTCCTTTCATAAAATCAGATAAAAACATTCTTGCAATATCACCAACGTCATTATATTCTTTTACATATTCACCATAAATCATTTTCTTTATTCTTTCAAAATCTTCGTCATTTATACCTTCTTTTTTCATCTTTTGAACTTCATTTTTAAACATATCGTACACTTTATTTACATCAGTTGCACCACCTGTTAATAAAATATGTGCATAATCATCTGTAAACTCATATTCTATACTAGGCATTCCAAATATAATTCCATTTTTATATAATTCTTTATAAAAATTAGAACTTTCCCCTACTAATAAATTAAGTAGAATTTCAATAGCAATATGATTCTTTACCTTTTCCTTAATTCCGACTGGTTTACACTTAATTCCTATTGCATACAAAGGTTGACTAACATTCATTTTTTCTTCTACATAACCTTTAACAATTGTATCTTCTTCTGTTTCATAAATTCTTTTTATTTCACCTTGGTCTTTATTTTCTATTAATCTATTTTTTATTTCTTGTAGCAAATCTTCTGGTATAAAGTCCCCACAAACAACCATACACATATTAGATGGATTATAAAAAGTTTTATAGCATTTATATAAAATGTCTTTATCTATATGACTTATAGTTTCTATTGTTCCTGTTATATCTAATTTCACAGGATTTGAATGATACATAGCTTCTAAAGCATTTAGATACACTTTCCATTCTGGGTAATCATCATACATCATTATTTCTTGTCCAATAATACCTTTTTCCTTTTCCACATTTTCATCTGTAAAGAACGGATGTTGAACATAATCCATAAATTCATCCAAAGCTTCATAAAAATTATCTGTACATTCATATAAATATGCTGTATGATTATTGGTCGTATAGGCATTTGCATTAACTCCAATTGCAGTTAATACATCTAAACTATTTTTACCATTTTCTTGTTCAAACATTTTATGTTCTAAAAAATGTGCAACTCCTTTTGGAACTTCAGTAACATTTTCTTCTCCTGGAACAATAAATTTACTATCATTAGATCCATAATGTGTTCCCCATATAATATATTTTTTCTTTATTCCTTTTTTAGGAATTATCATTACAGTCAATCCATTAGATAACTTTTCACTATATACCTTTTCCTTAATTTTTAAATTTTCAATTATTTGCATCATTTTCCTCCTTATTTCTTAAGAAATAAATCGTATTTATATTAATTTTTTTTGCAATATTTATTATTTGCTCTCTATTTACATTAGAAATTCTTTCCATATAATCTTTAAGTTCTACATTTGTTCCCAATATTTCTTGTCCTAAGAAATATGTGATTTCTGTGTCTTGTTCATCATCTATTGAATCAATTGCTGATATTATTACTTTTTTACTATTTTCAATATCTTCATCTGTAAAAATTCCATTTCTCATATCTTCTATTTGTTCTCTTATGATCTTAAGAGCTTTTTCATAATTTGGTATTTCAATTCCTGCTACTATAAAAATGTTACTTTTATAACGAACATAACTTGAACTTGCTGTATATGCTAAGCTCGCCTTTTCTCTTACATTTTGGAACATTTTAGAACTTGCATTTCCACCAAGTATTCCATTATACACCATAATTTGATACATTATATTTTCATCTTTTAAATCTTCTTCACTAAATATAATATCTGTACCTATAACAATTTTTCCTTGTGTCACATCCATTTGTTCAACAATATTCTTTTCCTTTTTTTCCTCTTTTAGTTCTATTTTATTAATGATATATTTGGCATTTCTTTCAGAAAGTTTCTTTATATTTTCATTGTTTAAAATAATGTCTTTGACATCTACATTTTCTATTTTTCCTGACACAAATATATCTATCTTACATTCACTCAAAAGCTTTTTATAATATTCATACAAATTACTTGCATTTATTTTATCTAAATCTTCAACATATCCAAATCTATATAATCCAGCTGGCATACCTTTATACATTTCTTCAGTACAACGTTGTCTTGCATACAAAGCTTTATTATCTATCTTTCCATTTATACGTTGTCTAATATTCTCTTTTTCCTGATTTAAATATTCCTCTTTAAACTTTTCTTCATCCAACAATGGATTAAATACTATATCAGTTAAAATATTTATACCTTGTTTCAACATATTGTCATCATTTTGTGGAATAAACTCATCATTTATAGTCTCTAAATAGAATTTCAAGATATGATTATCTCCAGTTTTGTCAATACCTGTATCAAAACTTGCCCCATACATCTCTTCCATTTTTTTACTTATTTCTTCTTGTGTAGGAATATTTTTACTTCCTCTACGAAGAATTGCAGATAAAAGTGCATCGTAAGTAACATATTTTCTCGTAATAGGCGTAGTTAGAAATATAGCCATTAAATTTGTCTTAAATTTATCTGTATCTATTAAATGTAAAGTTATACCATTTTTTATATCTTCTTTATTATATTTCATTGTAAGTCTCCTTTCTTTATTTCTATAGTATACTACAAAATTAATTTATTATGCAATACAAGGTTTATCATAAGACAAATTATTTTTTCATTATTTTAACAAAAAATACTAAAGCGAGAAGAATAATTTCTCCTCGCTTTTATGTATTTTAAATTTTTTAATTAAAATTTTCTTTTTCTAGCTGCCTCTGATTTTTTCTTTCTCTTAACACTAGGTTTTTCATAATGCTCTCTCTTACGTACTTCTTGAAGTACTCCGTTTCTTGCACATTGTCTTTTAAACCTTTTTAAGGCATCTTCTATATTTCCATTATTAACTTTAATTTCTGACATTAATTATTCCCCCCTTCCGGTCATACACAAATGTATGTGGGATTATTTCAATAAGGAATTTTCTTCCTCTACCCGATATACAAATTATATTATACCTTATATTTATATGGGTTGTCAATAGTTATTAACGTTTTTTGATAATTTCATTACATAAAAATAAAGAGACCTAATGGTCTCCTTATATGAATTCATATAACAATTTATACAAATTTTAAATTATTTATTAACTTCTTCTTTTAGAGCTTTACCAGCTTTGAATACTGGAGCTTTAGAAGCAGGTATTTTTATTTCTTCCTTAGTTTGAGGATTTCTACCTTTTCTAGCTGCTCTTTTTCTAACTTCAAAAGAACCAAATCCTACTAATTGGATTTTTTCACCTTTCTTTAATGCTTCTTTAACAACATCGATAAAAGCATTAACATTTGCTTCAGCAGATTTTTTTGTATCTCCTGTTTTTGCAGCTACTTCTGCTACTAATTCAGCCTTGTTCATTTACATTACCTCCTATAAGATTTATGTTTTATGTAGTTTACATTAATGCTTATTTTTGCACTTATGCCCTACTATTTAGAATTATTCGCCAATCTTCGATAAAATCCCTCTTTTTTTTGATTTTTTTTTTATTTTTTAAAAATCATTATGTTTTTAGGCATGATTTTAAAAACAAATAATCCTACTAAATATATTAGCAAAGCAACTAATATTGATAGTATTGTAGCCACTTTCAAGGAAATTATACTTATTAAATTATAATAAACCATCTTTGATATTATTATCATAATAAAAGTTAAAATAATTATTTTGAAAATCTCTACTTTTATATTTAAATTCAATCTAATACTCTTTTTTAATTCATAATAATCTATTATGCATACAACAATATTGCATAATAAATTTCCAATAACAGCTCCTTGTATTCCTAGATACTTTAATAAAACTATATTACATATAAATTTTACAATCATTCCCACTGTAAATGATATCATAGGTACCTTTTCTTTTCCTATTCCCTGTAAAATTCCATTAAATGTCTGAACTATTAAACTAAATAGTATAGTAAAACTACTCAGCTTAAGTAATTCCACTCCACTTGAAGCATTTGGAAATAGCAAATTTAAAACTTGCTCCGAATAAAAAAACATTCCAAATGTAGTTGGCATTCCAATTACTATTGAAATCAAAATAAAAAAAACAGACTTTTCTTGTACTTGTTTTGAATTTCCTTTAACATTAGCTTTAGCTATTTCTGGAACCAATGCTGTTATAAATGGAATATTTAAAGACAACGGCAATAAAGTTAAAATATCCACTTTCCCACTTAATATTCCATATTGTATCTTTGCCTGTTCTTCTGTAACAATATTCTTTAAAACTCTTACAATTGTGAAAGAATCTATATTTTTATTAAATGAAGACATTAAAGAACTAAGCGAAATTGGTATGGCTACATTTAATATATTTTTAAAATTATCCTTTATCCTTACCTTATTAACTCCTACTGATGTTTTTAGCATATTTTTTATCACCTTCATTTTTGAAAGATAACATATATATACATATATAAAACTAAATATAGTAGCTATTGTTGTTGCTAAATTTGCAACAGAAGCCTTTATAACAACATCGTTATAAATAATCCTTGAAATAATTTCTACAAATCCTATCGTAAAAACTGTTTTTAAAATTTGTTCTATTGTCTGTGATTTTGCTGTAATACTTAAATCTCTCATTCCATTAAAATATCCCCTAAAAACTGATGTAATAGAAACAAAAAATATTGATGGAGCTAAAAACATAAGTGAATATTTAGCTTCTGGAATTTGTATTAAAGAGTTAGATATATATTCAGCACCATAAAACAGTAAGATACAACCTAACATTCCTAAAAATGCAAATGTAAAAAAAGAGACCTTAAATATTCTATGTGCACCTTTTGCATCACCTATAGCTAATTTTTCTGAAATTAGTTTTGATAAAGCATTAGGCACTCCTGTTGAAGAAAGTGTAAGTAATAAAGCATATATTTGAAATCCACTGCTATATATAGCATTCCCAACATCTCCGAATCCATCTTTATTTGTTAAATATAATTTATATGCTAAACCTATTATCTTAACAAATATTTGCGAAATCAATAATGCAAATATTCCTTTTAAAATACTATTATTTTTTTTATTCATAAAATCCTTTCTTATATCATATAATATTATGTTTACATTTTTTCTTTAAACCCCTTGACAAATTTGCTTTTTTGTTATAAAATTATTCAGTATTATAAAAAATATGTATTAAATATAGAACTTCTCCCCGGTAGTTTTATAATTTAATTATCATATATATTAAATTTAATAAAATAGGAGGGTATATTTTACCATGAACAATACTACATACAGTGTTAAAAAAAGTGAAATAGAAAGAAAATGGTATATAATTGATGCAGCAAATAAACCTTTAGGTAGAGTTGCTACTGAAGCAGCTAGATTACTTGCTGGAAAACACAAACCAATTTATACTACAAATTTAGATACAGGTGATCATGTTATCGTAATCAATTGTAAAGATGTAAAATTAACAGGAAACAAAGCTGAACAAAAAATGTATAGACATCATTCTGGATACATCGGTGGAATGAAAGAAGTTAAAGCGGGAGATATGTTAGCAAACAATCCTGAAAAAGCTATGACTTTAGCTATAAAAGGAATGTTACCTCATAACTCTTTAGGAGCTCAAATGTTAAGAAAACTAAGAGTTTATGCCGGAAGCGAACATGAAAATCAAGCTCAAAAACCAGAAATATGGAATTTTTAATTAATAAGGGAGGAAATATAAATGCCTAAAGCAGAAAAAATATATTATTATGGTACAGGTAGAAGAAAAAATGCTATTGCTAGAGTTAGATTAACAGAAGGAACTGGAAAAATAACTATAAATGGTAAAGACATTGATGAATATTTTGGAATGGAAACATTAAAAGTTATCGTAAGACAACCTTTAACAGTTACTAACACATTAGCTAAATATGATGTTATAGCAAAAGTTGTTGGTGGAGGTTTCACAGGTCAAGCTGGAGCTATCCGTCATGGTATTGCTAGAGCTTTAAATGAAGCAAATAGTGAATTTAGACCTGCTTTAAAATCAAACGGTTTCTTAACAAGAGATCCTCGTATGAAAGAAAGAAAGAAATATGGTCTTAAAAAAGCTAGAAAAGCTCCACAATTCTCAAAGAGATAAGATGCTTTTTATACAAAATTATTCAACCTCAGAAGTTTCAAACTTCCGAGGTTTTTTGTTTTTATTTTTTAATCCGTCATATACTAGTAATACACAAACTTATATTTTAATATACTATAACTTTTTTATTTCTAAATACCGTAAATTGTAATTTGTGTTTATAGTTATTACAATAAATTTATCCAGTTCCTTCTTCCATACATAATCCTTACTATTTGTATGCTATAACTTTTTACTCTATAAAATACAATATAATTATCAACAATCAATTTTCTTATTTCTAATTTTTTTATTATATCATCATCTATAATAGAATATATATCAGGATTATTAGTTAAATTGTTTATTTCTTTTCGTATTTTAGAAATTAAATTTTGTGCTATTTCTGGTTCCTGTAGATTATACTTAATATATCGTTTTATTTCTATTAAATCTTGTTTAGATTCTCTAGAATATTCTATACTATATTTTTTCACAAATAGTCCTTCTTTCTATATCTTATCTAGTTCATTATATACATCTTTTTCTGAAAGCTTTTCTCCTTTTTCTAAAGAATTTATTCCTTTTTCTAATTCTTTATATAAAATATGCTTATCTGTTAAAAATTCATATAGTTCAATACTCATAACAGCTAAATCTCCAGAACCATTTTTAGTAATATATACCGGACTTTTTGTTTGATGACAAATTGTAGATATTTCATTATAATTATTTCTTAAATCAGAACTTGGTCTAATAATTGGCATAGTAAACACCTCCATTTATATTATATACATATTATATCAAAATATTGATATATAATCAATGCTTTTTGTAAAATTTTCAGTAAATAATTTAAACAAAAAATTACTATTAATCTTTTATTTGCACTATCATTATATTTAATCAAAGATCAAAAAGGATTTACAACTAAAAGCTATAAATCCTTTTTTCATTATCCTATTTTATTCAGCCCACATATTTTTTATATCTTTTTCAGATTGAGCCATTTGTTTTATTTTATTTGCAATTTGTTTGCCTTTGCTTCTTGTTTTAGTTTTCTGTTCGCTTTTTTCTTTAGCATCCTTTTTGTTTTTTTCCTTTTTAGACTTAGATTTAGTTTCTGTTTTTTTCTTTTTTAAACTTTCATTTTCACTATCATCTTCTTCTATTATTTTTTCATCTTCATCATCGTCAAAATCAAAATCCATTTCATCATCAAAATCATCACCAAAGTCATCTTCATAATCTAGTAACTCATTATCACCAACTAATATATCATCTTCTTTATTAATATCTTCTTTTTTACTTAATGCTTTTGGTTTTTCATCTTCATCATCCATTTCATCTAAATCAAAATCGCCGAAATCTAAATCTATCTCATCTTCAAAGTCTTCATCAAAATCATCACCAAAATCGCTATCAAAATCATCTTCAGAATCTTCAACAACATCATCATCTTCTTCAATTATTTGCTTATCAATATTTTTTTCTTCCGCCACTTTTTTGTCTTCAACTTTTGCTTCATTATTCTTTTTTGAATCTTTTTTGTCAGACTCTATTTCATTCTCTTCATCTTCAATAGGAACATCATTATTAATAAAAGCAAGAATTTTATCAAGTTTTCTCTTCCTGATTTCATCCTCATTTTCTTTTTCGTCTTGTTTAATTTCTTCTATTGGTTTAACTTCAATATTTTCTTGTACTTCTTCTTGTTTCACATTATTAACTTTTTCATTAACAATTTCTTTTTCCTCTTTTTCACTTTCAAGCACTTGAATTACTTCTGGAGCTTTGTACTCATATTGTGATAAATCTGTCTCAAATGTATCTTTCATTATATTTCTAAAGACATCATAAATCTTTCTTATTCCGTCCATTCTCCAATAATCTGGATTTATAACCGTTCCAACCAAATTAAACTTGCTTACCTTAAGTTCAAACTCTTTTTGTTCATTTTCTAATTCATATAAATACTCTGTATTATACAACTCTTTTATTAACTTCTTTGTTGCTTTTCCAGCAATCTCTTTTAATAATAACTCATATAAATTTCTTATCTGTTCTAAATCTTTCTCTAAATATTTACATGCTTCTTGCATCAATTTATGATGTTCTTTTTCTCCACTCATGATATTAAGTCTTTCATTATCTAGAAATAAAATCACATAATCTTTTTCAGCATTTAAAAATTCTAATTTAGCACTCATATCTTTTATTGTTTTTTTATGCTTACTTATTTTCACATTATCATCTTTTATTTCTGCAAACAACTTTCCTATTTTATCAAAAGCATTATTATAGCATTCTATCTCACGTTTGTTTATATCTATATCAATTTGTATAGCCTTATTAATAACATTTTCATCAAATTTAACTCTCTCTTTTGCACCATTTTTTAAAACTTTTTCAGTAATCTCTTTACTTATATTAGTTGTATCCTGTTCAAAAAAGCTTCTAGAAAACTTAACCTTATCCATATTAAGTTTTCCAAATAAATCAATAGCTCTATCCAAACTTTTATTATAGGCCATATCTATTATTCTATTTTCTTTTTCAATCTGAGTTCTTACTTCAATTTTTTCGTTAAATTCTCTTAAAGATTCTATAAATTTCTTTCCAACATTTTTTAATAAGTTTTCATTTTCTTCAATCTCTTTATCTAATGCTAATAATTTGTTTGAAATATCTTCTGCATTTTCTCCTATTTCAGAAAATAAATTATTTCTATCATTTTGAAGTTTAATGCTTTTATTATATAATACGTTTTCTTCTTTTTGTAAATTTTTAATAATATTTACAATTTCTTCGTATTCAACCATAATTTTATCTTCTGCATCTGTTGATTCTAAATATTTCTCTAAACTATTAACTAAATCAACATAATTCTCATAATTTACTTTTAAATTACTTTCAGCATTATAATCAAATAATTTATCAAAATATCTTTCAAATACTATAGCATTTCTCTCATACATACTGATATTCCCTCCATCTATTTTTATTGCATTATATATCAAAATTCATAAAAAGTCTACATTTTTCTACAATTTTACTATATTATGTTCATCTTTCATAAAAAATATACTTACAAAATAAAAATACCAATGAAATACTCACTGGTAATTTAATCTTATTTTAATATTCAAAATCTCTTACATAATCTAATTTTTTTATTAATAACTGTTGTGTCTCTTCATATTCCAAAGAGTCAATACTCATATCTATAGTATAATCATCTGTATAAGCTTTTATATCCTGTTCATATTCTTTTCCTTGTAAAACTACTACTTCATCTTTATCATAATCATATATTTCAACATAGTCTCTATAACTAACATATGCATATGATAATGGTGGAACAACATATTCTTGATCGCCGACTTTTATTTTCGTTTCTTTCAAAAATAAATACATATCTTGTCCATCAAATATAAAAGCATCTTCAATTTCTTTTGCTTTTGATTCATTATCTTTATATTTTCTTACTTTTATTTTTCCATTTTCTTTATATAAAACTGAAAAATCTTCAAATTTATAATTCGTTTTAAGTTTTGGGAATATAACTTCTACTTTTTCTGGCAAAAGTAATTTTCCAAGTTCATCTCTATAATACATTGGTGTAGCATCCAAATGCACTGTAGAATTATCTTCTAATATTAATATTTTTTCATTTTTTTCATTTTTACTATCTTTTTTATTTATTATTTCTAGTTTTCCAGAATACTCTTTCTTTATTCCAGAAAAATATTGATAAAAGGTTTTACCAGACAAATCAATTCTTTGATTACTTCCACTTATTGATTTATATATTCTATATGCTACAAATATAAAAATCACAGCTATTACTATTATTCCAAATTTTAACCATCTCTCATTTTTCATGTTTTATCAATTACCTTTCCACTTTCTTTTAAACTATGATTATTTCTATTTTCCACAATATCAAATATATTTTTAAAAAAGAAATACATAGCAAAAATTATAACAAACACCTTCAAAGATATTTGAATAATATTTAATGATACTGAATATTGCATTTCTAACATATAATCATTTAACACATAAATAAAATAATCAGTAATTACTTGTATTATAGCACAAACCAACTCATAAATAAACCTTTTATATGATAAAACAATATACAATATCGATATAATTATTATCATAATTAAATATACATATATAGAATCTGTAAAAATCAAAGATGTATAGATAACCAAAAAGGTTCTTATAACAACACACGATAATTTTACTAAATCAATATTTTTTATTCTAAAAAATAATCCATAAAATGTAACTTTCCATCTACTATCTTGTCTAAATTTTCTAACAACAAGATAGCACCATGCTGCTAGTAAAAAAATCACTAGTAAAAACAAAAGTAAAAAACTTGTACTCTCCCTTATATAATATAAAATTAACTCCATATCCTCTTCCTTTATTATAAATAAAACAAGTTGAATTTATTATGCTTGTGCATAAAATATCCCCTTACTTTATCTAATTTTATTGTACCATCTGCTCTTTCTATCTCAACTGTTCCCTGAACTTCTCCTATTATTGGTAAATAATCTTTCATTATTATTAGATTATATTTTTGACTTTTAATTCTTATAAATTTAACATCTGTATATTTTTGCACATCACCATTAATATTCAAAAGTTGAAGTTCGATATTTGATTTATTATCATTTTCATTCATTTAAACTACCTCTATATAATAAATTACTTTCCTCTACATCATCATATTTTCCATCTAAAATTCCTTCAACATCATTTAATGTATCTTTAATTGCAACCAATTTTCCTTTTTTACCAGTATAATTTTCTGAAACAAACAATGGCTGTGTAAAATAGTTTCTTAATTTTCTTGAACGGTAAAAAATATTCTTATCTTCATCTGATAATTCATCAATTCCAAGTACAGCAATAATTTCTTCTAACTCTTCATATCTAGTTAAATATTCTAATGTTTTTTGAACTAATTTATAATGACGAGGACCTATTCTTTCTGGATCTATTGCTTTACTTGTTGATTTAAATGGATTTATTGCAGGGTATAGACCTTTTTCTGCAACCTTTCTGTCCAATACTATTTGACCATCTAAGTGTGTCATAACTGCTTGTACAGCTTCATCATTAATATCATCAGCCGGAATATATATAGCTTGAAATGAAGTTATTGAGCCTATTCCTGTTGAGTTAATTCTCTCTTCAATTTCATTTATATCTGATACCATTGTAGTAGGATATCCATTTTCAATAGGTATTCTTTTTAATTCAGTAGAAATCTCAGCTTTTGCTTGCACAAATCTATATATATTATCAATAAACAATAATACATCCTGATTTTTCTCATCTCTTAAGTATTCTGCTAATGTAAGACCACTATATACTGCTTTTGAACGAGAGCAAGAACCATCTCCCATTTGTCCAAATACCATTGACATTTTATTTAATAAATCAGATTCTCTCATTTCTTGGAACAATTCCTGTCCTTCACGAGAACGCTCTCCTACTCCAACAAACACAGCATTAGAATTAAATTTCTTATATATATTATTTATAAGCTCTTTTATTAAGACTGTTTTTCCAACTCCTGCTCCACCAAGAAGTCCCATCTTATATCCTTTTTGTAGTGGTGCAAAAAAGTCAATTACTTTTATACCAGTCCATAAAATATCCCCATTAATGTCTATATCTCTCATATACAATTTTTTATCATATACATTTCTCTTTTTAGGAGATTTTATTGCTGTACCACCATCTATAGTATCTCCATAAGAATTAAACATTCTTCCTAATATCTTATCAGAATATTCTATTTGTAGTCCTCCATCTAATAGTTGTAAATCCAATCCTTTTTTCAAGCCATTAACACTATCAAAAGGAATTGTTAAAGCAATATTATCTTCTATTTCAACAATCTCGAACTTTCTTTCTTTATCTCCATCTTTGCAAAATAATATATCATTTATCTTTAATTCATCTGATAACAACAATACCTTAACATTTAAATCTGATACACTTATAATTTTACCTACAATATTCTTTTTCATATTATATCCTTTCACATCAATTTATCATTTTGTATTTAAATTAACTTTGTTAATATTATCTATTTGTTTCTTTAAAGCTTTATTATTTTTTTCTTTTCTTTCTTCTCTTTGTTTTTCTTCTTCAATTTCATCTATCTTTTTTAAAGATTCCTTTGTTATCATTTGTCTCATAATATTTTCAGATGCATAACTATTTTCGACAGCTACTTTTATTTCATAATTCAAATATAACGCAATTATATTTAATAATATACTATTGATATTTCCTTCAACTGCAAAATCTTCATTATAAGAATTATTTTTAACTTTACTTTTCTCAAGTGGTAATATTTTTCTTTTTACTAATTCAATTCTACTAATATTATAATAATGATTATAAATTAAATTAACCTCTGAATATTTTTTATCTTTAACACAATTAAACATTATATTACTTATTTTACCAGCACTATTATAATAATCATCTTTAGACAACGACAAAATAACATTACTATATTCCTGTCCAGAAATTATCTTTTTTCCAATTATTATTTTATCATTATCAACATCTTCCTTTAATTTAGTATGAACATTTGTATTAAAGTTTCCACAAAATCCTAAATCATTTGCTATATAAATATTTAAAGCCTTTCCTTTTTTATTCATTTTTATCATTTTCTTATCAAGTATCAGATTTTGGTTATTCAATATATTATCAATAAAATCTCTTACTGCTTCTTCGTATTCAAAAAATTCCTCTGCTCTTCTTTTTGAAGAATCAACCCTTAATAGAGAATGGAAATTCATTACTTTAACTATGCTTTTAATTTTCATATTATCCTCTGTTAGCTAAAGCTAACTTCTCCCTTCATAAATTTTATTTTGTTTTATTATCAAAATATTCAAACCTATCAATTATATCTTGCTCAGAAAATGGTTCAAATTTATTCTGTCTTAAAAGCATTTCTATTTTCTTTCCTTCTTTCATCTTGTTTCTAAGTTCCTCACTCATTTCATCCATATTTGCAAGTTCATAAACTTCCTTTGTTTCAAGATAATTTAAAAGTTTCAATCTTACTTTAGCTCCAAGTGCCTTTATATTATCCTTTTGAACAGCACCTCCTAATCTTGATACTGAAACACCATAATCAATTGCAGGTTTTTGACCTTTAGCAAACTGTTTACTTGAAAGTACTATCTGTCCATCTGTTATTGATATTATATTTGTTGATATATAATCTGTTATATCTCCACCTTTTGTTTCAACAATTGGAAGAACTGTAATTGAACCTCCGTTTTTATGTTGGCACCCTTTTTCAAGCAATCTTGAATGTGTATAAAAAATATCTGCTGGATATGCTTCTCTACCAGGTGTTTTATTTGATACTAAGCTTATCTCTCTATATATTTCAGCATGTCTTTTTAAATCATCTATGACTACTAAAACATCTTTTTGTTGTTGCATATACTCTTCAGCAATTGACATACCTACATATGGAATTAAACTTAATACTGGAGTTTTATCATCATTTGTAGCAACAACCATCATAGTATATGATAAAGCATTCCTTTTTAGCAATTCATTATAAATTGTTTTAATTTCCTTTTTAGTTTTTCCTATAGCAATATAAATACATATCATATTACCTTTATTTTCTTTTACTCTACCTTGATTTACTATAGCATCTAATGCAATTTGTGTCTTTCCTGTTTTTTTATCACCAATTATTAATTGTCTTTGTCCTTTTCCAATAGGATAAATCAAATCAATTCCTGCTATTCCTGTCAAAAGTGGTCTACATACTTGCGTTCTTTCAATAATTGGAACATTTGGTTTTTCTATATCTATATATTTAAACTTTTCAAAAGACTTTCCTGATAACTGATCTACACCAAAAATATCAGTTATTCTTCCTAAAGCTTCTTCTGCAAATATAGCTCTAAATAATTCACCAGTAGCATTAGCAATATCACCTATTTCAATAGGAGCATACTCTTTAACAATGGCAACACTTACTGAATTTTGATATATAGCATTTACATACCCCATACCTTTTTCCATTATAACTATTTTTTCAAAATACATTACATTTTCAAGTCCTGTTACTTCAACTATATAATCTTTTATCTTAACTATCTTTCCAGAATCAAATATATTCTTTTTCTCTTTTATCTTATTAACCTTTTCATTAACTAAATTAGTTATATGTGTTTCCATACTTTTTTCATCCTTCCTATTATTAGTTATATATTAAATGCTATAATCATAAATTTTATTTCTATACTTGATAATCATACCTTCTGACATATTGCTATATGTTTTTAAAATAATATTTTTATCAAATTTGCTATAATTTTTGTCAATAACATTCATATAAATATATATATATGGATCTATTTCTTCCATTCTTTCATCGATGAATTTTAATAATTCATTTATTCCAAATTCCTTATTCTCTTTTATCAATTTATCCCATTTTAAAATTTTTTTATCAGTTGCAGTCAAAACTTCCTGTATAACATCTTGTTGTTCTTGCTTATTTAATGTTAAACATTGGTATATAGCCTCTTCATTAAATTTTCCTTTAATTTTACTTAAAGCATTATATTCTTTTTCTTCTTTTTCGTTTTTATGTTCTTTGACAAATTTTTTAATCAAATCTTCATTATCTACTGTAAATATTCTTTTTAATTCTTTATAGTTCTTGAAGAAGTCTTCTTCTCTAAACTTAGGAGTTTTTAGTTCATATTGTACTTCAATAAAATCATTGCCATCATCATTTTCTTTTTTTCTTTCTGGCAATTTGAAATCATCATCTTTTTTTCCAATAAGATTTTTATTTTCTTGTTTCATTTCTTCGATTTCAGATTTTAGATTATTCAATTCTGTTCTTTTTTCTTCAATTATATAATCATAATCCTGCATTTTGTTTACAAAATATCTCTTAGCATTATCATCCATCCTTTTCAATATATTCTTGAAAAGGAAGAAAACAAATACAAGCATTATTATGATTAATATGACAGCAGCAACTATCAACTCTACCATAGCTTTTGTTCCTTCCTAATAATTTATCTTTATACTACTAATGGATTATAAAACAATAATAAAAATGTAAAAGCAAACAATATAAGTAAAAATATTGCAAGTATTATTATTACTGTCATAACAGAGTGTACTATATCACTTTTTGTTTCAGGGTTTCTACCAACTGCTTCTGCAACTTTAGATCCCAATATTCCAACTCCTATTCCTAATCCTAAAAATGTAAGTCCTAACATTATTCCTATACAATATAATGTCGCAACTAATATACCAGCATTATCCATCATTCATTCCTCCAATTTTAATATTTATAATTTTTAATTTTAGCCTTTAAATTTGTTTCTACCTTATTATTGTTATAATAAGTATTTTCAAGTTTTATAGTTATATAATCTGCTTGTTTTATTTCATCTGTATTATCAATATAACCCGTATACCCTTGTGTAGTAACTGCTGTATTTATTTTTGCAGTATTCATTGTTATTTCTTGTACACAATCAAAACTATCATTTAAATATACTCTTAATATAGGTTTATTTGAAGAATTTTCCCCATATATATAGTTTCCATCTATCTTTAAATTATAATAAATTTTTTCAGATGTTATTTTTATAAAACTTAACTTTTCTGTTTGCTTTAATGTTTTAACAGGCATTGAATCTTCAACTGTATCGACTGTTGCAGCATCAGAATAGACTATTCTGTAACCTATTTCAACCGAATAATTTGTATCTGGTATTAAGTCTTGTACTCTATATGATGTACCATTTTTATCTAATGAAACTGATTGTATTAACTCATTTCCTTTATATACCTTAGCATACACAACATTGTATTTTCCATCTGGGTCATTTACAGTATAACTTATATCAATAAATGTACTTGCAGATGTAACACCATTTAATTCAATACTTCTGGCAGATTCTTTTTCTTCATCTTCTTCTTGATTGTCTTTATTCTTCTTATTTAGTACACTATTAAAAGCATCTTTTACATTTTGTGACCATTTATTAAGTGTTGAAGCTAATTTATTTCTATTGCTTTCTTGGTCACCCTCACTTCCAATAATTGTTGCCTGATTGTTTTCTACTGTTGTTGAAGTACCTCCGCCATTTACTATTACCTGAGAATTTTCTGTATTATTTTCTTCATTTGTAGTATTATTATCCTCTACATTTTTCTTTTCTTTCTCTACATATTCATTTGTACTTCCTATAATCTTTTTAAGATTTATTTCTTCATTATTAAAGATTAATTTTTCATTCGCAACATCAAAAGTGAAATCTTGAGTTATTAATTTTATTCCATTAATCGTTCTAATATCCATTTCGTTATTTAACAATAACGCATTTCCAGCCTTATCTATTATTATCATCAAATAATCTTTTGCATCTAATGAACCTATGTCATTTCCAATGGTGTCTGATATAATTAAATATTTTCTATCAGCCATCTTATAAAATGAACTGCTTGCAGAGGAACTTTTTACCTTATTACTACCTTTTATCTTCTTTATTTCTCCTCCATTTAACACCTGATAAAAAGTTCCATACAAGTCTACATTTTTCTTGTTAACATCATAAGCTACAACATTTTCACCTAATTTATATTCTTTTTTTGTTATATTTTCTTTCAAATAATAGCTGCCTGTCCACTTTTTAGAAATTAGAGCAGGATTTTCTAATTCTATATAATTATAATCACTATCATATATAAAAGCTGTTGATTCTACTTCATATTTCTCTTTATCTGTTCTCAAGACAATTATCACGCCACAAATAAGTAAAGCCAATATAATTACTACTATAAAAGTAAACATTGTAAATTTCATTTTATTTCCTGCTGTTAAATTTCTCAAAAGATTTCACCCCCTATTTATACACATTAAATATTTCAACTGTATCTCCATATTTAGAATTGTTTATTCTTTGTATGTCATTGCCATATACAATACCATAATCTGTATTATATAACGCTAATGTTATTAAATATCCCCTATTTTGGTTAAATTCAAATGGTAAATTTAATTTATAATAAGTATCTCCTGTCTTTGATTCAAAATCTACCCATTGTATACCATCTTCTTGACCAATTTTCAATACTCCTGTTTTCCATAATGTACTATCTGATGAAATATCCTTTTTCTCATACTCGTATATTGTATACTGAATCAAATTAATATTTTTCAAATGATATGAATTTGAAAATTGCATTACAGTAGTATATAAATCATTTTTGGCACTGTTTTCAAGACTTACTATTCCTTTATCTACATCTGCTTCATTATTTATTGCATTTATTGTACAAAGAATTTCATTTGGATCAGGTATATTTAAATTATTATCTTTTTTTATTGTTATTGAATATTTAAAATAATAAGTCTTTGAAAAAGCCACATTATTTATATACATTTTTTCATTTGTTATGTTTTTGCCTTCAAGTACAAGTTTAGTTACCTCTTCTCCATTAGAATTATATATCTTTTGTGATATTTCTTTTCCAGTTTCATCATAGTAATATGCTTCAATTTTTATTTCTCCATTTACTATAACGCAATCTAAATCTTTTATTGTTGTATTTATTCTTATTGAATTAGATCCATCATCATTATCCAATCTTGTAAATCTCCATCCAGTTGTGCAATCATCTAACGCCTGTATTGTAAATTCTTTTTCAATATATTCAAGTTCACTATTATTAACCATTGGTATCATTCTTAATTTATACTTTTCTCCAAATTTAAATACATTTTGTCCGTTTTGAGATCCCTCCATAAATTGGTTATTATAAGGTCCTATACCAATAGAAAAATATCTATCTATCAATGTATTTTCTTTATTTTTACCTACTAATACTGAAGATTGCAAAATGCCTCTTGAATTATAAAATTCACATTTTATTGAATCGTAAAACTTTTGATCTCCATCTACTTGTTGTCCATCAACTATTTTATATGTGATATCTAAATTTCTATCTGAAAATTTTGTAGCTGAATACTCAATATTTATGTCACTAATATCAACTTTTCTTCCAGTATTAAATGAATACTTAACGCCCGTTCTTCGCACATCCCTATCGAAAAAATACTTTCCAGGTACATATGCAATTTTCATTACATATGAAGCACGTGCCTCTAAATTGCCGATTAAATAATTGCCAATTCCCATATCAGTATCTGTTCCATTATATTCTTCATATACTGTTTTTCCATCTTTTACAACTTCCTTGTAAATTGTATACTGATCGTATATTTCTTCTTTACCTGTTTTATTATTTATTTTATATACTTCAAAATTAAGTCTATCAAATTTATCTTCACTTACATCATTATACTTATTAACATTAAATGTTTTTATATTAAAATATGCAGATCCTGTTGTTACACTTGTATTTTTTACTTGAATTGATGGAACAATCTTTTTATTTACAGGTAAATCCTGCGTTGTACCTGATGAAGTTAAAAAATGTTTTTGTTGTACATTTACATCACTATATTTCAAAGAACTTTCTCCATATGCAAATGTAATACTTCTATCTGCTCCACTTGAAAGCTTAATATTACTTATTACATTTGATTTTTTAAATTCTATTCCAGTCTTTTTATAAGCTTTTCCAATTATTGATGAGTCCCATTTATTTTCATTTAAGTCTAAATATTCTCCATTGTCATTTACATATGCTACATATTCTTCTTGAGTATCATTATTATCAATTTTACCATTAAATCCAACTTTTCCTGTATTATAATACATTTCGTATTTAATTTTATATGTTATCTCGGGATTATTTGCTCCCATTGCGATTAAATCCATTAACGCTTGATTCTCATCCTCAGATAAATCAAAATCTATATAATATTTTGAATTATCATAAGTTAATTTTTGGTTTTTAAATTCTTTTTTATAAGTTCCAGCTATTTCAAACGTCATATCAACCATTGCAACCCTAGATAATATATCTATATCAGAATACTGTTTTTGTCCAAATATTATTCTTATAATTTGTTCTGATTCATATTTATTTACATCTTCCACGCAATAAATATATTGATTTAACTCGTCTTCACCAATTTCAACAATTGGTGAAAATTTTATAGATCCTACTTTTTTAGTTTGGAAATTATTTTCTCCCTCAATTAATGAATATTTATACTCTATAATATATTCTCGATTTTTCACTAAATGTTTGAACTCTATTTCAGCATTATTTGAATCTCTTGCTACTAAAATTTCTTCACCATTTATTGTAAGTTTATCCATTGTATCATCGCCAACTATAGCTTTATCTGGGTCATTAATTGAATAAACATATTTTAAAACATTTCCATTTTCATCATCTACATAAGATTCTTTAGCATACATTGTTATAACAGGTTCTTGTTTCAACGGAATTTTTTCTGTTGTTCCTTTAGAAGCTTCTTTCGTGCCATCTGCATATATTACTTTATAGCCAAATTTATACTTATTTCCTCTCTTCATTTTTTCTTCTGTATCGCTGAAAAATACTTTATAAGAAGGAATTGTTTTGCCGCTATATTCTAATTCACCACTATTAAGTATTTCTTCATCATCTTCATTATAAACATAATATACTATTGCAGTAGTAGGTTTTGATTCACGTTTAAAATCAGCAGTAATATTATATCCAACAATTGTATCATCATTTAAATTGTCATTCTTATGATCTCCTGCATCTTTGTCATTTAAAATTTCTATAGCCTTAGGCGGTTTTTTATCGCTAATTGTTTCACTTGTATCTACTGTCACCCATGCTGCTGTATAAGTTTCATTTCCTTTAACATACAAATCATTACTTAATTGTAATTCCAAATTTGTAGGATCATTTATTACTGGAATTAAGTTTTTATATGTCGTTGAGTCGTACATCATTGTTGCTCCTATAGTAAAGCATGTATCAGAACTCTCCTCTAATCCCATTGATGTCGAATTAATATCAATTCCCTTTTGATTAATTAAATCCTTAAAAGACTCTGCAGATTCATTATAGCTCTTATAATTACTTCTATTAATTACTTTTTCAGCTTTATTTGTATTATTTATGCTATATCTATCACTTGCTTGTACTACAATAGTTACACTAGATAAATTATCTAAAGATTCAGTATCTGCTGTATTTAAAGAATCTAATTTTAATTTAAGACTAAATTTCTTTGTAGTATCTGGTGGAGGCATTGAATACATTGCTTTTACTGAAGTATATTCTTTTGTTGTTATTCTAATAGTACCTATTAACACATTTTCTCTTGTTATAGATGCCCCATTTTCATCTTTTTCTCCTATATTTATAGTTGCATATACATTAAAAACATAGGTATCTTTAGCTTTTAAATTTGACATATCAATATTAATTGTTATATTTCCATCTTGATCTCTACCATATAGTTTATCATCATAAATTGCAGTTTCGCCCATTGAATTTTTATATTCAATTTTTATATTTTTATTATTATCGATTGCCTTTTGTTCATCATTAATTTTTATATTACCTTTAATATATGTTGCTCCAAGTCCTATTTCTTCCCATGAAACAGTCGGCATAGCTTTTGGTGGCATTGATAATAAAGCAACTCCATCTTTTACAACTTCAAAATATTTTTCATTGTCATACATTGTAGCAACTATTTTTAACACATACGTTTTTTCAGCTACAACTGGACTATCACTATCTTTATTATAATCAACACTAACAATTTCTTCAGTTGTATCTTTTTTATTTCTATAACAAATCTCTCCTATAGTTCCATTAGATGCTACTTCATATAAACAATATTCATATGATTGTATAGCCCCATCTGAATCAGATATATTGCTTGCATATAAATTAAAGTTTCCGTTCTTTTTGTCTGTATATGAATCAGCTGTAAAATCTGCCACTTTCTTCAATGTAGTATACTCAAACTCATCTGTCCATGATATTTTAACATTATCATATATAATATCATATAATTTTATTTTATATGGCTTGTTTGAATCCAACCCATTAAATACTATTGTTTTCATTTCTTTATTTATATTAACTGTTGCTTTTGCATTTCCACTATTGTTTACATCTGCATAATAATCATATATTGAAACTTTAGCACTTTCCATTAATGAATTTCTATCTATAACAGCTTCAAAACTCATTGAATCGCTTGTAAACATATCCTTAACTATTTCTACCCCAACACTTGATGTTACAAAAGTTCTATAAACAAAATTTTTGCTATACATTGTATCATCAATAACATATTTTGCAGATACAGTTAATGAATACTGTGTATTTGGAACAAGATTTTCCTTATTAACACTAAACTTCATATCCACAACATCAGCAGTCTCTCTTAGCATAATTTTTCCAGTTTTATCATTTCTAATTTGATATATAATATCATTATCCTGAGATAATAACTCATCTTTATCTGTAATAGAAATCTTTGCTTCCAGTTTATTAGCAGAAATATCTATATTCTCTACTTTAAATATTGGTTCACTAAGTTTTTTAGTTTTATCAACTTTAGTTTCATTTGAATCTTTTGGATAATCAATCTCTGACGGATCAAATTCTTCCTCATCTCCATCATCATTACCATTATCACTAGATCCATTAATCAATGTTGTTGAATTGTTTGTAGTAGATTGTTGATTGTTACCACCAACTACAACTGAACCATTTGTTTTTCCATCTTCTGTCTCATTATTTTCTGTGGTATTATTTTCTTCATTATTTTTTTCTTCATAATCAGCTAAATCTACTATATTTACATTATCATTAGAATTAATAATCATATTATCCAAACTCATTTTTATTTGTCCATCTTTAGTTACTATTTTGTCCCCTAAATTCAACTTAATGTTATCTGCTAATTCTATATAAGAATCTGATGATATAGTTTGATTACTAATTTCTTGATTATACAAGTTTACTATTTCATTGTCTGAATACTCAATTTCAATATAATCTTTTACTTCTTTTTGAATACCACTACTCAAATTTATTTTTATGTTTTCAGCAAGAATAAGATATTTATTATCTGATATCTTCCATATAGCTTTATCAAATTGTATATCTGATTTTAAATTTTTTATTGTATATCTATCAGAAGTCTTTTTTATCTCTTTATTTGCATTTATATTATAGTATACAATTGGATTTAAATCTATATTATTCAAATCTAATAAAACACTCTCTTTTAATGCTTCTGTATTTCCACTTGTATAATGAACAAAATTTTCTTTTTCAATTGTAATTTTTTCTCCTTCCGTATCATTAAAGACAATTTTGTCATCATATGATTTAGTATATGTTTCATCCTCATAAAAATAGTATCTATCTGATAAGTTATTTAATATATATCCAGACTCACTAAAATTTAATTCCTTCTGTTTTTTTACATTCACAGTATTATAAACTAATATCGTACCCAATAATACTATTATACTTAAGAAAAATATTATATATTTTTTCATATAAAAATCTCCTTTATCTCTCAAAAATGTGCATTTAACCATATTTATAATAGCATATTAAATTTTTGTTTTCAAGGTAAGTTTTGACAGCATTTTTTATAATTCGTCAAAAAAGCCCTAAAATACTGCTTGCGCAAGTTTAAAGTGCTTTTATTACATTTTTATAACATTTTTATTACAGTTTTATTACAAAAAAATAAACCTATCTGTCTTTATTTGACAAATAGGTTTATTTTTAATCTTTTATATTTTTTCTTTTCATTACAACAAGAATAATTCCTATTGATACTATTACAATTGCAAATAATATTATTCCTATATCGTTTAATTCAATCTTGCTTACAGATAAGTTTCCGTAATAATTTTCCAAATTTGCATTAGATTGTATTTTTTCATTTTCAGATATTACTTTTTCTGTTTTTGTATCAAATAGTTCTTCTGAACTATATACAACATATTTATCCTGACTAGTATCATATGCAACTGTATATTGAATATCTTTGTTTGTTTGAGAAATATTACTTTCTGTATTATTTATAGAATTTTCACCATTATTTTCACTAACAGTACCTGTTTTATTATCATCTTCTATATTACTCATTGCTTCATCTATTGATATCTTTTCTAATTTTGCAATAAGTTCTTTCTCATCCTCATAATTGATGTTTTCTATATCATATAACAAGTTTTCCTTCTTAAAACTATTTGCAATATATGTAAATAAGTCTACTTTTCCTTCTCCATTATCATATACTTCTTCACCTGTAATATAATTAAATCCAACTACTTTTCCAGAAGAGTAATAAACCAAAACAATATTAGTATTATTCTTAATGTTACTTGTCATTTGAATTATATCTTTATTTTTAAAGTTTAAAGGATATTTTATCTTGTTTAAGAAATTATATATCTTACCATCAACACCTAAAGCTGCTTCATATTGTTTATCATTATATGAATCAATTATAGCAGTATTTCCATATATATCTAGTTTTCCATCTAATATATACATTGATTTGTTCTTGATATACATTTGTTTATCCTTTATTATTTCATTTTCACTATCTTCTATAACTTTAGTACAGTGATAATATGTTTCTATTTTTTTACCTTTATACTCATATTCAATTAATGGAATACTTTCTTCCAATTTTTCAAACTGAGCATATTCACCTATTTCTGTATTAACATCATATACATTATAAATCTTTCCATCAGTTGAAATTACTTTTCCTTCATATAAATTTGCAAACTCCCCATCAAAACTATTCTTATTAGAGTATAATTTATTATTTAATAAATAGAAGTATTCGTCGTCTTGCATATATAATTTATTTCTTATATCATTTATGTCAAAATCTTCTTCATAGCAAACCATACCATTTGAAAATTTAATTTTTATAGATTGTTTAAAATCAAATTTAAATGTATTTACTCTATCTTTAATCGTTCCTGTGTAAAGCGTATTTCCATCCTCAGTACATATAGAATATGCTGTATTTTCATTAACATATTCAAATTCTACATTTATTTTATCTACATCAGATGTATAAACATATACCTTTGGGAATTGTTCTTTAACACTAGTATTTATTGCATACATTTTATTTCTATTTATAGGCATTGACATCAATGAAAATTTCTTTGCTCTTGAAGTATTATCAAAGTATTCTTCTATTGGAAATTCTGGTGCTACTTGAGTAATTCCTAATGAACTCCATTTATTAGCATCTATTAATATAGGCAAACAATTATTGCTAATATTTGAATCTATTATATATGACGTACCAAAAGACAATTTGTTTTTATAATTTGATGCATTTTTAATCCAATTATAGTCAACAATTTGATATTTATCTACATTTTGTTCATCAATACCATATTTATCCATAACATCAATTCTATAATTATTAATCTTATTTCCTAAATATATATATGTATTAACCATGTTAAGATTCTGGTTACCATATGATTTTCCTGTCTCTTCATCTTCTCCAGCACCAACCATATAATTTCCTATTCCCATTGATACTTCGTTACCACTTGCCAATATATCTGTTATTATTAAATTAGAACCATATGCATCTTCTGGATAACTGTCTTGGAAATTCTCGGTATTTCTTCTTGTATCGCTTTCTATTAATCTATCTACCTTTCCTATAACTCCTCCAACAAAGTTATCTCCTCTTATAAATGTATTTTTAGCAGAATAATTAATAACATAATTATTTCTAATCTTTGATATATATTGGTTTGTTTGAGTATTTTTATTTTTTAAATATCCTACCAATCCACCAACACATGTAGTTTTAGCCGCACTTGATGTAGGATTAATCTTACAATTTACCACATAACAATTCTCCAAATTTCCATACTCAAACACTCCAGCTATTCCACCTATTTCTGAACCCGATTCAAACTCAATATTAGTATTTACACATGCAGAATTCTTTAAATAGAAGTTTTTACTTGAAATATATTGTGCTTGATTTTTAATTGATGCTCTATAATATCCCACAATACCTCCAATGTATTTAGAACCCTTTCCTCCTCTGATATTACTATTATCAATATATGTTCCATACACTGTTCCTTCAGAATAGCCCGCTATTCCTCCAATATTGCTTCCCGTTGCCTTTATATACATATTTGATGCATATGCTTGATTTATTGAATAATATGAACTGCTTGAATTATAGTAAGAGTAATTTTCTCTTCCAACAATTCCACCAACATAATTAATTCCAGAAACATCTACTTGCGTTGCATCATTATTTCCAGTAACTTTTACATTTCTAATTATAGCATTTGAATATCCAAAAGCCCCACCTACATAACTAGCACCTTCAACTTTATTGTCTTTTACAACAACTCCATCTATAGGAACTGAATTTGCTTGTTCAACATATCCAAAAACTCCTCCAGCATAATCCTGTAATGCTCCTTTTGAAGTTTTACTGTATACTTTATTTTCTATTGATTCAATATTTCTTATTGGATAAGAAGAATAATATGTATGTGCTCTTCCTGCAATTCCTCCAACTTGTCCTGCACCTTTTATTACATTTTGTCTAGATATAATTTTTCCATTAGTTGGTATTTCTGAATATCTCAAGCTTCCAAACACTCCACCAGTTCTAGTAGAAGTTCCTGTTATTGTATTATTTATTGATGTACAATTTCCAATATATCCTGCATTTTCACCAATAATACCTCCAACATACGAACCACCTTGTATCACATTATCTTTAGCTTCAAAATTTAACTGTGAACACCAATAAGCTTCACCAACACAAGCTCCAATGACTGAACCACCAATAATTCTACTATTATTTGTTTTAACAGTATCTAAATTTCTATATGCATATCCAATACAACCTCCAATATAACTACCTGTACCTTTTACCAAGAAGCCATTGTCTGGTCTAGATTCTCCATCAGTTTGGAAAGCAGAAATATTTTTTAAGTATCCACTCGTATTTTGCAAACGTCCTATTAATCCTCCTACAAAACTATGTCCTGATACAGAAGTATATCTTGCTTTCATATTTTTGCACTCTCCTGATAAAGTAGAATATCCACTTAATCCTCCAACATAGTCATACCCTGAGCAAGTTATACCAGATAATTCAATATCTTGTATTTTAGCATTTGTAAGTTGAGCAATTGTTCCAATATAACTATAGCCTGACGCATTTACTGTAATCTTATTAAAACTAATATTTTTACAGTTAGCTGTTACCAAACTAAATATTCCTGTATTACTAGCTTTAGATGTTACCTCAATATTCTCAAAAGAAATATCCTGAAGTGCAACAGAACATTCTTTAATTAATCCTGAACGATATTTATTAAGTTTAAAACTATATGTTTGATCATTCGTTCCACCTATTATTGGTTTTTCTCTTGCATCATTTACCTTACCAACTAGTCTTCCAACAATAAGTTCTGAATTTTCCAAATGATTATCTGCTGTTTTTTTAGGTCCATTAGTGTTTAAATTAATATTTTGTAATATTTTATAGTTTTGATATGTGTTCCTATAATCAAAATCATCCCATTTTTTTACACCCTTATAAAATATAATAGAAACTTTTGTATCAATTACTATATCTTTTTCTGCACCATTATATTTATACCATAACTTATTTATCTTATAAGTATCATAGTAATAATTAGGTGTAACTTCAAGTTCAACTATAGAGTTCTTTGTTTTATCATTATATGTCTGAGATAATACTGAATTACAAACCATACTTTCAATATAATTTATTTTTTCAAACTCTAATCCTGTTACTTCAATTTGGTCAGGATTATTAATAGTTAGAGTCAATTTTGCTTTTGGATTATTTTCTTCCTCTTTAGTATCTAAATTATCTATATATTCAGCTTTAACTCCTAATATTTTTAAATTTATTATTGAAATTTCAATATTATCTTGCCAAATCATCAATTCTCTGCTTTCCTCATTTTCATATAATAATGGTAAATTATCAATAATATATCCATCAGAATTTATAATATTTGATTTATAATAATTGCCTGCGAAATTATTTTTCATAGTTGTATTTTTGCATATTCTAGAATCACCATCTTTTTCTTTTTTAGCTACACTTGATATTAAAGTTGCCCCATAAGCAGTTTCTGAAGTTGCATCAATTTTACCATTTATTCTCTGTCCACTATATGCATAATTGTTAGCTAGGGTAACTTTTATAATATCAGTTGCATTTTTATCATCAGAACTACCTATAATATTATTTACATTACTCATTCCTGTTTTCTTAACATACATATTACCTGTATATAAATTATAGATATTTTCAGAAGCTGTTGTGCTATGTCCTCCAATTCCACCTATTGCTCCTGTACTAGTAGCTGTAGAATTTGAAGTAATATCAATTGTACTATAACATTTTTCTACTTTTCCTTTATTCTTTCCAAAAATTCCTCCTATATAGTTTTGGTATGTTGTTATATTACCCGTTGAATAACAATATTTTATATCAACTGTAATTTTAGAATTCTCAGAATCATCTACTCTTCCTAATATTCCTCCAATTCCTAAAGAAGTAATATTATTTCCTAAATTAACATTGAAGTTTTGTACATAACAATTTTCTATCGTTTTACTTGAAGAAGTCGCATAACCTACTATTCCCCCCATAGCCATATTAAACTGTTTATTACTATCATCTCTCGTGCAATCAAAATACAAACCACTTACAGATGAATTTTTAATAACATTTTGTGTCATTTCACATATAATTCCAGCTACATAACAATTTGCATTAATATTTGTTTCATTATATGCACAACTTAAATTAATATTTTTTAAATGTATATTATTTATAATTGCCTTTTTATCCGTCATTCCAATAAAACCTAAATAATATTTAGAATTTTCTGAAAACTCCTTAAATCCATCTTGTGTATAATTCTCAATATTAAGATTTTCTACTTTTCCATTTAATATTTCAAAAAAGGTTTCTTGAGATAAATTTATGTTTTTTAATATAGGATATCTAGTTACTACCTGTTTTACTCCGTCCTTTTCTTCCTCCACTTGGATTTTTTCTGCTGTAATTTCTCCCTCAAATATACCTGAAATATTAGGCAACTCTTCAGAATTGTTAAAATCAATATCATTCACTAACCTATAGTTTTGTACTAATCCCTTAACTCCCAATGAATTTCCTTCAGCATCTGTTGTATACTGATCTATATTACACCATTCCTCTGCATTTGTTATCTTTTTAACAAACTTCATATTTATTGTTTTTTTACCCAAGGGCTCATTTCCTCCAAATTTCTGTTCAACCGTTGTATACACTCCATCTACCCATGTTTTATATGAAATTTTAGATATATTATATGTATTATAGTATATTTGTGGATTGTCTATAATAGCATACAATAATGTTCTCTGATTTCCCTTGCCTTGTCCAATAATATGTTCATCAACAAAATCAATATCAACTCCATGTTCCTCATCTATTTCAGAGTTTCTACTATTATATAATGAAATTTCTGCAACATAGATATTTTCATCAGTTACTTTTACATTATTTTGACTTTCATAATCTTCTATAGCTTTTCTTATCCTTGATTCAGTTCCATTTTCACCTGTTATAACTTCTCCTAATCCAAAAGTTTCTTCAAGTCTATTATTTATACTTTGAATTATTTCATCAGTTGTTTCTCCTTCAAGTACCTGCGCTGATAATATATTAATGTTATCAGCTCCTGAATCTGAAATTAAAATCCACTCTTGATTAGGCATACAAGAATTCATCTTTACAATTGGATAATAATTGTCTCTAAATTCAAAACCATAATCTCCCAAAAATCCTGTTTGATATTTTGTATCCTTTAATGAAGAACTATTTCCTTGAATGTCAATTGAATTTGAATAATACGTTTCTGAAAAATAGAAAGAATTAGATATTCTCGAAGCATTAACTTCACTTTCGCTTCCTTTGCTATAAACTTTAAATATATTAGGTCCATTTTCAACTTCTTTTTTATTTACATTTAAAGACTTATATTTTTCATTACTTTTTTCTCTAGTAACTTCTGTTGCATTTATTGAATAAATATTTTCTACATATACATTATTATCTACTCTATAAGCAATATTAGAAGCATATGCATTTTCATTACCTAATGTTTCTATATAATGCAACCTAATTCTAGAATTATTATAAACATTTTTTATCCCCCTAAATTCACTTTCTGTATTACTTGTTGCTTTATATACTATTCCAGCAAAATATCTTGTATCATTAGATGTAATTGCTCCATAAGATTCAATTCCACCATCACCATATATATATCCATTTTGTATTACTCCTGAAGAATATAACACACAACCAGATATATATTGAGTACCATATAATTTTTTAGTTAAATTTATTACAAATTTATCTATTGTTCCATTATTATTATATCCTAATAAACCAACATATTTTCTTATTATCTTTGTACTCTCTTCTAAATTTAAAATCACATTTGAAATTTCACCATCATTATATAAAAACAACGAATAGATTCCTTTACTTTCTTCTTCCTCAATCTTTTCATTTGCTTCATAAACATTTTCATAATCTTTTGCCGCAATATTATTAATATTAAAATTAATAACAAGATTTTGTATCTTAGCTGTATCAGATAACTTATAAAAAACATATGGTGTAACATCTGATCTTATTCCAGAAGAATATGTAGTTTTACCTAAAGTATTTCCATTGAAATTAATAATTCCATTAAATGAAATTTTTTCATTTCCAAATGTATATTGATTAACTGTTTTCGCTTGTGTTAAAGATATATCACTAGAAAAGAAATAATTTCCATCTGGTTGAATATCCATAAATCCAATTTTCTTTTCTTTTCCATATGTATCTTCGATGCTCTCAATTTCTTCGCATTTTCCTGGTATATATGAAAAATTAATTGAATCCAATGTATAATCCCTATCATACAATTTCACTATTAATTCTAATCTAAAATCTGTTTGTTTATTTGGTCTATTTTCTATAACATATTTTATTTTTTCTTCTATTGCTTTATTATTAGCATCTTTTATATCATCAGTTGTAACTTCTACTTCACAAATATCAGCATCATTTATTATATTTTCTTCTTCTATATGTGATAGTCTAACATAATAATTCTGTAATTTAGTAAATTCTTGGTTTTCTAATAAACTATATGTAGCATTTAAATTTAAGTCTCCTTGATAAGATTCATAATCATCATTACCATCATATATTTTTATTTGTAAATTTTTTATATATAATTCATAATCTGTTGCAATCTCTTCTATTTTTATTTCAGTATTTGTTAAATCTGTCGGAACTATATCTGAATCCGTTGTTTTAGCAATTATTAAGCCTAAATATCCATCTTTTGTCGCTGTAAAAGTTATATCTTGATTAGTCCAATTCGTACTATTTCCACAATATCCAAGTTCTGAGTGTTCCCATCCATAACTATTTGTGCTTCCTGAATTAAATACATATTTAAAATTACTATAATTATTCGAACTGAATTTATATGTCACACCTTTTTTTACTTGAATAAGATTCTTCGTTCTAACTCTAGTAGTTGTATTTTCAATACCAGAACCTTGTTCTAAAACTCCATCATATAAATTTCTATTTTCTCCTATTTGAGGTAAATAAAATCCTACATATCCATCTTCACCTATTTCAAAATCATATGAGAATTTCTTATATTCAGTTGTATTCAAATTTAAACTTACATCTCTATTTTCGGAATCTTTTATTACAATGCTCTTATTTATATTCTTTGAATTTTGTATTTTTACATCAGCATTCTCATTATTTGTCATAGCTTCAAAAGACATTGTTAATTTTGTATCTTTAGGCAAATTATATTCATTTAAATTATATACATAACTTTGATTCGATCCAAATGTTAACACATTATTTTCTTGGTCATATATTTTCTTATAATCATATCCTTTCTCTAAAACGTCAAAACATTCAGAATACCAATTATTTTTAGATTTTACATTAACAAGATTTTTTGAAACATAATTTCCGTTTTCATCTTTTTTAGCTTCTTCTTTCAAACTATCCAAAGTTACTTTCCCTGTTAATCCTTCTGTTTTAAATTCAACATAATTATAATCTTCATCCTCTTTTGTTCTATCTGCCCTACCAATTAAATATAACGTTTGTATCTTACTTGAATCTTGAGATTCATTATACTTTGAAGCTTTACAAGTTAATTTATAAATTTTATTTTTTTCTAATCCTGTATAATTAAATTCAAACTGATTTCCTTCTTTATTTAAATATTTTTCATCTTCTCTTACTACTGTTATGCTACCATTTTCCTCTGTTGTTTCTAGTCTTACTGTAACTAATTTTTCCTTTTCATCTCCAATTGCTCCATCTTTATCATCTATAATAAAATTAAAATTAATAAAATTGTCTGTAGTCACTACATTATTTACACTCATCAAAGCTGTACTTTTTTTAGTTATTATCTCATTAAAATCATATGATGTATCTATTTTCTTTTCTTTTCCACCTTGACTTATTATAGCTTCCACTAATATAATATATTTTGAATTACTTTCCAAATTAGTTATATCTAATTCAACATTTTCTTCTTTTTTCAAAGAATTCAATTGTTGATGATCAAAAGAAATCTCTTTTTCAACTTCTCCAGTTGAATCATTTCTTAATTTTATCTTAAATGATTTTAAAATTTGTATTAGTAAAGCATCTGTGTCTTCTTTATTAACGACTGATATTACAAGTCCAGCCTCATTACTTGTTAATTTTTCTTCATCGCTTGAAATATTTAATTTTAATTTTCCCAATAATGCATTTGTCACAAATGTCTGAGTACCAATAAGTTTATTATATTGCATCCCTTTTCCATCTTCTATATCATAATCCCCATAAACATTTATAACATAAGCTGTTTCAATTTCTAAATCTTGAAAAATAACTTTATCTTTATCCTGTTCTAGCATTCCTTGTTTTATTAATTCTCCACCAGCTGTTAAAAGTTCATATCTATAATTTTCTACCCTTACTTTATCTTCATTGCGAAGTGTAGTATTTACAGTAGTTTTTAAATCATTACTTTTAGCACTAATCTTTACAGTAGGAACAGCTTTTAATGTATTTGTTTCTCCTGTATTGCTATTTAGCTTCATCTCATCACTATTTGTATCATAAAATTTAATTTTATATGAGTATTTTGTATTAGACTCTAATCCTTCTTCTGTTTGATATGTTATTCTTTCTCCTCTTAACAATTGCTTTAAATTTAAAGAACTAATTTTGTATTCAATTCCATTGATTTCTATAACTGCTTTTACAACCCCATAAATTGCCTCATCAGTTATATCTGATGTAATCCCAAAATTCTTTAGTTCTATTTTATTTTCATAAATCTCTCCATTTTCAAATGTTAAATCTATAGCTTTTATATTTTCTGTTCCTAATGTAGTAAAACTGCTCTTATAAAATGTAACTTCTATTTTGTCGCCATCTTGATTAATGTATTGATATGTACCTTCAACTTCATATGTAGTATTAGGACATAATTTTGTTATATTAAATCTTCCTGAAGAATTAGTAGCTCTTCTAAATGAAACCTTACCATCTTTATAAAATGTAAAAGTAGGGGCCTTGCATATAGCTCCACTTGGGTCTTTTATCTCTACCTCATTAAATGCTATATATGTACTTGCTGTAAATCCAGTAGCTTTTACTTCTGGTTTTATCCATTTAACATCTGCATTATTAGTATTATCTGGTACTTCTATTACAGGAGTCTCAATAATATTCTCTTCTTTATTTTCTTCATCCTTATCTTCTTTGTTATCTTTTGTTGTATCTTCTTTAATAATTTCTTTAGGAGGAACTTCAGCTCTGATTATACCTAATGCAATTAATAATTCTTTATATGTATATTGCTTATTATAATCCTCTATAATAACTTGCGAATTATCATCAACATCTAAAATTTTATTATAAACAAAATAATCTCCATTTAACGAATAATATGTAATAAATTTATTTGTTATGTTCATAATACTATTCATTGGTATTTTATATTCACCAGAATATGTTTTTATTTTCATTTCCTTACAGTTAATATATAAGTTTTCAGCATTTTTCATCAAGATATAATCACAAAAATCAGCTCTTTCAAGAGTTAAAGAATTGTATAAAACACCTGAAGTCAAAGTAAATCCTTTATAACCACTTGTAGTTTCCAAGTCAGATGTAATCAACGATACATCTTGACTCAAATTATACAAAGCCAAATTATCATTTACATATATAGGATAATCTAAATTTATATTTTGAGTTTTACTTGCTCCTATGTAATATGACCTCAAATTCTTATATACCATATCTTGATCTTTAACTTTCAATGCCTGAATATTTTCATTAACTTGAAAAGTTGCATCTAACAAATTATTTGTAATCTCTTTTCCTGCAACAGCATATCCATCGTATGTCAGTGTCTCATATGGAATAAATCTTAAATAAATTATATATAAAGCCAATAATATTATTATAAAGAAATTTAATATTGCCATAAAAAACCAAGCTATATTTCTTTTGTTTTCTTTATTTGTTTTTTCTTCCTTCATATCTTCCTCCACTTTATTTTTTTCTCTTATCAATTATATAACTACTTCCATTAACAGATTTTACTGCATGTTTTACTTGAGCTGCAGCATCTCCAATCTCTAATATATTAGCAAATCTATTTTTTTCGGCCATAACAACTGCTATTGATATTGCAGTCAATGGAAAGTTTTCTATAATTCCTTTTCTATTTTTTACTTGAAGGTATCCTTTTTCCACATCAACTTCATTGAAAAAACTAAGTACTCTTTCGTCAAAATTAGCAATAATTCTTTGACATAATTTTTCTATTTTATCATTATCAGCAGAAATTATTGCTATAAAATCATCTCCTCCTATATGTCCTACAAATCCATTTTCAATGCTAGCGTCTTTATGTATAGCATCGACAATCACATTCGCAGTAAATTGTATTATTTGATCTCCCTTTAAAAATCCATATACATCATTGTATGATTTAAAATTATCTAAATCTATATACAATACAGCAAAATCTTTATTTTGCCCAAGCCTTTTTTTCATTTCTGCTTGTATTTGTACATTTCCAGGTAAACCAGTTAAAGGACTTATCCTTCTGTTAATTGTAAGAAGTCTAGTTAAATTTTTTATAGTATAATATAAATACCCCTCATCTACTGGCTTACGTACAAAATACTCTATTGACTCATTTAATATTCTTAACCTATGTTCTCTTGTTCCATCAGAAGACACTACAATAACAGGTGTAATACTATTATCTTCATCTTGTCTAATTCTTTTACACACCTTTAGCACATCCATGTCTATTGCATCTTCATTTATTATTATTAATGAAGGTATATTTTTTAATGCTTCATCTATTTTTTCAGTAGTAACACTTATGAATTTATAATCCTTATCATTTCTAAATAATTCTTTAAATATCTTTACAGATGTTGCATCATCGTCTATTATATAAACCTCATTTACCATTTTTTTCTCCTTCGTTATTTTAATTCATATCTTACTTTTCTTGTAGTAGGTATTCCCTCATCATCATATGCTGTGATAATAACTCTATTTTCACCATTTTTAAGTTTTAAATTTTTAGTATATTTCGTACTATTTATATTTTCTTCAACTGTTAATGTTTCCCCATTAAACGTTATTTCAACTTTAGATATTCCTTTTTCATCTGAAATCTCTATTACAAAATCCACTTTATTGGTTGTAACTTCAACAGATGGTCCTTCTTTCATTTCCATCTCTTTTGTTTTCTTTGTTTCAACACCATTTACATCAACAGCTTTTACAGTCAATGAATGCTTTCCTGCAACTTTTATTATGTCTATTGATAATTCAGCTGATGTATCATTAATCATTTCTTGTTTTGATTTCTCATTATCCCAATAATATTCAATATAATCAATCTTACTACCAGATGTAGCTGTAACTTTTATGATTCCTTCATCTTCTATTGCTTCTAAATTTATACTTGGTCCAGTCTCCATTGTTTTTTGATATGTAGATTCTTGTCTTTTTGTATCTTTTGCAGTTATAACTATATTATTAGAACTTTCTGTTAACTTAACATCTATTTCTTTTTCTAATTCATTATTTCCTGAAACTGTTTTGCTTGAACCATTTACACTATATGTAATTTCCTTTATTCCTACTGTACTAGATACTCTGATCGTTATATTTTCTGCATCTACTCTCTCTATATGTATATTTGGTTTAAGAACATTAGAGTCCGATTTTCCTGTTTGTAAAACAGCATATGTACCATTTGCCGTAATACATATTCCAAATACAATAATTACGATTGCAAAAAATCTAACAATTGAGCTAGTTCCTATATGTTTATTATCATAATTATTAACTTTCTTTGACTTTGTTTTCTCTTTTACTTGCCTTTCTGTAGATAATATTTGATTCATACAATTCACCATCCTATAATTCTACAAAAAATTATATCATAACGTATTTTTATTGTAAACATTTTTAGCAAAAAATAAAGGTAGAAATTTATTACATTTCTACCTTTATTTCATATTTTTATAAAACAAATTTTTTAATTAATATAATTCCTCCTGCAAGCATTATAAGTGATATACCTCCAACTCCAACATATGGCATAACATTTTCTTTTAAACCTGTTGATATTGCAAGTAATACTGGTGCGTAATCCATATCGTCTTCTTCTATAATTTTATTATCTGGTGTTGAATCTCTATCTGGTACATCATATTCGTTATAATCTTCTGATATTTCAGCATAATTTGTTTTTACGCCTAAGTTATTAGCACCATTTATCCATCTAAAAGTAACTTCTACAGTTGCACTCTCTCCTGGATTTAATAGTGTTCCCTTTAATGCTCTAGTTGAAATAACATTATTTCCTTCATCTACCCATTCTTTATTATCTTCTTCATAGAATTTTAATCCTTCAGGTACGTAATCTGTTATTTCCATAGCATATCCAGGTATATCTCCCTCATTAGTTATTTTAATAATATATACAAATTTTACTATCGTTGAATCTAATTTTTTTCTATTAATTTCAACTTTAGGAATCATATCTGTTGTATTATTTCCTGTATTTCCTGTTTGAGTTACAGTTTCATTTCCATCTTCTATTACATGTACTTCTGAAACATATTTTAATAATGCTAAGTCAAATTCTCTAACAACTATTCTTTCAAAATCGTCATCATCTTCTTGTCCAGGAATATATCCATCTGTCTTATCAGTGTCTTCTCCACCTTCATAATTTGGTCTATCATCTTGATCTAAAACATCATCTGTTAAATTATCAGGTTTTGAATCTCTATCTTTAGGAACTACAGTTCCATCCTTTCCTTGATATTCCGTTATTTGTGCAATATTTGTTATGTTCTTCATTGGCAAAGCATTTTTATTTACTTTACATAGAATTTGAACATCTTTATAATCAAGTCCAGAACCTTTTCCATCATCATTTGCAGAATCAAATGCTTTTAATATATTTTTCTTATCTAATTCTGATGATAAATAATCCGTTGAAACAGTCTTTCCATCTGCACCAACTGTCCATCCATAATTATCATTAAATTCACATTCCACATAATCTAAATATGTTGGTAAATGATCTGTTATTTTAGATGCGTATGCATCTATATCTCCTTCATTATATACTCTTATTGTATATAATACATAACTTTCTCTAGCTACTGTTAATGAATCTTTAGGGTGTTTGTATATAGCAGTAGTTGCTGTTTTATCTTTTAAATGTGTTGTATCTACACTTGGAGCTCTTGTATAAGCAGTACTAGTTGTTCCGTCAACTGTTACATATTCTCCCTCTTCAATATTTGCATCACTACTTATAGCTGCTATAAATTTTCTAAGTGCAATATCATATTCTTCTAATATAACATTATCATAGTCTTCATCATCTTCATATTTTTTCCATTCATCAGGATTTGAATCTCTATCATCATCTGAATCTTTAGTAATTGCTGCTTCATTTCTTATTATTCCAATAGTTGGGTCTGTTGCAACTACTTTTAGCATTATTTTAACTTCTTTATATGATAGTCCAGAACCCTTTCCATCATCATTTGTTGCGTCAAATGCTTTTATTTCATTTGATGTTGATTTAGCTTTTGATAAATAATCTGTCTTTACCATTTCTATTCTATTTGTCGTAGAATTTGTTGTTTTTATTGTCCATCCTTGACTCAAGTTAAACTCTATTGCTTTTTTGTCTTCATCTGTTAATGTTTTTGTACATGCACTATAATCAATATTTCCAGTTGCATCAATAGTAATTCCATTATCATATATATATTCCAATCCATTTGGAATATCTTCTGTTATTTCCTCTGCATAACCATCAAGTTCTGCTTCATTATATACTCTTAAAGTATATGTTACATATTCTCCTGTTTTAACTTTTAATGGATCTTTACTTAATGTATAATCTGCTGTTGTTCTAGAACCATCTTTTAATTTAGAAGAATCAATTTTTGTAATAGTTCTTCCTCTAGTTGCATCTCCATTTATTTCTGATATATATTTTACAAGTTTCAAGTCAAAAGTCTTTTTATCAGCTGCATTCACATTTAATTCAAATGGTTCATCTTTCTTTGTTATTTCTACTAACAATTGTTCCGCTGTCGCATCTGTTGTACGTTCATCTGTCATCCATAAAGTTTTTTCTGTAATTTGATATGTACCATTTAAAGATATTTTAACTCCACTTATAGCAGTAGATGGAACTGTAACGTAAAATCCTGTTGTTTCACCCACAAGTGTTGAATAATCTGTTACACTTCTTGCATTTCCATTTTCATCTGAAAGATACCATCCTGAAATTGCATTATTATCTTGATCTTTTACCACTAAATTATTTTCTAATATATATGGAAGTTCCCCAACTTTTTCTAATTTGATTGGTCCAACAACATATTTAGAATTTACTTTCTTCATATTTGTTGAAGCATTAACACTTAAAGGAACTTTTGTACTTTCATTTGCATAAGCATTATTGTCTCCTGGATTTGCCGCATTAGCAGAATCTATTAAATAATCATATAACAAACATGCTTGTTCTTGGTACATTTGTCCAACAGCACCAGGTATCCCTGTTGTTGTCGAATATTCAATATTTCCTGTTGTACTATTATAATAATATGATGCCAATGGTTTATATTCTCTATTATCTACACCAATAGAATAGTTTAACCACCATTTCATATCAGATGCATTTTTTCCTGTATAATAGTCATAATTTGCTCCATTAACATAATACCACAATGCTGCTTGTTGTACAGATTCAACTAATTCAGCAGGTAAACTACATTCTATTGTATTTCCATCTTTGTCTATATAATAATATCCTTTTCCATTTTGAGAATAACCACGCATATTATCTTTGCGTAACCATTTAGGATATTTCTCCGCATCTACTTTTTCTTCCAATAACTCACTGCACTTATCTCCTTTATATCTCTCTTCTGTACCTTCCTTATATTTAATGCCATTACTTTCATCCTCTATAAAATTCACAAGATCGTCATACTCTTTAGTTGTATAAGTATAAACTGTTTTAGACAACATATAGTCTAAATTGCTATTGCTTGGATAATTATATATTTTTGTCTTCTTTATTCCTACTCGTCCAAGTAAAGCTTTTATATCTTCTTCATTTTTATTTTTATCTGTTCCTTCTACATAAGCATTATCCAAAAGCCATAATATTTGTCCATAATATTTACTATTATTAACCTTATTATAATTAGTTACTGCCAATTTTTTTATAATATCATTGTCTTTTACCATATTATATGATCTGTTATATGTAGCTGGTGTATTTATATTTCCTGATTCTTCTTTTATTTCTCCTGTATCATCAATTTGATAATTCCATGTATAAGAAGTTGGAGCATCTAAACAATAAATATTTTTTAGTGGCATATTAGTAGATGTATCCATTATTTGGTATATATTGTGACCATTACTTACTGCATATGCACCCTTTTTCACAAAATCTGTACCATCATATACATATCTTGCATAGCTTAAACATAATGTTTTCGTTGTTTCCCCCGTTGCAAGTACAATATTTTCTCCAATTCCAATTATTAATACTAATAATGTTATAATTAAACCAAAGATAATTTTCTTTACTTTCATCTTATACCTTCCTTTTAATACATTTAATCTATTTTATTTTACTACTTCATATAAGCTTAAGTCAATATACCTTTCTATTCTATATTTTCCAATTTTCAGAAAACCTTACGGATAATTAACTTTAAGCCTACATTACAATTATATTACATTTTCATATCAAAATCAAGAAAAAAATACTAATTATTTAAGTTTTTAAGCATATTTTCAATATTGGTATTATATATTTTTAAATAGATAACTTTTGAAAGGATTAATTTATGAAATATAAAAAGTTTTATTTGATTATTTTATGTTTATTTTTGTTATTCTATAGCATTATTCCTATTTCTTATGCCGATGATTTAAATTCAGAAGAAAATATCTCTTCAAATTATTACAATACAGAAAATGTCTCCAAAAATTTAAATGCAATTCCAACAATAAACGCTCGTTTTGCTGCTATATATGATAGAGCATCTGGCACACTTCTATATGATAAAAATGCAAACGAAAAATCCAAAATGGCCTCTACTACCAAAATTATGACATCATTAGTAGTCATTGAAAACTCCAATCTTTCAGATATTGTAACAATATCAAAAAAATCTGCAGGAACCGGAGGTTCAAGATTAGGGTTATCCACAAATAATACTATATCTGTGGAAAACCTTCTTTATGGTTTAATGCTTTGTTCTGGTAATGATGCAGCTGTTGCTTTAGCTGAACATGTTGGAGGAAATATAGAAAGCTTTGCTGAATTAATGAATAAAAAAGCTATTGAACTTAACCTTACAAATACACATTTCGTAACTCCTCATGGATTAGATCAAGATGACCACTATACAACCGCATATGAACTTGCAAAACTAACAGATTACGCTTTAAAAAATGAAATATTTGCTAAAATAGTAAACACAAAGAATTATACAATCATGATAAATAATACTCCTAAACAAATACATAATACAAATGAACTCCTTGGCAATTTAGACGGTGTTTATGGTGTGAAAACAGGATTTACTAATGGAGCTAATAGATGTTTAGTAACTTCTTGTAAAAGAGAAAATTTAGACATTATTTGTGTTGTTTTAGGATGTGATACAAAAAAAGATAGAACACAAGATAGTGTAGAACTTATAAATTATACATTCAATAATTTTACATTAAAAAATATAGAAGAAATAATAGATAACGATTTCAACTCTTGGAATAAAAACCATACAAACAATTTTACAATTAATAAAGGAATTCCCAATCATATTGATTTATACTTAGACAAATCCAATATTCCATACTCTAGTTTAGCTATAAACAATGTTGATTTAAACAATATTACTTCAACTATAAATTTCACATCTAGCTTTAACGCTCCGCTAGAAAAGAATTCAATAATTGGGACTTCTACAATAAAAATAAATGAAAAGGAACTCTTCAAAATTAATATTTTAAACAAAAACACAATTAGGAAAAAATACATTTTTGATTATTTACATTCTTTTTTATATAGATATCCTGACATTATAAAAACTACATTTTAAAATTTAAAATGTAGTTTTTTATTTCATTCTTTATTAATTGATCTCATTTTATTTTTTGAATTCTCTTTCTTTTCTCTTCTGTCTCTATATTTAAATCTTCTCTTTTTCTTCAAAAATTTCGTAAAGCTTTTTACATCACCTTTTACAAATCCTTTTTTTGATACCATAAATGCAAATTCTCTATTAACATAAATGTAATAACTATCATTTGTTTCAATTATTTTATATATTTTAAAATAAAATGTTGTTGAATTACCTTCCGCATTATAGGTTTCAAAATAATGATTGTAAAAATTATACTTATTTTTTATTGGTTGTTTTATTTTCTTTCTTTGTTCTTTTTCTAACTTTTTAGGATGTATATTTCTATACATAAAAAAAGCTATCCCTAAACATAAAACAAATATCCCTGCAATTAAATCCTTATTCAAAACAAGCAAAATCCCACAGAAAACTAGAAATATTGTATATCCGATTGTATAAATAAGCTCAGATATTGCATATTCTTTGTCATGTACTTTAATAAATATATTATACTCTTTTTCTGTACATTTAGTTTCATTTTCAAATAATATTTCTTTATATTTTTCATAACTTATTTCACCTTTTTATTTTTCTATAATATATTTAATCATTTATTTTTTATTAATGCAATAATTTTATTTATTTTTTTGCTAGAAACATAAAATCAGATATTTTAAAATAAAAACTCCCTATTTATAATAATTTGAGATATTATTAATGTTTCTCAAATATTATCAAATAGGGATAGTCTGGAGGCGCCTATCGGAGTCGGACCGATCATCAGAGTTTTGCAGACTCGTGCCTTACCGCTTGGCTAAGGCGCCATTTTCTATATTAAATTATATGATTAATATTATAAAAATATTACCAAAATTTTGGAGCAGGTAGTGGGAATCGGACCCGCGAATCAACCTTGGCAAGGTTGCATTTTACCACTAAATTATACCTGCATGGACTTTAATATAATACCAAAAATAGAAGCAATTGTCAATATTTCCATCTAAATTCATAGAAATATTTTTCCATAATTAGAAAATTATATTAAAGGAAAATATATGTCTATATATAAATCTAAGCACTTCTTATTTTTTCAAAGCACTATCGCCTGTTGCATAATTTATAGTAATTCCAGGTTGTACATTATATACATAAACATTAAAACAAACTCCATTTCCATTATCTTCAACAGAATATGCCTCAATTTCTACACCGCTTGCTACTAAATTTTCTCCTTCAAATATAGGAGTAACTCTATAAAGTACATGATTATTTTGATTTTCTTCTATATATTTGTTAACTTTATTCTCAAAAGGTAACATTCCCTGCACATTTAAATAACGTGTTCCTGTAATTAAGTTTTTTTCATTAGCATTTTCTCCAGCTAATTGATAACCAATTAAATGACATCTATTGTATAAATAATTCCCTTCAACAACACCATTATATCTTACAGTCTGCCATCCAGAAGGTTTTATCATTCCAATTGCTCCTCTTTCCTCAGTAGGCATTATCTCTTTGCAAATATTTGCATATGCAACCCCACACCTACCCAAATAATCTAAATTGCTATAATTTTCAAACACATCTAAAGTTTTTTCCTCTTCTTTGAAATATGGTATATTATCATTCATTTCTACATAAGGTGAATTTGAATATTCCGGTATACTACTTAAATCAATTTTATTATTATCTACTTTTTTTATAACACTCGCTATATTTTCACTATCAGTTTTATTAAAATATTCTCCATTAAATGAATATCCTAATACTGTCAATATAATAAATATTACCAAAGAAATGCTAACTTCAAGCCAACTAACTTTTTTACTTCTTTTTCTTTTGCTCATACTTTAAAACCCTCTCTTAAATTATGTAAAAAGTATATCACAAATTTTAAAAATATCAATCAAAAAATCAAATTTACTCTCTTTTTTCATTAAAAAGCATTTCATATCCATCATTTGAATAAAACTTATATTCTCCATCCTCATATCTAAAAACACTACCTTCTTTAGCAATATTCAAAAGTTTCTCTGGAAAATCTTTTTCTTCTATTTCATTTTCAGGCTTATCTGTTATGTCCCACAAATACACTTTGTTATTTCTATCTTCTGTTACTAAATATAAATGTCCTTCTTTTCTATATTGATTTAGTTCTCTTTTTTCCAACATATCTTCTTTTATATTTTCTTTTTTATCACTAGTGCTTTTTTCTAAAAAATCTACTAAATCATTTATAAAATCCTGTACATTTATTTTTTCTTCAATTGTTTGTTTTAAATTTTGAAATATATTAAGCTCCATTTCTTTCTCCTTTCGCACAAATTATAATATATTGCTCTTAATAATTATGTCGAAATATGAATTCAAAAAAAGAAAAGTAGTTTTATTTCTACTTTTCTAATTTTTCTATTCTTTTACACTTTTAATATCTTGAAGTTCAAATCTATATTTTTGTTGCACATCAGGATATTTCTCTCTATCAACTTCTGATAAAAACATATCATATGGTCTTATATACAAAGCTTTAGTATCTCCATATAAAGGTCTATATACAACATACTTTTCTCTAGTTTCACTATGAATCGCTATATCTTCAACTAAATAATAATCTCCTTTAAAATGTTTATAAATTCCTTTTATTTCTAAATTTCTATCCATAACAACTCCTATATATCATACTTTTCTCTTGCTTTATAAGATGTATGTAATAAATGATGTGCCTTTTCGCATCCATAGTTTCCCTTCATATATTCTTTATAAAGTTTATCTATAACAGGATTTTCATGAGACTTTCTTATTGTAGATTTTTCATCAATATCATATAACACATTAGCTCTTAATCCTCTGACATCAACTTCTCTTCTTACCTTTGAAGATTTAATTGGTTGTCCTCCACCATTTACACATCCTCCAGGGCAAGCCATAATTTCAACAAATTGATAATCTGCCTTTCCTGATTTTATTTCTTCCATTATCTTATTGGCGTTTTTAAGACTAGAAGCAACTACAATTTTTATCTCTTTTCCATCAATATTTATAGTAGCTCTTTTTATTCCTTGTTGTCCTCTAACATCTTCATAATTAATCTCTTTTATATCTTCTCCAGTTAACACATCTGCTGCTGTTCTAAGTGCCGCTTCCATAACTCCTCCTGTCGTTCCAAATATAACTGCAGCTCCAGTAGCTTCTCCCATAGGATCGTCAAACTCTGTATCTTCCAAATCTACAAAATTTATATTTGCTTGTTTTATCATTCTAGCAAGTTCTCTAGTCGTTATTACAGCATCTACATCTTCAACCATCTCTTTTCTTTGTCTCTCAAATTTCTTAGCAATACATGGCATTACTGAAACAACAAAAATTTTCTTTGGATCTATATTATTTTTTTCTGCATAATATGATTTGATAATAGCTCCAAACATTTCATGAGGCGATTTGCAACTTGATAAATGATCTGTAAGTTCTGGATAATACATTTCAGCATATTTTACCCACGCAGGGCAACAAGAAGTTATCATTGGTAAAGTTCCACCATTTTTAACCCTCTCTATAAATTCTGTTGCTTCTTCAACAATTGTTAAATCTGCTCCTGTATTTGTATCAAAAACTTTATCAAATCCAATTTTTCTAAGTGCTGTTACCATTTTTCCTTCTGCATTTGTTCCAATTGGCATTCCAAATTCTTCCCCAATTGCAACTCTAACTGCCGGAGCAGTTTGAACAACAACATAAGTTTCAGGATCTCTTAATTTTCTCCATACTTCTTTTGTAGAATCTTTTTCTTTTAAAGCTCCTACCGGACAAGCTTCAATACATTGTCCACACAAAGTACAATTTACATTATTTAAACTTGCATCACAAGCTGTACTAATTCTTGAATTAAATCCTCTTTCTGTAACACTTATTGCACCAATATTTTGAATATTTTTACAAGCTCCTATACATCTTTTACATAATATACACTTACTTGTATCTCTTACAATTGATGGAGAAAGTTCATCTATTGTAGCTGCAACTTTTTCCCCTTCAAATTCTATATCTGTAATACCAAATTTATCTGCTAAAGCTTGTAGCTCACAATTACTATTTCTAACACATGTTAAGCAATCTCTATTATGTGCTGATAATATTAAATCTAAAGTAATTCTTCTTGCATCATTTATTTTAGGTGTATTAGTTCTAACTACCATTCCATCTTCTACCTTAGTTATACAAGAAGGTGAAAATCCACGTCTTCCCTCTATTTCAACTATACACATTCTACAATCTCCATTTTCACTTATTTCTTTTAAGAAACATAGTGTTGGGATATCTATATTTGCTTTTCTTGCTGCCTCAAGCACTGTTGAACCTTTTGACACTTCTACATCTATACCATCAATATTAACTTTTAACATTTCTGCCATTTGAATATCCTCCTTTTAACTAATTGCCTTAAATGGGCACTTACTAATACAAGTCCCACATTTAATACATTTATCTAGGTCAATCTTATGTACTTGTTTTACTTCTCCTGAAATTGCATCAACAGGACAATTTCTCTTACATAATCCGCAACCTTTACATTTTTCTGGATTTATCTCAATTGTTGCTAAAGCCTTACACTCTTTGGTAGCACATTTTTTATCTCTAATATGTTCCTCATATTCATTTCTAAAATATTTAATTGTACTTAAAACAGGGTTAGGTGCTGTCTGTCCAAGTCCACATATAGAAGCATTTTGTATAGCTTTTGCAAGTTCTTCTAATTTTTCAATATCTCCTTCTTTACCTTCTCCTTTTGTTATTCTAGTTAATATTTCATGCATTCTTTTTGTACCAATTCTACATGGATTACATTTACCACATGATTCATCAACAGTAAATCCCAAATAAAATTTAGCCAAATTTACCATACATTTTGTATCATCCATTACTATAAGTCCACCTGATCCCATCATTGAGCCAATTTGTTTTAAAGATTCATAATCAATAGGTGTGTCTAAATCTTCTGCTGGTATACATCCTCCAGAAGGTCCTCCTGTTTGTGCAGCTTTAAAAGCTCTACCATTTGGAATTCCTCCACCAATATCAAATATTATCTCTCTTAAAGTTGTTCCCATTGGTACTTCAACAAGTCCTATATTTACAACATTTCCACCTAAAGCAAATACCTTTGTTCCTTTAGATCCTTCTGTTCCCATAGAACTATACCATTTTGCTCCATTTAATATAATTTTAGTAATATTAGCATATGTTTCAACATTATTAATTAATGTTGGTTTTTGCCACAAACCTGCATTTGCAGGAAATGGTGGCTTTAGTCTTGGTTGTCCACGTCTTCCTTCTATTGACTCTAAAAGTGCTGTTTCTTCTCCACAAACAAAAGCTCCTGCTCCAAGTCTAATCTCCATATCAAAATCAAATCCAGTATTCCAAATATTTTTTCCTAAAATTCCATATTCTCTAGCATCATCTATTGCTTTTTGAAATCTTTGTACAGCTATAGGATATTCCGCTCTTACATAAATATATCCTTTATTTGCTCCTATTGCATATCCTGCAATCATCATTGCTTCTAATACGCAATGTGGATCTCCTTCTAAAATACTTCTATCCATAAAAGCTCCTGGATCGCCTTCATCTGCATTACATACTACATATTTTTGTTCACCTTGAGCCATTTTAGTAAATAGCCATTTTTTTCCTGTTGGGAATCCTGCACCTCCACGTCCTCTTAATCCTGATTCTGTAACTTCATTAATTACATCATCTTGACTCATTTCAAATAAAACTTTTTCAAGTGCTTTATATCCATCAAAAGCTATATATTCATCTATATTTTCTGGATCTATAATTCCACAATTTTTAAGTGCTATTCTTTTTTGTTTCTTATAAAAAGTTAATTCATCTAATTGCTTTACTGTTTTATTGTCGATATCTTTACAAAGTAATCTTTCAACTATTTCACCATTTTGAATATGTTTTTCAACTATCTCTTCACAATCTTCTGGCCTAACCATTGCATAAAAAACATCTTCTGGTCTAATTATAACAATAGGGCCTTTAGCACAAAGTCCAAAACATCCAGTTTGTATTACTCTTACATTTTCTATTCCTTTTTCTTTTAATATCTTTCTAAAATTTTCAATTATTATTGGTGATTTTGAAGATGTACATCCAGTACCATGACATACCAATATATGTTTTTCTTTTGAACTAGAATTAATATTAACTCTTAAATCTAATTCTTTTCTTTTTTCTTCTCTTATTTTTCTAATTTCTTCTAGAGTCTTCATAAATTCCTCCTAAAATAAAATCTTATTTATTCATTAAATTATCTAATGCTTCATCTAATGTTTTTACAGTAGCTTTACCGTATACCTCTTCATTTATCATAAATACTGGAGCTAATCCACATGCCCCTACACATCTTGTTTCAACTAAAGAAAACTGTCCATCTTCAGTCGTATCTCCTACTTCAATTTTTAATCTTTCTTTTGCTCTTTCTAATATTTTTTCTGATCCTTTAACAAAACATGCTGTTCCCAAACATACAGAAATATTGTATTTTCCTTTTGGTTTTAACGTAAATCTTGAATAAAATGTTATTACTCCATAGATATCTGCCATAGGCATATCTAAATATTCAGAGATTCTTTCTTGTACTTCTTTAGGTATATAACCATATTTTTCCTGAACTTCATTCAATATTTGAATTAAGTTATCTTTTTCATGACTATATTTATTTAATATAGTTTCAATTTTTTCATCTCTTTGCTTGCAGCATTTTTCACAAGATTGTTTTTCGTTTTCTGGTTTCATATTTTTCCCTCCATTATTTATAATATTAAAACACCATTCTCATTATATCAACTTTATATTTATTTTTCAACAAACAATATCAAATATTTTTATGCATTTTTTTCCTCTAAAACATTGCAAAATCCCAAATATTAATATACAATACCTTTATAATATTTTTAGGAAGGATGACTTATTATGCAAAAGCTATTAATTAAAGATTTATATAAAAAAACTAAAGATTATGAAAACAAAGAAATAACATTAGAAGGATGGGTTCGTAATATCAGATGTTCAAAAAATTTTGGTTTTATTGAACTAAACGATGGTTCATTTTTTAAAAATACTCAAATTGTAATATCTGATACTTTAAATAATTTTGATGAACTTTCAAAACTTTCTATAAGTTCTTCTATCAAAATTACTGGAAAATTTATAATTACTGAAAATGCAAAACAACCTTTTGAAGTTCAAGCAACAAATGTAGAAATATATAATATTTGTGATAACAGCTATCCACTTCAAAAGAAAAAACATTCTTTTGAATATTTAAGAACAATCTCACATCTTCGTCCAAGAGCAAATACATTCTATGCTGTATTTAGAGTTAGAAGTGTTCTTTCATATGCAATTCACAAATTCTTTCAAGAAAAAGGATTTGTATATGTTCATACTCCAATTTTAACTTCAAGTGATGCTGAAGGTGCTGGCGAAATGTTTAATGTTTCATCATTTGATTTATCAAATGTACCTTTAACAGAAAACAAAAATGTGGATTATAATAAAGACTTCTTTGGAAAACCTGCACATTTAACAGTTAGCGGACAACTAAATGTTGAAACATATGCATCTGCATTTAGAAATGTATATACTTTCGGACCTACATTTAGAGCAGAAAATTCTAATACAGTTAAACATGCTGCTGAATTTTGGATGATTGAACCAGAAATATGTTTTGCAGATTTAAATGATGATATGGACTTAGCAGAAGAAATGATAAAATATATCTTTTCTTATGTATTAGAGAATTGTCCTGAAGAAATGGAATTCTTCAACAAATTTATAGATAACACATTATTAGATAGATTAAATAATGTTATACATTCCGACTTTGTTAGAATATCATATACAGATGCAATTAAAAAATTAGAAAATCATAATGACGAATTTGAATATAAAGTTTCTTGGGGCGTTGATTTACAAACAGAACATGAAAGATATCTTTGTGAAAAAATATTTAAAAAACCTGTATTTGTAACAGATTATCCTGCTGAAATAAAAGCATTTTACATGAAACAAAATCCAGATGGTAAAACTGTTGCTGCTGCCGATTTATTAGCTCCTGGTATAGGAGAAATAATTGGTGGAAGTCAAAGAGAAGATGATTATGATAAATTAATTAATAAAATGAAAGAACTAAATATGGATATTGATACTTATTGGTGGTATCTAGACTTAAGAAAATATGGTAGTGTAGAACATTCAGGTTTTGGACTTGGTTTCGAAAGAGCTTTAATGTACTTAACTGGCATGCAAAACATTAGAGATGTTATACCATTCCCTAGAACTCCAAAAAATTGTGATTTTTAATAAAACAATTAATTCAAAAATACACTTAAAATTAAATGAATAGTTTAATTTTAAGTGTATTTTTTTATAACCTTTATTTTTCCTTTATAGTACTTTTATTTTTTTGTGTAATCTTATTTATTTCTGCTCCAACAAAAATAATATACATACTAATATATATCCACATCAATACAAGTAATACTGATGTTAAACTTCCATACATAGAAGCAAAATTTTTAAACACATCTAAATATACAGAAAATACTTTCGAAACACACAACCACCCTACTACAGAAAAAACCGCTCCAGGTATTTGAGAAGAAATAGTAACTTTATGCCTTGGTATTCCTTTATAAATATATATAAATACTAAAAACAATATTAAAATTATTATTATATTTTTCATAAAATTTATAACTGTTCCTAAATATTCTGCATTATTAAATATCTTATATATTTCTTGTGTTAATGTATTTCCAAAAATAACTAAAGCTAAAGAAATTATAATAAATACCAAAAACTCAATTGTGTTTAATATTGATGTAATCGTTTGTTTCACATACATAAGCTTTACATTTTTTATTTCAAAAACTGAATTAAGTCCCTTATTTAAAGCATAAAATCCTTTTCTCGCGGCCCATAATGTTATTATAACAGATAAAACTGTTGTAGTAACCGATTTTGAAGATACCTCTTCAATTATAGAAAATATTGCACCTTCCATACTTCCTGGTATTACCGATTTTATTATATTATACAATGTTTCCTGTGATATATTAAAATATTGTATTAAGCTAAGCAATAATATAAGAAAGGGCATAAATGATAAAAATATATAATATGCACATTGTGCAGAATATTCTCCTAAATTATCATTAAAAATATTAGAAAGAAACTCATTAACTATCTTCTTAGCTTTTTCCATAAACAATCTCCGTTTCATTTTTTTTGATTATACCATATCAATATATTTTATTCAATCAGTATTAAATTAAAACCTAAAAAGAACTCTGTAATCATCAGAGTCCTTTAAATAATTATTCTATTGGTATATATTTCTTTTCAGGTAGTTCCTTCTTTTCTTCTTTTTTAGGAACTTCTATAGTTAATGTTCCATTTTTAAATTTAGCTTTTATTTCATCCTCAGTCACATTTTCTCCAATATAGAAACTTCTAGAACATTCTCCTGAATATCTTTCTTTACGTACAAATTTTCCTTTTTCTTCATCATTTTCTTCTTTATTGACAGTTGCATGAATAGTTAAATATCCATCTTGTATTTCCAATTTTATTCCATCTTTCTCATATCCAGGCAAATCAATATCAATAATAAATTTATCCTTTTTCTCTTTTATATCTGTCTTCATTAATTTGCTTTCTCTCTCATTGAAAAAATCATCTCCAAACACATCTCCAAATAAATCAAACTCATGTCTTCTAGGTATCATCATCATAAAAATCAACTCCTTTAATTTATATTTATGTGTTGACACTTGATGGGAGTGGCACATATATTTATGATAAATATTTTTACCATTTACATATATTATTATACATCTATTTTTAGCAGTGTCAATAGTAGATTGCTAATTTTCACAAAATTTTCACAAATTTTCTAAAACACTTACTACATCTCGTATTGCCGTTTCACTGTAAAAATGTTATAATACTTTTTATAAATTATTAAAGGAGAAAATTATGGAAATATCAGAAAAGAATGAAAATACTACTGAATATTGGAATCAAATAATTCCAGAATTATCAGTAACAAATTTAGAAAAAAGCTTGAATTTTTATACAACTATAGGCTTTAAAATAAAATATGAAAGGCCTGAAAATAAATTCGCTTTTATATATTTTAATAAAATACAATTTATGTTACAAGAATTATCTAGTAATGATAAATGGAATGTAGGAACTCTTACATATCCTTTTGGTAATGGTATAAATTTTCAATTAGAAGTTACTAATATAGACAAAATATATTATAACTTAAAAAAACAAAAATATAAAATATCTTTTGATATTGAAGAAAATTGGTATAGACAAGAAAACAAATTATTAGGCAACAAAGAATTTTTAATTCAAGATCCAGATGGTTATTTATTAAGATTTTTTGAAGATATAGGAGAAAAAGATATATGTTAAAAATATATAATTTAAAAGATAAACCAGAATATATTGAAGAAGTCGCTATTTTGACTCAAAAAGAATGGGGTAATCAAGTCTACCCATCAAAAGAATTCAATAACAAAGTAACTAAAAAAATCGAAAAAATAAAACTCAATTTTAGCAATCCATACTATTGTAAATTAATTTTACTAAAAGACTCTACTTTAATAGGTTTTATTTCAATTTTCCAATATGATATAGATAACAGATATGACTTATCCCCTTGTTATTCAACAATGTTTATAAAAGAAGAATATCGTAATCGTGGATATTCTAAAATTTTAAATTCTGCTATATTAAAAGAAGCTAGAAATAGAGATTTTAAAAAAATATATTTAAAAACTTCTCTATCAAACTATTATGAAAAATTTGGTGCAAAATATCTAGAAGATTTAAATGATAACGAAAAAATTTATTATTTTGAATTATAATTTTTAATTGACTATTTTATTTACAAACACATAAAATCGTGATATTATATTAACATAATGTAGCTTTATATACATTAAATTATTGTCTAATGTAGGAGGTGAATTTAGTAGTTATTGTTTTATTAGTCCCAAATTTATAATAAAAGAAAGGAGAATTCTATATGGGAATACGGAACAATTTTTACGCAGACATCATGGCCTTTCATCCAGAAGTAACAGGTTCATGTATTTTAGTAGTTGTAAAATATCCAAACGGAAACACATCAAAATTTATTGTTGATTGTGGTTTATTTCAAGAATCAAAATACTCTGAATACAACAATAAGCTATTTTTCAATGCTGACGAATTAGATTTTGCTCTTGTCACACATAATCATGTTGACCATATTGGTAGATTACCTTTTTTAATGAAAAATGGTTTTTCTAAAAATATATACATGACAAATGACACTCAAAAAATAATTCGGTTAGCTTTAAGTGATAGCTACAAAGTCCTAAGAGGTATATCTAAAAGAGAACACAAACAATGTTTATATTCAGAAACTGATGTTGAAAGAACCCTTCATAGTATTGTAGGATGTAACTATTTTAAAAAAACACAAGTAACACCCAATATAAGTGTTAACTTTCTAAGCAATGGTCACTTAATTGGTGCTGCAATGATTTGGGTACAAATATCTTTCCCTGAATACGAAGATATTAACATCTTATTCACAGGCGACTATAACAACAAAAATTTATTTTTTGACTTCTTACCTGTTCCAAAAGAATTAAAATCTTTACCTTTAACAATTATTCAGGAATCAACCTATGGTGACATGGATTCAAGCAGTATCCAAAAATGTTATGAAAAAAATATAGTTAGCGCAATAAATGAAGGAAAAACTGTAATTACACCTGTTTTTTCATTGGGTAGATCTCAGGAAATTCTGTATGTATTAAAAACATTGCAGAAATCTGGTAAATTGTCAGATTCAATTCCAGTTTATTTTGATGGAAAACTTGCAATACAGTACACAAATCTTTATCTTAAAGATGAGTTTAATTTAAATGAAGATATGAAAGATTTTCTTCCTGACAATTTAACTTTTATAGATAAAGAAACCCGAGATAATATTTTATATGATAACAATCCTAAAATCATTTTAACCACATCTGGTATGGGATCATATGGACCTGCTCAAACTTATATACCTGCATATCTTTCTCGAAAGAATGCTCTTATACAATTTACAGGCTATACAGCTGAAGGTACACTTGGCAACAGACTTAAAACTACTCCTAAAGGTGAAACTGTAGAAGTAGGCGGTCTAATGGTAATCAAACGTGCAGATGTAGAATATACAACAGAATATTCTGCCCACGCTAAATCAGATGAACTTATCAGCTTTTTACAGCAGTTTGAAAAATTAAAATTAGTTTTAATAAATCATGGAGAAACTGCTGTGAAAAAAACTTATGCAGAAAAAGTTGTAAAAAAAGTAGACACACAATATGTAGGTATTTTAGGTGAAGAACATTTATTTAGAATAAATCCTTACGGTTTAGTAAAAACATTAACAACAAAATTCAAGTAAACAAGAGAGAGGCAATGCCTCTCTCTTTTCATATATTTTAATATTTTAATATTTCACACTTAGTATTCAAATTCTATTTTTCATTCTTTCTAATAAAATCCAATTCAAAATAAAATTCTACTCCACCAGCTTTATTTTTTACACCAAAATCATTTTTATAATTATTCATAATAGCTTTTACTAAAGATAACCCTATACCATTACCACCATTGTCTCTGTTTCTTGATTCATCTTTTTTATAAAATCTATTCCAAATTCTTACCATATCCTCTTCTGAAAAGTTATCATACGAATTAAAAATTTTAATTCTCACTTTTCCTTTTTCAAGTTTTATTTCATTTGTTATTTTCATACTTTTAACTCCGTTTACAGGAATAGCATATTTTATAGCATTTGTAACAAAATTTGTTAAAACTTGATCAATATAAAACTCATCAGCAAAAACTATAATAGAATCATCTGAAATAGTATTTACTTGTATATTTTCTTTTTCCATCATAACTTTTGAATTTCTAACAATTTCTTTTTCCATTTCAACAATATCAAATTCATTATTATTAAAATTCATTGAACCATACTCTAACTTCATAAGTTCCAACAATTGTTTAACCAACTTATCCATTTTAGTTGCTTCATCTAAAATTACTTCTGCATAAAATCTTCTACTTTCATCATCTGTATTTACATTTTCAATTAATCCCTCACTATATCCCTGTATTAATGCTATTGGTGTTTTAAGCTCATGAGAAACATCTGAAATAAAACTTTTTCTCATTTCATCAATTTGTGACTTTTCTTCTATATCTTTTTCAAGTTCTAAATTAGTACTTTTCAGCTGATTAATTACCGCTTCTAACTTATTAGACATCACGTTAATACTTTTACCTAAATTCTCAATTTCATCATTACTATCACTCTCTTTATATTTATGACTAAAATCTAAATTGGACATTTTTTTAGCAATTACATTTAGTTCTTCAATAGGTCTACTAAAAGACTTTGAAACCTCAGATACAATAATTCCACCTATTATAATAATAAAAAATGCAATCCAATACAAAAATCTATTAGAAATTTTTACAGCTTCTTCAATTGATGTAATAGGCATCCTAATAAATAACTTATAATCATTATCTAAATCTGCTATAAGAACTATATATGTTATATTGGTTCCTTTATCTTTTGTTTTACTTATTTTATACTGTTTCTGTTCTTCTAGAACTTCTGTTTTTGAGTTATTTTCTAAATTCATACCTCTTATCAAAGAATAAAAATCTTTATTTGATGTATAAATATTAATTCCATTATTTCCTTTTATTAAAATATCAAAATTATTACTTATAGCAATTCTATCTAATTCATTATCCAACTCTGCTTGTGTATATTCTTTACTATAAAAATCATTTATTTTATTATAGACCAATTTTAAAGAATTTTTCTTGCTATATGAATAGAATTTTTCTAACACAATATTATTAATTATAATTAAAAACAAAACTATTGATATAACAATAACACAAAGAGAAACAAATAATTTAGTTCTAATTGATGTAAATCTTTGACTTATCTTTTTCATCTTACTTCACCTATTTTATTTCAAATTTATATCCAATTCCTCTTATTGTTTCTATGTACTTTCCTTTTTTTCCTAATTTGTGCCTTATTTTCTTTATATGACTATCTATTGTTCTTGAATCTCCATAGTAATCATAATTCCATACATTATTTAATATCTTATCTCTTGATAATGCAACTTTTTCATTATCTAGCAAATACTTTAATAATTCATACTCTCTTAAACTTAATTCTATATTTTTTCCATCAACAGAAACTGTCCTTCCTTGTTCATCTAATACAATTCCGCCAAAATCCCTTACTTCTTGTTTTTCTTCCTTGCTTCTTTTTAATATAGCTTCTATCCTAGCAACCAATATTTTAGGACTAAATGGTTTTGAAATATATTCGTCAACTCCAAGTTCAAATCCAAAAAGTTCATCCTGTTCTTCTCCCCTAGCTGTAAGCATAATCACAGGGACACTAGAGCTTTGTCTTATGCTTCTAAGAACAGTCCATCCATCAATTTTAGGCATCATAACATCTAAAATTATCAAATCAATTTTATTTTGATTTTGTTCAAATATATCTATAGCTTCTTGTCCATCCTTAGCTTCTAATATAGAATAACTTTTTACCATTAAAAAATCTTTTATCAATTTTCTCATTCTAGCTTCATCATCTACAATTAAAATAGTTATATCTTTCAAATTTATGCCTCCTATCTTATTATATAATTTTCTTAATGTAATATATTATACAATTTATTTATGAATATATTATGTCCTTTTAGAAAATAAAGTTACAAATCCAATAATTTGTAACTTTATCATTTTTATTCTTCTAATTCATGTAATCTTTTAACTTTTTGCTTCTGCTTGGATGTCTTAGTTTTCTTAAAGCTTTTGCTTCAATTTGACGTATTCTTTCTCTTGTTACGTCAAATTCTTTTCCAACTTCTTCAAGAGTTCTTGCTTTTCCATCATCAAGACCAAATCTTAACCTTAAAACTTTTGCTTCTCTAGGTGTTAATGTTGACATTACTTCTTTTAATTGTTCCTTTAATAATGTATAAGCAGCTGCATCTTGAGGAGCTGGTGAATCTTCATCTTGTATAAAATCCCCTAAATGACTATCATCTTCTTCTCCTATAGGAGTTTCAAGAGAAACCGGATCTTGTGCTATTTTTTGAATTTCCATAACCTTTTCAACTGTCATATCCAATTCTTTAGCTAATTCCTCTGGAGATGGCTCTCTTCCCAACTGTTGTAATAAGTGTCTTGATGTTCTTATAACTTTATTTATTGTTTCCACCATATGAACTGGTATTCTTATTGTTCTTGCTTGGTCTGCTATTGCTCTTGTTATTGATTGTCTAATCCACCATGTAGCATAAGTACTAAACTTAAATCCTTTAGTATAATCAAACTTCTCTACAGCTTTTATAAGTCCCATGTTTCCTTCTTGAATTAAATCTAAAAATAACATACCTCTACCAACATATTTTTTAGCAATGCTTACAACCAATCTTAAGTTTGCCTCTGCAAGTTCTTGTTTAGCTTCTTCATCGTCTTCTAGAATCCTCTTTGCTAAATCTAATTCTTGTTCATATGTTAATAAATGTATTCTTCCAATCTCTCTTAAATACATTCTAACAGGATCATCTACATTTATTCCTTCGAAATTGTCCTCAGTTATTGTATCTAATTTTAATTCTTCAACCTCATGTAAATCTTCCTCATTAGGCTCATCTTCAAAATCATCACTAAAGACATTATCTCCTAATTCTTCAATAGCATCAAATACTTGTTTCATCTCATCTTGACTTATATCATTTAATTCATTAGCAAGTTCTCCATAAGTTATTTTTCCTTTTTCTTTAGCCTTTTTTATTATCTTCTCTACTTTTTCCTTAGTTTTATCTGACTCATTATTCGAACTTACCTCTACTTCTTTAGGTTTTTTCTCATTATTAGCATCTTTATTTATTTCATCTATTCTTAACTGAGTATTTTCCGCTTCTACTATTTCTTTCTTTTCTTTCTTCGCTTTCTTTTTATTCACTTTTTCCTCTTTCAACTTTTACACCTCTACTTAATCTTAACTAATTTTAAAATTATGCTATTTAGCTCTTGTCCTAATTTATTTTTTTCTTCTTTATCAGTTTCATTTTCAATTTTTTCTAGTAATTCATCTCTTCTTTTTTCAAGTTTCTCTCTTTGATATTTAAGTCTTATATCTTCAAAAGCTTTATTACTATCTGTTATTCCATAATCTTCTGTCATAATTTCAGTAAGTTTATTTTGTATATTCTCATCTAATAAATTTAATATAGAATTAACATTTACATCATTTTGCTCACATTTTTCATATATTTTGCTTAAAATTTCTTTATTTTCTTCATCCTTGAAATCCTCTACAGATATATTTTCTTTTATTTTATTATACATCTCTGGAGTATTTACTATCATTGATATAATTGTTTTTTCTCTTCTTTGTACTTCACTTGAAACATAATTTTCTTTTTTTTCTCTTTTTACAATTACAGGTTTTGCTTTTTCTAAGACTTTCTCATCCTTTTTATTTGCATACTGTAACTTATTTACTTGTCCGAAAATCGCTTCTTTTGATATATTATATCCATCTGCTATCTTTTCTATGTATATTTCTTGTTCTATAGTATTATCAATCTTTGAAAATAGTTTAGCGATTTCATTCAAAAATTTAATTTTATCTCCAGCATTTTCCAAGTTTAAATTTTGTTTCAATATTTTAACCTTAAATTCAATTAAAGATATTGCCTCATCTAGCAATTTTTGAAATCTGGCTGAACCATATTTTAAAATATATTCATCTGGATCTTTTGCACCTGTCATTTGTAATATTCTTATATCGCATCCCATGTTTTGCATAACTTCCATAGCTCTCATAATAGCTGTTTGACCAGCACCATCAGAATCAAACCCCAATATGACTTGTTCTGTATTTTTTCTAAGAAGCCATCCTTGTTGAGGAGTAAGTGCCGTTCCTAATGCTGCTACTACATTTGTTATTCCTCTCTGATGAAGTGATATTACATCCATATAACCTTCTACAATTAAAAGTTTTTTTATATCACCTTTTTTAGCAACATTTAATCCAAATAAATTTCGACCTTTACTATAAACAATATTCTCAGGAGAATTTATATATTTTGGCTTAGAATCATCTAGCACTCTTCCCCCAAAACCTATAACTCTATTTCTTACATCAAATATCGGAATCATTAGTCTATTTCTATATCTATCTATATATTTTCCATTATCTGTTTTATTTACTAATCCAGATTCTAATATTTCTTCATCATGAAATCCTTGTTTTCTAAGTTCTTTATAAAGCTCATCAAAATTACCCGAAAATCCTATTTTGTAACTTTCTATTGTTTCCATATTTAATTTTCTTTGTTTTACATATTCTTGTCCCATTTTTGATCTAGACTCAAATAATCTTTTATGATAATATTCTGCTGCATATGCATTTACTTTGTATACTTTTGCTTTCAACTCTTCTTTGCTATTATCTGCATTATTATCAATAGGTAATTCAATTTTTGCCCTTTCAGCAAGAACTTCGATTGTTTCTTTAAAACCAAGTCCCTCTATCTTACTTATGAAAGTTATTACATTTCCTCCTACGCCACATCCAAAGCAATGAAAAATTTGCTTATCAGGAGACACAGAAAATGATGGTGATTTTTCATTATGAAAAGGACATAGTCCAAAATAACTTCTTCCTTTTCTTTTCAAGTGAACGTACTGTGATATAACTTCTATTATGTCATTTGATTGTCTAACTTCTTCTATAATACTATCACTATAACGCACATTCTCACCACTTTCTTTTTATACCTAGTATTATTATTCGACGCATTTTACATAATTCCCTCTTTTATGATTAAATTTTATAATAAACGACCATATTAATTAATTAATAAATAATCTTATTTTGTTAAATAATATACTTATTATATTATTTTTGATATTGTAAAAATCAAAATATTATGCTATTATATGAATATATTTATAAAAAGGAGGATTCATTATGGGATGGGTTATTTTAATAATTATTGTTTTAATTATAATTTTTATAATAGGTATGTATAATAGATTAGTTACTTCAAGATTAAAAGTTGAAAACGCATGGAGTCAAATTGATGTTCAATTACAAAGAAGATTTGATTTGATACCTAATTTTGTTGAAACTGTAAAAGGATATATGACTCATGAAAAAGAAACTTTTGAAAAAATAGCTGCACTACGTACATCTTGGGCAAATACCACTTCTATTAAAGATAAAGCAAATTTAGATAATGAACTTACAGCTTCATTAAAAACAATTATGGCTATTTCTGAAAATTATCCAGAACTTAAAGCTAATCAAAATTTTATGCAATTATCTGAAGAATTACGTAATACAGAAAATAAAATATCTTTTTCTAGACAATTCTTCAATGACTCTGCAACATTTTATAACACTAAATTACAAGTTTTCCCTTCAAACATTATAGCAAATATGTTTAATTTTCAACCATTTGACTTATTTAAAGCTGAAAGTGATGAAGCAAGAAAAAATGTAAAAGTAGACTTTTCTAAATAATGGAGGCATAAATGTTTGAAAGTATAAAGAAAAATAAAATAGAATCATCTTTTATTATTTTTTTATTTATTCTAATAATTACATTAATTATTTATTATATTTGTATGGCTTTAGATTTAGGGCCAATATCTATAGTAATAGCTTTAGTAGTATCTATTATATCTGCATGGTCTAGTTATTATTTTAGTGATGATTTAATATTAAAAATTAGTCATGCTAGACCTGCAACTAAGGAAGAAAATTTACAATTAGTAAATATATTAGATTCATTAGTTGTTGCAGCTGGTCTTTCTACCACACCAAAACTTTATGTCGTAGAAAGTTCTCAGCCTAATGCTTTTGCTACTGGTAGAAATCCAGAACATTCAGTTATATGTGTTACTACTGGCTTATTAAATAAACTTGAATATTATGAATTAGAAGGAGTTATTGCTCATGAACTAGCTCATATAAAAAATTATGATATCAGACTTTCTGCTATTGTAACTGTTATGGTTGGATTTATAGTAATGATTTCAGATATGTTTTCAAGATTTATGTTCTATGGTGGTTCTAGAAAAAGAGATAGTAAAGATGGAAATGGAAGTGCTATATTAATGCTTATAGGTTTAATATTTTTAATATTATCACCTATATTTGGTAAACTTATGCAGCTTGCTATTTCTAGAAAAAGAGAATTTCTAGCAGACGCTACTGCTATAGAATTTACTCGTAATCCAGAAGGACTTATATCAGCTCTTCAAAAACTATCATCAGATAATGATGAGCTAGAATATGCAAACACAGCAACTTCAAACATGTATATAGTAAGTCCATTTAAAGATAGCAATAAAAAATCTGATAAATGGTCTACACATCCATCAATAGAAGCTAGAATAGAAGCTTTAAGAAATCTAAAATAAACTTTAAAAGGATATTTTAAAACCAATTAAAATATCCTTTATTGCTATTTTTATTACATTCCACATATACTTGCTATAACAAATTATAAAATATTTTTCTAGATTTTTTTATAATTCACATAAACTTTTCCCTATTTCTTCCGCTAAACTATTAACTAACTTATAATCAGTACTTAAAAGATTTTTAATAGTTTTATAATTATCTTTTTCTTTCTTTGCTACAACAACCTTTATTGTTATATCTCCTATTTCATTTTTATCAATTCCAATTCCTTTTCCAACTCTACAACATCTATTACTAACAAATATCTCTCCAATCTCAGCCACATCAGAAATTGCAGAATCTATTGCTATAACTTTTTTATTTTTAGTTTTTCTACATAATCTTTTAATATCTTTACTAGTACAAATATTATTTTTCATATCTCCATATACTTTAAAATTTGAATTTTCCTTTAAATACGTTCCAACTAGAGGTCCCAAACTATCTCCTAAAACCTCATTTGTTCCTATGCACACAAACACAATATTTTCAATTTCTTCTTTTAATTTTCGATCTAACAATTCCTTTATTTTAATCTATATCGCCTCCATCTCTTAATTTTTCCTTAATATTTATTATTATAATAAATATTAAAGTTATTCACTTTTTATACTCTTTTTGGGGATTTTACAAGATTTTAATTTATAAATATAAACAAATAATTTGATTAAAATATATCTACTGAAAAAATATATATGATTAGTATATTCTCTCTTTTACTGTATGTCAACAAAAACATTTCGACAAAATTACACAATTTATAACATATTAAAATAGAGTGTATCTGAAATAAAATTCCATTAACACTCTATTTTTCCAAGTACCTTAATAATTTAACATTTTCAACCAATTTTATTAATAATCTTTCTTAATTCACTAATTACAAAATCTATTTCATCTTTATTATTAAATTCACCAAAAGTCACTCTTAATGCACCTTTACTCCATTCTTCCTTTAATCCGATTGAAATTAATACATGTGACGGTTTCGTATCTCCTGATGAACAAGCAGATGCACTAGATGCACATATTCCTCTATTATCAAGTTCTAATAATAAAGTAGATCCTTCTACTCCTTTAAAAGAAATATTGCTGTTTCCAGGCAATCTATTACCTATATCTCCATTTATCTTTATATTATCTATATACTTCTTTATTTCTTGTTCATAATAATCTCTTAAAAAGCTCAACTTCTTTATATGCTCATCTATGTTTTTATATGATAATTCACATGCTTTTCCTATCCCTACTATTCCTGCTACATTTTCCGTTCCTGCTCTTTTATTTTTTTCCTGTCCTCCTCCATTCATAAATTTAACTAACTTTACACCTTCTTTTACATATAAAGCACCTGTACCTTTAGGTCCATATATCTTATGTCCAGACATCGACAGCATATCTATTCCCATTTCTCTTACGTTTATACTGACATTTCCAACAGCTTGAACAGCGTCTGTATGAAATATTATATTTCTATTATGAGCAATTTTAGCAATTTTTTCAATTGGTTCTATTGTACCTATCTCATTATTTGCAAACATAATTGATATTAAAATAGTTTTATCGCTTATGCTTCTTTCTAGCTCTTCTAAATTTACCACACCATTTTCATCAACATTTAAATATGTAATATCAAATCCCTGTGTTTTCAAAAATTCACATGTCTCTAGTACAGCATGATGTTCTATTTTACTTGTTATTATATGATTTCCTTTATCTTTATTTGCATAAGCAAATCCTTTTATTGCCATATTATCACTTTCAGAACCGCCAGCTGTAAAATATATTTCTTTTTTATCAGAACCTATAAGTCTTGCAACCTCTTCTCTTGCATTCTCAATTGCTCTTTTACTACTTCTACCTATACTATAAATAGAAGATGGATTTCCATATCCCTCACTAAAAAAAGGAATCATATTTTTCAAAACATCTTCCTTAACTTTTGTAGTAGCAGCATTATCTAAATATATAATATTTTGCATAGATATCTCTCCTTTATATATATTGTATGCAAATACTTTACAAAAAGACTCTCCAAACCACAAAAGAGAAAAACCGTATTATAGATCAGTCTAAAATTCGATAATAAATATGGAGATAGGATCATAAATAAAACTATCTCTATAATTAATTTTATTATATTCTCAAAAAGTTCTTTATTTTATTAATAATTCTCTTGATTATAGGTTCTTTATATTCTATCATTTTTACAGAACTTGTTTCATCAGTTATTTCATCTTCTTTATGCATATTTCTTTTTTTGAATATATCATCCGGATTAAATTTAACTTGTAACATTTCTTTATACATTTTTTCATTACTAGCATATATACTTTTTAGTCTTTGTTTTTCACTTTCATCTTGACACCAATATTGTAAATTCAATAATGCTATTATTGCTAATGTTTCTTCTTTGAAGTTTTGTTGACTAACAGGAATATCCACTCTTATTCCCTTTATATAATTACTATCTTTCTCTTCTCTAAAAAACTCCCTTAATTTCCTTGGTATTTTTTCTCTTTGTTCTTCAGTTAATAATCTCAAAAACTCATCTATCTCTGAATATGCTTGTCTTGTAGTTAGTGATACTCCCATAATTATTTTTCCTCCTCTTTAGTTCTAGTCTCTATTCATATCTTTATTATCTTGTGTTTTTGTTCTTTCCTTTTGTAATTGTACTATTTTATTTGTTTGTTCATTTATAGAATCAGTTCTTGTTGTTTCTTCTGTAGCCTCTATTGCACTGCCTAATAAATTATTACTTTCTGTTCTCTCTGTAGCCTCTCTACTGCTTTTACTCATTTCATTTTCTTTAGCTATGTTTCGTTGAATAGTAGTTAAAACTTGTCCCGTAAATCCATTTGAAAAAATTTCACCAACAACATTACTTTTGCTATATTGTTCAACCATTTTTTCGTATTGTTCACGAGAAAATGTTTCTTTCATAAATTCACTCTGTTCCGCACTAAATTCAAAGCCATTTTCTGATAATTTTTCAAGTAATTCTTCTATTCCTTCTGTTTCACATATATTATTATTCAAATCATCATTTTGTCCTTTTATTACATCTTTAATAAATCTATGTTCTATTAGGTTTAACAAAGCTTTTTCTTCATGTATTTTATTTGCAAAATTAGGATTTTCTTTTATTTTTGCTTCAACAATCTTAAAAACATTTGTCAAAAGATTTATTGAATATCCTCTACATTCCTCATTAATCTCTTTTGAATAACAATGTTGTAAAATAGATTTCCCTTTTGATTTTGCAATTTCATAAACTTTACTTATATCTTCATCATCTTTCCAACTTCTTTTTTCATTGCTTATTTGCTCTGCTTTATATCCCATAGTAGATAATAATGCCGTTCCATAATCTTTTGGTTTTCCTTCATACCCTATAAGTTGCATTTCTGGATTATCTTTCTGTAAGATTTCTCTTTCATTTTCTGGAACTAGTATAACTGCACCATCTGGTAATTTAATATTTCCTTTAAAATATGAATCTTCTCCTCTTAATGATAATAATTGTTCTTCATTGATTTCATTTCCTGGAATTAAAATAGTATATTTCATATCTTCCCAGTTAGCTCCACCGAAATAGTGCTCCGTCATTCCAAATAACTTCTGTATTTAATGTAAAATGAATAGTTTCCCTTTCAGATTTTCCTCCGACTTTATATTTTTGTCCATCAATTTCTAAATCATTAAATTCTTCTATTTCTGCTCCCGCATCTTTAGATGTCTTTATTGTACTATCTTGTGGAAAATATCTGGTTTTATGTACAAATATTAAGTCAGACATATCTTCAAACTCTGATTCATTTTCTGTAATAACTTTATCTTCTTCTGTTAATACTATCGGCATGTTTCTCTCGTTTAGCATACCTGTTGCTTCTTTAAAAGAGATTTCCATATCTTTTAAAGTTTTAGCATTAGTTATACTATCAATTTTATCTTTTTTCCATTGTTCTTTTCCTTTTTTTAAGTCTTCTATCTCTATTCTTAGATCATAAACTTCTTTACTCTCTGTTAAGGAATTTTCATCTTCTTTTTCTCTTAATGCTTTTAACTCTTCTTTTCTAAATATATTATTATCATATTCCTTCTCTTCTCCAGAAAGTTGGCTCATTTTTATATGTTTAATCTCATTAATCATTATTTAAACCTCTCTTTAGTTTGCTGAATTAAGTTTTTATAATATAATATCTTGCATACCTATTTCTTCAATTTCATTATTTACCCAAACAATAGCTAGTCCATTTTCAATATCTTCTTTAAAATTGCACAATATAGCAAACTTGCAATATTCTTTATCTTTACTTTCTCTTTTTATATAAATTTGCTTTGGTACAATATATTTATAAAAATTTGTATCATCTAATTCTATATTATAATTTTTGTTACAATAATCCTTTAATGCATGATAAGATTTAATAAATATTTTTTTTATATTATCCATAAATTGATGAAATGTTCTTTTTTGTAATATAGTTATTTCTTCATTATCAAAAACATCAAAGTAAATTTTTAAATCAATCTCTTTATTTAAAAAGTTATAATTCAATATATAATCATTCTTTTTAGATTTCATTTCTTCTCTTATTCTAATTTTATTTAATTTAATATAATAATATTCGCAAGCACTTCCTTCATCATTAAATTCTTTTACTGCACAACGGCTTCCTCTTTCATAATAAAAAACTATCCATTTATCGTTTTCATTCATAATGCAAATTTTATTATCACTGTCTCTTCCAAAAAACATTTTATTTTCAAGTTCTTTATAAATTCCTAATTTTTCTTTTAATTCATTTATATTCATAATTCTCTCTCTTCTATTTTTATACAAAATTTGATAGCAATTCATTTAAACAGTTTTCAACATCAAATATTTCTTCTAAACATTTAACACTAGTGTATATATATTTCCTAATTTTTATATAAATATATCCGTCTTTAATAAGAATCGTAAATGGTTTCGTATACTTATTATAAATTTCTACTAGTTTATTCTTTTGTTCTTCAGTTAGTTCTATACACTTTTCTTCTTTTGTTTTTTCTCCTGTTTCATTCAACATTTCATTTATATCTTTTTCATAATTCCAAAATATTTTATCATATACTATCTTATTTTTATTTGATATTAAATCTCTATCTTTACAAGTCAAATAAAATATTCCATCTTTCCCAATTCTACTTGCTAATATAAAATTACAAAAATGCAAAGTATCACTTCTATATGGATATTCTTCTTCTGTATATGATACTAAATCTATATCTTTACCGTCTTTTGCAAATCTAGTTAAATGTTCAACACCACTGTTCTCCCAATTCTCAGTAGTAAATCTATTTATTTTTACACAGATTTCCTCTTTCATTTTATTCGATATTGTTCTTATATCATAATTTGAATTAAAAAAACTTACAATATTTTCTAGCATTAATCTGGCTACTATTTTTCGACATTTACTTGTATTTATAAAAGCATATATAAGCCCAAATATTAATACTATTCCTGCAATTACATATAAGAGTATATTATTAATTTTAAATCCTAACACAACTATTATTGGAATTAATATTATTAATAATATATATATTAAAATATTTATTATCTTCATTTTTTCTAAACTTTGTACATCTTCTAGTTTTCTTAATTCTTCAATAAATTTTTTCTTTTCTTCTAAATATATATTACCTTTCATAAATTCCCCTTATTACTTTTGCTTTAATATTTCTTTCAATTCTCTTTCTGCTAAATATAAATTTGATTTTTCTATTCCAAAGCTATATGAATACTTTTCTTTTTCATTGTTTTTATTAATACTATTAATAACCAAATATCCATCATATTGAAAAACTTTTGTAATACCACTTATCATTATTTTTCTAATACTTTCACAAGTTCCTTTTGCTGAAAAAAATTCCACATACTCTTTTGTAATAATCATTTCTATATAAGGTGGTGTTTTTATTTTTTTATTGCAATATTTCACTAAAAATATAATTCCTATTATGATACAAACAGCTATTACACAAACTACATATGTTCCTATGTACTCTTTATTTCCTTTTATTAACAATCCTAAAATAAAACATATTCCTACTATTTCCACTATAATTCCTATTATACGATATATTTTATAATATGATAAATCTTCATATATTTCTATTTTATTTTCATCTTTTTTAACCATATTAACACCTAAGTTTCTTTATATTTATTCTCTTTCTACATTTTCATTAGTTTTTGATTGCATTCTTTCTTTTTGTAATTGTACTATTTTATTTTTCTGGTCATTTATAGCATCAGTTCTTGTTGTTTCTTCTGTAGATTTTATTGCACTGTCTAACAAATCACAACTTCTCTCTTCTACAAAATTTTCATCTAATGTTTCTGGATTCTCTATTGAATTTATAATTTTTTTAGTTTTGCCTGAAGTCAAATCTATTTCTCTATTTTTATTTAATGTTTTTTCATCTAACAATTTATTAACTTTTTGTATTAATTCTTTATTTTCTGATTTTTGTTGTAACAACTCTAATGATATTTTTTCTTCTTCTGTCAAAATTTCCTTATCAGATAGAATTTCTACAATTTCATCTTGATATCCCTCTATCCCCTTTACTAATGAAGGCGTAATCATTCCTTTTCCTAACATATATTCAAGATTCTGTTGCATATTTGGTATTCTTACAATATCAATTCCCATATCTGCTGCTTTTTTAATTAATTCTTCACTTGGATATTCATTTTCAAAAAGTGCAATTGCTTTTGGTTTTATTTTTATAAAATTGCCCTCCTTGTCAAAACCACTCATATAATAAACAGACTCTGTATTTAAGTGTAATTGATCATATGTGTTTTCACCAGCAGATAAAGAAGTATTTTCAGCAGTTCTAAAATTAGATTTTTTCATAAGTGCTTTATCCGGTATATTATACTCGCCAAAGTTAAATTTACTACCTATGTTTGTGTGAGAACTAAATATCATTAAATCCTCTGGAATTTCGTCAAAAACATATGTTACTGCATTTGGTAAACCATATACATTATAATTTCCTTCCGTTAATACCGACATACAAATATGTTCATTATTTCTTTTAGCTTGTTCATTCAAATCAGTATTAAGACTTTGTTGAGAAACTAATATTGTAAATTTTCCTTGTAATTTTTTTATATCATCACTTTCTTCATTAAGAGAATATTCACATTCTGAATTAAATTCTTTTCCATATTCACTAATTATATTTGAAAATTTAGAATAAAAATCTTCTCTAACACTTGTCAATGTTGATCTTCCAGAAGTCAATTCATTATAATTCCTTTTACTTATATTTTGAGCAAAATTGATAAGTTGTTTGTCATCTAATGTATCAACAAAATCAATCAATTCATTTACAACTTTATATGTATCTGGATTAGCATTATTCGCTTTAAATACTTTGTCAATATCATGTCCTTTTAAAAAAAAATATTTAATATCTTCAAACTCTGCACTTGAAAATCCTGTAATATTTTTTACAATGACATCTCTACAACAACCTTCTTGTATTTGTTGCTGTTGCCTATTATATATTGTTTCTGGATATCTTTCTAATTCTTCTAAAGATTTTATTTGTGGTATTGTATCATTACTTCTATCTTTAATATATTCTTTTAATAAATATAATTTTTCTTCTTTTTCTGTAGTTTCTAGGTCTAATACCTGTGATACTATTTCTCTATCATCTGAAAACTCTTTAATAGAATCAGAAATTTCTGCAACAACATGCTGATTTTTTGAAAACTTCTCATTTCTAAAATTTCTATATTTGTCAAATAAATCATCTTTAGAAATATCTGATAACTCTTTACCCAATGTATCTGGGAACATATTATATACATATTGTCGTTTCATAATCTCTATAAATTCGCTTTTTTCTTCTGGTGCAATAGTTTGCAATAATTCTTGTGATTTCTCAAGATTTACTTTTGACAAATCAATCATAATTGCTTTCCAATCATCTTTTGATAACAAATTCTCATTTTTAAGTATTATATTAGAAATACTTTTATCAATAGTCACATCATTATTTTCTTTATTATCATCACTCAATAAATAATCTGTTATAATTTGTTTCATTTCTTTATTATTCAAGATTAAAGGTAAACAATCTACACTAGATTCCATGTCTATCTTTCCGAACACTTCTTCTTTTTGTTGTAATGATAAAGAACTATTTTTAATTGGAATTGAATTTAATATTTTTTTCGTTACATCTAGTTTTCCATCAATAATTTCATTATATAGTTTTTTTTCTAATTCTTGCCTGCTGTCCATACTTAACCTTGAAAAAATATTTGAATCGACACTACTAAGGTCATTTCTTAGCAACTCTATAATTTTTTCTTCTGTAAATTGCACATATTGTGGATATTTTTTTACAAATCCTATTTTATCATTTAATTTATCAAATGTTTTATTTATTTTTTCTTTAGAAGAATTTTTATTTTCAATTATTTTTACAAGCGAACTTTCAACTCTTTCTTGAATTATTCCTTCTATTTTATCTCTTAATTTCATAGTACTCTCCATCACACCTTTTTGTATTTTATTATTTATACTCATCTTATACTATTATCTCATTATTTAGTGCTTTTAAAGAACTTTCATTTAGTTCATATTGTTTCTTATTAAATATCATGTCTGAATAATAATCATCATTTACTATGAGTAAATATACTTCATCATCTTTTTTAAACTTAGAATAAACACCTATTCCTAAGTTCAACTCATTTATAGAATCATTCATTTCTACTTGAATGTAATATTCTCTATCATGTTGTATATTTAAACCTGAAATTTCTCTTTCAAGATTTGTTGTTTGATTATCTTCGATACGAAATCCCAGAATTTTACCTTCAACAATTTTTACTTTGGCATTTTCTCTTATAGTATTATTCAAACGACTTGACTTACTTAATAATACTTTTTTAATTCTAAAAATTACTGCTATTGCAAATATTACAAACACACTTATTGGTTTTAAAAAATATATCATTGTATCAAATCCAGATAATTTCCACGTAATAAATAATGCTAATATGCAAATAATTATTATAAACACTAATATTATGTTGAAAAATCCTAATATGCACCCTGTACCCCTTTTATTTGTTTTATTATGCTTTTTTATAACTTCTTTTATATCAATTTGTTGTTTCAATATACATCTCTCCTATATTTTTTATTATCCATGTTTTTGACTATTTTTTTTATTTTATCATAAAGTTTTAAAAAAACAAATAATTTTTGTTAAAATATAATATAAGTTTTTAGTACATTTTATACTTATTTATATTTTATAGTTTTTTCCTCTATCTATTTATTTTACTATAAATTCAGCTCATTCTTCTATTAGTCTGTTATTATATTCTTAATTCATTTATTATGATTCATCACATTACTTTTCCAATATGCTTAAATATAATTAGTTTTACAATTTCTATATTTGACTTCCACCAATTATTTTTTCACTTATCTATCACAAATAAAAAGAATGAACCCCATGAAATATAGAGTTCATTCAAAAGTCAACTAATTCATAATCAAAAATATATTTTTACTTATCTTCCATTCTTTTTAACTTTATTTTTTAATCTACTAACATTCAATAAAGCTATTATAAGAACTACTATTGTCAAATATAAATATGCTACATTTTCTTTAGTTCCTGTAGGTGGAATAACTTTAACTAAGTTTGTTGATGACGCAAAATCTGTTTCTTCTGTATTCGCATTTCCAGGAAACTCTCCAAGAAACTTGTTTTTACTTGCACTTAGATATTGCATTCTTCTACCACTATTATTACTATACTTTAATACCTCTGTCATTGCATCATATGTCGAATCTTCAACATCTGTAGATATCAATTTGCTTATCATAAATTTCATTACAGCTTTTTCTCCTGGTTTAATATAAAAGCCTTCTTTAGATTCAATAACTGCTAAATCATTATAGCTAAAATCTGCACTTACCAAGCCATTGGCTTTTAACTCTTCTTTATTTACACTTTTAACTGTATATTTAGGTTCTTCTGGCTTTCCAGTAACATATGATAATTTATTATTATAACTAAATCCTTTTGGTAAATAAACTATCATTGATAAACTTTTACATGGTATTGACGAATAATTATTTACTTCCACTGTATATTCAATATCAACTCGCGAACCATAAATAAGAGTTGGATCTAATTCTGCCATAAGAGAAATCGTTTTATCTTCCATTTCAACAGTTTTTAAAACCTGTAAGTTAGAAGCCGTAACTCTAAGTCCAGTTGCTGTCATATTAGGAACTAAATTAAAATATCCTCTATTATTTAAAACAATATTTTGATTTTCATATATAGTTTCAATAAATACATGATGTTCTGTATATTCATATGACACTTTTTTTACATTTCCATTATCATTTTCTTCATAATAATCAGTTCTTGTAACATCATAATTCTGTCCTTTAGGAGTCATCTTATAAGTATCACTTATTGCAATCATATATGCATTTTCGCATATCTTCTTTACTTTCTCCTTAAACTCATTCCAGTTGTTAACATTTACATCCATATCAATAGCTCTAAAATATTCTGTATTATTGTAATAAAGTTCTGAATAAAGATCATTTAATTCTTTTCTTCTCTCTTGATTTTCTTCTCCATACAATGAATATGTATCTTCTCCCATTTCTGTACCAGACTCATTCGTTTGTATATTCTCTAAAATATATTTTTTAAAGTTTCCATTTATTTTATATAATATAGTTTTTATATCTTTTTCTAAATAAAACTCTGAGCATGTACCATCAAATATGTTCTTTACAAAGCTATCTTCTGTATCATTATCATTAGATATACATACACCATAAATATTGACACCTTTATTTTCAACATAATCTTTTATAGCGTTTCTTGTATTTTTTCCTATCTCAATTAACTTATTATATGTATCATCTTCACTTTCATCATAATAAACTTCCGTATTTCCAAACTTTGTTGGAATACCATCTGTCAACACCATTATATATCTATTAGAGTTTTCTGTATTATTACTAAATGAAGTATATGCTTTTTGTATAGCTGCATTTACGTCAGTATTTGGTGTATACCAATTATTATCATTTATCTCATCTAAAGCTTTTTCTAAAACACTTGCATTATCTGTAAGCGATACAGCTCTATAGCAAGTACCAGAGAAAGCAACAATTCCAATATAGATATTCTTCTTTCCGTCCAATAAAGATTCAATCATTTCCTTTGCCGCATCAATCTCAGCTTGAAGCATAGTTTTTTGTACTCCATTAATCTCAACTGTACTATTTCTCATACTTGTAGAACAGTCTATTGCAAGGAATATTTGTGCACATCCTGCACCACAAGTTTTTATTATTCTATCTATAGAATATGTTTGAGCTACATAAGAAGTGCTTCCTCTTCCTCCTAAACTTTCTACTAAGTAATCTTGTCCATTATATTTCACACTATTTTTAAAAACATTAACTGCTTTTTGACTATATGGTATACTGTCCCAGTAAGGCAAATATTTATTATTTATTAAGCCATAGGTAAATTTAACTTTATAATTTCCTGGAGAAACATTCTTAAATTCATAATATCCATCATCATTTGTATATACTGTTCTCAAAGGAGAACCATTTATCAAATCATCTGATTCATTATAAAGTTCTACTTTTATATCTTTAATAGCTTTTGTATCAATACCAGAGCTATCTTTTCCTGCAGTTCCACTCTTTATACCTAAATCTTCATATGCATTTCCTGTTACTCCAGTATAATAAGGTTCTGCTATAGTTATATCTCCATGTTCTTGTACTAATGAAGGTGTAAACGTTCCTCCTCCAGAATCATCACTAGGTGTAGGTGGTGGTGGTTTAGGTCCACTTTCACTTTGTGCTCCTGAAACTAAGTCAGATATACTTGCAATAGATACATTGGATATATTAAAAATTATAATTATTGACATTAAAATAACTAATATCATATTAAAAATCTTTTTCATAGATATCCTCCTATCTTTCTAAAATCTACCATTCTCTTCTACATTATACCATAAAAATTCAAAAAAAGCAATAAAGTGCTGGCTCTCCAACACTTTACAACAATATTATCTATTCCAAAAAGCTTTATAAGTTTTATACGCATTATAAATATCAAATTTACTTGTAACTTCATATGGTGCATGCATTGATAATACTCCAACACCACAATCTATAACATCTACTCCCTTATTAGCTAATATATAAGCAATAGTTCCTCCACCACCTATATCAACTTTTCCAAGTTCTGTTATTTGATAACTAATTCCATTATCTTCTAATAATTTTCTAACCCAAGCTACATATTCTGCATTTGCATCAGAAGCTCCTGATTTACCTCTTGCTCCTGTATATTTATTTAAAGTAATTCCTCTACCTAACATTCCAGCATTGTCTTTATCTGAAACAGAAGCATATAATGGATCATATCCTGCATCAACATCAGAAGAAAGCATCTTTGAATAACAAAATACTTTATCTAGTAAATTTACTCTATTTTCTCCTGTCTTATTTAATAATTCAGAAACGAAATAATCAAATACATGTGATTCCATACCAGTATTTCCCATACTTCCAATTTCTTCTTTATCAGATAAAATACATACAGCAGTAGTTTTTACATTTTCAAGTTCCATCATAGCTTGAAGTGAAGTATATGCACATATTTTATCATCTTGACCATATGCAGCAACCAATCCCTCATCAAATCCAAGCGATCTTGCTTTAAAAGCAGGTATAACTTCTAACTCAGCACTTAAGAAATCTGCTTCTGTAATTTTGTACTTTTTATTTAAAATATTTAAAATATTTAGTTTTACTTTTTGTCCTTCTTCATCTCCACTATATGGAATACTTCCAATTAATAAATCTAAATTTTCTCCTTCAACACCATTTTTTAATTTTTTCTCCATTTGATCTTGTGCTAAATGAGGTAATAAATCTGTTATTGTAAATATAGGATCTTTTTCATCTTCACCAATATTAATAACTACTTTTTTACCATCTGTTTTAACTATAACTCCATGTATAGCAAGTGGAATTGTAGTCCATTGATATTTTTTTATTCCACCGTAATAATGAGTATTAAAATATGCAAATCCATCTGATTCATATAATGGATTAGGTTTCAAATCTAGTCTTGGTGAATCAATATGTGAACCTACTATTTGTATACCTTTTTCTAATTTTTCAGTACCAATAACTGCCAAATACATACTTTTATCTCTATTTATATAATAAACTTTATCTCCAGGATTTAGCTTAGATAAATCTTCTATATCCATAAAACCATTTTCTTCAGCCTTCTTTTTAGCTTCAACAACAAACTCTCTTTCAGTTTTAGCTTTATTCAAAAACTTCATATAGTCATTACAAAAATTAAAGATTTCTTCTTTTTCTCTTTCTTCTATGCCATCCCAACCTATCTTTTTTTCATTAAATAGCTTCTCTTTTAAACTTTTTTCCATAGTATTCCTCCTTCATCATTTTATAAAATTATATCACTCTAAAAATTATTTTACCATACTTTTACATTTTTATTCTAAAAAATCTTATTAGCTAAACCAATATAATTTTCTGGAGTAAGTTTTAATAACATTTCTTTGTCTTCTTTATTTATCTCTAATCTAGAAATAAACTTTCTAAACTCTTCTAATGATACCCTTTTTCCTCTTGTAAGTTCCTTTAACATTTCATATCCATTTGCTACTCCATTTTTTCTAAGAACTGTTTGTATTGCTTCTGATATAACCTCAGGGTTATTTTTTAAATCTTCTTCTAATTCTTGAATATTTGCCTCTATTTTTTCTGTTGCCTTCATTGTTTGCTTTGCTGAAATTATACTATGAGCAAAACTCACGCCTATATTTCTTAACATTGATGAATCACTTAAATCTCTCTGCATTCTCGAAACTTGTAAATTACTTGTAAAATTATCAAAAATACAATTAGCCATTCGGATATTAGCCATAGAATTTTCATGGTTAATAGGATTTACTTTATGTGGCATAACAGATGAACCCACTTCTCCTTTTACAACTTTCTGTTTGAAGTATCCTTTACTTATATATATCCACATATCACTATTATAATCCATAGTTACATTATTAAATAATTTAAGAAAACCAAACAATACACATATAATATCATGTGATTCTATTTGAGTAGTTAAAGGATTATATTCTAATCCTAATTCTTCAACAAATTCTTTTGTAAAATTCACCCAATCTATGTTAGGATAACTCACGATATGAGCATTATAATTACCAACTGCACCACTAAACTTACCTCTTAATTTAACTTCTTTAATATATTTTAATATACTATTCCATCTATAAACAAAAACCTCTAATTCTTTTCCCACTGTAGTTGGTGTTGCTGACTGCCCATGTGTATGTGAAAGCATAGGAATATTTCTATATTCATTTGCCTTTTCATGTACCAAATCTATCATTTTTTCCATATTTGGAATCATAACATTATTTAATAATCCATTAATCATTATACCATATGCTAAATTATTAATATCTTCAGATGTACATGTTAAATGAATCAAATTATTATATTTTGAAAGTTCATTTTCCTCTAATTTGTCTCTTAAATAATACTCTACTGCCTTAACATCATGTTTTGTTATTTTTTCTATTTTCTTTACCTTTTGAGCTTCTATAACATCAAATTTATTATTAATATTTTCCAATTTATCAATAACTTTTTTTTCAACTTTATCATCTATAAATTTTCCACTCAATAATAATTTTTCCAACCATTTTATTTCTACAAAAACTCTATTTTTTATTAACGAATATTCACTAAAATATTCACTTATCTCTTCTACTTCATACCTATATCTACCATCAATTGGCGAAATTGCTTCTAATGTTTCTAAATTCATTTACTTACCCCTCTACTATCATATTCTCTCTTCCAGCACCTGTTCCTATAAACTTGATTGGAACTCCAACTAATTCTTCTATTCTATTTAGATACTTCTTTGCATTTTCTGGTAAATCTTCTCTTCTTTTTATATTACTTATATCTCCAAAATTTCCATCAAATTCTTCATATACAGGTTCAACATCTTTTAAATACTCTTCATCACAAGAAAATTTCATATTAACTTCATTCCCTTTTTTATATGCTACACAAAGTTTTATTTTATCCATCTTTCCAATTGTATCAACATGATTTATCGCAAGCCCAGTTAAACCATTAAGCATAGCAGCATATTTCAATGCAACAGCATCTAGCCATCCACATCTACGAGGTCTTTTTGTTGTTGTTCCATATTCATGTCCAAGTTCTCTTATTAAATCTCCCGTTTCATTTATTTGTTCTGTTATATAAGGTCCTTCTCCTACTCTTGAAGAATATCCTTTTAATACTCCATATACATTTTCAATATATTTTGCTCCTATTCCGCTTCCCGTACAAATTCCACCTATGCTAGGATTAGAAGATGTAACAAAAGGATAACTTCCAAAATCTATATCAAGAAGTGTAGCTTGAGCTCCTTCACATACAATTTTCTTGTTCTGTTCAATTGCTTCATGTAACATATAAACAGTATCTTTAACATATGGTTTCAAATACTTAGCATATTCCTTATATTCTGAAATTACCCTATCAGCCTCTAATAATCCTTTACCATATAACTTAAATATTTCATTTTTTCTTTCTATATTTTCTTTTGCAATTTTTTCAAATCTATCAGACACGAAATCTCTAACTCTTATTCCACATCTTTCAAACTTATCACAATATGCAGGACCAATTCCCCTCTTTGTTGTTCCTATTTTATTTTCTCTAAGCTCTTCTTGTAATCCATCCATCTCAATATGATATGGCATAATTATATGTGCTATATCACTTATATATAAATTGCTTACATCAATTCCATCTGATTTTAAGTTTTCTATTTCTTCCACTAAAACCTTTGGATCAACAACTACACCATTTCCAATAATAGCTTTTGTATTCTTATTTAATATTCCTGAAGGAATTAAATGAAATGCATATTTTTTTCCATTAACATTTATTGTATGTCCAGCATTACTTCCTCCTGTACATCTAACTGCATAATCAGCCTTTGTTGCTAAATAATCAATTATTTTTCCTTTTCCTTCGTCTCCATAAAATGTCCCTAAAACTACATCTACATTTCCCATAATAATACCTCCTAAAATATTTAAATAAACTTTATTTAATCTAAACATAAATAAAAAAAGATAAGAAGGTAGAGTTTTCCCTACCTTCTTATTTTTTATATATTCTATTTTTGCTTACACTAAATAAATAAGTTATTTCTAACTTACCACATATATTAAATTGATTTTTTTCTACTGACAAATACATATGTATCAATCCCTTCAAGTTTAATATATTAGTTTTTCAACACTTTTATACTATATAATATTTTTATATTTTTGTCAATAAATTTATATCAACTTTTATTATTTAAATCTTAATATGAATATTTACAATTCATTGACATATACTAAAAATAGTAGTATACTATATCTAACTTAAGTTATTCTAAAGAGATCATTTGAATAACACGAACTAAATGCGTAGCAACATTTAGTTCTTTTTTATAGCCTTTCTACCATATAAAATTATTATACTATCCATTCAAAATAATTATAAAAATTTATAGGTAAGTTTTAAATCTAAAACTTACCTATTTTTCTTATCTTACCATATTATTAATTTCTTCTTTTAATTTATTTATAAAATCTTCTGTTGGCATAGCTCCAATATCTCCATCTTTTCTTGAACGAACGCCAACTGCATTTGCTTCAATTTCTTTATCTCCTAAAATAAGCATATATGGTATTTTTTGAAGTTGTGCTTCACGAATCTTATATCCTATTTTTTCACTTCTATCATCAAGTTCAACCCTTACATTTTCACCTTGTAATTTTCTTACAACCTCTTTAGCATAATCAAGTTGTTTATCAGTAATAGGTAAAACTTTAACTTGAACAGGTGCAAGCCATGTTGGTAAAAATCCTTTTGTTTCCTCTAATAAGAAGGAAATAAATCTATCTGAACTTCCTAGAATTGCCCTATGAATTACAACAGGTCTATGTTTTTCTCCATCTTCTCCTACATATTCAAGTTCAAATCTTTCTGGCAAAGCAAAATCCAATTGACATGTTGGTATTGTAACGTCATGATTTAAAGCTGTTTTTATCTGAATATCTATTTTAGGTCCATAGAAAGCTGCTTCTCCTTCCGCCTCATAAAATTCTATATTCATTTCTTTTAATATTTCTCTTAATTGACTTTCAGCAGTTTCCCACATTTCATCATTATCAATATATTTTTCTTTATTATTTTTATCTCTTAAAGATAGTCTATACTTAAATGCTGATTCTGGGAAACCAAAATCTTTTTGATATACTTCTACTATCAATTTTAAAACATTTCCAACTTCTTCTTTTATTTGATCAGGTCTTACAAAAAGGTGTGCATCATTTTGACACATTTGACGTACTCTCTCTAATCCACAAACACTTCCACTATCTTCATATCTGAAATCATGTGCAAGTTCACCTATTCTTATTGGTAAATTTCTATATGAATGCATTTTATTTTTATATACTAACATATGATGTGGACAGTTCATTGGTCTTAAAACTAATTCTTCATTATCTAACTTCATTGAAGGAAACATATCATCTTTATAATGTTCCCAATGTCCACTAGTTTTGTATAATTCAACATTTGCAATTGAAGGAGTATATACATGATTATATCCTAATCTCAATTCCTTATCTTGGATATATCTTTCAAGAATCCTTCTAATAGTTGCTCCATGAGGTAAATACATTGGTAATCCAGCTCCAACTAAAGGATGTGTCATAAATAATTCTAAATCTTTACCAATTTTTCTATGATCTCTTTGTTTTCTATCTTCTAATATTTGTAAATATTCATCTACCAAACTCGCTTTAGGGAAAGATATAGCATAAACTCTTTGAAGAGTTTCCCTTTTTTCATCACCTCTCCAATATGCAGATGAAGAAGATAATATTTGTATTGCTTTTACTTTACCAGTACTCATTAAATGAGGTCCAGCACATAAATCTGTAAATTCTCCTTGTTTATAGAAAGAAATTTCTTCAGCTTCTGGCAACTCTTCTATTAATTCAACTTTATATTTTTCATTTTTTTCTTTCATAAATTTAATAGCTTCATCCCTTGGTAAAGAATATTTCTCAATTGGTAGATCTTCCTTAATTATTTTTTTCATTTCTTTTTCTATATTTTCTTTGTCTTCTTCACTAAAAGGTTTTTCTACATCAAAATCATAATAAAATCCTTCATCGATTGCTGGTCCAATAGCTAATTTTACACTTGGGAATAATCTTTTAACAGCTTGTGCCATTATATGAGAAGTTGTATGCCAATAAGCTTTTTTTCCCTCTATATCACTATCAAAAGTTAATATTTCTAACTTGCAATCTTCTTTTAATTCAAATCTTAAATCTTCTACCTTTCCATTTACTTTTCCACAAGTTGCTACTCTTGCTAACCCTTCACTAATTTGTTTAGCAAGTTCAATTATACTTATACTTTCTTGAACTTCTTTAACAGACCCATCTTTTAAAGTAATTTTGATCATTTTTAATTCCTCCTTTTTTCAATTTAAGACACAAAAAACTCCTGTAGATGTTTTTTGCATCTACAGGAGCGTATATTTTACGCGGTTCCATCCCGTATTTATTCTTAATTAATGGTTATATCGCTTCCAGCGCTTAGCTTATTCACTAAGTTTAAAGAGTTAGTTTTCAAATAGTTTTACTTGAATTAGCTTTCAGCCGATGACTAATTCTCTCTAAAAGATATTTTCTATTTTACTCTTCTCTCATAATTTTTATATTATGTTAATAATATACTACTTTTTCTTATTGTTGTCAACATTATTTTTTATATATTTAAAATAATAAATTCCCAAACCAACAACTAAAATCAACACAACTATAATTGTAGACCATATTTTATATGACTTAGCTTTAGATTTTTCTGTTGATAAAATACCATCGTTTTTATAAGCATCTCCAGATTTGTCTTCATTTACTATTGAAAAAATATCCTCATTAAAATCAATTGAAACTTCCATATAATCTTCTTCTTTTAATCCATCTGGTGCATTAAATATAAATTTTCCATCTTCTATTTTAGATTCTCCATCAAACCCTAATCCTTCATAATCTATATTTTTTTCCTTAAAAGCTTTGTCAGCTTCTATTGTAATTTTCGCACTTTTAGGTAATATATCCATATGACTTTGTAAAAATTTAAAATTTAGAGATTGGTAATTACTTTTTTGTTTAACAAAATTTGTAATAGTATACTTAAAAGCATATACATGTTTACCATTTTCTCCTGTTCCAAAACAAATAGCAGTTTCTCCATCTTCTTTATTTATATATAATCCACATTTATTTGATTTTTCTTCTCCACTTGCTTCATTATTCCAGTTTGAAATAAATTCAAATTTTTCTTTATTTTCGTTTACTACAACTAAATCTTTTATTTCAGAAGTATTCAAATTAAAATATGATTTACTTAATTGATCAATATCATAAATTTCTACATTCCATGCCTCTGTGATACTCGCACTACCATCTTCGTTAATTTTCACATTTATATCAATATTGTCTATTGTGCTTGATTCTGCTCTTACATAATTATTAAATCCCAAAACAAATATAAAACACAATAACATAAATATAACTTTCTTAAGTTTCTTCATATATATATTCCTCCTAAAAGTATTTTTATTCTTCTTCACCTTTTAGACTTTCTGCTCTATCTGCTGCAATTAAATTATTAATCATTTCATCCAAATCTCCATTTAGGAAATTTTCCATTTGATAAATACTCATTCCAATTCTATGGTCTGTAATTCTTCCTTGTGGATAATTATAAGTACGAATTTTTTCACTTCTATCTCCAGAACCTACTTGTGACTTTCTTGCATTTGCAACTTCTGAATCTTGTTTTTGCTTTTCTATATCATATAACCTTGATTTAAGCATATTCATTGCATATTCTCTATTTTGTAATTGTGATCTTTGTGTTTGACATTCCGCTACAATACCTGTTGGAACATGTATTAATCGAACAGCTGAAGAAGTTTTATTAATATGTTGTCCTCCTGCACCTGAAGCTCTAAACACTTCCATCTTAATATCTGCTGGATTTATTTCTATTTCAACATCCTCAACAACGGGAAGTACTGCAACTGTAACAGTCGACGTATGAATTCTTCCACTACTTTCTGTATCAGGCACTCTTTGTACTCTATGAACACCACTTTCATATTTTAATCTTCCATATGCTTGTTTTCCAGTAACCATAAATGAAATTTCTTTGTATCCACCAAGTTCTGTTGCATTTTCATTTAATATTTCTATTTTCCAATGCTTTCTTTCAGCATACATAGCATACATTCTAAATAATGTTCCTGCAAATAAAGCTGCTTCTTCTCCTCCTGCTCCACCTCTAATTTCACAAATAACATCTTTATCATCATTAGGGTCTTTAGGAATTAACAAAAACTTTAATTCTTCTTCTATTTTTGCAATTTTTTCCTTACTAGAATAATACTCTTCTGATGCTAAATCTTTCATTTCAGGATCTTCCATCATTTCTTTAGCATCATTCATTTCTTGTTCTACTTTTTTATATTCTCTATATTTTAAGACAACATCTTCCATAGAACTATGTTCTTTCATTAATTTTCTCCATTCATTATTATTTGCAATAACTTCTGGATCACTTATTTGAGTTGTTAATTCTTCATATTTTTTTTCAACCAACTCTAATTTTTCAAACATAAATTATCTTCCTCTCTTATTTATACAAGTCGAGCTTAATATGTACATCCTTAAGTTGTTCTTCTGTTACAACAGAAGGTGCTCTCATAAGCAAGTCTCTCGCTCTTTTATTTTTAGGGAATGCAATAACTTCTCTTATATTTTGAGAATTTTCTATAAGCATAACCATTCTATCAACTCCAGGTGCTGCTCCAGCATGTGGAGGAGTCCCATACTTAAATGCATTATATAATGCTCCAAATCTTTCTTTAACATCATTTTCTGTATATCCTGCTATTTCAAATGCTTTAACCATTATTTCAGGATTATGATTTCTTACAGCTCCTGATGCCATTTCATACCCATTACAAACCAAATCATATTGGTATGCTAAAATATCTAATGGATTTTTATTTAATAAATCATCCATTCCACCTTGTGGCATTGAAAATGGATTATGTGAAAAATCAATTTTTCCTTCGTCTGATAATTCATACATAGGAAAATCAACTATAAAGCAAAATCTATATACATTTTTCTCTAATAGATCTAATCTATTTCCAAGTTCAATTCTGACAAGTCCTGCAATTTTTTGTGCTTTAGTCAATTCATCTGCAACAAAGAATAAACTTGAGTTTTTACTAGCTCCAAACTTGCTTTCTAAAGCTTCTTTAATATCTTCTGTAATAAATTTTGCTATACCACCTTGAACATTATTTTCAGTATCTATCTTAGTCCAAGCTAAACCTTTTGCACCACATTCTTCCACTGCAAATTCTGACATCTTATCATAGAATTTTCTTCCTTGGTCAGCACTATTTGGAACAACAATTACCTTTACAGTTTTATCTTTAAATGCATTAAATTCTGTATCTTTAAATAATTCTGTTACATCTTGAATTACTAATGGATTTCTCAAATCTGGTTTATCTATACCATACTTTTCCATTGCTTCTTTATATGAAATACGAATAAATGGACCTTTATCAACTTCCCAATCAGTAAATTTTTCAAATGTATATGGAACTACTTCTTCAATTATTTTAAATACATCTTCTTGAGTAGCAAAAGCCATCTCAAAATCTAATTGATAAAATTCTCCTGGTGCTCTATCAGCTCTTGGATCCTCATCTCTAAAACATGGTGCTATTTGAAAATATTTATTAAACCCTGATACCATAAGTAATTGTTTAAATTGTTGTGGTGCTTGTGGAAGTGCATAAAACTCTCCTGGATTTAACCTACTTGGTACCAAATAATCTCTTGCTCCTTCCGGTGAAGAATTAGCCAAAATTGGAGTTTGAATTTCAGAAAATCCTAATTCATACATTTTATCTCTTAAAGTTTTTAAAATTTGAGAACGAAGTAAAATATTTTTATGTAATTTGTCATTTCTTAAATCTAAGAATCTATATTCTAATCTCAAATCTTCTCTTGCCTCAATATCAGTATTTATTTCGAAAGGTAACTCAGGTTTACATTTTCCTAATACTTCTATTTCTTTTGCAATAACTTCAATATCTCCTGTTTTTAACTTAGGATTCTTACTTGTTCTTTCAAGTACTTCTCCAACCACTCTAATACAACTTTCTTTTACTAAATCTTTCGTTTGTTCTTGAAGTTTTTCATCATTTATTACAATTTGAGTTATTCCATCTTCATCTCTCAAATCTATAAAAGTCATTGCTCCCAAATTTCTAATTTTTTGTATCCATCCAGCAAGTTCAACTTTTTCTCCAACATTTTCAATTCTTAATTCACCAAGATTTTTAGTCCTATACATTTTAATTTCCTTTCTTGAAATAATCTTCTATCATATCAATTAAATTATTTTTGTCCTCTATCTTATTTATTTTTCCTCTAAACTCACTAGAATTAGGCATATTTTTAGTATATGCTGATAAATGTTTTCTAAACTCTTTTATTCCAGTAAGTTCTCCTTTTTCGTGCATTTCTAAAGTCAAATGTTCTTTTACAACATCTAATTTTTCTAAACTTGTCTTGTCATCAAGCTTTTTTCCATTTTTTAAATAATATATAATCTTTTCAAAAATCCATGGATTTCCTAATGTAGCCCTTCCTATCATTATTCCATCAACATTTGTTTCTTCAAACATTCTATATGCTGTTTCTTCATCTATAATATCTCCATTGCCTATAACAGGAATATTAACAACTTGCTTTACTTCTTTTATTATATTCCAATCAGCATTTCCAGAATAGAACTCATTTCTAGTTCTCCCATGAACTGTTATTGCAGATATTCCTTCTTCTTCAGCAATCTTTGCAATATCTTTAGCAACAATATGTTCATTATCCCAGCCTTTTCTAATTTTTAAAGTAACTGGTTTTGTAGAATTCTGTACAACTGCTCTCATAATATTTCTTGCCAAATCTAAATCTAATAATATTTTACTTCCATCTCCATTTTTTGTAACTTTAGGAGCTGGACACCCCATATTAATATCTACAATATCTGCTATATCTGATACATATTTTGCTGCATAGCCCATTGTTTCTGCATCACTGCCAAAAATTTGAATTGCAATAGGTCTTTTTTCATTATCTATATTCATTAGTCTTTTAGTTTTACTGTCATCATAAAATATAGCTTTACTACTTACCATCTCTGTATATTCTAATCCTGGTCCGTATTTCTTACAAATAATTCTAAACGCTTTATCTGTAATTCCTGCCATAGGAGCTAATAAGATATTGTTTTCTAATTCTATATTTCCTATTTTTAATTTTTTTAAGTACATTTTCTTGTTTCCTTTATTTTACAAATATTGTTTTTTGTCTATTTCCACTAATATTAAGTAAAATTGCTATACACACAAAACTTGTAATTAATGAACTTCCACCATAACTTACAAATAATAACGGTACACCAGTTATTGGAAGTAATCCCATAGTCATACCTATATTTTCAAGCATATGGAAGAAAAATATTCCACTTATCCCTGATGCAATATATGCTCCCTCATCATCTTTAGCTGTTTTAGCTACATATAAAGATTTAGTTATAAGCAGAACATACACGATTATTACTCCACCTGATACAATAAATCCCATCTCTTCTCCTATAACAGAATAAATGAAATCTGTAGTTTTAGGTGATAAATAACCAAGTTGTGTTTGATTTCCATTTAATAAGCCCATACCTGTAAGTTCTCCAGATCCTATTGCTATTTTTGATTGTATAATATTATATCCTGCACCTTTAGGGTCTGATTCTGGATTCATGAAAACTTCTATCCTTGATTTAGCATGATTTGGTAAAACAAAATGATAAGCTAATGGTAAACCAATTGCTAACAAAACAAATGCAATTATAATATATTTTTTATCGATTCCTGCAATAAATATTACAAAAGCTAACATAAATATATATGCAGCAGCTGTACCATAATCTGGTTGTATAATTATAAGTAAAACAGGAACTCCAACCACAGCTAATATTGTAATTAGTTTCCAAAAAACATTTATTTCTTCTTTTCCTCTTTCTTGTATTTTACAAATTACATATGTTAAAAATAAAATTGTAAATATTTTTATTACCTCTGCTGGTTGAAGTGAAAATCCTCCTATTTGGAACCAACTTCTTGCACCATTAATAGGCTTTGTAAACAACACCGCTATTAGTAAAATTATTGATATACCATAAAAAATTGGAGATAATTTAACCAAAATATCATAATTAATAAAAATCAGTATTGTCATTAAACATAAACTAACTATAAATGATATTATTTGTTTTTTAAAATCTCCAAAACCACTTGACTGCGTTGCTGAATATAATGCAACAAATCCTACAATACATAATAGAAGTGAAAAAATCAGAATCCACCATTCAATATTCTTAAAAATTCTATTCCTCATCTTTACTCTCTTTATTACTTTCTTCTATTTTTATTTCTTCTTTATCATCATCTATTTCTACTTCAATAATCTCTTCTACTTTCTCTTGGTTTTTTTCATTATTTTCATCTTCTGTTACAATATCATTTACTTCCTTATTTTTTTCTTCTTTAGTTTCTTCTTTTTTCTCTTCATCTTTTTTATCATTTGCCATCTTTTTAGTTTCTTCCTTGATATTAACTATAGGAATATTTGCATATAAAGCAGGTGCTCCTTGAGTTCCATCTTCATTTTCCTTGTTAGTTAATCTAACATCCATTGCTTCTTCATCTATATCTATATATTTTTTTATTACTTCAATTATTTCTTGTCTCATTAAATCTAAGAAATCAGCTGATACATTTGCTCTATCTTGCATTAAAACTAATTGTAATCTTTCTTTAGCTGTTTCTTTAGAATTAGCACTTAGTGCTTCTCTTTTTTTTGTCTTTTTAAAAAAGTTCATTATATTTTCTAACATCAAAATTACCTCCACCTTTAATTTCAGAGGTTTGTCCTCTATAATTTTATTATTTTTATTTTCTAAAAAGCCCTTTTAATCTTGCAAAAAAACCTCTTTCTCTACCAGGAACTGTAATTTCTATATTTTCCCCTAATATTCTTTTTGCAATTTCTAAATAAGCTTTTCCAGATGGAGCTTTCTTATTTTGTATAACAGGTTCACCTTTATTTGTTTGTGTGATTATGTATTCATCATCTGGAACCACACCAACTAAATCTATAGATAATAAGTCTACTATATCATCAACATCCATCATTTCGCCTTTTTTTACCATATTAGGTCTTATTCTATTTACAACTAATTCTGGATTTTTGATTTCAGATGATTCAAGTAATCCTATTATTCTGTCTGCATCTCTTATTGATGATATTTCGGCTGTTGTAACTACTATTGCTCTATCTGCTCCTGCAATAGCATTTTTAAATCCTTGTTCTATACCTGCTGGACAATCTATAAGTATATAGTCAAACTCTTCTTTCAATTTACTTGTAAGTTCTCTCATTTGTTCTTCATTTACTGCTGATTTATCTCTTGTTTGAGCAGCAGGTAATAAATATAACTCTTTAAATCTTTTATCTTTTATCAAAGCTTGTCTTATCTTACATTTACCTTCAACAACATCAACTATGTCATAAACAATTCTGTTTTCTAATCCCATAACTACATCTAAGTTTCTAAGTCCAATATCCGTATCTATTAAAGCTACTTTTTTACCTTCAAGAGCTAAACTTGAACCTAAATTTGCAGTTGTCGTTGTTTTTCCTACTCCACCTTTTCCTGATGTAATAACTATAACTTCTCCCATCTTTCAATCTTTCCTTTCTAGGATCTTTTTAAAATTTATCAAAATTAAAATTTTCTGTACTCTTTATTTCCGTAGTAATTTGTAATAAATTTTTAATCCATTATATAATATAATGTTTTTAGCAAAAAGTCAATGATATTGACATAAAAAGTCCAAAAAATTACAGTTATTTGACTCATTCCGTTATAAACAATTATTTACACCATAACAATCCACAGATAGAACTGAAGTGATTTACTCTTGAAGTTAAAAAAGCAAAAGTAGCATAACACTACTTCTGCCTTATAAAATTATTTTTTATATACATTTATACATTTTCTAAATCAAAATCACTTTTATATAAACTACCATAACACTTCTGTCCATAAAACTAAATTTAAGAGACATAAATTTACTATATTTATATTTTAGTTTATATTCCAAGTACCGTCTCCGTTATCACTAAGATTGACATCTGACTCAAGAGAAACTGCCGGACGAAGCCCAGAGTAGTCGTTGTTGCAGTCGCCATACGAAAGGAAGAAGAAGGAGTAGTCCACGCAAGAGTTGCCCACAAAGCGCAACCCGAAACGAACGAAGTCAGAGCCCGCATGCACATAGGAAGAGCCAAGCCAATAATATTGCTTTTGCTTATTTCCAGTATCCTTTGTTATTAAATCATTTACTCCTTTATTTTTTAAAGTAGTTTTATATGGATCACTTGACATATCATAGTAATAATTTGTATTTTTTACTGTTGCAGATTGTCCTTTTTCTAAAGATATCCATTCATTTCCTTTTAAATATGTAAATTTTTTATAACTCGTTTTCTGTGGTTCTGTTATTCCTGTCCATTTATAATATACATCTTCATCTGTCTCATTTATACTATATGTTACATCATGTCCATAACCATATACTTGGTTTTGTGCATATTTCGTCTTATCAAATCCTGTTAGTTTATCTATATCTTCTACTTGAACACTTCTTGCAGATTTTGCTCCTTTTCCATGTCCATATATTGAACATACTCTATTTACTTCTCCTGCTGCATATTGTGCTGCATTTTGACCTGTTGTTGTATCAGATCCTCCTATTGTCATATATTGTATTGCCCCTGTTGAATCAGTTACATTTGTTGTCGGCATTATTAATATATTTCCATCATCATCTGTTCCTAATACTTGCCATGTTAATTTTTGTGCTTCATTATTTGCTATTGTATATGTTTGAGCAGTAGTTTGTCCTGTTTTTCCAGTTTCTGTTGTAACAGTAAGTTTTTCGTTTTCAACTCCTGTAAAAGGATCATAATTTATTGTTGTTCCTAACGGAATTTCTACTTTTTCCGTTTCCTTTTTCCCATTTGTCACCACATATCTTCCTTCAGGATTTATTGTTACATACCATGTTACTTGTTTTGATGTTCCATCATCTGATATTAGGTAATTCCTTCCATTATACTTTATAACCTTTGCCTCTTTGTCCCCTGTAGCTCCTGGTAAATAATTTCCTATTTCATCATATTTTATTTCTGCATCTTCGTTCATCATTGCTGCTTGTAAAGCTATCTTTACTGCTTCTTCCTCTGATACTTTCTTTTGAGTTTCTTTTGCACTTGTTGCCTTGTTTAGTATTCCATCTTGACTTGATATCATTGTTATTGATACTCCTGCTAAGATTAGTAACACTATTATTGTTATTACTAATGCTATTAATGTAATACCTTTTTTGTTTCTTAATTTGTTTTTCATTTTAATTTTATCCTCCTTGTATTTTTTATTATTTTTAATTTATCACTTTTATTATTTATTTTACAGTGATTATTATTCATACTTTTTATATTTTCTATCCTCCTTTCTTTTCTTGGTAAAAAACACAAAAATAAGACTAAAAACCTATTACCTTTTTGGTAATAAGTTAGTCTTATTTCTTATATTTATTCTATTTACTTTATTTACTAAATTGTTACTCTCTCTTAGAGCGTCAAGAGATATGTGTTTTTCTATCTTTTGCATTTTTTTACCTCATTTCTTATCTGTTATTTTAGACTTTTTTATACATTTTTGTCAAAATATTTTTGGTAAAATATTTTGTATCATAAATTGCAACAATAAAACATCTCAATTTACCTGTTAACAACCATTCGATTAAATTTACCTTTTATATAATTCTCAAGCTTATCCATAAACACTTTAGGTTCAATCTCTTTTTTAGAAACCATATCTAATCCCTTTTCCCAACTAGCCGTAAGCTTTGGATTTAATATATCTGCCATAGTCATTTTAACATAATCATATATAAGCTCTCCTTTTTGAGTTGGAGTAATAACCATTGTTTTAGAATTAATATTTATATACTTTATTCTTTCTAATTTTTCTATAATTCCACCTCTTGTTGCGCTTGTTCCAATACCTGCACCTTTTATCTGCTCTCTCAATTCTTCATCTTCTATTAATTTTCCCGCATTTTCCATTGCTAAAATCATTGAACTTGATGTATATCTAGATGGTGGAGATGTCTCAGCATCTTTTATCTCATAATTATTAACATTTATTTTTTGACCCTTTTTCAAACTCTTTAAAATTTCTAGGTTTGCATTTGTATTTTCTGACTTGTTTTTATCATCATTATCCACATCTTCTTCACTTTCTGTGGATTTCTTTATAGGTTTTAATATATCTAAATATCCTCTACTTAAGCAAACCTTTCCATTAGCATAAAAAGTTTCATTTTGAACACTTACTGTTGCTGAAACTTTACTATATTCTGCCGGTGGAAAAAATATCGCTAAAAATCTTTTTACAATAGTTTTATATACGTTCTTGTGAAGTTCTGGAAGTTTATCATAATTTTCAAAACCTTGTCCAGTAGGTATTATTGCATAATGGTCTGTTATCTTGCTATCATCTACATACTTAGTTTTGATAAGATTTGTAGAATATTTTTCTTCTATCATCTTATTAATAAAACCTTTACATTCTTCATCTTTAATTCCTTTTGCTAATCCATTTAAATTTTTAGAAATTTCTTTGGCAACTGCTGTAGATAATACTCTTGCATCTGTTCTAGGATATGTAACCAATTTCTTTTCATACAAATTTTGAATTACATCTAATGTTTCTTCTGGTTTTAATTTAAATTTCTTTCCACAATCATTTTGTGCTTCTGCTAAATTAAACAAAAGTGGTGGATTTTCCTTTTGCTTAGACTTTTTAATCTCGGAAATTACCGCTTCCTTACCTATCAAACTTTTAATAAAGTCCTTTGCATCTTCCTCTTTCTTAAATCCATTATCACTATAAAGTTTCATAGATTCATACATTGTAGATTTTTCATTAACTTTCCATTCTGCATTAAAATTCGAAACATCATCTCCAAAATTTCCTATTATCTTATAATATTTAGTCTTAACAAAATTTCTAATTTCTCTTTCTCTTGAAACAACCATTCCCAAAACGCATGTCATAACACGCCCAACTGATATAGACGCTCTTTCTTCATTAATAGATTGTGCAAGTCTTTTTCCATATATTATAGATAATAATCTAGAAAAATTTATTCCAATTAAATAATCTTCTTTAGCTCTTAAATATGCACTATCAGATAAACTATCATATTCTGAAGCATCTTTTGCCTCTCTTATTCCCCTTAATATCTCTTCTTCTGTTTGTGAATCAATCCAAACCCTCTTTATTTTTGCTTTTGGATTAGGTTTTGCCATCATAAAAACCAATCTTTGTATATATTCTCCTTCTCTTCCAGAATCGCCAGCATTATATATCTCATCAACATCTTCCCTTTGTAGCAATCCTTTTACAATTTCAAATTGTTTTTGGGTTGCAGGAATAACCTCATACTTATATTCATTTGGAATAAATGGTAATGTATCTAGTCTCCAAAACTTTAATTTCTCATCATAAACTTCTGGATAGCTCATTGTAACCAAATGTCCTACACACCAAGTTATTATCCATTCATTAGACTCAATATACCCATTTTTTCTAGGAGCATTAACTTTTAAAGCTTTTGCAAATTCCATCGCTACAGAAGGTTTTTCTGTTATTAACAACTTCAACTTAAATCATCCTTTTCTTTGTACATATTCATTTGCTATTTTCCTTACTACTTTCATTTTTTCTATAGTATCTTCTTCTTTAAAATTAAATTTATCTAAAATTTTATTTATATAATCTTCTTTAGCTATTTTATCTAAACTAACTTCAAAATTCATATCAAATATAAAGGCAATAAATACTAAAAGGCCCTCTAATCCATTTTGATCTTTTTGTCTTCCGATAGCTTTTTTTTGAATAAATTCATTAAAATATTCATCTCTTATTTTTAAATTATAAACACTATCTTTTTCTTCTTGATCACTCCAGAATATTTCTGCCCCCTCATAGAAAATGTCTAATTTATCTGCATCTCTTATTATTTTTGTTTGTAATAATTTTTCATCATCTAAATTGTTTTCTATTTTATATTTATTATGATTTCTTATTGCTGTTAGTATGATATCATCATACTTATCATCTTCTACAAAATTCCTAATAAAATTATTTTCCTTTAATATTTCTGCTCCTAAGTCGCCATGATCTACACTTATCGCATCTCTAAATGTCCCATATCTTTTCATTTGTTCAAATCTTGCAATATCATGTAATAATCCAATTAATGTAGCCAAGTCTATTTGTTCTTGTGACAAATTTAAACTTTCCGCAATATATTTGCTTTCATTCATTACCCTATAAGAATGATAATATTTTCTATCAATATTTTTATTAGTCATATCATATTCACTTGTGTATTTTTTAAATTCTTCTATACTTTTATTTATATCTATCATATTAAAATTCCTTTTATTAAACTTTTAATTCTTTTGTATTTTATCAAAACAAATTTCTTTTATCAATAGTTTTGATATAGAAAAAGAGGAAAAGCTTCAAGCTCTTCCCCTGTTATTTTACTAGTCTTGTGTATATGGTAAAATAGCGATATGTCTAGCTCTTTTTATAGCTAAAGTTATATCTCTTTGATGTTTAGCACATGCACCAGTAGTTCTTCTTGGTAATATCTTACCTTTATCATTAACAAATTTCTTCATAGAATCAAAATTTTTATAATCTAAAACAAAGTTTTTATCACTACATAATTGACAAACTTTTTTTCTTTGTTTTTTGAATCTAGGATTGAAATCATCATCATAATTATTTCTATTATTTCTGTTATTTTTCTTATTCTTTTTATCTGCCATTTATTTTCACCCCTAACTTAATTATTTATTAGAATGGTAAATCATCACTTGCTGATACTTCAAAATCAGAAGTTCCTTCTCCCATTCCCCCTGGCATTGTTGCTCCAAAAGTATTTTCAAATGAAGAACTTCCTGTTTCTCCATCTCTCTTGCTATCTGCAAAATATACTTCTTCAGCAACTACTTCTGTGATGTAATGTTTTACACCTTTATCATCATCCCAATTTCTTGTTTGTAATCTTCCGATTACTCCTACTTGTTGACCTTTTTTAAAGTATTTACTACAAAATTCTCCTTGTTTATTCCAAGCAACAATATTAAAGAAATCTGCTTGTCTTTCTTCACCTTGTCTTGCAAATCTTCTATTTACTGCTAAAGAGAATGATGCAACTAATGTATTATTAGTTTGTGTGTATCTTACTTCTGGGTCTCTTGTTAATCTTCCCATTAAAATTACTTTATTCATATTTTATCACTTACCTTTCTAAAGGCCCTTCTTTATAAAATTAATCTTCTTTTCTAACAACGATGAATTTCATAACATCATCAGTTATTCTGTAATTTCTTTCAAGCTCTGTAATTGAATCTGGTTTAGCTTCAAAATTAATTAACATATAAATTCCTTCTTTATTTTTCTTGATTTCATATGCTAATCTTTTTTTACCCATATTTTCTACAGACTCTACTTTTCCGTTTTCATTTATTATTCCTGTAAATTTACTTTCTAAAGCTTTAACAGCTTCCTCAGTACAATTTGGATTAATAATGATAATACTTTCATATTTATTCATTATATTTCACCTCCTTTTGGATATATAACCCATTAATTAATAATGAGTAAGGATGTTAATTTTTCTCATAATTAACAAATAGTATTATATCATATTAAAATTCATTTGTCTAGAGATTTTCTTCATTTTTTCCTCATTTTTCTAAACAAAATATCAAATCAACATATCCTTTAGTATTAATAAAAAATATAGAGCTATGTCATTACATAACTCCATACTTTACCTTATTTAAATATATTTTGTCCTGTTGCTAACTTCTGTAATCTAGCTAAATCATTTAAGTCTAATTTTGAATCTTCTTTTAAATCTGCTGCTATTTTAATTAGTTCTGTCTCTTCACTTATCTTTGTTAAAACTTTTTGTAACCTAGCTATATCTATTACATTTACTTTTCCATCTCCATTTAAATCACCATATACTACTAATGTGTATTGTTTTCCACTTTCTAACTCAATTTTATATCCTGTACCTATTCTATCTTCTTCTTTTAGCTCTTCACCTTTTCCATTTATTATCTTATAATTTGTATTTCTTATATGAGATTTAAACTCTTCTACACTCGCTCCAGGCAAAATCTTACTTACTATTGATTTTTCTTCATTCACTTCATAATCATCTATTAATATTTCAGCATTTGCATTAGATTTTACATGAATCACTACTTCTATCCCTGTAATTATATTATAATTTATTACATCTGTTGGTGTGTATCTTACTGTAAATCTATTTTCTCCTATTTCTCCAACACTTGTTGTAAGCTCTCTTTCCCAACTAAATCTATCAGGTAAACTTACATCTCCTAATGTTTGTCCATATATGGCAATCAACCCATTTGGAATATTATACTCTGGATTAATTTTTGTTATTGTTAACTTAGCTATCATATTTGAAATTCTATTATAATTTTCAAAATCACCTTCAAATATAGCTATCGCAGTGTATTCTCCAGCATTTATGCCTTTATTATTTTCATATTTTACATCTACTCCTTGTGGTAAAGTTCCACTTATCACAATTTGTTTTTCTTCACCTGAATATGAATAACTAACGTTTTCAAACTTTACACTACTCATATCATATATTGCCTTACTTATTTCAAACTCTTTCTCTGCACTTGTACCCTTATAATTATCAGTTTCAGCCATTATTAATTTTACTTTATATTTTCCAGCATTTTTAGGATATGTACTAAGTTTTGTTTCTTCTTTTTCACTTATTTTATACCACTCGACAGTGACTCTTCCTTCTCCAACTTTACTATATGCAGGATTGGACACATTTCTTCCATTATAAACTTTACTCAAATCTTGTATGTTATTAATAACTGAATTTGCTTTTGATACATTTATTATCTGATATGCAATTACAGTAATTCCATTCTCCGTATAACTTAAAGTAATACTTCCTTTATCTACTGATAACTTTTCTCCACCTAATATACTATAATTTGTTATTTTCTTTCTGCTACCATTTTCATAAATCGCTTCTACAACCATTCCATTTGAATTAAAGTTTTCACCATATTTATATTCTTTTTTTGATGGTTCTTTTATTATTTCTATTCTCTTTACATCACCAGCACTAACACTTACATTTTGGTTAACTTCTCTAGATCTTGCATTTTCAGTATATGATATAGCTACATTATTCTGTCCCTCTTTTAATGCATTACCATTTAAAACTATATAATTTTCTACTTGCGTTTCAGTTTTATCTTTATAAACTGCTACTACTTCCATTCCATCGGAATCAAAACTTTGACCATCCTTATAAACAACTTTATCAGGATTTCTTTTTATCTTTATGCTTTCCAATGGATTAGTTATAATTTTCAAATTTAAATTTCCATGATTATTTATATACTCTAATACTGTTGTTGCATCTGAATATGTATAAACATTTACATTTCTACATCCAGTAAACACATTATCACCATTCTGTCCAATACTTTTAACCGTATTAGGAATTTCTATTTCACTTAAATTCGCACAATTTCTAAATGTATTTATTCCTATTTCAGATACTCCATTTGGTATCTCTATACTTTTTAATCCTGTACATCCCCAAAAAGCTCCTTCTCCTATTTTAGAAACATTATTTATATCTATATATGTTAAATCACTACAATTTTTAAATGTTCCTTTAGCAATTTCATTAATAGAACTTGGAAGTACATATTTAAAATTATCCTTAGTAGCAGGATATAAATATATTATTGTTTTTTCTTTATTAAATAATATTCCATCTTCTGATTTATAATGAATATTATTTTCATCAACACTTATCTCTTTTAATCCAATACATCCATCAAAGGCCGTACTTGATATCTGCTCAACTGTACTAGATATTTTTACACGTAATATTCCAGTACATCTTGCCCATACATTATCTTCTATTACCTTAATTCCTTGAGGTATTTCAACATTAATTAAATTTTTACAATATGCAAATGCATTTGAACCAATTGTATTCAATGTTTCAGGTAATTTTATTTCCTTTAAATTAAAACATTTATAAAAAGCATATGGACCAATATTTAAAACAGAACTTGGTATTGTAAAACTATTTTCCTTTTTTCCTGTTGGATACAAATAAAGCATTTCTCCTGTTTTGTTATATAATATTCCATCTAGTGACATATATGTTGTATTTTCTTCATTCACTGTTATCTTTTCCAAATTATTGCATTCTAGAAAAGCATTTGCAATATTATTCATATACTTTGGTATATCTGCACTTACAAATTGATTAAAACTTGAAAAAGCACTATCATCTAAACTTGTAACATTGTATGTTTTTCCATCTTTCTCTATCGTCGCAGGAATCACTAAAGCTTTATCATTTCCTATATATCCTGTAATTTTCGCTTCTTCACCATCTATTGTATATTCAAATAAATTTTCTAAAACTTCTATAGTGAAATTAGTACTATAATTACCACAATATGTTAATGTTATAGTCTTCTTTCCTACTGAACTAGTATCAAAACCACTTGAGCTAAAGTTAACATCTGTCATATCAATTGTCCATTTTTGATTATTACTATAAAGTACTTCTATTTTTCCCTCATCTAAAATCAAAGCTTTGTCATTTCTATCATACAAAGTTTTTCTTGGTAAATTACATACGTTTAATGAAATAACATCAACTACATTAACATTAAAACTTGCTATTTTGTCCATATATTTTATAACTATATTTTTTTCTCCTAAAGTTGTATTATCAAACCCTGAAATTGCAAATTCACTACTATCTATATTACTAATAGTTTCATTCCAAGTTTCAGTGTTATTGTATATTTTTTTTATTGACATTCCAGTTAAATCCAACGATTCATAACTTTTTACATAATTTAATTTATTTGGTTGTTTTTCAATTTTTATACCTGTTAGTGTTGCTTCTTTAATATTTACTTTAAAACTTGTTTCAAATTCATCATAATCTTTTTTTAATGTATATTTTAAAGTTATAATTTTTTCACCTAAAGTTTTATTATCGAATCCAGATATCGATACTCTTTCATCTAACATTGAAACACTCTTTATTGTTCCATCTTTAAATGTTACTTTAAACTCCCCACCTGTTAAATTTATACTCTCAAAATTCTGTATATAATCTATCTTAGTTGGCATTTTAGTAATTTCTATATTTTCTGGAAGTTTTTCAACATCTACTACTCCTGATAATTCAGATTCTACTGTATAATCATCATATGAAATATAAAAATATCCATTCTTTCCCCAATTGCTTCCCCAACTATTTAAACAAATATAAGCACCATCATTTGTAGGTTTACTATTAGAATTAAAATTATCTCTTGAATAAGTATCATCCCATCCAACTATCGTAACCGCATGTCCAATATCTCTAAGAAGTTTTGACTCATCTCCATTCCAATAATATGATGCTGTTTCTGGATTATAATATTCAGTTTCATCATCTGGACTTTGAATAAATGTATATAAGCCTCCATTATTTACAATATGTTCCTTTATTGAATTTCTAAATTCATTTATTTCTTCCGTGCTACAAATATCACTTCCATTTTTACATTCAACACTTCCATCTTTTTTATATTCTTTTGTTATACTCGGATAATCAATAGTATTCATAACAGATAAAAATTTATTAGCATTTTCAAACTTTTCTTTATTTATCGCGCTAAATTCATATTTTTTATTAGGTATTTCACTTTCTAATACTGGTCCTTTAGCATAATCTCTAGCATACATATTTAACATATCAAAATATCCACCATCATTCCACACATCTGTTGAATTTTTATAACTTTTGACCCATCCACCAAAAAATGTACTTCTTGTATATGCTAAATGTGCTTCTGATGAATTATAATTAACTCCTAAATTAATTGCTGCATATGTATCTACCGCTTTTAAACTAGAATATGCCCAACACCATCCAGCTTGTCCTTGGTTCTCAACTATAATATTAATATCATCTTTTAAATTATATTTCTCAAGTAAAACTTTGCTATTTTTAGTTTCTGTTCCCTTTTTCAAACTACTCAATGGTACAAATTCTTTTCTTGGAATAACTTCGACTTCTGCTTTTTCTCTATCTGATAATTTTAAATAATGAATATAGTTTTCGTTATAGCTTTTTTCTTCTCCATTTTCATTCATTGAAATACTTCTTAATTTATTACAATTATCAAAAGTACTTTCTCCTATCTTCTTTACACTATCAGGTAAAACAACTTTATTTAAATTTTCACATCCATAAAAAGCACTGTCTTTAATTTCTATAACCGTATTTGGTATTACAATACTTCTTATATTTTTATTCTCTTGAAAAGCACAATTTTCTATTCTAATTATCTTATATTCTATATCATCTTTAAAAACTACTTCAGATATATTTAAATTTTCTTCTAAACCATTATACTTTTCTATACTAGCTGTTTTTTCTTTTTTATTTAATAAGTATAACCATTCCCCACTTTGGAATTCTTCAATTTTTGCATATCTATTAATACAAAAATAAGCACATCCAACAAGTAAAATTGCACATATTATTCCCAAAATAAAAATACTTTTATTTCTCATAAACATTTTCCTCACATTTTTTCTTTCTATTAGTATAAATATCGCATATTTCCAGCATTTTTTCAATATATAAAATAGCCACTAAAATAAATCGTCTTTCTTTCCTTTACGGAAGCCATTTCTACACTTTTATTACAATTATATTACTTTTTCATAACATTTCTGTAACGAAAAAAGATGAGATTTTTCTCATCCTTTTATCCAAATAAACTTATTTGATTACTTTCTGGAAGTCCATTTAAACATCCAAATTCTCTTAATAGGTTAATTATAGAATCACCTACTTTAGCTCTAATTCTAATTTCATCAATAGACATAAATTGTTCCTCTTTAGCAGCTTTATATATTGATTCTGCAGCAATTGGTCCCATTCCTGAAATACTATTAATTGGCGGTCTTATTGCATCTCCTTCTATTAAAAAGTTTTTCCAATGTGATTTATATAAATCAATAGGCAAAAATTTTAATCCTCTTTCATAAAACTCTAAAGCTAATTCAAGAACTGGATACATATCTTGGTCTTTTTTTTGCGCCGCATTTCCTGCCATATCAATTTCTTTCATTTTATTTTTCACTTTTTCTTTTCCTTGAATCATAAAACCCGCATCAAAATTATCTGCTGCCCTTATTGAGAAAAATGCAGCATAATAAGCTTTTGGCATATGAACTTTAAACCATGCTATTCTAAAAGCATTTGTAACATATGCAGCAGCATGTGCTTTTGGGAACATGTATTTTATTTTCTCACATGATTTTATATACCAATCTGGTACATCATGTTCTCTCATTATTCCTTGATATTCTTCCCATTTAGGTTCTTTCCCTTTTGCCACTTTTCCTTTACGAACAGATTCCATTATTTTAAATGACGTATTTGGTGGCAATCCCTTTTGTATCAAATAATTCATTATATCATCACGACAGCATATTGCCTCATTAAGCGTTACTGTTCCATTCTGTACCAATTCTTGTGCATTACCAAGCCACACATCTGTACCATGAGAAAGTCCAGAAATACGAATTAACTCATCAAATGTTTTAGGTTTAGTATCAACCAACATTCCTCTAACAAATTTTGTACCAAATTCTGGTACACCATAACTTCCTACTTGTGACTTTATTTGTTCTGGCTTAACTCCTAAAGCTTCAGTTGATGAAAATATAGACATTGTCTCTTTATCATCAAGAGGTATTTTAGTAGGGTCTACACCTGTTAAATCCTGTAACATTCTTATAACTGTTGGATCATCGTGTCCAAGTATATCAAGTTTAAGTAAGTTTTGATCTATTGAGTGATAATCAAAATGAGTAGTTATAATATCTGAATTAGGGTCATCTGCTGGATGTTGTACAGGTGTAAATTCATATATTTCTCTTCCTTTAGGAACAACTATAATTCCTCCTGGATGTTGCCCAGTTGTCCTTTTTATTCCCGTACACCCTTGAGCTAAACGCACTGTTTCCGCAGAACTTACAGGAATATTTCTTTCTTCATAATATTTTTTTACATAACCATATGCTGTTTTATCTGCGACTGTACCTACCGTTCCAGCTTTAAAAGTAGTTCCCTTTCCAAATATAACTTCTGTGTATTTATGTGCTTTTGCTTGATATTCTCCTGAGAAATTCAAGTCTATATCTGGCTCCTTATCACCATTGAATCCCAAAAATGTCTCAAAAGGTATATCCATTCCATCTTTATCTAACTTATGTCCACATTTAGGACAATCCTTATCTGGAAGGTCAAAACCATTAGAATATCCATAATCTGTAAAGTCTGAATACTTACAATTAGGACATCTATAATGAGCAGGCAAAGAATTAACCTCTGTTATACCAGTCATATTAGCTACAAATGACGAACCAACAGAACCTCTTGAACCTACTATATATCCATCTTCATTTGATTTCCAAACTAATTTCTGAGCAATGATATACATTACTGAGAAACCATTTTTTATAATAGAATCTAACTCCTTATCTAATCTCGTTTGAACTTGTTCAGGCAAAACTTCCCCATAAAGCTTATGTGCTTTTTCATATGCGATATCTTTAATTGTCTGTTCACATCCAGGGATATGAGGAGGACACTTTTCTTGCGATATAGGTGAAATCTGTTCACACATATCAGATATTTTATTAGTGTTCGTTACAACAACTTCATACGCTTTTTCTTCACCTAAATATTTAAATTCGTCTAACATCTCATTTGTAGTTCTTAAATACAATGGAGCTTGATTATCTGCATCTTTATATCCTTGTCCCGCTTCCAATATACGTCTATACACTTCATCCTGTGGATCTAAGAAATGTACATCACATGTTGCAACAACTAATTTATTCAATTTTTCACCAAGTGCAACTATTTTTCTATTAATATTTTTTAAGTCTTCTTCACTTTGTACCACACCATTTCTAATCAAAAATTGATTATTTCCAATTGGTTGTATTTCTAAGTAATCATAACTGTTAGCAATTTCTTCAATTTCTTCATCAGATTTTCCAAGTTCAATAGCTTGATATAATTCTCCTGCTTCACATGCACTTCCTAAAATTAAACCTTCAGAATATTGTTTAAACAAACTTTTTAATATACGTGGTTTTTTATAAAAATACTTTAAATGTGAAAAAGATACTAATTTATATAAGTTCTTAAGTCCAACATAATTCTTAGCTAAAATAATAGCATGGTATGGACGTCCAACTTTATATGCTTCTTGTTTAGATTTTTCATCTTCACATTTTTCAGGTATATCTCCTACCTTTTCGGCTCCACGTTTCTTTAGCATTTCCATCATATGATTATATACTTTTACAGTTGTATCAACATCATCTAAAGCACGATGTGCTACTTCTACTTTTATTTTTAAATGTTCTGCTATTTTACCAAGTTTATGTTTTTTTAATTCTGGGAACAATTTTCTAGCAAGTGGTAAAGTATCTACATATGTAAAATCGAAATCATATCCTAGTTCTTTTGCATTATGCTTTAAATATCCTATATCAAAAGACGCATTATGTGCAACTAAAACACTTCCTTTTATAAATTCTAATATTCTAGGAAATACTTTATCGATTGTATCAGCATCTTTTACCATATCATCTGTTATGTTAGTAATTTCCTGAACAGTTTCAGGAATATGTTTTTCTGGATTTACAAACTCACAAAAACTTTCTAGTACTTTTCCATCTTTTATTTTCATAATTCCAACTTCTGTTATTTTTTCTGTCTTAGGAGATATTCCAGTAGTCTCTAAATCTAAGACACAATATGTGGTATCAATATCTTGCCCTTTATCATTTACAACAACTGGAGAACCATCAGGTACTAAATAAGCTTCAACACCATAAATAACTTTCATATCTGGATTATCTAGTCCTAACAATTTATGTGCTTCTGGAAATGCTTGTACAACTCCATGATCTGTTATAGCAATTGATTTCATTCCCCATTTCATTGCTCTTTTTATTAATGAAGTAGCACTTGACATTGCATCCATTTGACTCATATTTGTATGCATATGCAACTCTACCCTTTTTGTTTCTGCTAAGTCTTGTCTTGTTATTTTTTTCATACCCTCTGTTTCAATAACAACATTAGCCATAATTTCCATCTCATGTGAAAAGTTACTAATTCCAGATTTTCCTTCTAATTTAACACCTTTTGCATCTTTTAATTTTCCAACAACTTTTTTCTTTTCTTCTGGTTTTACAAATATTTTACATGTAACAGTACTTGTGCCATCATATACATTAAAAGATATTAAAAATTTACCACTTTTTAACTCTCTTTCTTCAATTGTACCTGCAAGAATCTCTCCGCTTATCGCAGCAATATCATCTTCTGGTGAAATATCTACAACATTTACAACATTAGATTTAAAATTCATATTTCTACCATAAATTAAAGGTGTATTTAATTCTTCCTCTATCTCTTCAGGAACAAATGGAGGTGGAACTATTTCATTTATATTATTTATGTTTATATTATTATCCTTTGTTTTTTCTTCTTTCTTTTTATTATTTTCTTTTATATCTTCAGCAATTTTTTCTCCTATTGACATATGTTCTAATGCCAATTCTATTGCTTTTTTTTCGCTCTTAGCAGCACTATCTGCCAAACTTTTTCTATCTTCATTATTTAAATTTTCTATAAAATCTACTTTATATTTATATCCAAATATATTTCCTATTACTTTCTCTAATTCAATATCCAATTTTCTTGCTTTTAAAAAATCTGCACCTTGAATTTTCATCATTACTTTTATAGTATTTCCTACAATTTCTATTTCACTTTTTAAAAGTATCATAGGCCTCATAAGTGGATGTTTATGAATCATATAACAAATTAAATTTGTCCATTCTTTATCTATAGTTTTTTTATTAACATTTTCATTATACTTTATTTTCATATTTACATTTGAAAATTGGAAACGTTCTCTCAAAAACTTTTCAAAAAACCATAATTCTTTTATCTCTATATATTCATCAGAAATCAAAATAAGCTCCAATTCATTTGTCTTTTTTATCAAATTCATTGTTTCAATTTCTGTTTCCTTTATATTTGATTCAGTTTTATAATCACTAAATACTTCTTGCACTTTTTTTAATTCTGCCATAAATCTCACCTATGTCATATTTTACTTCATTTTATCCATTTTTTCAACAAAATATATTAAATATTATTATAATATATTTAATAAAAATTAAACAAAAAAATTGTACCCTATATATCAAACAAAAAATTTAACATTTAGGGTACAATTTTAGAGAAAAACTTATCTAAACTTAAGTTAGATAAGTTTTTCACATATTACTCATTTAATCTTCATCTATAGGTCCAAATAATTCATCAAATTTAGCTTCTAATTCTTTTTGAAGATCATACTCTTCTTCTTTTTCCTCTTCTACACTTGGTAAAACAGGTGCTTCATTTAAATCTTCATGTTCTAAATCAAATGCAGCTTGTTTTATTGGTTCTGATTTAACAACTTTTTCTTCTTTTTTTGCTTCCTCTTTTATTTCTTCTTTTTCATCATCATCAAATAAATCATCTAATGATTCAACTTTTAAATCTTTTACCTGTTCTTCATCATCTTCTTCAACATAAGGATTATAAGGATTATATTTTCTCCAATTTCCTCTTTCTATCTCTCCAATATCATTATGACTTATTTCACATTCTGCTAATTTCTTTACCATTGGATGTTTAAAATAGTAAAATTTATTTGCCTTAATTGGTCTAATTCCTTTTTCAAATATAATACATAAATCATTATCCATACGCCTTAACTCATCTGGAGTCATTAATGCTCTTGCCATGATTTGATCTGAATTACTATAACCTGTTTTTTGATGTTGTTTGTCTCTATTTGTTGAAACGCTATGATGACTTATTGTTTTTTCTCCTAAAGCTTTTGAAAAATATTCAACCGTTTTTTGTGAGTTACTTCCTAAGAATAAGTGTGTATCACAGTTACCAATAATAGTTTCATGTGATTTATCATAAATAGCTTCCAACTGGTCTAAGTTTTGTAAAATAACACTAAATGATATTTTTCTACTTCTTGATGTAGATATTTTTTTATCAAAATCTGGTATTTTACCAATGTTTGCAAACTCATCTAATATAAAATATGTTGGAACTTTTAATGCCCCTCCATTATTATCTGCATAATCATATAACTGTTGTATCATCTGAGCAAAGAATATTGTAAGTAAGAAATCATATGCTGTATGAGTATCTGATGAAATAACATATACAGCAGTTTTTTCATTTCCAATCTGTTCAAAATCTATTGTATCTGTCGATGTAAGTTCTGCAATTTCTTTTGAATCAAATTTTCCTAACTTTGATTGTAATGTACTCAAAATTGAGCTATATGTCTTTTCTGGTGCTATTTCAATAGATTTATAATTCATTCTTGCTGGATGGTCATATGGAAGTTGACTCATAAGTTCAGTAAGTAAGTTACTTCCTCCATTTGTATTTGCTGCTCTAACAAGTTCAGCACAACTTGCTAAGTTCTGTTCTTCTTCTGGTCTAGTAGCCATCAAATAATATATCAAAGCTTTAAGTAGCATTTCTGCTGAATCATCCCAGAATGGATCTGATCCACCACCATCTGTCTTCTGACCTTTAACTATTGTATTTGCAATAACGTCAACATCTATTTCAGATGATATATGTAATAATGGATTATATCCATCACTATACTGTGGATGTACTAAATTTAAAACTTTTATTTTATACCCATGTTCTCTTAAATATCCTGCTGTCCTGTCATAAAGTTCTCCTTTAGGGTCTGTAAACACATATGATCCTAGCATTTGATAAGCATTTGGTATTGAATATGATGCTGATTTACCAGAACCTGAACCTCCGACAACTAAAACATTTACGTTACCACGTTTGTCTACAGGTAAGTAATTATTTTCTGCAAGTATAATTCCTTTTTTATTACTTAATATTTGGTATTGTTCTCCATGTTCACTCCAATCACTTGAACCATGTTCAATATCATCATATTGGTGCTTAGGCATATTTCTAATAAATCCTATAACAAAAAACAATGTATATACTATTGTCATTCCTATAAACGATGAAAAGAAACTTCCCCATAAATTATTTTCTGATAAATATGAAATGGAAGTAAACGGTTTTGATATTGAACCAGTAAAATTATTCATAAATATCGTTAAATTAAATTTTCCACTTTCAGATGCAATTCCTTTGCAATAAGTAAAAGGCAGAATTAATACTATGGTCAATATTAACCATAGTATTAATGCAAATATTATTACTTTTCTACTTTTCTTCAAACCACTTTGTATTTTGTAATTCATATAAATCACCCATTCTTTAGTTAATAATATATATAATTGATACTATCTTCCTGTATCTTTTTCAACATTATTTCTTTCTGCTTTTATTGAAACTACACTAGTTCCTAAATCTGTAGATTTTGGACTATCAACTGGTCCTTTAGATGCATATTTTTTATCATCAATGTCTTTTCCTCTACTATCACATACTATTGTAATTCCATTAAGAGTAAAATCATTTTCATATCCGGTAGTTGGATCCTTTTCTTCTCTCGATGGTTTTCTTATATCTCTTTTCTCACTTACTGGCTTGGCCATATTAGCTCCTCCTTAATCATTTTCTCTTATTTCAAAAGCAAAATAAGATTTATATGGTTTCAACTTACATTTTCCTTTAACCTCATTAGTTTCTTCATCAAAATAAATCATAGGTTTTACTTCTTCTGTTGTTTCAGGGTCTATAATAGATATTGCCCTTTTTAAATTTGGTGTATATTTAAAATCTTTGTACTCACTCTTTTTCTCAGAATACATAGTATTAAATTTTAGAGGTACTGGGCTTTTTGTTATCTTAACTTCATCCCCGATTAATAAACCTGTATTAATAACTACCTTATCTTTTGCGAAAGATAGTATTACAAGTTGGTTTCCATCTTCTTGAGGGTCATCTACATAAAATGTTTTTCGAGTTAAATCTCCTCTCAATTCTTGAGTTGAATTTAATCTCTCAACAGTATACTTAGGATACTTATGTAAATATTCCTTTTTTGTAGTATAAACTTCATAAATCACAGTATTTACTCCATTAGGATCAGTTATACTAAAATGTTTTCCTTGCCATGATTCCATTTTAATTTACCTCCAATTCTATGTTAATCCATAGATTTCTCTTATGTACTCACCATTTAATTATAACAAACAATCAACATTATGTCAATAAGTAAGTACTTTTTTATTTTCTTGGATTAAATTTTGATATTTTATTCATTTTTTCAAATAAATTCTTTTCTTCTGAAGACAAACTCTTAGGTACCATTACTTTTACTTCAGCTATTAAGTCTCCTCTTCCTCCTTGTCCATCTTTATATCCTTTTCCTGGTATACGAAGAATTTCTCCAGTTTGAACTCCTTCTGGTATATAAACTTGTGCTGTATCATCTATCGATTGAAGTTGTACTCTAGTTCCAAGTGCCGCTTCCCAAGGTGTCAAAAATAAATCTGTGTACAAATCTTTTCCTTTAAGCTTAAATTTCTTATTATCTTTTATATTAATTTTTATAAATAAATCCCCGTTTTTTCCGCCATCTATACCTTCTTTTCCCTGTCCTATAAGTCTAATCTTTTCTCCATCTCTTATCCCTTGTGGAATTGTTACATCAAAGTTTTTCACGCTTCCATCTGTAGATTTCATTGAGATTTTTTTATTTAAACCATAAAAAGCTTCTTCAATTTCAGCATCAATTGTTGTTTCAATATTTTCTCCCTTTATTGGTTTTTTATCTCTTTTTAGTTTACTCTCTTCTTTTATATTATTGCTTATATCTCCAAAAAACATATTGAAAAATTCAGTAAATACAGAATCGGCAACTTTTTCATTACCTTTTTCTATCTTTCTTTTATTTTTTCTCGCAACATTATTAACCCACATTCTATCATATTTTCTTTTAGCCGTGGAATCAGATAATACTCTATATGCTTCATTTATATCTTTTATTTTCTCTTCTGATAATTTATCTCCTACATTTAAATCTGGATGATACTTTTTAGCTGCCATTCTATATGCATTTCTTATTTTCTCTGAAGATACTCTATTTGTCTCTAGTGATAATATCTTGTAATAATCTTTAAAAACCATTTCTATCCTCTCCAAATTTTTGTAAAATTATTATATCAGTAAAATATAAAAAAATCCATAGTTTATACAAAAAATATGTAAAAAAATAGAAAGTTTAAAGAGTTAAACCTTCTATTTATATTTTATTCATTTATTAATCCAAAACCAGTTGAAATAAATCTTGTTTTATGTGCACCAGTACTATCAATAGGATCATTTATCAACTCATAATTTACAGTCATTGCTGTAGATGTTCCACCATCCAAGTTTGCAGCATTATATGCTCCATAGTTTTGCATTATTTCTATTAAATCATCCATATCTGCACCTGGCATTTTTACTCTTCTTCCATCAATTACTAGGAATAAAACTATTCCATCTTTTCTTTGTCCAATAGCAGTACGAGGAGCAGTTCCCCATCCACCATTACCTACGACTTTTGAAGCTTTGCCATTAACAATTAAGAAAGGACCACATGTAACACAATCCCTAATGTTTAATTCCTTTGCAGATGAAATTGTACATTTTGAAGAAAGTACTAAAACATTTTCTTTATTAAATCCTATTATTCCACCAGCTCCTGTATATTCATGTGAAGTTAAAAGTTTTCCATTAGAATATGTAACACCTAAAGGATTAGCACCATTACTATTATAATTAGGATCATCAAATCCTCCACCATTTATTGCAACTACTGCTTTAGAATTTTTAGCCATTGTCTTTAAATATTGACCTGACACTCCTATTTTTGAAGTAACCAAAGTATGTACTTTTGAAGGATCATATATAGCTGCTAAATACCCTTTATATCCCTTTCCAGAGATTTCAATAATTTTATAATCTTGGTTATTAGAATCTTTCTCTAAAATTTGTTTTTCATACTCATTTTCATATTTTTTCGTTTGTATTACAACCGTTTCAATCGCATTAGTATCTGTATCTTCTACAATTTCATCTACTCTATTTGCATACAAAACAGCATTTATTGTATCTTCATCATAAAATAGTCTTGCAATCCATTGGTGAGTCATTGTTGTCATTGAAGTTGTAATTAACCAATCTCTAAATCCACTATATGGTCCGTATAGTAAGAAACCAAGTGTGCAAACTCCCATAATGAATAATATTAGTAAAGTTATTAAAACTTTCTTTAATTTACCTTTTTTCTTTGTTCCTTTTGTTTTATTTTCTATTTTTTTATCTTTTATTTCTTCTTTTACTTTTTCCCTTTGTTTCATATCTTGACTCATTATATTTCCATCCTTTTAATATCTTTTACAAATTTATTTACATGCTCTTTATTTTACTATATGCTATAATTATTTGTCAATGGAAAATTTTTACAATATTTTCACTTTTACTTCATCTTTTGTATCAATTACTGCCGTAGCCCCAACAGGTATTATACTCTTTTTATCTATATGGCCAAAATTATTTGATTTTATAATTGGAAATTTATAATCTTTATCTTTAATTACTTCCATTACGATTTCCTCTAAACTTATATTTGACTCACTTTCATAATTTCCAATCCATAATCCCGAGATTTCATCAAAGACTCCATTCTGTTTCATTATATACAAATTATTACTAACTAGTGTTGGCATACCTTCGAACCCCAATTCTTCTATGAATAATATCTTTCCTTTAAAATCAAGTTTATATTTTCCAGAAACCATTTTTGTTGTCATGCATAAATTCCCACCAATTAATTTTCCTTGGGCTTTTCCTTCCCTTAATACCTTATATTCATCTGTTTTTTGACCAATCTCTTTTTTACCTTCTATAAACCATTTTATTGTTTCTATAAAAGCATAATCTGTTTCCCAACTAGTTAACGATTTAAAAGTAGGTCCATGGTATGTAATTAATCCTGTTTTAGAATTTATTATATTAAGTAGTGATGTATTATCACTAAATCCACATATTATTTTTGGATTTTCCTTTATTAAATCATAATCTATATAATCAAAAAGTGAATTAGAATTTTCTCCACCCTTTACACAAAATATTGCTTTTACATCTTTGTTCGAAAAAGCATTATGCAAATCTTCTATTTTCTCTTCGACCGTTGCACCATACCCTAAAGTGTTTGAATATATATTTTTTTCAAACCTTACTTTAAATTCTAAATCCTCAAATAATTTTTTAGATTTTTCCAAATATATCTTATCCTCATCATCTACAGTATTTGATGGAGCTATTACAGATATTAAATCTCCCTTTTTCAATGTATTTGGTTCCATATAAAATCCTTTCTATAATACAATATTTTTCTTATTTTAAACTAATAATAGCTGTATTCAATTTATAATCTTCCTTTTCTACTCTAAAAGAATGCATATGATCTTTTTGGCAAACCGAACATAATCCACTATCAATTATATTCTCGTCTGTCAATCCCTGATTTTTTAATATTAGCCTGTTAATTAGTATAGTATCTATATGCCATTTTCCATTTATTTTTTCGAAAATTCCTTCTTGTTTATTTATATCTCTAAATTCATTATAAAAACTTTCGTAAATATCATCTCCTACTTCAAAATGACACTTTCTAATACTTGGGCACATACAAGCAATAATATTTTTTTCTTCACAACCGTACTCTTTTTTCATTTTCTCTACGGTTTTTGTACTTATCCTTTGAAGTGTACCTTTCCATCCAGAATGTACATTTGCAATAACTTTTTTTACAGGATCAAATAACAATATTAATATACAATCAGCATTCGTAGTAGATAATATTAAATTTTCTTTATTAGTGATCAATCCATCTGTCTCATTAAATGTTTCAAAATCTGGTCCATCTGTTTTCTTAAATTCTACAACTTTAGAACTATCTGTATGAGATTGTTTTGTTTTAATAATATTGTTACATTCTAATCCTAATGCATTACATAAACTATTATAATCACTTACTGCCTTTTTATATTCTTCATCAGTAATATTACCATTATTTCTTCCCGTTCTAAAATTTCTATCCTTTCCAATACAATAAGCATGTGTAATCACATCTTGGTATTCTAATAGCTTTTTAAACTGTATAATTTCTACCCCATTAATATTTTTATAAATAATATTATCATTATCAAACATAAAAACTTCTCCTTTACATTTTATTTAATACTTCATCTTTAGTAAATTCAGGTATATATCTATAATCGTTTTTATATATTCCAGAATTAAAACCACACATAAGCTTATAACTACAATATTCACATGGTGTTTTTTTATTCTTGTAATATGGTTTTACCTCCATGTTTCCTTCAAATATTTCTTTAGAAATTTCTTTTATTGTTTTTATTATATATTTTTGTAGTTTTTCAAATTCCTCTTTAGTTACAATACTACTTTTTTTATTACTTAAATTTCCTGATTTATCTATATAAATAGGCACAATACTTGAGGCACCTGTTTCTAAATTTTTATCATGCATTTTAGCTACTTTTATATCTGCTAAAACTAACCCTTTCATTTTGAAATTATTTTTTATCTTACTTTCTATTTCTTCTTCAGATAATTTTTTATTTGAATTAATTATTTGCTCTAATAAACTAAAATATAAAATACTTGCAGGTAAAAAATCCTCTAAAGTACAAATTGCATCCATATATGTAATAAGCTGTAATTGTAGTCCTCCGTAAACACTATTTAAATCAATTCCTTTAACAGAAGATTTATAATCAATTATTCTTACATATTGTTTATCATCTAGTCTACCAACATCAACTCTATCTATTTTTCCAACAATTTCAACTTTTTTACCATCATCTGTATTTATAATAATTGGTCTATATTTTCCATTTTCAGAAAATTCTATTTCTGTTCCTAGTAAATTAAATTCACTTTTTACTAAACTATCTATAATATATTTTATAGCTTTTAATATAATTCTCTTTAACCTAATTACTAATAATCTATATTTAGCTGTTGCATTAAAAATATAATTTTTATTATCATTTAATAACTCATTAATTATTTCATCTATAATTTTTTCAATATCATTCTCACTAATATCACTTAATGATTTTTTTTCTATTTGTATTTTTTCAAAAAAAGTATCTATAACTTCATGCATAAATGAACCTGTATCAATATTTTGAACTTTTAATTCTTCTTTTTCTTTTAAATTTAATATATATTGTAAAAAATAAGAATATGGACATGTTTTATATTTTTCCAATTTCGATACACTTGTTTTTAATATACTTCCATATAATTTTTGAGTATTCAAAACACTAATTCTATTTTTTAAAGATAATAAATTTTTTTCATTACCATATTCATTATCAGCTAATAATATATCACTTTCTTCATTTATATTTGTAAATATTTTCTTTAATTTCATTATTAATATAGAAGGTCTTAAATTCTTTCCCTCATTATCAGATGATGCGTATGATAAAAATAGTTTTTCTTCTGCTGTTGTAAATGCTTTATATATATTAAAATTATCATCATATAAATTTTCTAATGTACCTTTTGCAAGTTCAATCCCATCTATTTTAAGCAATTCTCTATCATTATCACTAAGAAAACCTTCGTTTTTATCTATGCTTGGAAATATTCCATCATTTAATCCAATAATAAAAATTGCCTTTACCTTATGACTTCTAGATCTATCCGTATCTCCAACAATAACCTGATCTTGTGTAGAAGGGATCTTTCCAAGTCCATTATTTTTTAATCCAATCTTTACTAAATTGTAAAATTTATCCAAAGTCATCTTTTCGTCTTTAAATATCAAAACCATCTCATCTAGAATATTTAAAATTATTGCATAACTTTCCTTATATTCCTTTGCTAAGTCTATTAATTCTTTATTTTTCAAATTACAAATTTTTTCATTTAGCTTTATCTCAAAATTATTATTTTTCAAAAATAAATACATTTCTTTAGCTATATTTTCTACAGTTCTATTCTTATTTATATTTTCTTTTAATTCAATTAATGGATTTGTTATTTCTTTTCTAAGCTTATTTAAATAACCTATTTCTTCTTTATTTTGTCCATTAATTCCATATACAAAATCACTTTTAAATTTATTATTTTTTATTCCATATTTAATACAATATTTTTCCAATTTAAAAATATCATTTTCCTCTCTATCTAAAAATCCTATTTTTAAATAGTTAAACACAGATTCATATGTAAAATTCTTTATTAATATTTCAAAAATAGATAAAAAATATTGAATAACAATATTTTGATTCAAATCTCTTTTTTCATCAATAAACACAGGTATATTATACTTATTAAAAATAGCTCTAATTAGTCCTGAATAACTATTTATGCTTTTTGTTATTACAGAAATATCTTTATATCTATAGTTTTCATATTTTATTAATCTCTTTATTTCTTTAGCAACATTTTCAATTTCAGAATATTGATTTTTAGCTAAAAATAATTTTACGTTTTCAATATTATTTTCACATTTACATATCTTTTTATTATATAAACTTTTTTCTAATATTTTTAATTCTTCATTTTTAAATCTATATGTATTTTCTAAATTAATAAATTCAATTTTTTCGTTTCCATTTAATTTTAATATTTTTGATAACGTTATTTTGTTTGGATAAAACACATCAATATTAGGATCTGTTTTTAAATCCAAATTATCTATACAAAAGTTTACAGTAACCTTTTCTGAAATATTTATTAAATTTTCAATTATTGTATATTCTTGTTCAGTAAATCCCGAAAATTCATCTATATAAAATTCTGCTCCTTTAAACAAATCAATTTTATCTATATTTTCTGCTAAATTTGTTAATAAATCTGTTTCATCTATATAATCATCTTTTATTTTTTCATTAAATCGTTTATATATAATAATTAAATCATTTAATTTTGTTTTTAAAACTACATCATCTATATTTTCGCTTTCTTTGATCAAATCATTAACTAAAATACCATGCTTTTTAAATTCTGTAATTGTCCTCATAGCTAAATCTATATTTTCATCAGACTTGTTTAAAAATTTCAAATTATTTTTTTCTGCTTGCAAAATTGAATAAATCAACATAGCTTTTCCACATTTTGTTAAACTAGTGTTGATAATCCCACCTTTTTCTTGCATTAATCTATATGCCATTCTATTAAAAGTAATAACTTCTGCTTTTATAACTGATTTCATATCTTGCATTAATTTCTTTTCAGCAGTGAAAGAAAATTGTTCAGGAGTTATTATATATATTTTTTTATTATAGTTATTTTTTATTTTTTCTTTTATCTCATTAAAGATATATTCACTTTTTCCAGTTCCAGCTCTTCCGTAAATAATTCTAAGTCCCATACCATCACCTCATTTTTAAAAATTATATAAACTTTTATTATAAAAGTCAATTTTTATTGAAAAAATATTTTGTTTATTATATAATTTTCACAAGATAAATAAAGGAGATTTTGACTAATGAAAAATGAAGTTTTTGATTTTTATGATAGAACTAACTTAAAATCATATAATTTAGATAGAAGTATGCAGGATCAACTAAAAGCATTAGATAGCTTAGATGTTTTTACCAGAAAGCATTGTGAAAACGTTGCTGCTATTGTTTGTAGACTTTGTGAATATCTACATTGCTCAAAAGGTTTTACAGAATACTGTACTATTTGTGCTTATTTACATGATATTGGTAAAGTTTTTATTCCAGCATCCATTCTACAAAAACCTGGCAAATTAACTGATGAAGAATATGAGAAAATGAAAACTCACACTACGATCGGATATGAAATGTGTATGAAAGATCCAGCATTAAGACCTTACTCTGCAGGTCCTTTATATCATCATGAAGCATTAGATGGCACTGGTTATCCTAACAAACTATCAAAAAAAGATATTCCATATGAAGGACAGATAATTAGAGTTGCAGATGAATATGATGCTATAACAAGTAAAAGACAATATAAATCACATATTGGTATTTCTGATACATTAAAAATTTTAATAGAAAATACCAAACCTAAAGATCCTATACCTCAATCTAGCGTTATGAAGGAAATTGTTAATAATGCAAAACTTGGAAAAGACAGTGCGCCAATTGTTAAAGTTTTATTAAAAGTTGTTATTGATGATATTGAATACGAAATATATTGTGTTGAAACTTATATAAAATATCTAGAAGACAATTTAAAAAGATTTAAAACTATTAACAAATATTATGATAAAATGTTAAATGCTAAAAGTGAATCAAAAAAAGAATATTTCTTAGAATATGCTAAGATGTATTTTCAAAATAATGAAACAATTGATAATTTTAAACAAATAGAACAAGAATATCAAGAAGCATATAAAATCAGAAAAGAAAAAATAGAAAATCTATATTCAGAAATAAAAAACATTAAGCAATTAAAATTGTAATCACATTCTGCATTTTTTATGATATTAAAATTAAATACATAAAAACCCTCCTACATATAGTAGGAGGATTTTTATAATCCGAAACTTACTCCTAATGCATTGTTTATCTTATTCATAACTTTATCGTCGTCTATATGACCTATTTTCTCTTTTAATCTACTTTTATCTATTGTTCTTATTTGTTCTGTTAAAATAACAGAATTACTCTTTAGACCCTTGGTTTCTCCATTAATTTCTATATGTGTTGGAAGTTTGCTTTTATTTGTTTGAGAAGTAATAGCTGCTGCAATCACAGTCGGACTATATTTATTTCCTAAGTCATTTTGTATAATCAAAACAGGTCTAATACCTCCTTGTTCTGAACCTACCACTGGACTTAAATCTGCATAAAACATATCTCCTCTTTTTATTACCATAATCTTCACTCCTACTATTAGCATAAATTTAAAGTCTATATATTCGTAGATATAAATTAATATTGAAACTTATTCATTATTAATTGAATACTATTTCATTATATTGTATGTTTATTGTCGTTTTTTGGTTATTATCTTTTATTATCAATTTCACTGGCAATAAAGTGCTTCTATCTATGTATAAAGATTTATTTTTATTATATTTTTTTTCATTATTTTCTGTGTTCATTATTATTTGATTATCTTTTTCTGTAAAATCAGATTTTGAGGAATTTTTGTAATCTTTTATAAAGCTACTTAAATCTAAACAATTTTCTCCCAATTCATTATAATTTTCAAAAATTGTATTTAAATTTAAATTACTATTTTCAAGTTTTAAAGTATTATTTTGCTTAATTATTTTTACCCCACTAATATTGCTTGGCTCTAATATTTCCTCAATATCTCCATTTTCAGTATTATATTCTTGATTTATAACATATTTATTACTATTTTTATTACTTGTAACTTCAACATATATTTTCGCTTTATATGAATTAATATTTAAAATATAATCTACGATTTCTTGACTATTCATATTATCTCCAGATTTATTATTTTTAAACAATTTTTTAGATATAAAAAATATTAATACTAAAATTACAATTATTAAAATTAAAAATAATATTTTTCTCAAATTATTGCTTTCTTGATTAATTTTCATTTTTTTCTTTTTCATAAACTTTCCTCCCAAAATATTTTAATATATTTTTATTCCTGAAAAGTTTTTTATATACATTTTATTCTTTCCCTTTTTCCACTGCTTGTACGCATCTCCTATATTGTGGTTCATTTTCAACACATGTAATTAATGTAATTCTATTTTCATCGTCATATTTTTCCAAATAGCTCCAATCTGTACTTCTAATTATTTCTATTGTATCTATAATATAAGTCATAAAATATTCATTATATTTATAATGAATCACATCTCCTTTTTTAACCAATCTTAATTTTTCAAAATAATTTTTTTCATAACCTCTATTATGTCCTGCAAGTCCAATATTTCCATTTTGTAATGATGTACTATCAAAATGTCCAACATATTTATTTAATGTTTCATCATCAATTCCTTCTTTTATTGGTGCCTTTAATTCAATTGATGGTATTTCTATATACCAATTTAAATTATTAATATCAATTACTTCTTCCTCAATATTTGAAACTTCTTCTTCAACAACATTTTCATTGTTTTCTAAAACTAAATTATAAAAATTATTTGGATTTATAAAATTGAATTTACTGAAATTATTGATTAATAAATTGATGAATAAAAAAATTATAATTGAAATAATAAAAGATAATAAATTTATACCTTTATTTGAATAAATAAATTCTATTGTATATCACTCTCCTAATATTAAATTTAAAAATACAATTTTTTTGATTATCAACTAAAAGAAATAAAATAAAATAAAATTAAATAAAATTAAATTAAAAATATAAAAAAACATAAGAAAAAATAATTAAATTAAATAAAAATCATAATATAAAACTTTATTTAATATAACACGTCTTTTATTTTTTGTAAAGTTTTTTTCATTTACAAAAAACGACAAGATATGTTATTCCCTAAGAGAATACTATATCTTGTCTATTATAATCAAATATTATTTACTATTTAGTTCCAAAAATTCTATCTCCAGCATCTCCAAGACCTGGTACTATATATTTATTTTCATTTAATTTTTCATCTATTGTAGCACAATAAATCTGAACGTCTGGATGTTTTTCTTGCATTGCTTTTATTCCCTCTGGTGCAGCTATTATTGCCAAGAATTTTATTTTCTTAACACCTTTTTCTTTTAATAATTCTATTGCATCTATTCCAGAACCTCCTGTTGCAAGCATAGGATCTATTACAAGAACTTCTTTTTTATCAATATCTTTAGGTACTTTAAAATAATATACATTAGGTTTAAATGTAACTTCATCTCTATACATACCTACATGTCCTATTTTTGCATTAGGTACTAAATTAATAATTCCATCAAGCATTCCTGTTCCAGCTCTTAAAATTGGAACAAATACATATTTATTTTCATCTATCTTTTTTGCTTTAGTTTTTTGAATAGGAGTTTCAACTTCTACTTCATATGTTTCTGCATCTTTCATTGCTTCATAACAAAGTACAGTTGCAATCTCTGATATTATTTCTCTAAATTCTTTTGTTCCTGTTTTCTTATCTCTTAATATAGCTAATTTGTGATCAATTAGTGGATGATTTAACTCAACTATGTCCATATCAAAACCTCCTTCAATTTTAATTAATTATAAAATTGTTTTATCATCAAGTCAATATTTTTATAAAATAATTCACACATATTTTTATATTTTTTTGTCAAAAGATATTTCATTTATTTCTTAAACTTTAATAATTCATAATTTTTATCTATATAAAAAAAAGCAACATAGAATTTAAATCACTATGCTACTTTTTTATTTATTATCAAATTTTCACTTTATTAAATCTTTTTTCCCTTTGTTCCTTTAACACCTTTTGTACCAAAACTATCTTTAGATAATGCTAATATATTTTGGTCATAAGAAAATGTTAAAGTATCTCTATATCTCTTTCTTTTTAAAGCTAAATCAATAATTTCATTTAATTCATCTTTAAATTTAGTACCTGTTGCTTCCCATAGATAAAATGATAAAGCACCCGGTATAGTATTTATTTCATTAACATAAACTTTGTCTGTCTTTTTGTCTACAAGAAAATCTACTCTTGAAACACCGTTACAGCCTAAAACTTTAAAAGTCTTTACTGCTAAATCTTCTATTTCTTTTCTCATATCATCAGAAATATCTGCTGGTAACTTTTTATCTGAAACTGCCATTCCTTGTTTAGTCCCAGAATTCAAATTCATTTTGTCTTTTCCTCCACCTACATATTTATCTGTATAGCTTAAAATATCATCACTAAAAACAGGTTCTTCACATACTGAAGGTCTAGCTTCTATCATATCTCCTATAACAGAACAATTTATTTCCTTTAAATCTGTTACCGCATTTTCTATTATAATTCTGTCTGTAAACTGTGTAGCAAAATCAATAGCTTCTTGTAAATCTTTTGCATCTTTAACTTTTTTTATACCAACACTTGAACCTAAATTTCCAGGTTTAACTATTAAAGGATATTTTAATTTATCATCAACCTCTTTGATTATTTTGTCTTCGTCATTTAAATATTCTTGTGAATAAAAAGAATAATAATTAACTACTGGAAGTCCTGATTCTTTAAGAATTTTTTTCATAGCAATTTTATCCATACCTATACTTGAAGAAAGTATATCACATCCAACATATGGAATACCATTTAACTCTAAAAATCCTTGTATAGTTCCGTCTTCTCCATGAGTTCCATGCATTATAGGCATAGCAACATCAATTGTATTAATTTCATTATTTCCCAATTTTTTTATTGGATATCTTATTATTCTTTTAACATCTCCATCATTAACAATTGCAACCTGTATACACTCTTTAAGCAATTTATTCATATCTCTATATTTAGATAAATCAAATAAACTTTCTCCTGTATACATCACACCACTTTTTGATATATATATAGGAATTATCTCATATTTCTCTTTATCTAAACTTTCGAAAGCTTGATTTGCTGTAATAACAGCAATTTCATGTTCTACAGACTGTCCTCCAAAAAATACTGCTAATTTTATTTTCATCTTTATCACCTTTCCTTTTTATAGATAATTATCTGGTAAATCATTTTCAAATAAGACTACCGATTTTTCTATTAGTAAACCATTCATTTTATTTAATGCATCATCTAAATCTTTTGCTATATAAACCTTTTCCAAATTAAATGTTGTTTCTTTTATTCCATCATATATTGGTTTTGCTGCTTTTTCTCCAACTAATATTATAAAGTCCGAACTTTGGGCAGCTTGTTTCCCCAAGTTTTTATTAATTTCATATGCACTTTCACCTAAATCAACAATCCCCGGTGTTATCAAAATCTTTTGCCTATCTTTAAATAACCCTAAAACATCTAATGCCATTTCAGCACCTTTTACATTAGAATTATAAGCATCATCAATTATAATATTTCCATTTACAGTATTCTTCATCTCTAATCTATGTGGAATTGATTTTAATAATTTAATTCCTAATTTTATTTCATTATCGCTAAGTCCTAATCTATATGCAACTAATGATGCTCCAAGTATATTTAAAATATTATGTTTTCCTAATAATTTCGTTCTAACATCAATTTTCTTTCCATCTTTAAAACAAATAATGAAACTACTTCCTCTTTCATCTATTTCTATATTTTCTGCCCAAATATCATTTTCTTTATTACTTAAGCCATATTTAAGTATACTTTTATTTATTTTACAAGATACAATATTTTCATCATCATAATTTAAAAATCCAATTCCATCCTCTGGTAAAGCATCAATTAATTCCATTTTTGTTTTTTTAACATTTTCAATATTTTTAAAAGTTTCTAAATGTTGTTTTCCTATTGATGTAACTAATCCATATGCAGGTTTTACTAAATCACATATTTCTTTTATATCGCCAATATTTTTAGCTCCCATTTCACAAACAAAAATCTGATTAGTAGATTTCATTTTTTCATTAATAGTTCTTACAACTCCCAAAGTAGTATTATAACTCTCTGGTGTCATTAAAACATCATATTTTTGCATTAATATTGTTGACAAGATATACTTTGTACTAGTCTTTCCAAAACTTCCTGTTATACCAATAACCTTAAGATTTGGCATGTTTTCTAATTTATTTTTAGCTTTATTATAAAATCCTTTTTGAATATTTTTTTCAATAGGAGAATTTATTATATTAATCAATATAACAACAAAATATGCTAGTATAGTTATTAATAAATTAAATAATATAACATATCCTTTTACATCTAATAAATTTAAAAGTACAAACTGTATAATAGTTAATATAAAATATGTTGTATATAACCTTTTAACTCTATTTGTCACAACAAGTGGTTTTTTTTGTTTTTCTTTTTTATATGTAAAAATTAAAAATAAATTAATTAATATTAAAAATATAATTCCATATAAATTATTTATAAAATAAAGAATTACTGAAAATAAAAATAATGTTTCTTTTTTTTGAAAAACCTTATTTTTATTATTTTTTATCCATTTAAAATATCTTTCATTTTTATAAGATTCTAATTGTAACATATGTATTCCATTTTTTGTTTTTTTATAAAAATAAACCATAAGTGTTATAAGAATAACATTATATAATATATATATATACACTTAAACTCCACTCCTTTTTATTTATCATTTTTTAAAAATTCATTTATAATTGTATTGGTTCTTCCTATTTGTTCTAAAAATGCAAAATGTCCTGCTCCTTCATATACAACCAAACCACAATCTGGAATTCCCTTTTCTATAATTTTTGCATCTCTCATAGGAGTCGCCGTGTCCTTATCTCCCCATATTAACAATGTTGGTACACTAATATTTTTTAATAATTTTGTTTGATCTTCGTTTAATATAATTGACATTGTTCTTCTTAATACTTCTGGTGAATTCTTATAATCCTCAGAAGCAACTTTATTGAATAATTTATCTTTCAACTTTTTTACTTTTTCACTTTGTGGTAAAATGTTCAAAATGTTTTTTCCAAGCTTAAAACTATATACTTTAAAAATCTTTTTAATACTCTTTTTCTCTTTTATTCCTGCACTATCTAATAATATAATTTTTTTAGCTTTAATTAAATTTCTACCTATACAATTTAATATAATTCTACCACCATTTGAATGTCCAATTAATATAGGATTTTCTATATTTAGTTTATGTACGAATTCACTAAGAAAGTTTCCAAAATCATCAGAAGTATACGGATGCTTAGGCAATTCACTTTTTCCAAATCCTATTACATCTACATTATATACCTTAAAATTTTGTGATAAGTTTTTCTCTAATAATTTCATAGTTTCAAGATTTGCAAGCCATCCATGTAAAATTATAACTGCATTTCCCTCTCCTGAAACTTCATAGTTTATATTAACATCATCTATTTTTATATTCAAGTTATCACCTCATAACATTTGTATTTTACACTATTACACTGAATTAATCAATAACATTTGCAAATTCTTGACATTTTTTTATCTTAATACTAATATATATAATTATATTAAAAAAGGAGTTTTTAAGTTAATGAATAAGGAAAATTTTATAAAAAAATATAATTTAAGAGAACTAACATCTAATGATGGTATATGCATAGATTTAATATACGCTACAAATAATAATTTTACTCATCAAAAGCTTTATAACGATACAACATGTTTATTAAGAGAAAACACTGCGGAAAAACTATTAAAAGCAAATAAAGAATTACTACAATATGGTTATAAAATAAAAATCTGGGATGCATTTAGGCCAATAAAAATCCAAGAAAAAATGTGGGAATTATATCCTAATGAAAATTTTGTTGCTAATCCAAAAAATGGTAAAAGTAATCATTGTAAAGCTTCCGCAATTGATATAACATTATGTACATTAGACAATAAAAATGTGCCAATGCCTACGGAATTTGACCATTTTGGAATAGAAAGTTATAGAAATTATTATACCAATCTGCCTAAAAATATTCAAAAAAATGTAAAACTATTAGAAAAAATAATGAAAAAAAATGGATTCGATCCTCTTTCTTCAGAATGGTGGCATTTTAACGACATGGATAATTATGATATTATCTATGAAATATACAATTAAATCCCCTGGAAATCTCCAGGGGATCATTATTAATGAATCATTTTTGAACTTTTTCAGATTCTTCAGCCTTTTTAGCTTTTTCAGTTTTTACAACAATATCATCCGGATTAAACCTCAACGTCAAAAATAATAATTTTCTAGGCTGAGGTTCTCCGTCTGCATCATCACCTGAAATGAAATTATGAAAAAGTTCTCCAATGGACCTGTTTTCGCCGCCAGCTAAAATATGCCTATCTCCATTTACCTCCGAGTCTAATAACAAAGCTTCATCTTCCTCAAGTTTATTTATTTCAACAAAATCTTTTGTTGAAAAATTGACTTTTAGAAAATTACAAACTTCTTCCCACTCGGTATCATAAGTAACCGTAGCTTGGCAACCATAATCTTCTGCAAACAGTCTTGCAATAGTTTTAGCTTCGCCCAAACTTCTAACGCCCTTTTTTACTGGTTTCACAGTAAAAAACGTACCTTTTCCAAGTCTTATCAGTTTTAGATCATTCCACTCCCAGATTGGAATTTTCTCCCAAATAGACCGATTCATAATAATATTCTTTTCCATACAAAATTCCTCCTTCTTGTATTTTATTTTTTTGTTTTGATGTATGGTTTTTATGCTTGTCGTTAATAACGAGCACATATCATATTATATCACATATTTACATAATACGCAAATTAAAAGGAATGAAAGTTCTAACCTTCACTCCTTAAATCAACCTATTTAACTGATCTATTTGCAATTTCAATTGCTTTAGTAACTATATTTCCACAATTCTTAGATGATACATTTTCCCATCCACCATCTTTTTTTACTTGATCAAAAACACCTAATTCTTTTGCAATTTCCATTTTTAAATTCTCAGACATCAATTTACTATTTCTGGACATATCTCAATCCTCCTAAATAATTAAGAAAATATAAAATTTTCTTTATAATATTATTTGCAAAAAAGATATTTTTATCTATCAAATTTTTTACTAAAAATCAAATTTTTACATAGTCAAAATACCACTTGGTGTATTTGTAATTATCAATATATCTTGTTCTTCTCCAGTCTCTGCATTTATATAAACTAAAAATTCCGTTCCATTTACTTTTCCCTTAAATTCATAACATTGTATTTCTGTTTTCCATTTTGTTGGAATAACTGCCTTACCTTCTGACTGTATATCTATATTTTTATTTAATCTTAATTTTGCTTGATTCAAAGAAATTTTATATTTATCCAATACTCTTTCTGTATGATTATTTAAATAACCTGTTGTCTCTATCCCCAAAATTTCACCATTATCTAATGCTATTTTAACTTTTATTAAATCTGGATACATTACAACCTCATCTTGTACATATGCATAATTAACTGTTAAAATTCCCATTTCATTTAAATAATATGTTTCTTTCATATTCATAAAACCTTTTTGCTCTAAATATTCTTTTCCCATTTTATTTGCATCTTCATAACTTATTTTTTCTTCACTTACATCTCTATTACTATTCATATATACTATATGTCCACCTGTTTTAGAAATTGTAATTGATATATCATTATTATTTTTTTTAGCAGAAAAACTATATACTGGTATATTAGCATTTTCAACATACCCTAATTTATTAAATTCTTGTATATCATTTCCAATAAATTCTTTTGCAATTTCACTTGCTTTTTCCTCACTAATTTCTTCACCCGTTAATCCTTTTTTCTCTTCAGATGTTAAATGTTCAGAAAATGCACCATCATATATCAAACCCGAATATTCATGAAAATTATCTTCAATCGCATTAAAAGCATCCAAATTATTACTTACTTGAGTAGCAAATTCTGTACCACTGTTATTTAAATCTTTCCAACTTACTTGTCCTGAACTTATTTCTGAAAACAATTGATTTAATGCTTGTGACACTTCAATACTATATGAATGTAAAATTTCTAGATTTTTTAAATCTTCTTCTGATAATTCTTCTCCTTTTATAGTTTTCCTTGATAATGATAAACTATAATCACTTACCTGATTTAAAAATCTTTCTGTATTTTCCAATTCCTGACTTTGAATTGGAAGCATACATAAATAAGTTTGAGCTAAATTTGCTTCTCTCCATAAATACGTAAGAGTTTCCGCAGAATAAGAAGAACTTTTAGTAATTAAAGATTTTGCTAAATAATTTTCAACATTTTGTGAATAACTAACCAACTCGTAAAATGCCATATCATAAGAGTTCTCACTTACATTTATTGTTTCATCTTTTTTATTTTTTAGTAAATATGCTAAATATATTATTACACCAACTAAAATTGCTATTATAGCATAAGTTATAATTTTCTTAACATTTTTTTTCATAATCTCTTTCACTCCTTATTTCTATATTTTGTATAAAAATTTTAAAAATATTCCATTTTACCAAAACTTATGATATAATTTATTCATATTACAAATAAAAAAAGGAATAATAAAATATGAAAAAAATAATTATTTTTTACGCTTCATATGGCGGAGGACATTTATCAGCTTCAAAAGCAATTCAAAATTATATAAATAACAATTATGATGACGTAGAAACAGAACTAATTGATTGTATGAAATATGTAAATAAAACTATTGAAAAAGTATCAACAACAGCTTATAAAGAAATGGCTAGAAAAGCACCTTGGGCTTGGGGAAAATTATATTTCGATTCTCAAAAAGGTCCGCTTGCTCAAATTTCAACAAGAGCAAATACTTTAATGGCGATTAAACTTTCAAAATTATTAAAAGAAAAAAGACCTGATTTAATAATTTCAACACACCCTTTTGGTTGCCAAATGTGTAGTTATTTAAAAAGAAAAGGCAAAATTGATACAGATATAGCAACCGTATTAACAGATTTTAAATCTCATATTCAATGGATTGTTGGTAGTGATTACATAAATTATTATTTTGTTGCTAATGAAAGTATTAAAAACGAATTAATTGCTAAAAATATATCTCCTGAAAAAATATTTGTCACAGGAATTCCGATTTCCGAAAAATTTAGCTTATCTTATGATAAAAAAGAAATACTAGAAAATTTAAATTTTGAGGAAAACAAAAAAACTATTTTATTTTTCGGTGGTGGAAAATTAGGACTTGGAAAAACTAAAACAATTGAAATTTTTAAAAATGTAGTTAAAAGCTTTGAAAACACACAAATTATAGCTATATCAGGAGAAAACGATTCAATGTATAGTGCTTTCCATGAAATTATCACTTCAAATAACAGAGAAAATAATATCAAACTATTTAAATTTACTGATAAAATACCAGAAATTATGAGTATATCTGATATTGTAATATCTAAACCTGGAGGTCTTACCTCTTCCGAAGCTCTTGCTTCTTATGTTCCAATGATTATTATTAATCCCATACCTGGTCAAGAAGAAGAAAATGCAATTTTTATTGAAAATAATAATGCTGGTTATTGGCTAAGAAAACATGATAATATAGTTCCAGTATTAAACAGTATTTTAAATGATGATAATAAATTAGAAATTATGAAAGAAAATACTAAAAAAATTTCTAAGAGAAATTCCACAAAAAATATTTGTGAAATATTATTTAATAAATAATATTTAATTTAATTTAATTTAAATAAAATAAAGTAATTTATAAAATAAATATAACTTACTTTATTTTATTTTATTTTTATATTAATACTAGTTAATATATATTTTTTTAAAATTTTTTAGATTTTTTTTTAGCTATTTTGTATAATTTTTCTTTTAATATCTCAATTTTTCTCTTTATATATTTTTTTATCTTTTTTTCTTATTTTTCATATTAATTAAACAATAAATATAAAAAATAAAATTTATTCTATTATTTTAAATTTATATAAAATAATATTTTTTAAAAAATATTGTATATTTGTTGATTTAATACCATAATAATTTTTTTATATTTTTTTCAGGTCATTTATATTGGCTTTATTTATATTATCTATATATATCTACTTTATTCTTTTAATTTATTTTTTTACCTTTTTATTTTAAAATCAATTTATTATTTAATAATAAATTCTTATTCACAAAAAATTTTATTCTTAATAAATTATTATATATATTATATTTTAGGAGATTAATTAAATGAATAAAAATGATATATCTGGATGTGATTTTATAGCACTTTCCAGCAGTATTGCTATATTCTTAGGTAATAATCTGGATATAAATACATTAAACATACTTGCAAGTTTCTTTTCATCTTTAGGTGATAATCTAGGAATTATTGCTGCTTCCAAATCAGAATAAATAAATTAATTTATTTTTAAATAATTATATTAATTAAAAATATAAAATAAAATAAAATAAAATAAAATAAAATAAAATAAAATAAAATAAATTAAAATAAATTAAATTAAAATAAAATAAATTAAAATAAATTAAATTAAATTAAAATAAATTAAATTAATAAATATTTTTATATTTAATATAAAAAAACAAATTAATCCAAAATTAAATTAATTTGTTTTTTATCTACTATAATATTTAATTAAATTTCTCTTCTTCCTTCCAAAGCTTTACTCAATGTAACTTCATCTGTATATTCTAAATCTCCACCAACTGGAATTCCATGTGCGATTCTTGTAACACTAATTCCTAGTGGCTTTATTAGTTTAGAAATATACATTGCCGTTGCCTCTCCCTCAACTCTTGGATTAGTTGCAAGTATTACTTCTTTTACATTTCCATCCATAAGTCTAGATAATAATTCTTTTATTTTTATATCTTCTGGTCCTACACCATTCATTGGTGAAATTGAACCATGTAATACATGATATACTCCTTTAAATTCATGTGTTCTTTCCATTGCCGCAACATCTCTAACATCTTCTACAACACATATCAATGATTGATCTCTCTTCGGATTAGAACATATTTGACAAGGATCATTGTCAGTAATATTAAAACATTTGCTACAATACTTTAAATTCTTTTTAGCGTTCACAATTGAAGATATAAACTCATTTGTTTCTTCTTCATTCCAATCTAAAACATGAAAAGCTAGCCTCGCAGCAGTTTTATGTCCAATGCTTGGCAATCTCTCAAAACTTTCAATTAATTTTTCTATTGATGGTGCAAATTCTGACATTTATTTCACTCCTAAAACTACATTAATCCAGGTATATTATATTTTCCCATAACATTAGATTGTTCATCATCAACTTTTCTTAACGCTTCATTTACGCATGTCATAATTAAATCTTGTAACATTTCTACATCTTCTGGATCAACAACTTCTGGTTTTATTTTTATTTCTTTTATAACCTTAGCCCCACTAACTTTAACTTCTACTGCTCCACCACCTACTGATGCATCAAACTCTTTTAAAGCTATTTCCTCTTGTGTTTTAGTTAAATCTGCTTGCATTTTTTTAGCTTCTTTCATCAAACTATTTATGTTCATTCCTCCGAATCCTCCCATTCCTCCTGGGAATCCTCCTCTTTTACCCATAATAAAATCTCCTTTCTCTAATCAATTACATTAAAATTTAAATTATTATTATTCATAAAATCTTCAAATTCACTACTTGAATTTTGTTCTACTTCATCTGAAGTATCTATATATTTTATCTGCATTTCTTTTCCACATGCCAAATGTATTGTATTTTTTAATTCCATTTTATTTTCTGGTCTTTCTAAAAATTCTTTTGCCATCTGATTCATTCCCTTTGGAAATTCAATTCCAATTGTCATATCATTTATTTCCTTGGCAACCGTTCCTGAAAGATTTATATACATAAACATCTTTCCTGCAGCTTTAAAATCATTTATTAACTTTGGCCAGTAATCTTGTGTTTTTCCTGTGTATCTTGGTTTTTTAGGTTCTGTTTTTATTTCTTGATTATTTACTTTGGTTGCTAAATTTTTTTGTGTTCTTCCAAAATTACCAGCTCGTAAAAAATTTTCGATTTTAGTCACTCTCTCTTCCAATTTAGAATTTCCTATATTATTTCCGCCATTATCACTTTTATTTGTAACTTCACTTCTTGCACATAATTTAATTATCCCAGTTTCAAATATAATAATTTTTTGAGTTGAAAGTTTTACTTCATTTTCAATCTCAGATAACGTAGAAATTAAATATATTAACTCCTCCTTTGAAATTTTTTCTGATATTGCCTTTATATCTTGAATTTCTACTTCATTATACACTTCTGTTTTACCAGTACTTTTAAATAACAAAATATCTTTAATATATTTTATTATCTCCCAAATTAGATTATTTAAGTCTTTTCCTTCATCTAAAACATTTTGTATAACTCCCAAAGTTTTTGAAACATCTTTGTCAACTATTCCACTTGTAATATCTTTTATAAAAGTAATTTTTGGAATTCCAACTAAATCTCTTACCTTTTCCTCATCTATTTTATCACTACCATCTTGATTACATCTCTCTAATATTGATAAAGCATCTCTCATACCTCCCTCAGCAAGAACAGCAATTAATTTTAATGCTTCTTCTGTTATTTCAATATTACTTTCAGTAGTTACTATTTTTAATCTTTTAATTATATCTTCATTTGAAATTCTTTTAAAATCAAACCTTTGACATCTTGACAAAATAGTTGCTGGTATTTTTTGTGGTTCCGTTGTAGCTAATATAAATTTAACGTGTTCTGGAGGCTCTTCTAATGTCTTTAATAATGCATTAAAAGCTCCTGTTGATAGCATATGAACCTCATCTATAATATATACTCTGTATTTAGCTTTTGTTGGTAGAAAATTAACAGCTTCTCTAATTTCTCTTACATCATCTACACTATTATTAGATGCCGCATCCATTTCTACGATATCCGTAAGAGAACCATCAATAGCTTCTCTACAAATTTCACATTCATTACAAGGTTCTCCGTCTTTTGGAGACAAACAGTTTACAGCTCTTGCTAATATTTTAGCTGCAGATGTTTTTCCCGTCCCTCTTCCTCCTGTAAATAAATACGCATGTCCAACTCTATCTACCATAACTTGATTTTTTAATGTTTGCTTTATATGCTCTTGACCAACCATTTCTGAAAAAGTCGTTGGTCTAAATTTTCTATAAAGTGCTGTGTATGCCACATTTATCACATCCTATCCATAGAAAAAATGGTCTGAAACTAAATCCCTCTATGGAAAGCATCCACATAAAAGTATCTACTTATTGCTGCTTCCTTCCGGACCTGACAAGATTCATAGGCTCCTATTGGAAACTCTCCATACAAGAATTTAAGTTCATACCATTTGTATTATACAATGTAAATAATATTTTGACAAGTATTTTACATTAAGTTTTTTTATTTTTCTACCCTTTTAAAAACAATATCTTTCAAATCTGTAATATCACCTGATGTAGTCCCTTTTTCAACTATATCATTATATGGCAATTCTAATTCTATATTTGATGCTTTAAAAACAACACCTGAATTTAAAGTTATAGTCATATCAAAAGATATTTTCATTTTTACTTCATTTTCAACAACTTTTATTTTTTTCAATAAAGAATTATATTCAATCTGCTCATCTTCATTGGAAATATATTCACCCAAACCATTATTAGAACATCTAAAAACAACTATTCCTCCTTGATTTGATATTTGCATATTTTTCATATCAGAATTTTTACTTCCAACATAATTTATATTTTCTATTTTATATTCATCTAAATTTTGAAATATTGATGTACTATTATTAGAAGGTTTATAGAAAACCACACTTCCTTTTACAGGTTTATTAATAATTTTAAAATTATCCATATACACATTATTTATTGTTTCTGTCTTTTTATAATTTTCATTTTTTTCTATATATACGTAAATATCATTATTTTGATTAACATTTAAATCCCATTTAGCAGTAGAGTTTTCCACATTCTGTCCATCAACTGTTGAAATCACAGAAATTTTTTTAACATCAAATGGCATATCAGTTTCTCCATCAACATCATACTTAAGTGCCATCATTAACGCAATAAATGCAATTATTATAACAATTCCAACAACCATTGATATATGAAACGCTCTTTTACTAAATCTTTGTCTCATTAGTTTTCTCCTTTTTTATTTTTCTTAATTCTTTAAAAAAATCTTTTAAAATCTTTTGACATTCATCTCCAAGTATTCCAACTTCAAAATTAACTTCATGATTAAACGTATAATCTCTAAATAAATTCAACTTAGAACCAACAGCTCCAGTTTTCTCATCCATTGCTCCAATATAAACTTTTTTAATTCTAGAATTAATTATTGCCCCAGCACACATAGAACATGGCTCCAAAGTAACATACATTTCACAATCAATTAATCTCCATGACTTTAATTCTTTACTTGCTTTCTGTATTGCCAAGATTTCTGCATGCTTTGTAGTATCATATTTAGTTTCCTTTTGATTATGTGCTCTTGCAATTATCTTTCCATCTTTAACAATTACAGCACCAACTGGTACTTCCAATTTTTTATATGCCTTTTTTGCTTCCTTTAAAGCTTCTTTCATAAATTCTTCTTGCATAATCTCTCCTAAAACAAAAAATGGTGTGCCTACGCGGACTCGAACCACGATCGGTCGCTTAGGAGGCGACTGCTCTATCCTGCTGAGCTATAAGCACAAATCACTTTATATTATACAAAAAAAGATTCAATTTGTCTAGCATTTTATAATTCTTTAACCATAAAAAGTATATATTTTAGCCAAAATATATACTTCTTATAATATTTTTTTTATCTTTGTTTAAAATAATTATAACATATTATAATAAAACAATCCTCAGACTACAAATTTAAATCTTCTTTTTCTAATATTAATTTATTATCCTTTATTGAAAATACTAATTTATCCTTACTTTTTATATTTAGTCTTTCTCTTAATTCCTTTGGTATACATATTCTCCCTAATTCATCAACAAATCTTTGCATATATTCCTCCTATTCTTTGTAAAAAAATATTAATTTTTTACAATTTTTGACAAAATTTGACATAAATGCGAGTCTCTCTCGTTATATTACCATATACTTTATTATAAAATCAAGTTATAAAAAAATGTGAGGTAGTTATGAAAAAATATGAAAATAAAAGTAATGCTATATCTGATTTGATAAAAAACTATCGAATAAAAAAAGGTCTTTCCAAAGGCGAAGTATGCAGAAGATTACAATTGCATGCAGTTTATTTAGATATTACAGAACTAAATAGAATGGAAACTAATCGAATGATTGTCAAAGATTTCGAGTTAATTGCATTATGCAAAGTACTAGAAATAGACTATCATGATTTGTTAGATACAATTCTATAATTATTCATATTTATTATTGTTATTTTTTTATCTCTTTTTCTTTTATAATAACAATACCTCCATTTTTTTCTTAAAAAATAGAACCCTTCCAGGTTCTATTTTATTATTTTACAATATTTTTAATTGAATTTTTTAAATTCTCTAAATCTTTTTCTGCATCTTTCATTGAATCAGATTTTACACCTACATATAATTTAATTTTTGGTTCTGTTCCAGAAGGTCTTACACAACACCATGAATTTTTATCTAATCTATAATATAAAACATTAGATTTTGGTAAACCTGTTGATTTAACTTCTCCACTTATCATATCTTTATCAATGTCCAAAAGCATATCTTTGAATTCTAATACTTTGTATGGACCTATATTTTGAGGTAAATTATTTCTTAAGTTTTCCATCATATGCTTCATTTTTTCAGCACCTGATGCACCTTCTAATTCAACAGATATTTGACCCTCTTTATAATATCCATACTCTTCATAAATACTAATCATTTGATCCCATAATGTTTTTCCCTGTAATTTATAATATGTTGCAGCTTCACATAAACTCATTACTGCGGCTATACCATCTTTATCCCTAGCATAATCTCCAATTAAGCATCCATAACTTTCTTCAAATCCAAATATATATTTCTTTCCATTTTGTTTCTGTTCTTCAATTTTTATTTGTTCACCAATATATTTAAATCCAACTAAAAGCGCTCTATATTCTAAACCATATTTTTTTGCAATTGCTTCGCCTAAAACAGAAGATACAATTGTAGAAACTATCATTCCGTTTTGTGGTAAAATTCCTTTTTCTTTCATTTGTGACACTCTATATTCTGCAATTAATAACCCTGACATATTTCCTGTAAAGTCCATATATTCTCCAGTTTTAACATCTTTAGCATAAATACCAAGTCTATCTGCATCAGGGTCAGTAGCTAAAACAATATCAGCATCAACTTCTTTTGCTAAATCTAATGCCATTTTAAAGGCATCTTTTGATTCAGGATTTGGATAATCTACTGTTGGAAAATTTCCATCTGGTTTCTCTTGTTCCTCAACAATATACACATTTTCGAATCCAATTTCTTTTAAAATTCTTTGTACCATTTCATTTCCTGATCCATGAAGTGGAGTATAAACTATTTTTAAATCTTTGCCTGCATTCTTAATACATTCTGGATTCAAAACGTAACTTTTTAATACACTTATATATTTATCATCAATTTCTTTTCCAATAATGTGAAGAAGTCCTTTTTCTATTGCCTCACTCTCATTCATTTCTTTTATATCTGCATAGCTTTCAATACTTTTTACTTCATCCATTATTCCCTTATCAACCGGTGATACTATTTGTGCACCATCATCCCAATAAACCTTATATCCATTATATTTAGCTTTATTGTGACTTGCTGTAATCATAACTCCAGCTGCACATCCAAGTTCCCTTACAGCAAATGAAAGCTCTGGAACAGCTCTTAAATGGTCAAATAAATATGCTTTTACACCATTTGCATTTAATATAAGAGCTGTTTGCTTTGCAAATTCTGGCGACATATTTCTTGAATCAAAACTAATTGCTACTCCATCTGATTGTCTTCCGCATTTTATTATATAATTAGCTAAACCTTGCGTTGCTTTTCCAACTGTATATTTATTCATTCTATTAGTTCCTGCACCTATTACTCCCCTAAGTCCTGCTGTTCCAAACTCTAAATCTTTATAAAATCTATCTTCTATTTCTTCTTCATTTTCTTTTATATCTAATAATTCTTTTTTTGTTACTGCATCAAATATATCATTTGAGCACCATTCTTCATATTTTTCCTTATAATTCATATTATTATCTTCCTTTCTTATATAAAAAATTTATTTAATATTAAAAAGGCACAATTATTTTCATAATCGTACCTTATTAATTTTATAGTTTGTAGAAATCATTATATAATTTTCTTGCTGTTTCTGGGCTATCCGTTCCTTCTGCGTTTTTAACAGGTGCGAATTCTTCTTCCCTTTTTACTCTAAGTACTGCCATATCATCTAATTCACCAAAAGCATCAAATAAAAATGCTTCAAATTTATATGCATTTGGTGATGTTGGTACAACTTTATTTCCATCTTTATCTATATATGTAGCTTTTTTAAATGCTATATGGTATGGAAGTGGATCACTTCCCATTCTCTCAACTGCATCTATATTAAATAAATTACATAATATATGAGATTCTCCATATAAAAGTTCACCGTTTTTATCAGCAGCTTCAGCCATATCATCTGTTATTTCAGAATATTCTATAACATTTGGTCTTCCATTCTTTTTACAAAAAGCTCCAACTTTTTCATGAGGGTTAGCTTTTACCACAGATTTTGCTGCTAAAGAAACTTTTTTATCAATAGCTATTCCCATAAGTACAGGGTCAACCATTTTTACTAAACAATTATCTACCCCACCTATAAATATCCATTCAATGCCTAATTCTCTCATCCTCTTAATCATGCCGCTTTTTACTAAAGATTCATACACTCCACCATGACCATCAGCAGCTTCTTTTATAAATCCATTTTCACCAACAAGAATTTTTCCTTCTGTATCAATCATTGGTAACTGTCCTTGGATAAAGAAATAAATATTTTTTTCATAACCAAAATATTTATTTTCTTTAAAGAATTCTATTGTTTGTTTATTATTTTCTTTACTAGTCATAATAAACCAAGGAATATTAACTCCATATTTTTTACTTGCTTGTTTTAACGGATCACATAACAATTCAAATAACGATTTATGAGAATCAAGACCAATGTCATAAGTACCTTTTGGTCCATTATGCCCAAGTCTAGTTCCTTGTCCTCCTGCCATAGTTACGGCTGCTAGTTTTCCCGCTCTTATAGCTTTTTCACCAATATCTTCATAATACTTATAATCTCCGCTTAATTTTGATTTATCCATAAAATCTATTGGTTCAATCTTTACATTTTCTTTAATTCCTACATCTTTTTTAGTATTTTTATATAAACTGTCTATTAATTCAAAATCAATCCCTTTTAATTGTTCTAAAAACAATTCTTTATCTTTTCCTTCTAAAGCTTCATAGAAACTTTCCAAATGCTCTTGTCCATACTTTTTCAGTTTCTTTTTAATTTCTTCATATTCTTTTTCCATATAACATTCCTCCATTTTATGTCTAAAATTTTTACTTAGAATATTATTATACTACACTATTTATATAAAATTTTCAATACTTTTTTTGTTTTTTTTATTCGTTTATTGTATTCATATTTAATATAGAATCGTAATTTTCCGAAACACTTTTTATATTCTTATTGATTTTAGAAATATCAAAACAATCTATAATATTAATATTTTTATATCCCTCAATCGCATCTTTTATATATTTGTTATAATCTTCATCTCCATTTATAAATACTGTTAATTTTTTATTTCTGTTCAAATAACTTTTCATTTCTAATACTTTTTCAAGATAATTATCTGTCCAATCTAAATTAATTATTTTTTCTTTATCTTTTTTATCTAAATTTGTTCTTTCTAATAAAACTTCAACTGTATCTTTTAAATTTTTTTGTGTTAAAATAACAAAATTCATTTTATCCATTCTTTGTTTTATATAAGGTAATAATATCATCTCTAAATGAAACTCACTTGCATAAAAGCAACAACTCTTTATACCGCTGTGTTCTTTTGTAATCATGGTATTTCATCATCCTTTCGATTTCGTTTACTGGTAAATTTTACCATTTTTATTTTTGTATGTCAATAATATTTTATATAAAATTCATATATTATTTTCGACAAACATAATTCAAATCATAACAAAATTGTATAAATTTTCAAAGATTTGTTAATAATTAAATTAAAGAATTATTTTACCAAAAAAATGGAGGAATTTTATGAAAATTTTTTTTAATTTTATACAAAATAAAAAAGTAAAATGTACCATTATTTTAATATTTTTATTTTTATTATATATATTCATTAATGCTTATTCTTATGTAAATGCTATATCAAATAATTTATCTGACAATGTATTTAGACTTCATGTAATTGCCAACAGTGACTCTGTTGAAGACCAAAATTTGAAATATATTGTACGTGACAAATTAATATCTTATATGAATAATTTATGTTCTAATTGTACTAATAAAGAAGAAGCTATTAAAATTGTTAATAATAATATATCTTCATTTCAAGAAATAGCAAAAAACACAATGCTAGAAAATGGTTATAATTATAATGTCACAGTAGAAGTTGGTAACTTTAAATTTCCCACAAAAACTTACGGAGATATAAGTTTTCCTGCTGGATATTATGATGCTTTAAAAGTAAAAATTGGTACTGCTAAAGGTCAAAATTGGTGGTGTGTAATGTTTCCTCCTCTATGTTTTATCGACGTAACATCTGGAGTTGTTCCAGATTCTTCTAAAAAACAACTACAAAATAACTTATCATCTGAAGAATACTCACTAGTATCAAGTTCAACAAATTCTTCGTATAACATAAAATTTAAATTAATCGAATTCTTCGAACAAAATGGCTTAATTACAGCTCAAAACAAATAAATTATTTAAAAAAGTTGTAAATTATAAAGTTTTATGGTATAGTAGCAATGTAAAAATAATTATAATTTTATAATACAAAACATTGGAGGTAACAAATTGGAAAAACTAGTCATAACAGGAGGAACATCTTTAAAAGGTGAAGTAACTATAAGTGGTGCAAAAAATGCTGCAGTAGCTATATTACCTGCTACCTTATTAATAAATGGTACATGTACAATAAATAATCTTCCAAATATAAGCGATGTAAAAATATATTGTGAAATACTTGAAAAACTTGGAACTAAAATAACATGGAATAATAATAATGAAATAACTATAGATACACGTAATATTTCAACAACAGAAGCTCCTTTGGACCTTACAAGCAAATTCAGAGCATCTTATTATATTCTTGGAGCATTACTTGGTAGAAAAAAATCTGCAACTGTAGGGATGCCTGGTGGTTGTAAATTAGGTCCAAGACCAATGGATCAACATATAAAAGGTTTCGAACTATTAGGTGCAACTGTAGATGTAGGAGAAGGTAAAATATCAGCTAAAGCTAAAAAATTAAAGGGAACTTCTATTTATATAGATATAACTTCTGTTGGTGCAACAATTAATATTATGCTTGCATCAGTTTTAGCTGAAGGTACAACTATCATAGACAATGCGGCTAAAGAACCACATATAGTTGATGTTGCAAACTTTCTAAATACAATGGGAGCTGATATTAGAGGAGCAGGAACAGACACTATAAAAATAAATGGTGTTAAAGAATTAAAAGGTAATGCTACATATTCAATTGTTCCTGATCAAATAGAAGCTGGAACATTTATGGCTGCCGCTGTAGCAACAAAAGGCGATATATTACTAAAAAATTGTATAACAAAACATTTGGAATCCATCACTGCTAAAATACTAGAAATGGGAGCAACCGTAGAAGATTGCGGAGATTCAATTAGAGTTATTTGTAACAAAAGACCATCTAAAGCTAATATTAAAACTCTTCCTTACCCAGGTTTTCCTACAGACATGCAATCTCAATTAGGAGTTGCATTATCTATAGCAAATGGTATAAGTAGAATTGACGAAAGTATATGGGAATCTCGTTTTCAATATACAGAAGAATTAAATAAAATGGGAGCTAAAATTACAGCTCAAAACAAAACAGCATTCTTCGAAGGTGTAAAAGAACTTAAAGGTGCACCCGTATATGCTTCAGATTTACGTGCTGGTGCAGCATTAATAATAGCTGGTATTGTTGCTAAAGGTACCACTGAAATATACAATGTTGAATATATTGATAGAGGATATGAAAACATTGAAGAAAAATTTAAATCACTTGGAGCAAAAATAAAAAGAGTTAATGAATAAAATAATAGATAAGGATAAAACAATGTTAAATTTTTGTAGTTTATATAGTGGTAGTAGTGGAAATTGTTATTTTATTGAATCTGAAAATACTAAACTACTTATTGACGCTGGTGTTAGTCTAAAAAAAATTGAAGAAGGTTTAAATTCTATTAACATTTTACCTTCTTCTTTAAATGGTATTTTAGTAACACATGAACATTCAGACCATATTCAAAGTTTAGGTAATCTTTCTAAAAAATTTAATCTACCTGTTTATGCAAATAAAGAAACTTTTTCTGCTATGCCAAAACAAACAGATAAAATATTAGAAAAAAATATTAAATACATAAATATTGATCAAACTTTCAATATAAATGATATAAATATAAAACCATTTTCTATTCCTCATGATGCAGCTAACCCATGTGGTTTTACATTTGAACATAACAGCAAAAAAATTTGTACAGCAACAGATATAGGTCATATGACTCAAGATATTTTAAAAAATTTAGAAGGCTCATCTTTTGTTCTTTTAGAATCAAATTATGACCCAGAAGTACTAAAATGTTCTAAATATCCATACTTATTAAAAACTCGAATAGCTGGCCCTAATGGTCATCTTTCTAATAGTATGGCAGGAAAAACAATAAATTACTTAATAAATAATGGCTTAAGTTATGCCATGCTCGGACATCTAAGTAAAGAAAGTAATTTTCCAGAACTAGCATACCAAACTGTTGTTGATGAAATAATCTCTAATAATACAGATTTATCTAAAATACAATTATCTGTTGCTAACAGAAATAATATTAGTAAAATAATTAACATATAATTTTATTATATATAATTGTAGAGAAAATAATATTATTGATGAAAAATAGTATAAATGCAACATTCCATTTATAAGGGCCTTTCGAATTTTCACAAAATATTAGTTTAGGGGAAATTATTTAGATATATTATTTTCTCTACAAGATTAAAATCTTTTTTCTTTTTTTATTTCTTTGATAATTTTTTTCGATAAAATTTCTATTATAATTTCTCTTATAATAAAAAAAATTGAAATAAATAAACATATTTTTAAAATCATAAAAAATCCTTGAATTAAAAATTTTATTTCAACAAAATGTTGATGACATTATACTACAACAAAAAATTTAATTTGTCAAGAAAAACTTTACGACAAAAACTGCCAAATTATGACAGACATTAGCATTCCAGCAAAACTCGCAATAAGAGAAACCCATAAAACAAACCTACTCTTTTTTATTCCAACTGAACTTGTATATACTGCAATTGTGTATAACACCGTTTCTGTAGCTCCCATAATTGTTGAAATAATTAGGCCGATTTTTGTATCAACTCCTTCTTTTCTCATAAGTTCGGTGGCTATAGCTATAGATCCACTTCCAGAAATCGGTCTTAAAATAGCGACAGGCATTATTTCTGTAGGAATATTAAAAAAACTTAACACAGGAAAAATTAATTTAGTTACAAAATCCAAAATACCCGATGAACTTAAAAGTTCAATTGCTAAAAATAAACCTATTAATGTAGGAAAAATATTAATTACAATTTTTAATCCCTCTTTTGCCCCATTTATAAATATATCAAAAATATCCAATTTACTAATTACTCCATAAGAAATTATAATAAATATACTTATTGGAACTGCAATATTAGAAATATAATTTATAATATTCATTTTTTCCTCTCAATCTTCAAACATAATTTAGTCAAAAAAATTCCCACAATAGATGCACAAATACTTGATACCCACACAGAAAAAATAATTTTAGTTGGATTTATGCTACCTAAAGACATTCTGATTGATATTATAGTAGTAGGAATTATTTGTATGGACAATGTATTAAGAACGATAAACATTGTCATATCATCTGTTAATTCGCTTTTATTTATATTTTTCTCTTGCATACTATTCATAACCTTCAAACCTAACGGAGTAGCAGCATTTCCTAATCCTAACATATTTGCTATTATATTCATTGAAATTGCCTGTTTTGTTTTTCTATCCTCTTTAGAATTCGGAAACAAAAAATTTATAACAGGTGTTAAAATTTTTATTAATCTATCAACAATTCTTGTATTAGAAGCAATCTCTATTATTCCATTCCATAAGCAAATTGTCCCCAGTAATATTATTGTTAATTCTACAGCATCTTTTGAAGAATTAAAAATAGTTTCATTTAAAGTAACTATATTTCCCGTAAAAACACCATAAAAAATTGATATTATTATTAATATTGGCCATATTTTATTTAACATATTACTTCCTCCATTATAAAACTATTCAAAAAAAAATAAAAAATGTTACACAAACATTATTTTCTAATAAATATAATTAATATATTATTATTTTAATTATACTTTTTATTATAATAAAAAATAACAAAAAATCAGAAAAATCCACAAAATATGTTGACCGAAAAAATAAAATATGCTATATTAAAGGTGAATTTGAACGGTATTATATTACCCCTAAGGAGGAATACTTTATGAAATCTACAGGTATGGTTAGACATGTGGACGAACTAGGAAGAGTAGTAATCCCTAAAGAAATCCGCAATAAATTGGATATTAAAGAAAAAGACCCTCTTGAAATATATGTAGAAGGTTATGCTGTAATATTAAAAAAGTTTGAGTCAAATTGTATTTTCTGCGGAAATGATAAAAATTTATTTGATTATAAAGATAAATTAATTTGTAATAAATGTTTAAATAATATTGCATCTTTGAACTTTAATTCGATTGAAAAAAAATAAAGATTTTAAAATTTCTTTTTAAAATCTTTATTTTTTATTTTATAATATTAACACATATGTTTATTAAAAATAATAAAATAAAATAAAATAAAATAAATTAAAAATATATTAATTTAAATTTTATAAAATATATTTAATAAACATTTTTATTTATTATTAAAATACATATATATTTCATTTTTAGTCACATTTCTATCCTTAGCAATTTTTTTTATAATTTCTTTTTTTTCAAACTTTAAATTTTCATAATACTTATAATGTTCTTCCAAAGATAAATTATTCAAAATATTTTCTTTTTCTATTTTTTTACATCCTTCAATTAATATAATCATTTCCCCTTTTAAATTATTACTTTTTTCAATTAACTTTTCAATATCATCTCTAATAAATTCTTCATGTATTTTTGTTAATTCTCTTGCTAATACAATCTTTCTATCATCAATAATATCTTTTAAATCCATTAATGTATCTTTCAATTTGTGAGGAGCTTCATATATTATTAAAGTTCTAGTTTCATTTTTTATTTCATCTAATTTTTCCTTCCTCAATTTCTTATTTAAAGGTAAAAAACCAAAAAAAGAAAATTCTTTAGTATCTAATCCTGAAGCAATTAATGCATTTATTGCAGCACATGCTCCTGGTATCGGTATTACCTCTATTTGGTTTTCTATTGCTTTTTTCACTACAACTTCACCTGGATCAGATATACCTGGAGTACCAGCATCACTAACAATTGCTATATTCTTCCCTTCTTTTAATTTTTCAATCAATCCATTTTGTTTTTCTTCTTCATTATGCCTATGATAACTAATTAAAGTTTTTTTAATTTCAAAATGATTTAATAATTTCAATGTATTTCTTGTATCTTCTGCAGCAATTAAATCAACACTTTTCAAAATATTTAATGCTCTTAATGTAATATCTTCTAAATTTCCAATAGGTGTTGCAACCAAATATAATTTTCCATTCATATATTTACCTCCCCACTCTTATTATTCAAATATATTTTTTTCAGGTTAAATAAATTCAAATTATTTTATTTATCTATATTTACATATAAAATACTATTTTTTATTAATTTTATATTTTTTTATCTAATTTATTCTTTTTTTCTTAATAATTTTATTTTTATATTTCATAAATAATATTAAATAATATTTATTTTACTCTAAATAAATACTATTTTATTAAATTTATTTTTTAAATATCAATATTAAAATAAAACTTTATTAGAATTTTGATATAATAATACCATATATAATATATATTTATTCAAATTGATTTTTTTATATTTTTTTTAATTCATTAATTATTATTTATAATATATTTCTTTTCATTTTCTTTTAATTTCTTTATTAATATTTTTTTATCATCATTTTTCAAAAAATAAAAATATTTATATAATTAATAAAAATAAAATATTAATAAATACTCAAATTTGTTTATTTTTTTCAAAATACATTAAATTTATTTTTTTATAATTATTTAACTTAATTTAATAAACTATATATTTTTTTTCTTCATTTTTCTCATTGTATATTTTTTATTCTTTTTATTAAATAATATAATTTATTAAAATTTATACTTTAATTATTTTTTATTATAAATCTTTAATATTTCATCTGTATAACTTCCATCTTTTTTATATACTATTAAATCCTTTTCAACTTCTAAAAATGGTTTTCCATTTTTAACACCTTTTATTAAAACTAAATTTGGTTTTTTATTTTCATTTGGAGAAATCATTTTAATTTTTTTTGGTTCAATTTTTTCTTTTCTCATGATATTAAATATATCCACTAATCTATTTGGTCTATTAACCATGTAAAATTCGCCATAATCTTTCAGTAAATATGAACTAATTGAAATGAACTCTTCCAAAGAAGCTGTTATCTCATTTTTGGATATGTTTTTTCTTTCTTCATTATTACTAATTCCTGTATCCATCTTTTTATATGGTGGATTTGTAACTATTACATCAAAACTTTTTCTATCATAAAAATCTTTTAATTCTAATATATCAATATTTTGTATTTTCACTTTATCTTCTAATTTATTTAATTCAACACTTCTACTTGCCATATCAGCAACATCTTTTTGAATTTCTATCCCAGTAAATATACAATTATTTGTTTTTCCCGAAAGAAGTATTGGTAAAATTCCAGCTCCTGTACCTAAATCAATAATATTAGAGTTATTTTTTATTTCTTTTGCAAAATCAGAAAGCAATACTGCATCCATTCCAAAACAAAATCCATTTTTATTTTGTATAATTTTTAACCCTTTAAATTCTAAATCATCAATTCTTTCATTTTCTTTTAGTTCTATATCCATATTTCTCCCTAACTTATTATTATCAATTCTTTTTTATAATTTTACTTTCCTATTTAAAAATTCTCACTTTAAATAGCAACACCTCATATATTATACTATATATACACAATTTTTTCAAATATGGAGAATCTCGCTATGAATAATCTTATATATTCTAATAATAGCACTAATGAAAAAAGAGGTAATCCACCTCCCAAAAAACATAAACTTAAATTTAAAGATTACAAAAAAAATACTCAAAAATCATTAAATGAGGTCGAATGTTTCTTAAATAATTTTCACTCTTTTACAAACTATATAAAATTATATAAAATTTTAAAATAAAGTTCTAAAAAGGACATACTAAAAATAATAATTAAAAAAACGTTTTAGGAGGATATCATGAAAAAAAATAAAACATTTTTAATTATTATTTTTATTTTAATCATTTTTATAATTTCAGGTTATTTTATTAGTAAAAATAAAAAAATTAATACTAATAGTAATTTAGAAAATGACTATACACCTGAAGAAGAAATAAGTGAAGAACAAATGCGAAATACTATTGTTTCTTTATACTTTCTAGACTCTGCTAACAATTGTTTAAAAACTGAAGGAAGATTAATAGACAGTGCTAGTTTATTAACTAACCCTTATCAAACTCTAGTTAATCTTCTTATAGAAGGTCCCAAAAATTCAGATTTAACTAAACTGATTCCTGACAATACTACACTTATAAATGCATCCATAGATCACTCAAACGTAATACTAAATTTTTCATCTGAAATTTTAAATTTCGCAGATGAAACTCAAAAATACAATATAATAAATAGTATTTTAAATACACTTTCTCAACTTAATGAAGTAAACTCATTTAACATACTTATTAATAACGAAGTTTCCGAACAATATCCTGATACATATTCTGTAATTCATTAAATTTTAACTGACCATTTTTACAATTATTTCAAGTCGATTTTTGTTGACAAACACAATAAAATATTATAAATTAATAATTAGAAAATTAAATATTTAAAATAAATAAAATAGAGGTAATATATGATTATAGAAGAAGAAAAAATAGCTAACTCAACCACTACTCCTGAAGCTTTATCTATTAATGATAATTCAACTTCTAAAAAACATGTATTAATTTTATTATCTATTTTTATTGGTAGTTTTTTATTAATATTAATTTTAGTATTTGCTATATTTACAATATACAATTATAAACAAAGTAATGTTATTACTAAGGGAATCTACATTAGCGGAATTGATGTATCAAACTTAAGTATAGAAAAAGCTAAAGAAAAAATATCAAAATATTATAAAGACAATATATTAAATAATGATATAAAATTAACTCATGGAGACTATGAAACTTACATAAATACCGATGAAATTGAATTATCTTATGATATAAATTCAGCTGTAAATTATGCTTATCAAATTGGTAAAAATGGCAATATTATTTGGGATAATTACTCTATATTTAATACTTTATTAAATAATATTAACATCATGCCAACATATACTTTAAACGAAAATAATCTTAATAAATTTTTAAATAATATATCTACTGAAATTCCTGATGCCGTAATAGAAAGTAGTCATTACATAGATAATAATAACTTAATTATCACAAAAGGATCTTCAGGTAATATAGTTGATGTAGAAAAAACAAAAGACTTAATTGAACATGAAATTTACTACATAAATTTCATTGGGAATAGTATTGAAATAAAAACAACTCCAAAAGAACCTAAAGAAATAGATTTAAATGCCATTCATTCTGAAATATATAAAGAACCAAAAGATGCATATTATACAACAAATCCTTATTCTGTATATCCTTCAGAAAATGGATTAGATTTTAAAATATCTTTAGAAGAAGCGCAAAATTTATTAGCATCTTCTGAAAGTGAATGCACTATTCCTTTAAAAACACTAAAACCCAGCGTTACAACAAATATGATTGGAGTAGAAGCATTTCCAGATTTACTTGCAAGATTTTCAACAAAATATGCAGCATCTAACAAAAATAGAACAACCAATCTTCGTATAGCAGCTAATAAAATAAATGGATATGTTTTACTTCCAAATGAAGTATTCTCATACAATAATGTAGTCGGTGAAAGAACGATCTCATCAGGATATAAAGAAGCTGCTGTATATGAAAATGGCGCTGTTGTTCAAGGTTTAGGAGGAGGCATCTGTCAAATATCAACAACATTATTTAACTGTTCTCTTCTTGCAAACTTAGAAATTGTTGAACTTTATAACCACCAATTTGTTCCATCATATGTAAAAGCAGGACGAGATGCTACAGTAGTTTATGGAATGAAAGATTTCAAATTCAAAAACAGTAGAAATCACGCTATAAAAATCACATGTTCCGTAGAAAATGGAACTGCAACATTTAATATATATGGCGTAAAAGAACAAAACGAATATGATGTCAGTATAAATGCATATGTTACAAGTCAAAATGCAAAATATATAAAATCTTCAACATATAGAATATTAAAATCAAATGGACAAATAATAAAAAATGAATTTATATCTAACTATACATATAAAACACATTAAAGTATTAAATTAGTAATTCTAATTTAGTGCTTTTTTATTATATTTCCACACATTATATTCCAATTTTTTCCATTTGACAAAAATCCCATTTTAATATAGAATTATAAAATTAAGGGAATGTTTTTTATAATATCTTTAAACATTTAAAGGAGTATGAATATGGAAAAAGAAATTTTACACGTAGGACTTGATGTAGGCTCTACAACAGTAAAAATAATTGTTATGAATGAATCTCAAGAAACTATATATAAAAATTATAGACGACATTTTTCTGATACCAAAAATACTGTATGTGAAGTATTATCAGAATTAAACAATATGTATCCAAATAAAAACTTTACGCTAGCGTTAACTGGTTCAGGTGCTATGTCTGCTTCTAAGTTTTTAAATGTAAACTTTATCCAAGAAGTTGTTTCTTGTAAAAGAGCTGTTGAAAAATATATTCCTGAAACCGATGTTGTTATAGAGCTTGGTGGAGAAGATGCAAAAATAATATATTTTGATAAATCTATTGAACAACGTATGAATGGAACATGCGCAGGTGGTACAGGTGCATTTATTGATCAAATGGCATCTCTTTTACACACAGACAATAACGGACTAAATGAACTTGCCAAAAATTACCAAACTATTTATCCAATAGCTTCTCGTTGTGGTGTTTTTGCAAAAACAGATATACAACCATTAATAAATGAAGGAGCTGCTAAAGAAGACATCGCAGCATCAATTTTTCAAGCAGTTGTAAATCAAACTATAAGCGGTCTTGCTTGCGGAAGACCTATTAGAGGAAAAGTTGCATTTCTAGGTGGACCTTTAACATACTTATCAGAATTAAGAAATAGATTTATTCAAACATTAAATTTAACAAGTAATGAAATAATAATTCCAGAAGAAGCTCATCTTTTAGTTGCTAAAGGGGCGGCTCTTGATTCCCTAAGTGAAACTCCTTTTTCAAATAAAGAATTAGAAGAAAAAATACATAATTTAAAAATATCACAAGATAACACAACAAATCCAATAGAACCATTATTTAAAGATGAAAACGAATATAAATCTTTTAGAGAAAGACATCAAAAAGATTGTGTTAAAAAAAATAAACTTGCTGGATACAAAGGCGATTGCTTTATAGGTATAGATGCAGGTTCAACAACAACAAAACTTGTTCTAATAGATAGAGATGGCGTTTTACTTTATTCATTATATGGTAATAATAACGGTAACCCTTTAAAAAGTGTTATTGAAATGTTAGAAAATTTATATAGCGTTTTACCTGTTGATGCAAAAATTAGATTTAGTGGAATTACAGGATATGGTGAGAAATTAATACAAACTGCATTAAACATTGACCTTGGAGAAATAGAAACAATCGCTCATTATACAGCAGCTAAAAAGTTTGAACCAAATGTCACTAGTATTGTTGATATTGGTGGACAAGACATGAAATATATACGACTAAAAAACAATGCTATAGATAGCATCATGTTAAATGAAGCTTGTTCATCAGGTTGTGGTTCTTTCATTGAAACTTTTGCTAAAAGTTTAGGTCTTTCTATAGAAGAATTCGTTGAAAAAGCAATAAAATCTAAAAGACCTGTTGACTTAGGTTCAAGATGCACTGTATTTATGAATTCAAAAATAAAGCAAGCTCAAAAGGAAGGTTATACTGTAGGAGATATATCTAGTGGTCTTTCATATTCCGTTATAAAAAATGCTATTCAAAAGGTTATGAAAGTAAGAGATGTAGAAACATTAGGTAACAAAATAGTAGTACAAGGCGGTACTTTTTATAATGATGCCGTACTTCGTGCCTTTGAAAAAATTGTTGGTAAAAACGTTATACGTCCAGACATCGCTGGATTAATGGGAGCTTACGGAATAGCTTTACTTGCAAAAGAACAATTTGAAACTAATATGGATATGAATTATTATTCTACGATATCAAAAATAGACGAATTACATAATTTAAATATAAAAATAACACATGCTAGATGTAATAAATGTGAAAATCATTGCAATCTAACAATTAATAATTTTGGTGATGGTAAAAAATTCATATCTGGTAATAGATGCGAAAAAGGTGCTGGTATTACCTCTAAATCTAAAAATTTACCAAACTTAGTAAAATATAAATATGATAGAATTTTTAACTATACACCTATAGAAGAACAATACGCAACAAGAGGAACTATAGGAATTCCAAGAGTATTAAATATGTATGAAGATTATCCTTTCTGGTTTACTTTCCTAACTTCTCTAGGTTTTAGAGTCGTCATTTCAGATAAAAGCACAAGGAAAACATATGAAGATGGTATGGAATCAATGCCTTCAGAATCAGTATGTTATCCTGCGAAATTATCACATGGACATATAATAAACTTATTAGCAAAAGGAATAACTACTATATTCTATCCTTGCATGCCATATTCTAGGAAAGAATTTGAAAAAGCAGATAATCATTATAACTGTCCTATAGTAATTTCTTATTCTGAAGTATTAAAAAACAATATAGAAGAATTAAAAAATAAAAATATTAAATTTATTAATCCATTTTTACCTTTTGATGAAAAAAATCTTGTAAAAAAGATAATGGAATTAGATGAATTTAAAGAATATAATTTTACAAAACAAGAATTAAAAGAAGCTGCTAAAAAAGCTGAAGAAGAATATCAAAAATGCAAAAAAGATATTCACGAAAAAGGAAGAGATACTGTAAAATACATTGAAGAAAACAACTTAAAAGGAATAGTTCTTGCAGGTAGACCTTACCATATAGATCCAGAAATAAACCATGGAATAGATACATTAATTAATTCATTAGGACTTTGTGTACTTACTGGAGATAGTATTGCACCTCTTTCTGAAGTAAAACGTCCATTAAGAGTAGTAGATCAATGGATGTTCCATTCAAGACTTTATGCTGCTGCTAATTTTGTTGGTCAACATGATAATCTAGAATTAATCCAATTAAATTCTTTTGGTTGTGGTGTAGATGCAGTTACAACTGACCAAGTTGAAGAAATATTAGCAAGCTATGATAAAATGTATACATTGATAAAAATAGACGAAGTAAACAATCTTGGCGCTGTTAAAATACGTATACGTTCTCTTCTAGCAAGTATGAATAAACGTAAAATAGATAAAAATGAACAACTAGGAAATTATGAAGTAAATAAAAAATTATTTACAAAACCGATGAGAAATAATTACACTATATTAATTCCTCAAATGATACCTGTTCACTTTGAACTATTAGAAAAAGCTATGCAACTTAGTGGATATAACGCTGTACTGCTTAGGGAATGTACAGATAAAACAGTTGAAACGGGACTAAAATATGTAAATAATGATGCATGTTATCCATCTATATTAGTTACTGGTCAAATGATTGAAGCTCTTCAATCTGGAAAATATGATGTAAATAAAACTGCTTTAATTATGTCTCAAACAGGTGGTGGATGTAGAGCAACAAATTATATTGGGTTCATCCGAAAAGCTCTAAAAGATGCTGGATTTGAACAAGTTCCAATAATATCTTTTAATGTCGTTGGTATGGAGAAAATGTCTGGATTTAAATTAACACCAAAATTAATAGATAAACTAGTTAAAGCAGTCATATTAGGAGATTTATTACAAAAAGTATTGCATAAAAACAGAGCTTATGAAATTAATAAAGGTGAAACAGACAAACTTTATAATGAATGGCTTGAAAAATCAAAAAAGGTTCTTGAATCAAATTCAAATAAAGAATTTAAAAAAGCTATTTATGATATAGTAAATGATTTTGAGAAAATAAAACTTGACACATCAATTGAAAAACCTAAAGTAGGTATTGTAGGAGAAGTTTTAATTAAATATCACCCTTTTGGAAATAATTATGTAACAGATTTATTAGAAAAAGAAGGTGCAGAAGTAATTGTTCCTGATTTTATGGGATTTGTTAAATTCATGGCAACACACAAAATAACTTTTAATGAATTACTAAATATAAACAAAAAATCAGCAAAAATAATGAAATTTGCATTAAGCTTAATTGATATAATGGAAAAAGACACAATAGCAGCACTAAAAAGTTCAAAAAAGAATTATTTATTACCATGCAACATATGGCACTTAGAATCACAAGTAAAAGATATTTTATCAATTGGAAATCAAACTGGAGAAGGTTGGTTCCTAACAGCTGAAATGATAGAATATATTGAAAATGATATTCCAAATATAATATGTGTACAACCTTTTGCTTGTTTACCAAATCACGTTGTTGGAAAAGGTGTAATAAAAACAATTAGAGAAAAATATCCTGAAGCTAATATTACTCCTGTTGACTACGACCCTGGTGCAAGTGAAACAAATCAAACAAACAGAATTAAATTATTAATGACTGTTGCAAAAGATAATCTAAAAAATAAAAATAATTAATTTAAATTTTATTTATATAAAATAGTATAAAATAAATAAAAAAACATTTAATTAGTTTAAAATAGAAAAAATAATAAAAACAAGCTAAAATGATTTTATTTGAATTTATTTAATTCTAAAAAAATTATTTTGGCTTGTTACTATTATCAAATATATATTTATTTTTTACTGTAAAAATAAATTTAATTATATAAAAATATTTTTTAAAAAATAAATCAATAAAAAATTATTAAATTAAAATAAAATAAATTAAAATTAAATTTTAAAATATAACTAAAATATTGAAAAAAAATATATATTTGTTATAATTAATTATATAAAATAAAATAGGAGTAAAAATGAAAAATTATTATGAATTGTTAGAAGTAGATAAAAACGCCTCACCAGAAATAATTGAAAAAGCATATAAAATATTAGTAAAAAAATATCATCCAGACTTACAACAAAACGTAACAGATAAGAAATTTGCTGAAGAACAAATAAAATTAATTAATGAAGCTTATGATACTTTGTCTGACAAAAATAAAAAAGAAAATTATGATGCTAATTTACAAAATAATTATATTTCGCAAGAACAATATAATATATTAATAAATGAAAATATTAAATTAAAAAAACAACTAAATGTTTTAGAAGAAAAATTAAATATTAATTATACAAATTTAAATAATGAAACACATAATAATTATAATAGTTCATACACTACCTATAAAAACAACAGCACTAACAATAATAATATATATAATGAAAATTATTATCCAAACGACAACACTCCAAATGCTAAAGATTATTTTCTTTATAATTTAAAACAATTATCTATACGATTATTTAAACTAATTTTAGCTTTACTTTTAATAGGATTAGCAATTTTTATTTTATTCAAACTTCCATTTTTTAATAATTTAATTCAAGGTAAAAATTTTCTATTTTTTATAGCACTTATTATTGGCTTTATTTATTTTTATAAAAACAGTGGTTAATAAATTATAAAATAAAATAAAATAAAATAAAATAAAATAAAATAAATTAAATTAAAATAAAATAAATTAAATTAAAAATTATTTTATTTAAACATAAAAAATAGCAAAAAAAAGATAAAAAAATTTTAAATTAATTAAAAATACCAAATAATATATAACTAGTTAAAAATAGTCTAAAATAATTTTATTTCGTTTTAAAAAAATATTTTTGCTAAAAAATAAAAGTGAAAGTTAAATTTTTAATGTCAACTTTCACTTTTATTTTTTTATCTTATAAAACATATAAAAATTTATTAATATTTTTAATTTATATTTCTAAATAATTTATTAATATTTTTTTTAATATAAACATTAAATACAAAAAATAAAATAAATAAAAATAATATTATAATTAAAAATATATTTTTTAATTCAAATTCAACTTCCATAAACAATTTTTTTAAATAAATAATAAATATAATATTTAATACTATTAAAACATACTGTAATAATTTATTTTTATTATTTTTTAAAATTTCATATTCTGAATCCCATTTTAGTTTCGGCATTAAAAGATCTATAATTGATAAAATATAACTATTAATTAAATTAAATAATATTGTAATTATTGTAATCGGTATAAAATATATTCTAGGTATCTCAGATATCATCCCAAAAATAAGTCCTACTAAACAAAATGAAATCATACTATTTAAAAATACTTGTGGAATATTTTTAAATATAAATTGTTTATATAAACTAACCGGCAAATATTTCATAGTATATGCATCTTTTCCTTCCCTAGAAAAAGCTGTTACTGAAGAATAATTTAATAAACCTATCACTTGTGTAATTCCAATAATTATACAAGCAGCCTCTATATCAAAACTCATTCCTTCAAAAATATTTGAATATTCTTCTATTTGTAACAAACCATATATTTTAGGAATTAATGTTACTATCAATATTACTAATGTTACCATCAACGTAATAACTGGATATACACATTGAATAAAAAATATTGGATTTTTAAATAATAAATTAAATTCCTTTTTTATAAATGTTTTACTTATGTTATTTTTCTTCAATTTAGATTTCAAATTCAATGATATTTCTTTTTTATTTTTAGTATAAAAACTATATTTAAGTAATTGTTTTAAATATATTTTATTACCTAATAAAATAAATATTATAAAGCTTAAAATATCAATCAATATTATTTTTATTAAATCAAAAATACTAACAAACAAATTCTTATCTTCTATAAATTTAATTATTGGATTAATTATTATAAAATAATTATTAATTCCTTTTATTTTTAAATTCATCTCATCTACAAATCCACTTATATTATCTTCGCTTACTTGATTACTAAAAATATTATTAATTATAATATATGCTGCAAAAACAATTAACACAACTAACACTAAAGAAATTACAGTCTGAATCATATCTTTATTTCTAAAGTTCTTCAACAACTGCATAAAAAACATCATTATTATACTTATAACACTTGCAAATAAAACAGGAAAAATAGCCAAACTTAAAATTAATTTTATCAAAAACAATAACCCTGCATTTATAAAAACACCATAAACAATTAAAGGTATTAATATAAATATTATTTCTGTACTATATAACATAAAAACAATTGTATTAAATTTTGATATTAATATTTCAACAGGTTTTAATGGCAAATGTATAATATTTTCAATATCCTTTGAAAAATAAAAAATATTAGTACAAACCATTATAGTCTGAAAAATAATTAATATACTAGAAAATAAAAAATACGCATTTATAAATATTTCGGGTTTATTAATTTTAACTAAAAATTTCATAACTTCATAACTCAAATAAGTAATTGCAAAAATTAAAATTACTAATATCCAAAACATTAAAGATTTTTTATTTATTTTTTTATTTCTATAGTCAAATAATTTTAAATAATAATTATTATCTTTTATAAAAATATTTGTTAAATTTTTTATATTATTAAAATTGATATTTTTAATCATTATTTGTTATCTCCATAAATATCTCTTCTAAAGAATTTTCATTCCTATATTTTTCATGCATTTCTTGTAAAGTGCCTACAAATAGTATTTTACCATTATTTATAATCCCCACTCTATCGCATAATTTTTCAGCAATCTCTAATATATGTGTAGAAAAAAATACGCATTTACCTGATTTGGCATGCTCTCTCATCAAATTTTTTAAATCAAATGAAGATTTAGGATCTAACCCTGTAACAGGTTCATCTAAAATCCAATTATTTGGGTTGTGTAATAACACACCAATAATAACTATTTTTTGTCTCATACCATGAGAATAACTTTCAATCTTATTATTTAATTCTTCATATATCTCAAATTCCTTAGCTAATTTCTCTATTCTATCTAATCTATCCTTTTCTGAGACATTATAACAATCAGCAATAAAATTTAAATATTCAATACCTCTAAGCTTTAAAAACATATCCGGAGAGTCTGGCACAAATCCAAAATTAGACTTTGCTTTTATTGGCTCCTTATTTATATCTATACCATCTATTAAAATCTGTCCTTGGTCAATCTCAAGTATTCCTGTAATCATTTTTATTGTAGTTGTCTTTCCTGCTCCATTTGGTCCTAAAAATCCAAATATCTCTCCATCTTTTATTTCTATATTTAAATTATCAATTACCTTATTTCCCTTTTTATATGATTTTGAAACATTTTTTATTTCTATCATTTTTTCCTCCTCGCAAATAAAATTATATAATAAAAAAGGTTGCAATGCAACCTTTTATAATTCTTCAATTCTTACACTGAAATCAAATATATTTTCCTTTCTTGTAAATATAAAATTGTTATTACTATTTTTTTCCACACAATTATATTCTATCGTATTATTTTTGTACTCAACTGTACATTTAGTACATACCATTTTGTTTATCTCATCTTTATTATTATCAATATACGTCTCAAAAGCTTCATAACTATTATAATTTTCTTTTTTATATTCTTCTTCTAACCTCTCATAAGCCACTTTCGAATCTTCTTTTAATTCAGTAATAAACATATTAAAATATTCTATACCCATTTTTTCTTCACTTTCTGTAGAATATTTAAAGGTATTATAAAGATTATTTTTAATTTTGTCTTCTCTATATACATCTAAACTATTACCTTTTGATATATTTATTTTTTTTGCTTCAATATATTCTTTTGGAATTATATTAAATGTTCTATTATTCTTATCCATCATAACAATCAAAATAAAATCATCATTCTCACTAGCTCGTCCCTTAACAATAAACGCTTCAATGTCTGTTTGCTCTTCAAAAGCAATTTTGTTTACTGTTTGTAAGGATTGATATATTACATTTATCATCTTAATCTGATACAATAAATTAATTTTTTGTTTGACATTATCTTCACTTAATCCTAATTCATCTTTTACATCGTCTGAAAATACTGATAAAATTCTTTTACTTGATTCATCTCTCGCATAATCAACATATTTATTTAAACATTCTTTAACTTCAAAATAATCCATTTTTTTATTTATTTCTTCTACTTTATTTGCATCTTGAAAAGCTTCCTCTAAATTTTTATATTGTTTCATATTTACATTCTTTTCCTCTCTATTCAACAGTACCAATATAGCAACAATTACTCCTATAATTATCAAAACAGTTATAAATATCGTTATTAACAAATATTTTTTTCTCAAATACCATCATCTCCATTTTACTTACTTAAAACAAATACCCCTTGTACCCCTGGTGAAAAAACTTGATTATATGAATATGGTCTGTCAGTTTCATAGTAACGACCTGACTCCAATACATAATATCCACTTTGATCTCTTCCATTACACATTATAAAATGTCCTCCACCAGTATATATTCCATTTGCATCTATACTAAAAATGCAAACCTTACCTGTATCTAAAGCCGCATCAATTGCTGTTTTGTTAGTTCTGTTAATAAATTCATATTTCAATCCATATTCACTTGCAACAGCTTTCGCACATGCCTCTCCATTATAAACAGTATTTATATTTTTTGAATTTAAAAACTTTACAATTATATCAGGTGTTGTATCTGTCACCGTTAAACCTGAAACAGCCATAGCTAAAGCACATGCTCCGCATCCCCCTTTAGCAATTGTTTTTCCTGCTCCATAGTTATAAGGATTTGATCCCCATCTCGAATCTGATTGATAATACCTTGGGCAACTAACACCTTTTGTAGACCATCCCTCTTTTGCGCTTGTTCCTCCAATAGAATTTCCAGGAGTTTCAATCTCCAATCCCATAGCATTATATATCTTTGTCATTTCAGCAACAACAGATTCTCCCCAAGCAGCATTACAATATGTTGGTGCAATTTGTTTAACCGAATATCTACCCATCTTAAAATAATAACTACCATTTGCTATTTGATCTCCAAAATCTAAAGTTGCTTCATCAAAGCTTGGATATACTCTCCAATGCCTTGGATTTGAACCTTTAGATGCAACTGATTGTCCCTTATAACTTCCTGTCATACTCATCCAGTTATGAGTAGATGGATCTATTGCAGACCAATTTGTTCCTCCTCCTGATTCAATAATTGTAACTGCCATTGCAAAAATTGCATTAACTTTATACTCTTCTTGTAATTTCATAAATGTGCCATTGTGTAAAACAGATAATAAATTTGCCTGTGTTTGTCCACTATATACTTGCATAATTGCATCTTCAAGCATTTCTTCATCTGTTATAACTAATTCTTCTTTTGACATATCTGTATTAACAATTATATCTCCAGCAGAGATATCAGCCATTGCTTGATATACTTTTTTCCATAAAGCCCCAAAATCATATTCTGTCTTTCCAAAACTAACTCCAGTTGCTTTATACAATAAATATTTAGTTAAATCTAACATTTCTTTTGTACTATCGTTAGTAGAAATAAGTTCGAACAACCAATCTGTCACATTTAGAATATTTCCTTTAGCTTTTATATTTTTATAATCTAAAAATATTGTAACAAAATTAGGTTCCGTAGACATTGGATCAGTTTTTTCCTCAACAACCATAGGTGTTGATACATATTTATTTTCCTTAACCGTTGTTGTTATAACTTGTTTTCTATTTACAGTAGCTTCATAAACATTTTCTGATGATTGATATGTTTGACTTTTTATAGTATAAGTACTATAACTTGATCTTAGTTCATTTAATAAATCAGCCCCATGTCCATATGTATCATTATTATTTGGTGAACCTTCAATTTCAGAAAAATCCATATCATCCAAAGCGTTTTCTGTTTTTTCTTCACTAACATTAGGTACAGTATACGTATATTCTTGAGTATATTTTGCCATCCAAACATTTGCTAATGTAACACCAACTGTTAAAGTATTATTCTTGGTTATTGTAGTATATGTTGTTTGATAATTATTTTCTTTTATATCTTCCCAGGTTCCTTCTTTACTAACATTTCTACTTGAACCTGACTCATCATTATAATATAAAGTTGCATGTGCACTAGTATTAGTCTTTTCCTTCTTAGTATATGTATAAACATTAACTTTAGTTGTTTCAGTTAAATTATCAAAAACTGTAATTTCAAGCTCACTGTTATATACTAAATCCGCCAAATCCATTGCAAAACCTTTTTGCTCTCCTATTATTAAAAAGTCCCATAGATAACTGAAAGGCATTGTAAATGGGTCTAACATAGCTTGATAATTTATATCCGTTGTTGTCATAGAATATGTTGTATTACTGTAATTTTCTCCAGCAGGGTCATTTGATTCTGCTTTATTAGTAACTTCTTTCCATGTAGCAACTTTCGCATAATATGCTGCACCACCATTAGAATCATTACTAGAACTATTATTACTTATAGATCCTAACTCCGGAGTTCTATTAACTCCATCAGGCCATCCCCAACCTAGATATCCTCTTACATGTTTTCCATTTGTAGTTATTCCTGACGCTCTTTCCTGCCATGCAATCCATTCATCTAATGTTTGAGTTTGGACTTTATTATTTACATTATCCATTACTAATCCATTACCAATATATATACCAACATGTCCATAATTTCCTCTTCCTGATCCAGAACCATAAACAGCAGCTCCAATTGGAATATTATCTCTACTATCTGAAACAGCACTATTTTCATAAGAAACTCTTGCACACGAACCTTCACATGCACCTAATCCGGCATTTTGATAAACCATATTTACCCATCTTAAACAAAGTCCAGTTCCAACAGAAGCCGTAGTTTTTGCTGAATTAACTATAGTCTCTGATACATCAACAACCATTTCTTTGCCTTCAGTATTTGTTGTTTCTCCTTCATCTTTTTTATTATCATTTGAAGAACCTTCAGAAGATGAACTATTATCTCCATTAACTAATTGTCCAGATTCATAATCATAATATGCATCTCCTATTTTTGATCTATTTTCTTCACTTGTATATCCAAAAGGATCACTATTAGTATCTGGGAAACTATAAAAAGTATATTTTCCCCCACCAACAGCTCCAGACTGTTGAATTATTGTCTTATTTTGAACATATGCACTTCTGTTCATAACATCTATCCCTGATCCATCATTAGTTGCTGAAACAATCCATTGTCTTCCTAAAGTAACATGCTCATCAACATACCCTGGAAGAGTTCTTTTTCCTTTTACTAATACTGCTTTTACAACTTCTACATAATCAGCACCAGCATTCATTCTTCCCATTACACTTGACGCATCTGCCCACCAACCAGCATTTTGAATATAGCTATATAATTCACTTCCTGTTGTTCCAGAACTGTATAAATCAAATCTATTTGCTATTAAAGATGCTTCAGCAGCAGCTCCTTTAAGAGTTCCTTGCTCCTGCATACATAAACTTGCAATCCCTTTTATTTGTTCATCTGTTAAATCTTCATATGTTTTAAATGAACCTGAACCAGTTATAATACCGACAATGCTGTACACCTTTGGTTTTTACTAGTGTAAAATGCTTTAAAGCATTTTGTTTTGCTTCATCAGATCCAGAAGCATTATATTCATCTATATATGATTGAAAAGTAGCCTCATCCACATAACTCATAGTATATTTATTATTATCTGAATCAGATCTTTTTAATTTTGCAATTCCTTGAATTTTCTTTGAGTTAACATCTGTTAGTTCGTCCGAATCCCAGTTAATAGGCTCATCCGGATTTTCCCTTGTATCTAAAAACTTTGTTACAACTTCTGCATTCATTAGTTTTTTTAATTCTTCTGGATTACTTAAATAATCTCTAATATCACTTTTATTTTCTATCATTTTGTCCCATAGTTCTTGTGCAGTCATAGATGTTGCAATTTCACCATTAGCTCCTATATCTACAAATCCAGTATATTGACTTGCAGCATATGGTGCATTCGACCAATCTTCTTTCTTATATGTTGCCGCTTCAATATTAAGAAAATAGATAAATCCTCCCAATAAAGATACAATCGTCATTATTATCAAAACAATCACAAGGAATTTTTTCGTTATTTTTTTTGCAAATTTTTTTAATACTTTTTTCAGTTCATTTTTTATTTTACCTGTAATTTCTTCCATATTATTCCCTCCTCTTATTTTGATATATTATTCTACCTCAAAAGACAAACAAAATTTATTATCATCTTTTAACTCTACAATAAAGCTTTTTTGTCCTTTATCAGAAGCTAAATTAATTCCTGAAGCTACAGCTGTTTTGCACACATAATAAGAACTAACTTTTTCAAACTTTTCTATATTTTCTATAATAGTATAATCAAAAAATTTTTCTTTAACATACTTCTCAAATTTATCAAAACTTTCAAAATTATTATTCTTAAACGAATCATCTAAACACCCATAAGCTGCTTTATAATCTTTATTGTTTATCATTTTTAAAAATATTTCTATATCTGTATATACCTTTTCTTCCTCACTACTATTATTATACACTTCCTTAAACTTATCTGTTTTTATTGTATAATCATCTAATAATATTGTATAATCCATTACATTTTTTACTTTTATTGTATAATATGTATTTCTATTATTTAAACAAATATATTCCATATAATTAATTTGAGGTTCTACTTGATATTTTTGTATAGTCATATTTCTTATATTATCATAATTTGACTTTAAATACTCAATATAATCATTTTTATCTACAAATCTCTTTTCTCTATATTCGCTATCAATCATATTATAAAAATTATTATAATCGTAAATAATCCTATATTGAAAATTATAAAAATATTCTTTTGACATAAATTCATCTGAAGCTTGTCCATATTCTACAGAATTATTAACATTAATATCTATCTCATCAGTATAGTTAGTTATACTTTTTTTTATTTCTTCAATATCTCTTTTTTCATCATAAAGAGGAACTATTGAATATGATAATAATTCTTGATTAACTCTTACAATATACCATATATCAATGTTTATCTCTTTATCATAGCCAACTGCTAACTTTCCATATGTATAAAATTTAGTAGTATTATCTGACTCTTTTTCTTTATATAATCCATACATATAAAACTTCTGATATTTTCCCATATATTTAATATATTCAGAAATATTTTCTTCTTTTATCTCATTTTCATTTATATAACCTCTATCCAATAAATCTATTATTTCTTGTTCTTTTTCTTTACGAATACATTTTGAAAATTTATCAATTCCTTTAATTACTGTGTAATACTCATTATTATCAGACACTTTCTTTATTCCTTCTTGCTCTTCAGAATTTTCATTATTATCTTCTGATTGTATTATGTTTTCCTCTTGATTATCATTATTTACATAGGTTTTACCAGTAATTTTATTGAAACAGAAACAAATAATAGCAATTATAATTATTAAAATTAATACAAAAGTAATCAATATTTTTAAATTTTTAGTAACCTTCTCCATTATTTCCTCCTAAACTCTTTCTATAATTCAATTCTAAATTCTTGGTAATCATCAAATAATGTATAAATAATTGATGGATAATAATTAACAATTACTCTTGAAAAAACTATATTTTTTATTTTCTTTTCTGATATACTTTTACTATAATATTTTATTCTAAGCTTACTCTCTTCTCCTGGTTCTATTAACAATTGCGATTCAGAAAGTTCATGTGTATATGCAAAATATTTAACATTATTCTTATCTTCAATATACATCGTGTTAACCTCTTGTAATGGATCCATTAAAATCTGTCCATTAGTTGTATTTTTTATCTTTAAAGTATATATCTCATAATCCATATATGTATCTCTGCTCAAAACATTTACCTCAATATTATATATAAATTTTCCTTTTGCATTTATCTCTTCTCTTCCTACATATCCATTTATATTTAATTTATATTTACCATCTGAAATTTCCTTAATCGCAATATAATCTTGTACATTATTTTCTTGAGTATATTTTCCGGAAGACATAATATCATCTATTATTGTAATTCTATAAATATCACTTCTCCATCTTTCAACATCAACTTTTTTTGTTTTTCCTTTAAATATTTTGTCACAATAACTTGTTTTAAAAACATTTACTTCAGGATACATTTCATCTTTACAATCATCTGTTAATAAATTATATGCTTCTTCATATTTCTGGTTATTACAAAATTCAAAAAAATCATTAATTAAATTTACTTTATTTTTATGTTCACTATCATTTACTACACTTCCTTCTCCAATAAGAGAGTTTGTTGTATTTGAACTAAAATCTTTTTTATTTGAATTATCCATAATATCATTATTAGCATTATCTAAACTATTCTCATTTATCTGTTCTTTTTCTATTTGTTTTTTTGAAAAGAAATTCAACATTTGTATTAAGATAATTATAGAGGCTATAATAATTATAACCCTCCATACTTTTCTTCTGTTTTGATTGTATAGTCTTATTATATTCATAATTATTTATAGCCTCCATATATTCTTATTATTTATTATCTTCAGAATCTTTCTTTAGTCCATCAAATTTATTATTCATTTTGCACAATTCTTTATATTTAGACTCTAAATCCTTTCCACTCCATCCTGCATCAGCTAAATTTCCTTTTATTGTCTTTTCAAGTCCTGTCATATCCATCTTTGTTGTATTTCCTTTTACAGTACCATCATGGAATTTTGCAACAGCAGCTGCAGACTTAACGTCCTTTATTCCACTAAATTCAGAATCTTTTATCATTTTCTCACAAGCAATAATAGAATCCACATCTTTTACTCCAACATCAAGATATTGACTAGCAACCTCATTAGCTCTTTCTCTACCAACACTTTTTTCAAGCTTTTTCATATTATCACTATTCTTCCACTCTTTTATAAACTTATCATGTTCCTTTTGTCTAGCTTTATCTTGATCTGCTATCTCATCTTTCATGGCAGTATAAGTTCCACTAAGTCCACTATTTTCATATGCATTTCCTACAAATCCATTTCCTAGTGAATAACCTCCTTTTGCCCCTAATGCTCCATATGACAATGCTTTTGCTGGAGAGCCATCTACTATTCCTGCTACAACTCCTAATCCTCCTAAAGCTGCTCCTGTTGCTAATCCTCCAAAAGTTCTAATAGGATGTGAGTTCTTTACTCTTTGCATTGCTCTTAACTTTTGATTTGACCAGTATCTTGAAGCTCCAGCTCTAGTTGCCAATCCTGCTTTTGAATTCCATACCTTTTTCGCTCCTCTACCAACTTTAGAACCAGCAATTTTATTCTTTCCAGTTTCCAAAGATGATGCTAATCTTAATCTCATTTTATTTGCTTTCTCTGATCCCGTTTGAGCCATACTTCCTATCTTATCTTTTGCATTTTCAATAAATTCTTGTGGTTTAGATTTTTCTGCTCCAAAAACATCATCATATACTTTTTGTCTTTCTTTCATAGATAATTCTTCTGTTGGTATATCTTTTGAATATTTATATTTTCCACCACTTTCAATATCTCCATTTCTATATGCTTCCATAGCTTCCTGCAAAGCTAATTGATCATCTGTTTCTGTTCCTTGTTCAACTTCTCTTCCGAAAGTATTTAGTTTTTCCCCTTCTTCATTTCCTTTATTCAATGTTTTTGCATTATCTGGTGCACCTCCATATATATTATCTGGATTATCAGGTGCATGCATTCTTGGTTTCTTTCCTCCTGATTCTCCGGAACCTCCAGAACCTCCAGAACCGCCTTTTTTCCCTGGTCCTTTTGGTCCCATAATTGACTTCACTGCATTCATCATCAATGCTCCACCAGCCATTCCTCCAAGCATTCCAGGAGTACTAGCCTTTTCGAAGTTAAACATTTTTCTTAAAAATTTCTCAGCCGGAATCATAAATCCCAAAGCAACAATAACATAAATAGGGTTTTTTGCTGCAAAAGCTGTAGCTGAACCAACTAAAATCATATATAATAACAAATGCATTGGTTGCAATAATAAGTTAAATACGTACTCTTTAACCCATAAATCAAATCCTTGAGCTTTGCCATCTCCAGCTTTATCAATAGGATATGTAATCGCAACTAAAGGAGAAATCATTGTTAAAAATGACATGTATATAAACCTTTTTATATATATAAAAGTAAATATATACGTATATACCACTAAAACAACATATATTAATCTCCATCCTATTGATTCATACGCCGTATACTTTATAGGTTTTCCATCATCATCTAATTCAGCCTCTCCATTCTCATCAGTTTTTACTCCAAACTGTATCTGTCCATTCATTCTTGCTTGTTGTAAAAAGTTATCTGCTGTAAAATGTAAATATTTTTTTCCGCCTTCTTCCACAATATATTGTTTCCAATATGTATCCCCAAATTGCTTCTCAAATTGATTTACTATATCTTTATCACTTATTTTATATTTTTGAATTCCATCCTTTTCTCCGTTTTTTTCAGCATCATTATTAGCTTCAACTTTTACTGCATCCACTATATCTGTAATTTTATCAACAGCAACATTGGCAAAAGTCATACCATAATGCATTAAAAATAATATACACATTCCTACAAGCCAATCCATACTTAATTGCTTGTACTTTGCTTTATCAGCAGATGTACTAGAAATTAATATTCTTATACCTATATATACTAATATTGAAAGCATAGCAATTAATGCAATATACCTTAATGTCACATACCAATCTGATATCGTTTTTCTTAATGCCATTAACATATTTGATTTTTCTGCTGCATCCTCAGTAGAATAAAGATCATTAATTTGATCTATAGCAGAATTATCAAAGAAATTAACATTAAATGTTGGAACATCATTTGCAAAAATTTCATATGGTGAAATTGAAAAAACCGGAAAATAAACATCATCCCCCAATTGATTTTCAACTAATGGAATTGCAACTGCATATGTAATTGCAATCGCTGCTCCAGTTTTTAAAACAATCGTTATAACAGAACCCGCAATTGCTAATATTGTTCCTCCTGACGCAATAGTTGCTGCAACTGCGACTATTGCAACAACAGCAATAGCGACTGCTGCCAAAATTTTCAGCCAAGTAGTTGATGTTACGTCAACATGTAGCAACGAATCATCTATTCCAAAAACAGCTTTTTGCAATATTGACATACATCCATCAGCTATACCAACTAATAATTTCAAAACCGAACTAATTAATTTTCCACCAAAGCTTGACATCCAAGAATCCGCACTATCATCATCCGCATTAACAACATTTGGCATAATAAAAGCTACAATCATTATTGCTAAAACAGCTATCAGAATTTTCATCCACAAACTTTTATTTTTTAAAATCTTCATTATCTAATACCCCCTCTAGTCTAGTTCTTTTGTTCCGCTAATTTATTTAAATTTGTCTCAACAAACTCAAATTCTTTTTTCGTTGGCATTATTTTTAATATAGCTGTTTCAGCACCTACTTTTAATAGTCCTTCTCCCTTTTGACAGGTAACTAAAAATCCTGATTCTCCCTCAGAAAGTTTAAATACTTCTTTAAGATGTTGTATTTCAGATTTATCTTGTGCTAAAAACAACTTTGTATCTGAAGATGTAAGTACTGCTTGTGCCTCTGGTTTTTCATAAAAGTCATCAAACCTTTGTGAAATAATGGCAAGTGAAACATTTCTTTTACGAGCACGTCTTGCCATTTTATTTAAAAAGTCTACAGCTTCTGGGAATGGAAGTAACATCCATGCCTCATCAACAATAACTCTTTTCTTTCTCGCCCTTTTTCTATCTTCACTATTTTTCTTAACATATTTTTCCCAAATCCAAGAAAGTAGTATTTGTTGTGCAAGCGGTCTCGCAAATCTCTCTTCTAAATTTGAAATATCTAAGTTAATAAATGGAACTTCTTCATCCAATAATTCAAATGTAGATTGTCCATCAAAATATGCCATTTGTCCATCAAACTCTTTAACATATTGTTTCATAACTTTTAATAAATAACTATAATGATATTCATAGTTTTTATTTGTATTTTCCCTAGCTTTATTTGTCATTCTCCTATACCAGCTACCAATTGTAGGCATAGGTTTCTTTTCCTTCGTAAGCATATTTCCTCTTCTCATAGCTTCTTGAGATTGAACATATAAACTTTCAGGATTACTGTTTATTCCTAAAGCCGCATACTCTTCTGCAACAGACTCAGCAATAATCTGTTTAGTAAGCTCATTAACTTCATCACTTCTTGTACTACCTTTTGCCATTGTAACTAAAGCTTGTGTTACGTCTTCTACTTTATTTTCAATATTTAAAATTGCTCTTTCTCTACCTGTTATCTCATCTTTAACAGTTTCAGGTTCTATATCAAATAAATTAATTACTGTCTTTGAATTTGGACTAATAACAACATTTATTCCTCCTAAGGACTCAGCAACAATCGTATACTCACCTTCTGCATCTAAAGCTAAACTTTCAATTCCCATAAGAACTGATGATCTAGATATTAACGTCTTCATTGTAACTGATTTACCAGCACCTGACTTTGCAAATATAACCATATTATAATTTGTAAGTGAATGATGGAAATTATCAAATAATATTGGTGTTCCTGTTTGTTTATTAAATCCTAATGGCACTCCTGTAGGATGTCCAACTTCTGATGTTGTAAAAGGAAATACTGTTCCCATTGAATTTCTATCAAATGTATGTAATTTGTTTATCTTATCATTCATAAGTGGTAAATTGCTTTGAAAAGCATCTTCTTGCATTCCCCATGCTGTTTTTATTCCAACCAAACTTTTAGACATTTCTGATGCAAGCATCTTTGTATATCTATCTAAATCCTCTATACTATATGTAAACAATGTTGCAACAACTGATGCCTCAAATAATTTATTAAATCCTGCTGCAATTTCATCTCTCAACTCTTCTGCTTCGAATCTTTTTTGAGCTAATGTGCTTTCTCTATTTATATTTCCTCTATCTGCTGCTACAATTCTTTCTGTCTCCAACTCATTAATTGTTCTGTTTAATTCATTTTGTGATCTTTCTTCTTTTATTGGTTTTATATATATAGATGTATTTACATCTCCAAACATATATAAATCTCTAAATATTTCTGGGAATACAGCCATACGTGGAAGTGTAGAAACAAAGAAACTTCTTGCATATCTTTTAGTTCCTGAAATAATTTCTAAGTGATCTATATCTGATGCATCTATCCCAGAAGGAGCTATTAATTCTTTTATTGTTTTTCTCTTCAAAAACTTTGCAACTTCTTCTTGTTCTTTAAGCTGTTCTTCTAGGTCTGCCTGGTTTTTTAACTTCTTTTTGCTCATTTTTCTTTGCCTCCTTTTCATCCTTACTATCTTTTTTTACTATTTCTTTAGCCTTATCAGCAACATCATTACCAATTAATCCTTTATTATTATCAATAATTATTTGTGCCATTTTATCCATTAAATCATTAAAGTCTGCTTCTTTCTTTTTTAGTGCCTTTTCTTTTTCAGTTTCTTGTTTTGCTTTAAATACCGCATCATTTGCTTTTCTAATAGCTTCTCTTTCTATCTGTTCATCCAAAGCTTTCATTTTCTTATCTAAAACATCTGGTGCAGTTACATATAACTGATCATATCCTGCCTTTATTGCTTTTTGTAAATCATAAGTCTCAGCTTCATCTCTGTTATATGCCATATATAATAAATTTGTTAATTCCACTGAATCTAAAATTTTACTGCTTATTCCACAAACAGATAATAAGCTTATTGTTGATTGGCATCTTGTATATAATTCAGCAAAAGCCATATTTTCAACTTCATCCTTATTATAATCTCCTACACCAACTTCATCAGAATAATAAGGAATAATTATGTAATACTGTTTACTTAAAATATTTTTATTTAAACTCATTCTCTCTGTATTACTAACAATATCAGCTCCATATTCATATAAGTTTCTTGCCTTAGTAACTTCAAAGTTTTGTTTATTTAACTGTTCTTTTGTGTAATTTCCAGATCTTACTTTCTGATTGTAATCATATTCTTTTTGCATTAAATTATTTCCAAGCTTTTTAACTCTATCTTTATAATTACTAATGCTTCCGGTTAAATCAACTGTTCTTGTCTGTACATATATTTGAATCGGATGTCTTAAAGTATTTAAATATTGTATAAAACCTTGTTCAACACTTGCTTTTTCAACACCAGACATTAAATCATAATTTATTCCCTGACATTTAACAACCATTAAAAATTTTTTACTACCATTTTGAACAATCATATTATCTTCAATCTTATCAAATTCCATAAAATTAAAAATTGACTGAACATCATAATTTAATTTAACTTTACTTTTAGTTGTTGTTGGCTGTATAGGTTTATTCTCTTCATTTTCCTTCTTTTTTGATTTAAGTTTTAAAACTATAAATACACAAACCAAAGCAAACAATACTAAAATCATTACCACTAGTACCACCATTAATAATTGTGCTATTTGATTATTTTCCATTTGTTTCTACCTCCTTATCTTTATAGACATATATTCTATTGTGTTTCATTTTAAATTTTATCCATCTCATTATAATTGTATCTATATTTTCTCCTCCCGCTTTAGACATAAATGAATTTTTATTATTTTCTGGTATCTTAAATGTCCCTATTGCAAATCCCATAAACGCAAACAATACAACAAACCCAATTCCTAACATTTTTAATTTCATTGCATTGAACAAAAAATAAAATATTAATCCAACTCCTCCACCAACAGCTGTATATATTAACGCCTTAGTTGAGAATATCAATAAAATTCTACTTTCACCTTTATAATTTCTAGGTATTTGATATGGTCCTCCCATTATTTTTCCTCCTTGTTTTAGGCACACTCCACCTTATTTTACTATTACTTAAAATTATAACATATTTCAATTAGAATTTGTCATCTTTTGGAGAAAAAATAAAAATTTAATATAATTGTAATCTTTTTGTAATTTTTCTGTAATAAAAAATAGAAATAAGTCCGATTTTAAATTAGACTTATTTCTATTTTTTATTATTTACCTATGTAATTTTTATCGATTGTATAACTGTAACTATTCCTGATGCAGAAAATACTAGTAATGCTCCTATAAAATAGGGTAACATTGTTTTCTTATATTCTGCTTTTTCTTCTGCACTTCCCATCATATATTTTATACCTAATACAACTATTACAGCAACAGATACAACCATTCCTATATTTTTAAGAACACTTATTATTTTATTTCCCATACTGGCTATTTGAGTATCTGATGAATTATCAGTTCCTTGAAGTTGTGAAGGATTTATTGCAGCCATTGTCTCTGGTATAAAAGCAGAAATCATTACTCCAACAATCATTATTATCAAAAAAAACTTGGTTACTTTTTTTCTATTCATATTATCCCCTCCTTAACTATCATTTGTAAAAAGATAAATAGCATATGCTATTTATCTTTTTATTAACAATTAGAATTGGATACTTGCAATAACTTTTACTATTGCAGCTGCAGAGAATATTAATAATGCCCCTATAAAATAAGGTATTAAAGTCTTTTTATACTCTGCTTTCTCTTCTGCACTTCCCATCATGTATTTTATACCTAAAATAACTAAAACAGCTACTGCAACAACCATACCTATATTAGTTATTACATTTATGATTTTTGCTCCTATTTGTGTTACTTCACCAACAGCTTGTGGGTCTTGATCTAATTCATCAAGAATACCCCCATCACCAGCTGCAAAAACAGGTACTACAGATAGAATCACACATAAAACAATAGACATAATTCCAATTATTTTCATTGTTTTTTTATTCATAATATTTCCTCCTTTTTTATTTGTTTTATATTAAAAATCTAATAAAATATTAGAAAGTTAAAAACTAATTATACAACATTATTCATTACGGTTACTACCAATTTCCATATTGCAAAAGCACCAAAAACAATTACACACCCTATAACATATGGTATTAATTGTTCCTTTACTTTTGCCTTATCTTCAGCACTAGCAGCCATGAATTTTATTCCTAAAACTACTCCTATAATGCTAGCAGCTGCAATGCCTATATAAAGTAATATATAATACATACTAGCAGATGCATCTTCAAGCTTGCTTTCATCAATCTTAACATTTCCTTTACTCACAAAATCGTCAGCACCTTTAAATATATCTCCCCATGTTCCCGCATTTGATATCGTAGGAAATGATATCATAAAAATAATACTAATAGCAACTATACTTATTAAAATATTCCTTTTTTTCATATCATCCCTCCTATCTCTCATAGATTTAACTATTTATTAAAAATTTTGTACTATATTAAATATTAAATTAGGTAAAACTGAAACTGAAAATACTAATATAGCTCCTATAATATATCCTGGCATTACTTGTTTAAACTCTGCTTTTTCTTCAATACTTCCCGTCATAAATCTTATACCTATTATCATTAATGCTCCAACAGATACTACTATTCCAATATTTCTAATTGTAGATAATATTACATCTACTTTTTTTATAAACTGTTGATCATCATCTGGAGCTATTACACTACTTTCTTGTTTACTTGGATCCCACTTATTAGGATCTAATACATCTGCCGCCATACATATATTAGTACAAAACATCTGAATTACAATAAATACAATCATTATTATAGATAATCTTTTCATAATAATCACCACTTCTCTATTTAATTATAACTTATATTTTTTTTATTTGCAACTTTTTGTCAAAAATTTGCAGTAATTTTTCTCTAAAATCTTTCTTTAAATAAAAATATTGAAAGAATACCTATACAAGATAACCTTTTAATATTTCCCTTTTTTACAGTAGTTTGAGTAACCAAACGTAAGCACAGCAAATTACAAATACAACTATTATATAAATAATTTGACCTAATAACCAACACAAGCCCGTAATAATTAATGTGCAAATAAAAACTATCTTTATTCCTCCTTACATAAAAAAATCGACATTCATTCAATTCATGTTATGTTTTACTTTGCATAATATATCGATTAATGCAAAAAAATACTAGCTATTTGCTAGTATTTTTTCTTGGCGGAGAAAGAGGGGTTCGAACCCTCGCGCCCGTTGCCAGACCTAACAGTTTAGCAAACTGTCCCCTTCACCACTTGGGTATTTCTCCTTATTTATTAAAAAAACTACAGAAATTATCTGTAGGCTTGTTTTTGTTGGCGGAGAGGGTGGGATTCGAACCCACGGTAGGCTACAAACCTACGGCAATTTTCAAGACTGCTGCCATAAACCAACTCGACCACCTCTCCAAGTGCCACCGACCTAGTTATAATACCATAATTTTTCTAACTTTGTCAATAGCAAATTAATATTTTTTTGATTTTTAATTAACTTTTTTAATTTCATTACCATTAATTGCTTGATATATCGCATCATTCTCTTGACTTGTAAGTGTGTATGTTGATTTTCCATCAATTATTGGTTTAGCATAAATATTAGACATTTCTCTAGAATAAATACCATTTAAAACAACACCGTTGTTTTTCTCATCTAGTAAAGCTAATGCAAAACTCAAATCACTACCTGTATCTTTATATGCATTATATCTAACAATTCCTATTTTTTGTGTACAACCTTCAAGCTGACTACTTAAATCTTTACAATATTTCTTTACGTCTTTTATTTCCTTTTCTGTATTTTTTACTGTATTCATATATCTGTCTAAATCCTCTTTAAGGTCCTTTCCATCGCCAAGTTTTGTCATAAATTCTTTTCCGTTTTTTCTAATATTTTTTATTCTAACATTTCCTATAATTGAAATTATAACCAATATTATATTCATAACAAATAAAATTATTAAAAAAGTATCAGATCTTATAAACTCCAATTATTTCGCCCCCTACTTAAGTAAACCTAATATTCTCTCTAAATCATTATTTGATGTATATTCAATAACTATTTTTCCTCTTCTACGTCCTGCATCTACTTTAACTTTAGTTCCAAAGAACCCTTGGAAAGTATCTTCTATATCTCTATATATTATTTCATATTTTTTATCAATTTCTGGATATACTTTTTTTCTATGTGCTTTACTTTCTGCTTGTCTTACAGTTTCATTGTTTTCAATCATTCTTACCGCTGTTTTATACTGTTCATTTGGATCTGTAATAGACATCAATGCCTTACAATGTCCTTCTGTAAGTTTTCCCATTTTAGCAAATTCTAATACTCTAGGTTCCAAATTCAATATTCTAACACTATTTGCAATGCTACTTCTACTCTTTCCTAAAATCTTAGCAATTTCCTCTTGTGTCAATTTATAATCTTCCATAAGAGCTTTAATTCCAGACGCCTTTTCGTAAGCTGTTAAATCTTCCCTCTGAATATTTTCTATTAAAGCTATTTCTTTATTCTTTTGATCATCATCATCTCTTATAATAGCTGGAATTTCAACAAGTCCTGCAATTTTAGCAGCTCTCCATCTCCTTTCTCCAGCAATAATTGCATAATATCCATCTTTTTCCGTAACAACTATTGGTTGAATAACTCCATATCTTTTTATTGATGATGCTAAATCCTGAAGTCCATCCTCATCAAAAAGTTTTCTAGGCTGTTCTCTATTAGGTTCAACATCTACTACCTTTAAATTTTTTAAAACATCATTTTCTTTTTGTTTTTCTTCATCAGCTATTGGCATTGAAAATAATGCATCTAATCCCTTTCCAAGTCCTGTCATCTTTGCCACTTATAATCACTTCCTATCTTTATTTCTTTTCATTGATTTTTAGAAACTCTTTTGTAAATTTCTCATAACTTTTTGCACCTTTTGAATGTGGATCATATATTGATATAGGCATACCATAACTAGGTGCTTCGCTTACTTTTACATTTCTAGGTATAACATTTTTATATACTTTATTCTCAAAGTATCTTTTTACTTCTTTTACAACTTGATTTGACAAGTTTGTCCTAATATCATACATAGTAAGCAACGCTCCTTCTATGTACAAACTTTTGTTTAGATGTTTCTTAACTAATTCTATTGTACTTAAAAGTTGTCCCAATCCCTCAAGTGCATAATACTCACATTGTACAGGTATTAAAACACTGTCTGAAGCTGTAAAAGCATTAAGTGTAATTAATCCCAATGATGGTGGACAATCTATTAAAATGTAATCAAAATTTTCCTTAATTGCATCTAATTTTTCTTTCATTCTCTGTTCCCTTGACATCATAGAAACAAGTTGTACTTCAGCTCCTGCTAAATTTATATTTGAAGGACAAATTTTTAAGTTTTTAACTGCTGTATCTTGTATTATGTCTGTCGCTGGTGTATCTGCAACCAATAAATCATATGTTGATAATTCAGAATCTTTATCAACACCTAATCCACTTGTGGCATTTCCTTGAGGATCTGTATCTATTAATAAAACTTTTTTTCCCTTTTTAGCTAAAATTGTACTTAAATTTACCGTTGTTGTCGTTTTTCCAACTCCACCTTTTTGATTTGCTACTGATATTACTTTTCCCAATTTGCTCCCTCCAATTTATATCAACTTTTGTAATATTTTATACTTAAATATAATATACAAAATTCCAATAAATGTCAATAGAACATCTCTATTTTTTTGTATTTTATTATTCTAACTATTAGTTTTATTTTTTTTGCTTTCATTTTATAATTTTTAGTTGTTTTTTTATGACAAAAATCGACAAAATTGTATTATTTTTCCAATTGTTCCACGGATTGTTCCACAAAAGAACGGCTCGTTATCTCTTTCACACCAACGATTACAAAAAAAGCTTCCGTGGAACATTGACTTTTTTTAACACGAAAACTTTTTACTTTTTTATTTTAATAATGGATTCTTTAAAGGCATCCCTGCTTTTCTTGGATATCTCTTATCTGTATATTGTTCTTTTTTTATAATAACAATATTTCTTTCAAAATCAGAATCAGGTAAGATTATTTTTTCTACTTTTTCTATTTTTCCCCCTAAAGTTCTTATAGCAAACTTACTTTGATTTAACTCCTCTTCAATGTTAGGTCCCTTCATGCAAATACAATATCCTCCAACATCAACTAAAGGAAGTAAATATTCTACCAAAACAGTTAAATTAGCAACGGCTCTTGAAGTAACTATATCAAATTTTTCTCTATATTTTTTATCCTTTCCTAAATCTTCTGCTCGTGAATGTATTGCTATAACATTTTCCAATTCTATTTTTTGGATAACTTCATTTAAAAAATTAATTCTTTTATTTAATGAATCTACTAAAATTACTTCATTTTTATTTTTCATTATAGCAAGTGGTATTCCAGGAAAGCCAGCACCAGTTCCTACGTCTGCAATCTTATCATTTTCTTTTATATACTTATATATAGTTAAAGAATCAATAAAATGTTTTAATATAATTTCATTTTTTTCTGTTATAGCTGTCAAATTGATCTTTTCATTCCACTCCAAAAGTAAATCCATATAAAGACTAAATTCATTAATTTCTTCATCATTTATTTCAACATTAATATCTTTAGCTAATTTTTTAAAATATTCTTGTAATTCCTTTTCATTGTTCATATCTTTTTCTCCCTTTTATCCGCATTTTGTTAATTGTATGTGGATAACTTTAATTATTTTGTTTCATTTGCAAATATATTAATAAAACATTTATATCAGCTGGTGAAACTCCAGAAATTCTAGACGCTTGTCCTATTGAATTTGGTTTTATCTTATCAAGTTTTTGTCTTGCTTCTAAACTTAAACCTTTAATATCTTGATATACAATATCAGAAGAAAGCTTCTTATTTTCCATTTTCTTAAACTTATTTACTTGTTCTTCTTCCATTTTTATATATCCTTCATATTTTACTTGAATTTCTACTTCTTCCTTCTCTGCCACATCTAAAATTGGTCTTTCATTGTCAATTTCTCCCAAAGCTTTATAAGATATTTCTGTTCTTTTAAGTATTTCTGAAAGTTTAGAACCTGTTGATAATGGTGTAGTATTATATTTTTCTAAAAATTCATTTACTTCCTTTGTAGGTTTTACAACTGTAGATTTTAAACGTTGTATTTCTTTTTCAATATTTTCCTTTTTTTTCAAAAATCTTCCATATCTTTCTTCAGAAATTAATCCAATATCATAACCAATTTGAGTCAATCTTAAATCTGCATTATCTTGTCTAAGCAGCAACCTATATTCAGCTCTAGAAGTCATCATTCTATATGGTTCATTTGTTCCTTTAGTAACAATATCATCTATTAAAACTCCTATATATCCTTGTGTTCTATCAAGAACAACTGGTTCTTTCCCCTTAATCTTTTGTGATGCATTAATTCCTGCAATTAAACCTTGACATGCAGCTTCTTCATATCCAGAAGTACCATTAGTCTGTCCAGCAAAAAATAATCCATCAATTTTTTTATATTCTAGCGACAACTTTAATTCTGAAGGATCTATACAATCATATTCAATAGCATATGCAGGTCTAGTAAATTCACAATTTTCAAGTCCAGGAAGAGTTCTATACATAGCTATTTGAACATCTTCTGGCAATGAAGAACTCATACCTTGTGCATACATTTCATCTGTATCTAATCCTATTGGTTCAATAAATACCTGATGTCTAGGTTTATCACTAAATCTTACTACTTTATCTTCTATAGATGGACAATATCTAGGTCCTGTTCCCTCTATTTTTCCCCCATATAATGGTGATCTATGTAAATTTTCTCTTATTATTTTGTGAGTTTTTTCATTTGTATATGTAAGATAACAATCTTGTTGTTCAAATTCTTTTATTTTATCATCTAAAGAAAATGGAACAAGATTTTCATCACCCTTTTGGACTTCCATTTTAGAAAAATCTATACTTTTTCTATTAATCCTTGCAGGAGTTCCAGTTTTAAACCTTATTAAATTAACACCAATCTCTTTTAAACATTGTGACAATTTATTAGCTGGAAAAACTCCATCTGGCCCACTTTCTTGTGAAAAATCACCGATAAAAATTTTACCTTTTAAATATGTACCTGTAGCAACAATAACAGCCTTTACTTTATAAATTGCACCAACAGAAGTTTCAATTGATTCGACCTTTCCATCTTTCAGATTAATTTTTGTGATTTCTGCTTGTTTAAGTTCAAGGTTTTTCTGTTTTTCAAGTGTATGTTTCATTTCCGCTTGATATCTCTTCCTGTCTGCTTGTGCTCTTAAAGAATGTACTGCAGGTCCTTTAGATGTATTAAGCATTTTAATTTGTATCATTGTTTTATCTATATTTTTTCCCATTTCTCCACCAAGGCAATCAATCTCTCTAACCAAGTGTCCCTTTGAACTTCCTCCTATATGTGGATTACACGGCATATTAGCAACAGCTTCTAAACTTATTGAAAAAACCAATGTTTTCATTCCAAGTCTGGCCGCAGATAAAGCAGCTTCACATCCAGCATGTCCAGCACCTATAACTGCAACATCATATTCTCCTCCAAAATAACTCATTTTTTTAATTTCCTTTCTATATTTTAATTTCCATTTTTTTCCAATTACATTTCTTGTGGAACAAGAAAATTTGTTTCATCTTTCAGTTTACATAATTGTAATGTTTTTAATATTTTATATATTTACTTTTATTTCTTTTGAAAATCGTCATATTTTAATTTTAGCTTTTTAATGATTAGTTTTATGTTTTGTATATATTTTTTTATTATTTTTGATTTTCGAGTGTTATATATGTAATTATTTTCCTAAACAGAATCTTGAAAAAATTTCATTAATAATCTCTTCTCCAATTTCTTCTCCTGTTATACCATTAATATCTGTCAAAACACTTCTTAAACTGATTTCTATAATATCTATAGGCATATTCTCATTTAAAGTTTTCTCTGCATTATTTAAATCATCTATAGCTTTTCTAATTAAATTTTTATGTCTTTCATTTGTAATAATAACTTCATTACCTGCTGTAATCTGTTCTAATTCAAATAAATCCTTTATTTTCTTATATAAAATATCAATTCCTTCATTATTTACTGCAGAAATTTTTATAATATCTCCTTGAAAATCCTTAAAACATTCATCTTTTTCATTTATTTTTGAATCTAAATCCATTTTATTTAACAATATTATTGATTTTCTACTTTTAGCTAATTCTAAAATTTCCAAATCTTCTTGTTCTAACATTCTACTACTATCAAAAATAGCAATAATCAAATCTGCTTCCTCAGCAATTTTTCTAGATTTATCAATTCCAATCTTTTCAATTACATCATTAGTTCTTTCTCTTATCCCTGCCGTATCTATAAGTTTCAATGGTATACCTTCTATGCTAACAAATTCTTCAATTGTATCTCTTGTAGTTCCTTCAAATTCAGTTACAATTGCTCTTTCTTCCTTTAAAATAGAATTTAAAAGTGAAGATTTTCCAACATTTGGCTTACCAATAATTACTGTTTTTATACCTTCTTTAATTATTTTTCCATTATCAAAAGTATTAACTAACTTCGTTAATTTATCTCTAATCTCTCCAAAATCCTTTTTCAAAGACTCTTCCGTAACCTCTGGTGTATCATTATCATATTCTGGATAATCAATTGAAACTTCTATATTTGATATTGTTGTCAATAGCTTATTTTTTATATTTTTTATCTCTTGTGCCAAAAATCCATTTAACTGCTTAATTGCCTCATTAGATTCCTTTTCTGTCTTAGAATTTATTACATCAATAACAGATTCAGCCTGTGATAAATCAATCCTTCCATTTAAAAAAGCTCTTTTAGTAAATTCACCGGCCATTGCTATTTCTGCACCATTTTTTAAACATAAATCCAAAATCTTTCTAACAACAACTATCCCTCCATGTGAATTAATTTCACACATATTTTCTGTAGTATAACTTTTAGGTGCTTTAAAATATGACACTAATACTTCATCAACAATAGTATCTCCATCCACAATATTCCCATATTTAATGGTATAACCTTTTATATTCTCAATACTTTCAGAATGTTTTGGAACAAAAATTTTATCTAAAATATCAAATGCTTTTTCTCCACTCATTCTAACTATTCCAATCCCACCAACTCCAGGAGCCGTAGAAATTGCAGCAATTGTACTCATATAAACTCTCCTTTTTTATTTATATATAATTTTCACTAAAAAAGTCAAAGTTAGCTTAACCATTATTGATTAAATCTGAACTTTGACTTCTGATTTTTTTCGTTATTAAATTATTTTAAAAAGATTACAACCTTTCTTCTTGGTTCTTCTCCAACACTTTTTGTTGAAACTTTTTCATTATCTTGTAATTTAGAATGTATAATCTTTCTTTCATATGCCTTCATAGGTTCAAGTGTTACAGATTTTTTACTTCTTATAACTCTTTGTGCCATTTTCTCAGCTAAATCTTGTAATGTCTTTTCCCTTTTCACTTTATATCCTTCTATATCAAGGATTACTCTTATTCTATCTTCTTGTGTCTTGCTTGCAACTGAAGATAAAATATTTTGCATAGCATATAAGGTTTCTCCTCTATACCCTATCAAAAAAGCAATATCGTCACCATTCATAGAAATATCTAAACCTCTGTCATCCTTAGATATCTCATAATTAACTTCAACTTTTAAATCTGTAATTAACTTATCTAAAAAATTTTTTACATTTTTTTCTGCAATATCCAATTCCTCTTTTGATATTTTTTTATGTTCTTTTTTCTTCAATTCATCATGTTTTTCACCATGTTCATTAACATCTTCCTTTAAAGTTAACTCAACTTTAACAACTCTTGGTGCTAAAATACTAAAGAAACTCTTTTTATCTTCTTGTTCTAAAACTTTAATAAAAACTTTATCTTTTGATACTTTTAAAGTTTTTAAACCATTTTCAATAGCTTCATTAGTAGTTTTTCCTTCCACCACAATAGATTTAGCCATTTTTTTCTGCCTCCTCTTTTTCATCATCATCTTTTAAAACCATATCAAAAACAAATCTTTCAACAATCATAAGTATATTATTCATAAACCAATATAACGCAAGTCCTAATGGTGCAATATAAGCTATTGATACAGACATTATTGGCATCATCCAAGACATCATTTTATTTGTATCTTCCATTGCATCATATGCTTCTTCTTTTTTCTCCTCATTTCCATCAGTTATAAGTTTTGCATCATTTTTATTTTTCTTATTTTTTACTGATGTTGTGTATTTAATTGAAATAAAAGAAGAAATTACATATAAAACTGGAATAATCAATACTTTCCAATCATTTATATTATCCTTAGGGACTTTACTTAAATCAATTCCCAACAAATCCATATTTATATCTAATTGCTCTTTATTTTCCTTAAAAATCTTTAAATTATCCTCGTTGTTTTCTACACCGCTTTCTGCATTTTCTATTTGTTCTTCACTTACGGATTCTCTATTTTCGAGATTTTTTGAAAATCTAATAATTGCAATTTCAGGATAATTGTTTGACACATTTTCTTGTTGACTAACAACTTGTTTCATCTGTTCAATTACACTTTCATCCATCTTTTCCATATATGTCAAAGGTGATTTTACTAAATAGAAAATAGAAAATAACAATATAATTTGAACAATTGAACTTAAGCATCCTGAAAGAGGACTCATATTTTCACGTTTATATAAAGCCATTATTTCCTGATTTGCTTTCTCAGGATCATTTTTATATTTAAATTGTATTTGCTTCATTTCATTTTGAATTTTAGAATTTTTTTTCATTGCTTTTTGTTGCTTTATAGATAATGGCAACATTAAAAGTTTTACAATTATAGAAAACAAAATCATTGCTAATCCATAATTTTTACACAATTCATATAAAAAATTCAAAACATAACCAAACAAATTAGCAAAAAAAGATAACATATTATCCCTCCACTTTTTATTTTAATGGATCATAGCCACCTTTAGAAAATGGATTACATCTTAAAATCCTATAAAACCCTAAGCATAATCCTTTGATACATCCATATTTTCCAATTGCTTGTTTAGTATATTCAGAACAAGTTGGATAATATTTGCACCTTATATTTTTAGACTCAAACCATATTGAAACATTGTTCTGATACCAAATAATCATATTTATTAAAATTTTTTTCATTTTTTATATTCGATTTCTCTTTTTTATATTACTTTCAAACCATAAGTTTAGAATTTTTTAAAATACTTACCATATCTTTCTTTATGTCTGAAAAATTCAACTCTTTATAATTAAAATTTCTCTTATTAACTAAAAAAACCACACTATACCCGTCTTCAATATTGTTTTCTATAAGTTTGTAACTTTCTCTAATTAATCTTTTTATTTTATTTCTTTGATAAGCCTTTCCTATTTTAGTTCCTACAGCTAATCCTAATAAAATCCCATTATAATCATTTTTTAAAATATATGCTTGTATATATTTAGCATAATAACATTTACCATTTTTCAATACATTTCTAAACTCATAATTTTTTTTTAACATCTTTGTTTTTTTCATAAATCAATCATCCTTTAGCTATATCTTTGCGTTAACAAATACATAAAATAGCTTGGACTAAAGAAAGAAAACTTCTTACTCTTAAGCACAAATTTTCTTTCTTCCTTTTGCTCTTCTTGATTTTAGTACGTTTCTACCAGCTCTTGTAGACATTCTTTTAAAAAAACCATGTTCTTTTTTTTCTTGTCTTTTTTTAGGTTGAAATGTTCTTTTCATATCTACACCTCCTACGAATAAACTTTATATTTTAATATTTACTTACAATATTTTTATTTTACGCAAGTGCATCTATTATATCTCTAAAACAAATAATTGTCAATAATTTTTAAATATTTTTTTTGAACACTTAAGGAAATACAGATTTCAGATACCATTTTACAGTTTTTTTTATTTTTTTGTTGCATTTTGCCAAAAAATGTTGTATAACTTTTTTATCAATTAAAAATTTGAAAATTTTGTAAATTTTATAAAAGTTATCCACAGGTTATCCACAGGAAGTGGAAAATTTACATTTAAAATTTCAACAAAATAATTTTTATAAAGTAATTTTCAAAAAGCCTTAGGATAGTGTATTTTAAGATATAAATTTTTGTTCGACAAAAGTTGTTTTTTTACACAAATATTTCAAAGTTATCAACAACTGTGGATAATTTTGTGGATAACTTTTTTAGTAGAAAAAATATCTTAACATTACATAATAAGTTTCTTTTTCATTAATTGATATTTATAAGACTAAACGTCAGAAAGGGGAATGTTTTATGGATGAAAAACAACTAATGGAAAAAATAAAAAAAGTATTAGTTGATGAAGTACCACGAATTTCTTTTGCTACATACATAAAGCCATTAGACATTGAATCTATTGAAGGCAATCATATTACCTTTAAATGTGAATCACATTACGTTAAAGATCCCGTAGAAACAAGATATGCTGATTTAATTCTAAATACAATTGAATTTATCACAAATCGAAGATACACATTTTCAGTCCATGCACTAGATGAAGTCGATGAAAATTCAAATTCAAATATAGTTTCTAATTCATCATTAAAGAATTCTGAAGAAGAAATTGATTATTCTAATCAATCATTAAATCCCAAATATACATTTGAAACATTTGTAGTAGGAAGTAATAACAGATTTGCACATGCTGCTGCATTAGCAGTTGGAGATAATCCAGCCAAAACATATAATCCATTATTTATTTATGGTGGTGTTGGACTTGGAAAAACTCACTTAATGCAAGCTGTTGGTAATAGAATACTAAGAAATAATCCAAAAATGAATATTGTATATGTAACATCTGAAAAATTCACCAATCACTTAATTAATTCAATTAGAGATGGAAAAAATGATCCTTTCAGAAATAAATATAGAAAGGCAGATGCACTACTAATTGACGACATTCAATTTATAGCAAAAAAAGAAAGGGTTCAGGAAGAGTTCTTCCACACATTTAATACTTTATACGAAAATGGAAAACAAATTATAATCTCTAGTGATAAACCTCCAAGAGATATACCTTTCTTAGAAGATAGATTAAAATCTCGTTTTGAATGGGGACTTTTAGCTGATATTTCTTGTCCAGACTATGAAACAAGAGTTGCAATACTTAGAAAAAAAGCTCTAGATGAAAATATTATTATAGACGATTCAATTCTTGCAAACATAGCAGCTAAGATAGATTCTAATATAAGAGAACTAGAAGGAGTATTTAACAAAATTGTAGCTCGTGCATCATTAACTCACAGTCCAATTACTATAGAACTTGCTGAAAATGTTATTAATGAATTTATCTCTAAAAAAGAAAAAGTAATATCTTCAGAATCAATACAAGAAACGGTTGCAAAATATTTTAGTATAGACAAAAACGACTTAATCAGTGATAAACGTTCAAATGATATCGCTTTTCCAAGACAAATTGCAATGTATCTTTGTAGAGAAGTAGCAAATATGTCTTTTCCTCAAATAGGTATAGATTTTGGAAAAAGAGATCATTCAACAGTAATGCATGCATATAAAAAAATAGATAAAGAAATAAAAGAAAAAAATAATACAAAATTAATTGTGGAAAGTGTGAAAAACATAATTTTAAATATCGAGTAATATAAAAATCAACAAAAAATCACATTTTATAAAAAAATTTTTTTGGAGAATCTTCGTTTGAAAAAAGTTTTCTTTCTTTTCTTACGGAAGACGTTACTTGGTTATCCACATACTACCTGTGAATAACGTGTGGATAACATGTGGATAACTACTTTTCCACTTTTCGAAGTGGAAAGTGTGGATAACTATACCCACTTATCCACAGAATTATCCACAAGCTTTTCTCTACGGAGCAAAGTTATCCATATAGTTTTCCACAGTTTCCACAGCACCTACTACTACTACTACTAAATATATTATATTAATATTAAATAATAATATAGGGCAAACCTAAATTTTTTTGAAAGGATGATATTTATGAAATTTATTTGTTATAAAGACAAAATACTTAAAGCATTAAATTCCGTAGTAAAAGGAGTTGCTTCTAAAACAACAATGCCTATACTAGAAGGAATATTAATTCAAACAAACGATAATGAAATAAAATTAACAACATATGATTTAGAAATTGGAATAGAATACACAATGGAATGTGAAATTAAAGAACAAGGTAGTACAGTAGTAAATGCTACAATGTTTACAGAAATAATAAGAAAATTACCAGATGCAGAAATAAACATCAGTTTAAATGAAAATAATCTGTTAATAATAGAGTGTGAAGGCTCTTTATATAAATTAGCAACAATGAATCCAGACGAATTTCCAGAATTACCAAAAATAGAAGTAGAAAATTCTATAACATTAGAACAAAGCGCATTAAAAAATATGATAAGAAAAACAATATTTGCAGTTAGTAGTGAAGAAACAAGACCAATATTTACAGGTTGTTTATTTGAAATAAAAGAAAATAAATTAAATGTAGTAGCTATAGATGGATTCAGATTAGCATTAAGAAAAATAAATTTACCAGTTCCAGTAAATGATTTTAAAGCTGTAATTCCAGCAAAAACATTAAATGAAGTTAATAAAATTCTTTCAGATTCATTTGAAAATGTACAAATTGGTGTAGCAAAAAATCAAGCTTTATTTGAAATGGAAAATTGTAAATTAGTAACGAGAATATTAGATGGAGAATTTTTAAATTATAAATCAGTAATACCAGAAAGTTGGCAGACAAGAGTAAAAGTTAATAAAGCAAGTCTACAAGATAGTTTTGAAAGAATTAGTTTAATATCTTCTTCAAGTATAGAAAAGGAGAAAAAATATCCAGTAAAGGTATCTGTTGATATAGGAAAAATGACAATATCATGTACAAATCAATCAGGAGATGCTAAAGAAGAATTATATATATCAACAGAGGGACAAAATATAGAAGCTGGATTTAACCCTAAATATTTCTTAGATTGTTTAAAAGCAATAGATGAAGAAGAAATATATCTTGAATTTGGTACAAATGTTTCTCCATGTTTAGTAAAATCTATTGAAGACAATGATTATGTATATATGATTTTACCTATTAGATTAAAAAATTAAAAATAAAAAAGCTAAGAGAAAAAAACTCTTAGCTTTTCAAATACAAAAATCTTAAAATTAAAAAAAATCGACACGTGAGAATCAAAAATAAGACAATTTAAAAATTCAAGTAAATAAATTATTTATTAAAAAAATAAAATATAAATAAATAGAAAAAAATAGTAAAAAAAATATAAAAAAAGATAAAAATAGTAAAAAAAAGATTACATATATAAAATAAATAAAAATAAGCTTAAATAGATATAAAAAAATAAAAATCAATATAAATCGAATAAAAAATATTAATAAAAAACAAGATTAATCAAAAATAAAAAAATAATTAATGAAAAAATAAAATAATAAAAATAAAATAATAAAAATAAAAAATTAAAAAATAAATAAAATATATAAAAAATAGTAAAAAAAATATAAAAAAAGATAAAAACAGTAAAAAAAAGATTACATATATAAAACAAACAAAAATAAACTTAAATAACTATAAAAAAAATAAAATAAATATATTTGACAAAAAATATAATAAAAAATAAGAAAAAAAATAATATAAAAAGAATTTATATTCAAAAAAAAATAAATAAATAGGAAAATAATAAAAAAATAATAACCAAATAATATATAAATTAAAAATAAATTATATAAGAAAAAGATATAAAAATATATATCAAATAAAAAAAAGCAAAAAAAAGATTTTAAAAGTAAAGTATATAAAAATGCGTAAAAAAAAATCTAAAAAAATTAAAATAGAATAAAATAAGTAATTTAAAATAAAAAAAGCTTATAAAAAATAATTATAAACAAATGGAGAATAAAATGTGGATAAGTGATATAGAAATTTGTAATTTTAGAAATTATGAATTAGAAAAAATAAAATTAAATAATAAAATAAATATTTTTTATGGAAAAAATGCTCAAGGAAAAACAAATATAATTGAAGCAATATTTTTTGGGAGTATGGGAAAATCATTTAGAACAAATAAAGATAAAGAATTAATAAAATTAGAAAAAGAATATTGTAATTTAAAAATAAAATATTTAAAATCAGATAGAGAAGGAAAAATAAATATAAATATAGAAAATAAGAAAGAAATTTTTATTAACGAAATAAAAATAAAAAAATTGAGTCAATTATTAGGAAATATAAATGTAGTTTTGTTTACTCCAGACGATATAAATATATTAAAAGGTGGACCACAAAACAGAAGGAAATTTCTTGATATAATGATTAGTCAATTAAGACCAAAATATTTACATATTTATACATTATATAATAAAGCTTTAGAAGAAAGAAATAATTATTTAAAAAAAATAAAAATAGAAAATAAAAATGAAGATTTAATAGAAATTTGGGATGAACAAATTGCTTCTTATGGGTTGGAAATATATAAATATAGAAAAGAATTTATAGAAAAAATAAAAAATAAAATAGAAAATATCCATAATAATATTACGGAAAATAAAGAAAAAATTAATATAGAATATAAATCAGATTGTGAAGAAAAAGAAAAATATTTAGATTTATTAAAAGAAAGAAGAAAATTAGATATCATAAAAGGATATACAACTAGAGGAATTCATAGAGACGATTTTAATATATTTTTAAATAATTTACCAATAAATATCTATGGGTCACAAGGTCAAAATAGAACAGCAGTACTATCTTTGAAATTATCAGAATTACAAGTAATATATGATGAAATAGGAGAAAATCCAATTTTATTATTAGATGATTTCATGTCTGAATTAGATAAAAATAGAAGAGAAAGTTTTTTAGAAAATATAAAAGATACACAAGTAATTATAACATGTACAGATAAAATTGAATTAAAGAATACAGAATATAAAGAATTTTATGTTGAAAACGGAAAAATAAAATAAAAAAAATTTGACAAAATAAAAAAATACAATTATTATTATATATGTAAAAAGAATATTCATAAAGAAAGGTAGGCAAAATTAATGGAAAAGTATAATCATAAATACGGAGCAGAACAAATACAAGTTTTGGAAGGTTTAGAAGCCGTAAGAAAAAGACCAGGTATGTATATAGGAAGTACATCTTTAAGAGGTCTTCATCATATGGTTTATGAAATTGTAGATAACTGTGTTGATGAAGCTTTAGCAGGATATTGTACAGAAATAAATATTATAATTGAAAAAGGAAATATAATAAATGTAACAGATAATGGAAGAGGAATCCCAGTTGAAATACATCCAAAAACAAAAATTTCTACAGCTGAAACAGTATATACAGTATTACATGCTGGAGGAAAATTTGGAGGAGACAGTGGATACAAGGTTTCAGGAGGATTACATGGAGTAGGTGCTTCAGTAGTAAATGCACTTTCTAAATGGACTCAAGTAACAATTCAAAGAGATGGTGGAATTTATCAATTAGAATTTGAAAGAGGAAAAACTACAAAGAAAATAGAAAAAATAGGAGAATCTAAAAAAACAGGAACACAAGTAAGATTTTTAGCAGATGATACAATTTTTGAAAGTGTAAATTATGATTTTAATGTTTTAGAAACAAGATTTAGAGAAATAGCATTTTTAACAAAAGGTTTAAAAATAACAATTGAAGATCAAAGAGAAGAAACTCCTAAAAAATCAGAATTTTGTTTTGAAGGCGGTTTAAAATCTTTTGTTGAATTTTTAAATAAAAATAAGGAACCAATAAATAAAGTTCCAATATATATCGAAAAAAATGGGGAAGTACCATTAGAAATAGCAATACAATATACAACAGCTTATTCAGAAAATATATATAGCTTTGTTAATAATATAAATACAATTGAAGGCGGTACACATTTAGAGGGATTTAAAAGATCTTTAACAAAAGTTTTTAATGATTATGCAAGATCACATAATATATTAAAAGATAAAGACTCTAATTTACAAGGTGAAGATATAAGAGAAGGTATAACAGCTGTTATTTCAGTAAAAGTAAAAGAACCACAATTTGAAGGACAAACAAAGACTAAATTAGGAAACAGTGAAGTTACAGGTGTCGTTCAAAGTGTAATGAATGAAGAATTAGCAACATTTTTAGAAGAAAATCCAGTTGTTGCAAAAGCAGTATTAGAAAAATGTATTGGAGCATCAAGAGCTAGGGAAGCAGCAAGAAAAGCACGTGAACTTGTAAGAAGAAAAAGCTCACTTGAAACAACAACTTTACCAGGAAAACTTGCAGATTGTAGTGATAAAAATCCGATGAATTGTGAAGTATATATTGTCGAGGGAGATTCTGCTGGAGGTAGTGCTAAGCAGGGAAGAGACAGAAAATATCAAGCAATTTTACCTTTGTGGGGAAAAATGTTAAATGTTGAAAAAGCAAGAGCAGATAAAATATATGGAAATGATAAATTAAATCCAGTTATAATAGCAGTTGGAGCAGGAATAGGAGCAGATTTTGATATAACAAAAATTCGTTATGGAAAAGTTATAATTATGGCAGATGCTGATGTTGATGGAGCACATATTAGAACATTGTTGTTAACATTTTTCTTTAGATATATGAGACCATTAATAGAAAACGGAAACGTTTATTTAGCTCAACCACCACTTTATAAAATTTCTAAAAAAGGAATGAAAGAAATTTACTGTTATACAGATGAAGATTTAGAAAAAGCATATACAGAGTTAGAAGAAAAAGGATTTACAAGAGACCAATTTGGACTTCAAAGATACAAAGGTTTAGGAGAAATGAACCCTGAACAGTTATGGGAAACAACTATGGATCCAGAAAGAAGAACTTTAATAAAAGTTACAATGGATGATGCAATAAAAGCAGATGAAATATTTACAGTTCTTATGGGAGACGATGTTGAACCAAGAAGAGAATTTATTGAACAAAATGCAAAATATGTTAAAAATTTAGATATATAAAATATTATTAATGCCAGAGGGAAAAGTCCTCTGGCATTAATTGTAAGGCTAATAATAATCGTAGCTAAAACCAAAACACCTAATTTTCTAGTCTAATATATATTGCTATATAAATAAACTATAAACCAAATATATCAATCATTTGCTCGACTAAAAATACACCAATAAAATATTAATTCATCCACAAGGGACTAAAATAACACATTATCCAATATAAAAATAATCTTAGCTCGAATATATTTCCTATAAATTAATTATATATAAAACTAATAATATATAATTAAAATACAAAAAATATACTCTTCTCTCCAACATATAATAATCCACAAAGACTACTACACATTTTTGTCCGACAAAAGATAAACTAAAATATATTTTAATCTATCAATCATCTTGGCTTAACTATTATTAACTTTACAATATTATTATCTCAAAAAAATAAAAAAATATTCAAAAAATTATAAATAATAAAAAAATTAATAAATAAAATGTAGAAAATAGTCGAACGATTTTTCTTGACAAAATAATAAAATTGGTTTTAAAATAATAAACAGAAAGGAGTAGTTTTGAAAAAAATAACATTACAACAATGGATGCCAGTAAAGGAAATATTAGAAAAAGGAATAATAAAATTAAAAAATAAAAAATATATTAAAATAATAAAAATACTTCCAATTAATTTTAATTTAAAATCTAATTTAGAAAAAGAATCAATTTTAAATTCATATAAAGTTTTTTTAAAAACATGCAATTTTAATATCCAAATTTTAATTCAAAGTAATAAAGAAAATTTAGAAAAAAATATTTTAAATATTGAAAAAAATATAAAAAAAGAAAATAAAAAATATTAAAAAGAAATATCTAAAAATTATATTAATTTTATTCAAGAAATTAATTCATCAAAGAAATCATCAACTAAAAATTTTTATATTATTATTTCAAATTCAGAAAATCTAGATAATAAATCCAAAGATTTAATATATGAAGAATTAAATGAAAAATATTTAAAAATACGAGAATGTTTATCAAGATGTGGAAATCATGTATATTCAATAGACAATAAAGAAGAAATAGAAAAAATATTATTTTCATTTTTTAATGTAAGAGTTAATTTAAAATAAATAATAAAATAATAATAAATAAAAAATAAATAAATAAAAAATAATAAATAAAAAAATAAATAAATAAAAAATAATAAATAAATAAAAAATAATAAAAAAATAAAAAAATAATAAATAATAAATAAAAAATAAATAAAAAATAAATAAATAAAAAATAAATAAATAAATAAAAAATAATAAATAAAAAATAATAAAAAAATAAAAAAAATAAAAAATAAATAAATAAAAAAATAATAATAAAATAAAAAGAGAGGAGATAAAAATAAATAAAAGATAGTAAAATAAAAAATATAAAAGAAGGAAGTATAAATAAAATAGATAAAATTACACCAGCATATATAAATATAAAAAATCCCAAATACATAGAAGTAGATAATACATTTTATGGAGGATTAATTGTAGTAAATTATAATAGAGAAAATGAAGATATAATCTTAAAAAATTTAATAGAAAATAATATTTGTATGAATATATCTATGTTTTATGAAAAAGAAGAACAAAGTAAAGTTATAAGGGATTTAACATATCATATTGGAAATGTAGCAGTAGATATAAAAAACTCAAATGAAAATAGTCAAGATATAGATATAGCATTATATACATATAATGATGCTAAATACATTAGAAAAGAGATGCAAGTAAATAGCGAAGAATTATATTATATATACATATATATTAATATATATGCAAATACAGAAAAAGATTTAGAATTTTTTTTAAATAAAACAGAAGCAATTTTATCAAGTAAAGGAATAAAAACAAGAAGAGCAAACTTTAGGGAAGAGCAAGTATTCAAAGCATGTTTACCAATAATGGAAAATAATATAGATATAAAAAATGCAGCAAAAAGGAATATATTAACATCAGGGTTATTAGCTACCTATCCGTTTATAACTAGTTCCATTTTTGACGAAGAAGGGATTTTTATTGGAAAGAATATATATAATGATTCACTTATATTTATAGATAGATATAATACAGATAAATATAAAAATGCAAATATGTGTATATTTGGTACAAGCGGAGCTGGTAAATCTTTTTATACAAAATTATTAATTTTAAGGTGTAGGATGCTAGGGATAGAGCAATTTGTGATAGACCCAGATAGAGAATATGAGAATTTAGCTAAAAAATTAGAAGGAACAATTGTAAAAATTGGACCGGCATCAACTACATTTGTAAATATACTGGAAATAAGAAAAGAAAGTTTAGAAGATAATATGAAAGGATATTTAGCAACTAAAATAACAAAATTAATAGGATTTTTCAATTTAATATTTGGAGAATTAAATGAAGAAGAAAAAGCTATACTAGAGGAAAAAATAATAGAAACATATAAATTAAAAAATATAACATTTAATGATAGGAGTTTATTTACAAAAAATAAAAAGAATACAAAATTTAAAACAAGTAAAGAGATGCCTATATTAGGAGATTTATATAATATTTTAGGAAAAGATAAAAAAACAAAAAAATTTCAAAACAAATTAAATCCTTTTGTAAATGGATCTTTAAGTTTCTTTAATAATATTACTAATATAGAATTAAATAATAAATTAATAATTGCTGATGTATATGAATTAGGAGAAGAAAATTTAAAATATGGAATGTATTTATTTACAGAATTATTTTGGGACAAGATAAAAATAAATAGAAAAAATAAAAAAGCAATATATTTAGATGAAATATGGAGGTTAATTGGAGTAACATCAAATAAAGAAGTTGCAACATTTATTTATAAAATATTTAAAACAATAAGAAAATATGGAGGAAGTGGAGTTGCTATTACACAAGATATTTCAGATTTATTTAGTCTAGAAAATGGAACATATGGAAAAAGTATATTAAATAATTCTAGCATAAAAACCTTTTTTTCTTTAGAAGAAGAAAATATAAAAATTTTATCTGAAAACACAAATATAACAGAAAAAGAAAAAATAGAAATAAAATCATTAAAAAGAGGAGAATGCCTAATGTTTGTTGGAAATGATCATATTTTAGTAAAAATAGAAAGTTCAGAACAAGAAAAAGAATTAATAATAGGAGAGGAAATTTAGTGATAAAAATAAAAAAAGATAAAAAAGATATAAGTAAAAAAGTTGCAGAAATATTTATAATAATTAATTTATGTAAAAATAAAAAAAATACAAAAATTATTTTAAATAATTTAAAAAATAGAAAAATAAAATTATTAAAAATAAAAAATGAAAAATCAAGAGAATATTTAAATAAAATAATAAAAAAATCAAAAAATAAATATGATTATATTTTCATAGAAATAAATAATAAAAAATTAGAAAAAATATTAATAAAAAAAATAAATAATTTAATTTTTATTATAAATTCAAATTTAAAAAATATAAAAAAAGAATATAAAATAATAGAAAAGATTAAAGAAAATAATTTATTAGAAAATAATAAAATAAAAATTATTTTAAATAATACAAAAAATAAAATAAATAAAAAAATAATAAAAAAAATATATAAAAATATAGAAATAATTAAATAAAATTAGTAAAAAAATATAAAAAAAAGAATTAACTAGATAAAAATAGATTTTATATACAAAAACGATTAAAAAAAATTAATATTAATTGAAAAAAATTAAAATAATAAAAAATAAGAAAATAAATTATAAAACTATAAACAAAATTTAAAATATAATTAAATAATAAATTATAAATAAAAAATAATAATGAGGTGGAGTAAATGGAATTACAAATAGAAAATAATATAGAAAATAATTTAAATCAAAATGATTTTTTAAACACAACATTAGGAAAAGCGATAAATAATGGAATTGATATAGGATTAAGATGTATATTACCAAATTATATTGAAAATCAAATAATAGAAATAAAAGATAATTTAATGAAATATGGATTAAAAGAAGGTATAAATAAAACAATAAAAGATACAATTGATTTAGGAAAAAGCGCAATCGGCATTTTTACAGGAAATTTTGAAAATATATCACAGATACAAAAAATTATAAAAAATGGAGGAATATTAGATTCAATATCTAATTTATTAGATATTGTGTTAGAAAGATTAAAAAAATCAGGAAAAATAAATTATTCAATAGGAAGGATAATAAAAAACGGAAAAGATTCTATATTAAATAGCGTAGAAGATAAATTAGAAAATACAATAAAAGAACAAAAAAATATTGAAAAAAACATAGACATATATATACAGCAATGGAAAGATGCTTATTCTAATAAAAATATAAATGAAATGGAAAAAGCATACAAAAAGATAGAAATAAAAATAAAACAATTAGTTCCAATAGAAGAAAAATTAAAAGAGGCAAGAGAAATAGAAAATATACATCAATTAATCATAAGTAGAGGAAATGATTTTAACTTAACAGAAAATGATATAGATTTGATAAAAAATATAAGTGCCTAATATAGCTTGAAATCAATGAATAAAGACGAAAACTTTTTTCCTAAATTGCTTGCATTATTTTTGTTTATTTAGTATAATACAACTATAGAAAAAAGCTTAAAAGCTTAGGGAGGAAGGATAAACAATGGAAGAAAGACAAGATGGAACAATTATAGAAAGAGACATCCAAGAAGAAATGAAAACTGCTTATATAGACTATGCAATGAGTGTTATCGTACAGCGTGCACTTCCGGATGTAAGAGATGGATTGAAACCAGTTCATAGAAGAATCTTATATACCATGCATGAAGATGGATTAACTCCAGACAAACCATATAGAAAATCTGCTACTACAGTAGGAGACGTTTTAGGAAGATATCATCCACACGGAGATAGTTCTGTTTATGATGCTATGGTTAGAATGGCACAAGATTTTTCAATGAGATATATGTTAATTGATGGACATGGAAACTTTGGTTCAATAGATGGAGATCCACCTGCTGCATACCGTTATACAGAAGCAAGAATGTCTAAATTTGCAGAAATAATGTTACAAGATATAGAAAAAAATACAGTTGATTTTATGCCAAACTTTGATGATAGATTACAAGAACCTACTGTATTACCTTCACCTATACCAACATTGCTTATAAATGGTTCATCAGGAATTGCAGTTGGTATGGCAACTAATATACCACCACATAATTTAAAAGAAGTTATAGATGGTATTATAAAAATAATAGACGAAGATGATGTATCTGATGATGAATTATTTAAAATAATTAAAGGACCTGATTTTCCAACAGAAGGATTAATTCTTGGAATGGAAGGAATTAAAGATGCTTATAAAACTGGTAGAGGAAAAATAATACTAAGAGCTGAAACAGAAATAGAAGAAATGAGCGGTAATAAACAAAGAATAATAGTAAGTTCTCTTCCATATCAAGTAAATAAAGCAAAACTTATAGAAAATATGGCTCATTTAGTTAGGGAAAAAAGGATTGAAGGAATTTCAGAAATAAGAGATGAATCAGATAGAGAAGACAGAGTTAGAGTTGTTATAGAATTAAAAAGAGATGCTAATGCACAAGTTGTGCTAAATCAATTATATAAGAATACACAAATGCAAACAAGTTTTGGTGTAATAATGCTTGCATTAGTAAATGGAGAACCAAAAATATTAACACTAAGACAATGTTTAGATTATTATATTGAACATAGAAAAAATGTTATATTAAGAAGAACACAATTTGACTTAGATAAAGCATTAGCAAGAGCTCATATTTTAGAAGGATTAAAAATTGCTATTGATAATATTGATGAAGTAATTAATATTATTCGTAATTCTTATGATGATGCTAAGGAAAAATTAATGGCACGTTTTGGATTAACAGATATACAAGCTCAAGCAATTTTGGATATGAGATTAAGAGCATTATCAGGATTACAAAGAGAAAAAATAGAAGAAGAATATGAAGCTTTAATGAAGTTAATAGAACACTTACGCGAAATATTAAGTAGTGAAACATTAGTATTCCAAGAAATAAAAAATGAATTAATAAAAATAAGAGATAAATATGGAGATGAAAGAAAAACAAAAATTGTACCTGCAGAAGGAGAAATAGACATTGAAGATCTTATTAAAGAAGAAGAATGTGTAATTACATTAACTCATTTTGGATATATTAAAAGATTACCAATTGATACATATAAAAGTCAAAAAAGAGGAGGAAAAGGTATTACAGGACTTGCTACAAAAGCAGAAGACTTTGTTAAAAATATATTTACAGCTTCAACACATGATATTGTATTGTTCTTTAGTAATAAAGGAAAGGTATATAAATTGAAAGGATATGAAGTTCCAGAAGCAAGTAGAACAGCAAAAGGAACAGCAATTGTGAATCTTTTAAGTTTAGATCAAGGAGAGAAGATTTCTGCAGTAATACCAATCCAAAATTTTGCTGAAGGAAAGTATTTATTAATGGCAACAAAAAATGGATTAATTAAGAAAACAGCATTAAAAGAATATGATTCAAATAAAAAGACAGGATTACAAGGAATCACATTAAAAGATGATGATGAATTAATATCTGTAAGATTAACAGATGGACAAGATAATGTAGTTCTAGTAACACATAATGGATTATGTATCACTTTTGATGAAAAAGAAGTAAGACCAATAGGAAGAACATCACAAGGTGTTATTGGAATAAGATTAGATGATGATGATAAAGTAATTGCTATGGAATCTATAATATCAGGAGGAAAGGCTACATTGCTTACAATAACAGCAAATGGATTTGGAAAGCGTACGGAATTAGATGAATATAGAGTTCAATTAAGAGGTGGAAGAGGTGTTGTGACATATAAAATAACACCAAAAACCGGAAAACTAGTAGGAGCAAAAATTACAGATGAATCAGAAGATGTTATGCTTATAACAGATGGAGGAACAATTATAAGATTAAATGTTAAAGATATAAGTGTATTAGGACGTTCAACACAAGGAGTAACATTAATGAGAACAAATGACGGAAATAAAGTTGTAAGTATTGAAACTGTTGAACCTGAAGAAGAACAAAATTAAATAAAATAAAAACGATATAATAAAAAGATTTATATCGTTTTTATTTTTATCAAGTTAAAAAAATGGTGCGCCATAGAGGAGTCGAACCTCCGACCATCAGATTAAGAGTCTGCTGCTCTACCAACTGAGCTAATGGCGCATATTTGAACGATTATCATTATAATACTTTTGATAAGAAAAGTCAAGGGAAAACAGAAAATTAAATAAAAAAGAAAACATAGAAATATGTTTTCTTTTCCAGAGTGTTGACAAAGTATATAAAAATATTTTGCTCACCAGTCTTTTCTTTTTTTAAATTAATTAAGTATGTTTTCTGTATTATTAGATGTATTATTTGTTGATGAATTATTAGTATCTGTTGAATTTGTAGAATTAGTATTATTAGAAGGTGGTGGAGTTGGCTCTGGTTCAGGTGTTGGTATAGGATTTGGTTCAGGTGTAGGTTGAGAATCATTACTATTTGGTGTTGCACCAGTTCCTTGTAAAATAATTCTTGGCATTGAGTTGTAAGTATCTTGTGCAATAAATGTTTTAGAAACTACATTTCCATTTAATTTAACAACTTTATAATCTTTAACAATTATACCAGAAGTTCCTTTTTGTTTTACTTTTTCTGTTCCTAATGGAATAGAACTATCTTCAACATATTGAACAGAATAATTTAAAACAGAAACTTTATCTATACTAAAACTAACTTCGTATTCTACCTCTTCTTTAATTCCATAAATTGATGCTGTAGCAATTCCACCGTTAACTGTGCATACAATTTTTATTGGATAAGAGCGAGAATTTTTAAATTTAAAATCTTTCGCTCCATAGACAACGGTTGCATCTCTTCCTTCTTTAACATAAGATGTAACGAATTGGTGATTATGTCTTTCAATAACATCCAAATTCGCAAACATTACAGCATTGTATAATGTTGAAGAAATTTGACATATACCACCACCTAGACCATCAACTACTTGACCAGCGGAGTAGATTTTAGCTTCTTTATATCCAGCTTCAATTGTACGTTCACCTACTACTTTATTATAAGAAAATACTTCTCCAGGAGAAAGTATAGTTCCATTAATCTTATTAGCAGCTAAGCGTAAATTTGTAGATCTGGATGTATTAGAAGCATCATATTTAGTTGTAAAATTACCTAATAAATCAGGAAATACATTAATATTAAGATTTTCAACTTTAATTTCAGGTTCAGTTATAATTAATGGTATTGTATATTCTTTTTTGTCTTCTTTTAATATTTGTAAAGCATTTTCAATATCAAAATCAATACCTTTTACTTCATTATATACTTTAAAGGGTTCTTTTTCATAGTAAGCATTTTTAGCTTCTTTAAATACCTCAGAATGTATCTTATTTATATCAATGTCATCTGGTTCAATATTTGTTATAGGAACTTTTATATAATTTACATTGTTTGATGAGATATTATAAATAACTGAAGTTAAATCTTTATCAAACTTTTCTTTATCAACAGCATTTCCAGCAGTTCCTTTTGTTATTATAAGATTATTATCTTCAATATAGTAACTATTTTGTATTACTTTATTAGGTAAATTTGAAGAAATATTATCTAATATAGAATTTAATGCATCTTTATTAAAAGTAAAATTTAAATTTATATTAGAGCCTTTTAACAAAATGTGTAATATAGAATAATTATTTTGTAATAGATTTCCATTTTTTCCAGAAGATAAAGCTTTTTCTACTGCTTGATTAATATCATATTCAAGTTCTAAATCTTTAAAATTCAAGTTATTGCTATTGGAAACATCTTCAGATGCTTGATTTTCAGCATTTGTATTATCAGAATTTTGAGTGTCAATAGATGATTCATATGATAAATCTATTGTTTGTTCTTTCTTTGATGTAGCAAGTTTTTCTAAAGTCGAAATTGCTTCTTCTTTTGACATATTAGAAACATCAATATTATTTATTTTTATATTAGGTAATATTTTTGAATCATTCATAAAAATAATTGAAAATATAACAGAAAATATACATAAAAAAAGCAACAATAATGTGCCAATAATTATACCTATAATCAATTTTTTATTTTTTTTCTTAGTTACATCCTTAGAATTTTCATCTTTCAAATCTTTTTTTTCAAGTTTACTGTTTTCTGTAGTTGCAGAAATATCATCAGATTTTTTTTCTTGAAGTGTAACAGCATTGTTCTCTTGAAGTTCTTTTTCTTTTTCCATTTGTTCGTTCATAAGTTTATCCTTTCATTTTATTATATTATATATACTAATAAAATATTAGCATAAAAAAAATTTTTTGTAAAGAATTGATAAAAAGATTAAATAAAAATTTTATAAAAAAATGTAAAAAATACTTGATTATTGTAAAAAAAAATATTATAATGATTTAAGCAAAAGATAAACAAGGAGAAAAAATATGGAATTAATGAAAAATATATTTTTTAATACAGATAAATTAGTTGAAAACAGTAAGGTAAAGATTTTTTACACAGGAAAGTTTTTCCAAGAAGGTAGTGAAAAAATCTTTATTCATTATGGTTTTGGAAATGAATGGAACAATATAAATGAAGTTGAAATGGAAGAAACAGAATTAGGATTTCAAAAAGAAATTCAATTATTAGAAGGAGACACATTTAATATGTGTTTTAAAAACGAGAAAAATGAATGGGATAATAATGAAGGAGCAAATTACGTATTTCCATTAGAAAAAGTTTCAACAGAATTGATAGTATTAGATGATGAACCTGTTTCATTATGTAAAACTAGAAAACTAAGGAAAACTTATATATGGAGTAAGAAAGTAAGACTTGCTGTATATAAAATAATAACATATTTACCTAAAATTATTTCTGGAAATTATAAAAAGAGAGTTAATGAAAATAATTAAAAAAGTTATTCACAATTTTTGCATAAATTGTGAATAACTTTTTTTAATTTATAATCCAGCCACCATTTACAGAAATAACTTGACCAGTAGTATATTCATCATTAATAAGCCAATCAACACACCTAGAAATATCAGAAGTTTTGCCTATTTTTTGTAATGGTATTTCTTCTTTTATAGATTTTATATCAGAATCAGAGTAATTTTTATTCATATCTGTATCAATAAATCCTGGAGCAATTGAATTTACTCGTATATTAGAAGGACCAAGTTCTTTTGCTAATGATTTAGTCATAGCATCAATACCAGCTTTTGAAATTGAGTAAACAGATTCACAAGAAGCACCAACCAATCCCCATATAGAAGAAATATTAATAATACAACCATTTTTCTGGTTGATCATATAATTTATGCATTCTTGAGTAACACAGAAACAAGAATATAAATTATTATTTATTATGTTATTCCAATCATTATCCGTTACATCTTGAAATAACATAGATTTAGATAATCCAGCATTATTTATTAATACATCGATTTTTCCATAAGTATTAATTGCATAATTAACTAAATTTTTTACTTGATTTCTATCAGAAACATCAGCTTTAAATATATCTATATTAGGACATTCTTCTTTTAATTTTTTTGCAAATTCTTCAGATTTATTATAATTTGCAATTACTTTAAATCCATGATTATAAAGATTTTTTGCAATTTCTCTACCAATTCCTCTTGAAGCACCAGTAACTATAATAACTTTATCCATAAAATTCTCCTTATTTATATAAATTGTTTTTAGACAAAATAAAAAAGCCAATAATTAAGAGTATCTCAAAACTAATGACCTTATATGGAGCCACTTGTCCGATTTGAACGGACGACCTACTGATTCATACTACTACAATTTTCATTGCCATAAAACTATGTTTGTAGTCTGGACTTTCTCTTTGCCATAGTATATATACTTTAGGCACATCGTATAAAGTCTCTACACTCGAAAATTTCTTTTCTAGCTCGGGATTAACATATATTAAATACTTAGTCTTCCCCGAATTAGCGATGTCCACTTTATAAGTTTCCCTATAAAGGTGCAAGATAGTTCAAAATAAACTAATTCGTTTATCTATCCCACAAGTCAGTTGCTCTACCAGCTGAGCTAAAGTGGCTTATTCAATTGGTGACCCCTACGGGAATCGAACCCATGTCTCCGCCGTGAAAGGGCGATGTCTTAACCGCTTGACCAAGGGGCCAAATATAAAGAACATTTAACATATTCTTTATATTGTTTTGGTGAGCTATCCGCGACTCGAACGCGGGACAACTTGATTAAAAGTCAAGTGCTCTACCACCTGAGCTAATAGCCCGTATCTGTTCCTAAAAAACAGAACAATAATATTCTACAATATTTTATAAGGTTTGTCAATAGTTTTATAAAAAAAAAACAAAAGATTTAAAGAAAAAATCAATTAATTGATTTTTTCTTTAAAAATTATTTGTTTAGTTTTTCCAAGAGTTCATCAACATCAATTCCATGAACTTGGCAAGCTTCTTCTATTGATTCCATTTGAGAAGCTGGGCAACTAAGACAATGCATACCTGCATCTAATAAAATTTCTGCCTTTTCAGGGGCAATTTTTAATAAATCTCCTAAAAGAGTATTTTTATCAAAACGCATAATTTCCTCCATAAAAATAAAAAATTTAAATTACATATATATATTATCATGTTTTCGTAAAAAAGTATAGACAAAAACGAAAAAAAATAGTAATATATATAAAGCAAGGTGGTGAAAGACATAAGTTTTTTTGTTAAATTTTTTTTAATCACTTTTATTATTAATTTTTTCATAACAATTTATTCAATTTATATGTTTTTTGAAATCAAAATTTTTCACAATAAACAAGGTTCAAAATTAAAAATAAAAAAAGATTTTTGGAAGAGAAAGGAGGATTTATAAAATAATAATATTTTATTTATTAATACTGTTATTTATTGATTATGTAATAGTTTTAATGATATTTCCAGTTTTTAAGGCAAATGAAATTATTATCACATTTGGTATAAGACCAATTGATATTTGTTCAAGAAATCCAATATTATGGAAGTATATAAAAATCTTATATATAGTTACATTTTTATTTTCAAATATAATTATAGTCAAAAGAGTTTGTAAAAAGTTTTTATATCATAGAAAAAAGAAATCAAATAAAGATATAAATAAAAAAGAAGATATAAGTTTATTAATAGGAAAAAATATAATAAACCAAGAGAATATTTATGTATATGAAAGTGGATTATATCAAAATTTTTTAGTAACGGGAACTATTGGAACAGGAAAAACAAGTTCTGCAATGTATCCATTCACAAGACAATTAATAGAATTTAATTCTAAAAATGGAAAACAAAAACTTGGAATGCTTATATTAGATGTAAAAGGAAATTATTATAAGCAAGTAAAGAAATATGTAGAACAATTTGGTATAAAAGATGATTTAATTGTTATAGAATTGGGTGGTTATTATAAATATAATCCATTGGATAAACCAAATTTAAAAGCATCAGTTTTAGCAAATAGATTAAAAACAATATTAAATCTATTTTCTGATAATTCATCAGAAAGTTATTGGATTGATAAAGCAGAACAAGTATTAACTGAAGCAATAAAGTTGTGTCGAATATATAACAATAACTATGTTACTTTTAAAGAAATACATAAATTAGTTACAGATATAAATTATTACAAAAATAAAGTAAAAATTCTAAAAGAATTATTTATTCAAGACAAATTAAATAAAATTCAAATTTATGAATTATCTACAGCATTAGATTTTTTTCAAAATGAATATGAAAAACTAGATACTAGAACTATGGCTATTTTAAAGTCAGAGATAACAAGAATAACCAATTTATTCATTTCAGATTATGATGTTATTAATACATTTTGTTCAAAAAAAGAAGATTTAAATTTCAAAGGGTTTTCAGAAGCAATAAAAACAGGAAAAATTGTAGTGTTAAATATGAATATTGCAGAATATAAAAATTTATCAAAAGTAATAGCTGCTTATTTAAAGTTGGATTTTCAGACAGAAGTGATGTCAAATCTTTCAAAGGAAAATATAAAAAGAACAGCTTTTATATGTGATGAATATGCTGAATACGTAACAAAAACAGATAGTGATTTTTTCTCTCTTAGTAGGGAAGCTAAATGTATTAATATTGTTAGTACACAAAGTTATTCTTCAATAAAAAATACATTAAAAGATGATACAGCTACAAAAGTGATTTGTCAAAATTTAATAAATAAAATATGGTTTAGAACAGATGATAGTTTTACAATAGAAGAAGCTCAAAAACAATTAGGGAAAGAAGAGAAAACAAAAACATCCAAAAACATAACTGAAAGTGCAAAAGAAACAAATTATAATTATATAACAAAAACATTAAATTCAAAGAAATCTAGTATTTCAGAGAGTTATAATATCTATAAACAACAAGAATATGCATTTGATACAAATTATTTTACTCAAAAACTTGAAACTTTTACATGCCTTGCATTTTTGTCAGATGGAAAGCAGATATTAAAACCACAAAAATTAAATATGTTTCCATATTTTAAAGAGAGGTGACAATTTGAAAGAAAAAAGAATTTTCTTATGTGTAATTTTTATTATTATTTTATTTTATACAAAAAATAATGTTTTTGCAGCTACACCAAAACTTGTAAATACAATAGAAAAAGCTTTTGAAAATATTGAAGATTGGTTAATGAAAATTGCAACACCAGCAGCTGCTGTAGGAGCTGTTACGGGATTATTTATGCAAAAATTTAGTTTTGGAGATGAAGAAAAAATAAGAACAGGAAAAAAATTGGTGAAAACATCCTTGTTTTCTTATGCGTTTATATTAGCAATTGATTTGATTTTATCAGCAATAAAATCATTAATATAAGGATGTGATAAAAATAAACTCAAGTACAGAAATGTCAGAAATAGTAATAAACACAATTAATACAATATTTCAAAATTTGTTTACATCAATAGACACCAAATTATATGATGTATTAGATGAATTAACATTTATTAGTGAAGATATTTTAAATGATGAATCTTTGAATAATATTTTTGGCAGTTCAACTAAAACAGGGATTTTATTAATTTCTAATTCTTTGCTAATAGGAATTATCTTATATTTTTCTATTAAATTTTTAATCTCAAATTTAAATAATAATAAAATAGAAACACCGTTACAATTTATATTCAAACTAATTATTTTTGGGATATGTATGAATAGTTCATATTTTATAATGAAACAGATACTTTCATTAAATTCTAATATTTCACTTGCAATAAGAAGCTTAGGTGAAGATTTATTTAAAGAAAATATATGTTTTTCAAATCTTATTGTAAATATTAATAAAAATGTAAATCTTAATAATGATGCTTTAAATATATTTACAGTAGAAGGGATATTAACAGGTACATTAACAATTTCTTTATTAAATTTAATGTTTTCATATTCAATTAGATATGTTATGGTAAAAATATTCATATTACTTTCACCATTTGCGTTTTTATCACTTTGTTTAGAAAGTACATCTTGGTTTTTTAAAACATGGATTAAAAATTTATTTTCATTATTGTTTATTCAGATAATTGTTTCAATAATAATATTAATTATGTTTTCAATAGATTATTCATCAGGAGAAATAATAACAAAATACATTTACATTGGTGGGATATATTGTTTAATAAAAACAAATTCCACAGTAAGAGAATTATTTGGTGGAATTTCAACAGATATAAATAATAATATAAGTGGATTAAAGAAAATAATAAAATAGGAAAGGAGTAAAATGAAATTTATAATTCCGCAAAATTACAATTTCAGTAAAAAGTTCTTAGGAATAATTAGCTATCAGTCAATTATTATTGATACAGTATGGTGTGGAATAATATATATTTTAATAGATTTTTTAATCAAATCATTAAATGTAAAAATATTTGTGTTTATAATTTTAACAATGCCAGTGTTAATTTTTAGCATAGCAGGTTTAGGTGGAGAAAATTTATTAAATGTAATAATATATATATTCAAGTATATATTTAAACAAAAAATATATTTTTATGACAAAAAACAAGATTAAGTATCAATATAATATAAATTTTTACAAAACATATAAATTTAATCTTGAAAAAAAACTAGAAGCATAATATAATGGAGAAAATACAATAGGGGGAATATAAAGTGAAAATTGAACAAAATGAAAAGGCAATGATATTTAGTAATACAAGTTTACCAGATGTTTTTTTATCTGAATATTTATCTGATATGCCAGGAGATGTATTAAAAATATATCTTTATTTAGTATTCCTATCAAAATATAGTAAACATGTAAAAATAAATGATTTATCAAAAAAATTAAATTTACCTTTAAATGTTATTAATGATGGAATAAAATATTTAGAGCAAAATAACTTGATTTTACGTAAACATGAAACTTTTCTAATTGTTGATTTACAAGAAAAAACTTTACATGATATTTATACATTAAAGATTCAAACAACCCCTGAGAAAATTGAAGAAAATGCAAATAATAAAAAGAGGATAGAATTAGTAGAATATATAAATAATAAATATTTCCAAGGAGTAATGGGTCCAACATGGTACAATGATATTGATACTTGGATTAGAAAATATGAATTTGATGATCAAGTAGTAATTAATTTATTTGATTATTGTTTTAATAAATCAGCTCTTCATAAAAACTATGTACAAGCTGTTGCAGAGGCATGGGGAGCAAACAAAATAAAAGATTTAAATGATTTAGAGATTTATTATACAGAACAAGATAAATTAATGAAATTGAAAAAAGATATAGCAAAAAAATTAGGTAAAAGAAGTGGACTTACTCAATATGAAGAAGCTTATATAGAAAAATGGAATAAAGAATATAAGTATGATTTAAATATTATCGAAATTGCTTTAAAAAGGACTACATTTAAATCAAATCCAACATTTGAATATATTAATAGCATAATAACAGACTGGCATGATAGAAACTTAAAAACTCCAGCAGAAGTTACAGCATTTCTAGAGCAAAGAAAAAAACAAAATCAAGATAAAAAAGAATTAGATAAGAAAGTTAAACAAGAAAATTTTAAACAAAGAGAATATAGTAATTTGAGTTTTTTATATGCAAATAATGATGAAGAAGGAGAAGAAGATGGCAAGTGAAAATTTAAATTCTTTATTAGTTGAATATGAACAAAAAAGAATTAAAGCAGAATTTGATTTAGAAAAAAGAAAAAAAGAATTATACAAAAAATATCCTAGACTAGAAGAAATAGAAGATCAAATAAGTCAAATTGCAATAACTCAAACTAAAGAAATTTTAAATTATCAGTTAAAAAGAGAAAAAATCAATAAAGACAAGAATGATATAATAAAAGAACTTGAAAATAAAATTAAAAAACTAAAAGAAGAAAAAGAAAATATATTGAAAGAAGCTAATATACAAGAATCATATTTAAAACCAATTTATGAATGTCCTATATGTAAAGATACAGGTTATATAAGAAACAATACAAGCGAAACTACTATGTGTAAATGTTTAAAGCAAAAGTTAATTGATATATCTTATAATAAATCTAATCTTGTAAATTTACAAAATCAAAATTTTGAAAAATTTGATGACAAGATTTTTTCAGACGAAATTAATATAGATAAATATAAATTTAAAATATCACCAAGAAAAAATATAAACAATATAAGAAAAGCAAGTGAAAAGTTTATTAATAATTTTGATGATATTAATACAAAGAATTTGTTATTTTCAGGGAATACAGGATTAGGAAAAAGCTATATGTCAAACTGCATAGCAAATGAATTATTAAAAAGAGGAAAAACAGTGCTTTACCAAACTGCACCTGTATTATTAGAAAAAATAATTGACAATAAATTTAGCAAATATAAAACAAGAGAAATGACAGAATTTAATGATAGGACATTAGATGTAGATTTATTAATCATAGATGATTTAGGAACAGAATGTCTTAATAGTATGAAACTTAGTGAACTTTTTACAATACTAAATACCAGACTATTAAACTTAAATAATCGATCAACAAAAACCATAATATCGACTAATTTAAATATAGAGCAAATATTTAATATATATGAAGAAAGAATTGGATCAAGGATTGCAGGTTATTATGATATTTATCATTTCTTTGGTGATGACTTAAGATTTAAAATTAAATAAAAATAAAAGAAGAACAAAAATAAGAATAACTATAAATAATTTAATATTTTATAGTTATTCTTATTTTTTATTTAACTTCTTTCTCAACAATATCTTTTATATTTTGCAATTCTGTTTTTAATTTATTATACATATTTTGACCAATTGATGTATCATAACCTGCATCATAGCTTTCAATTACAGATTTTATATCCAATATTGAAAATGCTTTTGTTTTTTGAGAGGTATTTTTGTATGTATATATTGGAGTATAATCATATTTATCTACCGTAATATCATTAGTTTCACCATTTTTAGTAAGTGTTAAATTTAAAATTAAAGAATCTCTTGTATATGCTTTATTTTGGTCAGCCATAAAATTTCCTAATGAATAAGCAATAAAAACATCTTTATTATTAGAATTTTTAGTAAGGACAAGAGGTTGAGGAACATGAGGATGATTTCCTATTATTAAATTAACACCATTATTGATTAATAAATTAGCTATTTGTTTTTGAGAAGCATTAGGTGTTGTTTGATATTCATTTCCCCAATGAACTAATGCACAAATTAAATCAGGATTTTGTTCTTTAGCTAAATTTACTTGTTTTAAAATAGTTTCGTCATCTAAGAAATTAACAGCATATTTTTTATCTGAAGGTACAGGAATACCATTAGTTCCGTAAGTAAAACTTACAAAAGCGATTTTAATTCCCTTGACATTTTTTATTAAAATAGTATTTTGACTTTCTTCTGAGGTATAAGTTCCAGTATGTGATAAATCAGCTTCATCTAAATATTTAATAGTGCTTTCTAATCCGGAATATTTCTTATCCATACAGTGATTATTAGCAGTAGAAACAACATCAAAACCAACTTTTTTTAAATTCTTAGCAAGAATTTCAGGAGTATTGAAAGTAGGATATCCACTATATCCAACACTATTTCCTGCAAATGTGGTTTCTAAATTTCCAACAGTCAAATCAGGAGTTTGTAGATAATATTTTATATTAGTAAAGTAATAAGAATAATCATAAGTTCCAGATGTAGAATCATAAGCATCTTTAATCATTGTATTATGACTCATGATATCTCCTGTAAATGCGATATTTACAGTAATATTTTCTGCCTTTTTAGTAGATTCTTCAGATGAATTATTATCGGAAGAATTGTTGTTTTCAATTGAAGAATAATCATTATTTGTATTAGGAGAGGTAATATTATTTGATATTGTATTAAATATAAACTTACCACCTAATAATATAAGAATAATTAAAACAATAATTATTATAATTGAAACGAAGAATCTAGGGAAGTTTGTTACATGTAATTTTGTGTGTTTTTTTTCTCTTTTGCTACGTCTATTTCTCACTAAAATACCTCCATTAATAAAAATCAATTAATAATTTTACAACAAAAAAATATCATATTTTTGAAAAAATTTCAATATTTATTTAATAATAAGAATAAAAATATAATAACTGGAAATATTAAAATTAAAGTTTCTATAATTAATAAAAAGGAGGGAAAGCAATGAAGGTAATTAATAAGATTGCACTTGTATTAATTATAATTGGAGCGATAAATTGGGGATTAATAGGATTTTTTAAAATAGATGTTGTAGCTTTAATATTTGGACAAATGAGTGTTATTTCTAGAATTGTATATGCTCTGGTTGGAATATCAGGCTTATGGGGAATAAAATTATTATTTGAAGATTAATAAAACAAATATTAATGATTAAAATAATTAAATTAATTAGTAATATCAAGGAAAATTTGAGTTTTCCTTGATATTTTTGCCTTTTTTTGATAAAATATATCAGTATAAAAATGAGAGGAGAATGAAAAATGTTATCAGCAAATGGAGTAACTATAAGATTTGGAAAAAGAGTCTTATATGAAGATGTAAACATTAAATTTACAAAAGGAAACTGCTATGGAATTATAGGAGCAAATGGCGCTGGAAAATCAACATTTTTGAAAGTATTATCAGGAGAGTTAGAACCAAGCAAAGGAGATGTTACAAAAGATAAAACAGAAAGATTATCTGTTTTAAAACAAGACCATTTTGCTTATGAAGAAAATACAGTTATGGATACTGTTATAATGGGAAATAAAGAATTGTATGACATAATGAAAGAAAAAGAAGCAATATATGCTAAACCAGATTTCTCAGAGGAAGATGGAATGAAAGCTGCTAAATTAGAAGAAAGATTTGCTGAACTTGATGGATGGAATGCAGAAACTGATAGTGCAATGCTTTTAAATGATTTAGGGATAATACCAGAAAATCATTATAAATTAATGAAAGAATTAGAAGCAAAAGATAAAGTTAAAGTCTTATTAGCACAAAGTTTATTTGGAAACCCAGATATACTTTTATTAGACGAACCAACAAATGACTTAGATTTAAAGAGTATAGAATGGTTACAAGAATTTTTAATTAATTATGAAAATACAGTTATAGTTGTATCACACGATAGGTATTTTCTAAACAAAGTTTGTACATATATAGCTGATGTTGACTTTGGAAAAATTACATTATATCCTGGAAACTATGATTTCTGGTATGAATCTAGTCAATTAGCTCAAAGACAAGCAAGAGAACAAAACAAGAAGAAAGAAGAAAAAATTAAGGAATTACAAGACTTTATTGCAAGATTTAGTGCCAATGCTTCAAAATCTAAACAAGCAACATCAAGAAAGAAAACTCTTGAAAAAATACAATTAGATGAGATAAAACCATCTAATAGAAAATATCCATATGTTGATTTTAAACCAGATAGAGAACCTGGAAAAGAAATTTTACAGGTTAAAAATATTTCAAAAACAATGAATGGAGAGAAGATATTAGATAATGTATCATTTACAGTAAAAGCTAATGATAAAATTGCATTTTTAGCTGATAATGAAAATGCAAAGACTGTATTGTTCCAAATAATTGCAGGTGAAATAGAACCTGATTCAGGAGAATTAGTTTGGGGAACAACAATTACAAAAAATTATTTCCCTAAGGATAACAATTATTTATTTGAAACAAATGAGACTATAACAGACTGGCTAAGAAAATATTCAAAAGATCCAGATGAAACTTATGTTAGAAGTTTCTTAGGAAGAATGTTATTTTCAGGAGAAGAATCTTTAAAGAAAGTTAATGTAATTTCAGGTGGAGAAAAAGTTAGATGTGTTTTAGCTAAAATGATGCTTTCAGGAGCAAATTTCTTAATATTTGATGAACCTACGAACCATTTGGATATGGAAAGTATTACTGCATTAAATGACGGAATGAATAAATTTAAGGGAAATATGTTATTTACATCACATGACCACCAACTAACACAAACAGTTGCAAATAGAATAATAGATATAAAAGAAAATGGAAAAATAATAGACAGAGAAATCACATACAATGAGTATTTAGGAATAGAATAAAAAATAAAATAAAGTATTAAGCGAATTATAATGTTTAATACTTTATTTTTGTTCAATGTTTTCCATATCAGCATATTTTTTATGTTCAGAATGAGAAATTTCTTTTTCAGTTAGATTTTTTACATAAGAAGATTGTTCGGTTAAGGAAATATCAACTTTATTTTTTTTCTTGAAATCGGAAGGTGTAGTTTTAGAAAATGTTAAATTAGTATTAGAATTTGATTTTTTACTATAGTCAATTTGTAAAGATCCATCTTGTGCGTAAGCTAAACTATATTTATTTAATATACCATGTTTTTTTCCAAAAACAAGAGGAAAAGAACTTTTTAAATTTTCATCATCCAAATCCATTTGTTTATCAGTAATATTAAATGTTAAATTATAAAAATCAGTTTTTTCATTCAAGTTTTTAAAATTTCCTAATGCTAATTTAGCAGCAATTAAATTAGAAGATTTTAAAAAAGTTTCGGAATAATTATTTATATAACCTAATGTTTGTAATTTTTTAAATGTTTTTTGAAGCAAACTATGAGTATCTGTTTCAAAAGTAATATCATCCGATTTTTTGTCAAAAGACTTAAATTTGGATATTCCAACAATAGCTTGTAATTGCATAAAGCCTATTTTTTCTAAATCATTTAATTTAATAAATTCTTTAACCATAGAAGGTCTAAAAAAATCTTGGTAAATTTTAAAATTATTATTATGTTTTTTTAGTACAAAATCTAAGTCTTTATAGCTAGTATATCTAGTGTTATTAAGTATTTTTTGCCCAGTATATAAAGAAAGTATTACAGCAGGAGGAAATAATACAGGAGCAAATGCAACAGATGCAAAAAGAGCAGATAAAGAAGCTAAAGCAGCAGCTGATAATCCTGCAACTTTTAAACTTTTTAAACCAATATTTTTTAAAGTTTGTGGTAAGTTGGTTTTATATTTTACTGGTAAATTTGATTTATTATTCATGATAAAAACTCCTTATAAAAATTATATAAATAAATATTAAGTAAGTCAATTATATAAATACTTTTTTCTTGACATTGTTTATTTAAAAATGATAGAATTCGTATATGTCAAAATTCAAAAAGACATTAAAAATAAAGAAAAAGGAAGAGATGAAATGGACAAAATAATAAACACAATAGCAAATGAATTAAGCATAAAATATAATCAAGTAGAAAATACTGTAAAACTTATAGATGAAGGGAACACAATACCATTTATTGCACGTTACAGAAAGGAAGTAACAGGAGGTCTTTCAGATGAAATCTTAAGAAATTTAGGTGAAAGATTAAATTATTTAAGAAATTTAGAGACAAGAAAAGAAGAAGTTATAAAGTCAATTGATGAGCAAGGAAAACTTACGGATGAAATACTTCAAGCTATTGCAATAGCTAATACATTAGCAGATGTAGAAGATATATATAGACCATATAAGCAAAAAAAGAAAACAAGAGCAACAGTTGCTAAAGCAAAGGGATTAGAACCACTAGCAGAAATAATATATAAACAAGAAGAAAAAGAACCTATAGAAGAAATAGCAAAAAAATATATAAATATAAATACTGAGGAAGATGAGAAAAAACAAGTAAAAACAGTAGAAGAAGCAATACAAGGTGCGTTAGATATTATTGCAGAAATAATTTCAGATAATGCAGAGTATAGAAAAAAGATAAAGAAAATTTGTTATAGAGAAGGTCTTATAGAAACAAAAGCATGTAAAGAAGAAGAATCAAATTATGAAATGTATTATGAGTATAAAGAAAATGTCGCAAGAATACCAAGTCATAGAATACTTGCTATAAATAGAGGAGAAAAAGAAGGATTTTTAAAAGTATCTATTGAAAAAAATGAAGAAAAAATTTTAAATATTATAGAGAAAGATGTTATAAAAGGCGAGACACAATTTAAAGATATGTTAATTGCTACAATAGAAGATTCTTTTAAGAGATTAATTGAGCCATCAATAGATAGGGAAATTCGTTCTGATTTAACGGAGAGAGCAGAAGATAAAGCAATAAAAGTATTTGGCAAAAATGCCAAACAATTACTTTTAGGAGCACCTATAAAAGGAAAAACAGTTATGGGATTTGATCCAGCTTATAGAACAGGTTGTAAAATTGCTGTAATAGACGAAACCGGCAAATTATTAGATTATACTACAGTATATCCAACAGCACCTCAAAATGATGTTGAAGGAGCCAAGAAAGAACTTTTAAAGTTAATATCAAAAGATAAAATAGATATGATTGCAATTGGAAATGGAACAGCATCAAGAGAATCAGAAATGTTTGTTTCGGATTTAATTAAAGAAACGGACAGAGAAGTCGTATATGTTATAGTAAGTGAAGCAGGAGCATCTGTTTATTCAGCATCAAAACTTGCAACAGAAGAATATCCAGATATAAATGTTTCTATAAGAGGAGCAATTTCAATTGCAAGAAGACTTCAAGATCCATTAGCAGAACTTGTAAAAATAGATCCAAAAGCAATAGGAGTTGGACAATATCAACATGATGTAAATCAAAAAAATTTAGCTGAAAGTCTAACCGGAGTTGTAGAAGATGCTGTTAATAAAGTTGGAGTAGATGTAAATACAGCAACACCATCACTTCTTTCGTATGTATCAGGAATTAATTCTACAATTGCTAAAAATATAGTTAAATATAGAGATGAAAATGGAAAATTAAAAAACAGAAAAGAATTGCTTAAGGTTCCTAAACTTGGTAAGGTAGCATTTGAACAATGTTCAGGATTTTTAAGGATAACAGATGGGGATAATCCATTGGAAATAACAGCAGTGCATCCAGAAAGTTACGATGCTACAGAAAAATTATTAAAAGAAATAGGTTTTAATAAAAAGGATTTGAATAACAAGGAAAAAGTAAATGAGCTTAGAGAAAAACTTAAGTATATAAATGTAGAAGAAACTTCAAAAGAATTGAACATTGGAGATATGACTTTAAAGGATATAATAGAAGAACTTTCAAAACCAGGAAGAGATCCAAGAGAAGATATGCCTAAACCAGTATTCCGTATGGATGTATTAAAATTCGAGGATCTAAAAGAAGGTATGATATTAAATGGAACAGTAAGAAATGTTATAGACTTCGGAGCTTTTGTCGATATAGGAGTTAAATATGATGGATTGGTACACATATCAGAAATGAGTGATAAATATATTAAAAATCCATCAGAAATAGTATCTGTAGGAGATGTTGTTAAAGTAAAAGTAATAAACGTAGATAGTAACAAACATAAAGTTGCTTTAAGTATGAAAATATAAAAATAAAAAAGCAATATTACTTGTAAAAAAATAATAAATTATATATAATTAAAATATAAAAATTAAAAGGAGGAATAAAAATGACAAGAGTCGAACTAAAAGAAAAAGCAAAAAGTCAAATCAAAGGAAACATATGGAAGCTATTTTTAGTATCAGTTATAGTTTTTGGAATAGCGTTTGTATGTAATTTAATACCATTTATTGGTAAAATTGCTGCATTTTGTTTAACAAGTGCATTAACAATTGGTGTAGTATCAATTTACTTGAAGATATCTCATGACGAGAGTTTTGAAGTAGGAGATGTTTTTGAAGGATGCCATATTATGGGAAAAGCAATTTGGCTGCAAATATTAACAGAAATATTTGTAATGTTATGGACTTTATTATTAATAGTTCCTGGTATAATCAAAGCATATTCATATTCTATGGCAACATACATTTTAGCTGAAAATCCAAATATGTCTGCTAATGATGCAATAAAAGAAAGTATGAGAATAATGGATGGTCATAAAATGGACTTATTCATCTTACAACTTTCATTTATCGGATGGGGAATATTAACAAGTTTAACATTTGGAATATTAGGAATTTATACAATTCCATATATAAGTGCAACAACAGCTAATTTCTATAACTCAATAAAAGATGGTTCTACAAATTCAGAATCAGAAAAAGTTGAAGTTGTTGAATAAAATATAATAATAAAAAAGTGAGAATTAATTCTCACTTTTTTCAGGTATTTCTGGATTATATTTATTTCTTATTTCTTCAATACTATTGTAATCGTTGCGTAAAATATCTAAAAATGCATCTGCAATTTCAGGATCAAATTGAGTACCCTTATTTTTTTCTATTTCACTTATAACTACATCTAAAGGAAGTGAATTTCTATACACTCTTCTTGATGTCATTGCATCAAAGCAATCTGCAATAGCAGTTATTCTGGCAAGATAAGGAATTTCTTCTCCTTTTAACCTACTTGGATAACCCATGCCATCATATCTTTCATGGTGATATTTAACAATAGGTAATATATCTTGGAAAATGGTTGCAGTTGATAATATATGAGCTCCAATTGTAGGGTGATTTTTAATTTCAGAATATTCTTCATCTGTAAGTTTGCCATTTTTTTGCAATACACTATCAGGTACTCCAATTTTTCCAACATCATGGAAGAGACCACCTATTCTTAGACGTTTAATATCCTCCTCAGATAAACCTAATTTTTTTCCAATTAAAACAGAGTATTCTGACACTCTATCAGAATGACCTCTTGTATAAGTATCCCTTGCTTCAACTGTATATCTAACAGTTTGAATACTTTCCATATAAGCTTGCTCAAGTTTATTATATGTATCAGCAAGTTGTTCATTAATTTTCTTTATTTCTCTCATTTGAGAAACAGATTTAATACCAGACTCAATTAATAAAAGTAATTGATCAAATTTATCGCTCTTTTCACAATAACCTTGAATATCTAATCTTCTAATTGTTTCAAGTGGTGGGGCTAAATCTTTGTGACCAGTAAGTAATAAAATATATAATTCTTTATTAAACTTACGGATTTCTTCAACTACTTGGTCTCCATGAAGTGGAGTCATAATAAAGTCTAATAATAATATATCAAAATGTTCATTTTTTATTTTTTCAATTGCTTCTAAAGGGTCAGTAACTCCTGTAAATGAATATCCAGACCTCTTTAAAAATATAGATAAGGAATCAACTATTCCTATTTCATCATCAACAGCAAGTATTTTATATGATGAATTAGGGTTTTCTTCTGTAGTATTTTCTTGTTTTATAATATTACCAATACGCATACATAAAACCTCCTTATTATATCCACATTATAATAATAAAATTTACAAAAATCAACATTTTTTTCCAAAAAATAAAAGATATAGAAAAATACTACATCTTTTATTTGATATTTAAAATTATAAAGGTAAAATGATATTAAAAGTTGTACCTTTTCCTTTTTCAGAATCTACGGTTATATTTCCGTTGAAATGAGCTTTAATATTTGAATATGACATATATAATCCAAGACCTGTACCATTTTTCCCTTTTGTTGTAACCATTTCCTTAAATAATTTTTCTTTGACAACATCAGGAAGACCTGGACCATAGTCTTTTATTGAAATTACAATATGGTTATCATCATATTTATCAACTAATAAATCTATATTTTTTTCTTGTTCTCCATTATAAGCTTGTATAGCATTAGATATCATATTATTAATAACTTGTACTAAACTGTTAACATCTCCTCTTATAGTAATATTATCATCAGTTTTAACAGAAATATTTAAATAAACAACAGCATTTTTAAGTTCATGTTTCATTAAAATATTTACTCTTTTTAATAATTCATTTATTGTAAAGTTAATTTCTGAGTCATTACCAAGGACAACAGCTTGACCTTTAACAGCTGTTATAACATCAGACATATATTCGGTATAAGATTTTATTTTATCTACCCATACTTGCATATCTTTAGCAATTGCATGGAAATCATCATCATTTACAACAGGATTTCCAATAGAAGCATCGAACTCATTAACTAAATCAGTGATTCCTTCTGCAGCGCCAGATATTGACATTATAGGAGTTTTCAAGTTGTGAGCAATTCCTCCTATCATTTGACCAAGTGAAGCTAAACGTTCTTGTTCTACTAATTGGTCTTGTTTGTTTTGAATTGTATTCATATCTTGTATGTGTTGAGTTATATCTTTAAATAATATTAATGTACCTAGAAAAGTATTTTTATTTGTAATACTACTAATTTCGATATTAAAGTATTTATCAAGTGAAGTTATATTTTTTTCAAAAGAAATCGTTTTTGATGTTAATTGTGCTTTAGATATAGCATTTTTTAATTCGCTTTCATTCAAAGACAAATTTTTTGAAGAATTTATTAATTCAAAAAAATCTTTATTTCTGATGTCAGCACCCTTTAAATGTACTTTTTTCAAAAATGTTTCATTAAAGTCAATAATGCGGTTATCCTCATTAATTACTATATAAGCATCAGACATTCTATCAACAATTCTTTGCAATGCTATAGGAGTTACCGTTAAAAAATCGAATTTAAATATAGCAATAGCATAAAATAAAATTGTTATAGAAAAAGAAATAGGAGTCATATATACTGTTGTATGAATTATATTAAATGTTCCAAGAATATTCGCAACGATAGGAACCAAAGAACCTAATATAATTAAAATAGATTGTTTTGAGAAGAACCCAGAATTTTTAATAGAGTACCTTAAGAAACTTACTAATGAAAACAACAATAATGTATATGTATATAAGGTATGGACATAAAAATATGGGCCAAATATAACTTCAGATGTATTGGTTGAATATTTTTTATAAAACAAATGATGTAAATCATTTGTAAGTAATACTATTAAAGAAATAACAGGTATTACAAATAATAATAAATATTTTTTATTAAAATTTATCTTAGTATTAGAAAAAGCAATACTAGTTAAATACAAAAATACAGGTAAAAAACAAGTACCGATGTAAATAAATTTTTCAAAATGAATAGGATCTATATGAAATATAGTACTAAATATAGATTGTAAGATTACACCTATAGATATAATAAGTATACATATCATAGTATAAGAGAACAGTTTGTTTACTTGTGAATTATTTTTTTTGTTATATAGTATATACATTAATATTGCGAATACTAGTAAAGTTGAAATAACAAGAGCTATAAAAGATATGTTTAAAAATTGCAACATAATAACCTCCATTAAAAATTAATAAAACCAGTTTGTTTTAAGTAGTTCATATATTTTATTATATAATTTTTATTTATTTTTTTCCACTTAAATCCGATTTTTTCTAAATATTGTTTTGTAAAATCAGCATTTAATAATATATCAGAAGTATATATTAGATTCTTATTTTCATCTAAATCATATATTATACCAGATAAAATTTCTTTTCTAGAGTCATCTTCCAGAATACCAGTTATAACATCAGACATAAGTCTATTAGATATAGGAGTAATTTCAATGCCAATACTTGATAAAATATGTAATAATTCTTTTATTGGTAGTAAATTAGTATTATATATGTGGAATACATTACAAATGCTATTATAACCCAAAATAGATGTTACAGCATCTGCACATAAATCAACGGGAGTAAATTCTAATTCATGTTGTAAAGAATAATTAGGAATTGCACCTATCTCAATAAAGGATTTAAATCTTTTAACAAAAGCATTATCTTCTACATTTTTCTGGAACATACCATCTGAATATCTACTAGCAATATTACCGATTCTTAAAATAGATGCATCTAAGCCGTTTAATATTGCATTTAAAACTAAAATTTCAGCTTTAAATTTAGTATAAGCATAAACACTATCTAGATTTTGTCCAATATATAAATTTGATTCTTTATATATTTTTTGATTTGATAATGAAATATCTTTAGATTTCATACCATTTCCAGATACACTTACAGTTGAAATATGAATAAGTCTTTTGTTTTCTTTAACACAAAAATCGATAATATTTTGAGTACCATTAACATTTATCTTTTCAAAAATATCTATGTTTCCAAAATGTTTTACAAGTGCACCAGAATTTATTACAGCATCAACATTTTTTGCTACTCTTTCATAATTTTCTTTTGAAAGCGCTAGATTTTTTTCGGTTAAATTTCCTTCAATTATATGTATACGATTTATATATTTATTTATAAATTTTGAGCCAAAGTAAAATTCAAGTAACCCTTTAAGCCTTTGGTTGGGTGAAATATTGTTTTTAGATCTAACTAAACAATAAATATCACCAGAATATTTTTCAAGAAAAGATTTTATTACGTGAATTCCGAGGTATCCAGTAGCTCCAATAAGTAGAATATTTTTAAAGTTATATTCTTTTATATTAGATAAATTATCGATACAATTATTTGCAAGTAAAGTATTTATTTTAGTATAATTATATTTTTTAACATAATCTAAATCTAATTTAGAAGATTTTAAGTTAGATTTATTTGCTAATTGTTTTATGGTTGGAGTCTGAAATATATCTGAATATTCGAAATTAATACCATATTTCAGAGCTTCAATCTGCATATTTATTGCAGATATAGAATCTCCACCAATATCGAAAAAGTTATCATTAACATTAATAGAATCTATTTTTAATATTTGTTTCCAAATATGAAGCAATTTCTCTTCATTAGAAGAAAGAGATTTTATATCAACAGATACTTGAGCACTAGAAGAACTTGTAGGTATCGGCAAAGCTTTTCTATCTATTTTCCTATTTATTGTATATGGCATTTCTGCTAATTGCATTACATATAATGGTACCATATATGCAGGTAAATTATTTCTAAGATGTTCTTTTATTTTTTTATTAGAAATAGGTTTATCTGCAACGAAATAAGCACATAATGCTTCTTTGTTGTCTACTTCAACTTTATTTACAACAGAACAAGAAACATGTTTTAGACTCTCAATCTGTTTTTCAATTTCACCTAATTCAATACGTAAACCTCTTAATTTTACTTGATGATCAACTCTACCTAAACACTGTATTTTTCCATCAAATGTCCATCTGCCTATATCACCAGATTTATATATTTTTCCAGGACCAAAAGGGTTATCAAGAAAACGTTCTTTCGTTAGTTCTGGTTTTCCAATATATCCTAAACCAACTTGAATTCCAGCAATATATATTTCGCCTTTGACCCCTATTGGAACTTGTTTCATGTTATTATCTAATATATACATTTGAGTATTCATAATAGGAGGACCGACAGTGAGTTCTTTTTCACCATTTAAATTTTGAACATTTGATAATACAGTTATTTCACTTGGACCATATATATTATATACAGTTATATCATCTGCTAAATTTTTTAAGTCCTTTACAAATTTTTCTGATAAAGGTTCTCCACCAAAAACCATATTTTTAACCTTAGAAAGAGCTAAATCAGAACTTCTATTATCATATATTATTTTCATAAGACTAGGAGTAACTGTCATTACAGATACAGAATGTTTTAGTATTAAATTTTCTAATAATAAAGGATTTCTATGTTCAGCATTATTAGCCATTACAACTTTTAGACCATGTGTTAACGAAACAAAAATTTCATAAACAAAAATATCAAAAGGAGTAGATGTAACAGAAAGCAAAGTTTGTTTATTTCCATCTTTCAAATAGTCTAAGACTAAAGTCATAGCTTTTACCATATTAGCAAAACCAATCTGGTTTAACATTACACCTTTAGGGACTCCAGTAGAGCCAGAAGTATATATTATATATGATAAATCATTAGCATTATGAAGAATATTAGGATTATCATAATGTTTAGAATATATTTTATCATTATCTAAATCTATTTCAATACAATTTTTTATATTAGAAACTAAATCTTTTAAAGATTTTTGGGTTAAAACAAATTGTACATTACTATCTTCAATGTAATAATTAGTCCTATCAATAGGATATGTTGGATCAACATTAAAGAAAGCAGCGCCAGCTTTTAGTATTGCAAGCATTGAAATAATAGTTTCAAAAGAACGATTAGTCATTATACAAACAATATCATTATTTTTAATACCTTTGTTAATTAAATAATGAGCTAAGCTATTTACTTTTTCATTTAATTCAAAATATGTCATATATTCATCATTACAGATCAAAGCTATTTTGTCTTTATTCTTCTTTACTTGATTTTCAAATAAAGATATTATTGTATCATCATTTGTTGGTTCATATGTATTATTAAATTGTTCCAAAAGTTGTTTTTCTTTTTCTGTAATTATGTCAATATCATTTACTTTTATATTAATATTTTTAGAAATTTGATTTAATATAAAAATATAGTGTTCTAATAAACTAGTAATAGTTTCAGGTTTGAACAGAGATGTATTATACTCAAAACTAAATAGATTATCATTTGGTTGTATTTCTAATAATAGATTAAATTTTGAAAATTTATTATTAGAAGATATTGTGTGCATTACATTACCATTTATAGAAAAAGAATTTTTTTCTATATTTTGATAAACAAACATCACATCTAATAATGAGTTGTTATTTCCTAATTTTAACTTTTCTACTAATCTATCATATGGATATGGCTGGTTGGATAGTGCTTCTAATACAGTAGACTTTACCTTAAAAAGAATATTTTTAAAAGAAGAATGTTCATTTATTTTTTCTTCTAAAACAACATTGTTTGTAAACATGCCTATAATATTTTGTACATCTTCTGAATATCTTCCGGAAATAGGACTTCCCACAAATATATCATTTTGACCTGTATATTTATATAGTAAAACAAAGAATGCAGATAAAAATAACATATAAGGAGAACAGTTATTAGCGGAAGCTATAGATTCTAAACATTTAAAGGTCTCAATAGGGATAGTTTTATTAATACGTTTAGCTCTAAATAAATTTACATTATTAGTATAATCATATGGCAAATTGAGAATAGGATTAGAAATATTATTAAATTTATTTAGCCAATAATTTTCTATTGGAATAATATCATTAGAATTATTAAATGTATTTTCCCAAAGAGAATAATCAGTATAGTCAATAATATTGGTAATAGGTTTTTGCCCTGAATATATTCTACAAAATTCACGCATAAATATATCTAAAGAAACACCATCAAGTATAATATGATGTGAATCTAATAATATAATTGATTGATTATTTTTTAAATAATGTAGTTCAACTCGCAATAAAGGTGATTTTTCTAAATTAAAAGGTTTAGAAAAATTATTTACAATTTTTTGTGGATCACTTATAGAATCATGGAAACAATCTATTTTAAAATCAATATTCTCTAAAATAAATTGCATAGGTATTCCATCCACTTTTTTAAAATATGTTCTAAAAGCCACATTATTTTTTATTAATATATTAAATGTTTTTTCTACTCTATCTTTATCAAGTAATGAATCAATTAAGAAGCCACCAGCTACATTATAAGCAGTTGAATTTGAGCTTTTTTGACAAGCATAATATATTCTTTTTTGCCCCGAAGAAAGAGGGTAAAATGGTTGCTTTTCCGCTTTGACAATTTTTAAAGCAACTAGTTTAGATGATGCATTTTCAATGTATGAAGATATGGTTTCAATAGTTGGGTTTTCAAAAACATTATCAACTTTTATATCAACATCAAAAAAAGATGAAAGTTTAGTTGAAAGTCTTATTGCAAATAAAGAATCTCCACCTAATTCAAATAAGTTTGAATGTATATCAAGTGATGAAACGTTTAGAAGCTCTTCACAGATATTTTTTACTTTTATTTGTGTGTTAGATAACTTAGACACATTTTCATTTTTCAAAGAGCTACTTATTAATATATCAGGAAGTTTTTTAAAATCAATTTTACCATTTAATGTCAAAGGAATTTTATCAACAAAACAATAAAAATTAGGAATCATATAATTAGGTAAGAATTGTTTTAAAGATTCTTTTATTAAATTTGTAGATAAATTGGTAGATGTAGAAATATAAGCACAAAGTGAATCAATACCATTTATCTTTTTTACAATAACTACACTATTATTTACACCATCTATAGTATTTAATCTATTAGATATTTCACTTAGTTCTATACGCAAACCACGCAATTTAACTTGATTATCTTTTCTACCTACATATTCTAATTCACCGAAAGAATTAAATTTACCAAGATCTCCAGTTTTATACATTATCATATCATTAAATTTATTACGTACAAATGATTTTGATGTTAATTCAGGATTATTTATATATCCTAAAGATACACCATCTCCAGAAATACAAATTTCTCCTATTGTGTCTATAGGTAAAAGATTTAGAGTTTTATCACAAACATATATATGTGTGTTACAAAAAGGCTTACCAATATTTGATATACCATCCATGGAAACATTTTTTGAAGAACAACATGCTGTTGATTCCGTTGGACCATATCCATTATATATATTAGCATTAGTTACTTTAGATAGTTTATTATATAATTGAGTGCTAAAGATTTCTCCTCCTAATTGAATTACCTTAACATTTTTTAAACAATTAGAATCGATACTATCAAGCAATAGTAATTCGATTTTTGATGGAGTGGTTAGTATGAAATCAATATTATTTTCAACAATTAATCTTTGCCACTCTAAAGGTGAGTTTTGCTCATTAATAGATGTCAATACCACTTGCTTACCATTTAATAACGAAACAAAAGTTTCAACAGCGAACATATCAAAAGAGACAGTACTAATACTTAAAAAAGATTCCAAGGTATTCGTTTTTAATATTTTATTATAAGAATGTACCATATTTATAATACCTTTGTGAGTTAACATTACTCCTTTAGGTGTACCTGTAGAACCAGAAGTATAAATAACACAACAAAGAGAATTTGAATCTATTTTTATATTCAAATTATTTGAATCCAAATGTTGAGGTAATTGTTCATAATATATAATGTTTTCAAAAGATATCTTTTTAGAAAGAGTTTCATTAGAAATCAATAAAACAGTATTATTATTCTTTAACATATATTCAATTCTACTAGATGGAAGCTTAGGATCAATTAAAGTATAGTTTGCTCCTAATTTTAAAACTGCCAACATAGAAATATAAATGCTTACATTTCTATCTAATAGAATAGATATATTAGAATTTTGTATATTAAAATTATTTTTTATATAATTAGCAAATTGATTTGCTTTTTCATTTAAGTCTTTATAAGTTATTTTATTATTTTCAAAAACAACAGCTATATCGTTGGGATTTTTTTGGGCTTGAGACTCAAACAGATCCACTATATTAACTGATTTATTATAATAATAGGTTGTAGAATTAAAATTATTTAAAATTTGATTTTTTTCATCTTTAGTTATAATAGAAATATTATTAATAGGAAGATGATGATTGTCCAAGACTTGAGCTATTATAGTAATAATTCTATTATGAAATTTTGTTATATCTGAACTATCATATTTGCAAATTTTATAATCATATTCAATTAATAATGAACCAGAATTATCATTGTCATGAAAATTTATATCTAAATCGTTTGCTATAAATGGTGTACCATGCCATTTTGTAGAATAAGGAATTGAAATCGTACTATCCGTAGCTTTTGTTATTTGGTAAGAAAGACCAATATTATATAAATTTGAAAAAGAATTATTTTTTACTTTTAAATCTTCTAATATATATTGATAATTATATTTTTGATGACGAAGCATTCCCATACAATCTTTAGCAATATTTTGAGCAAATTCTATAAAAGATAGATTATCTGTAGTATCTATTTTAAGCAAAGATGTACTAATAAACATACCAGAAGTATGTTTTTCAGCATAAGAAGTTCTATTAAGAATAGGAGTACCTAAAGTAAATACATCCATATTATTAATTCTACCAATATAAATGCTATAAATAGCAATTAAGAAATTATACATAGAGATTTTATATTGTTTGCAAAAATCATTAATAGAATCAAGTAATTTTGCATCAAAAGAAAATTCAGCTCTATTTGAAGCTGGAGAATCTTTTTCGTTTTTAGTAGAAGGAATAGTTGCAACCTCAGGAAGAGGAGAAAGCAAATTATTCCAATATTCTTTATCTTTTTTGAATCTGTTGCTTTCTATATAATCTTTTTCAGAATTAATATAATCAATATAAGAAAATGATTTTGATGGAATTTCAACATTGTTTATCAATGAGGCGTAAATATCCATAATTTCAGTACCAACAAACGATAACGTTGCGGCGTCAGAAATAATATGATGAACATTTACGACAAATCCACCAAAACCATTTTCTAGTTTAAATATTTTAAAATCAAATAATTTAGAGTCATAAAAAGTAAAAGGTACTTTTACAATCACATCTGCTAAAGATGAAATATCTTTTTCATCTTTTAAATCAACCACTTCAAAATTAATAAACTCATTTTGAACCAAATATTGATAAGGAACGCCATTTTTAAGCGTAAAATGTAATCTAAAACTATCATTATTTTCTATAAACTTATTGATAGCTAGATTAAATAATTCTACATTTAATTTTTCTCTTACTAATAAGCTACCGCAAATATTATTAATAGCAGTACCATTATAATATTGTTCGGTTAGCCAAATACTCTTTTGTGGATTAGTTAATTCATACATTTTTTCTGACATAACTTCATATCCTTTTCTTCATTTTTACAATCAAATACATTATAAAATAAAATAAATAAAAAAGCAATGATTATACTTACAAAATATGGAAATAATTTAATTGGTGATAGTATGAAAAAACAAAAAAAGAGTAAAATTAAAAAATTCTTAATTAGTATATTATTAATAGGTATGCTAGGGGGTATTGGTTATTATTTATACATAGTATATACTTCGATAGAAGTTGAACCCATTTATAATGCAAATAGAGTTTCATTATCCACAAATAGTGAAAAAACTGTGGAAAGTATCAATGAAAATGATATAAAAATTGAAGAGATGTTAGAACATGCAACTAAAAGTGTGTGTGGAATTTCTAAATTAAAAACAACAGGAGGATCAATATTATCAAAGGCAACTGAAGATGAACTAGGATTAGGTACAGGAATAATAGTATCAGATAAGGGATACATATTAAGTAATACACATGTAACAGGAGAAAAATATAGCACGTGTTATATAACAATAGAAGATGGAGAAACATATATGGGAACAGTAGTATGGGCAGATGTAGATTTAGATTTATCTATAACAAAAATAAATGCAAATAATTTAAAAGTTGCTAAATTAGGAGATTCTACAATAAACAAAATAGGACAAACTGTATATGCTATAGGAAATCCAATAGGTTATGAATTTAGAAGAACTATTACATCAGGAATTATAAGTGCTTTAAATAGAACTGTAAAAATTGACGAAAATAATGAAACATCATATATGTCCAATTTAATTCAAACAGATGCAACGATAAACCCAGGAAATAGTGGAGGACCATTGATAAATGTAAATGGAGAAGTAATAGGAATAAATTCAGTAAAAATAACATCTGCAGATGGAATGGGTTTTGCTATACCTATAAATGTTATAAAGCCAATAATAAATAGCTTCAATGAAAAAGAGTCTTTCGACGAAGCCTATATAGGAATAGCAGTTTATGATAAACAAATAGCACAATATTTAAATTTAAATGATAGATTATTAAATGGAATTTATGTGTGTTCAATAACAACAAATGGGCCAGCGAGTAAAACGGAATTGAAAGAAAAAGATATAATTGAAAGTATAGATGGAAATAAAATATATACAACAAATGAATTAAGAGAATATATATACAGTAAATTACCAGGAGATACTATCGTTTTAAATATAAAAAGGGGGAAAATAAGTAAAGAAATAAATATAGTTTTAGAAAAAAAATAGATGGCAAGTTGTCATCTATTTTAAACCTTTTAATAAATCAATCATTTCTAAAATAACATTTAACTTTTCAGAAGATAAATCACTTAATCTTTCAGAGATTTCAATTTCGGTCTTAATTCTAGGGTTATTAATGAATTCTTTGTACATCTTGTTAGGACTAATTCCTAATATATTCATATATTTCGCTAGTGTTTCTTTACTAATACCACCTGTACCAGTTTCAACTCTTGATACATATTTAACTGAAATATCTAGTTTTTCTGCAAGTTCTGCTTGAGTAATATGATGTTTGTTTCTATAATCCTTTAAAATTGAACCGAATACTTTATCCATTTCACTTTTTACTTCTGCATTCATACTAACCTCCAAAATAAAATTAATTATTAAATTAGTATATCAAGTTAAATTACTCAAATAAACAAACTAATACTTAGACAAAAATGATAAAAAGTATTGAAAAAAGATATAAATGATGTTAATATAGAAAACAAAGTATAACTATTAAACAGATAGGAGAAAAAGAGATATGAAAGATACAGGAATTATAAGAAATTTAGACAGTTTGGGAAGAATCGTTATTCCAAGTGGAATTAGGGAAAGACTAGGAATTAACACAAATGACCAAGTAGAGTTTATAATCGATGATGAAAAAATTATAATTAAAAAAATCTAACTATAAATTAGAAGAAAATAAAACAAACAAAATAATATCACTTGAATATAATATCTCGAGGGAGGGATATATATGAAAGGTTTATGTCTTTCAGGAGGAGGAATAAAAGCTGCAGCACATATTGGAGCGATTAAAGCTTTAGAAGAAAAAAACATAAAATTTGATGCGGTTGCAGGAACATCATCAGGAAGTATAATAGCAACATTATATGCGCTAGGTTATTCAAGTGATGAAATGATATATATATTCAAACAGTATAGCAAGAATATGAAACAAGCTGAAATAAGAAAGATAATAAAATTAATATATGGATTAATTTTTAAAAGAGAAATAATAATAGATGGTTTAAATAGTGGAAAATTTATTGAAAAAGCATTAGAACAAATTTGCAAAGAAAATAATATAAAGTATATAAATGAAATAAAAATGCCACTTATAATTCCAGCAGTAGATTTACAAACAGGAACTTTAATTGTAGCATCATCGAAGCAAATAAGAAAAACTTATTCAGATGAAATAAAATATGTAAATGAAATTCCAATAACTATAGCAGTTAGAGCAAGTTGCAGTTATCCAGCAGTTATAGCTCCATGTATATATGAAAATAGACAACTAGTAGATGGAGGAATTAGAGAAAACATGCCATGGAAGGAATTAAGAGAAATAGGTGCAGATGAAATTTTAGGGATTGGGTTTGAAACACTATTAGAAGGAGAATGTTGTAAAAATATGATTGAAAGTGCAATAAGATCAATAGAGTTAGTATGCCATGAACTTTCAAATTATGAATTAGAAGGAATAGACAATTTAGTAAAAATTCCAACAAAGAAAATATCATTATTAGACGCAAGCAAAATAGATGAGTTATATGAACTTGGTTATAAAACAATGAAAAGAAAAATAAGCACCTAGCAATTTTGCTAGGTGCAATATTAAATTTTAAAGAATATTACTAATTGCTGCAATTGTAAATAAAATATATATAAATAAACATAATGTTAATCCTATAATACCTGTTATCATTCCAGCTTTACCTAATTTACTTCCAAATTTTTTAATTGCTTTGACACCAAAAACTATAGCTAATACCCCAGAAGAAATTGATATATACCAAAATAAGTTAAAAACGATAGAAATTATACCTAAAGTTAATGATGCAACAGCAAGTCCAGTGTATTTTTTATTATTTTCTTCCATATTATTTAACCCCCTTAATATTTAATTCACAAATAGATTCTAAATTTTCTAAGCTATTAACTTTAATCATATCTTCAGAAATAGTATATAAATTGTTTTTAATCCATAATCCTCTTAATAGTTTAGAGTTAGAATAGTATGAATATTTAGAAGATTTTTTCTTATCGTGAGTTATAGTACCTTTCAATTTGAATCCATCAGTTAAATTAATGTTATACACAAAATATCCTTCAGAAATGTAATTTTTAGAGTAATTAGTATAAGAACTAATTAAAGAAGAAATATTATCACTTGATTCAGAAATTTCAAAATCTTCACTATAATTATTTACAGGAATTGCAATAATACCTTTTTCAGCAGAGAACAATAATGCTTTGTGATTTGTCAATATAGCAGAAGTTGTTCTACTGTCTCCAATAATTGTTTCCGAAATTTGAATAGGTTTGTTAACATTTGAAACATCAAACAAGGCCATTTTCATACCAGTTATTACAGCAGATGTACTTATAATTCTTCCGCTAGAATTTCTATTTACTCTTTCTTCAGTTTGCATACCAATACCTATAAGATGTGTTTCATCGTAAGGATGTAAATATGTACTATATCCAGGAATTTTTAATTTTCCTAATACTTTAGGAGAAGATGGATTACTTAAATCTATAACATATAAAGGATCTGTATTTTTATATGTTACCATATAAGCTTTATTTCCCATAAACCTTGTAGAATACATTTTTTCTCCTTCTGATAAATACTCAGTTTCACCTAATTGTTTTAAGTTTTTATCGAAAACTACGACTCTAGAACCATCATGTGAATAAAGTCCTAATCTAAGATTATCATTATATTCGTCTACAGAAAATTGATTTATTGTAGTACCTTTAACTTTAGTATGTTTATCAAATTTGATTTCATTACTTTCTAAGAAATTGAATTTATAAATATATGTATATTTAGTATAATCGTAATCATAACCATCATAATAGTCATTATCCAAATAATATATAAATCCTGGAATTCCTCCAAGTCCAAATAAATTTTTAAATATAAGTTTAATTTCATTAGAATTATTATAATAATTATCATCGTAATCTTCATCTAATAAGTAAATATTGTTTTCAGAAATATAAGCATTTTCAATATTAAATAAATAAGAACTAATATTAACCTTATCAATATTATCTAAATCTAAAGAAGACATTAAAGTTTGATAACTAGATCTTAATTTATCAATATAATGGATATTAGATAACTCAATTTCCTTTTTAACATCATCTTCTGAATAATAAATATCTATATCATCATTTTCTTTTCTCAGATAACCAGATGAAATTACCAATAATCTTCCATTAATACATCTAGAAGTATAATATTTTTGATTTAAAACATAATTTTTTAATAAATGAGGTTTTTCTTTATTAGATATATCATAAATGTTAACAGATGTATTTGATTTACGATAATTTTTATATAGAGTAGATATTACAATTAATTTATCATTATATAAAATCAAATCCTCAGGAATAAAATCATCATAAGATTTTATTTTACTTGCAATTTTTATGCTAGCAGGATCTTTAACATCTGTAATAATTACATTATTATCAGATATTGAATAAATATAATCTCCATCTGTTTTAGTGATATCAGCTTCATCAACGTTTTCAACCTGGATGTTTGTTGTTGAATGTTCTTTTGAAGAATTTGATGAAGATTTTGTAAAATTACTTGAAGTAGTAGATTCTGCAGTTATAGAATCCTCAATATCAAAATCATATGATAGATTACTTTTAGATATAGTATTATATCTAGAATTAATAATAGAAAGTGGCCCACAAATAATAAATCTTATTATTTCTTCAAAATCAGAAGTATCAGATTCATAAATAGACATAAGTTCTTTTTTAGATTTGATAGTTTTTAATTCAGGCTCAGATGAATTAGATGCTATCAAAGATATAATAATTGCAACGATAAAGACAGTTATTAAAACGATAAAAAATTTTAATTTTTTCAAAAAAATTCCTCCCTTCTTATTTCAAAAAAAGTATATCATATTGGATAAAAATAAACAATTAAAAAAAGAAAAAATAATAAAAAAACGAAATTGACGATTTATGTAAATCTTGATATAATTATAAAGTATCTAAATAAAAAGCAAGGAAAAGAGGTAATTTTATGATACCTTTTGAACATTTAAAAAATCTCCGGAAGATAATTCGGAGAAAAAATTGGCCAATAACAATAGAAGATTGGCCAAATGATATAAATACATATACCAATTGTGCAGCATATTCATTAGGACTCACGTATAAAGATAAAGAACATACTATTTATAGTAACATAATTTCTTTTGATGAACCTTTATCAAAACAAGTAGAAAATATACTAGATAGGTTATTGTTAAATTATACTAAAATTAAAGATGAAAAGGAAATAAAAAATGGAGACATAGTAATAATAGTATATAAATATTATCTTTGGAATAATAAAAAAGATATTGATTTTCACTTTATACAAAAAGACAAATTAGGAAGATGGGTACATAAAGAAGGATGGGCGTTAGCACCAGAAATTTTAAGGCATCCTCTTGAATGGGAGTTTGAAAACTGTATAATTGAAAAGTGTATGTATGTTATAAAAAAAGAGTCTAATTTGGGATTTTAGTTCCCAAAGACTCTTTTTCTTTTAAAATAAAAATAAATTTAAAATCTCTATATAAAAACTAATATTTTAGTAAATAATAAATTATATGGAGGAAAAGAAAATGAGTTCTTTTTGGAAAGATAACTTAGAAATAAAAAAATATCCAAGCTTAACTAAAAATTTGAATACTGATGTATGTATAATAGGTGGAGGAATAACAGGGATTTCATGTGGATATTATTTAGCTAAAAATAATTTAAAAGTATGCATTTTAGAAAAAGATACTATCATGAATAAAACATCTGGGCATACAACAGCAAAAATAACTGCACAGCATGGATTAATATATAAATATTTAGTGGATTCTTATAGTGAAGATTTTGCAAAAAAATATTTGAAATCCAATTTAGAAGCAATTGAAAATATAAAGAAAATTGTTGATGATGAAAAAATTAATTGTGATTATGAAATTCAAAATAGCTATGTATATACAACCGTGCCAAGCTCAATAAGTAAAATTGAAGATGAATTTAAAATTTTGAGAAAACTAAATTATAAAACAAATTTATTAGACAGTATTGATTTACCAATTTCAAATGTTGAAAAAGCTATTCAATTTGAAAACCAAGCACAGTTTAATCCTGTAAAATATGCTATAAGTTTATGTCAAAAAATAGAAGAGAACAATGGAGTTATTTTTGAAAAATCAAAAGTTATGAAAATTAAAAAGGTAAATAATGAATATGTAATTTTTTGCAATGGAAATTGTGTAAAAGCAAAATATATAGTTATTGCAACAAGATATCCAATTATTAATTTTCCTGGATTTTATTTTTTGAAAATGTATTCAGAAACTTCAAATATAATAGCTATAGAAACAGAAAAAGATTTATTTAATGGTATGTATATAAGTGAAAATCAACCTATATTTTCATTTAGAACAAGTATATATAATGAAAAAAAGATAGTATTAATTGGAGGAACTAGTCACAAAACAGGAGCAAAAATTGATTTAAGTAATAGTTATAAAATATTAGAACAAAAAGCTAATGAGATGTATCCAGATAATAAAATCTTATTTAGATGGAATACACAAGATTCAGTTTCGCTTGATAAGATTCCGTATATAGGAGAGTTTTCAAGCTTTTATCCAAATGCATATATAGCGACAGGATTTAAAAAATGGGGAATGACAACTTCAAATGTGGCGGCAAATATAATTGCAGATGAAATTTTAGGAAAGAAAAACAAGTATTCAGAAATATATAATTCTAAACGTTTAAGACCAATAAAAAACAGGAAAGAATTAGGAAATATGATAAAAGAAACAACGTATTCATTAGTTTTAAATAAATTTGATTTGCCTAAAGCAGAAATTGAAGACATTAATTTAGAAGAAGGAAAGATTGTAAATTATAATGACCATAGGGTAGGAGTATATAAAGACAAAAATAATAATATATTTAAAGTGATACCAAATTGTACACATCTAGGTTGTGAACTTTCATGGAATAATTTAGATAAGACATGGGATTGCCCGTGTCATGGATCAAAATATAATTTTGATGGTAAATTGATATATGGTCCAAGCTGTAAAGATTTAAAAGTAATAGATAAAAAATAAAAGGCAGAAATGCCTTTTATTTTGGTGCACCTGGAGGGATTCGAACCCCCGATCTTCCGGTTCGTAGCCGAACATTCTATCCAACTAAACTACAGGTGCATATATTTAAAATACCAATTAATTATAACCGCAAAACAAAAAAAATTCAATAGTTTTAAAAAATATTTGAAAAAAATATTGCAAAATAAAAAAAAATGTGTTAAACTATATTAGTCGTTAATAATATATCGAGGTGTAGCGCAGTTGGTAGCGCGCGTGGTTTGGGACCATGAGGTCGCAGGTTCGATCCCTGTCACCTCGACCATATTTAAGCAATTTCTAGAAAATATAAGAAATTTATGAAAGAGTATTAATCAAATCTTTGATTGATACTCTTTTTAAAATTTATTCAAAAATACGGTTCTTTTTATAGAAAAGTTTTTTAAATACAATAAATAGTATAAGAAATGCAGTCTTAGGTAGAAAACAGGAGTATGTCGAATAGTAAATCCACTTAGATTTTTATATTGAAAAATCTAATTTACGCTTATCGTAAAAAAAGACCTCTTATTGTAAAAGAATTGAAAAATGTAATAAAACAATATAAAATAAAAATATAAGGAGGAAACGATGGACATCAATATAGAGAAAATAATAAAAAAAGAAAAATTATTAAATAAAATAAATATAAAAATAGAAACAAGTGAAGAAACAAAAGATGTGGATAAATTAATCCAATATATAGAAAATTATAATAAAATGAAAATAGTATTAGATAGTAATAATGAATTAATAACAATAAATACAAATGAAATTTTATATTTTTTTAGTGATAAAAAATACAACTATTGTAAAACAACAAAAAAAGAATATAAAATTAAGAGCAAATTATATGAATTAGAAAAAATAAACATAGACTTTTTAAGAATATCAAAAAGTTGCGTAGTAAATATAAAGCAAGTTAAATCATTTGATTTAAGTGAAAGTGGAAGGGTAGTTGTCAAATTTTATGATGAATCACAACAAATAGTATCTAGAAGAAAAATAAAAGATGTAATGAGTTATTTAGAGGAAAGGAGCATCTAATAATGAAAAATAAAAAAGTATTTTTGTATTATGTTTCATTTTATATAATAGGTAATGTAATATTTAATTTGATATTTTCAATTGTAAAAACAATAATAATAAACTATATAGGTGGACATGAAATATTAATAGAAAATTTAGCAATAGCATTTAAAGAAACATTTTTAATTTACACAATAATATTTATATTTTTATTAATAGCATTTGTAATCTATAATAAAAACATAGTAAGAGAATTAAATAAAAAATTAAATAAAATAAAAGAAAGGAGTGATGAAAATGAAAAATAAGAAAATAATCATAATAATAGCAATAATTTTAGTAATAGTTTGTGCAACAATATTTGGTATTTATAGAGCAACACATAATCCTAATTATTTATATAATGAGGACGGAACAATTTCAGATGGACATGCTGAATTAATACAAAGCATAAAAAATCTTGAAGATAAAGAAGAAAGAGAAAAGAAGATAAAATTTTCATTAGAATATAACTTAATTACACAAGAAGAAGCAAATGAACTATATTAAAATCTAGCTAGTAATCTTAGGCATATTAAGATTACTAGTTTTTATATTGTTTAAGGTGAAATATAGATATATGCACACATGAAAATTAAACTTGAATAAAAAATTAAAAGATGATATAATGCGAAAAAAAATAGGAGGTATCAATATGGAGTTAAAAGGAACAAAAACAGAAAAAAATTTAATGGAAGCATTTGCTGGAGAATCACAAGCAAGAAATAAATATACATATTTTGCAAGTAAAGCAAAAAAGGAAGGATATGAACAAATAGCTGCAATATTCCAAGAAACAGCAGATAATGAAAAAGAACATGCAAAAATGTGGTTCAAATTATTAAATGGTGGAGAAATAGGGACAACAGCAGAAAACCTAAAAGCAGCTGCAGAAGGAGAAAACTTTGAATGGACAGATATGTATGAAAGAATGGCAAAAGAAGCAAGAGAAGAAGGATTTACTCGTATTGCATATTTATTTGAAGAAGTAGGAAAAATAGAAAAAGAGCATGAAGAAAGATATAAAAAATTATTAGAAAACGTAGAAGACGGATTAGTATTTAGCAAGGATGGAGATAAAATATGGAAATGCAGAAATTGCGGACACATTGTAATTGGAAAAGAAGCACCAAAAGTTTGCCCAGTATGTAGTCATCCTCAAAGTTATTTTGAAATAAAAGCAGAAAATTACTAATAAAATTAATAAATATAAATCAAAAAGACGTAAACTTTAATAAAAGTATACGCCTTTTATTTTTTATAAATTAAAATGTTTTAAACATTTTATAATAGCATTATTTGCATAAATAACATTACCATATTCTATAATTTTATAATTTTCAAAGTTGTTTAAATCAATTAAATCAGAAAACTCTGTTAATTGAATGCAAAGCAAATCCAAATCATAGTCTGTAGTACCTAAAATATGTAGGTAATATACAGACTTATATTCATATAAACTAGATTTTTTTGATATTTTTTTTAAGCCTCTAAGATTACTTATTGACGAGCAGAAATTGCAAAAATTTTCGAAATCATTAAAGGCATATGTAAATTCTTTAGTAGAAGAAACATCATCTACAAGATTATGTTTTGTTATGTTTAAAACTAAAAAGTCATTATCTAAAACATAAAAATCTACTAATAATTTAGAATTATCTAAAAGAGGATTAGATTCCTTTTTAATTTTCTTTAATATAGATAAAATAAGCTTTTGCGCTAAATTAGCATCATCTGTAAGTGAATTTAAATTTATATTTATATTATTATTTTTTAGTTCCTTTGAATGAATGATCACTCTAAATTTTTCATCAGTTATTTTTTCTAATTTCATGGCCCCTCCTAAATATTATGTTGACTTAAATTAATTATACTACTATTTTTATTATATTTAAATGTATAAAATTTGGTAATAAGAAATGACAGAATAAAAACAAAAAAAATAAGCAAATCACTTGAAAAAAATCCGAAATCAATATATAATAAAAACCGACCTAAAAAACAAATTTCCGTAAGAAAAAAGAAAGGAATGATTTAAATGGCTACAAGAGAAAAAAATATATGGATATTAATATTATTTATACTAGCAGGATTAGTAATAGGAGGACTATTAGGAAATTTAGCAGGAAGAGTAGAGTGGCTTTGGTGGTTAGATTTCGGAGAGCAATTTGGTATTTCGGATCCTTTAACTTTAGATTTAGGAGTACTAACTATTACATTTGCTTGCATGGTAAAACTTAATATTGCAAGTATAATAGGAGTATTTATTGCAATATTTGTATATAGAAAAGTATAAAACAGAAAGGAAAATGCATTATAAAAATAAAAGAATTACCAGAAGGCGAAAGACCGTATGAAAAATTAGAATTATATGGTGAGAAAAATTTAAGTAATGCTGAATTACTTGCCATAATAATAAAAACAGGAACAAAAGAAAAAACATCTGTGGATATAGCTAAGCAAATTTTAAAATTAAATAAAAATATTGAAAAAGATGATATGAGTTTTATGCAAGACATTAGTATAGAAGAGTTTATGGAAATAAAAGGTATAGGCAGAGTAAAAGCTATTCAACTAAAAGCAGTATGTGAGCTAGCTAAAAGATTAAATAAACCAACTAATTATAGAAAAATAGTAATAAGAGAACCAAAAGATGTAGCAAATTTACTTACTAATGAACTAAGATTTTTAAAAAATGAAATTTTCAAAGTAATTATATTAAACAATAAAAATGTTATATTAAAAATAGTTGATATTGCAATGGGGACGTCTAATATGGTTAATATAAAAATTGCAGATATACTATCAGAAGCAATAAAAATAAATGCACCCAAAATAATAGTTGTACATAATCACCCAAGCGGAAATTCAAAACCAAGCAAACAAGACTTTATAGCAACTGAAAATATAAAAAAAGGGGCAGAATTGCTGGGAATAACATTGTTAGATCATATAATTATTGGAAATCAAAATTATAGTAGTATTATGAGTATGAAAAAATGCTTTTAGGAGGAATATAAATGAAATTATTAACTATATGCTCAAAAGACATAGGCATAGATTTAGGAACATCAAATATATTAATTACAATAAAAGGAAAAGGAATTGTACTAAGAGAACCAGCTGTAGTTGCAATAGATGATAAAACTGGCGATATATTAGCGACAGGGTATGAAGCAAAAGAAATGCTTGGAAAAACACCTGAAAATATTAGAGCTATAAAGCCAATGAAAGATGGGGTTATAGCAGATTTTACAGCTACTCAATTAATGTTAAAAAAGATGATAAAAAAGGTATGTCAAAGATATAATGCAAGAAGACCAAGAGTTGTAGTTGGAGTTCCTTCAGGAATAACTGAAGTAGAAGAAAGAGCTGTTGAAGAATCAATAATTCAAGCTGGAGCAAGAGAGGTTTTTTTAATAGAAGAACCTATGGCTGCAGCAATTGGGGTGGGACTTAATATTGAAGAACCAGCAGGAAGTATGATAGTAGATATTGGAGGAGGAACTACAGAAGTTGCAGTAGTTTCTTTAGGAGGAATTGTTGAAAGTAATTCAATAAGAATTGCTGGAGACGAATTAGATGAAGATATTATTAACTATGTTAAAAAAGAAAAGAATTTATCAATAGGACAAATTACTGCTGAACAAATAAAAGAAAAAATCGGATGTGTATTACCACTTATGACTGATATGACAATGGAGATAAGAGGAAGAGATTTAGATACAGGTTTACCAAAAAATGTAACTATAAAATCTTCAGAAGTACAATCAGCTATTTCAGAATCTATATATAAAATTATAGATTTAATAAAATTAACACTTGAAAAAACACCACCAGAACTATCAGCAGATTTAGTAGAAAGAGGAGTAGTATTAACTGGAGGAGGAGCTTATATACAAAACATAGATAAATTAATAAGTAAAGAAACAGATATGCCAGTATATGTTGCAGAGAGCCCTCTAGAGAGTGTTGTTAGAGGAACAGGAAAAACATTAGAAGATTTAGAAAATTTAAAAACAGTATTAGCAAATTCTAGAAAAAGAAAATAAAAAAAGATGGAGGATAAATTATGTACAATAAAAGCAAAAAAGGAGAAATTATTGGAATAGTAATAACAATATTTATTCTAATTTTACTAGTAGTTTTAACAAACACTGAAAACAGTAATTTATCCTATTTTGAAAATATAGCTAATAAATTAGTTATGCCTATTCAAAATGGTATGACATATATAAAAAATAAAATAAATAAAAATAATTCATTTTTTGAAAATATAGCTCAAATGCAAGAAGAAAATAAGAAATTAAAAAAAGAAAATAGCGAACTAGAAGAATCTTTAAGAGCTTTAGAAACAATAAAGTCAGAAAATGAGACTTTAAAACAATATTTAAATCTAACAGAAAAGTATAGCGATTATCAAACAATACCAGCATATGTAATAAATAGAGATATAAGTAACTATTCAAAAACAATAGTAATTAATGTTGGAGAAAAAGACGGAATAAAAAAGGGAATGACAGTAATAGCAGCAGAAGGATTAGTAGGATATGTTATATCAGTAACAAATTCAACCGCAAAAGTTCAAACAATATTAGATAGTTCAAGCGCTACAAGTTGTTTGCTTAGTACATCAAGAGACAGCGTCGTTTGTAAAGGAATATTAGATGATAATAAAAATCTAAAAGCTATGTATATACCAACAGAAGCTGAAATTGCACAAGGAGATAGTGTAGAGACATCAGGAGTTGGTGGAATATATCCAAAGGGAATTTATGTTGGAAAAATATCTAAGGTAGTATCTACAAGCGATTTATCTAATAGATATGCATTAGTAGAAGCGGCAGTTGATTTTAGAAAATTAGAAACAATATTAGTAGTAACTAATAAATAATAGATATAGAAAGGTTGGCAATATGAAAAAAACAATAATAAATTTAAGTTTAATATTTGCTTTTTTAATTATATATTTTCTACAAGCTAATTTATTTGTATCTTTTAAAATAGTTGGAGTAATGCCTAATTTATTTGTGATATTAATATTATTTATTGGTTTATATTCTGGAAGAATAATGGGAGTAACATATGGAATAACTTTAGGAATGTTAATAGATTTATTTATAGGTAAGAAAATTGGAATAGCAGCTATATCCTTAGGGGTAATAGGATTCTTAGGCGGAGAATTTGATAAAAATTTTTCAAAAGAAAGCAGACTTACAATAATATTAATGGTTGCTGTTTCAACCATAATTTATGAAACAATATCATACATATTAAGTTATTTTATTGGTGGAAATTATATTCAAATAAAAGCTTTTGTCAAGATATTACTAATAGAAGCTTTTTATAATATATTAATTACTATAATTTTATATCCATTAATACAAAATTCAGGATATAAAATCGAAAATGAATATAAAGGAAATAAAATATTAACGAAATATTTTTAATATAAAATAATAACAAGCTTTAGTATAGAAGGTGAAAAGTTGAGAAAAAAAATAAAAAAAGAAAATGTGAATTTACGATTTAATGTATTAATAGTAATTGTATATTTAGTAGGAATAATTTTGCTTGTTAGATTATTTAATTTGCAAATAATAAATGGACAAGAATATAGACAAACATCAAACACAAGACTTTCTAGAGAAAGTATCCTAAAATCATCGAGAGGAGAAATATTAGATAGAACAGGAAATGTTTTAGCAACAACAAAAACAACTTTTGGGTTAGAATTATATAAAACCAAAACAGATGATGATACTTTAAATAATTGTTTATTAAACTTAATTAATTTATTAGAAAAATATAACATTAGTTATCCAAATAATTTTCCTATAAATGAAAACAAAGAATTTACAATAAGTGGAGATGACTTAAGTGCATGGCTTAAAAAATATAAATTATTAGAAAATAGTAATAGCGAAGATGCTATAAATTATTTTATAAATAAATATAAAATAAAAAATGAAAATTGGAATGATATAAGAAAAATAATTGCCTTAAGATATGAAATAACAACAAAAGGATATAGTAATACTAAATCATTAAACATATCAGAAAATGTACCAAGAGAAATAATAGCACAAATAACAGAAAGAAATTATGAATTCCCAGGTATAACAATAACACATGAAAGTTCAAGAAGCTATACTTATGGTTCTCTTGCATCTCATATAATAGGCTATATTGGTAAAATATCAGAAAATGAATATAAAGAAAAAAGTGATATATATCAAAATGATGATTATGTTGGAAGAACTGGTATAGAGGGATTGTTTGAAAGCTATTTAAGAGGAAAAGATGGGAAAGAAGAGATAGAAATGTCTGTAGATGGAACAGTAACAGGAGAGACAGTTACTAAAGAAGCGGTACAAGGGTCAAATGTTGTTCTTACAATAGATGCGTCTCTTCAAAACATATCTGAAGAAGCACTAAGAAATAATATCGAAAAAATTAGAAATGGTGGATTTGGCAAAAGTTATGATGCGCATGGAGGAACGGTTGTAACAATAGATGTAAAAAATGGAGAAATTCTTTCTATGGCAAGTGTTCCTGATTATGACCCTGGAGTATGGGTGGGAGGAATTAGTGTAGAAAATTATAACAAAATAAAAGAACAAAATTCATTATTTAATAAAGCAATATCAGGAACATATGCACCAGGATCTATTTTTAAAATGGTATCAGCAATAGCTGGTGTTGAAACAGGTGCAATAACTACAAGAGAGTATATAAATGATACAGGTGTATATACAAGATATAGAGATTATCAACCTAAATGCTGGTATTATGAAAGTTATCATAGAGGACATGGACCTTTAAATGTAGCTGGAGCAATACAAAAATCATGTAACTATTTCTTCTATGAAACAGCATATAGAATGGGAATAGACAATTTAGTTAGATATGCTAAATATTTTGGACTTGGAAATAAAACAGGAATAGAACTTCCAAGTGAAACAGCAGGAATATTAGCATCTCCAGAGACATCTAAAAAATTAAATAAGAACTGGACATCAGGAAATACACTTCAAGCTGCAATAGGGCAAGGAGACAATGCATTTTCACCTGTACAAATGGCAAAATATATTGCTATGGTAGCTAATGGGGGAAACAAAGTAAACCCAACAATTGTAAAGACAATACTTAATTCAGACGGAACAGAAGCATCAAAATTTGAAATAGATAATTTTGCAAAGGAAAAGTTGGGATTAACTTCAAATGAAGAAGAACATATTGACATATCACAAGATACACTTCAAACAGTATTAGAAGGAATGAGGTCAGTTACAGACACAGGAGGAACAGCATCATCTGTATTTAAAAATTATGATATTGAAGTTGGAGGAAAAACAGGATCAGCAGAAGCAGGAAATAATGTTAATGCATGGTTTGCTGGATTTGCACCATATGATAATCCAGAAATAGCAGTAGTAGTTATGGTAGAAAATGGAGGTCATGGTTACTATACTGCAGAGGTTGCAAAAGAGATAATATCAGAATACTTTGGAATGAATATTAATTCGAATGAAATACAAGAGAATAATAATGCAGAGATCTATATTGAACAAATTAGATAATAGGGGAGAAAATTCATGAAAAATTGTATAAATGTTAGTCAAAAGGGCAACCAAATAATAATAAAAATTAGTGAAGATGCAAAAAGGGAAGAAATAATTCCACAAATAAAAAGAAAAATTATTCAATTAAAAAAATATTTAAAAGACGAAAAAATATCAATTAAAGTAACTGGAAAAGTCCTAAAAAACAAAGAGATTGAAGAGATAGAAAAAATAATAAAATCACAGTTTGATACTGATTTAGACTTTGATATGCCAAAAGAATTAGGGCTTCATAATATAAAAAAGACATTTGCACAGGAAGTATCTACATCATTAACAAAATTCCACAGAGGTTCATTACGTTCAGGACAAAAAATTGAAGAAGATGGAAGTATAGTTATACTAGGAGATGTAAATGCAGGAGCTGAAGTAATTGCATCTGATAATATAATTGTACTTGGAACACTAAGGGGACTAGCTCATGCAGGAGCAAAAGGAAATAGACAAGCTATAATAGGTGCTGGCAGATTAGATGCAGTTCAAATTAGAATTTCAAATATTGTTAAAGAATTCAATAGAGAAGAAGAAACTCTATGTAAACAAGCATATATATATGTTAAAAATGATAAAATAATTGTAGAATAAGGTTATGATGTAAGTAAAAGCAAAATTAAACAAATAAAAAGACCGTCATCTTTTACATTTTCACTATATAAAAAAATTAACAAACAAATTAAAAGAATATCATCAAAATAAAGATGAATACCGAAAAGTTCAAAAAAATATTCTGTAGAAGAATTAGAATCGTTCTTCTTTTCAGAATATTTTTTTTCTTCTAAACAACTAGTATGAGTATTTGATGAGGATTCGTTTTCTTTAGGTGCAATAGATGAATTTTTATATGTATTAGAATAATTATTACCGAGAAACGGTCTGTTAAAAAAATAAGGTAAATTAAAATATGGCATATGAAATGGCATAAAAACCTCCTATTTATTTTTAAAAATGTCAGAAAGAGAAACAATTTTTAAAAGGTTTGAATATTCATCAAGTTTTTTCTGTCTACTTTCTCGTAAATAAGGTTTTAAAGAATGAAGTAGATTAGATCTTGGGTCATCTTTTTGATTTAACTTTTCTATAATTGATTTAATTTTTAATATGGTTTCAATATCTATTTGAGGCCCTGTATCGGAAGATTCGGAATCTTTTGATTGAGTAGAATTATTACTATTAGAAGTAGCAGAAGAATTTAAATTAAATTTTTTTAGTGTATCTGCCATATTGGAAATCATCTCAGGAGTAATGTTTAAATTAGAATTGGAGGGCGAAGAACTATTAGGAGAAGAGTCATTAGAAGTAGCTGAAGAATTGCTACTTTGTAACAAATCTTGAAATTTATTTAAAATATCTGACATATCTTCTGCCATTACATACCTCCTAATTGTTATCTATTATTATTTTTGCTATTAAAAGCATCCATAATTTTCTTTTTATCTTCTGAAGAAATTAAATTATTTAATTGATTTAAACCATTTTGTAATTGATTTTTATCCATTTTACTAAGCACATTCATTAAGTTAGAAATATCATTATTATTCATTAAAATCACCTCACTATAATATATTCTATATAAATTATTATATGAAAAAAATATAAAATGTTTAATCTTATTAAACATAAAAAAATATTTATATAATAATGAAAAAAAATACCAAAAAAAACCTAAAAAAGCTTGAAAAATGAACAAAAAAAACGTATAATAGAATATAGAGTGGGTTATTGTGCCTAAATTAAGGAGGAGTATCATATGAGAAACAAAATAATGGAAAAAATAATAGCAATAATAGTGATAATGGTAATGACAATAGGAAATATGGGAATAGTAGGAGAATATGCAATAACATATGCAATAGACATGATAAAAACAAACGAGAAAAATGTAGAAATGAAAGCATATTTCAAAGACGGAGAAGAAGAGAAAATAAGTATAGAAAAGAATATAGATAAAACAGAGAAGCTATATATAGAAGTAGCTGTATTAAACGAGGGATATTTTAATGGAAAAATAAGCCTAGAGGAAAATAATTTTAAAATAAAGAAAGTAGAGAAAAATATAAGTGTAAAGAGTAATACAGAAAAAGAGATAGAATTAAATCAAATAAAAGCAGGAGAGAAAGTAATAATAGAGGCAGAAGTAGAGAGCAACATAGGAGAAGAAATAAGCAAAGAAGAATTAAACAAAGAGACAAAAGTACAAATAAGCGGAAAATATGTAAAGAGTGAGAATAAAATATTATCAAAAGAACAAACAGATGAGGTAGAAGTAAAAGGAGAGGCAAAAGTAAGAATAGATTATAAAGCAGTAGAAGGGATAGATACAGAGGTAGAAAGTAAAATAATAACAGAAGGAGAATACAAAGTAGGAGGAAGCACAAAGAAAATAACACAACTAGAGATAAGAAGTAGAGTAAAAGGGAATAGTTATCCAGTAGAAGAAGAGACAATAGAAATGAATTTACCAGAAGGGGTAGAAGCAGAAGTATATGGAAGAGAGATAAAAGCAGTAGGAAGAGAGACAAGTTGGAAAGTAGAGAATAATAAATTAACAATAACAACAAAAAACGAAGAAAAAGACGGAAAGATAATATGGGAAAGAAAAGTAGAGAATAAATACATAGTAACATTAAAAAGTGAAAGTACAATAAAAGCAGAAGAAATAGAAATAACAGAAGGAATAAAACCAATAGGAGTAGAAAAAATAAGCAAAAAGATAACAAGTAGTAAAGAAGAGAATGTAGAAGGAATAGTAAAGACAGAAAAAGAGATAGAAGGAGAAATATATAAAGGAAAAATATATACAGGAGAAGAGAGAGAATATCAAGAAAGGACAAAAATAAATATAAATTATGCAATAGATGAAAACGATATAGAAGTAGCAGAAAAAGAAGGAGTATATGAGACAGAAGGAGAAGAAAAAGAAGCACAAATAGAATATAAAGAAAGCAAAATAGAAAAAAGTAAAGTAATAGACATCTTAGGAGAAAACGGAAAAATAGAAATATTAGACCAAAATGGAAATCAAATAAAAGAAATAACAAAAGAAAGTGAAGTAAACGAAGAAGGAAAAGTAGTAGTAACATATGGAGAAGGAATAAAAGGAATAACAATAAAAATAACAAAACCAGAAAAACAAGGAGAAATAGAAGTAGAACATAAGAAAGTAATAAAGACAAAAGGATATACAAGAGAAGAGATAAGAAAAATAAAAGGAATAAAAGAAGAAGTAGAAACAAAATATGATAATAAAAATTATACAAATAATAAAATAAATAGAATAGATTTAAAAGAAGTAAGTTCACGAATAAAAGTAGAAATAAATAAAGAGACATTAACAACAGAAGGGATAAATGAAGGATTACAAGTAAGAACAACACTATTAACCCAAGGAGAGGATAAAAAACTATATAAAAATGGACAAGTAAAAGTAATGTTACCAGAAGAAGTAGAAGAAATCGAAGAAGCAAAATTCAAATTATTATATGGAAATGGATTAACATTAGGAGAACCAAGAATAGAAACAGAAAGTGGAAGAAAAGTATTAATAGCACCATTAGAAGGAGAACAAGTAAAATATAGTGGAGAAGCAGTAGAAGGAACAGTAGTGTTATTAGAAGCAAAGATAAGTTTAAATAAAAAAACAACAAGTAAAGAGAGAACAATAGATGTAGAAGTAGTAAATGGAAATGATGAAGAAAGTATAAAAGAGAACAAAGAAATAAAAATGATAAATCCAAATTCAATAATAATGGAAAATAGTATAAACGGAAAAGAGAATATAGAATTAGAGATAGAAGCAGAAGAAAAAGAAGAAGAAATAGGAATAGGAATAATCAATAATGAAGGATCAAAAATAAATAATGTAAGAGTGCTAGGAGAATTACCAAGTGATAATTCAAAAAATAATGTAGGAATAAAAGTAACAAGAGGAATAAATATAAGCACAAATAATGCAAATAAAGTAAAGATATATTATACAGAAAAAGAAGATGCTACAGAAGAAATAAATAAAGCAGAAAATGAATGGAAAGAGGAAGTAACAGAAAACAGTAAAAAATATTTAATAACAATAAATGAATTAGAACAAGGAGAAGAAATAAAAGGAAGTTACGGAATCAAAATACCAGGAAACTTAGGATATAATAAGACAGCAAAAGCAGGATATAAAATAAAATATGAAGATACAGTAACAGGAGGAGAGAAAGAAGCAGAAGGAAAAGAAATAAGGCTAAGCACAGGAGTAGGAGCAGAAATAGAGCAAGAGTTAGTAGCAAAAGTAGGAGGAAAAGAAGTAAAAGACGGAGAAGAGATAAAAGCAGGAGAAGTAATAACATATGAGATAAAAGTAACAAATAAAGGAAATGCAGATGCAGAAGGAGTAAAAGTAGAGGGAAATGTTCCTGATGGTACTACAAAGGTTACTTTAACTGAAGTTGAAGATTCTGATGATATAACATTGGTTGTAGATGATGAATTTGAACAAAATAATCCTTCAACAAAAAGTAAAAAATACGTAAAAAGCTCTGATAAAAAAGTAGTATTTGAAAATCTTAAAATTAAAGAAGGAGAAAATATAGCTCTATCATATACTGTACAGGTAGATGACAATATAGAAGACAATTCAGACACAACTTGTGAAGTAATAACATCATATAAAAAATCAAATATAAGCAGTAAAATAAAACATATTCTAAAAAAATCTGATGTTATAGTTAATTTAAATACAGTTCAAAGAAAAGAAAATACAATTAAAACAGGTTACAATTATGATTATTTATTAGAAGTAAAAAATAATTCAAATGAAGAAAAAAACAATATAAAAGTAAAAATAAATACAAATAGTTTATTAAAAATAAAAGAGATAACATATATTTATGAGGAAAATTCAATTATTTATAATGGAAAAGATGAATTTGAAATTGAAAAAATTAAAGCTGGAGAAAGCATTAAAGTATTAATATCAACTGTAGCACAAGATGTAACAGATAATCTAGAAAATGCAGAGATTTCAGCAGAAGTGACAGATAATAACAATATTTTATATCGCTCAAATGTGATAACTGAAAATGTTGAAACAGTTAAGGTAGATATGAGTGTAACTACAGAAACAAACTCTAATAAAGAAGATAATTATGTAGTTGCTGGTGATTTGATAAAATATACTATAAATGTTAAAAACACAGGAAAAGTTGATGCGAATAATTTAATGATTAAAAATAAACTAGTAAATTATATAACTGTAAAAACCGTAAAATTAAATGGAACTGAAATAAAATATAACGATGAAAAAACATTTGAAAACAATAAAAGCTATTCTATTATAAGTATAAATACATCATTAAAAGCAGGAAATACGTCAACTATAGAAATAACAGCTACAGTAAATCAAATTACATCAAATGAAATATTAAAAGTAACAAATAAAGTATATGCATACAATAATGTTTATTTAACAGAGTCAGAAGGGAAGACATTATTAATAAAAAATAAAAATGAAAATGTTATAATTTCAGAACCTGACGCTGAAAAGAATATAATTAAAAATGAAGAAAAATATACTATTTCTGGAACAATATGGTTTGATGAAGACGGAGATGGAGAAAGAACAACTAATGAAACACAAATAAAAGATGTTACAGTTTATTTATTAAATAGTAAATCAAATGAAATAGTATCTAATACTCAAACAGATGATGAAGGATTCTACGCGTTTACTAATGTTGAAAAAGGTGAATATATGGTTATATTTGAATATGATATAAATAAATATTTGCCAACGAAATATCAAGTAGAAGGAGTTGCTTCAAGTCAAAATTCTGATGCAATACAAAGTAAAGTTAAGATAAATAATGAAGAGAAAACAGTTGCAATTACAGATAATTTAATACTATCAAAAGATATATCAGATATAGATTTAGGATTAATAAAAGCAGAAAAATTTGACTTTGAATTAAATAAATATGTAAGTAAAATAACAGTTAATAACTCTCATGAAACAAAGACATATTCTTTTGATAAATCAACAATGGAAAAAGTAGAAATCGCAGCAAAATATTTAAAAAATAGTAATGTAATAATTGAATACACAATAGAAGTAAAAAATACAGGAGAAATACCTGGATATGTACAAAGCATAGTTGATTATAAACCAAATTCACTAGAATTTAGTTCAAATTTAAATAGCGATTGGTATCAAACAGGAGAGTATCTATATAATGATACATTATCTAATACTGAAATAAATGCAGGAGAAACTAAAGAAATTAAATTGATTCTAAATAAAACTATGACAGAATCAAATACAGGATTAGTTAATAATACTGCAGAAATTGCTAAGGCATATAATAAAATGGGAATTAATGATATAGATTCAACACCAGGAAATAATCAAAACAAAGAAGATGATATGGGTTCAGCAGATGTAATAATTGGAGTAAAAACAGGTGCAGCAGTTAGCTATATATCTTTAACAATATCTATATTAGTAATATTAGCATGCGGAGCATATTGGATCAACAAAAAAGTAATTGGAAAAAATATAGAAATATAAGAGAAAGGAGGTAGAAAAATGAATAAAATAAAGAACAAAATAAATATAAAAAGCATAATATTGCTAATGATATTAACAATATTAATTGTATTGATTAATTTTAATAAATCAAATGCTTTTGAATATGCAAATTTAACAAATTTGATGTCATGGGGTAAAGTAGGAGATACTCTTGAGATAGGGTATACCCAAGGAAATGCAAAATTAGCTTCAGGAGACACGTCAAGTAAAGATAATCTATATTGTATACAACATGGAACTAATATTGGAAAATCAAAATATACAGTAATATATTATGTTAAGATACAAGGAAATCACGCAATAAGCAGCCATGAAAATAGAGAAAACACAAATAGTGCGAATGCAAAACTTGCATACATTATAGGTGGTGGAAACTATTCATATGGATATGGAACTAAAGCATATAAAACAGATAGACAAAGAGCATTATGGCATTATTGGAATACATGGATTACGCAATCAGGAAGAGAACTTGGAATTGATTGGAATGCAGATGGAAATGAGAGTGTAGGGGCAAATGCAATAGATACAGAAGCAGAAAATTATGCTAATAGCAATGCTGTAAATGCGCAAATAACAAGTAATGTTGGAAATATAATAGAAACATCAAATGAAAAAGCAGGAGCTTTCAATGTTTCATATACAGGCAATATATCTTCAGTAGTAGTTAGCGATATAAATGGAGATGCAATTACAGATGGAATATCTTTTGAACAAAATGGAGCCACAGTTCAAGCAAATAACATAGTTTCTGGACAAGATTTCTATATAAATAACACTTCAGGAAGAACATTAAAAAATATAACAATTAATGTATCAAGTAGTGGTTCTGTTATAAATGCTGAATTATGGTTATTAAAAAATAGCATATATGGTTGGCAAAGATTAATGGCTGTAAAACCTGAAGTTATACCAAATAGTACAGAAAACAGTGTAACAATCGAAATGTCAACAAATAATACTTTAAGAGTTGTTAAATATGGAATAAGTAAATCAGAAGATGAAAAACAAACAGGAGTTGAATTTGTTATATACAAAAATGGATCTGGATATTTATGTTCAACTTTAACAAACTTATCTGGAAAGATGACATTTGATAATACAAATTTCTATTGGGGAAAGGATAGAAATACAGCTACTAGATATAAAACTGGAAATACAAGTGATGGATGGGATGGATATTTCCAAATAACAGGTCTACCTTCTGGAACGTATTTTATTGGAGAAGTATATAACCCTAATAATGGATTTGAAGATAGCGAAATTATAAACTGTAATTTAGAAACATATTCTGGAGAAAACCAAATAAGTACAGTAACATTAAGCAATATTCAACATAATGAAAATATTTCTGGTTATAAAAATGCAATGCAAGTAATATCAACAACATTAGAAAATGGATATACTAAAATATTAAGAATTTACGATGGAAATCCAAAAAAGACATCATTAACAATAAATAAAAGCTCAAATAATGGAAAAGGATTAAAAGCAGGATTTATATTATATGCTAAAGACAAAGAAGCATTTGTAAGTGAAAACACAAGTGATGGATATACAACAAATAGCAAAAAAGCAAAAGTGTATTACACTAATAGTAATGGTACAAGAGTAATACAAGATTTAGATTATGATACATATTATATATTTGAGGTAGAAGCACCAAGTGGATATTCACTTTCAAAACAAGATGGATACAATAAAAAGTTGTCCTCATTAAATATAGATGCAAAAATATCACAAGATTATGTATATTGTGGAAAAGTAACATTAACATCAAATAGAGCTAACAAAACTGTAGAATATACAAACAAATCCGGCGGCGGAGGCGGCGGTGGAGGAGGTAAAACATACAGAAACATAACAGGTTATGTATGGTTAGACTCTGCACCAACAAAAAACGGTCAAAACAACAATATATATGATTCAGGAGAAAAACGATTAAGTGGTATAAAAGTAATATTAAAAAATAAATCTGGAAGTACAGTAACATCAACTACAACCAATGACAATGGAGAATATAGCTTTAATAGAGTTCGTGGGGATTTATCAAATTATTATGTTGAATTTGAATATGATAGCTCAAAATATGCAATAGTATCACCAAATTATCAAAATAAAAATGGTTCAAAAGTTACATCGAATGAAAAATCAGGAATTGCAACAACATATACAGGAAGAAATAATGCAAGTGAAAATAAATATGGTTTAACAGCTTTTTATAATTCAAGTACATCAACTGCAGAAAATGTTAATATGGGATTAATTGAAGTTCCAGAAAGCACATATGAAATAACACAAAATATTGCATATGTTGAAATTACAATGAATGGATACACATATAGATATAACTATGGAGGCACAGGAAAAGTGTTAAGCACAGTTCCAACAGTAAACTGGGAAGGAACAGAAGCTTATACAAGAAATATATATCCATCTGATATATTATACAATATAGAAAATAAACAAGAAGCTTTAAAAATAAATGTTGCATATAGAATAGACATTATAAATACAACAAATACAAATATAGAATATGTATATATGGAAAAGAATCTTCAAATTACAAATTTAATAGATACTTATGACCATGATAGATATACATTATTTGATGATAATTGGATTGAAACAGATGGAAATGCTAAAATAAAAAATAATTATTTACAAACAATTAATGGAAATGGATTAAATCCAAATCAAACAACAACAGCATATATTACATTTAAAGTAAATGAAAAAGCTATTGAAGATGTATTAACAAATCCGAGTGGAGTTGCTGAAAACAAAAACAATCCAACGAAAGTAACATCTAGTGCATATCATAATTACGATAGAAAAGAAGAAATAATAGTAAACGAAGAAACAGGAGAAACAAAAACTGTAACAAGACATGAAAAAACATCAGAACAATCAAGAAGCGGTCAAGCGCGTTACTTATTATTCAAATTACCGGAAACACCTAGAACAATTTCAGGAGTTGTATTTGAAGATAAAGACGAAAAAAATGAAGAAGTTATAGGAAATGGTAAATATGATTCTGATAAAGAAGGAACAATTTCAAATGTAAAAGTTGAATTATTACTAAGTGATAAGACAACAGTTTCAAAATTATACCAAAAAGATTCAGAAGGAAAAGCAGTGTATAATGATGAAAATAAATTGCCAGATGCAACATATATAACGGGAGAAGATGGTAAGTATAGATTTGAAGGAGTTATTCCTGGAGACTATTATTTAAGATTTACTTACGGAGATGGAACACAAGAGATCAAACAAGTTGGTGGAAATAAAGAAAAAGTTTACTCAAGTGCATATAAATCTACTATAGTAACATCAAATAATGCAAAGACAGGATTAGAAACATCATATGAGCCAACAAAAGCATTATGGTATATGGATTTAGAAGAAGCTAATTATTCTATTGCAGTAGATAACTTGGAAAAGAGAAAAGAAATATCAGAAACAGATATAGATTATTCTAATATTAATAGCAGTTATAAAGATTTAACAAATGCACCTACAATATTTGCTGATACAGGAATGATTTCTATACCAGTTGAATACACTAAAACATCAGAAGGAATAGGAACAACAGATTATCCAAGTGAATTTAACAAGATGAATTTTGGAGTAATAAAAATGCCAGAAATCAATTTATTAATTGATAAAGAAATAACAAATGTTAAATTTACATTATCTAATGGTCAAGTATTAATAAATGGTAATCCATTATCAGATTTAAGCTATGTTTCTTCATTAGATAGTAATCCAAATCAAGTTGGAGGAAGTGGATACGTAAGAGCAGAAATGAATTCTGATTATATCTATGGTACAACATTGCTTTTAACATATGGAATTAAAGTAACAAATGATTCTGATTTGACATATGTTGAAGATGAATCAGATAGTAAATATGGATGGTATTACAAATATGGAGATAATCAATATGCAAAAGAAGCAACAATTAATATTAATGATGTAATTGATTATTTAGATCCAATGCTTACAAAGATTTCAAGCAATGATAATACTTTAGAGGAATTAAAAGTATCAGAATTAGAAGAAAATAATAGCTTTAAGAAAGGTTTACTATACCTAAAAGAATCAAAAGAGATAGATACAAACTTTGAAAAAATATATAATTTCAAAGGTTTTGGAACTTTAACAACAGATAAAGGAAAGGATAAAAATAGTGCAAGTAAGACATTAGAATTAAATGCAAGTAAATTATTATCTACAAATGATGATGATTTAGAATTTATAAATTATGCACAAATTGTAAAAGTAAGTATTAATAAACTAACTTATAAAAATCCTTTAACAATATCAAATGCAGAAGCACTTAACGATATAATTAAAAACTTAAATATGACTCAAGATTATGCGACAATAACAATTACGCCACCAACAGGAAAAGAAAAGAAAGATATTAATTATATATTTGTTATAATAGAAATTGCTGTTTTAGCTACGGGTGTATACTTTATAAAGAAAAAAGTTCTAAAATAAATAAATAAATGAAAAATAAGGTTATTAAAAAAATAATAACCTTATTTTTTTGTATATTTCTGAAAATCCTTGTAAAATAAAGGTTATAGAAAATATAAAAATTATATTAAATAAAAAGAAAACATTAATAAAATTAAGAGAATAATCATAATCAATTATATTTTTAGAATGTAATAAAATTGTAATATAAATTTAATATTTTGATAAAAGAATTGCTAAAAAGGCTTCCGTAAGAAGAAAAAATGGAACTTAAAATTGCCAAAATTTAATATATTGACTACTTAAATAAAAAGATATTATACTTATAGTAATATATATAATTATTATATTTTTAGGAGGCAATAAATGAAAGTAAACAAAATAATGGAAAAAATAATAGCAATAATAGTGATAATGGTAATGACAATAGGAAATATGGGAATAGTAGGAGAATATGCAATAACATATGCAATAGACATGATAAAAACAAACGAGAAAAATGTAGAAATGAAAGCATATTTCAAAGACGGAGAAGAAGAGAAAATAAGTATAGAAAAGAATATAGATAAAACAGAGAAGCTATATATAGAAGTAGCTGTATTAAACGAGGGATATTTTAATGGAAAAATAAGCCTAGAGGAAAATAATTTTAAAATAAAGAAAGTAGAGAAAAATATAAGTGTAAAGAGTAATACAGAAAAAGAGATAGAATTAAATCAAATAAAAGCAGGAGAGAAAGTAATAATAGAGGCAGAAGTAGAGAGCAACATAGGAGAAGAAATAAGCAAAGAAGAATTAAACAAAGAGACAAAAGTACAAATAAGCGGAAAATATGTAAAGAGTGAGAATAAAATATTATCAAAAGAACAAACAGATGAGGTAGAAGTAAAAGGAGAGGCAAAAGTAAGAATAGATTATAAAGCAGTAGAAGGGATAGATACAGAGGTAGAAAGTAAAATAATAACAGAAGGAGAATACAAAGTAGGAGGAAGCACAAAGAAAATAACACAACTAGAGATAAGAAGTAGAGTAAAAGGGAATAGTTATCCAGTAGAAGAAGAGACAATAGAAATGAATTTACCAGAAGGGGTAGAAGCAGAAGTATATGGAAGAGAGATAAAAGCAGTAGGAAGAGAGACAAGTTGGAAAGTAGAGAATAATAAATTAACAATAACAACAAAAAACGAAGAAAAAGACGGAAAGATAATATGGGAAAGAAAAGTAGAGAATAAATACATAGTAACATTAAAAAGTGAAAGTACAATAAAAGCAGAAGAAATAGAAATAACAGAAGGAATAAAACCAATAGGAGTAGAAAAAATAAGCAAAAAGATAACAAGTAGTAAAGAAGAGAATGTAGAAGGAATAGTAAAGACAGAAAAAGAGATAGAAGGAGAAATATATAAAGGAAAAATATATACAGGAGAAGAGAGAGAATATCAAGAAAGGACAAAAATAAATATAAATTATGCAATAGATGAAAACGATATAGAAGTAGCAGAAAAAGAAGGAGTATATGAGACAGAAGGAGAAGAAAAAGAAGCACAAATAGAATATAAAGAAAGCAAAATAGAAAAAAGTAAAGTAATAGACATCTTAGGAGAAAACGGAAAAATAGAAATATTAGACCAAAATGGAAATCAAATAAAAGAAATAACAAAAGAAAGTGAAGTAAACGAAGAAGGAAAAGTAGTAGTAACATATGGAGAAGGAATAAAAGGAATAACAATAAAAATAACAAAACCAGAAAAACAAGGAGAAATAGAAGTAGAACATAAGAAAGTAATAAAGACAAAAGGATATACAAGAGAAGAGATAAGAAAAATAAAAGGAATAAAAGAAGAAGTAGAAACAAAATATGATAATAAAAATTATACAAATAATAAAATAAATAGAATAGATTTAAAAGAAGTAAGTTCACGAATAAAAGTAGAAATAAATAAAGAGACATTAACAACAGAAGGGATAAATGAAGGATTACAAGTAAGAACAACACTATTAACCCAAGGAGAGGATAAAAAACTATATAAAAATGGACAAGTAAAAGTAATGTTACCAGAAGAAGTAGAAGAAATCGAAGAAGCAAAATTCAAATTATTATATGGAAATGGATTAACATTAGGAGAACCAAGAATAGAAACAGAAAGTGGAAGAAAAGTATTAATAGCACCATTAGAAGGAGAACAAGTAAAATATAGTGGAGAAGCAGTAGAAGGAACAGTAGTGTTATTAGAAGCAAAGATAAGTTTAAATAAAAAAACAACAAGTAAAGAGAGAACAATAGATGTAGAAGTAGTAAATGGAAATGATGAAGAAAGTATAAAAGAGAACAAAGAAATAAAAATGATAAATCCAAATTCAATAATAATGGAAAATAGTATAAACGGAAAAGAGAATATAGAATTAGAGATAGAAGCAGAAGAAAAAGAAGAAGAAATAGGAATAGGAATAATCAATAATGAAGGATCAAAAATAAATAATGTAAGAGTGCTAGGAGAATTACCAAGTGATAATTCAAAAAATAATGTAGGAATAAAAGTAACAAGAGGAATAAATATAAGCACAAATAATGCAAATAAAGTAAAGATATATTATACAGAAAAAGAAGATGCTACAGAAGAAATAAATAAAGCAGAAAATGAATGGAAAGAGGAAGTAACAGAAAACAGTAAAAAATATTTAATAACAATAAATGAATTAGAACAAGGAGAAGAAATAAAAGGAAGTTACGGAATCAAAATACCAGGAAACTTAGGATATAATAAGACAGCAAAAGCAGGATATAAAATAAAATATGAAGATACAGTAACAGGAGGAGAGAAAGAAGCAGAAGGAAAAGAAATAAGGCTAAGCACAGGAGTAGGAGCAGAAATAGAGCAAGAGTTAGTAGCAAAAGTAGGAGGAAAAGAAGTAAAAGACGGAGAAGAGATAAAAGCAGGAGAAGTAATAACATATGAGATAAAAGTAACAAATAAAGGAAATGCAGATGCAGAAGGAGTAAAAGTAGAGGGAAATGTTCCTGATGGTACAATTAAAGTTATAGAAAAAGAAAATAATATGAATGAAGAGACAGATTATTTTTCTAAATATCCAGATGAAAAAACGGAAATATTTAATATAGATTTACTAAAAACAAATGAAAGTGTTAATTTCGAATACAAGGTTAGAGTAAATGAAGATGTTGAAGATAATAAACAATCAATAGTGAAAACAATTATAAATAACAATGAAGAAAGTGCAAAGCAAATAAAACACATACTAAAAAAATCAAATTTTGTATTGACTATGAGTGATTGGGAAATAGAAAATACTAATAAATTAGAAAGTAATAAAAAATATAGGTATTTATTAGAAGTAAAAAATATTTCTAATACAGATAAAGAAAATATACCAATAAATATAAAAACCAATAATTCATTAAAAATATTTCGTGTAGAATATACATGTAAGAGCGAAGAGATAATTCAAACTTTAGATAACAATAGTAGTGAAATGAGTTTCGTTATTCCTAAAATTAAAAAAGATGAAACAATCAATATCATTATAAAAGTAGAAGTTTTAGAAAGAACAGATGAAAATCGAAAAACAGAAATTATTGCTAATACTAATTACGAAAACAGTATTATAAGATCAAATATTATATATGGACAAACAGTTAATATGAAATTAGATATAAATATGGAATATAAAACTAATTCAATTGATAAGGAAGGATATGTAAATCCTGGGGATTTAATAGAATATAAAATTACATTAAAAAATATAGGTGAGATAAAAAAAGAAAATTTGAGTGTATCAACTGAAATATCTGTTTTTTTTACAATAAAACAAGTAAAAATAAATAATAAAGATGTTAGCTATGATGAAGAGGTAATAACAGAAAATAATAATTCATATAATAAAATAAGAATAAGAGAAATTAATTTAGAAATAAATGAAAATAAAACAATATCAATTATTGCTTCTGTAAATAATATAACATCAGATGAAAATATAAAAGTTACAAATAAAGCATGTTTATATGAAATAGCTTTATTAAAGCAAACAAAAGAATGTGAAATTTATATAAGAAAGAAAAAAGTAAATCCTGTTTCTCCAGAATATCCAACCCCAAGTGAGCCAGATGATAAAGAAAAATATTCTGTAAATGGAGTAGTATGGAAAGATGATGACAAAAACGGAGAAAGAGCTGATAATGAGAGCACATTTGAGAACATAAAAGTATATTTGATAAATACAAATACAAGTAAAATAGAACAAGAAACTACATCTAATATGGATGGATATTATTTTAATAACATAAATGAAGGAGAATATATTATAGTATTTGAATATGATTCAAGTAAATATTTACCAACAAAATATCAAGCGGAAGGAGTTTCTTCAAGTAAAAATTCAGATGCAATAAAAAGTACAGTAAAAATAGATAATGAAGAAAAAGTAGTTGCTGCATCAGATAAATTGGTTATAAACAGAGATTATCAAGATATAGATTTAGGATTGATTGAAGCAGAAAAATTTGATTTAGAATTAAATAAATACATTAGCAAAGTTACAATAAGTAATTCAAAAGAAACAAAAGTATATAACTTTGATAAATCAACACTTGCCAAAGTTGAAATTCCAGCAAAATATTTAAATGGAACAAATGTAGTTATAGAATATACAATAGAAATAAAAAATACAGGAGATATATCTGGATGTGTACAAAGCATAGTTGATTACAAACCAAATTCATTAGATTTTAGTTCAAATTTAAATAGTGATTGGTATCAAACGGGAGATTATTTATATAATGATACATTTACAAATGTAGAATTAAATGCAGGAGAATCAAAAGAAATAAAGTTAATTTTAAGTAAAAAAATGACAGAAACAAATACGGGATTAATCAATAATACAGCAGAAATCGCAAAAGCTTATAGTGTAGCAGGAGTTAGTGATATAGATTCAGTTCCTGGTAATAATCAAAATAAAGAAGATGATTTTGGAACAGCAGATCTAATAATAGCAGTAAAAACAGGAATAGTAACATATACTACTATTGTAATGACAATAACGATAGGGCTAATAGCGATAGGAGTATTTGCATACAAGAAAAAAAATACAAAAAAGATAAGATTTTAACAGAAAGGAGGGAGAAACCTTAAATGAAAAAAGAAATATTAAAAATAGGGGTTACATTAATAACATTCATATTATTAGTAATAGGTATAAAAAATATAGCAACCAGTACATGGGTAGATGGAAATAATATTTGTTGGAATGGACCATGGACAGAGAAAGGTCAGGAAAGAATTGGAACGGAAGGACAATTAGATATATTAAATAATGTATGGACATATTGTGTACAACATCAAAAAACATTTAAAAGGAAATTTCATTATGTATGGAAGTATACAGTATTTATAGATGGAATGAAAGGAACATTATATAATGAATATGGGAAGGTAAATGAAGTAAACTCATACGCAAATGCTAAGCTGGCCTATATATTAGGAGGAGGAGATTATGAAAAAGGATATGGTAGAGGTGATTGGGCGAAAGGTTATAGAAAAACTGACAGGCAATTAGTAATTTGGAATTTTTGGAATAATTGGTTGGGAGAAAATGGATATGATATAATAGATATTGAAGGAAATGCTATTTTGAATGGAACAAAAGATGAATTAACTCAAACTGCAAGAAAAATAGAGGCTGAAGCCGATGAATACGCTAAGTCATTAATGAAAAGTTGCAATGTTACTAGCAGTATTATACCGTTAAGAGAAGAAGGAGGAAAAAAGAAAGGCGAATTAAGTTCATCAAATTCAGAAATAGGACCGTTTAATTTCAATTTCGGAGGTGGAGTGGATAGAATAGAAATAATAGATGATAAAGGAGAACACGTAACATTTGATGATGGTATATATATTAAACAAGGAAATAGAATAATAAATGCAAGTTCAGGAGCATGGACAAACTCTGATGGGGCTTTAGGAGGCATAGAATTATCAAGTGGCAGTAATTTTTATATAATAAACCCATCAAATAAAGTTATAAAAAATGTTAAATTATCAATAATAGGGTCACAAAAAGTTTATAATGGAGAAATTAATATATTGATTTGTACAACTATTGTTCAAAATAAAGAAGGAGGACAATCATTTATTAATGGTGGAACAACTCCGGATTACAGAGAAATGAAAACAGATATAGATATTGAAATAAAAAATTGTTCATTAAAAGTTGTAAAAGAAGATACAGCAGGAAATAGACAAGACAATGTTGGATTTATAATATACAGAGCTAATACAGATAATGGACAAACACCATATGGATATTTATATTATGATATAACAAATAGTGAGAATAATAAATATCAAACGGGAAGGCTTACATATAATAAAAATTGCGGTTTCTGGTCTGGAGAGGGTGATCAAAATTCAGCAAGAGAAGGCGCAACTGTCTTTTATACAAGTACACAAAATGTAAATGGAAACAATTGGGATGGATTCTTTGAAATATCAGGATTACCATCTGGAACATATAATATAGGAGAAATATATAATGAAAATGAAGGATTTGAATCTAGTACATTAGAAAGTTATAATATTCAAATTGATAATGGAACGATAAGCGATAATCAATATAGTATAGCTAGAGTGGTAGAAAATATCGCTCGATATAAAGAAAAAATGCCATATACACAAACTATAAGTGTTAACTTGGAAAAAGGGCAATCTACAAGAGTAGGATTATTTGATAGTAAAGAAAAAATAGATGTACCAATATTAAAAGTGACAAAAAAGAACGGAAATAACTTAGGAAAAGATGTAAAATTTAATGTATATAATGTACAAACAAAAATGTATCTTGCTCAGAATAAGAAAAACGGTAAATATGAGTGGTTAAAAGCCGAGACAAATGATGATATGTATAAAACAACATTTAATACTGATGGACAAGGAACATTCTCTGTTGAATTGGCTATGTCAAGTGAATATAAAATAACAGAGCTAGAAAATCCAAATAATAATTATACAACAACTATTAATAAAGCAAGTTTGAAGTCAAAGCCTACTGGTTCTAATGCTTCAGTTAGTAAAGCAAGTAATACATTTACAATTAAGAATATTGACAAATTAGGAGTTTACAGCGTAGAAATTGAAGACAAAAAAAGAGGAGGCGGACAAGGAGGCACAGTTAACATCAAAGGAAAAGTGTTTGTTGATGGTGTAAATAGTAAAAATTCTAGTAACGGAAATGGAAAATATGATAATGGAGAAAAATTAGTTAGAAATGCAAGGGTATATTTAACTCAAAAAAGTAATGGAAGAAGAACATCTTATTATGATACGACAAATACAGACGGGTATTATTCTATAACAGCATCTGTATCAGATGTATCAAAATATTATATTGAATTTGATTGCAGTAATGCATATTACATGAAAACAAACGAAGATGGTAGAGAAGAAATAGAATACGTTAAAGAATATAGTAAAACCAAAACAAATTATGTTGACAATGGTAGCAAATGTATAGAATATAATAATGGAATAGGAAAAACATATTATGGTACAGATTCAAATTTAGAACGAAAATATGGACTAACAGGAAATAAACAAATGAATTTAGGTTTAACAACAAGTCCAACTAAGGAATATTTGGATCAAACTATAAGTAAAATAGAAATTAATGTTAATGGAAAGAGATATACATACTATTATGGACAAAATGGTTCGAATGGCAGTATTTCAGAAGCGAAGAGTGCACCTACAGTTAATTTCGAAGGTACAGATATAGACAGAACATTTACAAGAAATATTTATCCATCAGATATAGCAGCTTTCAAAGATGGTGCTGCAACAATGTCTGTTAATGTAACATATGTAATAACAATACGAAATTTAACAAATGATAATGACCATAAATTTAATTGGGATAGTGAAAGTACAAGAATTATTGAAAGCGAAACAGATGAATATCAAACTTCAATAACAAAAGAATATTGTACAGAAGATTATATGAAAGTAACAAGTATAACGGAAGAATTTGATACTAGTATGTATGAATTAAATGATTCTAATTGGGACGCATCAGGAGACACAGCAACATATAAGAAAAGTATTGGAAATTTATCTAAAACAGGAGGATCAAAAGACAAAGAGATTATATATATAACTTTTAAGGTAAAAGATGATGCAATAAAGAAAATACTAGAGAAGCCAAATGGAATAAAAGAATACAAAAGGACAACAGCAACAAGTAAATCTAAACACTATTGGAGTAATCATATAGATTGGAAATATAGAAATTGGGAATATTTTCCACCTGATGATCCGGAAGGCGAAGGATATTATGATTGGGGAGATTGGCATTCAACCAATTCAAGTCAGAATTCAGGAGCAGAAGTAACATCAGAAGCGACAAGGCATGCAGAAGCACCATTTTGTATTTTCAAATTGCCGGATAACGAAGAAAGAACAATTTCAGGAAATGTATTTGAAGATATTAATTCATCAAGTGAGAATGAATTGGTGGGAGACGGATATAATGATTGGGAGAATAGTATAAAAAATGTAACAGTAGAATTATGGGATAAAAAAACAGGAAACAAGGCATATTTATATCATAGAATGGATTCAGGAAGTTATTATAGAAAGGAATCATTAGAAATAAAAACAAATTCGAATGGTGAATATTCATTTACAGGAGTAGTTGCAGGAGATTATTGGATAGTATACAGATATGGAAATGGAGATCAGATTATAAGAGATGGAAATAATACAAAAGTATATTCTAGTCAATATAAATCAACAATAGTACAAAGTCCAAAATATAATTATAATGAAAATACTTCAGGAGGAAAATGGTATATAGGAAAGTCTAATGAGTCTATGGCAGTAGATATTATTACTGATAGAAATTTTGATGATAATACTTATGATTATAGTACTCTATATAATGGTGTAGAAAATGATCGTTCAAATAAATTGGTTGAAGCTAAAACTCCAAATTTCGAAGTAGGAATAGAATTTACAGCTAATGAAATTGCAGAAAAAAATTTCTATAGAAGTTCTTATAACGAAATGAACTTTGGTATTATAAAAATGCCAGTGGTGTCTGTTAATATATATAATACAATAAGCTATGTAACAATGACATTATCAAATGGACAAGTAATAACTCAAGGAGACCCAAGCGGAACTACTAATATTCAATATGTCAGTACCTTAGATGAAAATGATATACCATATGGATATGGTAGAGGTGGATATGTAAAAGTTGAAATTGATACAAATTATTTATATGGTTCAACATTAGAAGTAACATATGATATAAGAGTATTAAATAATTCCGATTTGAATTATAAAACAAAAGACTATTATTACTATGGAACGCATGGAAGCGTCAATGATGAATATACAGTATCTATAGATAGAATTTTATATTACATTGACCCAGCAATGACATATATGTACAGTACGAAAGGAAATATTGAAATAGAGGGATATAGTGAAACAAGTGATAAAAAACTTGAAAGTATGTCACCAGTAAATAATGCATCAAAAGTAAACGCCGGAAGGGAAATAACAAAAGAGCCAAAAGAAATGTTAGACATTAATTTAAAGACAAACAAAGAAATTCATACATATTATAGTAAAGATGAAGATACTTCAAAAACAAAATCATCAATAAATGTTTTATCTGTAACAACATCGAAATTATTATCAACAGAAGATGATGATTTAGAATTTAAAAATTATGCTGAAGTAGTAAAAATTACAACAGATAAAGATGGCAATGGAAATATTTGTAGATTTATGGCACCAACGGCAAGTTTTGAAAGTGCGGCAATAAATGTCTTAGGTAGTTCAGAAGATAAATTATCTGATATTATTAAAAATTCAAGAAACTCATTATATAGAAGAGATTATAGATCTATAACTACAGACGTTGCTACTATAACGGTAACACCACCAACAGGATTAAAAGAAAACCTAATAATATTTATATCAATAGGAATAGGATTAATTGTATTTGTTGGAGGCGTAATAATTATAAAGAAAAAAGTATTATAAAATACTGATTTTAGGAAAACCTAGATATTAATCTAGGTTTTTTCTATTGATAAAAAGAAATAAATGTAGTAAAATATTTGCGAAAGGAAGATGCAAATGAAAGTAAAAAAAATAGTTATAATATTAATAATTGCAATAATAGTCATAATAGGGATTTTATTTATGAAAAATAAAATTGAGGAAAAAAATGTAACATATAACATTACAAATGTAGAAGAATATAATTATTTTTTAAGTAAAAGTGAAAAGAAAATAGGTGTAATTGATAAAGAAGGAAAGAAAGTAATAGAAGCAAAATATGATGCAATTGTTATTCCTAATCCACAAAAAGATATATTTGTATGTACTGAAAATGAAAAAAACATTGTTTTAAACTCCAAAGGTGAAGAATTATTTTCAGAATATGAAGAAATTGAACCTATAAGACTTAAAAGTTCAGCATCTACACTTTGTTATGAAAAAAATAGTTTAAAATTTAAAAAAGATAATTTATATGGATTAATAGATTTAGATGGAAATATTATTGTAGAAAATAAATATGATAATATAGAAAACCTACAAAGAACTGAAGGAAAATTTATAGTTTCGAAAAATGAAAAATATGGAATAATAAATTTAAAAGGAAAAGAAATTATTAGTCCGAAATATGATAGCATTTTAACAGATGGATATTATAATGAAGAAACAAAATACAATAAATCTGGATATATAGTGTCAACAAGAGAAAATGATGGATATAAATACGGATATATAAATTATAAAGGAAAAGTAGTTTTAAAAAACCAATATAATTTGATAGAAAGAATAATAGATATTAATGATAAAAATATATATCTAATAGCACAAGAAAATGGAAAAACAGGACTATATAGAAATTCGAAAGAAATAGTAAAACCTGAATATCAATCAATAGAATATGATGAAGATTCAAATCTATTATTTGTTCAAAAAAATAAATCATATGGAGCAATTACATTAAAAGGAAAAGTAAAAATAGAAGTAAACAAATCAAGTATAGAAACAAAAGGAATATATATATATACAAAAAGCAATAGCAAAAATATAGTATATGATAAAGACTGTAATGAAGTTAATATTGACTTTAATAGAAGTTTTTATAAAACTGAAAATGAAAATTACAATATATCAACACTAGAAAATAATAACATAATATATTATGGAATAACAGACAAAAACAACACTATACTTGTAAAAGAAGAATATAGATATATAGAATATTTGAATGATAATTATTTTATTGCCAAAAATGAATCGGGAAAACTAGGAGTAATCAATTCAAATGGAAAAGAAGTATTAGAATTCAAATATGATTTAATCCAGAAAATAAAAGAAACAAATATAATACAAACATTAATAGCAGAAAATTCAGAAACTATTTTATATTCAAGTAAATTAGAAGAATTATATAAAGGAAATAATATAACAATAAAAAATTACTTAGGATATATTGAAGTAAAAGATAACGAAAATAAGAATTATTTCAGCAATAGCGGAGAAAAAATAGATGAAGAAAATGGAATAATAAAAAAATCAAAATTAACATCTGAGCCTGAAAATATTGGAGAATATAAGAGAGTTCAATATACATTAAATGATATATATTATATAAAATAAAAATTAAAGGATACCAAAAGTTTATTTTACTTTTTTGGTATTCTTTTCATTATAATAGTTACAATAAATGTATAGCGAGATAACACACTCCTAATTAAATAACATAAAATATAAGTAGGAGATATATTTTTAAAAAAGAAAAATCTTTTGTTAAAGATATGATCATCTAAATTTTTATGTTATAAAGACTAGGAGGATATTATGAATAAAAAAACAATATTATCATTAATATTAGCTATAATATGCATATTAGTTTTTTTTTACGTTATATATAATATAAATTTAAAAATAAATAAATTGGTAGATACAGTTCAAAGAATTGAAATGAATGAAATAGATGTATCTGAAAAAACAAAAGAATTATCAATACAAACAAAACAGGATGTAAATAATAATAAAAATATATCTACTACTGAGATAATACAAAGCTCGGAAGAAGAAGAGAAAACAGTCAATGATGAAAGCGTAATTGAACAAGATGCAAATGTAGAACAAGAAAATATTTCTTATGATGGAGACAATTCGGGAAAAGGGTTGTCTTTATTAGGAAAATATAAAGGGTTAACATATTATAATCAAGCAGACAGTAGATGGGCAAATATAATGTATAGCTCAATAGGAGATCCAAACCAAACTATGAAATCTAGTGCATGTGGACCAACTGCAGCAGCAATAGTGGTATCAAGCTCAAAAGGAAGTATATTACCTACAACAATGGCTAGTTTATTTGTAGATAATAATTTTAGAACAGCAAGGAATGGAACTGCATGGGCAGCATATAGTTTTGTAGCAGATTATTTTGGATTTGAAAAATTTTATACAACAAGTAATATGGCAAATATGTTGAATTATTTGAAAAAAGATACGGATAATGATGGGATTGCAGATTATTTTGTTGTGGCAAGTTGTGCAAAAGGATTATTTACAACAGGAGGACATTACGTAGTATTAGTGTCAGATAAAAATCAAACAATAAGAGTATTTGATCCATATTTATATGCAGGTAAATTTAATACAGTATCAAGAAGAAATGCTGGTGTAGTAGTAAATGGTAATAATGTTTATTTAACAGAAGAATCTTTCAAAAATTATGCTAACTATAGAAATTTCTGGATATATTCAAATGATAATAAAAAATCTGTAGAAAATAATTCAGGTAATGAATTTAACATTACAAAATATGTTGCTACACAAAGTGCTAATTTAAATGTAAGAAATAGTCTAGGTGGAAGCAAAATAGGAAGTCTAAAAAAAGGAACACAAGTAAATGTTATTGAAACAAATGGCACATGGTCTAAAATAAGTTATCCAGTAAGTGGATGGGTAAGTTCTGAATATCTATCAGATGCACAATCAAATTCTTCAAAAAGAAAAATAACAGGATATTCAACTGGAAAATATAAAGTAACATCTAATCTAAATGTAAGAACTGGAGCTAGTACAAGATACAGAAGAAAGAATTATAAACAATTAACATCAAATGCAAGACAACAAAACAGAAGACTTGGTGGGGAGTACAGTGGATATAGAATAGGAGTTATTTGTACTGTTATAAAAATTAATGGAAACTGGGGATTAACAAAATCAGGATGGATTTGTTTGGATTATTGTAAAAAGATATAAAAAGTGTAGATTATTACATTATTAAAGTTTAGAAAAAAATAATAAAAAAAGACCATACAAAATATTGATAGTTCAATACTTGTATGGTTTTTATTATATGGTGAGCCAGAAGGGAATCGAACCCCCGACACCAGGCTTAGAAGGCCTGTGCTCTATCCAACTGAGCTACTGACCCA
>CAKPQH010000002.1 GCA_934178475.1 uncultured Clostridia bacterium
ATGTAATAGTAACAATAACAGCATCAAAACCAATATTAGTACCAGATGGATGGACAAGAGGAGGAAAAGCATATGTTATAACTAAAGAATATAGTGATAACATAGATGAAAATGTTACAATAAAAGATTTATATGGAAATGAAGGAAGTGCAACAGTAAGTATATCTAATATAGATAGAGTAGCACCAGTAGTAGAATCAGTAACATTATCAAACAATGGAGGAAGAACAAACCAAGATGTAACAGTAACTATAAAAGTAAATGAAGCAATAAAAGATGTTACAGGATGGAATAAAGTAGATGATAAAACAATATCAAAAGTATTTTCAGCTAATGAAACAAATACAGTAACAATAGAAGATTTAGCAGGAAATAGTATAGATGTACCATATGAAGTAAAAGATATAGATAAAACATTACCAACAGGAACAGTAACATATAGTACAGTAGATCCAACAAATCAAAATGTAATAGTAACAATAACAGCATCAAAACCAATATTAGTACCAGATGGATGGACAAGAGGAGGAAAAGCATATGTTGTAACTAAAGAATATAGTGATAACATAGACGAAAATATTACAATAAAAGATTTATATGGAAATGAAAATACTGTAAATGTTAAAATTCAAAATATTGACAAAATAAAACCAACAGTTATATTAGCTGGAGTTGCAGGAAACAAAACATATGCTGAAGAAACAATAGAAGCAGATAAAACAGCAACATATGTAGACTTAGGAGCAATAGTAACAGATAATGTTGATCCAGATACAACAATAGTATCAGCAACAAACATAAATTATGTTGATGGAGCAGGAAATGTAACAGCAGTAAATAAAGTAAATATGGGTGTACCAGGAGAATATAGATTAGGTTATACTTATACAGACAGAGCTGGAAATACTGCAATGGCAAGAAGAATTGTTAAAATAGTAGATACAACAAAACCTAAAGTTATATTATTAGGAGTTGCAGGAAATAAAACATATGCTGAAGAAACAATAGAAGCAGATAAAACAGCAACATATGTAGATTTAGGAGCAATAGTAACAGATAATGTTGATCCTGATACAACAATATCAGCAGCAACAAACATAAATTATATTGATGGGGCAGGAAATGCAACAGCAGTAAATAAAGTGAATATGGGTGTACCAGGAGAATATAGATTAGGTTATACTTATACAGATGCAGCAGGAAATACAGCAATGGCAAGAAGAATTGTTAAAATTGTAGACACAACAGCACCTGTAATTACACCAATGGCATCAAGTACTTTTGAAGTTGGTGTTGATACATATACATATCCAGAAGCAGGAACTGTAACAGATAATGTTGATAGTGATTGTGGTTTTTCAGGTGTGCATATGAAATGGTACAAAGCAACACCTGAAGGAGAAAAAGGTGAAGAAGTAGCACCTTTTGCTTGGGGAACAACATTAAAAGATAGAGAATTAGGAAAATACTATATAGAATATAAGAAAAGTGATAATGCAGGAAATGTAGGAACAGCACACAGAATAGTAACATTACAAGATACTACAGCACCTAAATTAACATTAAATGGAAATGCATCAATGACATTAGAAGCAGGAATAGATACATATACTGAAGAAGGTGCAACAGTAACAGACAATTATGATGCAACAATATCAAACTTACAACCTGAATTGATAAACTATTCAGTTAATGGTGTATTTAAAGGAAAGGTATCATCAGTTGATACAAACAAATTAGGTGTATATAAAATAAGATATGCTTATACAGATGCAGCAGGAAATGTTGGAGAAGATGCTAATAGAGCAAGTCATAAATACGTATTAAGAGTTGTAACTGTTAAAGATACAACAGCACCAGTAATAACTTTAAATGGAGATGCAAATATAACATTAACAGATGCAACAAGTTATACAGACGCTTTAGCAACAGTAACAGATAATCATGATGCAACAGTAAATAACTTAGCACCATCTTATATAAATTACTATAGCTTAACAGGAGCTTTCCGTGGTAGAGTAAATGAAGTAGATGTAAATGCTGAAGGTAGATATAATTTAGTATATTCAACAAAAGACTCATCAGGAAATGAAGCTGCTAAGGTTACAAGAATTGTATATGTAAAAATAACAAACCAAACTAACAAAAAATTTATATCAACAAAAGAGGATTTATTAAATTTGGCAACAAATCCAAGTGAATATACTGGAAAAGAAGTTGTTATTACAAATAATATAAATTTAAATGGAGTTAATTGGAATCCAATAAATGCAGGTAGTGGAGTATTAAATGGAACAGTAATTGATGGTAGAGGTCATTCTATATCAAATATGAGCATAAATACAACAGGAGAACAATCAGCTGGATTCATAGGATTTAATGCAAGTTCAGTTACTATTAAAAATTTGACATTTGAAAATGCAAAAGTAAAACAAGATAATGCACAGCAAAGATATGCAGGAGTTGTAATTGGAAAGAACTATTCTAACATCACATTAGAAAACATAAATGTTAATAATAGTGAAGTTGAAAACAATTGGCAATGTGGAGGTCTTGTTGGATTTGCAGAAACAAATGGACCTAAATTTAAAAATTGTTCAATTACTAATTCTTTTGTAGGTGGAAGCAATGCAACAGCAGGGAGTCTATTTGGATTAGGAATTGTAAGCATAGAAGTAGAAAATTGTAAGGCAGAAAATGTAAGATTATATACAGATGGAATGACATGGTCTTCTACACAAAAGGCATTAGGAAACTATTGGGTAGGACATATATACGGAAATACATTAACAGTAAATGGAAGTACAGAAACTAATGTAACTGTAGTTGATCATAAATAAATGTATAAATTATATTAATGAAAGGAATCAAAAAGATTCCTTTTTTATATGCTTTTCTATTGATTATTTTTTTAATAACTGATAATATATTTATAGAAAAATGAGATTAAAAAGGATAAACACATGAAAGGAGAAAGGTGTAATTACACTACATATGCCAATGAATCAAAGAAAATATAATAAAAAAAAGGCAAATAAAATTACTCTTACTGAAAAAAATAAATTATTAAAAGATTTATCAACAAATATAATAAATACATATCCAACTATAGACTTTAGCTATAGTAATTTAATGATGAAATTATATAATTGTAATTTTTTTAGAGTAAATATAAAAAAAGATTCAGAATATGCAATATATAAGTATAAAGAAAAAGCAGTATTCTTTTCTAACGACATGAATATTGATGCATCAAATGAAAATATATTACATGAATGTATATATTTTTTACAGGATAAAAGAGATAAAAAAAATAAATTAAATAGAATAGGATTGTGTGAAATTGGAAATATAAAGATTAGAGGTTTAGGATTAAATGAAGCAGCTATACAATATATAGTTGGTAAAATGCTAGATAATCAGGAAAATAAAAGTCACATGCAGTCATTATTGAAACAACTTATATATTTAACAGGAGAAAAAGTACTAGTTGAATCTACTTTAAAAAGTAAAAATGATTTTAAAGAAAAAGTTATGACAAAATTAAATGATGACAAAACATATTATTTGATTGAAGAAAATTTTGATAAGATGTTTGAAATAGAGCAAAAAATAACAAATACAAAAAACATGAAACAAAGAGAAAAATTAAAAAATGAATTAAGAAATACATTTTTAAAAGCACAAGAAATGTTATACAAAAGATATTTTGAACATTTATTAACAATAATAGATAGTAAAGAACAAGCAGATATGTATATACAAATACTTGAAGAATATCAAAAAAATATATTGAATGATGGAATATGGTTTGAGTTTAAAGAACAAGAAATAGCAAATGTTGATAAGATTTTATATGAAATAAATAAACGTAGAGAACGTGAAGGTATGATAAAATGGAAAGAAAATAAATTCATTAAACTATTCAACAAATTAGTTAATTTAAAACAAAAAGATTATGAGAATGAAATTAAATAAAAGAGTTTAATAATGTTATAAAGACAACACTAAATGAAACTTTAGCAGAAACTCTACTTGCAGCACAAAATAGATTGTATAAAGCTGTAAAACGATGTTCTTTTTTAATAGTTAAAGCTAAGCAATTTTCATTATAAATATTATTATTTGTATTTTCTTCGTTCATTAGTATCACTTCCTATATAAAATATTAATTTGAGTATAGCATATGAAAAATAAAAATGCAAATAATAAATTAAAAATAATACATATAATAAATTAAAAATAATACATATAATTAAATAAAAACATGTATGAATTGAAATAATTGACTTTTTAGTGATTTTATGATATACTATAAATTGTGTTAAATGAGATTATATAATATAAAACAAAGTTAAGAGATAATAAAAGAGATTTATTTAGATTTTCAAGATTTTTTGAAAATCATTTCTTGCTATTGTAAAAAGAAAGGTAAGGAGAAAAATGGAAGAAAACAAAGAAAACATAAGAGAGAATAGTGTAAAAATCACACAAAATAAGAAAAGAGGAGGAATTAGAAGAAATAATAAAATGATAAAAAAAAATAATAATGATATAGAAAATAAACAGTTGAAAAATGAAGGAGATTCTATAAAAAAAGTTAATACTAGTAGAAAGAAAGCAGTAAATACATTAGCTAAAAGACAATATAATAGAAAGAAAAATATTGTAAAAGAAGAAAAACTATCAAATTTAAAGATAATTCCTTTAGGAGGATTACTTGAAGTTGGTAAAAATATAACAGTATTTGAATATGAAGATGACATGATTGTTGTAGATTGCGGATTATCATTCCCAGAAGACGATATGTTAGGTATAGATTTGGTTATTCCAGATATAACATATATAAAACAAAATAAAGAAAAATTAAAAGGAATGGTAATAACACATGGACATGAAGACCATATAGGTAGTGTACCATATTTCTTAAAAGAAGTTAATACACCTATTTATGGTACAAGATTAACTTTAGGGCTAATAAAGAACAAATTAGATGAACATAAATTAACAGCATCTGCTAAACTAACAGAAGTACAAGCAGGACAAACAATAAAACTTGGAAAGTTTACTGTAGAATTTATACAAAGCTCACATAGTATACCAGATTCAGTAATGCTTGCTATAAAAACACCAGTAGGAACAGTTCTTCATACAGGAGATTTTAAAATTGATTATACTCCAATAGATGGAAAACTAATAGATTTTGGGCGAATTGCAGAACTTGGTAATGAAGGAATCTTAGCATTAATGTCTGATAGTACAAATGCAGAAAGAAAAGGATTTACAATGTCAGAAAGTTCAGTTGGTGAAGTTTTTGATAAAATGTTTTTACATTGTACAAAGAGAATTGTTGTTGCAACTTTTGCATCAAATGTTCATAGAGTACAACAAATTGTAAATGCAGCTATAAAATATGATAGAAAAATAGCAGTTTGTGGTAGAAGTATGATAAATATGATAGAAACTGCAAGATTATTAGGATATATAAATTGTCCGGATAATTTATTTATAGATATAGACATGATAAATAACTATGTAGATGAAAAATTGGTAATAATTACAACAGGAAGTCAAGGAGAAACAATGTCAGCTCTTACAAGAATGGCAAATGGAACTCATAAAAAGGTTAAAATAACACAGAATGATTTAATAATAATCTCAGCTAACCCTATTCCTGGAAATGAAAGTAATGTTTCAAGAGTAATAGATCAATTAATGCAAATAGGTGCTGAAGTAGTATATAGTGCTTTAGCTGATGTACATGTTTCAGGACATGCTTGCCAAGAAGAACAGAAGTTAATATTTGCACTAACAAAACCAAAATATTTTATACCTGTACATGGAGAATATAGGCATTTGATAGCACATAGCGAAACAGCTAAAATGATGGGAGTAGATAAAGACGATATATTTATGCTAGAAAATGGTAAGGTATTAGAATTAAATAGAAAAGAAGGAAAGTTTACAGGAATTGTACCTTCTGGAAAAATAATGGTAGACGGTTTAGGTGTGGGAGATGTTGGTAGTGTAGTTTTAAGAGATAGACAACATCTATCACAAGATGGTTTAATTATAGTTGTTATAACTATGGATAGTTCAACAGGAGAAGTTGTTGCAGGACCTGACGTAATTTCAAGAGGATTTGTTTATGTAAAAGAATCAGAAAATGTAATGGATGAAATAAAAACAGTAGTAAGACATGAAGTACATGAATGCGAAGAAAAAGGAATTCGTGATTGGTCAACAATAAAAAATTCAGTAAGAGAAAATTTAAGAGCATATATATTCTCTAAAACGAAACGTAATCCAATGATAATACCTATTATAATGGAGATATAATAATTAAAACAAGAGATAGGGAGGTTCAAATGAAAAAGAAGAAAGATAATAAGGATGTTGAAATAATAATTCCAAGAGAAGATTTAATTGTAAATAGATTAAGAGATAATTGGAGCTATTATAGAAAATTATCTTTAGAAGATATTAGAAAAGATATAAGAAGCTATTTGAGAGAAAAAACGAATAATCCAGATGAACAACTATCTCATGAAGAATTTACAGAATTACTATTAAAAGAAATGAAAAAAGGAAAAGAAGAAATTAGTGGAAAGAAAAAGAAATGTAAATCAAAAAACAAAAGAAATGATAGTAGTGAAAGATAGGTCGAAAAAGAAGGGAAGAAAAAAGAAATGAATTATAAAGAGTTAGCAGATTTAATATTTCCAAATGCAAAGAAAATAAGTTATTATGAAGAAAAATATCCAGAAAGAAATTTACCAGAAGGTGCAATAGTTACAAGATTTGCACCTAGTCCAACAGGATTTGTACATATTGGAGGACTTTATCAAGCATTATGTGCTATAACAGCAGCTAAAAAAACAAAAGGAGTATTTTTCTTAAGAGTTGAAGATACAGATCAAAAAAGAGAAGTTGAAAATGGTGTAACAGGAATAATAAACTCTTTAAAAGATTTTGATATGATGCCAGATGAAGGAATGGTAACTGAAAATGAATGGATAGGAGAATACGGACCTTATAAACAATCAATGAGGAAAGAAATATATGAATCTTTTGCAAAATATATGATAGAACAAGAAAAAGCTTATCCATGTTTCTGTACTCCAGAAGATATAGAAGAAATGAGAGCTAAACAAGAAGCCGCTAAGATTAGACCTGGATATTACGGAGTATGGGCTAAATGTAGAAACCTTTCTATAGATGAAATGGCAGAAAAAATAAAAGCAGGGGTTCCATATATAATTAGGTTTAAATCACCAGGAAGAGAAGATAGAAAGATTCAATGTCAAGATGTAATAAAAGGAAAAGTAACATTCCCAGAAAATGATTTAGATATACCTATTATAAAAGCTGATGGATTACCTACATACCATTTTGCACACTTAGTTGATGATCATTTAATGAGAACAACACATGTTGTAAGAAGTGATGAATGGCTTTCTTCATTACCACTTCATATGCAATTATTTCATGAAGCTGGATTTAAAGCACCTAAGTATTGCCATATAGCACCAATAATGAAAAATGACAATGGAAATAAGAGAAAGCTTAGTAAAAGAAAAGATCCAGAAGCAGCTGTTTCTTATTACGAAGAAATAGGAGTACCAGCAGATAGTGTTAAGGAATATTTATTAAATATAGCTAACTCTACTTTTGAAAATTGGAGAAGACAAAATAAAGATGCTAAAATTGAAGAATTTGATTTTAAATTAAATAAAATGAGTGTAAGTGGAGCATTATTTGATATGGTAAAACTTTTAGATGTATCAAAAATAGTAATATCTAGGTATAGTGCTGAAAAGATATATGAAGAAGCAATGAAATGGGCGAAAAAACATGATGAAGAACTTGAAGAACTTTTAAATGATAAAGAATATAGCTTAAAGGTATTTGGAATAGAAAGAGGAGGAAATAAACCTCGTAAAGATATTGCAAAATGGTCAGATGTTAAAGAAAACATAGAATACATGTATGATGAAAGTTTTTATAAAGAAAAAAGAGAATATCCATATCAAGTTGTAAATAATGAAAGAGATATAAAAGATATTTTATCATTATATATGGAAAAATATTTTGATGAAAATGATGATAAACAAACATGGTTTGATAAAATAAAAGCACTTTCAGTAGAACTAGGATATGCAGGAGAAGTTAAAGAATTTAAGGCAAATCCAGATATGTATAAGGGTCATGTTGGAGATGTAAGTACTGTATTAAGAGTTGCTTTAACAACAAGAACAAATACTCCTGATATGTATGAAATTATGAAGATATTAGGAAAAGAAAAAATATCAAAAAGACTAAAAACAGCAATAGAAAATTTAGAAAAATAATATATTATTAGACTGAAAATAAGCAAAAGGTCGTGATATAAAATGGAATATAATATAGGAGACAAGGTAAGAACCAAGAAAACACATCCTTGTCGGAAATAAAATATGGGAAATAACAAGAGTAGGCGTAGATTTCAAACTAAAGTGTATAAAATGTGGACACATAGTAGTTATGCCTAGAGAAAAAGCGTTAAAAGCTATAACTAAGAAGATAGAAGAATAAAACATAAATACTAATAATAATTCGAAAAATGAAAATGGAATTATTATTAGTATTTTGTCTTTACAAAAAATATATTTTTGTGATAATATAAAAACATATTTTAAGTGAAAGAGGAGATAAGAGTGGGAATTTTAAATGTATTAATTAATGAGGCAAGAATAGAAAAAAGATTAGATGAAATGGCAAAAGAAATAGATAAAGACTATGAAGGAAAAGATTTAGTATTAGTAGGAATATTAAAAGGTTCTGCTATGTTTATGATGGAACTAGCTAAAAGACTAAAAAGTAATGTCGAATTTGAATTCATAGAAGCATCAAGTTATGATGGAACAGAAAGCACGGGTATAATAAAAGTACATAATGATATAACTGGATCAATAGAAGGAAAAGATGTACTAGTTATAGAAGATTTAATTGATACAGGTAGAACTTTAGAATTCATAAAAGAGCATTTATTGATGAAAAAACCAGCAAGTGTAAAAATAGCAACATTGCTTAGCAAACCATCTAGAAGAATATTTGAATTAGATGTTGATTATATAGGATTTCAAATAGGTGATGATTTTGTTGTTGGTTATGGTATGGACTATAATCAAAAATATAGAAATTTGCCATATATCGGAAGGATTGAATAATGTTTAATATAGAAGAAGAACTTAAAAAGCTTCCAAAAAGACCAGGAGTTTATCTAATGAAAGATGAACAAGACACTATTCTTTATGTTGGAAAAGCTGTAAATTTAAAAAATAGAGTAAGTTCATATTTTAGAAAAACTAATAAAACAGATAGAATAGTAAAAATGGTTTCTCAAATAGATCATTTTGAATATATTGTTGTTGATAATGAAGCTGAAGCTTTAGTTTTAGAATGTAATCTAATAAAAAAGCATAGACCTAAATATAATGTATTATTAAAAGATGATAAAACATATCCATATATAAAAATAGATATAAAGTCAGAATATCCGAATGTTACAATAACTAGGAAAATAATAAATGATGGATCAAAATATTTTGGACCATATGCTAATCCTGGAGCTGCAAAAGAAATGGTTGATTTTATAAAACAAAAATATAAAATTCGTCAGTGTAAAAATTTTAAATTTAATGATAGAGCATGTTTGAATTATCATATAAAAAGATGCTTAGCTCCTTGTATGGGATACGTTTCAAAAGAAGAATATATGGAACAAATAAACGAAATTATTGGATTGCTAGAAGGAAAATCTGAAAAGATATTAAAAAATCTTAAAAAACAGATGGAAGAAGCATCAAAAAAATTAGATTTTGAAAAAGCAGCATATATGAGAGATAAAATGGTTGCCATAGAAAGAGCGTCTCAAAAACAAAAGGTATCTAATATATCAGAAAACAATATAGATGTAATAGGAATAGCTAAGTCAGAATATGAAGTATGTATAGAGATATTTTTTGTTAGAAATAGTAAAATGGTAGGAAGAGAACATTATTTTTTTGATGAATTAATAGACGTAAAAGACGCTGAAATAATATCAGGTTTTATAAAACAATATTATATGGAAAGTCTAAATATTCCATCTAAAATTATGATAAAAGAAGATTTAGAAGACAAAGAACTATTAGAAGAGTGGCTTTCAAATATGTCTAAACATAAAGTTGAAATTAGAAGTACAAAAAGAGGAGAAAAACTTCATTTTGTTGAAATGGCAGAAAATAATGCAAAAATTACATTAGATAATAAAGAAAAAAATAGTAATGAAATATTAATGGAATTAAAAAAAGTTTTAGAGTTAGAAAAATTACCAAGAAAAATTGAAACATATGATATTTCAAATATTTCTGGAGAATTTATGGTAGCTGCTATGTGTGTTATGAAAGATGGCATGATAAAAAAGAATTTATCTAGGAGATTTAAAATAAAAACAGTTATTGGACAAGATGATCCTAGGTGTATGGAAGAAGTAATAACAAGAAGAATAGCTCATTCAATAAATAATCAAAATGAATCTGGGTTTGGAAAATTACCGGATGTTATTTTTGCAGATGGCGGAATAACTCAAATAAAAGCAACAAAAAGAGCAATATCTAAATATCCTGAGGCAGATATAAAAGTTTTCGGTATGGTAAAGGATGATAAACATAGAACAAGAGCGTTAATAAATGAAAATAGACAAGAAATAGAAATATCAGATAAACTTAAGAATTTGATAACAGAATTTCAAGATACAGTACATGATACAGCTATAACTTACCATAGAAAATTAAGAGATAAAAAAGTACAGTCATCAGAATTAGATGAAATAGAAGGAATAGGAAATAAAAGAAAAATAGAATTATTAAAGACATTTGGTAGTGTAAAAAAGATTAAAGAAGCATCTATAGATGACTTAACAAAAGTAAAAGGAATAACTATTGAAATAGCAGAAAAATTAAAAAATATGTAAAACAAAAATAATCATACATTAATGTATGGTTATTTTTGTTTTAAGTAATTTAAATAAAATTAAGTTATATTAAATAAAATATAAATATAAATATAAATATATTACTTACTACTTTTAATTTTAGGTTTTGCAACAAGAGAAGCAATATAACCAAAAAATACAGCTGCAGCAATTCCACCTGCACTTGCCTTTAGACCACCAGTAAATGTACCAATTAAACCATTTTCTTGAACTGCTTTTATTGTCCCTTTTGCTAAATTGTATCCGAATCCAGTAAGAGGAACTGTTGCACCAGCGCCTGCAAAATCAACTAAGTATTTATATATACCAAGTCCTCCAAGTATTACGCCTGTAGTTACATATATAACTAAAATTCGAGCAGGAGTTAATTTTGTTTTATCAATTAATATTTGACCAATAACACACAATAAGCCACTTATAATAAAACAACGAATTAATAACATCCAATCGAAATTATACCAAAAATCCATATTATGAGTCTCCTTTTTATTAATTTATTTCTATACTTATTGCATGAGCAATTCCAGGAATTGATTCACCTTGTTGCGAACTCATAGAATTCATCAAAGCTCCAGTTGCAATAAGAAGTACTTTTTTTAATTTCTTTTCTTTTAATTGTTTAAAAAGATATCCAGAAAAAACACTAGCACAACAACCACAGCCACTGCCTCCAGAGTGGGTATCTTGATTTTCTTTATCGAAAATAAGAACACCACAATCGTTATAAACTGATTTTATGTTATAACCAACATTTTTACATAAGTCTATCAAAACATCTTTTCCAACATACCCTAAATCTCCTGTTAAAATTGCATCATAGTAAGTAGGATTCCTACCAGTATCTTGAAAATGTGTCATTAATGTATCAAAAGCAGCAGGGGCCATAGCAGCTCCCATGTTGTTAGCATCTTTAATTCCCATATCAACAATTTTACCAGTAGTTATATGAGTTATGAAGGGACCATTCCCATCTTTTGCTACAATTGCAGCACCTGCTGCAGTAACTGTCCATTGCGCAGTAGGTGGCCTTTGATTTCCGAGCTCTAAAGGAAATCTAAATTGTCTTTCTGAGCTACAGAAATGACTAGATGCTGAACATAAAGTATAATTTATTCCATTTTCAACAAAAACTGATGCAAGAGAAAGTCCTTCAACAAATGTAGAACAAGCACCAAATATTCCAAAGAAAGGAATGTTAAGATCTCTAAGACCAAAACTTGTTGAAATACATTGGTTTAATAGATCACCAGCAAAACAATACTCAATCTTACTAGAAGGAATATTAGATTTTGCTATAAGAGTATTTACAGTTTCTTTAATAATTTTACTTTCAGCTTTTTCCCAAGTTTTTTCACCCCACATTTCATCAGTTAGACATTGGTCAAAATATTGAGCTAGAGGACCATTAGATTCTTTGGGACCAGCGATACAAGCCGTTTCTAAAATAGATGGAGGGTTATCGAATTTAATTGTTTGTTTACCTAATTTTTGCATAAAAACTCCTTTCTAAAATTACATATTCATAAGTAAGTATATAAAGCCAATTACGACAGATGAGGAAATACCATATACAAGAACTGGACCTGCAACAGTAAACATCTTAGCTCCAACTCCCATTACATATCCTTCAGATTTATATTCCATAGAAGGAGCAACTATTGAGTTAGCAAAACCAGTTATAGGTATTAATGAACCTGCACCAGCAAATTTACCTATTTTGTTAAATATATTAAATGCTGTTAAAAATGCGCTTATACCAATTAAAATGATGGAAACAATAGTTCCTGATATCTCTTCATCTATACCTTTATATTTACAGTAAGATAAAATTATTTGACCAAGAGAACAAATTAAACCTCCGACCCAAAATGCATTAAAACAATTTTTTAAAGAAGGGGAATTAGGAGATTTTTGATTAACATATTCTTGGTAATCTTTTTGACTGCTTAAAGGATTTTCCATAAACAACCTCCTTAAAATTTAATAATTTATAAATATTTTTTACAAATTAATTAAAAATATACAATGGGAGTAAAAAGTAATATTACAAAAATATTACAGTAATATTACATTTATGTTAAAGGTATTGATTTTTTAATAGAAAATGTTTAGAATAAAACAAGAGTATAAAATAAAACAAAGGAGTTAAAAATGGCAAGTTGTCTAGGTTTATATATAGAAGATAATTTAATAAAATACGCCAAAGTTTCAAAAGACCATAATGACTTGAAAATTGAATCCTTTGGAATAAGAGTATATGAAGATTTAGTATCAGAAATTAGTAATATAGTAGAAGAAACATATAGTTTTGGTGTGCCAGTGAGTATAAACTTGATGAATGAACAATATGTCTATTTTAGTATTTTTTCACTTTTGAATGCAAAAGATTTAAAAACTAGTATTAAAACAGAATTAGAGACATTTTGCGATGAGAAAAAATATAATGTAAGCGCTTTTGAAACAAGATATGCATTAGTACAAGATTTTCAAAATAAAGATCAATTGAGAACTATAGATATTTTGTCGAATAAAATCGAATTAAACAGACAAATACAAAATTTATCAAAATATAGACTTACAAATATTATGCCACTTCCTATGACTATTACTAATTTAGCTAAATTTGAAAAAAATGAAAATGCTTTAATAGTTAATATGGAAGAAAAAACAACTATTACAGTTATATTAAATAGTCAAATATATTCAATAGAAACATTGGATGCAGGAAGCAAAAAAGTTTTACAAGATATAAACAAAATAGAAAATTCTTATTCTAAAGCGTATGATATATGTAAAAATACAACGATATATACAGCTGATATTGGTAATGAAGATGATAACCAACCATATTTACAATATATAGTACCAACACTTTATGATATTAACCAAGAAATTCAACGTATATTAGAAGAATATGATTTAAAATCTTCAAAAATATATTTAACAGGTACATTAGCAAATATAAATAATGTTGATTTATATTTCCAAGAATTTTTACCAAATGCAACTTGTAAAATATTAAAACCAAGTTTTTTAAATGATATTACTACACAAATAAATTTAAAAGATTATTTAGAAGTTAATTCAGCTATATCATTAGCATTATCTGGATTAGGAGAAGGAATTAAAGGTTTAAACTTTAAAAAAGTATCTTTAAAAGATAAGCTAGCAGAATTATCAAAAGTTGAAGTTAAACCAAAGAAAAATAAAGAAAATGGTAAACAATCTACTAAAAAAAGTAGCAAAATAAATATACAAAGTGGATTTAATGATAAAGTAGATAATACTGAAACAATGCTTATTAGAGGAATGGCAATAATAGCTTTAATTATAATTATATTTATTAGTTTTTCTACAGTGCTTAAAGGACAAATGAATTCTAAAGAAGAACAAATTGAAAGTTTAAAAGCGAAACAAAAAACACAATTAAATAGTATAGATAGCGATAATCAAAAACTAAATTCAAAAATAACAAAATATAGTTCATTAATTGCTGATTTGGAAAAAATAAATGAAAGAATAAGCGATATTGCTTCAAGTAAAAATTCAGTACCAAACTTATTAAATCAAATAATGTTTGTTATACCAGAAGCAGTACAGCTTACATCAATAGAGAATACAAATAGTAAGCATATTGTAATAAATGCTCAATCTGCTAAATATGAACAATTAGGATATTTTATAGCAAAAATAAAAGAAAAAGGATATCTACAAAATGTTGTTTCTTCTAGCGGAGCTAAAAGTAGTGATATGATTTCAGTTACTATAGAAGGAGATATGCCATGAAAGTAAGTATAAGAAAAATAATATTAATAGCAGCAGTAGTTTTACTTTTAGCATTGGCAGCAATTGTTATAATAAATGGAATCAATATTGGGAAAATACAAGTATTAGGAATAACAAAAATAAATGATAAAGACAAACAAATTGATTCTAAAAATAAAGAATTAGCTACAGACGCTAGTACAACTTATAACAGTAAAGTGCTAACATTAGAACAAACTGCTAAATCATTACAAAATAAAAAAGAAGAATATGAAAATGAAGCAGTACTTGTTATGTCTTCAGGAGGAACAGGATATTTAACTACAACTGAAAAATACGAAATTGAGTTTTTATGGACAAAACTTGGAAATTATGCTGGAGATGAAGGCATAGATATAAAAATGGATGTTGTAAATAGTTCAACAGCTGGAAGATACGACTTGAATTTTACTGCAACAGGAAGCTATGTTGGAGTTACAGATTATTTATATGATATAGAAAATGATTCAGAACTAGGATTTAAAATAGAAAATTTTGCAATGCAATCTTCAGGAGATAACAATGTACAAGCAACTTTTTCTTGTAAGCAAATCAATATCAACATAAAGAATATTGATACAACTCAAAGTAGTCAAACAGATGAAAATGGAACAACTGGAGGAACAACAAATACAAACTCAACAGGAAATACAACGACAAATAGCACAACAACTAATACAACAACAAACAGTATTAAATCAACTAATACAACAGGAAGCAATACAACTAACGCGAGTAATACGGTAACCCCTAGATAAAATTAATAGGAGGAAAAAATGAATAGCAAAAAGATTATTAAAGAAACAATAATAATGTTACTTACATGTTTAGTCACTATGTTAATTTTTGCGATTGTACTTTATAAATTTATACCAAATAGAAAAACAGTTGCAGAAGTAAAAGAATACAAAGCTTCAGAAAGTGTACAAACACTTTTAGAGGATAATGTAGATAGTGGAGATAAATCAGAAGTGATTTTATCATATGAAGTAACATCAAGGGATTTAAACAATTATCAAAAAACGAATGCATATGTACCAGGAAAACAAAACCCATTTGCAGCTGCTAGTTCATCAGCATCTACTGGTGATAACTCAGGAGATAATGGCAATGCAAATACAAATTCAGGTACAACAAATTCGGGTTCAAATAATAACAATCAATCAAACAGTGGATATTTTAAAGACACTGGAACAAAATAATTTATTTAATTAGTTTTTAAGGTTATATTTATTCATAAAGATAAATATACACAAGATAAAATTTTAAATAAAAAGGAGGGAAAACTATGAAAAAGAACAATGGTATAACTTTAATAGCATTAGTTATAACTATCATAGTATTATTAATCTTAGCAGGAGTATCAATCGCAATGATAACAAGCCAAGATGGAATATTAGGAAAGGCTAAAGATGCTAAAGCTAAAAATGAAGTTGGAGCATTAATGGATGATATTGCAGTAAAAGTATCTGATTTACAAGCTGAATACTATAATCAAGCTTATGTATTAGATAATACAACAGTAAAAGCCAAATCTGTTACAGCTTATATTGCAGAAGGATTAAACGGTTACAATACAAATGTAACTTTAAAAGAAACTACTGCAGATAGCGGTATATATACTGTAACAATAAAATCAGCATCAAATGATAAAATAGGAGCTGAAGCAACATTGAAAGATGGAGCTATTGGATCTTATGAGTGGAAAACTTATTAATAAAAATAACTTGATTTAAATAAAAGCATATGCATGCTATATGCATATGCTTTATTTAAAAATAATAGATAAATTAAAAAATAAATTATAAAAATCAAAATATAAAATGAGAATGAAAGGTAAAGAAATGAACGTATTTTTATATATAATAATATTTATAATGGGAACATTATTTGGTAGTTTTTATACATTAGCAGTATATAGAATACCTAAAAAAATAGATATAACACATACACATTCTTTTTGTCCTAATTGTAATCATAAATTAGGATTTATTGAGTTAATCCCAGTATTAAGTTACATATTTTTAGGTGGAAAGTGTAAAGAATGTAAACAAAAAATAAGACCAAGATATTTGATTTTAGAAATACTTTCAGGAATAACATTTGTTATAATTGCTTATTTGTTTAGAATAGATGCTTATAATATAAATGTTTATACCTTAATAGATTTTGCCTTTATAGTTTTATATTTAGCAGCATTATTTATAATAGCAGGTATAGATAAAGAAAATATAAAAATAGAAAAGAGTGTTCTATATTATGCATTATTGGTATGTGTTGCGTACATAATATATCTATGCATAATGGATCATACTAGTATATATAGATATGCTATGTATTTAATTGCAATAATAATATTACTTTTTATAGATGGAAAAAAACTAAAAAATGAAGCAAAAGATAGTTATGCTATATCAATATTAAACTTAATATTGATAATGGCAATGATGACAGGAGAACTTGCTACAATAGGAGCTATGATATTTACATTTATAATAATACTAGAATTATACATAATAAATAGAATAAAGTTTTTAAGCAATAAATCAAGAAAAGAAGAAAAAAAGGTTTTAAAAAATTTTCCATGGGGATTTTATTTATGCCTTGGAAATATAATTTCTATGATTTCAATAATGGCGTTTATATAGGAGTAAGTTATGAATTTAAGAAATAATAAAGGTTATACAGGTTCAGACATAATAATTTCTATATTAATTTTAATGGTGTTTATACCAACTATTGTAGCGTTAATTTATTCAATTGATACTAAAAATAATGAGATTGAGAGAAAAAATTATGCTATGACACTTTCTTGTAATATAATAGAAACATTAAAGTCAATTGATATAGATAAACTTGATGAGGAAACAAATTTAAATGATATAAAAAACAAGATAAATAAATTTAAAGCAAACGATTCTGAGATAACCACAAATGAAGATGGAAAAATAACATTTTCTTCAGAAGATTCGTATGGTAACAGATATGTAGTCTTAATTAAAATTGAAGATTATAAAGATTATTCAGGAGAAACTAATATTGAAGATAATGTTGTAAAAAAAATAACAGTAACAACAGAATATAGGATAAATAAAGAAACTAAAAATGTAGAAATATCAACTTTAAAAACAATAGAATAGGGGTTTTTATGAAAAATAATAGAGGAGTGACATTAACATCTTTGGCAATATATATTATTGGGCTAGTAACGATGATTGGATTACTATCAGTATTTATGAGATTTTTTTATAGAAATGTAAATAGAAAATCTTATACAGATGATACAGCCGAGAGGTATTCAAAATTCATAATGTACTTAACAAATGATGTTAATTTAAATGATATAAAAAAAGTATATGTTGATAATAGTGAAAGAATACATATTAAATTTAATAATGAATCTTATCATGAATATTTATATCAAAATGAAGGAATTTATTATAGAGAAGTTGATGTAGATGGACATGAGACTAAGCAGATACTTTTATGTGAAAAAGTAACATCATGTCAATTTAAATATGAAAATAATGAAATAAATGTTACATGTAAAGTTAATTCAAAAGATTACAATAATGTATTTACAATAAAAAATAGTAATTTTTAGAAATTGATAAAAACATAAGACAAAAGCAATAATATATAATATAATTATATTAGTAACTAAAGAAAGGAAGGATTTATATGGCAAAACAACCATTAGGAATAGAATTAGTAAAAAGAGGTTATGTATCAGCGGAAGATATAGAAAAAGCACTAGATTATCAAAGTAAGCATAGAGGAAAAAAAATAGGAGATATATTATATATATTAGGAAATGAATCACCAGAAAGATTAATTCAAGGTGTAGCTGAAATACTAGATCAAAAAGGTATATTATTAACTAATGAAAATGTAAATCCTGAATTATTAGAATACATACCTTTAGATGTAATGAAAAAAAATAAAGCAATTCCATTTGAAGTAGAAGGTGGAAAAATAAAAGTTGCTTTTGCAGATACACATAGTAGCAAAGCAAATATAAATAGTATTAGATTGTTAATGCTAAATAGAGGACTTGTATTAGATTCTTATATAGCTTTTGAATCAAATGTAGATGAATTTTTAGAAAAATACGAAACAGGATTAGATAAAAATATAGATGAACTTGAAGAAACATCATCAGTTACAGAATTAATAGACAACATAATAAAAATAGGAATGGATAAAAGAGCTAGTGATATTCATATAGAGCCACAATCAGACGGAGTTAGAGTAAGATATAGAATAGATGGTGAATTATTTGTTGTTGCTAATATTGAAAAAGAAAAACAAGAACAAATGATAGGAAGATTAAAAGCTATATCAAATATGCATCAAGAAAAACAAGAATCACAAGATGGTAGAATTTTGATGTATAAAGATTATAATATACGTGTATCTTCACAAAAGAATATTTATGGAGAAAAATTCGTTCTAAGATTATTGAAAAAAGAAACGGATGTAAGAAATATATTTGATCTTGGATTTCCATATAGTGCAGAAGAGCTAGAAAGAGTAATAAATAAAAAGAATTCAATTACTATAATGGCAGCACCTACAGGAGAAGGAAAAACAACGAGTTTATATAGTATATTGGATTACTTACAAAGTGATAATTTAAATATTACTACAATTGAAGATCCTGTTGAAATTAGAATACCAGGTTTAAACCAAATAGAAATAGATAAAAATGTTAGATTTGCAGATAGTTTAAGAACAATTTTAAGACAAGACCCTGATATAATTCTTGTTGGAGAAATTCGTGATAAAGAAACGGCAGAAATTGCAATACAAGCTGGACAAACAGGACATTATGTTTTATCAACAATACACACAATAGATGCAATAGAAGCTATAACAAGATTAAGAAAAATGGGACTTTCTGATTATGATATTTCATCAACTGTCGCAACAGTAATTTCACAAAGATTAGTTAGAAAATTATGCCCTAAATGTAAGAAAGAAAGAGAATTTTCAGAGCAAGAAAAAGATGTTTTGAAAAAATTTAGTGAAAAATATAATGTAAGTTTAGATTATGAAAATACTAAAACCTATGATGCTATAGGATGTGATTATTGTAATCATTCAGGCTACTATGATAGAATAGGAATTTTTGAGGTTTTAGAAATTACAGAAGATTTAAAAGAATTAATAGTTAATGGAGCATCTAGTTTTGATATAAGAAGAAAAGCTTTAGAGCATAATTATAGACCAATGGTAATAGATGGCTTAAGAAAAATTATATCAGGAGAAACTAATATGCCAGAGTTAAATAGAAAAATATTAATTTTAAATAATATATAGTTGGGAGAAAATGTTATGATAGATATGAACAAAATTATAGATATTGCAATTGAGAAAGATGCTTCAGATATTCATTTGATTTGTGGAAATAAACCAATGCTTAGAATATATAGAAAATTAACACCAATAGATGAAATGGATGAACTAAAGGAAGAAGATATGGCAGAAATGTATGATTACCTTGTAAAAGGAAATCTACAAGCAGATAAAGTGTTTAATGAAACTAGAAAATTAGATACATCATATGAACATGCAGGATTAAGATTAAGAGTAAATATTTCTTTGGAAGATGGAATACCACTTGCAACATTAAGAATTATAAAAAATACATTACCTTCATATGAAGAATTAGGCGTACCAGATATAGTAAGAAGAATGACATATCAAACACAAGGACTTATATTAGTTACAGGAAAAACAAACTCAGGAAAAAGTACTACATTGAATGCATTAGTTAACGAAATAAATGAAACACAAAACAAAAAAATATTAACATTGGAAAACCCCGTTGAATACAAACATCATTCTAAGAAATCTTTAATAGTACAAAAAGAAATTGGATTAGGAAAAGATGCTTTAAGCTTTGGAGATGGTGTTAAAAACTCTTTAAGAGAGGATTGCGACATTTTGGTAATAGGAGAGATAAGAGATAAGGTAACAATGGAAGCTGCGATTGAAATGGCAGAATCAGGACATTTAGTAATAGGAACTTTACATACAAAATCATGTGCAGAAACAATAGATAGAATGATAAACTTCTATGAAGTTAGAGACCAAGCAACAATAAAATATTTGTTATCATCTTTATTAAAACTTGTTGTTTCACAAAGATTATTACCAGGAAATGATGGAAAATTAGTATTAGTTCCAGAAGTTATGGTGGTTGACAATATAGTATCTGGAATAATTAGAAAAGATAAAATAAGTGTATCAGAAATAGAAGATGCTATACAAAGCGGTTCAGAAAAAGGAAGTATAGGATTGATAAACTCATTAGCAGAATTATTTGTTGATGATAAATTAACTTTAGACTTAGTAAAAGCACAGATTGAAGAAAAGAATTTAGAGATTTTGAATAGAACAATAATGCAATTAAAAATCAATAAAGAAAATAAAAGAAAGATGTCAAATAATATGTTATAATATGGGAGGTTAAGATGCCAACATACAGTTATAAAGCAGTTAACAAAAATGGTAGAGTAGTTAGAAATGTAGTTGAAGAAGGAAATAGAGTCCTTTTGATAAGAAAACTTAAAAATAATGGCTTATATCCTATTTCAATCAATCAAAAAATAAATAGAGCTCATACTGTAAAAAAGAAAAAGAATACAAAAAATGTTAGCGAAGTTATGAAAAACGTAAATGGAACACAGCTTGAAGTTGAAAGAAAAAGAAAAATGCGTTTAATAGATAGAATTAATTTGGCTTTAGGAACACAAGAAAAAATAACATCAAGAGACTTAGTAGTATTTACTCAGAATTTTTATTTGTTAAAAAAAGCTAACTTCAATAATGTTCATGCTTTAACAACAATAATTGATAGTACAGAAAATATGACTTTAGTTGGTATATTAGAAGATATATTAGCAGGTGTAGAATCTGGAGATTATATGTATAAAACAATGGAATATTACTCAGATATATTCCCATATATTTATATAAATATGATTAAAGTTGGTGAACTATCAGGTTCTTTAGAAACTTCATTAATGCAAGCAGTAGAATATCTAGACACAAGTAATGATTTAACATTAAGACTTAGAAAAATTATAATACCAAATGTAGCTCAGTTTTTATTAATATTTGTAATGTTAATTTTAGGAACATTGTTTGCAATACCAGCGTTACAAGATGTTTTCGACGAGTTAGGGGCAAGCGCTGAACTTCCTAAAATAACCAGATGGTTCCAAAGAGTAGTTAATGCTAGTTTAATATATTGGCCGATTCCAACTGTTATAATTGCTGGTATAGTATTAGCAATAGTGGCATATGTTCATACACCTAAAGGAAAATATAGATATCATTATTTTAAATATACAATGCCTATATTTGGAGATTTGATTTTTGCGCTTGACTTTTCTAGACTTATGAAAGCAATGCTTTTAAATTTAAAAAATGGAATGAGAATACAAGATGCACTAAATGTTAGTAAAAGTGTAGTAAACAATTATGTTATGTTATCAATAATAGAAAATTCATTAAATAATATTTTGCTTGGAAAATCATGGATAGAGCCTTTTGAAAGATCAGGATTAGCATCAACAATGATAACAGAAATGCTAGAAATAGGAATGAAAACAGATTTAACAGCAATGATGGAAAAATTAGTAGAATATATGGAAATAGATATTAATAATATTATGACTAAAGTTATGGCAGTATTGCCACAAGTTATGTATGCTATAGTTGGAGCAGTATTAATTTTCTTCGTATTAGTTGTTTTAGTACCTATGATCCAAGTATACATGGGAAATTTCTTGTTCGATGCATATGGAGTATAAGAAGAAAGGAGAAAAGCCTTGAAAAAAATTGGAATAGATTTAGGTGGAAGTCATGTATCTATTGGAGTTGTTGATGAAAATGGAAAAATAATTAAACAATATGAAAAAGACTTTACAGTTAAAGAAAAACAAAACATAATGGAAGTTGCAGAAAATTATATAACAGAGAATATTAATTTATTAAAAAAAGAATTAGATATTAAATCAGTTGGTTTAGCTATGCCAGGGACTATAAAAGATGGAATAGTAGTTAAGTCTGTTAATTTAGGTATAGAAGATTACAATTTGGGTGAAAAATTATTAAAATCAACTGGAATTGAATTTAAAATAAAAAATGATGCTAAATGTGCAGCATTAGGAGAATATGAATATGAAATAAAAGATTCAACTAAAAAGATATTGTTTTTAACACTTGGAACTGGAATAGGAGGAGCTTTTATATATGATGGAAAACTATTAGAAGGAGGCTCTTTTGAAGGATATGAATTTGGACATATGACAATAAAAGAAAACGGAATCCTTTGCAGATGTGGTAAAAAAGGGTGTTTTGAAAAATATGGAAGCATATTATGTTTTAAAGAAAAAATCCAAAATAGATTAAATTTATCTGCTGATATAAGCGGACCAGACTTAAGAAAAGAAATAGCAAAGAATGAAGAGAAAGTTAAAGATATTCAAGAAGAATATATAAAAGATTTAAATCTAGGACTATCAAATTTAATAAATATATTTGAACCTGACATTATAATAATAGGTGGAGGATTTGCAAGATATGATTATATGCTGTTAGATAAATTAAAAAATTCATTATTAACCTCGGGATTATTATTTAATAAAAGAGATAATTTAGATTTGAGAGTTGCAAAATTAGGAAATGATGCAGGAGTTGTTGGAGCAAGTTGCTTGTAAATAAATTTAAAATAAATAATAAATATGATACATTAATAATATTAAAAAGATAAAACGTAGGAGGAAAAGAGCTAATGAATAAAAGAGGAATAACATTAATTGCATTAGTAATTACAATAATTGTGTTATTAATACTTGCAGGAATATCAATAAGCATGATAACAAGCCAAGATGGGATATTAAGTAGAGCAATTAATGCGAAAAAAGCGAACGAAGAAGCAACCAAAAGAGAAGAAAGACAATTATCAGAGCTAAATGAATTGGTATCAAATAATGGAGAAGCAAGTTTAATTGGATATAATGAAACAAAAAGTACAAATAGTCCGAGGATAGCAGGAAAAATATCAGAAGAATCAGGATTAATACCAATAAAATATAATGGAACAAATTGGGTAGTATGCTCAGAGAATGATGAAGAATGGTATAACTATGCAGATCAAAATGAAAATCCAAAGCAAGAACTAAAATGGGCAAATGCAATGTTATCAGATGGAAAATATAAAGTAGGAGAAGTAAAAGAAGGACAAGTAGTAGAAGAAAATGAATTAGGAAGTATGTTTGTATGGATACCAAGGTTTGCATATAGTATGACAAAATACAAAGCAACAGTAACAGATGGAACAGACGCAAAGAATGGACAAACACAAAATATAACGAAAGTAGTATTTTTAAAAGGAACAACAAATGAAGACAAAGATGGGAATAAATATCCAACAGATTATGATATAGCAAGCCAAACAGTTGGAAATGAATCAACAATGATAGTGCATCCAGCATTTACATTTGGAGGAGCAAACTTAAGAGGAATATGGGTAGCAAAATTTGAAGCAAGTATGGCAGAGACAAATGAAAATACAACAACAGCTAACAATAATAACGCATCAAGTAAAACAGTAAAAGTATTACCAAATGTAGAGAGCTGGAGATATATAACAGTGGGAAAATCATTTGAAGTATGTTATAATATGAAAAGTAAAGATATATATAAATTATCAAAAGGAACAGATACACACTTAATGAAAAACAATGAATGGGGAGCAGTAGCATATCTTGCAGCATCACAATATGGAGTAATACCAGCAAGAAACGCATCAGGAACACAATATGAAACTGAAAAATATCATTCATATACAGGAGCAAAAGACTATAAAACGAATAAAACACAAAGTACAACAGGAAATGTAACAGGAATATATGATTTAAATGGAGGAGCATGGGAGAGAGTAGCAGCATATTGGGATAATGGAAGTTATAGTATGAATAATTATGCAAAAGAAATAATAGTAGATGGACAAACAGTAAGTTTATTTAATGGAAATAAATTAAATAGTGAGTTTGCAGCATATTGGGATAAATACGAAGTAAGTGAAGATGAAAAAACAAATGGAGCTACAACATGTGCTATGGCAAATAATGCAGAAAATATAATAACTAAAAATACAAAATTAGCAAAATATGTATATGATAGAGTACAATTAATGAAAAATAGAAAAGGCGATGCCATAAGCGAGGTAATGAATGGAAATAATTTTTCATATTATGGAATAAGATATTATGAAGAAAAATATACAAAGCAATGGTTAAAAGCAACATATGATGAGAATGGAAATGTAACAGCAACAAACCATGAGGTTTCAAGTAGTTATGCAACAGGATTGTATGATAGTGACTTTATGTTAATAGGAACATTCGTTCTACCTTTTTTTAGCCGTGGTGGCCGCTGGTACGATGGTACTGGCAGTGGTGTGTTCGTCACTAACGGTTCGTCCGGTGACGCCAGATTCAGCGGCGGGTTCCGTCCGGTGGTTGACTTGTAGAATAAAAACATATTATTATATACAAAAATTAAAATCAAAAAAGATGAATTGTAAAGAAATAAAAACAAATTCATCTTTTTTGATTTTTTATATTGATAAAAAAACTACAAACCATATAAAAATGAAATAGAATGAATTAAAAATAGCATTTTTCTTGAATTTTTTGGGGTTGTATAGTAAAATATACTAGAATAAGAATATGTTTATAAAATTCATATTAAATAAACCTTATAAACATATTATACGAGGAGAAAAAATTATGAAAAAAGTTTTATTTATTTCAAGTACAGGAGGACATTTAAACGAACTATTACAATTAGAACCATTATTTAAAAAGTATAATTATCATATAATAACAGAAAAAGATAAGACAACAGTTGGACTAAAGGATAAATATGGAAAAAGAATAGACTATTTACCATATGGTACAAGAAGTAAAATTTTTAGTTATATTTTTATATATGCTTTTTTAATTTTAAAAACGATATTTCTATATTGTAAAATAAGACCGAAATATATAGTAACTACAGGTACACATACAGTTGGACCTATATGCTATTTAGGAAAAATATTTGGAACTAAAATAATTTATATAGAAACATATGCAAATATAAATAGAAAAACAGCTACAGGAAAATTAATTTATCCTATTGCTGATTTATTTATAGTTCAATGGGAAGAAATGCTTAAGTTATATCCAAAAGCTGTATATGGTGGATCGATTTTTTAGACAAGTATAGAATGGAGATGAAATATGATTTTAGTTTTGTTAGGTACTCAAAATAATAGTTTTCATAGATTATTAGAAGAAGTAGAGAAAAATATTGAAAATGGAAATATAAAAGAAGAAGTTATTGTTCAAGCAGGTTTTACCAAATATGAGTCAAATAAAATGAATATATTTGATGAGATATCAAGAGACAAAATGGATGATTTAATAAATAAATCTGATTTTATAATAACTCATGCAGGAGTGGGATCAATTATTAATGCGTTAAAAAAAGAAAAGAAAGTTATAGTTGTTCCAAGACTTAAAAAATATAATGAACATGTAAACGATCATCAATTGGACATTGTAAGAGATTTTAATAGTAAAGGCTATATAATTGGATTAGAAGATGTAACAATGTTAGAAGAAGCTATTAAAAAAATAAAAGATTTCAAGCCAAAAAAATATTTAAGTAATACAGATAATTTTATAAAAATTATAGAAGATTATATAGGATAGATATATAAGATTACATATAGAATTGCTTAAAAGGGAGTGATTAAAATAGATAATATAACAAATCCAGAATTAGAAAATGATGGTCAAGAAGAAAGTTTAGAAATTTCATTAAGACCAAAAAGTTTAAAAGAATATATAGGACAATCTAAAGTAAAAGAAAATATGAAGATTTGTATAGAAGCTGCCAAAAAAAGAGGAGAACCATTAGATCATTGTTTATTTTATGGACCTCCTGGATTAGGAAAAACCACAATTTCTACTATAATTGCAAATGAGATGAATTCAAATATAAAAATAACATCAGGACCAGCAATTACAAAGCCTGGAGATTTAGCAGCAATATTAACTTCTTTAAAAGAATTTGATGTGCTTTTTATCGATGAGATACATAGACTTAATAAATCAATAGAGGAAATATTATATCCAGCACTAGAAGACTTTACATTAGATATTATGATTGGAGCAGGACCTACTGCAAAATCAATAAGAATAGACTTACCTAAATTTACTTTAATTGGAGCGACTACTAAAGTAGGTTCACTTACTACACCACTTAGAGATAGATTTGGAATTGTTCATAGATTAGAGTTATATGAACCAGAAGATTTGAAAAAAATAGTTAAAAGGTCAGCAAGTATCTTAAATGTAGAAATTGACGATGAATCTGCTTTAGAAATAGCAAGAAGATCAAGAGGGACACCAAGAATTGCCAATAGATTATTAAAAAGAGTACGCGATTATGCTATTGTATTAGCAGATGGAAAAATAAATTTAAAAATTGCAAAGATTGCATTAAACAAGTTGGAAATTGACGAAATAGGTTTAGACGAAATAGATAGAAAAATGCTTGATATGATGATTAATCAATACGGAGGTAGACCTGTTGGAATTGAAGCTTTAGCAGCCGCACTAGGAGAAGAAATAGATACAATTGAAGATGTGTATGAGCCATATCTTATACAAATTGGATTTATGGCAAGAACACCAAGGGGAAGAAAACCTCTTCCTGCAGCATATAAACATTTAGGATATGAAACATTTGGATTTTAGAAGGAGAAAGATATGAAATTATTAATGCATACATGTTGTGCACCTTGCAGTGTCTATTGTATAGATAGTTTAAGAGAAGAAGGAATTGAACCAACAGTATATTGGTTTAATCCTAATATACATCCATATACAGAATATAAAGCAAGAAGAGATACTTTAAAGGAATATACAGAATCTATTAATGTAAAAGCTATATTTGAAGAGAATTATGGATTAAGAGATTTTTGCCAAAATGTAATAGGCAATTTAGAAAGTAGATGCCAAGATTATTGTTATCCTGTTAGATTAGAGCAAACAGCAAGATTTGCTAAAGAGCATGGATATGATACTTTTACAACTACTTTACTAGTTAGTCCATATCAAAAACATGATGAGATTGTAAAAATCGGAAAAGAGCTAGCTAAGAAATATGAAATAGAATTTTTATATAGAGATTTTAGAATAGGGTTTAGAGAAGGACAAGCAAAAGCAAGAGAACTTGGACTTTATATGCAAAAATATTGTGGATGTATATTTTCAGAAGAAGATAGATACAGTAAGCAAATTAAGAAAAATAAATATAAATAAATTTTGGGTGGAGATAATTAAAAATGAATAAGAGAAAAATTATAGGAATTTGTGTTGTTATATTTGTAATTGTTTTTATTGCTATATGTATTGCAATAGTTCAATTTTCAAAGCATAATTTAGAAGGAGCAAAAAAAGATTTACAAGAAACTCAAGAAAAGTATGGTTGGGTTGAAAAAGAAACGGTTGATGTTTTAGTTGCAAAATTTAATACGGAAGTAATAGATAATAGCTCATTAAATCCAGCATCAGTTGATTATTTAACGGAAAGTAATAATCAATATTGGTATGGATTAGTGGATGGAGTTTATTTAGTGGTTGCTCCAAAAAAATATACTGGAGATAAAACAACTGAAATTGTAGATTATATGCTTTTATATGTAGATAAAACTAGTAAATATGAATCAGATGCTATTACATATACTAAATACTTAATTAAAGCGAATAATAGTCAAATAGCTGATACAGAAATTGACGCATTATTAGAAGATGTAAAGACAAAGTCTAATTCTGGTAAAACAGCAAATAATGGCAAAGGTATTTCCATTGGTTATACGGAAAAAGAAGAAGCGTATCAATACCAAATTTTAAGATTGTATAAGTAATTACGTGTATTATTAATATTAGGAGAAAAAAATTCAATGAAAGAAAAAGAATTCTATGTATAAGGAATAGAAAATAAAATTGTAGTCTTAATATTTTATTGAAGAGGAGTACTATGAATGAAGAATTTAACGGATAAACAGAAAAATATAAGTATAATTTTAATAGTGAGTTTACTTATTATTGGATTTATATGTGGTATAGCAACTGGAGTTTCAAGAAAAAATAGAAAAGATGTAAACAATATTATAAATGAAAATGTAATTTATAAAAATACTATATCACCAAATGAAAATTTTGTTGAAAACGAGGATGATAAAGTTTTTTACACAATTAGGGTATATCAAAATGACAATGATATAAAAGTAATAGCAAGTTCAAATTCTTCATTTGCTAAGGAGATTAGTTATGAAATAGAATGTAATAACGAAATAACAGAAAACGATATAAATGTAGAGTGGCAAACAATAATGGGAGATACGAATTTCACAAAAGAAAATCAAATTACTGTAGCTGTAATAACTATATCTTCTAATGGAGAAGTTATTAGTCAAAGAAAAGTTAATTTTATTAGTAAAGCAGTTGATATTATTGTTGACACAATTAATAAAAACTAAAGTACAAATATATATGATGCATCGTTCTGGTGGAATTGATAGAATTAATGAAAAAACATATGCGAATATTTTAAGAATACCAATTAAAATTATTAACAATTAATTTGTAAATTAGTTTTATAGGAGAAATTAAGTGAAAATAGGAATAATAACAGATATTCATAGTAATATACAAGCTTTAAACAAAGTATTAAAAGAATTTGAAAAGTTAAAAGTTGATAATATTATATGTTGTGGAGATATTATAGGGATAGGGATAAATCCAGAAGAAACAGTACAGGAGTTATTAAAGAGAAAAAATATATTAATTTCAGTAAAAGGCAATCATGAACAATATTTATTAAATGGGTTGCCAAATGAAGTACATGACAATAAACGAAATATGTGTGATGATGAAATAGCTAATCATAAATGGAATCATAGTAAATTAAGTAAGCAATCTATAGAATTTTTAAAGAATATGAAATCATCTGAAAGTATAGAAATAGATGGTAAGAAAATTTACATTTGTCATTATCCTCAAAATAGTAACGGAACATATAAAAGGCATATAAAGAGCCCTAATATTAATGAGTTAAGAGAATTATTTGATGTAAAACAATATGATATATTTATATTTGGACATACTCATACATGTAGCATTAATAACGAAGAAAATAAATGGTATATCAATACAGGGTCTCTAGGATGTCCTATGAATAGCAATGTTGCAAAAGCAGGAATACTAGAAATTAGTGATGGAAAAGTGAATTTTAGTAGTATAAACGTTGAATATAATGTTAAAGAGATTATAGAGGAAATTAATAAATTAAAGTTTCCGTTCTATAAAAAAATATTACATATATTTTATGGTATGTAAGAAAAAGATAAATATTTATAAGAGAGGAAAATAATGGTTGAAATTAGAAAAATCTTAAAAGAAGAAATGGAAGAGGCATTACAGTTAGTTTGGACTGTATTTCTTGAATTTGAAGCACCAGACTATACAGAAGAAGGAATAATGGAATTTAAGAGAACTATTGATAATAAACAGTGGGTAGAAGATAGAGATTTTTATGGAGCTTATAAGGATAATAAGATTATAGGTGTTATTGCAACTAAAGACACAACTCATATTGCATTATTTTTTGTTGATGGTAAATTTCATAATCAAGGAATTGGTAAAAAATTATATAATAAAATAAATGAATCAAATAAACAAAACTATTTTACAGTAAATTCATCTCCATATGCTCATGAAATATATAAACATTTAGGATTTATAGATACAGATAAAGAACAGTGCATAAAGGGATTAAAATTTTATCCAATGAAAAAATACTTGGATAAATGAAAAGGAAAAGGAAAATATAAAATTTATAAAAAGTATCTACAAATCGAAAAAAGTATGCTATAATATAAAAACATAAATTTAAAAGAGTGAGGAGTTAGAAAAATAATGTTTACAAAAATTCTAGTATTAATAATACTTACATTATTGAATGCATTTTTTGCAGCAGCAGAAATAGCGTATATTTCATTAAATGATGCAAAAATAGATAAACAAGCAAAAGAAGGAAATAAAAAGGCAAAAAGTATAAAAAAGATGCTTAAAGATCCAAGCAAATTTTTAGCTACTATACAAATAGGCATTACATTAGCTGGGTTCCTATCAAGTGCATTTGCATCAGAATCTTTTGCAAGTGTATTAGCACCAATTTTAAATAAATTAATACCACAAGTTAGTCTTGCTGTATGGAATAGTATTTCAATTATATTAATAACAATAATTTTATCTTATTTCACATTAATTTTTGGAGAGCTGGTACCAAAAAGATTAGCAATGAGAAATTCAGAAAAAATAGCTTTTGGAACGATAACAATAATAAGAGGTATTTCAGTTGTAATGCTTCCTTTTGTTAATTTCTTAACATGGTCAACAAATATAGTATCCAAGTTATTTGGAGTTACTGGTGATGAAGAGGAAATAGTAACAGAAGAAGAAATTAGGATGATGATAGATGTAGGAGAAGAAAAAGGAACTATAGATAAAGACGAAAAAGAAATGTTAAACAATATTTTCGAATTTGATGATAAAGTTATTTCAGAAATTATGATTCCAAGAACTGAAATATTTGCAGTAGATATAAATGATACAATTTCAGAAGCTATAGAAGAAATGGAATCAAATAATAACAGATATAGTAAGATACCAGTGTATGATGAGACTATTGATGAAATAAAGGGAATATTATATGTAAAAGATATAGTTGTTTCACAGAAAAGTAAAAGCACAAAAGTAAAAAATTTAATGAAAGATGCATATTATGTGTCTGAATCTAAGTCAGTAAAAGAAACATTTACAGAGCTTAGACAAAACAAAAAACAAATGGCAATAATAATAGATGAATATGGTGGAACTTCAGGTATTGTTACAATAGAAGATATATTAGAAGAAATTGTTGGTGAAATATATGACGAATATGATGAAGTCTTAGAAAAGTATAAAAAAGTAAATGATAAAATATACATTTTATCAGGAAGTCTAGCAACATATGAAGTTGAAAAGATATTAGGAATTACAATTCCAGAAGGAGAATATGATACTTTATCAGGATATTTAACAGAAGAACTTGGAAGGATACCAGAAGAGAAAGAAAAACCAATAATAAAAACAGAAAAAGTAGATTATCATGTTGAAAAATGCAAAGATAAAAGAATAGTAAGAGTAAAAGCTTATAAGAAATAAATATAATATAAAATAAGATGTTAAAAATTTATATAGCATCTTATTTTTTAATCCTAAAACATTTACAAAATAAGTGATTTTTTAGAGATAAATTTCTTGTAATAAGATAAGAAATGTGATATTGTATACAAAAAGGTGTGAGTAATTTTGTTAAATCAAAAGAATGGAATTGGAATATAATGATTTTAAGATAGAAAAAATATATCAAGTAGAAGATTTTTATGAGGATAATGGGAAAAGTTATAATTCATTTCATTATCACATTTTAATAAAAAAAGTTAAAGAGGAAAAAATGGAAAAGCAAGAAAGAAAAATAATAGATAGTGGATTAATACTAAAATTTTCTTTTATTATAGTAAGTATAATATTAGTATTGCCTTCAGTAAAATATTTATTTACTTATAAAACAATAGCAAATTTCTCACTATTTAATACATGGATTTTAGAGAAAATGGAAGTAGGAAATAAAACATTAATAGATGCAATTTGTTTTGTGGATTTATTTCTTATCTTAACATTTATTTATATAAATATAATAAAGAAAGATGTTTTTAAAAAAGTAAAAGAAATAATAATATTTTTAATTATTGTTTCTGTTATTTTTGGAATAGCTATTCCATATATGACATCAGATATATTCTATTATTTAGGAATAGGATGGTTAGATAGTAATTATCATGAAAATCCATATTATAGTACAGTTTATAATAAAATGCAAGATGTACAAAACGATGAAATATTAAACTCAACAGGATATTGGAGTAAGACTACATGCGTATATGGACCATTATGGCAATTAATATCAAAGGGAATTTCTACTTTATCTTTTGGTAGTGTAACTATAGGAATATATATGTATAAATTTATTGCAATAATTATACATGTTTTAAATGCAATGTTAATTTATAAAATATGTAAAAAGAAAAGTTTCATGTTACTGTACGCATTAAATCCAATGGTTTTATTTCATATGATAACAAATGTTCATAATGATATATATGTAATATTTTTATTATTACTTTCAATTTATTTTATAAAAAGAAAGAAAAATATCTGGTTGTCATTAATAGCATTAGGACTTAGTGTTGCAATAAAATATTTTACTATATTGTTCTTCCCATTTTTAGTATTATATTGGACTAAAAATGAGAAAATATATAAAAAATTTTTATATGGATTAGGATATTTCCTATTTATGTTAGCTATAATATCAATACCATATTTGTTTTATGTTAGAGATATAAATATATTAAAAGCTATGCTTGTACAAGGCGATAAATATAGTCAGTCAATATGGTGCTTACTGTTGGTAGAAAATAGAATGCATGGTTGGAATATAAATATAGATGGCTGTAAAATGATGGGATATATAATTTTTATTGCTATATATTTTTGTTTGTTAATAAAAAATTTATTAACAAAAGATTTGAAATGGAAAAACATCGTAAGGGATTATGAACTAACAATATGTATATTTATATTTTTAGTATTAGCAACATTCCAAGTGTGGTATTTAGTATGGCTATTACCAGTAATAATGTGGCAAAAAAAAGAAAATATAATGTTTTATAATAATTTATTTTTAATATCTATAATCCCATTAGGAACATTTATATATAGGCAAAGTGATGGGTACATATATGGTATGTGGCAATCTATGATGATTTTATTTTTAGCAGTATTAGTAAAATTGATAAATATCATTGATTGTAATTTAAAACGAAAAAAAATACAAACAAAGAAGGAAGGTTAGATTATTTTGAAAAAATTACTTTTAATAGATGGAAATAGTATAATGAATAGAGCTTTTTATGGAATTATGGGAAGCAAAGTGCTTACAACAAGTGATGGAAAATATACAAATGCTGTATATGGATTTTTAGCAATAATGTTTAAAGAAATGGAAACAATAGAACCTAATTATATGGCAGTATCATTTGACTTAAAAGCACCAACTAAAAGACATGAAATGTATAAAGAATACAAAGCTAATAGACATGGAATGCCAAAAGAACTTGCTGAGCAAATGCCTATGATAAAAGAAATATTAAATGCAATGAAGATAGATATTATTGAAAAAGAAGGATATGAGGGAGACGATATATTAGGTACAATTGCTAAATATGGAGAAGAACAAAATCTAAAAGTATATATTTTATCTGGAGACAGAGATACTTTCCAGCTTGCAAGCAAAAATACAACAATAAGAATACCAAGAACAAAAGCTGGAAAAACAGAAACAGAAGAATATAATGCTAAAGCAATAAAGAAAGAATATGGAATAGAACCTAAACAATTAATAGAAGTAAAAGGACTTCAAGGAGATACATCTGACAATATACCAGGAGTTCCAGGAGTAGGAAACAAAACCGCGCTTACTTTAATACAAAAGTTTGGAAGTATAGAAAACTTATATAAAGCAATAGACGAAGAAACTGATGAATTAAAAGGAAAAAGCAGAAGTAATATTATAGAAAATAGAGAACTTGCTTTTTTATCTAAAGAGTTGGGAACAATAAATGTAAATGTTCCATTAAGTGATTCTTTAGAAGAACTTAAAGTAGAAGAGTGGGACAAAGAAAAAGTATTAGAAATATTTAAAGAATTAAAATTTAAGAGATTTATTGAAAGATTTAATTTAGAGGGAAGTAAAGAGGCAAAAGAAAATGTTTCTTCAGATAATAAATTAAAAGATTTATTTAAAATAGAAGAAATAGAAAAATTAGAAAAAATTTATGAGAAAATTAAAGAAAATAAAAAGATAATTTTTTACTTTGAACATGAAGATAATGATGATAAAGATTTAATAATAAAGAAAAAAATAAGTGCAATTAGTATATATTTTGAAGAGGAAAATACAGTTTATTATGCAAGAAGTAATTCAGAAGATTTTTATAAATATTTAAAACTTATTTTTGAAGATAATAATATTGAAAAGTATGGGTATAAGTTAACTCAAAGTTATATTCTTCTTAGACAAAATAATATTATACCAACAAATCTTAAATTTGATGTAGAGGTAGCTGCATATATTATAGATCCAACAAAAGGAAAGTATCCAATTGATAACTTATGTGAAGAATATTTAAAAATAACATTAGAAGATTATCTAGCTCAAAATGAAATAAAACAAGAACAAAATCAAATGACATTGTTTGATACTATGTCTGAATCAGTGAATGTTCAAAAATATGTTAATTCTTTTTATGTATATTGTATATGGAATTTAGCAGAAAAGCTGAATAAAAAAATAAAAAGAATAGGTGCTTTAAATTTATTTAATGAAATAGATATGCCAACTGTAGAAGTATTGTCAGATATGCAATGGAATGGAATAAAGGTAGATTATGATAAGTTAGAAGAATTTGGAAATAGTTTGAAAGATGGTATTAGCTTATTAACGCAAGACATATATAATATAGCAGGAGAAGAATTTAATATAAATTCACCAAAACAAATGGGTGAAATTTTATTTGATAAAATGAAATTACCAGTTATAAAGAAAACAAAATCTGGTTATTCTACAGCAGAAGATGTACTAGAAAAATTAAAGAAAGAAAGTCCTATAATAGAAAAAATATTAGAATATAGACAACTTTCTAAACTTAATTCAACCTATGTTGAAGGAATAAAACCATATATTAATCCTAAAACAGGAAGAATACATTCTTTCTTTCATCAAACAATAACAGCAACAGGAAGAATTAGTTCAACAGAACCAAATTTACAAAACATACCAACTAGAATTGAATTTGGTAAGAGGTTAAGAAAAGTATTCAATCCAGAAGAAGGAAAAATATATATAGATGCTGACTATTCACAGATAGAGTTAAGGGTTCTTGCACATTTATCAAATGATGAACATATGATAAGAGCTTTTAAAAATGGAGAGGACATTCATAAACAGGCAGCAGCTATGGTTCTTCATAAAAATATAGAAGACATAACAAAAGAAGAAAGATCAAGTGCAAAAGCTGTTAATTTTGGAATTGTATATGGAATAAGTGAATTTGGACTTGGAGAACAATTAGGAATAGGTAGAAAAGAAGCTAAAAAATATATAGAGAGTTATTTAGAAGAATATGCAGGAATAAATAAATTTATGAAGGAATCTATTGAGACAGCTAAAGAAAAAGGATATGCATCTACTATATTTAATAGAAGAAGATATATTAAAGAACTTTCTTCTAATAATTATATGGTAAGACAATTTGGCGAAAGAGCGGCAATGAATACTCCTGTACAGGGAACAGCAGCAGATATTATGAAAATAGCGATGATTAAGGTATATAAAGCTTTAAAAGAAAAGAATTTAAAGACTAAAATCATTTTGCAGGTACATGATGAAATGATGTTAGAAGCACCAATAGAAGAAAAAGAAGTTGTTAAAAAGATTTTAAAAACTTCAATGGAAAGTGCAACAGAATTAAAAGTTCCACTTGTTGCAGATATATCAGAAGCAGATAATTGGTACAATTGTAAATAAAACAAAGGAGAAGAATTTGAAAAGAATATTTAGATATATATGTATTGCTTTAATTATTTTTATAGTTGTTATGACAATAATAAATAAAAATAATATAAAAAAGCATTTTTATAAAGATAATTATAGAGAATATGTTGAAAAATATGCAAGTAAATATAATGTAGATAAGAATTTAATTTTTGCAATAATAAAAGCAGAAAGTAATTTCAATGAAAATGCTATATCTAATGCTAAAGCTAAGGGATTAATGCAAGTAATGGATTCTACAGCAAAGGATATATCAAAAGATCTACAGATAGAAGTAGATGAAGAAACAATACTAATTCCAGAAATTAATATTGAGATTGGAACTAAATATATAAGTATGATGATTTCTAAATATAAAAGTATTAATTTAGCTTTAGCAGCATATAATGCTGGAAGCGGAAATGTTGATAAATGGATAGAAAATGGAACTCTAAAAGATGATGGTTCTAATATTGAAAATATACCATTTAAAGAAACAAATAATTATGTTAGAAAAATATTAAGAGATTATGAAATATATAAAGAAATATATAAATAACTAAGAGGGAGAAATAATGGAAGATCCAGATATTACAGAGATGAAAGCAAATTCAAAAGATAGAAATTATGTGCTTAATGCTCTTAAACAAAAGGGAAAATTATTAGAATTTGTAGATAATGAACTAAAAGATGACGAAGAGGTTGTAAGGACAGCTTTGCAACAAGATGGGGAATCCTTAGAGTTTGTTAGTAATAGATTGAAAAATAATAAGGATTTGGTAATGCTTGCTATAAATGGAGCTCCATGGACAGCATGTTATGCATCTAATAGATTAAAAGCTGATAAAGAAGTAATTATGGCAAGTGTAAAAACATATGGACAAACTTTATATTATGCAAGTGAAGAATTAAGAGATGATGAGGATGTTGTTAAAGCTGCTGTTTCAAATAAAGGTCTCATAGTCAAATATGCAAGTTTTAGACTTAGAGATAATGAAGAAATTGCAACAATTGCAGTTAAACAAAATAAAGTGGCATATCATTATTTAAGTCAAAGGTTAAAAGAAGATGATAATATAAAAAAGCTATTAGAATAGAAAGCAAAATATAAAAAGTGAGCTTTTTTGAAATTAAGTTGAAGAAGTAGAAGATTGTTTGAATCTTCTTTTATTCTTTTTAAGTAAAAGATTACAAAAATACAATAAAAATGTTGAAAAAAATATTAAAAGTGTTATAATTAATCATGGAGGAGATACAATATGAATAAAAATGAAATAAAAGCAAAAAAAATAAAAGCAAATAGAGGACAATTTGCAGTAAGAATAATAGCAAGTATATTAGCATTTCTTATGTTATTATCAGTTTGCGGAACATTAGTATATTATGTATATACATCCATAAATGCTTAAAATTAAGAGACTAAAGAAAAAGGAGAATAAAATATGTCAAAATTAGGAGTATTAATATCTAATTTTTATAATGAAAACATATTAAGTTTTATAGAGCAATATCAACAATATCCTATAAAGATAGTATCTTTAATATTAGATATAGGCCTAGTTGTGTTTTTAGCTTATCATTTGCTTAAGATTGCAAAGTATTCTAGAGCATGGCAACTTATAAAGGGAATTGCTTTTTTGATAATTGCAACATGGCTTAGTGGAATCTTAAATTTTCATATATTAAATTATATATTATCAGCTATAATGAATTGGGGAGTAATTTTAATAATTATTATATTCCAACCAGAAATAAGGAGAGCTTTGGAACAATTAGGAACTAATAAATTTACTCAGTTTTTTGGAATGGATAAAGATATTGCAACAAGAACGAAGGAAGATATTTATAAAATTGTAATAGCAGCAGTAGAACTTTCAAAAACAAAAACAGGAGCTCTAATAGTCATAGAAAGAGATATTAAAATTAAAGATATAATTGCATCAGGAGTTGAAATAAATGGAGAGGTTTCTCCACAGGTTTTAGTTAATATATTTGTACCAAATACACCACTTCATGATGGAGCAGTTGTTATAAGTGATAATAAAATTGCAGCGGCAGCATGTATGCTTCCACTTGCAAGTAATCAGGATATAGCAAAGGAATTGGGAACAAGACATAGAGCAGCAATTGGAATTTCTAAAGAGTCAGATGCGATTGCAGTAGTTGTTTCAGAAGAAACAGGAAAAATATCAGTTGCAAAAGATGGAACTTTAATTGCCGATGTTAGAGAAGATGTTTTGAAAAAGATATTAATAAGCAACATAGTAACTAAGAGATTTCCAGAAAAAAATGAAAGTATTAATATTTCTTGGTTAGATAAAACAAAGAGTTTTTTAAAAAAGAAAAATGATAATATAAATAATAGTAATAAATAACTATAAGGCCAATTATATTTTTGTAATTGGCTTTATATTGTAAAAGGGAGTATATATGAGAAATATAAAGCTAACAATAGAATACGACGGAAAAGATTTTAATGGATGGCAGAAACAACCTAACAAGTTAAATATCCAAGGAAGCATAGAGCAAGCTATAAAACAAATAACGGGAGAAGATGTGGAATTAAATGCATCTGGAAGAACAGACGCAGGAGTTCATGCTTTAGGACAAGTAGCAAATTTTAAAACAAATTCCAATTTACCAATAGAGAAGTTTGCTATTGCAATAAATTCTAATTTAAAAAAATCAATAAGAATATTAAATGCTGAAGAAGCTGATGAAAGATTTCATAGTAGACTAACTTGTAAAAGAAAAACATATAGATATGTTATAAATAATTCTGAGTTTGGAAGCAGTATATATAGAAATTTAGAAACACATATACCACAAAAATTAGATGTAGAAAAAATGAAAGAAGCTGCTAAATATTTTGAAGGAGAACATGATTTTAAGGCATTTAAAGCAAGTGGTACAAGCAGTAAAACAAGTGTAAGGACTATATATGAAGCAAAAGTATATAATGATAAAAATATGATTTATATAGAACTAACTGGAAATGGTTTTTTATATAATATGGTTAGGATTATTGCAGGAACATTAGTTGATGTTGGACTTGGAAAAATAAATCCTAAAGATATAAAAAATATAATTGAAGAAGGAAAAAGAGAAAACGCAGGAAAAACTCTTCCTCCTAATGGGTTATATTTAGTTAATGTAGAATATGAATAATGATATTGTTAAGATAAAATGGTGATATATAATTATATATTACTATAATAAGTATGAATAAAATTCACTGTGAAATAAATAATATATATGATAATATAAATATTATTATAAGGAGATAACATAGGAGGAAGTCTTAATGAACAAATTTAAAAATATAAAAGGAATAACATTAATAGCATTAGTAATAACAATAATAGTATTGTTAATCTTGGCAGGAATAACAGTAAGTATGATAACAAATCAAGATGGAATATTAAATAAAGCAATTAATGCTAAAAAAACAAGTGAAGAAGCGACTAAAAGAGAAGAAAGACAGCTAGCAGAATTAAGTGAATTAATAGAAAACAATGGAGAATCAAGTTTAATAGGGTATAATGAAGAAAAGAAAACAAATAGTCCAAGAATAACAGGAGGTTCATCAGAAGAGTCAGGATTAATACCAATAAAGTATAATGGAACAAATTGGGTAGTATGTTCAGAAACGGATAAAGAATGGTATAACTATGCAGATCAAAATGAAAGTCCAAAACAAGAACTAAAATGGGCAAATGCGATGTTATCAGACGGAAAATACAAAGCAGGGGATGTAAAAGAAGGACAAGTAGTAGAAGAAAATGAATTGGGAAGTATGTTTGTATGGATACCAAGGTTTGCATATAGTATGACAAAATACAAAGCAACAGTAACAGATGGAACAGACGCAAAGAATGGACAAACACAAAATATAACGAAAGTAGTATTTTTAAAAGGAACAACAAATGAAGACAAAGATGGGAATAAATATCCAACAGATTATGATATAGCAAGCCAAACAGTTGGAAATGAATCAACAATGATAGTGCATCCAGCATTTACATTTGGAGGAGCAAATTTAAGAGGAATATGGGTAGCAAAATTTGAAGCAAGTATGGCAGAGACAAATGAGAATACAACAACAGCAAACAATAATAACGCATCAAGTAAAACAGTAAAAGTATTACCAAATGCAGAAAGTTGGAGATATATAACAGTGGGAAAATCATTTGAAGTATGTTATAACATGAAAAGTAAAGACATATACAAATTATCAAAAGGAACAGATACACACTTAATGAAAAATAACGAGTGGGGAGCAGTAGCATATTTAGCAGCATCACAATATGGAGTGATACCATCAAGAAATGCATCAGGAACACAATATGAAACTGGAAAATATCATTCATATACAGGAGCAAAAGACTATAAAACGAATAAAACACAAAGTACAACAGGAAATGTAACAGGAATATATGATTTAAATGGAGGAGCATGGGAGAGAGTAGCAGCATATTGGGATAATGGAAGTTATAGTATGAATAATTATGCAAAAGAAATAATAGTAGATGGACAAACAGTAAGTTTATTTAATGGAAATAAATTAAATAGTGAGTTTGCAGCATATTTGGATAAATACGAAGTAAGTGAAGATGAAAAAACAAATGGAGCTACAACATGGGCTATGAAAAATAATGCAGAAAATATAATAACTAAAAATACAAATTTAGCAAAATATGCATATGATAGAGTACAATTGATGAAAAATAGAAAAGGTGATGCCATAAGCGAAGTAATGAATGGGAATAATTTTTTATATTATGGAATAAGATATTATGAAGAAAAATATACAGGGCAATGGTTAAAAGCAACATATGATGATAATGGAAATGTGACGGCAACAAATCATGAAGTTTCAAGTGGTTATTCAACAGGATTGTATGATAGTGACAATATGTCAATAGGAACATTCGTTCTACCTTTTCTTAGCCGTGGTGGCGGCTGGAGCGGTGGTATTGGCGGTGGTGTGTTTGGCACTGGCGGTACGAACGGTGGCGCCGACATCAGCAGCGGGTTCCGTCCGGTGGTTGTGTTGTAGCGTTTCGACATACAAAGAAATATAAAGATTTTTTATATGATTGCAAGATTAATAGAGAGTGTAAAAAATGTATATAAAAATAAACACATATAAAATCAAATATAATATTTGTGACAAAACAAAATTATAAAGAAGATTTTATATGTGTTTTTTGATTGTAACCAGTGTTAATTGTAAATTAACAACGTGTAAAAATAGTAAGAAAAGAATGCAGAGAAGAACTTAGTAAAATAGTTAAAAGCATATTGATTTTGTATTGTTATTATTTTTTAAATGGACAAATGTAGAATTTTCGAAAAAATGGCAAAAAAACTATTGACATAATGAAAAAAGCGAGGTATAATAGTAAAGTATGAATTTTAGCGTTGAAGCTGAATGTGGCTACATTCTAAGAGTTATAGAATGGAGGGAACTTCAGTGGAGTATGTCGTGGCTTAGACCAGGCGGTAAGAATATATATAATGCTTATCCCAGGATTATCATACGATTTTGGGTTTTTATATTACCTAAAAGCAAAACACCTGGAAGCGTTATAACTTGCCAAGCTAAAGTACAAAATATTTTAATAAGGAGGGAAATTTAGTATGGCAAAAACAGTTGTTACAAGTGAAAGAATAAGAATAAGAGTTAAAGCTTATGAGCCAGCTATTTTAGATCAGTCTGCTGCAAAGATAGTAGATACTGCTAAGAAGACAGGAGCAAAAGTTTCAGGACCTATTCCACTTCCAACAAAAAAAGAAGTAGTAACAGTTATTCGTTCACCACATAAACACAAAGATTCAAGAGAACAATTTGAAATGAGAACTCATAAAAGAGTAATCGACATTTTATATCCAACACAAAAAACTGTAGATAGTCTAATGAAATTAGAATTACCAGCTGGTGTTGATATAGAAATAAAATTATAATCAATAAGTTGATTAATTGTGGAAAGTTATAAACCACATTAAAAACAAATAGCAGAAAATAGCCAATGCTGGCCATAGCAGTCAGCCAATAGGAGGAAAGAAAGAATGAAAAAAGGATTAATAGGAAAAAAAGTTGGAATGACACAAATATTTGATGAAAAAGGAAATGTTATTCCAGTAACAGTTATTGAAGCTGGTCCATGTGTAGTAGCACAAGTTAAAACTACAGAAACAGATGGATACAATGCAGTTCAATTAGGATTTGGAGATATAAAAGATAAACATATCAACAAACCAGAAGCAGGACATTTTGCAAAATCTAAAATTGCAAACAAAAAGCATTTAAGAGAATTCAGATTAGATTCAATAGAAGGAATGAAAGTTGGAGATGAATTAAAAGCTGACACATTCCAAGCTGGAGATAAAATTGACGTTCAAGGAATATCAAAAGGAAAAGGATTCCAAGGTGTTATAAAAAGACATGGTCAATCAAGAGGACCTATGGGACATGGTTCTATGTATCATAGAAGACCAGGATCAATGGGGCCAACATCTACACCAGGAAGAGTATTTAAAGGTAAAAAACTTCCAGGACATATGGGAAGAGTTACAGTTACAATACAAAACTTAGATGTTGTAAGAGTTGATATGGATAAAAATGTAATATTAGTAAAAGGTAGTGTACCTGGATGTAAAGGTGCTATCCTAAAAATAAAATCAGCTGCAAGAGCTAATGTTTAGGAAAGGAGGATTACGAAATGCCAAAGGTAGACGTATATGATATAAAAGGTAAAAAGGTTAGCGATATCGAATTAAATGAAAATGTATTCGGAATTGAACCTAATGAAAATATAGTACATAGTGTTTTAATGAATTATTTAGCAAATCAAAGACAAGGAACACAAAGTACAAAAACAAGAAGTGAAGTTCGTGGTGGTGGAAGAAAACCATGGAGACAAAAAGGAACAGGACGTGCTAGACAAGGAAGTATTAGAGCGCCACAATGGATTAAAGGTGGTATAGCATTAGGACCTAAACCACGTTCGTACAGATATACTGTAAACAAAAAAGAAAGAAGACTTGCTATAAAATCTATATTAAGTTCTAAAGTATTAGAAAATAGATTAACAATAGTTGATAAATTAGAATTAAAAGAAATAAAAACAAAATCAATGGTTAAAGCTTTAGATAGCTTAAAATTAGAAGGAAAAACATTATTAGTATTACCAGAAAAGAACTTAAATGTTCAAGCATCTACAAATAATATAAAAGATGCTAAAGCAATAGTTGTAAATACTATAAATGTATATGACTTATTAAGATATACTAACTTAGTTTTAACACTTGATACTGTTAAAAAATTAGAGGAGGTGTACGCTTAAGTTATGGTAGCAGAAGAAATAATATTAGCACCAGTTGTTACTGAAAAAAGTAATGATGGAATGCAAGAAGGAAAGTATACTTTCAAAGTTAATAAAAATGCTACAAAAGTTGATATTGCAAATGCAGTAGAAAAACTTTTTGGAGTAAAAGTATTAAAAGTAAACACAATTAGTGTTAAAGGAAAAGCTAAAAGAGTAGGATATCATCAAGGTAAAACATCTGACTGGAAAAAAGCTATTGTTACAATAGATACAAATCCAGGAGATATCAAATATTTAAGCAAAGGTGGAAAAGAAGTAAAAGGATCTAAGAAATATAAAGATTCTATTGATGAATTTGCTGGAGCTTAAGCTTAAAAAGTTGAAATAAATTTAAATTATCGAGAAATAACTCGGATAATAAAGAATATCTGGAACAACACTAGGAAAAAATGTTGTAAATAAAATTTTAAGGAGATAAGAAAATCATGGGAATGAAAAGATTTAATGCTTATACACCTTCAAGAAGAAACATGACAGTTTCTGATTTCAGTGAAATTACAAAGAAAACTCCTGAAAAATCTTTACTAGCTGTAAAGAAAGAAAAAGCAGGAAGAAACTCTTATGGTAGAATCACTGTTCGTCATCAAGGTGGAGGAAATAGACAAAAATATAGAATAATGGATTTTAAACGTAAGAAAGATGATATGGAAGCTACAGTAATTGGAATCGAATATGATCCAAATAGAAGTGCAAATATTGCTTTAATTCAATATGAAGATGGAGTAAAAGCTTATATATTAGCACCTCAAGGATTAAAAGATGGAGACAAAGTAGTTTCTGGAAAATCAGCAGATATTAAACCAGGAAACTGTATGGAAATAAACAGTATACCAGTTGGTACATTAATTCACAATATAGAATTAAACCCTGGTCAAGGTGGAAAATTAGTTAAAGCAGCTGGACAAAGTGCTCAATTAATGGCAAAAGAAGGAAAATATGCACATGTAAGATTACCTTCTGGAGAAATGAGACTTGTTTTAGCAAACTGTAGAGCAACTATAGGAGTTATAGGAAATGCTGACCACGAAAACGTTAAACTTGGTAAAGCAGGAAGAAAAAGACATATGGGATGGAGACCTGAAGTTAGAGGTTCTGCAATGAACCCAGTAGATCACCCACACGGTGGTGGTGAAGGTAAAGCTCCAATAGGACACGCTGGACCAATGACACCTTGGGGTAAACCAGCTCTTGGATACAAGACAAGAAATAAAAAGAAAAATTCAAATAAATTTATCGTTAAGAGGAGGAAATAGAACTTATGTCAAGATCAAGTAAAAAAGTACCATTTGTAGCTCCTGAATTAATTAAGAGAATCGAAGCTATGAATGCTGAAAATAAAAAAGAAGTTTTAAAGACATGGTCAAGAGCTTCTACAATATACCCACAAATGGTTGGTCATACTATTGCTGTTCATGACGGAAGAAAACATGTTCCTGTATACATAACAGAAGAAATGATTGGTCATAAATTAGGTGAATTTGCTCCTACAAGAACATTCAAAGGTCATGCAGGAGAGAAAACAACAAAAAAATAATGAGTTAGGAGGATATTATAGTGGAAGAAGTAAAAAAAGCAAGTGCAACTCTTAAATATGCAAGAATTTCATCTAGAAAAGTAAAAATTGTTGCAGATTTAATTAGAGGAAAAAATGTAGATGAAGCTTTAGCAATAGTAAAATTTACACCAAAAGCATCTTCTGAAATAATCGAAAAATTATTAAAATCAGCAATTGCAAATGCTGAAAATAATCATGATATGAAACATGAAAAATTATATATTTCTGAAATCTATGCAAACCAAGGTCCAACTCTAAAGAGAATTAGACCTGCTGCAAAGGGTTCAGCATCAAGAATAAGAAAAAGAACAAGTCATATAACAATTGTTCTTAAAGAAAAGGAGGACTAGAAATCAATGGGACAAAAAGTACATCCAACTGGAGCCAGATTAGGGATTGTAAAAGATTGGAATTCTAAATGGTATGCTGATGATAATCATTTTGCAGAATATTTAGTAGAAGATCAAAAAATCCGTAAATTTTTAAAGAAAAAAGAATATGAAGCTGGAATCGCAAAGATTGAAATCGAAAGAACAGCTAAAATGGTTAAAGTTAATGTATATACAGCTAAACCAGGAATACTTATTGGTAAAGGTGGAGCTGGAGCAGAAACTTTAAAAAATGATATTAAGAAATTAATAGGAAAAGAAGTAAATATTAATGTAGTTGAAGTTAAAAATGTTGACTTAGATGCTACACTAGTTGCTGAAAATATTGCAGGACAACTAGAAAGAAGAATTTCATTCAGACGTGCTATGAAACAATGTATGCAAAAAACTATGAAAGCAGGAGCAGAAGGAATTAAAACTGCTGTATCTGGAAGATTAGGTGGAGCAGACATGGCAAGAACTGAATTCTATAAAGAAGGAAATATACCACTACAAACATTAAGAGCTGATATTGACTATGGATTTGCTGAAGCAAATACAACATATGGAAAAATCGGTGTTAAAGTTTGGATTTATAAAGGAGAAATTCTTCCAACTAAGAAAATGGAAGGGGGAGACCAATAATGCCATTAATGCCAAAAAGAACAAAGCATAGAAAAATGCAAAAAGGTAGAAATAGAGGAAAAGCAACAAGAGGAAACTTTGTTAATGAAGGTGAATTCGGATTACAAGCTTTAGAAGCTGGATTAATTACTGGAAACCAAATAGAAGCAGCCAGAGTTGCTATGACTCGTTATATGAGAAGAGATGGTAAAGTTTGGATAAAAATATTCCCAGACAAACCAATTACTAGAAAACCAGCTGGAACTCGTATGGGTAAAGGTAAAGGTAATACAGAATTTTGGGTAGCTGCTGTTAAACCAGGTAGAGTTATGTTTGAAATAGCTGGAGTATCAGAAGAAATAGCAAGAGAAGCTTTAAGACTTGCTGCTAACAAATTATCAGTTAAGACTAAATTTGTAAAAGCAGAGAAAAACGAGGAGGGTGAAAGTAATGAAAATTAATAAAATAAAAGAAATGTCTTCACCTGAATTAGAAAAAGAATTAGGTGAATTAAAAACAGAATTATTCAAGTTAAAATTTAGTTTAGCTACTAATGGATTAGATAATCCTATGAAAATAAAAACTGTAAAGAAAGATATAGCAAGAATAAATACTGTTTTAACTGAAAGAAAAATCGCTGAGAAGAAAGGGGTAAATGAATAATGGAACAAACAAGAAACCTTCGTAAAGTTATGATAGGTACAGTTAAATCTAACAAAATGGATAAAACTGTAGTTGTAGCTGTTGAAAGAAATGTTAGACATAAAATATATGGAAAAATAGTTAAGAAAACATATACTTTAAAAGCACATGATGAACAAAACGAATGTCAAGTTGGCGATAAAGTAAAAGTAATGGAAACTAGACCTCTTTCTAAGGATAAGAGATTTAGAGTAGTTGAAATAGTTGAAAAAGCTATTGTAAAATAAAAATAGGAGGAATTTAAATTATGGTACAACAACAATCTATATTAAAAGTAGCTGACAACACTGGTGCTAAAGAAATTATGTGTATCAGATGTTTAGGTGGTTCATATAGAAAAACAGCTAGTATTGGTGATATCATAGTTGCTTCTGTAAAATCTGCAACACCAGGTGGAGTTGTAAAAAAAGGAGACGTTGTTAAGGCAGTTGTAGTTAGAACAAAAAATCCTATAAGAAGAGCTGATGGATCTTATATAAGATTTGATGAAAACGCAGCTGTAATAATAAAAGATGATAAAACACCAAAAGGTACACGTATATTTGGACCTGTTGCTAGAGAATTAAGAGATGGAGAATACATGAAAATACTTTCATTAGCTCCAGAAGTTTTATAATAAAAAAAGCAAAGCAGATATAGAAATTTCAAAAAAAGGAGGAAAACCTTAATGAAACTAAAAAAAGGTGATAATGTTATAGTTTTATCAGGAAATGATAAAGGTAAAACAGGTGAAATCTTAGAAATTATACCAGGAACTCAAAAAGTATTAGTTAAAGGTGTAAATATAAGAAAAAAACACGTTAAACCTAGAAAGGCTGGAGAAGAAGGAGGAATAATAGCTTCTGAATTTCCAATCCATAGCTCTAAAGTAAGTGTAGTATGCCCTAAATGTGGAAAAGCTACAAGAGTTGGATACATAGTAGAAGATGGTAAAAAATCACGTGTTTGTAAAAAATGTGGAACAAAATTAAGTAAATAAACCTAAAGTGAGGAAGGAGGATTAACAATCCATGGAAGTATTAAGAGAACAATACGAAAAAGAAGTAGTTCCAGCTTTAATGAAAAAGTTTGGATATAAATCAGTAATGCAAGTTCCAAGACTTAATAAAATAGTTATAAATATCGGTTTAGGAGATACAAAGGAAAATCCTAAATCATTAGAAAACGCAATGAACGATTTAACTCAAATTACAGGTCAAAAACCTATAGTAACAAAAGCAAGAAAATCAATTGCAGCATTCAAAATAAGAGAAGGAGTAGACATTGGATGTAAAGTAACATTAAGAAGTGATAAAATGTATGACTTCGCATATAAACTATTCAATGTGGCACTTCCAAGAGTAAGAGATTTTAGAGGAGTATCAAATAAATCTTTTGATGGTAGAGGAAATTACTCTATGGGTATAAAAGAACAATTAATATTCCCAGAAATCGAATATGATAAAGTAGATAAATTAAGAGGAATGGATATAATATTTGTAACAACAGCTAAATCTGATGAAGAAGCTGCAGAATTACTAAAATTATTAGGAATGCCATTTAACGCTTAATTGAAATTTAAAATAGGAGGAATTATTCTATGGCTAAAATGTCAATGAAAGTTAAACAACAAAAACCACAAAAATATAGTACTAGAGAGTACAATAGATGTAAATTATGTGGTAGACCACATGCATATATTAGAAAATATGGAATTTGCCGTATATGCTTTAGAGAATTAGCTCATAAGGGAGAAATTCCTGGAGTTAAAAAAGCTAGTTGGTAAAATAAGTAAAGGAGGTAAGTAAAAGTTGAATATTACAGATCCAATAGCAGATATGCTAACAAGAATTAGAAATGCAAATACTTCTAAACATAAAACTGTAGATGTACCTTGTTCAAAAATGAAACTTGGTATAGCTGAAATTTTATTTAAAGAAGGTTATATAAAATCTTTTGAAGAAATTAAAGATGATACACAAGGAATCATAAGAATTACTCTTAAATATGATGAAAAAGGAACAAGAGTAATTGATGGATTAAAAAGAATTAGTAAACCAGGATTAAAGGTTTATGCAAATAAGGAAGAATTACCAAAAGTATTAAACGGATTAGGAATTGCTATAATATCTACATCAAGGGGATTAATGACAGATAAAGAAGCAAGAGCTGCCGGAATTGGTGGAGAAGTTTTAGCTTACGTATGGTAATAAAAAGTGCGAATAAGATATAGCACAAAGAGTAATAAACATTTTAAATAATAGTAAAAAGGAGGAAATTCCAAATGTCAAGAATAGGAAATAAACCTATTACAGTACCTGCTGGAGTTGAAGTTAAAATAGACGGTCAGCATATATCTGTAAAAGGACCAAAAGGCATGTTAGAAAGAACTGTTGAACCGGAAATTTCTATGAAGTTAGAAGGCGATGTTTTAACTGTAACAAGAGATTCAGATGCAAGAAAAAGTAAAAGTTTACATGGTTTAACAAGAACTTTAATAAATAATATGATACATGGTGTACAAAATGAATTTACTAGAGAATTACAAATAAATGGTGTAGGATATAGAGTACAAAAACAAGGAAATGATTTAAATCTTTCACTTGGATATTCACATCCAGTAATTTTCAAGGCTCCTGCTGGTATATCTTTTGATGTTCCAAATGCTAATACAATAATAGTAAGAGGAATTGACAAAGAAATAGTTGGTCAAACAGCAGCAGTTATAAGAACAAAGAGACCACCTGAAGTATATAGAGGTAAAGGTATTAAATATGCTGAAGAAGTTATTAGACGTAAGGTTGGTAAAACTGGTAAATAAGATTAGTTTTAAGAAAGGAGTTAGAAAATGGTTTCAAAGACTAATAGAAAACTTGAAAGAGTTAGAAGACATATAAGAGTTAGAAATAAAATTTCTGGAACAGCAGAAAGACCAAGATTGTGTGTGTTTAGAAGTAATGCTAATGTATATGCACAAATCATTGATGATGTAGCTGGAAATACATTAGTTAGTGCTTCTACTTTAGATAAAGAAGTAAAAACAAAACATGCAAATAAAGAAGCTGCTAAAGAAGTTGGTAAATTAATTGCTAAACGTGCAGCTGAAAAGAACATAAAAGATGTTGTATTTGATCGTGGTGGATACATATATCATGGAGTAATCAAAGAACTAGCAGAAGCTGCTAGAGAAGGTGGATTACAATTCTAAAAATAAAATAAGGAGGATAACCTAAAAACATGGAAGAACAAAAACAAGTTGAATTAAAAGAAAAAGTTGTTGCTCTTAACAGAGTTACTAAAGTTGTTAAGGGTGGTAGACATATGAGATTTTCAGCAGTTGTAATTGTTGGTGACGAAAATGGACACGTAGGAGTTGGAAATGGTAAAGCAGCTGAAGTTCCAGAAGCTATTAAAAAAGCTATTCAAGAAGCTAAAAAGAATTTAGTTGAAGTTCCAATAGTAAACACAACTGTACCTCATGAATTTATAGGTAAATTTGGTAGCGCAAGTGTAATGTTAAAACCAGCTGCTGTTGGTACAGGACTTATAGCTGGAGGAAGTGTTAGACCAGTATTAGAGCTTGCAGGATATAAAAATATTCGTACAAAAGTTATTGGAACAAATAATCCAAGAAACGTTGTATATGCTACTATTGAAGGACTTAAAGCTATGCAAACAGCTGAATCTGTTGCAGCTAAAAGAGGAAAGAAAGTAGAAGAAATATTGTAAGAAATGTTATCAAAAGAATAGGAGGTGCGAAAATGGAAATAGAAAGCTTAAAACCAGCAATGGGAAAAGTTAAAGCTAAAAGAGTTGGTAGAGGAATAGGATCTGGACATGGAAAAACTTCATGTAGAGGTCAAAAAGGTCAAAAAGCTAGAACTGGTGGTGGAGTTAGACGTGGATTCGAAGGAGGTCAAACACCATTATATAGAAGATTACCTAAGAGAGGATTTAATAATATTCATGCTAATACTTATACAGAAGTAACATTAACAATGCTTAATAAATCAAAAGCTACAGATGTTACTGCTGAAACATTATTAGAAGAAGGAATAATTGGCAAAATCCAAGATGGAATTGTAGTTTTAGCTACAGGAAAATTAGAAAAAAAATTAAATGTAAAAGCTACTAGATTCACAGCAAAGGCTAAAGAGACAATAGAAGCTCTAGGCGGAAAGGCAGAGGTGATTTAGTTGTTTAAAACAATAAAAAATGCACTAAAAACACCTGAAGTTAGAAAAAAACTTTGGTATACATTAGTATTGATAATAATATTTAGATTAGGTTGTTATATTACAGTACCAGGTGTAGATTTAAAAGCATTAAATGATTTAATGTCTGAAAGTTCATCTACAATTACTGGATTAATAAACTTAGTTTCAGGAGGGGCTTTTGCTAAATTTTCTTTGTTTGCAATGAGCATAACTCCATATATTACGGCATCAATTGTAATACAACTTTTAGGAATGGTAATCCCATCATTAGAAAAGTTGACTAAAGAAGGCGGAGAAGAAGGAAGACAGAAAATAAATAAATATACAAAGCTTTTAACTATAGTTTTAGCACTTGTTGAAGGAATTGGAGTATATTTATCTTATAAATCATATAATGTGTTTGTAAATCCAGGATTTTTAACTGCTTCAATAGTAGTTGCAGGATTTATGGCGGGAACATCACTACTTATGTGGCTTGGTGAACAAATAACAAATAAAGGTATTGGAAATGGTATTTCAATGATTATATTTGTTGGTATTATATCAAGATTATATTCAGTAGGAGTTACATTATATGAGTTGGTTGTAACATCAACAGGATTTAATACAGTAGGATTTTTAACAGCTATAGCAATAGTAATAGGTGCTATATTATTAACTGCTGCTGTTGTATTTATGCAACAAGCTGAAAGAAGAATTCCTGTACAATATTCAAAAAGAGTTGTTGGAAGAAAAATGGTTGGAGCACAAAACACTCACATTCCATTGAAACTTGCTATGGCAGGTGTAATGCCAATAATATTTGCATCATCATTCATGACTTTTCCTGCAATGATAATACAAATATTTAAGAGTGATATAGCTACAAGTACAGGTTTCTGGGCAACAATTTATAAGTTCTCTCTAGCTACTTCATCTTCACAAGTAGGATGGGGATATACTATAGCTAATGCAATAGTATACTTATTATTAATTGTTGGATTTACATTCTTCTATACATATGCTATGATGAACCCTGCAGAAGTTTCATCTAACATAAAGAAAAATGGAGGATTTATTCCAGGAATAAGAGCTGGAAAACCTACTACAGATTATTTATCTTCTGTAATATCTAAATTAACTTGGTTTGGAGGATTATATTTAGCTATAATTGCTATTTTACCAATGTTACTTAGATTTACAAACTTAAATATTACATTTGGAGGTACAGCGATATTAATTGTTGTTGGAGTTGCATTAGAGACAATACAACAATTAGAATCACAATTAGTAATGAGACATTATAAAGGATTCTTAGAATAATAAATAATAATAAAAATAAGAAATGTTTTTGATTTTTGAATTTAATTCAAAATTAGAAACATTTTTTATTTTTTGATTTTTTATAAAAATAATAATAAAAAAAATAAAGATGAATAAAATAATATAATAAAACAAAAAACTATTGATAAAATTAAAGAAATAGTGTAAGATAGATTATGTGATAAAAAACGCTTAAGTAAAGAAAGGAATGAAAAGATATGAATATATGCGTATATGGAGCAGCAAGTAGCGAAATTGATAAAAGCTTTTTAGATGCTGGAAGAGAATTAGGAAGAGAAATGGCAAAAAGAGGTCATGGATTAGTTTTTGGAGGAGGTTCTCATGGAATGATGGGAGCAGTTGCAGAAGGAGAACATGAAGGAAATGGTTATATATTAGGTATTTCACCTGCATTTTTCGAAACAGAAGGAAGTGAAGGAATTTCTTATCCTCATTGTACAGAATTTATACATACAGAAACAATGAGAGATAGAAAACGTTTATTAGAAGAAAAAGCAAATGGTTTTATAATCACACCAGGAGGAATTGGAACATTTGATGAATTTTATGAAATACTAACACTAAAACAATTAGGAAGACATAATAAACCTATAGTTATTTTTAATATAAATAACTATTATGAAAATCTTGAAAATATGATGCAAGTATCAATAGAAAAGAATTTTATAACTAAAGATTGCAAAGAACTATATAAGACATGTAATACAATTGAAGAAATTATGGAGTATATAGAAAACTATGATGAAAAAGCTATTGATGTAAGTAGAGTAAAAATAAGATAATTTTAAATTAAGACGATTTTTAAAAAGTCGTCTTAATTATTTGATTATTTTAGAAAAAAACTTGATAAATTTTAAATATTGTAATATAATTGAAATAAATTTGTAATAATAATGAAATAAGAACAAAATATTTTGACAGAGGAGAATGATAATGTTTAAGTTTGGTTTAGGACAAGATATAGGAATTGATTTAGGAACAGCAACTGTTATAGCATATGTAAAAGGTAAAGGCATAGTGCTAAGAGAGCCTTCTGTTGTTGCAGTAGATAATAATACAGGTGATGTAGTAGCTGTCGGTGGAGAAGCTAGAAGAATGCTTGGAAGAACACCTGGCAATATAGTTGCAACAAGACCTTTAAGAGATGGTGTTATATCTGATTATACAGTAACAGAAAAAATGCTTAAATATTTTATAAATAAAGTAGGTGGAAAAACACTATTTGCACCTAGAATAATGATTTGTATTCCTTCTAGAGTAACTGAAGTTGAAAAAAAAGCTGTAATAGATGCAGCAACACAAGCAGGAGCTAGAAGAGTATATTTAATAGAAGAACCAATAGCTGCAGCTATTGGAGCTGGAATTGATATATCTAAGCCTTGTGGAAACATGGTAGTAGATATTGGTGGAGGAACAACAGACATTGCTGTTATATCATTAGGAGGTTCTGTTGTAAGTACATCAATAAAAGTTGCAGGAGATAAATTTGATGAGGCAATTGTGAAATATTTAAAGAAAAAGCATAATGTGGCAATTGGAGAGAGAACAGCAGAAGATTTAAAAGTAAATGTTGGATGTGTATATCCTAAAGTTCAAGATACTGAAATGGAAGTAAGAGGAAGAGACTTAATAACAGGACTTCCAACAACAGTTAAGATTCGCTCAAGCGAAATGCTAGAAGCTATGATTGAACCAGCTATGATGATTGTTGATGCTGTACATACAGTATTAGAAAAAACACCACCTGAACTTGCAGCAGATATAAGCGATAAAGGAATTTATATGACAGGTGGAGGATGCTTGGTTGATGGATTAGATAAATTACTACAAGAAAAAACAGGAATAAATGTAATGATAGCTCAAGACACAGTATCATGTGTTGCATTAGGAACAGGAAAAGCATTAGACACATTAGATACATTAGATGAAAAAGCGAGAAGACAAATTTAAAATTTTATAATAAAAAAATCAAATATAGCAATAATAAAATGTGAAGGTGATTTAATGAAAAAAATCAAAAACATTTTTATTATTGCTTTTTTATTATTCATATATGTCTATATATGCTTTATCGATAATATTCCCAAAAATATAATTGTATTTAAAGATGAAGAGTTAAAAATACCCAATTTTTGGGGAATATCATTTTATAGTAAAGAAAATTCAATTTTAACTTCATCAAATATAAATAATAATAATATTGGAAATATGAATATGGAAGTAAAGTTATTTAATACATTTACTGTAAAAAATATAGATGTAAGTGTAATAGAAAGAAGCAAAATAATAGCATTGGGACAGATTGCAGGTATGAAATTATATACAAATGGAGCTTTAGTAGTAGGAATGTCAGAAATAGAAAGTGAAGATGGTGTAAAATATAAACCATATGAAAAGTTGGGAATACAAGAAGGAGATATGATCATATCAATAAATGGAATGAATATAAAAAATTCTGATGAATTAATAAAAGAAGTAAATAATATAAAAGAAAATAATTTGGAATTAACACTTTTACGAAATAATGAAACATATAAAGTTAATATTACTCCTAAAAAAGCTAAAGATAAACAATATAAGCTAGGAATATGGGTTAGAGATAGTGCAGCGGGAATTGGCACAATGACATATTATGAACCATCTTCAGGAAAATTTGCAGCTTTAGGACATGGAATTACTGATATAGATACAGGAGACTTAGTAAATATATCAAGTGGAGAGCTTGTTAGTACAGATATTGTATCTATAATAAAAGGATTAAAGGGAAATCCACGGAAAGATTCAAGGAACAATAGAAAATAAAGATACGATAGGAATTATATATAAAAATACAAGTTTAGGAATATTTGGAAAGATAATAGAGCCAAGTTTATTAAAAACATCAAATATATCAAAATTAGATGTTGCAAAAAAAGAAGAGATAGAATTAGGAGATGCAACTATTTTATGTTCTTTAGATGTCAACACTGTTAAAGAATATAAAATAGAAATAGAGAAAATATTTATAAATAATGATTATGATAATAAATCAATGTTAATAAAAGTAAAAGATGAAGAATTATTAAATAAAACAGGTGGAATAATTCAAGGAATGAGTGGATGTCCAGTTTTACAAAATGGAAAATTTATAGGTGCTGTAACAAATGTATTGGTTAATGATCCAACACAAGGATATGCGGTATTTGGAGAAGTAATGTTAAAAGAGGCGGATTTTTAAATTGGGGACGCTCCTTTTTTGAAAATAAAAATTTCAAAAAAGGAGCGTCCCCAATTTTAAAAAATTACTTGAAATTTATCTTTTTTTGAAATATAATTAAAATAGATGATACTGAGGAGGAGAATATGGAAGATTTTGCTACATATATATTAAATGAAAATGATGTAATTCAAAAAATGGTTATAACATATTATTTGTCAAAGAAAACAGGGATTTTTTTTGATAAATCTATTGTGCTTAAAACTGAAATTGCAAAATTGTTTATTGAATTTATGAAAATAAATGTTGATGTTAATGTTGTAACTACTGCAATGCTTTTATGTAATTGCAAGAAAGTTGAGAATGCTCAAAAACTTGGAAAACTTGAAACATATGCAATGGAAGGAGCAGAGTATTTATCAACAATTGGATTTGATGAAAGATTTTGTGACATTTGTAAAGGTGTAAATAGATATAATGATGACTATATAAGATTGAAAGAAAGTGATATATTAGAATTAGTAGATCAATTTGTAGGACTTATATTAAATAGAGTGGAAAGAGAAGCTTTTTCTCCTCAAGAAGCATTAGTTATTTTAAAAGAAAGAAATTTAAAATATGTAAAAAATCAATATTTAGATCAATTTGTATTTTTTGTAAATGAAATGGAAAATGTAATGATTAAAGAGATGATTAGTGTACCTATTATAAAGAAATTAGTAAACTTACATAATAGAGAAGCTAATGTTAAAACTTTTATATCTACATTAGGAAATGAATATATTTATAAAATAAAAGATGCTTTAGATAATTATAATAAGCATGAATTTAAAAAAATGATAGAAAAAGAAGAATCAAAAGAAAAAAAGGTAGTAAATAATAGAGAGAGAGCTTTATTTAGTGAAGAAATAGCTAATAGAATAATGAATCATGAATCAAAGTATAAAGTGGAGGAATAAAATGTACGAAATATTTGCAGATTTACATGTACACATTGGTAGAAGCGAGCAAGGAAAACCAATAAAGATAACAGGAGCTAGAAGTTTGAATTTTTCAAATATTGCTAAAGAATGTGAAGAAAAGAAAGGAATAAATGTTGTAGGAATAATTGATTGTGCATCACCATATGTAATTGAAGATATAGAAAATTTTCTAAAAACAGGAGATGCATATGAATTAAAAGATGGAGGAATTATATATAAAGATAAAGTGTGCATATTACTAGGAAGTGAAGTAGAGACATCAGAAGTTGGCAGAAACGGAAAAAAAGGTAGTGCCCATAATGTATGTTTCTTTCCATACTTAAAAGATATAAAAGCTTTTTCAAATGAAATGAGTAAACATATAAAAAATATAACATTAAGTACACAACGTTCAGATGTCTCTGGATATGAGCTTATTGATATTGTAGAAAAGTACAATGGTATATTAATTCCAGCACATGTATTTACACCATTTAAAAGCTATTATGGAAATTGCGTAGATAGGTTAAAAGATATATTCAAAGAAAAATATGATAAAATTTTTGCAATTGAATTAGGACTAAGTTCTGATACATATTTAGCAGATGAAATATCAGAATTAGAAAATAAGACTTTTGTTACAAATTCAGATGCACATTCTCTTCCAAAAATTGCAAGAGAATATAATAAAATGTTAGTTGAAGATATAAGTTTTAAAGAAATTGTAAAAGCTTTAAAAAATGAAGATGGAAGAAAAGTTATATCAAATTATGGATTAGATCCAAAGCTTGGAAAATATCATAGAAGCTTTTGTGAAGACTGCAAAGATTCAATTGAAATAGATGAAGCAGCTACGACTTGCCCTGTATGTAATGGAAAAAATATTACATTTGGAGTTTTTGATAGAATTGAACTTATAAGAGATAAAAAAGAAACAAAGAGTCCAGAGAATAGACCACCATATGTATATCAAATACCACTTAGCTTTATACCAGGAGTGGGAAAAAGAACAATAGATAAACTTTTAGATAATTTTGATACAGAAATGAATATATTACATAAAATAAGTAAAGATGATATTGAAGCTGTTGTCGGTGATAAAGTTGCTAAAAATATCATTGATGCTAGAGAAGGCAATATGAGTGTACATTCTGGAGGTGGAGGAGTATACGGTAAAGTTTCATCAAAAGAATAAGAAAATATAAATTATAAATTATAAAAACATATATTAGATAGTAAAAACTAATATATGTTTTTTAGTTATTTTTTTTATTAATTTGAATATACATTAAATAAAAAATAGGAGAAATTTAATGAAGGTTAAATCAAAGACAAGCAAAAGTTTTAAAGAAGGTATAAAAAATTATATAATTGAAAATTATAAGGATTACCTGTTGGTATTTAGTATATTTTTAATAGGAATATTCATAGGCGTTTTTATTATGAACAATTATGATGAGAATAAAGCTAATATTATTTCAAATTATATTGAACAATTTATAAATAATTTAAAAAATACGAATAATATAGACAAGGCAGAATTAATTACAACATCTATAAAAGAAAATATTTTCCTTGCTATAGGAATATGGATTGCTGGTACTACTGTTATAGGTATGCCTGTTGTGCTTGTTATAATAGGAATTAGAGGAGTATCTTTAGGATATACCATATCTGCATGTACATATTCTTTAGGTTTTTGGAAAGGAATTTTATTTAATATAATTTCATTACTTTTAAAAAATATATTATTTATTCCAGCAATTTTAACACTAGGAATTAGTAGTATAAAATTATATAAATCAATAATAAAAGATAGAAGAAGAGAAAATATTAAAATTGAAATATTAAGACACACAATATTAAGTTTAATAATGTTGGGAGTTTTAGTTTTATCTTCTGTTGTAGAGTGTATAATATCAATTCCATTATTGAAGGGAGTAATTAGGTATTTTTAATATTAAAAAGGGAAAATGCAATATCTTTTCTTAGATATTGCATTTTAACACTTAGGAATTTAATTTAATATAATCTAAAATGGTTGAGAGGTACTTTGAATTTGTGGGGCACTTCTCACAATAAGCAGTAGTATAGCCAAAAACTTTTTCTATAAAATCACTATTTGCGGTATTCCATGAATAATTTATAGCATATCTTATTGCACGTTCTGCTTGAGTATAAGTAATGTTAAAGTTTTTAGCAATTGCCGGGTAAAGAGTTTTGGTAATACTTCCCATAATAGAAGGATCTTTGCAGCATATAAGCAAGGCATAACGTATATAGTTATATCCACTTAAATTTGCTGGAATACCAAGGTTTTTTAAGAAAATTGATAATTGTTCTTCTTTACTTACTGTGTGCATAGAAATACGCAAAGAAGAATCGAGTTCAATTAAAAGTTTATTTAAACTCCGTACCGTTTCCTCCAATTCATTGATTATTTCCTCTTGTGTTTTTGACATAATATCAACACACCCTTTCTTAAAATATGCACTGGAATTTTCCAGATTTTAAATAATAAAGTTATTATCTTTCTTCTTTAACTAAAGTATCTGTGCTTTTTGAAACAATATTTTTAGAATGAGGATTTACTGAAGATGTAGTAGATTTTAGTGATTCTCTAAAAATACTTTTTCTATCATTTCTCTTTGGGGAAATGTTTTTTAATATTTCAGATGCTTTTAATCTTTTTATTAAATTTATAAAAAAGGGATCTTTTTTTACTAAAAGATGATTTCGTCTTAATAAATTGTTTATTAAATTTTTTTGTTCGTCATGTGATAATATACTTTTATCCATGTTCTTTAAATTATAAATGGTTTTTATAGCATCATTTGGATAAAATCCATTTATTGCTTCAGAATCAGCATAATTAGAATAATTTCTAGGATAATCAGAAAGGATTCCCATTACTATAGGATCTAATTTTGCCGATAATCCCATTTTAAATTCTAATGCTTTTTTATCAGTTTTTAGCTTAGGATTCATTTTTATTAAAATTTTTTGTTTTATAAGTTCTTGATTATTTTTTAAATATTTTTTTATGTTTACAATTTTTTCGCTATAGTCACTATAAGTTATTTTTGCAGTTCCATCTTTACCAATTACTTCAATTGATAAGATTTTTGGTTCAAATTTCATAAAAGCCTCCTATAAAAATTATGTAAACATTTTATCACAAAATTGAGAAAAAAGCAATATATTTAAACATTATTAAAAAATATATAGAGTATAAAATAAAAGATAATCTAACTAATGAAAAATAAAAATACAAAAAATTCACAAAAACTCTTTACTTTTGATAAATTCTTTGATATAACATATGTAAAATTTATGTAAATAAAAAACAAAAATATAGAATGGGTGGAGAAGAAGACAATGGATAAGCAATTGAAACAATTTTTTGATTTTTTAAAAAATGACAAAAAAGTATCAGATAATACATTACAATCTTATAAAAGAGATTTAGAACAATTTAAAGAATATTTAACAGAAAATGGTATTAAATACAATAAAGTAGAAGAAAAAGATATCAAAGAATATTTAGAATACTTAAAAGAAAATGATAGAAAACCATCTACTATATCAAGGATGATTGCATCTATAAGATCTTTTTATCAATATGAAATAAAAACAAAAAAAATGCAAAATAATCCTACTGAAAATATACAATCACCTAAAGTAGAAAAAAAGGCACCATCTATATTAACAGCTAAGGAAGTTGAGCTTTTGCTTGAACAACCTAAAGATGTTGATTTAAAAGGAACAAGAGATAAAGCTATGCTTGAATTTGCATATGCAACAGGAATGAGAGTTACAGAAATAATATCTTTAGATATTGATGATGTTAATTTAGAAGCTGAAAATGTAATTTGTAGAAATAAAGATAGACAAAGAGTTATACCTCTTGGAAAAATGTCATTAGCAGCATTAAAAGAATATATAAATGATGTAAGGGATATATTAGTAAAATCAGATAAAGAAAAAGCATTGTTTGTTAATTTAAACGGAAAAAGATTGACAAGACAAGGATTTTGGAAGATAATAAAATTTTATCAAGAACAAGCAAAAATAGATAAAGATATTACACCACATACTTTAAGACATTCTTTTGCTACACATTTATTACAAAATGGTGCAGATCTAAAATCTATACAAGCGATGCTTGGACATTCAGATATATCATCAACACAAGTTTATATGCAATTTCAAACTGATGGGTTAAGTAATATATATAAGAAGTCACATCCTCGTGCTTAAATATTGTAAAAATAGTAAGGAAAAGAGAAAAGTCCTTGCTATTTTTTTAGGTTTAGTATAAAATATCAATGAATAAATTATATAATAGAGGTGGATATGAAACATAATATTTTTGGATATTTATTTGTAATATTTGTAATAGGAATAATGGGATTTTCTATATATAGAGTAAAAATAAAAAATAAAGATGAAGACAATAATGTTGTTGTAGCTAATGAAGAAAATATTAATAAGATAGATGAAATAACATTAGCTATAGCTGGTATAGATTCTATAAATCCAATTATTAGTAACAATAAACAAGTTCAAAATATAACAAAATTGATATATGAACCATTGATAAATATAACAGATGATTACAAGTTAGAAGCATGTTTAGCCAAAGAATGGTCTACATCAGATGGGTTATCATATGTAATAAAACTTAGAGAAGGCATAAAATGGTCAGACGGTTCAAGATGTACAAGTACAGATGTAAAATATACAATTGATAAATTAAAAGATGAAAATGCAAGTTCTGTATATGATTCTAATGTTCATAAAATACAAGAAGTGGATATTATAGATAATGTAACTCTTAGAATTATATTATCAGAAAAAATCCCAAAATTTGAATATTATTTAAGTTTTCCAATAATGTGTAGCTCATATTATGGAGAAGATAACTTTTGGAATACAGAAAAAAATAATAAACCTGTTTCAACTGGAAGATATAAAATAAAAGAAATAACAGGAAGTACAATTGTATTAGAAAAAAACAATGATTGGTGGAAAAAGAAAAATGAGGATACATATATTAATAAAATAAATGTAAATGTATATACTTCATTAGCAGAAATGTATAATGCTTTTAAATTAGGGAATATTGATTTAATTGTTACAGAAAATACATCATACCAAGATTATATAGGAACAATTGGATATAATACAACTGAAATTGAAGGAAGAGAATTTATATTCTTAGCTCTTAACAATCAAAACCAGTTATTAGCAGATGCAAGCATAAGAAAAGCAGTGAGAGATGCAATAAATAAAGATGAAGTTGTTGCTAATATAAAAGGATATAGTACAGCAAATTTTATGCTTAATACAAATAGTTATTTAATTAATAGAGAAGATGAAAATTATTATAATCTTGGAGAAGTATCTAATATTCTTAATTCACAAAATTGGCTTATAAAAAATGGTGTATGGCAAAGAAGCATAAATTATTCTATACAAAAATTAGAATTTAACTTGGTCGTAAAAGTAAGCGATTCAACTAGAGTTGAGATTGCTAAAAATATAAAAAATCAACTAGCAAGTCAAGGAATAATAATTAATTTAATTGGTGCATCTGATGAAGATTACAATAATTATTTAATAAATAAGAATTATGATATGATTTTATGTAGCAGCTATTTGCCAATAGCACCTGATTTAAATACATATTTGGGAGAAAATAATATTGCAAATTACAACAATGATGAAGTAAAAGGGGTATTAAATGATATAAATAATATTACAGATGAAAATGAACTAAAAAATAAATATCAGAGATTATATGAAATATATAATGGAGAAGCTCCATATATAGGTATAGCAAGAAAAAAAGCATATGTTCTTACAAATACAGATTTAGTTGGAGAGATAAAATCAAATTGGTTTAATTTATTTTATGGAATAAAAGATTGGTACAAGAAATAATAGGTTGAAAAAAATAATAGAATGTAATATAATGTTTTTGTAAAAAGAAAAAGGAGGAATAATAATGGCATCATATATAATAATAGCAATAGTTGCATACTTAATAGGAAGTATTAATTTTTCAGTAATATTAAGTAAAAAAATGGCAGGATTTGATGTAAGGGAAAAAGGTAGCGGGAATGCAGGAACAACGAATATGCTTCGTTCAGTTGGAAAAAAAGCAGCTGCATTAACTCTTTTATGTGATGTGTTAAAAGGTGTTGTTTCAATAGGAATAGCATGGATTGTAGGAAAAATTGCAAATGATGTGGACAGTGCTTTATTAGTTCAAATAGCAGGAATACTTGTTGTTGTTGGACACACATATCCAATATTTTTTGGATTTAAAGGTGGAAAAGGCGTTGCAACTTCTCTAGGAGTATTACTTATGACTAACTGGCAAATAGGTCTAATATGTTTAACATTTGCTATAGTAATAATGGCACTAAGTAGAAAAGTATCTTTAGGTTCAATAGGAGCAGCAATATTATTTCCTATACTAACAATATTTACAAATTCACATTTTATTGTTGAGGCAAATGGATTTAAATATTTAGTATATAGTTTAATATTAGCAGCAATAGTAGTATTTAATCATAGAGAAAACATAAAAAGATTATTAAATGGAACTGAAAATACATTAAGCTTTAAGAAAAAAAATTAGGAGGAACAAAATGAAAAATATAGCAATAATAGGAAGCGGTAGCTGGGGTGTAACTCTTGGAGTACATTTAGCTAGCAAAGGACATAATGTAAAAATATGGTCTTTTAGTAAAGATGAAAAAGACTTAATAAATAATGAAAAAAAATGTAAGTTTATACCAGATTTGATTTTACCAGATGGAATATATTGCAGTAATGATTATAAAGAAGTAATTGAAGGTGCAGATTTAATACTTCAAGTTACTCCATCAAAATTTACAAGAAATATAGTGAAAGATTTTAAAGAATTCATTGATTGTGAAAAACAACCTATAATAATTTGTTCAAAAGGAATAGAAAAGGAAACATCAAAAACATTAGATGAAGTAATATTAGATGAATTACCAAATGCAAAAGTAGGTGCTTTATCAGGACCTAGCCACGCAGAAGAAGTAGCTTTAGGAATTCCAACAGTTTTGGTAATAGCTTCTAAGCATCAAGAAATTTTAGATTTAGTACAAGAAACTTTTATGAATGAGAAAATGAGAATTTATACATCTTATGACATTAAGGGAGTAGAACTTGGAGGAGCTTTAAAAAATATAATTGCATTTTGTGCGGGAATAGCAGCTGGAATTGGATGTGGAGATAATACTTTTGCAGCACTAATTACAAGAGGATTAACAGAAATTAGAAAGTTAGGAGTTGCAATGGGAGGACAAAAAGAAACGTTTTATGGACTAAGTGGTCTTGGAGATTTAATTGTAACATGCCTTAGTGAACATAGTAGAAATAGAAAAGCTGGAAAATTAATAGCACAGGGAAATTCAATAGAAGAGACAAAAAAAGAAGTTGGAATGACAATAGAAAGTATTGATAATATAGAAGTTGCAAAAAAATTAAGCGAAGAGTATAAAATAGAAATGCCAATAGTTGAAAATGTATATGATGTATTGTATAATAATCTTGAACCAAATATAGCATTAGAAAAATTAATGACACGTAATAAAAAAATGGAAGATTAAAATAATGTGGTATATTTTATTTAATAAAATATAATAATATTTAAAGATGGGAGAGATTGATATGGAATTTTTTAATAAAATTGGAAAAAAAGCAAGTGGAGCATATAAGGATGCTGCAGAAAAGACAGGAAAATTAGCTAAATCAGCTAAATTAAAAATAAAAATATCTGAAGATAAATCTAAAATAAAAGAAATATATGAAGAAATAGGTAAAAAAGTATACCAAAAACATACTGCTCAAGAAGATTTATGTATAAAAGAAACTCTAGAAGAGGAATGCAAAAAAATAGATGAAATTGCTAGTGAGATCGAAGAATACGAAAAAGAAATTTTAGAACTTGAGAATATGAAACAATGTGAAAATTGCAAACAAAAAATAGAGAAAGATGCTAAATTTTGCCCTAGTTGTGGAAAAGAACAACCAGAAATAGTAGAAGAAACTGCAGAAGAGTCAGAAGTTCTAGAAGGAGAAGTTATAGACAACGAAGATAGTAGCAAAGAAGAAAATAACACTGAAGATAATAAAGAATAATATATAAGGGGAATAATTTTGCAAAAAAGGTTATTCCTCTATTTTTGTAAGGAGTGATAGATATGACAATAAAAGAACTATTAAATCAAGGCGTAATAATGCTTAAAAATGAGAATATAGATGGACCAAAAGTAAAAGCAAGGGTTTTATTACAATATGTATTAAAAAAGCCAAGAGAATATTTAATCATATATGATAGAAATGAGGTTACTCCAGTACAAAGAGAAAATTATATAAAAGTTATAAGAAGGTTATTAGAAGGAGAGCCTCTTCAATATATAATAGGAAGACAAGAGTTTATGAAATTGAATTTTTTAGTTAATAAAGATGTTTTAATTCCTAGACAAGACACAGAAATTTTAGTTGAAGAAGTTATAAATATTGCTGAAAAAATACCTAATCCTGTTATATTGGATTTGTGTACTGGAAGCGGAGCAATTGCAGTATCATTAGCTAAATACATAAAAAATAGTAAAATATATGCTTCAGACATAAGTAAAAATGCATTAAGAGTTGCTAGAGAAAATGCTAAATTAAACGGAGTATTAAACAATATTGAATTTATTGAGTCAAATTTATTTGACAAGATAAAGGATTTGAAATTTGACATTATTGTTTCAAACCCTCCTTATATAAGAACAGATGAAATAAAAACATTAAATATAGATGTTAGAAATGAACCAAAATTAGCATTAGATGGTGGAAAGGATGGACTGGATTTTTATAAGAAGATTACAGAAAATGCATTTCAGTATTTAAATAGACAAGGTTATTTATGTTTTGAAATAGGATATGATCAAAAGATAGATGTTTTAAATATAATAAAAAAACAAGGAAGATATGTTGAAGCTTATTCAAAAAAAGATCTATGCCAAAATGATAGAGTTATCGTTACAAGAATTGGTTAGAAATATAAAAATATATACTTATACCGATTAGATTAATTACAAATCTAGTCGGCATTATTTTTTAAAAAATATAAAAACTGTGAATAATATTCACTGTAATATTTATAATAAAAGTGATAAAGTATAAAAAATGCTAACGAAAGAATATGGAGGAAAAAGAATTGAGAAAAGTTTTAGAAAATGTAAAAGGAATAACATTAATTGCATTAATAGTGACTATAATAGTTATTTTAATAATATCTGGAATAATGATAAAAATGATGACAGACAATGATGGAGTATTAAATAAAGCAACAAATGCTAAGTTTATGCATAATTTAGGAGCATTAAGAGAAGAGATAGATTTATATGTAATGAATTCTGAAATGGAAGAAATAGAGGGAATAGAAAAGTATCCAGTAATAAAAACTGAAACAATGAATGATTTAACTGATAAGGAGAAAGAAAAGTTACCAACAAAATTAAAGAGTCAATTAGCAAGTTTAGCAGCAAAAGATGGAGAGATGCAAACAATTGAAAATATAGATTATACTAAAATTTATAAGATAGATAGTAGCAAAATAGCATCAGCAAAATTATTTAGAGGAGATTTATATTTATTAGAATCATTAGGAGAATATAAGGTGATAAGTGTAAATGGTGAAGTGTATTACAGTGCTAAAGGTAAAGATACAATAAATATAATAATACCGCTAAATAATATAGAAGATCCAAAATATATAACAGTTGCGAACAATACTTATAAATTATATGGAGATGGACGATTAAAAGTAATAGGGGAAGCGACTCAAACTAAAACAGGTTTAACTACCGAACAAAATAAAATATATGAAATACAAGAATTTAATTTAGATAACATAGATGTTAAAAAAGTTATAGCAAGAAGTAATTCAGTAAAAACTGATGACGAAGTCGCAAAAACATATGGTGTACAAAAGATTTATTTTCATACTGGAACGGCATATGTAATAGATGCAAATGGTGATTTATGGGCCTGGGGAGATAATAGTTATAATAAACTAGGACAAGGAAACTCATATTTAGTAACAGAACCAACGAAAATATTAGAGGAAAGAACAGAAGGAGCAACAGGAGTACAAGCAAAAAATGTATGGGCAGGAGCAACGAACACATATGTATTAGATACGAATAATCAATTATGGTCGTGTGGAACTAATGTTAGGGGCGAATTAGGACAAGGAAACACAAATTCTTATAATAATTTTGTTAAGGTAACAGTAGATGGATTGGATTTCAACTCTGTTAATATAGAAAAAATAGAATTAAGTTTAAGTACGCAATATGGTTCAGCTATAATAAAATGCGATAATGGGAAAGTATATGGATGTGGATATAATGCTTATGGACAATTTGGATTGGGAGATAATAAGAACAGATTAAATTTTGTGAATCTAGGAGATTTTGACGATAAATGGAATAATACAGATGATATAATAAACGAAGGAATTACAACATTTGTATTAAAAAATAGCACATTATATGGTTGTGGATATAATCAAACACATAAAGTAAATTCTGGAAATAATTCATATATAAATAAATTGGTAGAAATTGAAACAGATGTAGAAAAAATAGCATATTATAAAGACTACCGGATACGCAATTATAAAAAAAGATGGAACCATATATTTAAGAAAAAATGGCATTACTACAAAGGTTACTTGTGTACAGGGTATAGATGTACAACTTGGTGGAGTTAACAAAGCTGTTAAAGAGAATAAAGTATATAATATAGTTGGAGAAAAACTAGAAACTAAATATGATAATTATAGAGTAAGTGGATTGTTAAATTATAGTATGAGAGGTTTTATAGGCAGTAATAATAAAATATTTTTAGAAGAATATCCTAATATAGTTACTCCAAAACTAAAAGCAATACTTTCTTTAAAAGAAATATTAAATGACAAAGATATAACTTTTGTACAGGGAAATGGAAGCTATATTAATATAGTAGATAAAAATGGAAATGTATACAAAAATGTTAGTGGAAATAATGATACTAGTTTGAGTGATATAAAAAAAATAATTTCATCTTCATCAGCAAGTTATGCAATAGATAAAGAAGGACATTTATTTGCCAAAGGAAATTTATACACAGGATTATGGGGGGACGAATCAGAAAAAACTTCATATCAAGAAATAACAAAAGATGGTACGAATTTATTTGATAATATAAAAAATATATATACTTCTAAAGCTGGGTTTAGTGCAATATTTATAACAGATGATAATAAAATATATTGGGCAGGAAATTCATCATATATTTCATTACCTAATGCAGATGGAGATATTAGTCTTACAGGTGGTGGTAAAGTTACAAGATATGCTAAAGAAGTTGAAAGCAACAAACTAAATGAAATAAAAGATAAGATATCAGATATAAAATATTCATTTATTAACTCAGGAGGAATTAATGGAAGAAATACATTGATTTTAACTACAGAAGGAAAATTGTATACATATTCTTCTAATCAGAATATGACAGGAACGGGTGAAAAAATTGCAACTGATTTTGTAGAACTTAAAATAAATGGAAATGCACCAGTAAAACAAATAGAAACAATGGATGGATTAAGTTTAGCGTTACTTGAAAACGGAGATGTATATGGCTGGGGATATAACACGTATGGAATATTAGGCGAAGGATATGAAATAGGCGGAATTTATAGCACACCAGTTAAGTTAAAGTTAAACAATATAAGTTATATAAGCTTAGGAGAAGGATTTGCAATATTTGCAAATAAATCAGGAGAAGTGTATGGAATAGGAAAAAATGATTATGGACAATTAGGAACAGGAGATACAAAAGGAGCAGATAATTTCGTAAGATGTAAAAATCTTGAAGAATAAGATATATATATAGACGGAGGGAATAATGTTAAAAAATGTAGTAAAAAACTTTAAAGGAATAACATTAATTGCATTAATAGTGACTATAATAGTTATTTTAATAATATCTGGAATAATGATAAAAATGATGACAGACAATGATGGAGTGTTAAATAAGGCAACAAATGCTAAACTAATGTATAATTTAGGAGCATTAAGAGAAGAAATAGATCTATATGTATCTAAATCCAAAATAAGCAATAAACAAGGAATAGATAAATATCCTGTAATAAAAACTGAAACAATGAACGATTTAACAGATAAGGAGAAAGATAAGCTACCAACAAAGTTAAAGAGTCAGCTAGCAAGTTTAGTACCAAAAGATGGAGAAATACAAACAATAGAAAATATAGATTATAGTAAAATTTATAAGATAGATAGTAATAAAATAGCGTCAGTAAAGTCATTTAATGGAGATTTATATTTATTGGAAACAGAAAATGAGTATAAAGTAATAAGCGTAAAAGGCGAGATGTATAACAAAGAAGAGATAAATATAATAATACCAATAAATAATATAGAAGATCCAAAATATGTAACAGTTGCGAACAATACTTATAAATTATACGGAGATGGACGACTAAAGGTAATAGGAGAAGCAACTCAAACTAAAACAGGTTTGACTACTGAACAAAATAAGATATATGGAATACAAGAATTTAATTTAGATAACATAGATGTTAAAAAAGTTATAGCTAAAAGTAATTCAGTAGAAACAGATGATGAAGTTGCAAAAGCATATGGAGTAAAAAAGATTTATTTTCATACAAATACAGTATATGTAATAGATGCTAATAATGATTTGTGGGCATGGGGAGATAATAGTTTTAACAAACTAGGACAAGGAAATTCATATTTAGTAACAGAACCAACAAAAATACTAGATGGAAGAACAGAAGGAGCTACAGGAGTAAAATCAAAAAATGTATGGGCAGGGGCAACTAACACATATGTATTGGATATAAATAACCAGTTATGGGCATGTGGAACTAATGTTAGGGGCGAATTAGGACAAGGAAACACAAATTCTTATAATAATTTTGTTAAGGTAACAGTAGATGGATTGGATTTCAACTCTGTTAATATAGAAAAAATAGAATTAAGTTTAAGTACGCAATATGGTTCAGCTATAATAAAATGCGATAATGGGAAAGTATATGGATGTGGATATAATGCTTATGGACAATTTGGATTGGGAGATAATAAGAACAGATTAAATTTTGTGAATCTAGGAGATTTTGACGATAAATGGAATAATACAGATGATATAATAAACGAAGGAATTACAACATTTGTATTAAAAAATAGCACATTATATGGTTGTGGATATAATCAAACACATAAAGTAAATTCTGGAAATAATTCATATATAAATAAATTGGTAGAAATTGAAACAGATGTAGAAAAAATAGCATATTATAAAGACTACCGGATACGCAATTATAAAAAAAGATGGAACCATATATTTAAGAAAAAATGGCATTACTACAAAGGTTACTTGTGTACAGGGTATAGATGTACAACTTGGTGGAATTAACAAAGCTGTTAAAGAAAACAAAGTATATAATATAGCTGGAGAAAAGGTAGAAACTAAATATGATAGTTATGGAGTAAGGGGATTATTAAATTATAGTATGGGAGGTTTTATAGGCAGTAATAATAAAATATTCTTAGAAGAGTACCCTAATATAGTTAGTCCAAAATTAAAAGCAATACTTTCTTTAAAAGAAATATTAAACGACAAAGATATAACTTTTGTACAAGGAAATGGAAGCTATATTAATATAGTAGATAAAGATGGAAATGCATACAAAAATGCAAGTGGGAATAAAGAAGCTAATTTAAGTGATATAAAAAAAATAGTATCATCTTCAACATCAAGTTATGCAATAGATAAAAGAGGACATTTATTTGCAAAAGGTAGTCCATATACGGGTTTATGGGGAAATATAGAGGTAAAAAATTCATATGAGGAAATAACAAAGGATGGTACGAATTTATTTGATAACATAAAAGGTATATACACTTCAAAAACTGGATTTAGTGTAATATTAATAACAGATGATAATAAAATATATTGGGCAGGAAATACATCATATATTTCATTACCTAATGCAGATGGAGATATTATTTTTCCAACTGGGAGTAGAATTACAAACTATGCTAAAGAAGTAGAAAGCAACAAACTAAATGAAATAAAAGATAAAATATCAGATATAAAATATTCATTTATTAACTCAGGAGGAATTTATGGTAGAAATACATTAATTTTAACAACAGAAGGAAATTTGTATACACATTCAAATTCTAATCAGAATTTAACAGGAACGGGTGAAAAAACTGCAACTGATTTTGTAGAACTTAAAATAAATGGAAATGCACCAGTAAAACAAATAGAAACAATGGATGGATTAAGTTTAGCGTTACTTGAAAACGGAGATGTATATGGCTGGGGATATAACACGTATGGAATATTAGGCGAAGGATATGAAATAGGCGGAATTTATAGCACACCAGTTAAGTTAAAGTTAAACAATATAAGTTATATAAGCTTAGGAGAAGGATTTGCAATATTTGCAAATAAATCAGGAGAAGTGTATGGAATAGGAAAAAATGATTATGGACAATTAGGAACAGGAGATACAAAAGGAGCAGATAATTTCGTAAGATGTAAAAATCTTGAGGAATAAATATATTAATGAATAAAGTAATGTAGCAAATGTTAGCTATGTTACTTTTTTATTTGCAAAAATTAATTAAAATTATTTTTTTAGAATAATAAAATGAAAATTGTAAAAAATAATTAAAGATAATAAAAAAATAGGAGAGATAGAAATGAAAATTAATGAATGTATGTGTAAAGATGTGTGCTTTATAAAGCCAGATTGCAAAGTTTATGATGCTGCAAGAATAATGTGTGAAAATCATATAGGATGTATTCCTATTTGTGATGATAAAAGACAGGTAGTAGGACTTTTAACAGATAGAGATATATTGCTTAGAACAGTTGCATGTAATAAAGATACAAAAGCAACACCTGTTAGTGAAATTATGACTAATGATGTTTGTACTTGTGGATGCAATGATGAAGTGATACATGCTCAAAATAAAATGGAATCAAATCAAATAAGAAGAATACCAGTATTAGATGAACAAAATAAATTAGTTGGAATTTTAACAATGGGAGATTTAGCAAAATATGGAGATGAACTTGGTAAGCAAAATGTTTGTAAAACAATAGAAAATATTTGTAATTGTCAAGGAAGTCAAAAAAATAATGGATAAATATTAATAAATAGTATGTATAAAATGCATAAAACAAAAATCCTCTTAATATAATTGTAAAAATAACAATTATATTAGGAGGTATTTTAATGGAGGTACAAGTAAGCAAGGATAATATTTGTATAAATAAATTATTGTGTGAAAAAAAGGAGCTAGTATTTGTTGAAGAAGATATTATTGTTCCTGATACAAAACCAGATATCTTAAATGCAATAAATATTAATGGTAATGTATGTACATATAAAAAAGAGCTTCAGGAAGATAAAGTAAGATTAGAGGGATCTGTAGATACATATATAATGTATTTGCCAGATAGTAAAGAAGATAATTTAAGAGCATTAAAAGCTAATGTAGATTTTTCTAAAAGTATAAATGTTAAAGGATGCAAAGAGGGAATGATTTTAATTTGTGATTCTTTAATTAAGGACATGGAATGTAAAGTTTTAAATGGAAGAAAAGTAAAAGTTAAAATTGGAATAGAGTTTACTATAAAATTATATTCAAATGAAGAAGTTGAAATAATAAATAGAATTAATAATGTTGAAGATATACAAACATTAGATGAAAATTTTAACATTAATTCTTTAATAGGAAATGGTTCTACAAGAGTATATGTAAAAGATACTTTAAATATAGAACAAAATGATGAAATTGCAGAAGTTTTAAAGACAGATATAAATTTAGTAGATAGTGATATAAAAACAAGCTACAATAAAGTCTTAGCAAAATCAGAGGCATCTATAAAAATAATGTATTTAACAGAAGATAATAGAATTAATTTTGTGGAAGGAAAAATACCAGTTGTTGGATTTATTGATATGCCAAATATAAATGAGGAAAATATTTGCGATACAAACTATGAGCTTAAAAATATAATGATTAGACCTAATCCTTCAGAAGAACATTCTATATATGTTGAACTTGAATATGAAGTAATGTGTATGACATATGAAAAAAAATCATTAAATTTGATTCAAGATTTATATAGTCCTACAATGAGCTTAAAATTTAATCAAAAAAATATAGCAACAACAACACAAAAAATTATTTTAGAAAAAAGTTTTAATATTACAAGTAAAATTAATATTGAAGAATTAAAAGATGGAGATGTATTAGATGTTGAAGTATGTCCTAATTTACACAAAGAAAAAATAGAGAATAATAAGATTATATATGAAGGAGAATTAAGCGTAAATTTCATTTTTAGTACAGGAGAAAATAATTCAAATATAAATAGTAAAGTTTCTAAATTACCATTTGAATTTGAAAGTAGTACTGATGATGTATGTGATTTAGATAATATTAACACAAGAACAGTGGTTTTAAGCAAAAAGTTTGATAAAAAATCTGACGGAGATATTGAGTGCAATATAGAAGTGGGATTTAGAACAGAAATAAATAAAAATGCTAATATAAATATAATAGATAATATCGAATTTAGTGATGATAGAGAATCTACAGATGAGTATGATAGTTTGGTTTTATATATAGTTATGCCAGGAGATACACTTTGGAAAATAGCTAAAAGATTTAATACAACTATTGATGAAATAGCTATAACAAATGGAATTGAAGATAGAAATAAAATTTATGCAGAACAAAAGTTGTATATACCTAAATTTAAATATATGACAAGGAAAGATAGTATAAATGAAGTTTCAGAACACATCATGTAAAATTTATTCCAGAAGAAGATTTAAAATATTTGGATTTAAAAATAGGGGAAGCGGAAAGAAAAATATTGATGAATATAAAATAAAAATTACTATAATTATAATCATATTTATTATATTAACTTTTGTAGCATATAAATCTTTTAATCCGATTTTTGAAACGTTGTGCAAGGATAAAGCAAAAGAGATTGCAACAAAAGTTACAAATGAGAAGTCTACTGAAGTTATGACAAAATATGAGTATGATGAATTATTTAAAATAGAAAAAGACACAAATGATAATATTAACTTAATAAGTGCAAATATATTAACAATTAATAAAATTACATCAGATATTGCAGTAGAAATCCAAAAAGCTTTAGATAGCAATAAAGATAATTCAATTGGAATTCCAGTGGGAAGTACAACAGGATTAAAGGTTCTTTCCGGAAGAGGTCCAAAGATAAATTTTAGAATGTCAGCTACTGGTAATGTAAAAACAGATTTGAAAAGTGAATTCCAAGAAAAAAGTATAAATCAAACTTTGCATAAAGTTTACTTAGAGATTGAAAGTACAGTAAGTATCTTAACGCCGTTTGAAGCTATTGAAGAAAATATTACAAATCAAGTTTTATTAGTTGAAAATGTAATAGTAGGAAAAATACCAGAGACATATTATAATTTAAATGGTATGGGAACTACAGAAAAATTACTTGATATAGTTGAATAGAAGATAATTGGTAGGTTACTAATTATCTTCTATTTCTATTATTTTTAAATTAAATTTATCCTCGAAAACTTTCTTTTTAGCAATATATTCTTTTGTTTTGAATCCTTTAACATCAATCACATCTGTTGAACCATCATTATTAAATACTATAAAGTCAGCTTTGTATTTAAGACCAGGCGCTAAAATAAAAACTGGTTGAAGACAAAATCCTTTTATTTCATTAGCATGCAATCTAAGTTTTAGTTCATTGTAATAATTAGCTTCTCTCAAACTATCAAATGTTTGCCCATCAACAGAGGTTTTAGTCGACCTATATTTACTTGTTTTTTTATTTGCTTTATTTGTGAAATTTTTATAATCTTCAGTAGACCAATGTTCCATTTTAAATTCTCCTTACTATATTATCAATAAAAACATATTAATAGATTTTCTCGGAAAAGTCAATCACAAATTAAGATAAAATAAAATGAAAATTTACTTGACAAATATTTTTATGAGATATATTATTTTTAATGAGAAAAGTTATACAAACTTTAAAGAACGAAAAAATACAAGGGGGATAAAATAAAATGAAAAACAAAAAAGGAATAACATTAATAGCATTAGTGATAACTATAATTGTACTATTAATATTAGCAGGAATATCAATAATAATGATATCTAGCCAAGATGGAATATTAAACAGAACATCTAGTACAAAAGAAAAATGGGAAATAGCAAAAAAAGAAGAGCAAGAAAAGTTATATAATATAGAAAAGCAAGTTGATATTAGCACAAGTGATTTATTAGACGCTGATGCTAATCCGGAATTAAAGGATTTTATTACAGTATGGAGAGTTAATGATGGAGAGTCAATTACATTGCCTTTAGTTGAAAAAAGTAATAATGCAATAGCAGATATGACTGGAATAGATGATGCAGAATGTAAAGAACTAAAATATGATTTTGAGGTTGATTATGGAGATGGAAATGTATATCAAATAAAGAGCTATAATGATTCTAATATTACACATACATACGAAAAAGGTGGAGATTATGAAGTAAAGATTAAAGGAACATGTGAAGGATTTTCATTTTATGGGAAATATGGAAATACAAAAGATAACGAAGAGCTTCGAAATAAACTTATCGGATTGAAACAATGGGGAGTTGTTGGAATGGTTGAAGTAAGTTTTGATAGATGCAAAAAGCTTATGGGAACAATTCCAACACCATGTATAGATAGCTTTTCAAAAATAGAAAGTATGCCAGCTACATTTAGGTATTGTGAATTATTAACAGGAGAAATACCAAAAGATTTTTTCTTGAATATGCCAAATGTAACATATTTGTATAGTATATTTTCTGGACGAAGAGGATTAACAGGAAATATACCAACCATAAAAAATTTACCAAAATTAAGAGTAGCACAGTCTATTTTTTTTAATTGTGAAAATTTGACAGGAGAAATACCAAAGGATTTTCTACAAGGATGTACAAATATAATACAGGTACATGGACTTTTTTATGGAAATAAAAATATCACAGGGAAAATACCAGAAAATATATTTAATAATTGTCCAAAGCTAAAACAAGCATCAAGCGTTTTTACAAGTGATGAAAAGCTGACAGGGGAGATACCAGAAAATTTATTTAGAGATTGTAAAGAACTTAAAGATATTAGGAGTGTCTTGGGGTTATGTACTGGTTTGACAGGAAAGATACCAGAAAATCTTTTTAGCAATTGCACAAATTTGAAAGATGTATCAGGAATATTTGAAGGTTGTGAAAATTTAACAGGAGAGATACCAGAGAATTTATTTAAGAATTGTACCAAAATAGAAAATTTCAATTATGTGTTTAATTGTTGTAAGAATTTAACAGGAGAAATACCAGAGAATCTTTTTGCTAATTGCCCAGAAGCTACAAATTTTGGTTCAGCTTTTGCAGGATGTATTAAATTAACAAAAATACCACAAAATTTATTTGCAAATAATAAAAAAGCAACAACATTTAAAGCCACTTTTTCAAATTTAGATCAAGATAATCAGACATTAGGAGAGGGAATTACAGAAACAACGATAATGAGTTTTGAAGGAAATGCGCTTGAATTATGGGGAAAAGATATTACAGATGAAAATGGAAAAGATTGTTATAGAGGATGTTCAAAGTTAGATAATTACGATAATATACCAGAAGAATGGAAATAAAATAGTAATTAGAAAATGGATGTGAATACAAAAAAGTATTTACATCTATTTTTGTTAATAAAAAATATTCCAAATATTGCTATTTATGATTTTTTGTAGTAAAATAAGGACAACTGAAAAGAGAAAGGGCGGTTTTTATGAAAGAAAAATATTATATAACAACGCCAATATATTATCCTAGTGGAAAATATCATATTGGAACAGCATATACAGAAGTTGTTGTAGATGCTTTAAAAAGATATAAAAAATTAAGAGGTTATGATGTTTACATGCTTACAGGAGCAGATGAACATGGACAAAAAATAGAAGAAAAAGCAAAAGAAAATAATGAAACACCACAAGAATATGTTGATAAAATGGCTAAAATGGCAAAAGATTTGTGGGCTAAGATGGAAATAGATTATGATGATTTTATTCGTACAACAGATGAAAAACACATTAAAGCAGTTCAAAAAATATTTGATAAATTTATGGAGCAAGGGGATATTTATAAAGGAGAATATCAAGGTTGGTATTGCGTACCTTGTGAAAGCTTTTTCACAGAAACTCAATTAGTAGATGGAAAATGTCCTGATTGTGGTAGAGAAGTAAAATTAATGAAAGAAGAAAGTTATTTCTTTAATATGAAGAAATATGCAGATAGATTATTAAAATATTATGATGAACATGTTGATTTTATAAAACCAGAATACAGAAAAACAGAGATGATAAATAATTTTATAAAACCGGGATTAGAAGATTTGTGTGTAAGTCGTACGACTTTTGATTGGGGAATAAAAGTTCTTAAGGATCCTAAACATGTTGTTTATGTTTGGCTAGATGCACTTACAAACTATATTACAGCTTTAGGATATATGTCAGATGATGATGAATTATTTAAGAAATACTGGCCTGCAGACTTACACGTTGTTGGAAAAGATATTGCTAGATTCCACTTGATCTATTGGCCTATATTTTTAATGGCGCTTGATCTTCCACTTCCAAAACAAATATTAGTACATAATTGGATTATGATGAAAGATGGAAAGATGTCTAAATCAAAAGGAAATGTTATATATCCAGAATTATTAATAGATAGATATGGATTAGATGCAACAAAATACTTTTTATTTAGAGAAATGCCAGTATCAACAGATGGAGTATTTTCACCAGAAGAATTTGTACAAAGGTATAATGTTGATTTGTGCAATGATTTAGGTAATTTGTTAAATAGAACAATCTCAATGTGTAATAAATATTTCGAAGGTATTGTTCCAGAATATATTGGAATTAAAAATGAAGTAGATAAAAAAATCGAAGAGTTTGCCAAAAATACAGTAGCAAATTTTGAAAAATTAATAGATAATTTTGAATTTGCTAATACATTACAAGAAGTATGGAATTTAATTTCTAGAACAAACAAATATATAGATGAAACTTCGCCTTGGAAACTTGCTAAATATGAAGAAGATGGAGATAAAGAGAAACTAGAATCTTGCATATATCATCTAATCGAAAACTTAAGAAGGATTGCAATTTTATTAATACCATTTATGCCTCATACAGCTGAAAATATGTTTAAACAATTAGGAATAATGGAAAATATGAGAACATGGGAAAGCTTAGAGAGTTATGAAAGCATAAAGGATACTAAAGTTATTGAAAAAGGAATTCCTTTATATATGAGATTAAATACAGAAGAAGAGATAGAATTTATTAAAGAAAAAATGAAAAATAAATAGAATTTATAAAGTGATTTTAAATAACTTAGAAGGGAGAAAATTATGCTTAGAGAGGAAAAACCAGAAACAAAAGAAAATACAATACAAGAGAAATTGGATTATATAGGTTTAAACTTAAAAGATATCCCTGATTTTTTAATGGAAGTGCAAAATTTAAATTATAAGGCAATAAAAAATTATGATGAGAAACAATATAAAAGATATGAATTTGTAAATGTAAATGATATAACAATATTATTATCACCTACAAATAGATTAGATGATGTTAAGGACAAGTATGAAAATGCAAGACCATTATGTTGTTACCTAGATGAGGATAGTGAAGAAAACTTTGAAAGATATACAACATTTATGAAAATGTTAAAAAAAGTAAAAATATCTGATATTGAAGCTGTAGAAAAAGAACAAGAAAATATAGCAAAAAAGATACCTTTTAAAGTAAAATTTAATGGGAATTACTTGTGGCAAATATATTATTCTGAAAGTTCTGAACAATATTTTATGTTAGTACCAACGGAAGATAAGGACTATTCTACATGTTTCTATTTGCTTAAAAAACAATTAGAGGAAAATGAAAATAATGAAATATTTGTACCTATAAGTTATGCAGACTATTCAGGAAAAATATTAAAAAAGTCATTAATTAAAGATTTAGAAAACTATTTATGGATATTTACAAAAGATTATCCATCAATATATGAAGTAACTGACAGAAAAGGAAGAACAAGTCTAGAGATAGTAGGAGAAACACAAGTGTTTGAGAAAATAAAAACACTATATAAAATGTCTTTTGCTTCACCTAAAGATGCAATGAGATTTTACAAATTAGTGAAAGTATTTTTTATACTTCAAACTGAACTTTCAGGTTATTTTGATTTTTCTACAAGTATAGATGAAGAAAGTCAATTAGAATTTTATTATAATGATGTTAAAATTGAATATGATAATTTACTTGATTTTATAGAGGAACAGTATATAAAATCAATAGGTCTAAAAAATAGTATAATATCTCAAAAAGATATTTTAGATAATAAGCTAATTAAACTAAAAGAGGAAATTGTATTATTAGAACAAGAATATTTAGAAAAAGAAAAACAAATTTCTACATTTTTAGAATGCAAAAAAACATTCTTTGGAAAGATGAAATACTTTTTTAAAGTTGGAAAGAAAAAGAAAAATGATAAAAAAGAAAGAATTGAAGATGTTGAAGATGTATTAATTAATGAAAAATACAATAAAAATGAGAAATTTGAATTTGGGGAAAAGAATTGTACTTTAGATGAATTAGTAAAAAGTTTTAAAGAACTAGAAAAACTTGAAATTGAACACAAAAATACAGTTATGGACATAAATGCATTAAAATTAAAGAGTAAAAATTTAAAGAAAAAAATTGAAAATGCAACTTCATATATTGATGAAATAAATAAACATAAAAAGAGTATATTTGAATTTTGGAAGTATTCTAATAAAGATGCAGTTGCAACTTTAGAAGAAGGAGAAAAGGAAGAAGACAACATAAAGAAAATAGAAAAAGTGTTTAATTATGAAGATGAGTTTGAAAGTTTCGGCGAAAATGTCGATAAAGAACAAAGAAGAGTTTATACAGATGGAGAGATGGAAAGTGTATTTGTTTCAAATACTAATATACTAGGACTAATGAATAAGATGTATAAAAAAGAAGCAGAAAATAAAGAATTTTCTGAAAAGCTAAGATGGTTAAAAACAGAAAAACAATTAGAAAAAGAAGAAAAAGATGAAGATGACGAAGATATAGACATTTTTGGAAAATTAAGTGATGATATTACAAAAGAGAGAAGTATTGGAAATAAGACTCATAGAGAAATTCCAAGAGATATTTATCAAATACTAGATATTAGAAAAGAAACAAGAGGAATCGAATTTAAAAGAACGATCGAACAAGTTATAAAAAATGTTTTAAAAGCTATTAAGAAAAACGAGCTTAAAGATGATATGTATGTTTATAAAGCATCAATGTTCGAAATAAATTTTGATGATATTGAAAAAGTTTCTTTAGACATAGAAAAAGAAGTAGAAAATATTTTAAATAAAGAAAGAAGTACAAATAAGATTTATTTATACAAAATAAAGTTACCAAAAGGAACAAATTATTCGGCTTTTTCAAATATTATTTTTTATGATAATAAAAATATGACTTTACCAGTAGGAATGAATTTTTCATCTAGTATATTAGTTAATTTTAGGAAAATGAAATTATTAAACGAAAAAACAAAAGAAATAAAAAAATCAGAATTCGAAAAAGAAAATGATGATTTTTCTAAAATTATAGTTAAAGATATTGTAGTTAAAGAGATGTCTTTTGAAAAGAAAATAGTTAAAAAAAGAAGCAATATTGAATAGATTTTATTGACAATTTTTTTTAGAAAGTATATACTAATAACGATTAATAAACTAAAAATAATAGGAGTAATTATGATAAAATTAAGAAAAGTAATATTAATTACATTAATATACATAGGATTAATTTTAATAAGTACAAAATCATTTGCAACTACAGGAACAACAATTAAAAATACAACTAGGCTTAGAGAAGAACCATCAACTAGTTGCTCTACAGTATACCTAATTTCAGCAGAACAAAAAGTTGAAATTGTATCTGAGGAGGGAGAATGGTATAAGGTTTCATATAATAATGATGGCAAGAAATTCCAAGGATATATTAGAAAAGATATGTTATCTGTTGAAGGAGAAGTAAGTAATAATAAACAAGAAAATGAAAATCAAGAAAACGATGAGGCTTCTCAAATAAGTGAAAATGAAACAACAAGTCAAGAGGGTGAAAATACACTTCAAAATGAAAAAAATCAAATTGAAGAAGGATATACAGGAATATTAAGTAATAATATTACAATTAGAATATTACCATCTATTAATTCTACTCAAATCGGAGAAATTACTGCAAATACAAAAGTACAAGTAAAAGAAGTAATAAATAAATGGTGTAAAATAGAAACAGATAATGAATCAGGATGGGCATTAATAAAGAAGGTAGAAAGCAAAAATGAGGATACATCATCTGTAGAAAATACTGAAAAAGTTGATGAACAAAAACCGGAAGAAAGGGTTGAAGAACCTAAAGTAGAAGAAAAAAAGGAAGAAAAGAAAATATTGTATGTTAGTACTGAAACAGTTAACATGAGAGAAAAAGCAGAAACATCATCTAAAATACTTAAACAATTATCATTAAATGATACAGTTGAAGTGGTGCAACAAGTAGATGGAACATGGACTAAAGTTTCTAAAGATGGAAAAGAAGGATATATTGCTAGTAAGTTTTTATCTGAAAGTAAGACAGAAGTTACATCTAGAAGTTTAACGAAATCAAGAAGTGAAGAAGAAAATTTAAAAGATGATACAACAACAGCACCTGCTTTACCGAATGTAAACAATACAGTATCGCAATCAAAAGGTGAAGAAGTGGTTGCTTATGCTAAACAATATTTAGGATGCAAATATGTATCAGGAGGAGCATCACCAAAATCAGGATTTGATTGTTCTGGATTTACATATTACGTATTTAAAAATTTTGGAATAACATTAAATAGATCTTCAGGAGCTCAAGTTTCAAATGGAACACAAGTAGATAAAGAGGATTTACAACTAGGAGATTTAGTTTTATTCCAAGGATGGGGAACAACATCAATTGGTCATGTAGGAATATATATAGGGGGAAATTCATTTATACATGCAGCTAATGGAAACAAAGGAGTAGTTATTACTTCACTTTCAGATTCATATTATTCTAAAAAATATGTAACAGCAAGAAGAGTAATAAATTAAGGAGGAAAATGTTACAGACAAGACCAATAATACCTATAGTGATAGGTTATATATTAGGAATTATAATAGGGCTATACTTTAAAATAAGTATAGTTCTTATTTTTTTAGGTTTTTATATTATAAAGATATTATTAAGAATTTATAAAGCTACATCTGAAAAAATAAAAAGAAAAAATGAAGATAAAAAAGTAAGAAAACTTAAATTAATATCAATAAAAAGATGCTTTAGATATGTAAAGATTATTTTTAATAAAAAAGTTATTTTGATTATAGTAGTAAGTTCAATAATTTCTAATACAATAATACATTATCAAAATAATAAGTATGATAATTTATATAATTTTGAAGATGATGAAAAAATATTAGTTACAGGAAAAATTATAAGTAATAAAAAAGAAAAAGAATATAAAGACATATATATAATAAAAGTTGAAAAGGTAAATAACAAAGATAATTTTAAAAATACTAATTTATACTTATATGTAAAATCAAACAAAAAAATTGAATTTAAATATGGAGATAAAATTGAAATATCAGGAACATTTACTAAAGGCGAAGTACAAAGAAATTATAAAGGGTTTAATTATAGAGAATATTTAAAGACAGTAAAAGTATATGGTATTTTGACATTAGATAAATATAAAGTAATAGATGTAAATGCAAATAATTTTATTAGAACATTTTCAAATAATATCTTTTTGAACATAAAAAATAAGGTAAATGAAAATTTAAGCAAAGAAATTTCATCAATTGTGTTAGGGATAACTTTAGGGTATACTGAAGAAATTGATGAAAATATAAAAATACAATTTAGTTCTTGTAATATTTCTCATATACTTGCTGTATCAGGTATGCATGTAGGATATATTATGATTTTTATGCAAAAAATATGTGATAATATATTTGGAAAAAGGAAAAGCAAAATATTTATTAGTATAATTTTAGTATTTTATATGATTTTATGTGGTTTTTCTCCATCAGTAGTAAGAGCAGGGATTTCTGGGATTATAATACTTATGGCGGGAGTAGTTCATAGAAAAAATAATTTGTGGAATAATATTTGTTTATCATTGTTAATAATCTTAATTTACAATCCTTTTTTAATAAGAAACGTAGGATTATTACTTTCATATGGTGGTACTATTGGAATTATAATTGTTAGTGAAAATATAGAAAATTTTTTCTTTTTAATAGAAGAAAATTATGAAGAAAAAAATAAAAGGAAAAGAAAATTAATTAAGTTGGGGAAAAGAACAAGAAAGTTATACAATAAAATTAAAGAAAATATCATAATAACATTATCTGTAATGATAGTTATTTTACCTATAATTGTAAATACATTTAACGTTATACCGTGCATAAGCATTATACTTAGTTTAATTATTAGTAGCATAATAGCGCCAATAATAATTATGTGCTTTATATATATTATTAGTATCAATATAATAAATATAAATATATTTTCAAATATTATTAATTACATTGTTAGTATGTTATTAAAAATAGTTGAAATAGGAGATAAAATTCCAATGAATAAAGCTTTGTTTATTACATCAAATATTTTTGAAATATGTATTTATTATATAATTAGCTTAGTAGGAATTACTTTATTTAGAATATATCATACAAGAAATAACAGTATTACAGAAATTAGAGTAAAAAATATAATTAGTTTATTAAAATATAGATTTAGAGAAAAAATACAAAAGATTGGTCAGGAAAAGTATAAGAAAATAATTGCATTTTTAATTTGTGGAGTATTTTTAAGTATATGTATATTTAATACATATATTCCAAGAAAATTAAGAATTCATTTTGTTGATGTTGGACAAGGAGATTGCACATTTATAGTAACGCCAAGAAATAATAAAATTTTACTAGATGGAGGTGGCAGTGAATTTAGTTCATATAGTGTTGGAGAAAAAATATTATTACCGTATTTATTAGATAGAAGAATATTAAAAATAGATTATATGATATTTAGTCATTTTGATTCTGATCATTGTGAAGGACTTCTATATATTATGAAAAAAATTAAAGTTGATAATGTGGTTATAGCAAATCAATATGAAACAAGTGAGAATTATAAGAAATTTATTGAAATAGCAAATAGAAAAAGGACAAATGTAATAATAGCAGAAGCTGGAGACAGAGTAACTATTGAGAAAAATTTATTTTTTGATGTTTTGTGGCCTGATAAAAATAATATGATTTCAGAAAATGCTATTAATAATAATTCTTTAGTATGTAAACTTAATTATAAAAGATTTTCTATATTATTTACAGGAGATGTTGAAGAAATTGCAGAAAAAACAATTTTAAATAAATATAAAAAATCAAATGAAAATATATTAAAATCTACTGTTTTAAAAGTTGCACATCATGGTTCAAAAACATCCTCTATAAAAGAATTTCTAGATAAGGTAAAACCATTATATGCATTAATAGGAGTCGGAAAGAACAATAAATTTGGACATCCGTCAGATAATACAATAAAAAAATTGAAATATATAAATACAATAGTTTATCGAACAGATATAAATGGAGAAATAATACTTACAACAGATGGAGAGAAAATATGGAAAAAGACGTTGGTTAAATCTAAATAAAATATTGACAAAGTATCAGAAACGTTGTAAAATAAAAAACAATGAAATGAGAAATTAAATATTTAATATATAAAAGTTAGAACCAAGGGGAAAATCTCTTAAGTTTTAACTTTTTTATTGGTTCTAAAAATATAAGAGGAGGGATGTACATACAAATTATTCAGATGGAAAATTATCTGTAGAATTTTAAAAGAAGCATTAGGATATGGAATTAAAGGCGAAGTAGAAATAAGGAGGAAGAATATGGAAGAGAGATATAAAGTTAAAGTTTTTGTTGATTTATTGTTGGAAAAAGATGGAAAGGTATTATTGGGGCTAAGAAAAAATAGAAAAAGCTATTCTAATATGTGGGATTTACCAGGAGGGCATCTTGAAAAAGATGAGGATATTTTTGAAGCTATGATTAGAGAAGTAAAAGAAGAAATAGGAATTGATATAAAAAGAAAAGATCTAGAAATTATTCATATAAGACATAGTATAAAAAAAGATGCATTAAATTTTGTATTTATAGCTAATAAATATGAAAATGAGATAGTTAATAATGAACCAGATTTATGCGAAGAATTAAAATGGTTTGATATAGATAATTTACCAGAAAATATAATACCAAAGATAGAAAAAGAAATAAGTGAAATAAAAAATAATATTAAATATAGTTATGATAAATAAAAACAAAATATAACAAAAAGTATAAAATTTGGAATTTTGAAGATAATAATAACAATTATAGAAAAGGAGATTAATTTTATGTGGAAGAAATTAATGTTATGTATAATTGGAATTATTGTCTTTTTTTTAGTTGCATGGAGTGTAATAAGAGTAAGTGATAGTAAAAAAGAAGAAAAACAAAATTTGTTAATTGAGGATAATTTAAATGTAACTAATATATCAGAAGCAGAGGTTACAGATGACTGTATAAATGAATGGAGTGATTATAATGAAATCACAGAAGAAACGAAAAATACAGATAATTCCTTAGGAGAAGAAAATACAAGATATATTATAAAAAACGAAAATGATTATGTAACAATATATGTAGTACAAGAAAATGGTAAAGAAGTTTTATATAAAAAAACAAGTATATATTCTAAATTTTTATGTGAAGAGGATTTAGAATTATTAGATAAAGGAATAGAAATAATTGGAAAAGAAGAATTAAATAAAATTATAGAAGATTTTGAATAACATGAAGAAAAGAAAATGGAACTTAAAGAAAAGAAAATGAAACTAGTTGACAAATTAAAAAAAATATATTAAAATATATATTATGAATAAATAATTGCGTTGAAAATGAAAGAATCTATGTAATTGCTATTAGAGAATAAGGGTCACCGGCTGAAAGCCCTTTTGGTTAAAGTAGATATCGAAACACATTGGAGCAATATGAAATAAAGTGGAAAGTTTAAATTAAAAATTAAGGTTACAACTTTCAAGTTAGGGTGGTACCGCGGATTATATATTCGTCCCTGCAGTTTAGCAGGGACGATTTTTTATGTAAAAATTGTTTCTGCAAGAGAAAGGAGCAATTTTATGAAAGAATTTAGAACAGTACGTTGCGATGAAATAACATTAGAAGACGTAGGAAAAGAAGTAAGGATAGCAGGATTTGTAGAAACTATCAGAGATTTAGGAGGAGTAGTATTTTTAGATATTAGAGATATGTATGGTATAACTCAAGCAGTTACATCAGCAGATTCTCAAGATGTAGATTTAGCATCACACATTCCTATTGAATCAACAGTTACAATTTTAGGAAAAGTAAGAAAAAGATCAGAAGATACTATAAACACTAAATTGAAAACAGGATTGGTAGAAGTATTTATTGAAGACATAGAGATTTTAGGAAAAAGAACAAGAAACTTACCTTTTGAAGTAAATAAAGACCAAGAAGTAAGAGAAGATTTGAGATTAAAATATAGATATTTAGATATAAGAGGAGAAAAGTTAAAAAATAATTTAATTTTAAGAGCAAAAGTCATACAATATTTAAGAAATCAAATGATAGAAAAAGGTTTCTTAGAAGTTCAAACACCTATACTTACTTCATCATCTCCTGAAGGAGCAAGAGACTATTTAGTTCCAAGTAGAATTCATAAAGGAAAATTTTATGCACTTCCACAAGCACCACAACAATTTAAACAATTATTAATGGTATCTGGAATTGATAAATATTTTCAAATTGCACCATGCTTTAGAGATGAAGATGCAAGAGCAGATAGAGCACCAGGAGAGTTTTATCAATTAGATATGGAAATGTCTTTTGCGACACAAGAAGATGTATTTGAAATTATAGAAGAAGTAATATATAATACCTTCAAAGAATTTTCTGAAAAGAAAATATCAGACTATCCATTTGAAAGAATAAAATACAGAGAAGCAATGATTAAATATGGAACAGATAAACCTGATTTAAGAAATCCATTAGTAATAATTGACTTATCAGAATTCTTTAATAAATGTACATTTAAACCATTTATAGGAAGAACAGTAAGAGCTATAAAAGTGAATGGACACATGTCTAAAGGATTTCATGAAAAGATGCTTTCATATGCAATGAGTATAGGAATGGGAGGACTTGGATATTTAGAAGTACAAGATGATTATAGTTTTAAAGGTCCTATTGATAAATTTATTCCTATAGAGTATAAAAAAGAGTTATTAGAGTTAGGAAACTTAGAAAAGGGAGATACAATCTTCTTTATAGCTGATAACGAAAAAAGAGCTACAGAACTTGCAGGTCAAATAAGAACAGAATTAGCTAAAAGACTTGACTTAATAGAAAAAGATGTATTTAAATTTTGCTGGATAGTAGATTTTCCAATGTTCGAACTAGATGAACAAGGAAAACTTAGTTTCAGTCATAATCCTTTTTCAATGCCACAAGGTGGATTAAAAGCTTTAAATGAAGAAAATCCATTAGATATACTTGCATATCAATATGATTTAGTATGTAATGGAATAGAGCTTTCATCAGGAGCGGTAAGAAATCATGATATAGAAATTATGATTAAAGCTTTTGAAATGGCAGGTTATACGGAAGAGGAAGTTAAGACAAAATTTGGAGCATTATATACTGCATTCCAATATGGGGCACCACCACATGCAGGTATAGCACCTGGAGTTGATAGAATGATTATGCTACTTACTGAAGCGGAAAATATAAGAGAAGTTATAGCTTTTCCATTGAGCAGTAAAGCAGAAGATTTAATGATGGGAGCACCTGGAAAGGTATCAAACAAACAATTAAGAGAAGTGCATATAAAAATTGATGAAAAATAATTTATAAGGAGTGATTGTATGAAGGTTAGTAAAGAAGAAATCAAGCATATTGCAAATTTAGCAAGATTAGAAATTGATGAGAGCGAAATTGATAATTATATACTTAATTTACAAGATATTTTAAATTTTGCTAATATTGTAAATAACGCACCTGTAGAAAATTTAGATGTTACAATCGGAGCAAATGAAGCTAAAAATGTATTTAGAAAAGATGAAGTAGAAGTATTTGAAGATAATGAAGCTTTACTTGCAAATGCTAAAGAAAAAGAAAGAAATATGTTCAAAATTCCAAAGGTTATAAATTAAAAAAGCTTACGAATAGGAGTAAAAAGGAGGCTAATTAATGAATATTATAGATTTAAGTGTACACGAATTAAGAGAAAAAATAAAAAATAAAGAAGTGACTGCTCAAGAAATAACAAAAGCATATATAGATAGAATAAATGATAAAGAAAAAGATGTGGAAGCATTTGTTACACTTCTTGAAGAAGAAGCTATAAGCAAAGCTAAAACTATTGATGAAAAAAGAGCAAATGGTGAGCTTTTAAACAATTTAGCTGGTATTCCAATAGGTATCAAAGATAATATTTGTACAAAAGGAATAAAAACTACATGTAGTTCTAAAATGTTAGAAGATTTTGTTTCACCATATGATGCAACAGTAATGAATAAATTAAATGATGAAAAATTAATCACTTTAGGAAAACTTAATATGGATGAATTTGCCATGGGAGGTTCTACAGAAACATCATATTTTAAGAAAACAAAAAATCCATGGGATTTAACTAAAGTACCAGGGGGTTCATCAGGAGGAAGTGCAGCAGCAGTTGCAAGTAAAATGGTACCTTGGGCTTTAGGATCAGATACAGGAGGAAGTATTAGACAACCAGCAGCTCTTTGTGGAGTGGTTGGATTAAAGCCAACATATGGACTTGTTTCAAGATATGGATTAGTTGCTTTTGCTTCTTCACTTGATCAAATAGGACCAATAACAAAAGACGTAAGAGATAGTGCAATTCTTTTAAATCTTATAGCAGGACATGATAGAAAAGATACTACATCAGTTGATGAACCTAGAAAGGATTATGAAAAAGCATTAACAGGAAATGTTAAAGGATTAAAAATAGGTGTTCCAAGAGAATTTTTTGGAGAAGGAATAAATAGTGAAGTTAAGGAAAAATTAGAAGAAGCAATAGAAACATATAAAAAGTTGGGTGCTGAAATAGAAGAATTTTCTTTAGATATTGCAAAATATGCTTTAGCAACTTATTATATAATTGCTTGTGCAGAAGCTAGTTCTAATTTAGGAAGATTTGATGGAATTAGATATACTTATAGAGCAAAAGATTTTAAGGATTTAAAAGATTTGTATAAGAAAACAAGAAGTGAAGCATTTGGAGCAGAGGTAAAAAGAAGAATTATACTTGGAACATATGTGTTATCTTCAGGATATTATGATGCATATTACAAAAAAGCTCAACAAGTTCGTACATTAGTAAAAAATGAATTTGATAAAGGTTTTGAAAAATATGATGTTATACTTACTCCAACATCACCAACAGTAGCTTTTGGAATTGGAGAAAAATCTGATAATCCATTAGAAATGTATTTAGCAGATATTTGTACTGTTTCTGTAAATATTGCAGGATTACCAGGAATTTCAATTCCTTGTGGAGTAGATAGCAATGGATTACCAATTGGTATGCAGTTAATTGGAAATAAATTCCAAGAAGAAACTATATTAAATGCAGCTTATAGTTTTGAACAAGAATATAAATTTAGAGAGAAATATGAACCAGAATTTAAAAAAGGAGGTGCAATTTAAATGTCAAGAGAAGATTATGAAGCAGTAATAGGATTAGAAGTGCATGCAGAGCTTTCAACAAAAACCAAAATCTTTTGTTCATGCCCAACTACATTTGGAGCAGCACCTAATACTCATGTATGCCCAATATGTATGGCAATGCCTGGAACACTTCCAGTTTTAAATGAAAAAGTTGTAGAATATGCTGTAAAAGCAGGATTAGCTACTAATTGTGAAATATCAAAAGATAGTAAAAATGATAGAAAAAATTATTATTATCCTGATTTACCAAAATCATATCAAATTTCACAATATGATAAACCTTTATGCAATCATGGATACATAGAGATTGATGACGAAAATGGAAATAAAAAGAAAGTTAGAATTTTAAGAATCCATATTGAAGAAGATGCTGGAAAATTAAATCACGATGAATTTGGTGGAGGTAGTTTAGTAGATTTAAACAGAGCTGGAGTACCACTTATTGAAATAGTTTCTGAGCCAGATATGTCTAGTGCAGAAGATGTTGACAAATATTTGAAAAAATTAAAATCAATACTTGAATATATAGAAGTATCAGATTGCAAAATGCAAGAAGGATCTTTTAGAGCAGATGTTAATGTTTCTGTAAAAAAGAAATCAGATAGTAAATTAGGAACTCGTACTGAAATGAAAAATATGAACTCATTTAGAAGTATTACAAGAGGTATTGAATATGAAATAGATAGACAGATTGATTTATTAGAAGATGGTGGAGAAGTAACACAAGAAACTTTAAGATGGGATGATGTGTCAGGAAAAACATTTTCTATGAGAGATAAAGAAGATGCACAAGATTATAGATATTTCCCGGAGCCTGATTTAGTTGCAATAAAATTATCAGATGAGTATATAAAAAATGTTAAAAATAATTTGCCTGAACTTCCGGAAACAAGATATGATAGATATATAAAAGAATATAATATGTCTGAAAAAGATGCAGGAATAATAGTTGCTTCTAAATATTTATCAGATTTATTTGAAAAAGCATCTAAGATTTGTAATAATCATAAAGCTGTTAGCAATTGGATTATTTCAGATATATCAAGAATATTAAATGAAAAGGAAATAGAACCAAATGAAATTCCTTTTACAGCAGAAGAACTTGCCAAATTAGTAATTCTTATAGATAAAGGAACAATAAGTTCTAGTATTGGTAAAAAAGTAATACAAGAGTTATTTGAAAATCCTAGAGATCCAGAAGATATTATAAAGGAAAAAGGTTGGATACAAATTTCTGATGAGGGAGCTATAAAAGAAGTAGTTATGCAGGTATTAGAAGCAAATCCACAATCAATAGCTGATTATAAAGCAGGAAAAGATAGAGCATTAGGATTCTTAGTTGGCCAAGCAATGAAACAAACTAAAGGTAAAGCAAATCCTCAGTTATTAAATAAAATGTTTTTAGAAGAACTTAAAAAATAAACTAAAAAATAGATAGATTATATACATTAAGTATATGTTCTATCTATTTTTGCATATTTATATATCTCTATGTTTTATGCCGTCAACAACAATTCCACATATAATAAATTCTATCGCAAAATAAAGAGTAGATTTAATGGATAAAATTCCTATTTTATATAATAAAAGACTATGTAAAAATGTTAGATTAAATAAGAGAACAAATGAAAAGATTACTAATAAGAGAAGAGAGATTCTCAACCCAAATTTCATTATTTTTATATCTATTTTTTCTAAATTTATAAATATATTTTTTATTTTTTTAGCTAAACAATTAATCATATATTACCTCCAAATGGTTATAAATGTTTACATAATTATAATAACATGTAAACAAAGTTAAATCAAAGTTAAATTCTTGAAAATATGAAAGAAATTAGCAAAAAAACTTGAATATTAAGGAGTATATATGATAGAATATGAAAGAAAAATAGGAGGTAGAAATATGTCAATATTAGTTACCGGTGGAGCCGGATTTATAGGAAGCCATACGGCTGTTGAATTGTTAAATGCAGGTAAAGAAATAATTATTTTAGATGATTTTTCTAATAGTAAACCAGAAGTATTAGATAAAATAAGAAAAATAACAGGAAAAGATTTTAAATTTTATGAAATAAATTATTTAGATAGAGAAAAATTAGAAAAGGTTTTTGAAGAAAATAATATAGATGCAGTAATGAATTTTGCAGGATTTAAAGCTGTTGGTGAATCAGTAAGAGAACCTTTAATGTATTATAGAAATAATATATCAGGTGCAGTTACTTTATTAGAAGTTATGCAAAAATATAATGTAAAAAAATTTGTGTTTAGTTCATCAGCAACTGTTTATGGGGATCCAGAAATCATTCCTATAACAGAGGATTGTAAAGTTGGAGGAACTACAAATCCTTATGGTACAACAAAATTATTTATTGAAAGAATATTAGAGGATTTATATAAATCTGATAATTCTTGGGATATTTGTATTTTAAGATATTTCAATCCAGTTGGAGCACATGAAAGCGGATTAATTGGTGAAGAACCTCAAGGAATTCCAAACAACTTAATGCCTTATGTTGCTAGAGTTGCAGCAGGTACTTTGAAAGAATTATCAGTATTTGGAAATGATTACCCTACACATGATGGAACAGGTGTAAGAGATTATATACATGTAGTAGATTTAGCTAAAGGTCATGTTAAGGCAATGGAAAAATTAGATAAAGAAGGACATGGACTTTACATCTATAATTTGGGTACAGGAACAGGATATAGCGTTTTAGATATGGTAAAAGCATTTGAAGATTCAACAGGAAAAAATGTGCCTTATAAAATAGCACCAAGAAGAGATGGAGATATTGCTACTTGTTATGCAGATCCTAAAAAAGCTAAAGAAGAATTAGGATGGGTAGCTGAAAAGACTCTTGATGATATGTGTAAAGATTCATGGCATTATATTGAAAAAAATAATTAATAGAGGGATATATGGAAAAGAAAAAAATTTTATTTACAGCAAATGATTTAAGAATTGGTGGAATAGAAAAAGCATTAGTAACTTTACTTAATTATTTAATAGAAGAAAATTATGATATAACACTTGTACTAGAAAGAAAAAAAGGAGAACTTTTAAAGAAGTTAGATTACAGAATAAAGGTTGAAGAATATACACCAAGTGATAATAAAATAATAATATTTAGAAAATTTATTAACTTTATAAAGAGATTAATTGCTATAAATAAGTATAAAAATAAATTTGATACGTCTGTTTCTTTTGCTACATATAGTTTACCAGGATCTTTTATTGCAAGAACAGCATCTAGAAATTCTATTCTATGGGGACATGCAAATTATCTGGATTTATTTCAAGGAGATAGAGATGAAACACAAAGATTTTTTGAAAAATTAGGATATAATGAATTCAAAAAAGTTGTTTTTGTATCAAAAGAAGGAAGAAATACATTTATAGATTTATTTCCTAAAATGAAAGAAAAGACTTTTAATTGCAATAATTTAATTGATGCAGATGAAATAGAAAGACTTTCTAAAGAAAAAATAGATATAAAAAAAGAAGAAATATATACTTTTTTAAATGTTGGAAGACATGATGAAAGACAAAAAAAGCTCTCAAGAATAATAAGAGCTGCAGAAAAACTAAAAAAAGAAAATTATAAATTTAGAATATTATTTGTTGGAGATGGACAAGATACAAATTTTTACAAAGAATTAGTGAATGAATCAGACTTAAAAAAAGAAATCTTGTTTTTGGGAAGAAAAGAGAATCCATATCCTTATTTCAATATTTCAGATTGTATAATTCTTTCATCAGATTATGAAGGATATCCAGTTGTGTTTTTAGAAAGTTTTATTTTGAAGCGACCAATAATTACTACTAATGTATCTGATTTTGATGAAGTACAATGTGGGAGAGGTATAGTTTGCGATAAATCTATAAATGGTATTTATAATTCAATGAAAAAGATGATTAGCGAAGGATATAAATTAGAAAATAGGTTTGAGCAAGAAGAGTATAACAAAGAAATAAAAATTAAGATAAAAAAAATATTAGAATAAATAATGAAAGGATTTAAAAATGGGCAAGGAAAAAGAGGAATATAAAATTATCGTAGATAATGTATACAAAAGTTTCAATGTTTATTTGGACAGAGCTAATACGATAAAAGAAAGATTATTATTTTTGTTTTCAAGAAATAAAAAAGAAAAAAGAGAAGTGTTGAAAGGAATTAATCTAAAAATAAAAAAAGGTGAAGTTGTAGCATTGATAGGAACAAATGGAAGTGGAAAGTCTACGTTATTAAAATTAATGACAAAGATTATTTATCCTAATAAAGGAAAAATTGAGACATATGGAAAATTGACTTCACTATTAGAATTAGGTGCTGGATTTCATCAGGATTTTTCAGGAAGGGAAAATATTTATTTTAATGCATCAATATTTGGCTTAACAAAGAAAGAAATAGATAATAGAATTGAAGACATAATTAAATTTTCTGAACTTGAAGAATTTATAGATAATCCTGTAAGAACATATTCTTCAGGAATGTTTATGAGGTTAGCTTTCGCAGTTGCTATAAATGTTGATGCAGAGATTCTTCTAATAGATGAAATTTTATCTGTTGGAGATGAACATTTTCAAAATAAGTGTTTTGATAAAATGAGAGAGTTAAAAGCACAAGGAAAAACAATGGTTTTTGTAACACATAGTATGGGAACTGTAAAGTCATTATGTGATAGAGCAGTTTGGCTATATAATGGAGAAATAAAAATGGATGGAGATACAACAGAAGTAGTAGACGCATATTTAGAGGCAACAAAATAAGGGAGGAAAGGAAAATGAACGTATTTAAAAATATATATAATTATAGAGAGTTACTGAAAAATAATGTAAAAAAAGAGATTAGAGGAAAATATAAAAATTCATTTTTAGGAGTTTTATGGTCATTTCTAAACCCATTGCTACAGATTGTTGTCTATTCTATAATTTTTCAGTTAATATTAAAAAATCCTCAAGAAAATTATACAATATTTGTTTGTTGTGGACTAATTCCTTGGACTTTTTTCGCAACAGCAGTAAATAGAACAAGTACAGCTTTAGTTGATAATGGAGGAATAATAAAAAAAGTATATTTTCCTAGGGAAATTTTACCTATATCAGTAGTTACCAGTGAAGCAGTAAATTTTTTGATATCTACAATAATAATATTAATTTTTGTAATATTTGGAGGAATAGGAATTTCTAAGTATATTTTATTTTATCCATTAATTTTAATAACACAATACATATTACTAATTGGAATATCATTGATTGTATCATCCATAACAGTATATTTTAGAGACTTACAGCATTTGATAGGAGTTGCAATTCAGTTATTATTTTATGCAGCTCCAGTAGTATATTCAGCTAAAAATATACCAGCAGGATATGACTGGATTTTGAATTTTAACCCTATGACATATGTAATAAATGCTTATAGAGATATTTTTTATAATCAAAGTATGATTGATATTAAATCAGTGTGCATATTATTGGTAATTTCAATAGTTTTCTGTATAATAGGATATATGATATTTAATAAATTACAAAAAGGAGTTGCTGAGCAATTATAAATTTGAAAGGAGTTATCTATGAATTTTGATTATTCATTAGAGCCTGGTAGATATTTAAAAAATAGAGATATTGAATTGAATTGTGATAAAGTTCAAATTTCAATAATAACTCCATTTTTTAATACAAAAAGAGAGGTTTTTGAGTATACTATAAAATCTGTATTGAATCAAACATATCCATATTTTGAGTGGATAATTGTTGATGACGGATCAACATCAAAAGATGCGAAAGAGACGTTAGAATATGTTGCTAGTATGGACAAAAGAATAAAAGTATTTCATAAACAAAATTCAGGATTGGCACAAACTAGAGATTATGGGGCAAAAAAAGCAAATATTAATTCGAAATATTTAGTTTTCCTAGATGATGATGATGAAATTGTAGATACTTTTTTAGAATGTGCATATTGGACTTTAGAAACCAATACAGATGCTAGTTGGGCATACTCAGATTCATTGGGATTTGGCGAAAGAGAATATTTATGGAGAATGTGGTATTATCCTTTAAAAGAGAAACAAGAAAACCAGTTAATTGCTTTAGCTATGATAAGAAAAAAAGATTATTTACTTGTTGGTGGATATGAAATAAAAGAGAAAAGTGTTTATGAGGATTGGAACTTTTGGCTAAAATTAATAAAAGCAGGGAAATATCCAATAAGAATGAATTTTGTTGCAATGTGGTATAGAAGAAAAAAGAAAAGTGAAAGTGAACTTGAAAGGGCTAATTCTAATAAAGAAAAAGCAATGAAATATATTAGAAGTACATCAAAAGATATTGTTGATGTAAAAGAAGGAATACAATATCCTAGAGTTGATGAAAAAGTTGATGAACTAGAGGAAAAAGTAGATGAAATTTTGGTTCCAAAAACTTCAAAAAACGAAAAAATTAAAATTCTAATGATTATACCATGGATGGAAAATGGTGGCGCAGATAAATTCAATTATGAGTTAATAAAAAGATTAAATAAAAACAAGTATGAATTTATTGTTGTAAGCACACTACCAAGCACGAATGAAAAAAGACAGAAATTTGAGGAAGTAGCAACAGTTTATGATTTAACAACATTTTTAGATAAAAAATATTGGATAAGTTTTATAAATTATCTAATCGAAAAAAATAGAATTAATATTATTTTTAATACAAATAGTAAAGCTGGATATAATTTTTTACCATATTTAAAATCAAAATACAAAGATATTAAAATTATAGATTATATACATATGGAAGAAATCAGTGCTATTGATGGGGATTTTGTAAAGGAAAGTAGCAAATTTGATTCTTTTATAGATAAAACTTTGACTTGCAATGATGAAACTAAAAATATACTGATAAACAAATTCAATAAAGAAGAAGTAGAAAGAGTATATATTGGTGTGGATGAAAATGAGTTTAATCCAATGAATTATAATAAATACAATGTTGCAGAAGAACTAGGATTGAATATAAAAGATAAGAAAGTAATAGGATATATTTGCCGAATTACACATCAAAAAAGACCAGAGTTATTTTTGAAAATTATAAAAAAATTAAATAAAAAAAGAAATGATCTTTTATTCATTGTTGCAGGCGAAGGAGAATTGCTAGAAAAAATAAAGAGAAAGGCTAAAAAAGTAGGAATAAAAAATATAGTTTTTCTTGGATGGATAGAAGAAATACAAAAAGTTCTATCATTATGTGATGTTACGGTTAATTGCTCTATAAAGGAAGGAATAGCATTAGCATCATATGAATCATTGGCAATGGATGTGCCTGTTGTTTCAGCGAATGTTGGAGGACAAAAAGAATTAATTGACAAAAATGTGGGGATACTTATTGATTGTAATATGAAAGAAGATTATAAAAGCATAAAAATATCAAAAAAAGAAGTTAATTTGTATGCAAAAGCAATAGAAAATATCCTACACAATAAAGATAAATACAAAAGTATTTGTAGAGAAAAAATATTAAATAAATTTACTTTGGATAGAATGATAAATAATATGGATAAAATTTTTGGAGATATCATAAAAATAGATTTAAAAAGTAGTAGCGTTTATACTTATGAAGAAAAAAACATTATAAATTTCTTTAATTCTAATAAAAATGAGTATGATTATCTTGCTAAGAAGTTTATAAGTGAAAATGTATACCGAGATTATAATTTTGAAAAAATAGGAGAGGGATACGAAAAAACATATAGATACAAAATAAAGCATGCAATATATTTATATTTAGGAAAAACAAGAATGTATAAATATATTAGACAATTTATAAAAAAACAAAAATAAGATTGGAGATTTTATAAGTAATGAAAAAAATATCTGTTGTTGTGCCAATGTATTGTGAAGAAAAGATGGTTGACGAATTTTATAAGAAAATAACAGAAATATTAAATGACATTAAAAATTACGAATATGAAATAATATGTGTTAATGATGGTAGCAAAGATAGAACATTAGAATTATTAAAAAATATAGCAGAAAAAGATAAAAAATTAAAAATAATATCTTTTACAAGAAATTTTGGACATCAGAACGCTGTAACTGCTGGTTTAAAATATATTACCGGAGATTGTGGGATAATAATAGATGCAGACCTGCAGGATCCACCATCTGCAATTGTTGATATGGTAAAACTTTGGGAAGATGGAAATGATATAGTATATGGAAAAAGAAAAGTAAGAGAAGGGGAATCAAAATTTAAGATATTAAGTGCAAAAATGTTTTATACAGTATTGAATTCTTTATCAGATATAGAAATACCCAGAGATACAGGGGATTTCAGATTAGTTGATAGAAAGGTTATAGATGTAGTGAATGCATTGCCAGAACATAATAAATTTTTAAGAGGATTATTTAGTTGGGTTGGATTTGAGCAAAAAGAATATTTATATGAAAGAAAAGAAAGATATGCAGGAACTACAAAATATCCAATAAATAAAATGATAAAACTTGCATTAGATGGAATAATAGGTTTCTCTACTAAACCATTAAAGATAGTTGGGACTATAGGAATAATATCAATAGTTATTTCAATTATGGTTTTAATATATGCATTAATATCATATGCATTTTCTTTAAATAATTTAATGCATGGTTGGACTTCAATTATAGTAACAATAACTTTCTTTAGCGGAGTACAGTTATTATCAATATGGATAATGTCAGAGTATATAGAAAGAATTTATGATGAATGTATAGGTAGACCTCAGTATATTGTAAAAGAACTTATAAACATAGAATAAAATATTTTAGGGGATGTATATTTATGGACGATAATGAAGTAATGATAGATGTATTAAAAAAAGAAAATGAATTAATTATAAAAAATTATAAAATGAAATACGAAGGACTTTTAAAAGAAATTGAAAATCTTAAGATAGAGTTAAAACAACAGATAGAAGAGAAAAATAATATTCAAAAGCAATTGGATAGTATTTTATATTCGAGAAGCTATAAGATAACAAGGAAAATAATAGGATTAATAAAAAAGGAAGATAAGTAGGTAATTTTATGAAAAAAAAGAAAATTGCAATTATAATAGATTGTAAGGGATGGGCGTTTGATAATATAGCTAATCAAATAAAAAAAAATATTGAAGATTATGAATTTGATATTATTTCAGGTACAGTATTTCACGGAAATATGTTAAGATTATTTTTGTTTTGTCAAAAATATGACTATATTCATTTTTTATGGAGGGGTTATATAAGTTTGATAAATACAGAACAAACCAGGCTTTATCTTAAAGATTATTTAGGAATGAATTTTGATGAGTTTCTAGATAATTATATTGCCCCGAAAAAAATTGGATTTTCTGTTTGTGACCATTTATATTTAGAAGGTGAAGAAAAATGGAGAACAGAAGAAATACTAAAATATACAGATTTATATTCTGTTACATCACAAAAATTGTATGATATATATAGTAAATTTGAAAAAAAACCTAAAACTATAATACATGATGGAGTTGATTTGGATTTATATATTCCTAAAAATATTGAAAGATTTAATAATATTGATAAAATAAGGATTGGATGGGTTGGAAATAGTAAATTTAAGGATTCGTTTGGAAACGAAGATTTAAAAGGAGTAGAGACTATTATTAAGCCAGCAATTAAAGAGTTAATGGATGAAGGATATAATATAGAATTAAATTTAGCAGATAGAAATATAAAACAAATTAAACAAGAAGATATGCCAGATTTTTATAATTCAATAGATTTATATGTGTGTGCATCGAAAACAGAAGGAACACCTCTGACAATATTAGAATCTATGGCTATGGGGATACCTGTCATTTCAACAGATGTCGGAGTGGTAAGAGAAGCATTAGGCCCAATAGGAAAAAAGTACATATTAGAAGAAAGAACAAAAGAATGTTTAAAAAGTAAAATAAAAGAAATGATTGAAAATCGAGATGATATGAAAAAAATATCTGAAGAGAATTTAGAAAAAATAAAAAATTTCGATTGGAAAAATATTTGCAAGAAATATAAAAAATTCTTTGATGAAATTTTGCAATAATAAGGAAGGAGATTTTGACATGAAAATATGGTTTTTAACAGGAGAATTTGCACCTGATTTTGGTGGAGGAATAGGAACATATGTGGAAAACTGCGCAAAAATGTTTGCAGAAGCAGGGGATGATGTTACTGTAATAGTAAGAAGTTTAAAGGAGAATAAGCTTGAAAAAACAAAATATGGTTATAAAGTACGAAGATTCATTCAAGGTGAGGGAGAGTATTATACATATTTAGGGTATGATAATGCACTAGCTTATCAATATTATGAAGTTATAATGGATATGATTGATAAATATGGAAAACCAGACATAATTGAGATGCAAGAATACAATGCATATGGACAATATATCATTCAAAATAAATTAATGTTAAACGAAAAATTAAAAGATATACCATTAGTTGTACATTTACATACACCAAGTTTTGAAACTTTAAAAATAAATCAATTTAATACGTATAAAGCGCCATTTTATTGGATTGGAGAAATGGAAAAATTCTGTATAAAAGGTGCAGATGCTCTTATATGTCCAAGTCAATTCTTAGCAGACAAATTGCAATATTTAGTTGATGATAAAATAAAAGTAATAAATTTACCTTTTGATATAGATAAAAGCGAAATGGAAAAATATGAAAAACAAGAAAGAACAAAAAGCGAGAAAAAAACAATATTATATTTTGGAAGAACAGAATATAGAAAAGGTGTAATCCAAATGCTAAAAGGAGCTGAAAAGCTATGGAAAAAAGGTAAAGATTTTAAAATAAAAATAATTGGTGGAGATACAATATTAGACTCAAAAGGAACTTATATTGGTGAAGAATTAAAAAAGAAGTATGCTAAGTATATCGAAGAAGGAAATTTAGAAATATTAAAACCAATTCCTCATTTAGAATTAATCCCTCATATATTAGATGCAACAGCAGTTACTATACCATCACTTTATGAAAATTTCCCAAATACATGTATATATTCAATGTGGCTAGGAAAACCAGTACTTGTTTCTAAAAGTGGTGGACAAGCAGAAATGGTTGAAGAGTCTGGTAAAAATGGTTTAATATTCGATTGGGACAAAGAAGGCGACTTTGAGGATAAACTAGAAGAATTATTGTCAATGAATGATAACGAACTAAAGGAAATGGGCGATAATGCTAGAAATAGAATATATAACTTATGTAATATGGATAAAAACTTAAAATTAAGAAGAGCGTTTTTTGAAGATGTAATAAAAAACAAAAATAAATCAAAGAATAAATTCCCTTTTGTTGAAGAACTGCCAAAAGAAAAATATATAAATGAATATAAATATGAAAAAGATTTACTATCAGTTGTAATTCCATACTATAATTTAGGAAAAACTTTACCTGATACAATAGAAAGCATAAAAAATACAGAATATAAAAATTATGAAATTGTTATTGTAAATGATGGAAGCAATGATGAAGGAAGTATAAAAGTATTAGAAAATTATAAAAATGATGAAAAAATAAGAATTATAAATATAGAAAATAAAGGATTAGCAAATGCAAGAAACGTAGGTGCACAAGAAGCAAGAGGAGAGTTTGTTGCATTTATAGATGCAGATGATAAAATTGATAAAACTTTCTATACCAAGGCTATAAATATATTACATCAATATAATAATGTATCATATGTATATAGTTGGGTTCAGTTCTTTGAAGGAAGTGAAGCAGTTTGGCCAACTTTTAATATACATATACCATATCTATTATGTGCTAATATGTTAGCAGCATATGCAGTTATAAGAAAAAATGATTTCTTGAATTTTGGAAAAAATAGAATTAAAATGGAATATGGAATGGAAGATTATGATGGTTGGGTTAGTTTAGCAGAGCATGGATGTTTAGGTGTATCAATACCAGAAAAATTAAATCTTTACAGAGTAAGAAAAGACTCAATGTCTAGAAGTTTTAATAAAAAAATGAGAATTTATTTATATCAAATATCTAGAGATGGACATGAAAAAATATTTGAAAAATATTCAAAAGAAATATATATGTTATTATTAACTAATGGACAACCATTTTATTGGAATAATCCGTCAACAGAAGTTTTTCTTCCAACAAGTGAAGGAACTGTTGTCCAAACAGATGAAAGAATATACAAGTTAGAAAGAATTTTAAATACAATACCAGGAAAAATAGCAAGAAAAGTATATAGAGGATTAAGAAAAATAAAAAACAAGATACGTAGATAGATACAGGAGGTAGAATGAAAGATACAACAAAAAAAATTATATCCATAATTGGGGCTTTTATTTTAACAATATTTACTTGGCATAATGTTAATGGTAATGGAAACAATGTGATTTGGATATTAATAATACCTATATTTTATATATTTATAAATAAAAGTTTATATATAAGCAATAAAAGAAGAGAAGTTATAAGTTTAATTATAGGTAGCTTATTTTCTATCATAGAAATTGTTTGCTTAAACATAAATAGAGATTTTGTATGGAGTAATATTTTTAATGAATGGTTAATGATCAATTTTTTAGGATATACAATATTAATAAGGTCTTTAGTAGTATATATATATAACTTTTTTACTAACAATAAAATTGAAGAAAAAAAGATAATAATAGGAAAAAAAGAGTTTTTTTCTAATAATATAGAATCATATATATTAAATTTTTTATTAATATTTATTGCTTGGATACCATATTTTCTAAGATATTATCCTGGATTGTTAACAGCTGATTCTTGTTCACAGGTGGCACAAGCTATTGGAAGGGCAACATTGACAAACCATCACCCTATTGTTCATACTGGAATAATAGCTATATTTGTAAATATTGGAATAAACTTTTTTGGAAACATTAATAAAGGAGTTGCACTTTATACAATTTTTCAAATGTTTGTTATGGCTAATGCTTTTGCATTAATTACTACATATATAAGTAGAAAAAATACTCCATTGATTATTAGAATTTTGACATTATTATATTATATGTTTTATCCTATAAATGCTTTGTTTAGTATAACAATGTGGAAAGATATATTATTTGCAGGGTTTATACCACTATATGCAATTATAACATTTGAAATGTTGTTTAATACAGAAAGTTTTTTCAACAGTAAAAAAAAGATTATTATTTATATAGTTTTTTCTATATTAGTAATGTTTTTAAGAAATAATGGAGTATATATAGTGATTTTAACTATGCCATTTGTGCTATATTTCATGAGAAAAAGATGGGAAAAGACAATAAAGATATTTACAATAATATTAATATTGTTTTTTATCATAAAAATAGCTATTTTTATGATTTTTGATGTAAAAAAAGGTTCAGTTGGTGAAATGCTATCAGTTCCTTTACAACAAATTGTTAGAGTAAAGAAATATCATAAGGAAGAATTAGATGAAGAAATTCAACAGAGAATAGACAATTTCTTTAAATGTAAGGATATAGAAGAAAAATATAATCCAGTATTGTCTGACCCAGTGAAAGCAGAATTAAATAATGAATATTTTGATTCTAACAAAGGTGAGTTTGTGAAGCTATGGCTAAAATTGATGAAAAGTTATTTTATAGAATATGTTGAGTCATTTATTTCTAATTCATATGGATATTATTATCCAGAAGCTAAGCATTGGGTTGCAAATAGAACAATGGAAAAAAATGATATGGGAATAGAACAACATAAATTAATTGAGGGAAAAATAGTTACACAAATAGACTCATTGATAGAAAAAAGAGAGATTCCAATTGTATCAATGTTTTTCAGTATAGGTATGGCTTTTTGGATAATTGTTGTATTATTTGGATATAAAATAGAAAAAAAAGAATATAAAAACATTGCAATATATATGATTATATTTATTTTATGGTTAACAATTATTGCATCGCCGGTTTTTTGTGAGTATAGATATGCATATCCTATGTTTACAATTATACCATTTTATTTGAGTTTGAATTTTAAAAAAGAGGAGAAAGAATATGGAAAAAATAGCAGTACTAATACCATGTTATAATGAAGCTTTAACAATAGAAAAAGTAATAAATGATTTTAAAAAAGAATTACCTGAAGCAGATATTTATGTTTATAATAATAATTCTAAAGATGAAACAAAAGAAATAGCAAAAAAATGTGGAGCTATTGTAGTTGACGAATATAAACAAGGAAAAGGAAATGTTGTTAGAAGTCAATTTAGAGATATTGATGCTGATATATATGTAATGGTTGATGGAGATGATACTTATCCAGCAGAGTTTGTTCATGAGCTAATAAAACCTGTAAAAGAAGGAAAAGCAGATATGGCAATTGGAGATAGATTATCTAATGGGACATATCAAAAGGAAAACAAGAGACATTTCCACGAATTTGGTAATAATTTAGTTAGAAAATCAATAAATGTACTGTTTAATACAAAATTAAAAGATATAATGACTGGTTATAGAGTATTTAATAAAAGATTTGTAAAAAATATGCCAGTATTAAGTCCTAATTTTGAAATTGAAACAGAAATGTCATTATATGCTTTAGATAAAAAATATAGAATAATAGAAATCCCTATAATTTATAGAGATAGGCCAGATGGAAGTGTATCTAAATTAAATACAGTAAGTGATGGGATGAAAGTAATAAAGACAATAATAAGAATGTTTAAAGATTATAAACCACTTAGATTTTTTGGGATTATTGCATTGATACTAGCATTATTAGGGTTATTAGTTGGAATACCTGTTATTACAGAATTTATAAAAACAAGCTATATAACAAAGGTTCCATCTGCTATATTAGCAACGGGACTAATAAGTTTATCAGCAATCTCTCTTTTATGTGCAATAATATTAGATACTGTTACGAGACAAAATAGAGAATTATATGAACTAAATTTACTAAGATATGAGCAAATGGAAAAAATTACAAAAGGAAAATAATAAACGTTTTGTTCTATCTTAGAATAAAATATGTTATAATGACAAATAGAAGGAGCAAGTTATGAAAAAAATAAAATTATTATTAATGTTTTGCATTGCTGTAATATTAATTCTAAATATAAAAAATGTCGTTTGCGCAACAGATACAAAAGCAATATTACCAGAAAGTAAAAAAACAATAGAAGATGGAGTTTATGAAATAAAATCAGCTATTAATAATAAATATGTATTAGATGTATTAGGAGCATCAAAGGATAATGGTGCCAATGTGCAACTATATGAATATTCAAATGTAGAACAAAAGAAATTTAAAGTAACATATTTAGAAGATGGATATTATCAAATAATTGCGATGCATTCTGGAAAGTCATTAGATGTTAAATATGCTTCAAATGAAAAAGGAGCAAATGTATGGCAATGGGAATATAATGGAACAGATGCTCAAAAATGGATAATAAAAGATGCCGGAAATGGATATTGTAACATAATATCAAAATGTAATGGATTATATGTAGATGTATTTAATGCAAAAGCAGAAAATTTTACAAATATACAAATGTGTGATGGAAATGGATTAGCAGCGCAGAAGTTTAAATTTGAACAAGTGAGAAATAATAACAGTGGAAGCGAAAATGAAAATAAAGTAATATTACCAGAAAGTAAAAAGACGATAGAAGATGGAGTTTATGAAATAAAGTCATCTATTAACAATAAATATGTATTAGATGTATTAGGAGCATCAAAGGGTAATGGAGCCAATGTGCAACTATATGAATATTCAGATGTAGAGCAAAAGAAATTTAAAGTAACATATTTAGAAGATGGATATTATCAAATAATTGCAATGCATTCTGGAAAGTCATTAGATGTAAAAGATGCATCTAAGAAAAAAGGAGCAAATGTATGGCAATGGGAATATAATGGAACAGATGCTCAAAAATGGATAATAAAAGATGCCGGAAATGGATATTGTAACATAATATCAAAATGTAATGGATTATATGTAGATGTATTTAATGCAAAAGCAGAAAATTTTACAAATATACAAATGTGTGATGGAAATGGATTAGCAGCGCAGAAGTTTAAATTTGAACAAGTGAGAAATAATAACAGTGGAAGCGAAAATGAAAATAAAGTAATATTACCAGAAAGTAAAAAGACGATAGAAGATGGAGTTTATGAAATAAAGTCATCTATTAACAATAAATATGTATTAGATGTATTAGGAGCATCAAAGGGTAATGGAGCCAATGTGCAACTATATGAATATTCAGATGTAGAGCAAAAGAAATTTAAAGTAACATATTTAGAAGATGGATATTATCAAATAATTGCAATGCATTCTGGAAAGTCATTAGATGTAAAAGATGCATCTAAGAAAAAAGGAGCAAATGTATGGCAATGGGAATATAATGGAACAGATGCTCAAAAATGGATAATAAAAGATGCCGGAAATGGATATTGTAACATAATATCAAAATGTAATGGATTGTATGTAGATGTATTTAATGCAAAAGCAGAAAATTTCACCAATATACAAATGTGTGACGGAAATGGATTAGCGGCACAGAAGTTTAAATTTATAAATGTAAAATATAGTTACGGTATAGATGTTTCTAGATACCAAATAAATACGAACTGGCAAGCAGTTAAAAATACTGGAATGGATTTTGCAATGGTAAGAGCTGGATTTAGGGGATATGGAACAGAAGGAACATTAAATGAAGATTCATCATATAGACAAAATATAAGCCGGAGCATTATCAAATGGGATTAATTGTGGAGTATATTTCTTTTCACAGGCAATTAATTATAATGAAGGTGTAGAAGAAGCAAAATGGACATTAGAACAAATAAAAGGATATAACATTACATATCCAATAGCAATTGACACTGAAGAATCTTCATCTCCTGATAAAACAGGAAGAGCAGATAACATATCTAAAGAAGATAGAACAGCTGCTATAAAAGGTTTCTGTGAAACTATAAGAAATGCAGGATATAAACCAATGATATATGCAAGTAAATATTGGCTTAAAGATAAACTTAATATGTCTGATTTACAAGGGTATGATGTATGGCTTGCTCACTATGTAAGTGGAGCACCAAATAATAAATCTGATTATGATGGCCCATATACTATGTGGCAGTACACTTCATCAGGAAACGTAAATGGAATAAATGGCGAAGTTGATATGAATATTTGTTATAAAAAATATTAGAATTTCAAAATTAGATTAATTAGATTAAATAAAAAAAGAAATATTTTATTTTTAGAGTATTTCTTTTTTATTTGGCAAAAATAAATAATAAATAATAGAAAAGAATTTTGTGATAATTTTTCTTTTTTTATGACAAAAATTTAATTTAGTGTTATTATATATTTGAAAAATATATAGGAGGAATAAATGGAAGATTCAAAGTTTAAATTGTTAGTATTAGATAATTTTATGGATTTTGGTAAAAAAATAGAAAAAAACTTAGCAGAAATTAACGGAAAAAAAGATGCAAAATATATAATACCACTCACAGCATCAAGATTTACTAATGGAGAAGGAAAAGTAATAATAGATGAATCTATAAGAAACAAAGAAGTTTATATTATTTCAGATGTCGGAAATTATGGGATAAAATATAATTTTCATGGAACTATGCAAGGTATGACACCAGATGAACATTTTCAAGATATAAAAAGAGTAATTTCTGCAACATGCGGAAATGCAGCTAAAATAACTGTAATTATGCCATTACTTTATGAGTCAAGACAACATAGGAGAAAAGGAAGAGAATCTTTAGATTGTGCTATAGCACTTCAAGAATTAGAGAGATTAGGAGTTAAAAATATTGTGACATTTGACGCTCATGATCCAAATGTATTAAACTCAATTCCAAATTTAGCATTTGATAATTTTTATCCTACAAATACAATTTTAAAACAAATGTTAAAAGATAATAAAAATATTTTTGACAATGTGTTAATAATCAGTCCTGACTTTGGGGCGATGGAAAGAGCAAGATATTATGCAGAAGTAATAAATTCAAATGTGGGTGTATTTTATAAAAGACGTGATTTGACTAAAGTAGTAAATGGAGTCAATCCAATAGTGGCTCATACTTATATGGGCAGTGATGTTAAAGGGAAAAATGTAATTATAGTTGATGATATGATTGCAACAGGAGGTTCAGTTATTGAAGTTGCAAGAGAATGCAAAAAAATGGGGGCTAATAAAATATATGTTACATGCACTTTTGCATTATTTACAAATGGAATTGACAAGTTTATAAAAGCAAAAGAAGAGAATTTATTTGATGAATTATATACAACTAATTTATCATATATACCAAAAGAGCTTACAGATTTAGAATGGTTTCATGATGTCGATATGTCTTATTTTATGGCAGAAGTTATTGATAGTATGAATAAAAAAGAACCATTAACAAAACACTTTGAATTAGACGAAAATTTAATAAAAAAGGATAAATAAAAAATATTAAAATTTTTTGTAAAAAAAAGAAGGAAAAAGTACATTAATGAAGAATAATATATTAGTACATAAAAAACAAAAGAATGTACAAAATATTTATAACATTGGAAAGAGGTGCTTAAAATGCAAATTACAGACGTACGTTTAAGAAAGGTAAATTCAGAAAACAGAATGAAAGCTGTTGCTTCTGTAACATTCGATAATGAATTCGTAATTCATGATATCAAAGTTATCGAAAGCCAAAACGGATTATTCATTGCTATGCCTAGCAGAAAAACTCCAACAGGAGAATTCAAGGATATAGCTCATCCAATCAACCCTGAAACAAGGGAAAAAATTCAAAATGCTATCTTAGAAGCATATAATGCTCCAGAAGCAGAAGGATCAGCTGAATAATTTAATAAAAAATAAGAGGGTTATTCTCTGGAATAATCCTTTTTTCATGTTATAGAGGTAATAAAAAGAGAAAGGAATCTTAATTATGCAAAATAAAATAACAAAATTTTTAGCATGCGAAGGAAGAGTTTATGTAATAATTTCTGATACAACAGCTTTGGTAGATAAAACAAGAGATATCCATGATTTAACACCTACTACTACAGCTGCAGTTGGAAGAATAGTAACAGCAATGTCTATGATTGCACATACAGATTTGAAAGATGAAAAAGATAGTATAACAGCACAATTTAAAGGAGATGGACCAATAGAGGGAGTAACAGCTATTACTATGCTTAATAATAGCAAACAAGCGAGAGTAAAAGTATATATAAAAAATCCACATGTAGACCTTCCATTAAATAAAGAAGGAAAGATTGATGTTGGTGGAGCAATGGGACACTCTGGCTTTTTAAATATTATAAAACAAAATGAAGAAACATTAGCAAGATATAGTGGAATGGTACCATTTGTATCAGGAGAGATAGCAGAAGATTTTACAAATTTTTTCGCATATTCTAAACAGAGACCAACAGCTATAGGATTAGGCGTTTTAGTAGACAAAAATGGTGTAAGAAAAGCAGGTGGGTATATGATAAATCCTATGCCTGATGCAACAGAGGAAGATATTACAAAAATAGAAGAAGCATTAAAAAATGCAGGAACTATTAGTAGTATGCTTGATAATAATATGTCATTATTAGATATTGCAAAGAAGATTACAGGTGATGAAAAAGTAAGTATACTAGAGGAAAATTTAGATGTAGTATATGAATGCGATTGTAGCAGAGAAAGAACAGAGAATGGATTTATTTCATTAGGAAAAGAGGAATTAAAGAAGATAATAGAAGAAGATGGAAAAGCAGAAGTAGAATGTCATTTTTGCCATAAAAAATATAATTTTAATAAAGAAGAATTAGAAGAAATACTGAAAGGAATGTAATTAAATATGATAATTGATAAAATTGAAGAATTTTGTTTGAAGATACTAGAAAAAATTCATTTAAAAGGGTTAGCTGATTGGTATAGAAAATATAGAGAAGCAATGAGATATTTAATATTTGGTGCATTATCTACTGTGGCTAACATATTAACTTATACATTATTTGCAAAAGTTATTTTAAAAGGAATTTCCAATGAAACATTAATAATAAATATAAGTGAAATAGTCTCATTTATAGTTGCTGTATTATTTGCATATGTAACTAATAAATTATATGTATTTGACAGTAAAACTGATAGTAAGAAACAATTTCTTAAAGAAATTTTATCATTTTTCGGTTGTAGAATATTTACAGAAATAATAAGTATATTAATGATGAATTCAGCAGTATGGTTTAATATAAATGATGTTTTAATGAAAGTTATTTCAAATGTAATTGTAATTATATTAAATTATGTGTTTAGCAAAATATGGATATTTAAAAAATAAATAAGGAGTATTTATAGGTGGTAAATATAGAAAGTAACAAGTTGTCGAGCAAAAAAAAGAAAATATTGTATTTGGATATTATAAGAATATTTGCATGTTTTTTTGTGATTATTAATCATACAAATAGCAAAATATTTTTAGGAGTAGGAGAGAGTAAAACATGGTGGCTATCATTAACATATTTCTTTATATCCAAATCTGCTGTTCCATTATTTTTTATGATATCTGGAATAACTTTACTAACCAAAGAAGATAGTTATAAAAAATCATTTAAAAGACTTTTTAGAGTTTTAATAGATTTAATAGTGTTTTCTATGTTGTATTATTTAAATTTATGTTATAAAGAAGAAACATTTTCGCTAGGTGGATTTTTCTTTAGAATATACAATGACGAAATTACAGGATCCTATTGGTATTTATATCTATATTTAGCTATATTAATAATGATGCCATTATTACAAAAATTTATAAAGAGTTTAAATAAGAAAGATATTTTATATTACTTGTTTTTTACATTTCTTGTTTGTGGAAGTGTTCCGATTTTAAATCATTATTTTCCTAAAACTGAATATAATAAAAATTTTAGTCTAATGATTTTTAATGGATATATAGGGTACATGTTTTTGGGATATTATATTGAAAAATATATAAAAATAAACAAGAAAATTTTTATAAGCTCTATATTTATATATATTATATCAATATTTGTAAATGTTGTAGCTACATATTTTGAAAAAATAAAATATGGAGAAAGTTACTTGTTTTTTGATAATAGGATTTTAATTAATATTGCAATACCAAGCGTATGTTTCTTTATTATTTGTAAATATATTTTTGAAAATAAAATAAAATTCAAAGAAAATACAAAAAAGATTATTTTAGAAATAGGTACTTGTACATTTGGAATATATTTATTATCTGATTTATTAATTTGTTCTTTAACTAAAATCGAAGATATGTTATTCAATAAAATGTATTGCATGCTTGCAGTATTAATATATGAAGTAGTTGTTTTTATGACTGGACTATTTATAACTTTTTTATTAAGGAAAATACCTTTTATTAAAAAATATATTTAATAATTGTTTTTTATTGCTAATTAAATATTTTTATGATAATATGTAGCGCAAGTAGAAATAAAAAAGTAGGGATATTAATTAAAAGATAGGAGTGTTAAATTTTGAAAGAATATTTAGAAAGTTGGGAAGAAGTATTAAAAGAAGTTGAATCCACACAAAATGGAATAACAACTAATGAGGCAGAAAAAAGATTAGAACAAAATGGAAAGAATAAATTGAAAGAACCTAAAAAAGATGGGATTTTTAAAAAGTTTATTAAATCATTATTAGATCCAATGATTATAATGCTTTTAGCAGCTGCAACAATTTCTGCAGTAACATCTGTTATTAAGGGTGAAAATTTTACAGATGTATTTATAATCTTATTTGTTGTAATTGTAAATACAATACTTGGAATGGTACAAGAGAGTAAAGCTGAACATGCAATAGATTCACTTATGGAAATGACAAAATCAACATCAAAAGTAATAAGAGATGGTGTTGTTAAAAATATAAAAAGTGAAGATTTAGTTGTAGGAGACGTTATTGTATTAGAAGCAGGAGATGCAATACCAGCTGATTGTAGAATATTAGAATCATATAGTATGAAAGTCGAAGAGGCAACAATAACAGGAGAATCTGTACCAGTAAGTAAAATAATGGATATATTAACTTTAAAAGAAAATTCATTAGATATTTCATTAGGTGATAGAACAAACATGCTTTATAGTGGAAGTACAGTTGTATATGGTAGAGGAAAAGCTGTAGTTGTTAAAACAGGTATGGATACAGAAATCGGAAAGATTGCTGATGCATTAGAGAATACTGAAGATGAGCAAACACCTCTTCAAAAGAAAATGGCTGAACTTTCAAAAATGCTTACTAAATTAGTAATAGGAATAAGTGTTTTCGTATTTTTATTTGGAATTATAAAAAGTGGAAATTTATCTGGTGAAAATATTTTAGATACATTTTTAGTTGCAGTTGCATTGGCAGTTGCAGCAATACCAGAAGGATTACCAGCAGTAGTTACAATAGTATTATCAATAGGTGTAACTTCAATGGCGAAAAGACAAGCTCTTATTAGAAAATTGAGTGCAGTTGAAACTTTAGGATGTACACAGATAATTTGTTCAGATAAAACAGGAACATTAACACAAAATAAAATGACTGTAACAGAAACTGAAACGACAGATGAGAAGCTTCTTGCTGAAGCAATGGCACTTTGTTCAGATGCTGAAATTAAAGAAGGAGATATAGAATCCATAGGAGAACCTACAGAATGTGCCTTAGTTAATTTCGCTAATAAAATAGGTTTACCTAAATATAATTTAGAAAAAGAATCTCCAAGAATTGGAGAAGCACCATTTGATTCAAATAGAAAAATGATGTCGACTGTTCATAATAAAAATGGTAAGATTATTCAATATACAAAAGGTGCCTGTGAAATATTATTAGATAGATGTACAGGTTATTTAGAAAATGGGCAAGTTGTTCCAATTACAGATGATATAAAGAAAAAAGTTAAAGAAAAAAATAAAGAATTTGCAGATAAAGCGTTAAGAGTTTTAGGAGCTGCATATAAAGAATATGAAAAAGAACCAGAAAGTTATGATGCAGATAAGATTGAAAATAATCTTATATTTATTGGTTTTGTTGGTATGATTGATCCATGCAGACCAGAGGTATATAAAGCTATTAAAGAATGTAGAAGTGCAGGAATTAGACCTGTTATGATAACAGGAGACCATATAGATACAGCAACAGCTATTGCAAAAGATTTGAAAATAATAAAAAATTCTGATGAAGCTACAACAGGAAGTAAAGTAGAAGAATTAAATGACGAAGAATTAATTGAACTTGTAAAGAAATGTTCTGTATTTGCAAGAGTACAACCTGAACATAAAACAAGAATAGTAAAAGCTTTTAAAGCACAAGAATATGTTGTTGCAATGACTGGAGATGGAGTAAATGATGCTCCTTCTATAAAATCGGCAGACATTGGAATAAGTATGGGTATCACAGGTACTGATGTTACAAAAGGTGCATCAGACATGGTATTGGCAGATGACAATTTTGCAACAATCGTAAATGCTGTAGAAGAAGGAAGAAAAATTTATGATAATATAAGAAAAGTATTACAATTCCAATTATCTACTAATATGGCAGAAGTAATATATGTATTTATAGCTTCTGTACTAGGAGTTACAATAGTAAGTCCGGCTCAATTGTTATGGATTAACTTAGTAACAGATAGTACACCAGGACTAGCTTTAGGAATGGAAAAAGCAGAAGGAAACTTAATGAAAAGAAAACCGCGTTCATCAAAAGATAGTATATTCTCTGGAGGAGCAGGAATAGATATGGTTATACAGGGAATAATAATGGCTATTATAGTTATTATATCTTTCTTCTTAGGACAACATATGGAACTTGGACATTTCGGAATATTTGAATCAATTGATGGTATGACAATGGCATTCTTAACGGCTAACTTTATAGAAATGTTCCATGCAATTTGTATGAGATCTCAGAGAGGATCAATATTTACAATGAAGACTTTTAACTGGTGGATATTAGGGGCATTTATACTTACAACTTTGTTAACAATAGTTGTAATGTATGTACCATTTTTAGCAAAACTATTTGGATTTTCTTCAATAAGCTTTGTTGAGTTTATAACAGCATTTGGATTAGCTTTTTCAATTGTGCCAATTACAGAAATAATGAAGTTAATTCAAAGAAAATTTTCAAAAGAGAAATAATATAATAATTTTTATAATTAAGGGTGGATAACTTTAAAAGTTTTCCACCTTATTTTTTATTAACTTATGTAAATAAACAACGCAAATCATTGAAATTTAAGTAAATAAATGATATAATATAAAAGCAACAAAATTTTTTTGAAGGGAGTGTCCTTTATGACAACAATTGTTGTTTTTGGACCTCCGGGTGCAGGCAAAGGTACCCGGATAGCGAAAGCTAAAGAAGATATCGCATTCGAAAAGGTGGTATCAATATCAACAGGCAACATCTTAAGAAAAAACAAGATTGATGTATCAAACGGAAAATTGATTCCTGATGCAGTTATAATTCAATTTCTGCAAAATGAACTCAAAAAGATTGATGCTGACATTGTTATTTTGGACGGTGTGCCAAGAACTGTAGAGCAGGCAAAGATGATGAAAGAGAAAGGAATTAAAATAGATAGAGTTATTTATTTACCTTTATCTGAAGAAGAAGCTATGAGACGCGCAAAGAACAGATTGGTATGTTCAAATGCAAATTGTCAAGAAGGTTTCACAAAAGATTCCTTTAAACATCCTAAGGTTGAAGGAATTTGTGATAAGTGCGGATCTAAACTTACGGTTCGGTCTGATGACAATGAAGAAACTGTAAGGAAGAGATTACGAATTTATCATGATTCAACTGAGCCAGTGCTTGAATGGTTCAGGTCTAAAAAGATAGAAATAAGAACAATCGAAGGAAATGATTCACAAGATGATTTCTTATTTGCACTTTTAGACTAAATTTCAAAGAGCAGGATATCAATCCTGCTCTTTGAAAAGTTTTAGATGACTTTTAATTATCGATTTACATAGAAATCGTCTTGGTAAAGTGTAACATGTCCATGTTCTCTGAGCTTTTCTTTGAAAAATTGAACAAAGTACTTTAAGCTCATTGGAGCTGCTGCGGGAAATGTAGCTGCTAAATTACCGAACACCCACTCGACTGCAAAGATGAAATTATAACCATCTTGAAATATAACTTTGTGATTAAGAGCTTCTTTCAAAAGAATCATTAATTTTTCATCTGATGCAGGATTATTGTCGATAAACAACGAATTTCCCTCTCTGTTTTCTACACGTACTGTTTTTGCGTAAGTCATTCTTTTTTTACTCTAGGTCCTAATCTAGAGTACCTCCTTAAAATAAATATAGTGATACTTATTAAATGCAAACCGTAAAAATTACGATGTTTGTTTTGAAAAAAACTGCATATTAGCAAGTACCTAATAAAATTATACCATAATTTACATAAAAAATCAAAAATGAGCATGAATGCAATTGTAAAAGAGAATTAATTGTGATAAAATATTTTTTGGAAAAAATATTAAAGGAATTGGTTTTCTGAATATGAAAAGGATAAATGAAAAGTTAAAAAAATATATTGAAGAAAATATTTTAAAAGAATATGACATGAATGATAAGGGACATGATATTGAACATATAAAATTTGTGCTAAATAGGGCAGAAGAATTAAGTGAAAATTATGAGTTGAATCATGATATGTTGTATACAATAGTTTGTTTTCATGATATAGCGTGTCATATAGATAGAGAAAATCATGAAATACTTTCAGCAAAAAGATTATATGAAGATAAAAAAATAAGAGAATTTTTTACATTGGAAGAAATAGAAATAATGAAAGAAGCAATTGAAGATCATAGAGCATCATTAGAGTATGTTCCTAGAAATATATATGGAAAAATTTTATCTTCTGCTGATAGAAAAATAGATGTAGAAACATATTTAAAGTCTTCAATAGGATTTGATATAAAAGAAAATAACAAATTAACTGAGCAAGAACTAATTGAAAGATCATATAACTTTGCAATAAAAAAGTTTGGAAAAAACGGATATGCTGTAAAAAAGATGTATGTTAAAGATAAAAAATATGAAAACTTTTTAAAAGAAATACAATATTTAATAGACAATAAAAAAGAATTTGAAAAAAGAGCTAAAGAAAATATGAAAAAAAATAATTTAAAATAAAGAAAGAAGGAAAAGACTATGATAATATATCCAAAAGTTTGTGAGAAATTACAAGGGCTAGAATCTCTCAGACAAGAAATCGAAAAAGATAATGGGATTGAATTACAATTCTTTCATAATAACAGAACATGGGGAAATTTTAGTATAACAAATGTGGTGGAAAGATTGATGGAAGAAGTTCCAACAATAAAAGAAATTACGATTCATCCACCACTAGATATATTTGATTTGGAACTTTTAATTTCAAAAGATGTAAATATTGTAAAAAATGAGCTTAAAGAATGTATGATGTTATCTAATAAATATAATATAAAGATTAATATGCTATATCATGTTGTATGGAATTATGAAATGATAAAAGAAGCTATATTAAATAGAATAAAAGAATTAGTAGATATTTTAGATGGTACAAATGTAAAAATTTTAATTGAGAACATACATGTAAGTATTTCTGAAAATATTAATAGATGCACAGTACTTAGAATTTGTCAAGAAATAAATAATGAACATTTAAAAATGTGTTTAGATACATGTCATTTGCATTGTTTATCGAATATGTTACATAAGGACTTTGATTCTTTCTTGGAAAACTATATTGATAAGACAATTGCAAATAAATATATATATCAGATACATTTTTCTGCTACAAAAAACAATGATGGATACATAGAGAAGAAAACACATGGAAGAAAACACGATTCTATAGAAGAACTTTTAAAAGAAGATTATAAAATACTAGAAAAATATAATTTGACTAATAAAAATATCGTAACAGAAGTTAGTGAAGAAAATTATGAATCAAGAGAAGATCAAAAATATGAAATAGAATTATTAAGAAAAGTAGAAAAGATCAAATAATAAAGAATTGGAGACATAGAGTATATGAATAAACTAAATGTAATAATTGTATACAATAAAGAAAAAAATAAAGTACTTATGTGCAATAGGGAAAAGGAGCCTTACAAAGGAAAATTAAATTTAGTTGGTGGCAAAGTAGAAAAAAATGAAATTGATTTAGAGGCAGCATATAGAGAACTCTATGAAGAAACAGGGATATCTAAAGAAGATATAAAATTAATACATATTATGAAGTTTGAATATGAAAAACCTAATTTTAGGTTAGATGTATATGCAGGTCAATTAAATAAAAATATAAATTTAGTAGAAGAACTTAATAAGCTATATTGGATTGATTTAAAAGAAAACTTTTTTGATGAAAATAGATTTGCTGGAGAAGGAAATATTGGGCATATGTTAAAAATAGCAGAAAGATTTGAAATAAAATAGGGGGAATAATAAATGGATTTAAGAAAAACACAAAAAGATATAATACAAAACAAAATAAATAAAGGCTTTAATACTACAGATGTAAATAAAGAATTTTGTTTAATGTATAGTGAAGTTGGTGAAGCTTATGATGCATATAGAAAGAAGAAAGAAGATGTAGGAGAAGAATTAGCTGATGTTGCAATATTTTTATTAGGAATTGCGGAAATATTAGATGTAGATTTGGAAAAAGAAATAGAACATAAAATGAAGAAAAATGAGAAAAGAGTTTACAAAAATATAAATGGTGTTAATGTTAGGATAAAAGATGCAGAATAGGAGAACAAATTAATGATAGACAATATTACTGAATATTTGGAACAATTTTATACAGGAACGAAAGATAAAAGTTTAAACAGGATGAAAATTATCGTAGAAAAAACAGAACTTAAAAATAAAGATTTGAAAATAATACATGTTGCAGGGACTAATGGAAAAGGTAGCTGTACAGAAATGATTTCTAATATATTAGTAAAACAAGGATATAAAGTAGGAAAAATAATGTCTCCACATTTGATTAGATTTAATGAAAGAATTTCTGTAAATAATATTAATATAAAGGATGAAGAATTATTAAGTATTTTTAATTTAAATGATAAAATTATTAAAGATGTAGAAAAAGAAACAAATACAAAAGTTTCTTTTCAAGAAATTATTTTAATAACAGCATTAACATATTTTGATATGAAAAAATGTGAGTTTGCAATTGTGGAAGTTGGATGTGGCGGAAAATATGATTCTACAAATATAGTCAATCCAATTATATCAGTAATAAATACAATTAATTATGATCACACAGATATATTAGGAAATTCATTAGAAGAGATTACAGAAAATAAAGCAGGGATAATTAAAGAATTTTCAAATACTATTTTTGTAAAGCAGGAAGATACTATAAATAATATAATTATTAATACATGTGATAAGAAAAATAACAAATTAAAATTATTAGATTTGAATGATGTATATGATTATTCATATGATGAAAATTATCAGACATTTAGTTATAAAGAGTATAAAGATATAAAAATAAATTTGAAAGGAAAACAACAAATAAAAAATGCAATAATTTCAATTGAATGTATTAATATACTAAGAGATAAGAAGATTGAAATTAATGAAGAAGCAATTAGAGATGGATTAAAAAGTGTAGTTCATAAAGGTAGAATGGAAGTTATACATAATAATCCACTTATAATATTTGATGGAGCTCATAATGAAAATGCAATGAGAAATTTTATTGATACATCTAATATGTATTACAAAGATAGAAATAAAATATATATTTTTTCTGCATTAAAAAGAAAAGATTATAGCAAATTATTAAAGATTATAACAGAAGATAAAAAAGCAATATTTATTTTTCACAATGGAATTAAACAAAGCTTTAATAAAAAATTAGAATATGTTGATAGTAATGAATTAGTTAAAATAGCAGATTTAATAGACAAAAATATTAAAGTAAAAAAAATGGACTTTGAAGAAGCGGTTTCTTTTGCTAAAGAACAAAAAGATTCTGTTACATTTATTATAGGTAGCCTATATTTATATAAAGATGCGATAGAATATATAAATAAAAATAGAAAATAAAAAGGAATGGATTAAGAAATGAAGGATAAAATAAAGAAAATATGGAACTATTTTTCGACTTATGAAAAAATATGGTTTATTAGTATAACAATAATGGCATTTGTTTTTGCATTTATATTTCCAGAAGAAGATATTGGTGGAATAAAAGGAAATGTAATAATGGCATTATATTTAGCAGATATTTTTAGTAATATTCTATGTGAGCTTTTGATATCAAAACAAAGTAAATGGAATTTTATAGTATCATTGTTTGTAGAAGTTATAGAGATTGCAATATGCATAGTATGTGCATACCGTTTTGCAACAATGGCAGCAACAATATTTTTCTGGATACCAATTGACATTATTAGTTTTATTAATTGGAATAAACATTTAGATAAAGATGACGAAAAGACAACAGAAGTAAGAAAATTAAAAGGATGGCAAGAAGTGACTATTATATTAGGAATAATTTTATGGACAGTTATTATAGGTTATTTTCTAAGTATGATAGATGTTGAAGAAGGAATATTATCAGATAGCCCATTACTTGAAAAAATAGTTTGTTATTTAGATGCCTGTTGTAGTGCAGTGGGAATAGCAAATGGACTTTTCATATTATTTAGATATAGAGAACAATGGATTGCTTGGTATATAAGTACATTTTTAGAAATAGCTATGAATATAATTGCTGGACAATGGATTTTATTAGTACTTAAGTTTGGATATTTAACAAATACAACATATGGATATATAAAATGGACAAAATATATTTCATCTCATGAAAAAATTAAAACTTGACAAAATTCGACTTACACATTAAAATGGAATAGAAGATAATTAAAAGGGAGATGTAAAATGTTTGGACACAGAAAAGATGGGAGAAGAATAAAAAATATGCCTGCTTTCTTTAAGGTAATACCATATATAATGAAAGAAAGAAGCGATTCACATGTGTATTATACACAAGATATTGAGGTTAAATATATTGATGAATATATAGATAGAGTAAAAAAAGAAAAAGATATAAAATTATCATATATGAATATAATATATGCTGCTATTGTTAGACTTTTAGCAGAAAGACCAGGACTTAATAGATTTGTAATAAATGGAAGAACTTTTGCAAGAGATGGGATATATGTATCACTTGCAATTAAAAAAGATATGACAGATGGAGGAGAAGAGACTACATTAAAAATAAGGTTTGATGGTAGTGAAAATATATTTGAAATTGCAGAAAAATTAAATAAAACAATAAAAGCGAATAAAGAAACAACAGAAGATAATACAACATCAAATTTTGCTAAAATATTATCACATGTACCTAATTTTGTAATTAGATTAGTAGTGAATTTTTTAATATGGTCAGATAAACACGGAATAATGCCAAAAGCTGTAATTGATTTAAGTCCATTTCACACAAGCGCATTTTTGACTAATATGGGATCATTAGGTATAGATGCTATATATCACCATATATATAATTTTGGAACATGTGGTATTTTTATAGCAATGGGAAAAAGAAAAAAAGGTTGGATATATGAAGAAGACGAAATAAAACAAGAGAAATCTATGTCAATTGCAATCGTTGGAGACGAAAGAATATGTGATGGATTTTATTATGCAAGCAGTATGAAGTTATTATTAAAATATTTAATGAAACCAGAAGTGCTAGAAGCAAATATTGTTCCTAAACAAGATATTGAATAAACTATATAAAAAGATTTGAAGACTTTCTCTTTAAATCTTTTTTTGTAACATATATCTATAGAATTAAATAAATTATAAAAAGGAGGGAATAATATATGAATATAAAAGTAGGAAATACTCCAATGATAAGAATAAAATACAAATATAATGGAAAAGAAAAATATGTATATTCAAAGCTTGAATCATACAATATAACAGGAAGTATTAAAGATAGAGTGGCATATTATATTATAAAAGAAGCTTATAAGGAAAAAAAATTAAAAAAAGGTATGAGTATTGTTGAAGCTACTAGCGGAAATACAGGTATATCATTATCTGCAATGGGAGCTTTTTTTGGAAATCCTATACATATATTTATGCCAGATTGGGTAAGCGAAGAGCGAGTGAAAATTATGAATATGTATAATGCAAAAGTAACTTTAATATCTAGAGAGCAAGGGGGATTTAAAAAAGTATTAGAAGATGCATATGAATATGCCATGAAAAACAATGCTTTTTATGCTAAACAATTCGAAAATAAAAACAATATATTAGCACATTATGAAACAACAGGTAAAGAAATTTTAAAGCAGTTAGGAAATGAAGTTGGAGGCTTTGTTTCAGGAATAGGAACTGGAGGAACTTTAATAGGTGTTGCTAAAAGATTAAAAGAGACAAATGACAATGTGAAAATATATGCTTTAGAACCAGATAAGATGCCGTTACTATCTCAAAATAAAATATTTGGAGAACACAAAATTGAAGGGATAGGAGATGATTTTATTCCTAAGATAGTAGACAAGAAGGTTATTGATAAAATTATGCTTATAAATGATAATGATGCTATTAATATGTCTAAGAAAATAGCAATTAGTTTAGGATTAGGTGTAGGAATATCATCAGGAGCAAATTTAATAGCTAGTATTTTAGCTAATGAAGAAATAAATGGAAATATAGTAACAGTATTTCCAGATGATAATAAAAAATATTTATCAACAGAATTAAGTGAACCTATGAAATATAACAAAGAATACATTTCTAATAAGATTGAACTTTTAGAATATGAATTTATATAAAATACAAATCTCCTAGTATATATGCACTAGGAGATTATATTATAAAATGAAAATATAAAAACAAATTACAAACAAGTGTTTACAAACAAAAACAAAAATGATATAATACAAATAGATGTTTTGTAATGGGGGTATAAATTTGAAAAATGAGTATGATAAAATTTATATAGCTATTGATTTGAAAAGCTTTTATGCCTCTGTTGAATGCAAAGAAAGAGGGCTTAATCCAATAACAACAAATCTTGTTGTTGCTGACAGCAGTAGAACAGAAAAAACAATTTGCCTTGCAGTAAGTCCATCTTTAAAATCTTATGGTATACCAGGAAGGGCAAGATTATTTGAAGTGATTCAAAAAGTAAAAGAGGTTAATATAGAAAGGAAGAAAAAAGCACCAAGAAATGAGTTTACTGGTTCATCATATGATGATATAGCATTAAAGAAAAATAGTGATCTTGAGCTAAGTTATATAATAGCACCACCAAGAATGAAGTATTATATGAAATATAGTACAGATATTTATAATATATATTTAAAATGGTTTTCACATGAAGATATATATGTATATTCTATAGATGAAGTATTTATAGATGTAACACATTACTTAAAAACATATAACATGACAGCACGTGAATTAGTTACAAAAGTAATACAAGATGTTTATAAAGAAACAGGAATAACAGCTACTGCAGGAATTGGAACTAATTTGTATTTGTGCAAAGTTGCTATGGATATAGTAGCAAAGCATGTTAAACCAAATCAAAATGGAGTAAGAATTGCAGCTCTTGATGAAATAACATATAGGAAAATTTTGTGGAATCATAAACCAATCACAGATTTTTGGAGAGTGGGAAAAGGATATGCTAAAAAACTAGAAGATAAAGGCATTTATACAATGGGAGATATTGCAAGAGTTTCATTGAGAAATGAAGAATTATTATATAGGGTTTTTGGAATAAATGCCGAATTATTAATAGATCATGCTTGGGGATGGGAACCTGTCACAATTGAAAGTATAAAAGCATATAAACCATCAACTAATAGTATAAGTTCTGGACAAGTTTTACATTGCCCATATAATTATGAAAAAACAAAACTTATAATAAAAGAAATGACAGAACTATTAACTTTAGAATTAGTAGAAAAAAAGATAGTAACAGATCAAATAGTTCTTACTATAGGATATGATGTAGAAAATTTAATAAATAAAGAAATAAAAGAAAATTACAAAGGAGAAATTACAATAGATAGATATGGTAGAAAGATTCCTAAACATGCACACGGAACAATAAATTTGAATCATAAAACATCATCAACTAAAATAATTATGAAAGCGGTAATTAATTTATATGAGAGAATAATAGATAAAAATTTATTAACAAGAAGGATAAATATTACTGCAAATAATGTAATTAGTGAAAATTTAGTAAAAAAGGAATTTGAGCAAATTAATTTATTTACCAATTACCAAGAAGAAGAAAAGAAAATAAAAAAAGAGCAATCAGAAAAAGAAATTCAAAAGGCCATGATTGATATAAAACGAAAATTTGGAAAAAATGCTATTTTAAAAGGAATGAACTTTATGGAAGGCGGAACTACAATAGAAAGAAATGGACAAGTTGGTGGTCACAGAGGATAGAAAGGAGGTTTTATATATGGCTAACAAATATGGTGATATAATCAATTTACCACATCATATATCAAAAAAACATCCTAGAATGAGTTTAGAAGATAGATCAGCTCAGTTTGCATCCTTTGTAGCTTTAACAGGTTATGAAGATATTATAGATGAAACAGCAAGAATAACAAATGCTAAAATCGAACTGGATGAAGAATCAAAATTAACATTAAACAGAAAAATACAAGAAATAAAAAAGAAAATTAACGAAAAATTAAATATAACAATCACATATTTTATACCAGATTTAAAAAAGACAGGTGGAGAATATGTGGAAATAAATGGAATTGTAAAAAAGATAGATGAATATAAAAAAATACTTATACTAGAAGATAAAACAGAGATATTAATATCTAATATTATAGAAATAAAATTATAATATGAAATAATAAAAAACTGCGTAATGTAAAAGATATTTAATTAAAAAATGATACAAATAATAAGCATTTGGTTTTAATAGGAACCAAAATGTTAGCCAAAAACATATATGGGTTATTTTTGATTAAAATATGAGCATAGAATTAAAATGTAAGTGAAATACAAAAAAATATTTGGAAAATACTACACAAAACGCAAAAAATATGTTACAATGGAAAGTGAAATTTAAAATGGGGAATACCACAAATATTAACAAACTAACAGTAAGGTGAAAAAAACGTGGCAAGTTAATAGATAAAGGTTAAAAGCCTTAAAATAAAGAAAATCAAAAAAGGAGGAAATGGGAATGTCAGGACATAGCAAATGGAACAACATCCAAGCAAAAAAAGGAAAGGCAGATGCAGCTAGAGGAAAAATCTTTACAAAATTAGGAAGAGAATTATTAGTTGCAGTAAAAGCAGGTGGACCAGATCCAGCAGGAAACTCAAAGTTAAAAGATATAATAGCAAAATGTAAGGCAGCTAATATGCCAAATGATACAATAAACAATGCTATAAAAAAAGCTTCAGGAGAAGGAAATACAGCAAATTATGAAGAAATAACATATGAAGGATATGGACCAAATGGTGTTGCATTAATAGTAGAAGCTAATACAGACAACAAAAACAGAACAGCAGCAGATGTAAGACATGTATTTGATAAAGCAGGAGGAAATTTGGGAACTACAGGTTGTGTATCATATATGTTTAATAAAAAAGGAGTAATTGTTATAGAAAAGGCAACATGTTCTTTAGATGAAGAAGAATTAATGATGCTTGTGTTAGATGCAGGAGCAGAAGACTTTGAAGTTTGTGATGAGGTATATGAAATTACAACAGAACCAGCTAATTTTTCAGAAGTAAGAGAAAAACTAGAAGAACAAGGATTAGAATTTTTAGAGGCTGAAGTTCAAATGGTACCAGAAACTACAGTTAAACTTGATGAGCATGGATCAGAAAGAATGCAAAGACTTTTAGATAGACTTGAAGAATTAGATGATGTAATGAATGTATATCATAATTGGGAAGAATAAAATTAGAATAATATAGTTCTAAAAATAAAAAATAAAGCATATAATATATTGATTTATATTATATGCTTTATTTTTTTATATAATAAAATCAATTAAAACTTATTTGAAAATATAAAAAAATTTAGAGAGGCGTTATGGAAGAAGTTTTAAAATATATGTCATTAAATATCAGAAAATGTATATTTAATTTTATAAAAGAAAATGAAGAAAAAAATATTGAGATAAAAAAATATGTACAAGAAATAAGAATAAGAAATAACAGAAAAATTACATTAAAAATTGAAAATGATATGCAAATACTAGATTATATAGTAAATACAGAAGACATATTAGAGACTTTTGAAAAAATATGTGAAAATTCTGTATATTCTTATAAAAAAGAAATATGCGAGGGATTTATTACAATAAAAGGACGGGCATAGAGTTGGAATCACAGGTAGTTGTGTTATTGAAAATGGACAAGTTATAAATATTAATTATATTTCAAGTCTTAATTTTAGAATAGCAAGAGAAAAAATAGGATGTTCAGATTGCATTATAAAAGATATAGCAAATAAAAATAATCTTTATAATGCCATGATTGTTGCAAGTCCAGGTGGTGGAAAAACAACATTACTTAGAGATTTACTAAGAAATATAAGTGATACATATAAAAAAACAATTGGAGTAGTAGATGAGAGAGGAGAAATTGCAGCAACATATAGAGGAATACCTCAAAATGATATAGGAATTTTTACAGATGTAATATCAAATGTTTCAAAAGCAAAAGGTATGAATATGTTAATAAGATCTATGTCACCTGACATTATAGCTTGTGATGAGATAGGTAGCAAAGAAGATATTGAAGCTATATCAACAGCAATATGTAGTGGAGCAAAAGGAATATTTACGGTGCATGGTAGAAGCATAGAAGAAATAATGTTAAATGATAACTTAAATAATTTGTTAAAGAAAAATATTATTGAAAGAATATTTATACTAGATGATAAAAAGAAAGGAAACATTAAAGAGAAATATTTTTTTGATATAGATAAAAGAGAATATATAAAAATAATATAGAAAAGAGTTCTAAAATGAAAAATAAAACATATATATAAATATAGATATTATATAAGGAGCATAGGATGATTTTTATAAAATATATAATTTTGGTATGTATATTTGGAATAAGTACAAGCATAGGATTTATGCTTTCGAAGAAGACATCAGATAGGGTAAAAGAATTAAAGGAATTCAAAAAAGCTACTAATATGATAGAAAACAAAATGAAATTTACATATGAACCGTTAGGAGAAATTTTTAATTCAATTTCAAAAACAACATGTGAAAATATATCAGCAATTTTTAAAGCTGGAAGCAAGAATTTAAAAGAAGAAAATATAAAAAATGCATGGAAAAATGCTATTGAATTGAATGAGAATTATTTACATATTAATCAAGAAGATAAAAATATAATTTTAAGTCTAGGAAACAGTCTAGGAAAAACAGACGTAGATGGACAAGTTAGTGAACTTAAACTAGTTAAAGATTTCTTAGATACACAAATTTTAAAAGCAGAAGATGATAGAAGAAAAAATGAAAAAATGTATAAAAGTTTAGGATATATTATAGGAATTGCGATAGTTATTATATTAATATAAAAGAGGAGAATTAAACAATATGAATGTGGATTTATTATTTAAAATAGCAGCCGTAGGAATTTTGGTTGCAGTATTGCATCAAGTTCTATGCAGAGCCGGTAGAGAAGAACAAGCTATGATGACAACATTAGCAGGTCTTGTTATTGTTTTAACATTAGTAATAAAAGAAATTAGTACATTATTTGATACTGTAAGAACAATGTTTAATCTTTAAAGAAAAAAGAAAGGAATAATCCAATGGGAGAAATAGTAAAAATAATAGGTATTGGTTTAATTGGACTTATTTCTATAATTATATTGAAACAATACAGACCAGAATTTACAATATACATATCAATAATTACAGGAGTTTTGATTTTAATTTTAGTATTAGATAAATTAGCTCCAATTATAAATATTCTTACATCAATTAGTGAAAGATCAGGTATAAATAACAAATTCTTAGCTTTATTATTAAAAATAACAGGAATTGCAATTCTTAGTGAATTTGCTATAAGTATTTGTAAAGATTCTGGAGAAAGTGCTATAGCAAGTAAAGTAGAAATAGGAAGCAAAGTTATAATAATATCAATGTCTATACCAATTATATCAAGTTTATTAGAAGTAATACTTAAAATATTACCGAGTTAAAGAGGTACAATTAATGAGAAAATTTTTATGTGGTATAGTTATTTTTTTAATATTTATATTAGTACCAAAATTTACTTATGCAGAAGAACAAACTAAAGAAAATATTTTAAATAAACAAACTGAAGGATTTGGAATCTCTGACTTTATCGAAGAGGCAAATAAATATTCAACAGATGTATTTAATGATATAAACATGAAAGATGTATTTAATTCGGCTATATCAGGAAATGTTAAAAACGATACAATTATAAAGAAAATTTTAAATTTTTTAGGTATTGAGATTATATCAAGTATAAAAACTCTTGTTAGCATTTTAGTAATAGTCTTAATACATACAGTTTTAAAAACAGTAACAGATAGCTTAGAAGATAACAGTGTATCAAAAATTATATATTATGTGCAATACATATTAATAGTAACTCTAATATTTTCTAATTTTTCAAGCATATTGTCATCAGTTTCAGACACGATTTCGAATTTAGTTGGATTTACAAATAGTTTAATACCATTACTTATAACGTTAATGATTTATACAGGAAGTATATCAACAAGTGTAGTGATTGAACCTATAATATTATTTGTAATTGAATTTATTTCAAATATAATTAGAGGATTAATTTTACCAGCGATCTCACTTATAGTTGTTTTAATAATAGTTTCCAAAATTTCTGATCAAATACAAATAAACAAATTAACTAAATTCATGAAGTCAAGTGTTGTATGGTTCTTAGGAGTTGTTCTTACAATATTTGTTGGAGTAATATCATTAGAAGGAACTTTAACCAGTAGTGTAGATGGTATAACAGCAAAAACAACAAAAGCAGCTGTATCTAATTTGATACCAGTTGTCGGTAAGGTATTGGGCGATTCTGTTGACACAGTTCTTGGATGTGGATTGATTTTAAAAAATGCAGTTGGAATAGTAGGAAGTTTAGTAATTATTGGAATTTGTATTAATCCAATAATTAAATTAGCAACACTTTCTATAATATATAGTTTAGGAGCAAGCATAGTAGAAGTGATTGCAGACAAAAAGATAGTAAATTTACTAGAAGAAATTTCAGGAATATTTAAGATTTTACTTGGTATTATGTGTACAATGTCAGTTATGCTAATTATAGGAACAACATTAATAATAAAAATTTCTAACAGTGGAATGATGTATAGGTAAGGAGAAAAGATTATATGATAAAATTTTTAAGTTCATGGATAGAGCAAATTACAATTGCTCTGGTTATAGTTAGTATTTTAGAGATGATATTACCAAAAGGAAATATAAAAAAGTATGTAAAAATTGTATTAAGTATTTTTGTGGTTTTTTGTATAATTTCACCTTTTGTAAATACTTCAGAATTATATTCCTTGGCATCTGATGAAATAAATACATATATGGAAGATAAAGATGTAAATAAAAACAATAACATAGACCAGAGTTCAATGGATACAAGATTACAAAAATTATATATAGAAGAATTAGAAAATAATATAAAGTCAAAAGTTGAGGAATTGGGATTTAATGTGAAAAAGTGCAAAGTCGATGCAGAGTTAAACACAAATAAGTCAAATGCTGGAATAAACAAGATAAGTATTATAATTTCAAAAGAAAAAAATAATACAAATAATAATATAAAAAATATTGAGGAAATTGAAAAAGTAGAAATTGACAACAAGGAAAAAAATAAAGAAAATACAAGTAATGAAATAGTAGATTTGAAAAAAGAAATAAGCAAAATATATGAAGTTGATGAGAGATTAATAGAGATTATTCAAAAATAAAGAAAGGACAGGTCAATATGTTTAAAGATAAAATAGATTTAATTACAAAAAAACATAAAGAAAGTTCTAATAAAAAGAAAATAGAAAATTTAATATTTTTAATAGTTATTTTAATTATTACATTAGTTTTTATAAATTACATCATAAAGGATGATAAAAAAACAAATGGTAATGAAGAAACAAATAATATAGAGGAGAGAAGTAAATTGGCGACTAATGAAGAGATAGAAGAAAATGTAAATTTAAAAAGTGGTTTAGAAGAAATTTTAAGTTCAATAAAAGGAGCGGGCAATGTTAAAGTTTTTTTAAACTACTCAGAGTCATCAAGCACTGTTGCGATGTATGATGAAACTACAACTACTAGTGCCACTGAAGAAAATGATTCTTCTGGCGGAAAAAGAAATGTGACAGAAACAGAAAATAAAAAGAATGTAATATATTCTGAAGAAAATGGAAATAAAACACCAATTACAGAAAAAACTGTTATGCCTAAAATAGTAGGAGCTATAGTTACAGCTGAAGGTGCAGGAAATGTAAGTATAAAAACAAAAATTATAAATGCAGTAAGCAGTATAACAGGACTTACAATAGATAAAATTCAGGTTTTTGAAATGAAATAGGGAGGTTTTAATATGTTGAAAAGTATAAAAAAAGGTGAAGTTATTATTTATGTGATTGCTCTAATGCTTGTTGCAGCAGGATATTTAAATTATACAAGTAACGAAAATAATAATACTGTGGAAACCTATTCAGAAAATATTGCAAATATTGGAGATGCTGTGTTAGTTAGTAATAATGATGTTAATGATATACAAGATAATATAACAAATTCAAATGAAACTGAAGAAACAAATGCACAAAATGAAGAAAAAGAAGATGAAAATAATAATAATATAGATAATAGCCAAATAGTACCTAATGAAGAGAACAAAGAGACATCAGCAGAGATAAAAGAAAATAAAAATGAAGATAATAAAGATTCAGACTATTTTACAGCTTCAAAACTAGAAAGAGATACTATGTATGCAAATATGATTTCATCATATACAGCTATTATTCAAAATAATAATATTGATGATACACAAAAATCAATAGCTAATCAAGAAATAGCTAAAATAAATAATAATAAAAATGCTATTATGATATGTGAAAATTTATTAACTACAAAGGGTTTTAATAAATGTGTAATGTTTATTAATAATTCAAGTATTAATGTAGTTGTTGGTAATGAAGAGGAACTTTCTAAAGAGAAAGTAGCTCAAATTCAAAATGTAGTTTCAAGAGAATTAAATGCAAAAATTGAAAATATACATATTAGTCAAAATAATAATTAGATAAAAATAATATAGATAAAATAATTTATTAAATAAGCTGGTAACATTTTTAGAAAAATATATAATACTGTGAATGATAATCACTGTAAAACACATATGCAAAGTGATACAATAACAAAAAACAAGGAGGGAAAAAATAAAATGAAAGATAAACAAAAGAACCAAAAAGGTATTACATTAATAGCATTAGTGATAACAATAATTGTACTACTAATTCTAGCAGGAGTATCAATAAGCATGATTTCAAGCCAAGATGGAATATTAGATAAGGCGACAAATGCTAAAAAAGTTACAGGAGAAAAAGCGGTAGAAGATAGAGTGAAATTGGCTACTCAAGCAGCTTTAATTGATGGAGAGGGAACAATAAATCTTGAAGACAAAACAGGAACTGCAAAAGGAAGTTTATATGGGGCTTTAAAAGAAGAGTTTGGAGAAACTGATGATATAGTAAAAAAATATAACGAAGATGGAAAATTAATTATAAATGGAAAGGAATATTCAGTAGGGACAAACGGAAGTATAGAAGAAATGAAATATGCGAAACTGTCAAGCGACAAAATTACTGAATCACATCCAGCATCATATAGTAATAGTGCATGTAATACTATGTATGTAAATATTAATCTAACAGGTATAAATGATGCATATGTTGAACTTCCTAGTAATGTAGAATGGGATGGAAAAACCTATCCTGTTCAAGAGATAGTTCTGCAAGGTGAAAATTCAAATATTAAGGGATTTAAATTCCCTTCAACAATGACATCACTAATATTAAAAGCAACATTATTAGGAATTACAGAATTAGTTATACCAGAGACATGTAAAAATGCATATGTTAATTATGGCAGTGAAGAAAGAACAAGCTTAATGTTATCTGATTCTGCAATTTTAAAATGTAAGGGTGATTATTTTGAACATATTGGACCACAAAGTTTTAAAGGAACGGTATATGTTACATCAGGTAGAGCTGGTTGGGGTGTATTTTCGAGTATTAAAGCTTTGTATATAGAAAAGAATGTAACAGGTATTGGATATCAATTTTTACAAGGAATGACAAATATATATTATAATGGTACAATAGAAGAGTTTAATAAAATATATGATGATATTAGTGAAGGACAGGCATTTTCATATGAGAAAGTACAATGCACAGATGGCGTGAGAAATTTATATGCGACTAATTAGTAAGTAAGTTAGAAATTAATTATTTAAATAACGATAGTTGGGATAGAAATCTTTGAATGTTTCTATCTCAGTTTTTTATATTTGTATGTTTTTACATTAGATTATTTATTATAGAGGAGAGGCTTTTAACTTATTCTTTATTTTATACTAAAATATTAGAAAATTATGGACTTTTTTAAAAAAAGATGATAGAATATATGCGTATTAAATATTATGTAAAGGAGAATATTTATGAATAAAGTAAAATATTTTGTTTTATTATCTTTAATTCTAGTAGTAAGTTTACTTTTTAATGTAAATTATGTATATGCTGCTTCGACTTCAACAATAACTAATATATCTAGAACAACTATATCTAAGATTGATAACCAAACTTATACAGGAAGTGAGATAAAACCATATGTAATAATTACATATAAAGGAGAAACATTAAGAAAAGATATAGATTATAAATTGACATATAGTAATAATATAAAAGCAGGTAGTGGGAAAATTCAAATAATAGGAATAGGAAATTATACAGGAAGTAAAACAAAGACATTTAGAATAGATAGAAAAAATATTAATACAGTATCTATCACTGTTACATCTAATGAGCAATATACAGGTACATATATAAAGCCTACAGTAATTGTAAAAGACAATGGAAACACATTACAAAATGGAAAAGATTATAGTGTATCATATAAAGACAATAAAAATGCAGGTAATGGATATGTAAAAATAACAGGAAGAGGAAACTATACAGGAAATATAGAAAAATCATTTGGGATTTCATCAGTATCTATTTCAGGAGCAAGTGTAGCATCAATTTCAAACCAAGAATATACTGGAACTGGAATTTTACCTAAAGTTAGAGTAAAATTAAATTCAAAAACATTAACTCTAAATAGAGATTATAAAGTTTCTGGAACAAACAATGTTAATGTTGGAACAGCAAGATTAACAATAACAGGAATAGGAAATTACACAGGTACAACTTCAAAAACATTTAAAATTATAACAAAAAACATTTCAAAAGTTAAAGCAAACAAAATTGATAATCAAGATTACACAGGTAGGAGGATTACACCAGAAGTTGAATTATATAACGGAGATATAAAACTAACAAATGGAACAGATTATACGCTTACATACAGTAACAATAAAAATGTTGGAAATGCTAAAATTAAAATAATAGGAAAAGGAAAATATAAAGGAAGCAAAACTGTTAATTTTAGAATAAATAAAATTGATATAAGCGAAGCAAAAGTTTCAGATATATCTACAAAATATTATACAGGATCATATATAAAACCTACAGTAACAGTAAAATATAAAGGAGAAAGATTAATCTTAAATGAAGATTATAAGGTTTCTTATAGCGATAACAAAGATGTAGGAATTGCAACTGTAAAAATAACTGGAAAAGGAAATTATACATCATATCTAACAACTACTTTTAAAATAAGAAGAAATAATAATTCAAATTATGATGATGACAATGATTGGAATGATGACGACTATAGAGGAAAAATTTCAATAACAAAAACAACTGTTAGTAACGTAGCTGATCAAGAATATACAGGAAAATCAATAACACCAACATTATATATAAGATATAATGGAGATTTATTAGAAAAAGGTAAAGACTATAAAGTTTCATATAGTAATAATAAAAAAGTAGGGACAGCAAAGGCAAAGATAACTGGAAAAGGTAAATTTACAGGAAGCAAAACAATAACTTTCCAAATTGTAAATATTTCATCAAATAATAAATATAACAAAGGAAATATATCAATATCTCAAGCTACTGTTAGTAAAATTTATAATCAAAAATATACAGGCAGCCAAATAAAACCTAAATTATATATAAGATATGATGGTAATTTATTAAAAGAAAATATTGATTACACAGTGGAATATTCAAATAATGTAAATGTAGGAAAGGCAAAAGTTACTATAAATGGAATAGGAAAATTTAGAGGAACTAAAACTTTAAATTTTAAAATTGTATATTAGTATATTGATAGATAAAACTATAAAAAAGAGATATTTTATAATATCTCTTTTTTATAATTTTATATTTGAATTATTTTTTTAGTGAAATCTAAATTGTTCCAAGAATCATTTTGAAATCCTATTGTGTATACATTTGTTGCATAAATGTCAATATCAATCATAGTTTTTAAGCTCTTATTTGGTTTACTATCTAAAAATTTTTTGACTGAAGTAACTATGCTTAATGTAGGATTGTTTTTTGAAATTTGTGACACAATTTTTTTTCCATTTTCATTGAACCCTAAAACTCTAATATATGGCTTAGTCCTTTTTGAAAGAGCAATATCTTTTTTTGTAATATTTAAAAGAACATAAAGTAAAATTCTTTTTATTCTCGTTTCTGTATAACGTTTACTTCGAACAATGTTTATAATTTCATCAATTGAATTGCAAGAATTAGCAGCTTTTTTTATTGAATTTTCTAATCCTTCAGAAACATCAGGAATATTAGATATTTCTGAAAGAGGCATAGTACGAAGTTTATAAATAATAATTTTTTCAAAAAGAGAAATATCAGAAACATAATGTCCACTTTTTAATTCATCTTTCAATATAGTATAAGATACAGGTGTTAAAACATTTTTTATATTTTTAGTATTATTAGTTTTAAGCATATTTCTAATTGCAGTAGCGCTTGTAATAGAACCAGTATAATCTAAAGTTAAATGTCCACTATCTTTTCTTTTTATAGCAATAGGACGAATATGTGACTTATATTTTTTCAATGCTTTTAAGTATTCTATTGCTAGAATATTATTAGGTGAACTTAAAATTTTGGATTCATTACTATTTAAATATTTATTTAATGCATTTTCACGAGCTTTGGGAAAAGAGATTCCTTTTTTTAATTCAGATTCTAAAAGTGTTTTGAAATCTTTAGGTTCTTCATGCAATATAGTTGCAATTGAGTTTAACTTAGCTAAATTGTCAGTTTCAGTTCCAAAAGAAACACAATCTACTATATTAAGTGAATTTAAAATTTTAATAGCACCATCAGCAAAATTCTCTGCACTAGATGTAGAATATAAAGTTGGTAATTCGATAACTAAGTCAACACCATTTTTTAAAGCCATTTCAGTTTTAGACCATTTATCTAAAAATGAAGGCTCACCTCTTTGTGTGAAATTTCCGCCTATAACTGCTATAACATAATCTGCATTAGCTTTTTCTTTTGATTTTAAAAGATGATATAAATGTCCATTGTGGAATGGATTATATTCAGCGATAATACCTAAAACCATAATTTAAAATCCTTTCTCATTAATATAAAACAATAATATCACATTTTTCCTTAAATATCAATGAGTATAAGAAAATAAGATGTGCAATTAATAAAATAGTTGATAAATTTTTTTGCGTATGATAAAATAGCGTAAATTAAATATTAATAAAAGGAGCGCTATATGGAAAGAATTGATAAAGTGAATTATTATTTAGATATTGCAGAAACAATCTCAGAAAGAGGGACATGTTTAAGAAATAATTATGGAAGTGTAATTGTAAAAAATGATGAAATAATATCAACTGGTTATACAGGAGCTCCTAGAGGAAGAGCAAATTGTTTAGATTTGGGATATTGTAGAAGAAAAGAAAATAATACACCTAGTGGAGCTGGTTTTGAACTATGCAGATCCGTTCATAGTGAACAAAATGCAATAATAAGTGCTAATAGAAAAGATATGATAGGTTCAACTTTATATTTGGTTGGAATAAATAAAAGAACAGGAGAATACATAAATGACAATGAACCTTGCACTTTATGCAAGAGAATGATTATAAATGCAGGGATAGAAAAAGTTGTAATGAGGGACAACAAAGAAAACTACAGAATAGAAGAAGTAAATGACTGGATAGAAAAGGACGATACTTTAATTTAAAATTGGGGACAGTCCTTTTTTGAAAATATTTTCAAAAAAGGACTGTCCCCAATTTGAAGGGAGATATAAATGTACAAAGATAAAATAAATGATATATTATTAGATTTAGAAAATAAAGAAATAGATATTGCAGGAGGAGCTGTTGTTGGAATGGTACTTTCTATAACCAATTCTCTTATTAAATATATTTCAAATTTAACCATTGGAAAAAAGAAATATGTAGATGTTCAAGAAGAGGTTAAAAATATTTTATTTGATGCAGAAGAACTAAAACAAAATACTTTAAAAATAATAGATAAAGATAAAGAGATCTTAGAAGAAATTTTATCAGCATATAAATTAAGAAAAGAAAATATGGAAAATTACAATAATGTAAATAAAAAAGCAGTAGAATTTTGTATGCAAGTTGTAGAAATGGCTTTTGAAACTTTGAAATTAACTGAAAGAATAAGTAAGGTGGGAAATAAGATGCTAGCAAGTGATTTTAAAGTATGTGCATCTTACAGTTTTGCATCTGTAGAGTCAGCAATTGTTAATGTAAATATAAATTTGGATTCTGTTAATAGTGATATATATAAGCATGAGGTAAAAAATAAATGCGATATAATTTTAAAAGAAGCAGAAAAAATAAAAGTAAATATTTATAGAGGAGAAATATAATGGAAGTTTTAGAAGGAAAATCTGTAGCAAAGTCTATAAAAGATACATTTGAAGAAAGAATAGAAAAGTTAAAGAAAAAACCATATGTGGCAATACTTGGAATTGCAGGAGATGATGCAAGTGATGTGTATGTAAATAGAATAATGAAAAATTGTGATAAATATAAAATAAAATGTGAAGTCTTTTTAGCAAAAGATAAAGAAGAATTTAAATTGAATTTTGAAAAAGTTGAAAAAAATAAAGAAATAACTGGCATTATGTTTCAACAACCACTTCCAAAGGAATGTCAGAAATTAATAAATCAAATTCCAGCTGAAAAAGATATTGAGGGAATAAGTTTTTTGAGTATGGGAAAATTGTTTGTAGGAGAAGAAGGATTGATACCATGTACAAGCGAGGCGGTAATAAAAACCATAGAATATTACAATATTGATTTAACAGGAAAAAAAGTTACTATAGTAGGTAGAAGTAACATTGTAGGAAAACCTTTAATCCCACAATTACTTAATAAAAATGCAACAGTTACTATATGTCATTCTAAAACACAAGATATAGATAAAGTTTTGCAAAATTCAGATGTTATTATTATGGCAATAGGAAAGGCTAACTTTTTAAAAAAAGATATGGTAAAAAAAGATGCAATAATACTAGATGTTGGAATTAATTGCATTGATGGAAAAATCTATGGCGATGTTGATTTTGAAGATATTAAAGAAAAAGCAGCAATGTGCACGCCTGTACCAGGAGGCATTGGAGTAGTAACTAATGCACTTCTTATTAGTAATATAATTAAATCCGCAAGTTTACAATAGATTAACAAAAATAATGGTAAAACATATAATGTCTATAGGAGGCAAGAAAAATGTTAGAGTTTTTAGGAAAGGCCATTTTATGGACATTAGCAATATATGGAGTTTTAGAAATTATAAAAGTAATAATATTTAATAAAATATGTTTTAATTATAAAAAAACAGGAATAAATATGGTAATTACAGTAAAAGACGGCGAAGATTATATAGAAGGATTTATAAGAAATATATTATTTAAAATAATATATAGTGATGAGAAATTTGTAAATGAAATTTTAATAATTGATTTGTACTCGACAGATAAAACAAAAGAAATATTAGAAAAATTGGAAACAGATTATGAATGTATTAAAGTAATTGATATGAAAGACTATAAAGAATTAATTGATAGTTTGGATACATAAATAATTAAGCAGGACATATATATTAAAAGAGGTGATATATATGTCTATTTTTTTTGTAGAAGAAAATGACAAGCATATGTGGTGGAACTTAAGAAAAATACAAATTAAACAAGATAAAATAATTATAAATAAAGATATTTGTAAAATGAAAATAAAACAAAAAATAAAATTAGTTAATAGTTTAAGAAAGATATTATTAGATATGAAGTGTAAGAAAATAATAATTTCTAATAATTTAAAAAATGATAAAGAGTTTATTAATTTGCTTGAGTCAAATAACATAAATGTTATAGATGGTAAATGGCTTTTTAAAATGCTGATTCCTGAAATTACAGAAAAAATAGTAAAAAAAAGTAATATGAAGCAAGAAAATTTAGAGATAAGCTTTACGATTAATCAAAATACGAAAGTATTTGAAAAATATATAGAGCTTTTCGCAAAAAAATACAAAAGAGTAAACATTATAACAAATCATATATCAAAATTTAAAAAGCTTGAAGAAAAATTATATAACAATAATGGAATACTTGTTACTGTTGCTAATAATAGAAGAAAAAGTTTATTAAAAACAGATATAATTATTAATGTGGATTTTCCAAAAGAAGTATTAAACAAATACACTTTAAATGACAAAGCTATAATAATTACAATAGATGAAGAAATTAAGATAAAGAAAAAAAGATTTTGTGGGATAATTATAAATAATTACAATATAGAATTGAAAAATGAAGAAGAATTTGAGCTTTGGTGCAAAGAAAATAAAATATGTATAGAAAATTATAATAAAAACGATTTATATGAAGGATATAGTCTTATAAATGGATTAAATAAAGAAAAAATAAATATATTTTTATAATTTTGAAAGTATTGCAATTTTATGTGAAATATAATATAATATAGTCGTCTTATAAGGAGGCGTTTTATGGGCGAAAAGAAAAAGAAAAAAGTAAATAATAAAACAAGTAAAAAAAGGACAAATAAAAAAGAATTAAAAGATAATAAAACAAAAACTAAGGAAAATAAAAAAGGAAAACAAAAATTTTCGAAAAAACATCCTAAAATGGCAGTAGCTTTAAAAATTTTGCTTATAATAGTAATATTACTTGCAGTTATATTTACGGGTATATTTGTAGGTATGGTTTATGGAATGTGGGGAAATGATTTTGAAATTACAAAAGAAGAACTTGTAATTGCATCATCAAACTCAAAAATGCTAGATATTCAAGGGAATACTATTGCAGAGCTTACTGGAAATGAAAATAGAAAAATAATTACATTAGACCAAATGTCACCATATTTAAAAAATGCTTACATAGCAATAGAAGATGAGAGATTTTATAAACATAATGGAGTTGATTTGAAAAGAACTTCACATGCTATTTTGACATTCGTTACACATTTCGGAAAATCATCTTTTGGAGGAAGTACAATAACTCAACAGTTAGTCAAAAACATAACAAAGGATGATGCTGATGAAGGAAAAGAAGGAATGCTAAGAAAAGTTAAAGAATGGGCTAAAGCATATCAAATAGAAAGAATGATTTCAAAAGATCAAATCCTTGAATTATATTTAAATATAATATTTGTAGGTTCAAGTAAATATGGAGTAGAAGTTGGAGCAGAATATTACTTTAATAAACCAGCATCTGATTTAGATTTAGCAGAATGTGCTTTTTTAGCAGGAATAAATTCAGCACCAAATTATTATAATCCTTATGGAGAAAAAGGATATACTGTAAATGATGAAAAGAAAGAAAGAATAAACAAAAAAACATTAACAGTTTTATATCAAATGCTAGATCAAGGATATATTAATAAAGAAGAATATGATTCAGCTTGTCAAAAAGTTAAAGATGGACTTACATTTACTCAATCAACAATTCAGGGAACTATTTATTCAGCACATGTCGACGCTACAATAAAACAAGTTATAAATGACATATCAGAAGCTAAAGGAATATCAACATCACTTGCAGAAAACTATTTATATAGTAGTGGACTTACAATATATACTACACAAGATTCAGAAATTCAAAAAAGAATGGAAGAGGAATTTGCAGATACTAAATATCAAAAAAACGGAAAAGAAATAGATAAAAAAACTGGAAAACTTTTAAATGATCATACACAAGCAGCAATGGTTATTATTGATAACGCTACAGGAAACGTGGTAGGATGTACAGGAGAACTTGGAACAAAGTCAACATCAAGAGGATTAAATAGAGCAACACAAAGTGTAAGACAAACAGGATCTTCAATTAAACCAATAGCTGATTTGCTTCCAGGAATTGAAGAAGGAATAATAAACGCTGCAACAGTATATTATGACGTAAAAGCTGATTTTGAAAATGGAAAATATTCGCCAAAAAATGATGGACATAAATATTTAGGAAGACGTTCATTAAGGCAGGCAGTTGCAACTTCTCAGAATATTCCATTTGTAAAAGTAATGGCAGAACTTACAACAGCTAAATCAAGAGAATATATGAAAAAAATGGGCATCACTTCACTTAGTGATACAAACGATGTAGGATTATCTTTAGCAATTGGTGGTCTATATAAAGGAATAAGCCCACTAGAAATGGCAGGAGCATATGCAACCATTGCAAATAATGGTACATATAGAAGACCAATGTTCTATACAAAAGTTGTGGATGCAGAAGGAAAAACAGTAATTGAAGCTGAGCAAAAAACTGAAAAAGTATGTTCTGAACAAACAGCGTATGTAATTAAAAATATGCTTACATCAGTAGTTAAAGAAGGAACAGCTACATATTGCGCTATTTCAAATATGGATGTTGCTGCTAAAACTGGTACAACAAATAGTAATAATGATAGATGGCTTTGTGGATTTACAAATTATTATTCAGCTGCAACATGGTACGGATTTGACTTAAATGAAGAAGTTGTATACAACGGAAGAAACCCAGCAGGACAATTGTGGAGTGCTATAATGAAGAGTATACATGAAGGAAGAGAAGCTTCAAGATTTGAAGAACCTGCAGGAATAGTTAGATTAACTGTATGTAGAGAAACAGGAAAAATTGCAACTGATAAATGTTCTGATAAATATCAAGAGGTATTTGTAGAAGGAAAAACACCTTCACAATGTGATTCTCATTCAGACGCATGCAAGATATGTACAGACACAGGATTGCTTGCAAATGAATATTGTCCAAATACAGAAACAAAATATTTTACTAATGTAGTAGAAAAAGAAAAATTGGGATTATGGAAAAATCTGTCTGGAGATACTTCTATAGAACCAACAACATATTGTACAGAACATAATGCAGAAAATACTAAAAAAGTTTCTGATGCAGCACCTGTTATAACTTTAAAAGGAGAAAATAAAGTAAAATTAACTGTAGGAGAAAAATATACTGAACCAGGGTATACTGCTACAGATGAAACAGATGGTGATGTTACAAGCAAGGTAGAAGTAGAAGGAAGCGTTAATACATCAAAAGCAGGAACATATGCTATCACATATTCTGTAACAAATTCAAACGGAAAAAAGACGACAATTAAAAGAGAAGTTATAGTAGAAGAAAAGAAAGAAACCGAAAACCAAATTAATGGAAATACAACAGGAAATACAACTAACCCAGTAGCTGAAAATAATACAACAACACCATAAATAAAAAATGAAATAGAGAATATAATTCTTTAGAGGATTACCTCTAAAGAATTATTATATATAAAAAGGAGGATTTATATGGATATATTTTTTTATAATACGTTAACTAAAAGCAAAGAAAAATTTGAACCGATAGATAATAATGAGGTTAGAATATATTCTTGCGGTCCAACAGTTTATAAAGATGCCACAATCGGAAATATGAGGACAAATATATTAAATGATATATTGCGTAGAGTTTTAAAGTATAATGGATATAAGATAAAACATGCTATGAATATAACAGATGTTGGACATTTAGTTTCAGATGCAGATGAAGGCGAAGACAAAATGCTTAAATCATCTAGAGAAATGCACAAAAGTCCATATGAAATAGCAGAATATTATACTAGATTATTTTTTGAGGATTTGAAAAAATTAAATATAGAAACTCCTGAAGTTGTTTGTAAAGCTACAGATCATATTAAAGAAATGATAGAATATGTAGAAAAAATAATGGAGAATGGATATGCGTACGAAACATCAACAGCTATTTATTTTGATGTATCTAAATTAGATAAGTATGGTATTCTTTCTGGAATCAATTTAGAAGATCAAAAAGCAGGAGCAAGAGTTGAAATAGATAATGAAAAGAAAAATCCATATGATTTTGCATTATTTATAAAAGCACCGGAAAACCATTTGATGAAATGGGAAACTCCATGGGGATTATGCTATCCTGGATGGCATATTGAATGTTCAGCAATGTCTAAAAAATATTTAGGAGATGTTTTTGATATCCATACAGGAGGAATTGATTTAATACCTACACATCACGAAAACGAAATTGCACAATCAAAAGGAGAATGCGGAAAAATACCAGCAAATTATTGGATACATGGAGAGTATTTATTAATAAATGGTGGAAAAATGTCTAAAAGTTTAGGAAATGCATATTTAATAAAAGACATTGAAGTAAAAGGATACGATCCTTTAGTTTATAGATTATTTACATATTCAGGAAGTTATAGAAATAAAATTAATTTTACTTGGGAAGCAATAGAAGCAAATAGTGTGGCTTTAAACAAACTAAGAAAAGGATATAAAGAACATCTTGAAGGTAAAGAAGACTTTGAAGAAAAGATTATAGAAGATTTTGAAGAAAAATTTCATAAAGCAATAAATGACGATTTGAATATGCCACTTGCAATGAGTGTGGTATGGGATGTTATAAAATACCCTAAAAAATCAAATAAATTTGCAAAGCTTTTAAGTAAGTTTGATACAGTTTTAGCATTAGACTTTGAAAAAGAAGATAAAAAAATAGAAATTCCAGAAGAAATATTAAAACTTGCAGAAGAAAGAAAAAAAGCTAGAGATAATAAAAACTGGAATGATTCTGATAAAATTAGAGATATAATAAAAGAAAAAGGATATGTAATAAAAGATAATAAAGATGGATATGAAATAACAAAAATATAAAAGAATAAGAGGGATTTTATGGAAGAGAAAAGAAGAATTGTTACAGGTGATAGACCAACAGGAAAATTACACATTGGACATTATTTTGGATCATTAAAAAATAGAGTAAAAATGCAAGACGATTATGAAGAATATATACTAGTAGCAGATGTTCAAGCGCTAACAGACAATTTTAATAATCCAGAAAAAGTAAGGAAAAATGTAAGAGAAGTAGTGATTGATTATTTGTCAGTTGGAATTGACCCAGAAAAAACAACTATATATATACAATCAATGATACCAGAAGTTGCAGAACTCACAGTATATTATTCAAATTTAGTTACAATTTCTAGACTTCAAAGAAATCCAACAGTAAAAACTGAAATTGCACAAAAAAGAGACGTTTTTGGAGAAAGTGTGACATATGGATTTTTAGGATATCCAGTAAGTCAAGCAGCTGACATCACAGCACTAAAAGGAGCTATAGTTCCAGCAGGAGAAGATCAAGAGCCACTTATAGAACAATGTAGAGAAATTGTAAGAAAATTTAATTCTATATATGGAGATGTATTAGTTGAACCTGAAATATTACTTTCAAACACAAAAAGAATAAAAGGGCTAGATGGAAATGATAAGATGGGAAAATCTTTAGGGAATGCAATATATCTTTCAGATGATGCAGAAGAAGTTAGAAAAAAAGTAATGGGAGCAGTTACAGATCCAAAAAGAATAAAAAAGGATGATTTAGGAAATCCAGATGTGTGCATGGTTGCATATTATCACAAATTATTTACAGATGAGAATGAATGTGAAAATATTTGCAAAGAATGTAGAGCAGGACAAAGAGGATGTGTTGCATGCAAAAAAGAACTTATAGAAAATATAAATAAATTTTTAGATCCGATAAGAGAAAAAAGAAAATATTATGAAGAACATCCAGAGCTAGTTGATGAAATACTTATAAATGGAACTGAAAAAGCACAAAAAGAAGCTGAAAAAGTAATGCAAGAGGTTAGGAAAGCAATGAAACTAGATTATTTTGATAAATAGAAGGAGCAAAAAATGATAGATTTTAAAGATAAAGTAGCAGAAATGATTTCAAAAGCATTGGATTTTAATAAGTCTGAAATAAGAGGATATATAGAAGTACCAAAAGATACAAAAAATGGGGATTATTCATTCCCTTGTTTTAAACTTGCTAAAACACTTAAAAAATCACCCATTATAATTGCAAACGAAATAAAAGAAAAAATGAATATGAATAATGAAATTCAAAAAGTAGATGTTTTGAATGGATATTTGAATTTTTACATAAATAAAGAAATTCTCGTTAAAGAAGTTATAAATAATGTAGAAAATATAGAAAATCTAAATAAAAAAGTTAATAAAAATATTATAGTAGAATATTCTTCGCCAAATATTGCTAAACCATTTCATATTGGACATTTAGGAACAACTGTAATAGGTGCGGCATTATATAACATTTATAAATATTTAGGATATAACGTAACAGGTATAAATCATTTAGGAGATTATGGAACACAGTTTGGGAAAATGATAGAAGCATATAAGAGGTGGGGAAATGAATACGAACTTGATAGTCATCCTATAGATGATTTATTAAATATGTATGTAAGAATAAACAATTTATGTAAGGAAAATGAAGATATATTAAATATATGTAGAGATAATTTTAAAAAATTAGAAGATAAGGATGAATATTGTGTAAGTGTTTGGCAAAAATTTAGAGATTTGAGTTTAAAGGAATTTCAAAGAATATATGATATGCTTGGAATTAAATTTGATTCTCTAAATGGAGAAGCTTTTTACACGGATAAAATGCCAGAAGTAATTGAAATTTTAGAAAAATCAGGGCATTTAACAGAGTCTAATGGAGCTAAAATAGTAGATTTAGAAGAGCAAGGGATTAATACACCATGTATGGTAGTAAAATCAAATGGATCAACAACATATGACACAAGAGATTTAGCAGCAGTATTATACAGAGCAAGGACATATGATTTTGATAAATGTTTATACGTTGTAGCATGTGAACAAGATTTACATTTTAGACAAATTTTTGCAACAGCAAAATACTTGGGGTTAGATGAAAAATATCTAAAAGGATTAGAACATGTATCATATGGAATGGTAAGACTAAAAACAGGAAAAATGTCAACAAGAGATGGAACATTAATAAAATTGGAAGACTTATTAAATGAATCTATTGAAAGAGTTTATAAAATAATAGAAGAAAAAAATCCGGATATAGAAAACAAAGAAGAAATAGCAAAGAAAGTTGGTATTGGTGCAGTTGTATTTAATAATTTAGCAACAAATAGAATTAAAGACAAAGTATTTGATTGGAACGAAGTGTTAAATTTTCAAGGAGAAACTGGTCCATATATTCAATATACATATGTGCGTACAAAAAGCGTTTTAGAAAAGATAAGCAATATTCCAAATGTAGATGATATTTGCATAAATAATCTTCAAGATGAGACTTCTTTAAATGTTATTAGATTAATATATAATTTTGAGGAAACATTAAATCAAGTTATAGAAAAAAGTGAGCCTTCTATCTTATCAAGATATTTAATAGATATTGCAAAAGCATATAGTTCTTTTTATAATGAAAATAAAATTATATGTGAAGATAAATCAATTCAAGATGCAAGGGTATATTTAACAATGATAGTGGGAAAAATATTGAAAAAAGGAATGAAATTATTAGGAATCGAAATGCCTGATAAAATGTAGAAAGAAGGAATATAAAATGGAAGAAAAAAGAAAAGTAGTTTTAGTAGGAACAGGATTTGTTGGAACAAGTTTTGCATATGCCTTATTAAATCAAGGAGGCGTAAATGAACTTGTATTAATTGATGTTAATAAAGAAAAAGCAGAAGGAGAAGCATTAGATTTAGCACATGGATTAGCATATGCTCCATCAAGAATGGAAATTAGAGCAGGAGATTATACTGAATGTAAAGATGCAAGTATAGTTGTTATTACAGCAGGAATAGCACAAAAACCTGGTCAAACAAGATTAGAATTATTACAAACAAATTCTAATATAGTAAAAAGTATAACTAAAGAAGTAATGGCAAGTGGATTTAATGGAATATTTGTAATTGCAAGTAATCCTGTAGATATAATGACATATATTGTTCAAAAGGAATCAAAAATGCCAACAAATAAAGTTATTGGTTCAGGAACTATGTTAGATACTGCAAGACTTAGATATATATTAGGAGAAAAATTAGATATATCACCTAAGAACACACATGTTTACGTTATGGGAGAACATGGTGATTCTTCATTCGTTCCATGGAATCATTGCTATATTGGATGTAAAAAATTATTAGATATAGCTAGAGAGAAAAAACAAACATTAGAAGACTTAGATGAAATAAGGAAACAAGTTAAAGATTCTGCGTATGAAATAATAGATAAAAAGAAAGCGACTTATTATGGAATAGGAGTAGCATTAACTAGATTAGTAAAAGCTATTTTAAATGATGAAGATTCTATAATGACTGTATCAACATACCTAAATGGAGAATATAATGAAAAAGATATTTATGTTGGCGTTCCAGCAATAATAAATAGAAAAGGAGTTAGAGAAATATTAGAACTTCCTTTTAATAAAGAGGAACAAGATAAGCTATCTAATAGCTGTAACATACTTAGAAAAACATTTGAAGAATTAGGACAATAAAAAAATACAAAAAACGACAAAAAAATTCAAAAAAGTATTGACAAAAAGGAACAGGCGTGGTAATATAAAAGAGTACCACGTCTGAAGAAAAACAATAAAGAAAAA
>CAKPQH010000003.1 GCA_934178475.1 uncultured Clostridia bacterium
TTTTTTTAAATGATAGAATAGAAAGAAGTGATTAAAATGGATATGTACCAAAAAAGAAAAATCAGAGCAGAAAAGAAAAATAATGATAGTCAAAAAAGTTTTTCAAAAGTCCCCATTTCGTGGTATCCTGGTCATATGGCAAAGACAAAAAAAGAAATAATAAATGATTTAGGATTAATAGATGTAGTTATAGAGGTTATAGATAGTAGAATTCCAATGTCTAGTAGAAATCCTGATATTGGAGAGATGACAAAAAATAAAAAGAAAATAATAGTAATGAATAAAATTGATTTGTCTGATGAAAAACAAAATAATTTATGGGCGAATTATTTAAGCAAAGATGGAATTAAGACAGTATTAGTAGATAGTAATACAGGAAAAGGTGTAAGCGAAGTTTTAAGACAAGTTGAAAATATAATGAAAGATGAATTGGAAAAAAGTGCAGCAAAAGGAAGAATTGGAAAGAAAATAAGAGTTATGATTTTGGGAATTCCTAATGTTGGAAAATCATCTTTTATAAATAGAGTTGCTAAAAATAATAGATTAGAAGTTGCAAATAGACCGGGTGTTACAAGGAAAAAACAATGGATAAGAGTAAATGATAAAGTTGAACTTTTAGATACACCAGGTGTATTATGGCCAAAGTTTAATAACAATGAAGTAGCACTAAATTTAGCATTTACAGGAACAATAAAAGATGATGTTTTAGATAAAACTGAGGTTGCATATCAATTGCTTAAATTTTTAATTGAAAATTATAGAGATAATTTAACTCAAAGATATAATTTGACAAATGAATATATAGAAGAAAAATTAAATCAAGAACAAGCTGAAAATGTTAATATCTATGAGATTATGCAAGAAATTGGAAGAAGAAGAGGAGCTATTGTTTCAGGTGGGAACATAGATGATGAGAAAACAGCAGCTATAATATTAGAAGATTTTAGAAGTTGTAAGTTGGGAAAAATAACATTGGAAAGATTGTAATTAGAAAAGAGGAATTTTAATGGAAGAATTTATTGAAATAATCAAAGATGAAGCAGATATAAATCAATTGTCACCATTAAATTGGGCATATGTGGGAGATTGTGTATATGAATTATATGTAAGAACATATTTAATTAATACAACAAATCTTAAACCACATAAATTACATATTGAGACTATAAAATATGTAAGAGCAGGTGCTCAGGCAAAAGCTTTAAAAGAAATATTGCAAGTACTAAGTGATGATGAAAAAGATATTGTAAGAAGAGGAAGAAATACAGAAAATCACCATATACCAAAAAATTCGACTGTTGAAGAATATGCATATTCAACAGCATTTGAAGCTTTAATAGGTTATTTGTATTTGACTAAAAATTTTAGCAGAGTAAAAGGGATTATTGAAAATACAATTAATATTATAAATAAAGATATAAAGTGAAAGGAAAAGATGATATGGAATTAATAAAAAAAGCTACTAGACAAAGTTATGGAGAAGCTTTGAAAGAACTAGGTAGAGAAAATAAAAATATTGTTGTCTTAGATGCAGATTTATCTACAGCTACTAAAACGGAGATTTTTGCTAAGGAATTTCCAGAGAGATTTTTTGACATTGGAATTTCTGAACAGGATATGGTGTCAACAGCTGCTGGTTTTGCAACTTGCAATAAAATACCATATGTTAGTACATTTGCTGTATTTGCTGCAGGAAGAGCATATGATCAGATTAGAAATTCAGTATGTTATCCTAATTTAAATGTAAAAATATGTGCAACACATGCAGGAGTTACAGTTGGAGAAGATGGTGCTACACACCAAATGATAGAAGATTTGAGTTTAATGAGAACATTGCCTAACATGAAAGTTTTTTGCCCATCAGACGAAATTCAAACTAAATGGTTAATTAAAGAAATTTCAAAAGTAAATGGACCATGCTATGTTAGACTTTGTAGACTTGCGACACCAATTATTTATAGTGATAATCAAAAATTTGAAATTGGAAAGATGGTTCAAATAGGAGAAGGGACTAAAGCAACAGTATTTGCTACAGGTGTTACAGTTTCAGAAGCAATAAAAGCAAAAGATAAATTAGAAAAAATAGGAATAAATATTAGAGTGATAGATGTTCATACAATAAAGCCAATAGATAAAGAAATGATTATTAAATGTGCTAAAGAAACAGAAAGATTAATATCTATTGAGGATCATAGTATTATAGGAGGACTTGGAAGTGCAATTTCAGAAGTATTAACAGATAATTATCCTATGAAACTTGAAAGAATGGGTATAAATGATACTTTTGGAAAATCTGGAAAGGCAGAAGAATTACTTCATTATTTTAAGATAGATAGTGAAGCTATAGCTAATAAAATCGCAAAAGAAATTAGATAAAGATTACTTTGATTAAATATTAAAAAATATAAGAGTTACAAAAAACAAGTGAGTTTAATTTTTTTGAAAAATGTAGCTCTTTTTTGTGTGAAAGGAGTAAAATAAAAGAAGAAAAAATAATTTATGTGTCAGATATATTGACAATAAAATATATATTTGTAAGTTTAATCTGTTTTATAAAAAATAGAAATAAATATAAATATGTTTAAAATAGAAAATTATAGAAAATGATAAATAATTGAATTGTATGGAATATAAAAAGATATAATAAAACAATTAAAAGTTTCATATTGGACATACATAGAATAATACCTTTTAATAAAAAGGAGGATATTATTTTATGAGAGTAGTTACATTAAAAAGAAAAAATATAATGAAATTAATAGCTTTATGTGTATTTACATTTGTTATTTTTGGTTTAACAACATCATTTGCAATGCAACATTACTATAAGGTGGATTTTTCTACAGGATTAGTTACAGCAACGATATTAAATGTCAGAAGTGGACCGGGAACGCAATATAAGGTTGTAGCGACAGTAAAGAAAGATCAGTATATTAGAGTTTTTGCAGGAGTTGGAGAGTGGTATATTGTTCAAGTAGAAGGAGATTATGTAGGAGCAGTTAGTAAGAAATATGTTAAAGCAATTTATCCTAAAACCTCTTCAGGTGGAAATATGAATACTAATAATACAAATCAAAGTAATAATGTATCCGGATTGAGCGTAGATGAACAAGAGGTTTTTAATTTGATAAATAAACAAAGGACTAATAATGGACTTCAAGCTTTAAAGATAGATAGTGAAGTGCAAAAAGTTGCTAGAATAAAAGCTCAAGATATGGTAGATAATAATTATTTTTCACATACATCACCAACTTATGGGTCACCTTTTGATATGCTTAAAAGCTTTAAGATATCATATAATACAGCAGGAGAAAATATTGCAGGGAATTCAAGCAATAGTGCTGCTGTAACAGCTTGGATGAATTCGTCAGGACATAAGGCGAATATCTTAAATAGTAGTTTTAATTATACAGGAATTGGAGTTGTAAAAAGTAGTAAATATGGAAAAATGTATGTTCAAATGTTTATAGGAAAGTAAAAAAAGAAAGGAAGTTTTACAAAAAAGAAAAAAGGTGGTATAATGAAAAAGTAAAAATGTATGAAAAAAAGAGCACAGTATCTTTTTAAACATCTAATGATAACAAAATAAAACATGATGAGGAGGCAATGTTATGAAAAAGGTAATTAGTTTTATATTGATTCTTGCAATCGCATTTACAGTTGGATTTTTTGTAGGAAAACGGTATATGACAAATTTGCTTGATCAAACTAAAATTGAGATGGAAAAATAATTAGATGTGATGATGTCAGTAGAGTGAAAAATTCTATTGACATTTTTTTATGAATTTAATAAATATAAATAAAAAATACTTGTAAATTTTAGAAATTTATGTTAATATAATAAATGTAAATAAAAAATCCATTATAAAAGCAAAGTAGGTATATAAAAATAATATTAAAGAGAGGATAGCAATTGCTGAGAGTTATCTATATTATATATATTGAAATTTCACTTTTTAGGACTTCTATTGAAATTAAATTAGGTAGAAGCGGTTGTAACGTTATAACTATAATGAGGTTAATAAAACTATAAGTTTTTTAATAAATTTAGGTGGTAACACGGAATAAAATCCATTTCGTCCTATATAGGATGGATGGATTTTTTGTTTTTGGAAAGGAGATTTGTTATGAGAGACAAGATAAAGAAAATTGCAGAAGAGGCAAAAATTAGGATTAAAGAATCAGATGAGTTGAAAAAACTAAGTGATTTAAAAGTAGAACTTTTAGGAAAAAAAGGAGAAATTACAAGTGCGTTAAGGGGGATGAAAGATTTATCTCCAGAAGAAAGACCAATAATAGGAAGCTTTGTAAATAAAGTAAGAGATAATATAGAAAGTTTATTTGAGGAAAAAGAAAAAGAATTAAAAGAAAAAGAATTAAATAGAAAATTAGAAGAAGAAAAAATAGATGTGACAATGCCAAGTAAAAAAACTATAAAGGGGAGTAAGCATCCATTAAATAGAGTAATAGAAGAAATAGAAGATTTATTTGTTTCTATGGGATATGATGTAATGGAAGGACCTGAACTTGAAACAGATGAGTATTGTTTTGAAAGATTAAATCTTCCAAAAGGTCATCCGGCAAGAGATATGCAAGATAGTTTTTATTTGAGTAAAGATATGTTACTTAGAACACAGACATCTGCAGTTCAAGCGAGAACAATGGTTGCAAATAAGAATGGTGAACCTATAAGAATGATATGTGCTGGAAAGACATATAGAAGAGAAGATGATGCTACACATTCACATCAATTTAACCAAGTAGAAGGATTAGTAATTGATAAAAAAGAAAACAATGTATCTTTAGCTGATTTGAAAGGAACGTTAGAAATATTTGTAAGAAAATTAATTGGAGAAAAATCAGAACTTAGATTTAGACCAAGTTATTTCCCATTTACAGAGCCATCTTATGAAGTTGATGTTACATGTTTCAAGTGTGGAGGAAAGGGTTGTGCTCTTTGTAAACAAACAGGATGGATAGAAGTGTTAGGCGCTGGAATAGTACATCCAGAAGTTTTAAGAATGAATGGATATAATCCAGATGAATATGGAGGATTTGCTTTTGGAACAGGACTTGATAGACTTGCTATGTTTAAATATGGAATTACAGATATGAGATATTTATATACGAATGATGTTAGATTTTTAAAACAATTTGACAGAATGGATATAGATTAAAAGGAAGGGAGAAAAATATGAAATTAAGTACAAATTTTGTTAAAGATTATGTTGATATAGATGTTGATGTAAAGACTCTTGCAGAAGATATGACAAGAGTTGGAAATGAGTATGATTCTGCAGAAAAATTAATAAATGCTACAAAGTTAACAATAGGTAAAGTAATAGAATGTAAGGATCATCCAGATTCTGATCATTTACATATATGTAAAGTAGATATAGGGAGTGAAGTATTAAATATAGTTTGCGGAGCTCCTAATGTTAGAGAAGAATTGAAGGTTATAGTTGCTTTAGTTGGTGCAAAACTTCCAGAAATAGAAATTAAAAAAGGTGTTATAAGAGGTCAAGAATCTAATGGAATGCTTTGTTCAATGGCAGAACTAGGTCTAGAACATAAATTTTTAGATGAAGTGGATAAAACAGGAATACATGAGCTTCCTGAAGATGCACCAATAGGTGAAGATCCAATAAAATATATGGGATTAGATGATGAAGTAATAGATTTTGAGCTTACAGCAAATAGAGGAGATTTATTAAGTATATTAGGGATGGCATATGAAATAGGTGCTATATATGGTAAAAAGGTTAAAGATATTGATGTTAAACATGAAGAAATAGGAGAAGATATCAAAAATAAATTTACTATCGATATAAAAACAGATAATTGTTCTTTATTTTTAGCTAAAAAGGTTGAAGGATTAACTATAAAAGAAAGCCCAAATTTTATAAAAAATAGATTAATTGCTTCAGGAATAAGACCAATTAATAATGTAGTAGATATAAGTAACTATGTTATGTTAGAAGTTGGTCAACCATTACATTTTTACGATGCAGATAGATTAGGCGATAAAATAGTTGTTAGAATGGCAGAAAATGGAGAAAAGTTAACAACATTAGATGGTCAAGAAAGAATTTTAGATGAAAATGATATAGTTATTGCAGATAAAGAAAAAGCAATTGGTTTAGCAGGTGTTATGGGAGGTCTTACTACTGAGGTAGAAAACAATACTAAAAACATAATTATTGAATCTGCGATATTTGATTCAGTTAAAGTTAGACTTGCATCTAAAAAAGTTGTAAGGAGTGAAGCTAGCAATAGATTTGAAAAAGGATTAGATCCAAATAGAACTTATTTAGCAGTAGAAAGAGCATGTAATTTGTTAGAGAAATATGCAGATGCTAAAATTATAACTGGAGTTTTAAAATTTGATAAGACAGAAAAAGAAGATAAAGAAATAAAAATAAATCTTGAAAATATAAATAGAGTTTTAGGGACAAATATTACGGTAGAAGATGCAGAAGATGTATATAGAAAATTAGATTTTAAGTGTTCTCATAGTGGAGATGAAATTACAGTAGTTGTACCTAGAAGAAGATTAGATATAAATATAAAAGAAGATTTAATAGAAGAAGTAAGTCGTATATATGGAGTAGATAATATAAAAGGTAAACTTCCAATATTAACTACAAGACCAGGAAAGTATAATAGAACACATAGAGAAATAAGAAATAAAATGATTTCTTTAGGATTAAATGAAACTTTATCATATGTATTAGTTAATAAGGAAGAAGCGGTACAATATGCAATAAATAATTTGGAACCAATTAACTTATTAGATCCTATAACAGAAGATAGAAGTACTCTTAGAACATCTATAATTCCTTCATTGATGAAAATATATGAGTATAACAAAGCAAGAAGCGAGAAAGATGTTTCCATATTTGAAATAGGAAAAAGTTTTGGAAAAGATAATGAACAATATATAGAAGAAAATAAACTTGGTGTTTTAATGACTGGAAAATATTATGACACAATAGAAATGAAACAAAATGTTGATTTTTATGTTGTAAAAGGTGTGGCAGAAGAAATATTAAATTATTTGGGGTATGAAAATAGATATAGTTTTGTTGCACAAAAAGATAAAATGTCAAAAGAGTTTCATCCAGGACAAACAGCATTAATTTCTGTAAATAATGATATAGTTGGAATTATAGGAAAGGTACATCCTAGTATTGTAAATGAAGATGTATTTGTATTGGAAATCAATTTGGATAAATTACTTTCTAAAAAAGTTGGAAAAATGAAATTCAAAGAGATATCTAAATTCCCTTCTGTAAATAAAGATTTAGCTATTGTAGTAGATAAAGATATAGAAGCTCAAACAATTGCTATGCAAATAAAAAAATCTGGTGGTTCAATATTAAATGATATAAAAATATTTGATATTTATACAGGAAAAGGAATAGATGAAAATAAAAAGAGTATTGCATATTCATTGACATTAGGAAAAATGAATGCAACTTTAACAGATGAAGAAATAAATGCTTGCATGGAAAAAATAATAAAAGATTTAGAGAACAAACTAGGAGCAGAGCTTAGAAAATAAAAGCAGAAAAAATGAAAATTATATTTAGATTATATTAATTTAAATATAATTTTCATTTTTATTGTATATTAATTAATATGGATAACGTTCAAAAAGATATTTTATAATATCATTTGCATTTGTATCATTAATATTTATGAGAACGTATTTGTCTAAAATTACCCATAAACTTAAATTAAAAGAGTCAGAGTTGTCAATATAAGCGCCTATTATATCACAGATTTCAATTGGATTTTCAAAAGTCTTTTCCCACTTTAGGTTGTCGTATATATTTAAATCTGTATTGTAAAATAGGTTTAAGAATTTATTTATTTCACCTTTTTGCTTTGATTTTAATTTTACTTTAGTCAATTTTCAAACTCCTTCAAATAAATATTTAATATTATTATTTGAAAAAATATATAAAATATACAAGTAAATGGTAAATATACAACAAACAAGGAATAAATTTACAGATGAGGAGCGTCCCCATTTTGAAATAGGAACTTTCCTCATTTGCAAATCTTATGTAATTATGTTATAATATCCAATAGAGTAAATTGAATAGTCGCTGGTAATTACCGAAAGGGATTACGAGAGGAAAGTCCGGGCTCCATAGAGCAAAGATGCTAGATAACGTCTAGTGAGGGAAACCTTAAGGAAAGTGCAACAGAAAATAACCGCTAAACTTTGTTTAGTAAGGATGAAAAGGCGAGGTAAGAGCTCACCGCTTGTATGGTGACATACAAGGCTGTGTAAACCCCATCTGGAGCAACACCTAATAAAGACTTTAACACCTGCTCGGTGGTCTTGAATTGCGTGGCTTGAGGTATATAGTGATATATATCCTAGATAAATGACTGTTTTAAATGACAGAACCCGGCTTACAGATTTACTTTATTTTTTTATTAAAATTTGCATATCATTTGGAAGATTTGAATGAATTTCCAAATGTTTTTTTGTTATAGGATGCAAAAATGATAGTTGATTGCAATGTAGAGCTTGTCTATTTATTAAGTTTGATTTTTTACCATATAAAGTATCTCCAATAAGAGGATGACCAATAGATGACATATGTACTCTTATTTGATGTGTTCTACCAGTTTCTAATGTACATTCTACTAAAGAATAATCAATGAAATTTTCTAATACTTTGTAATGTGTAATTGATGTTTGACCGTTTGCATTAATGCATCTTTCTATAATACTTCCGGATTTACGAGAAATAGGTGCATTTATTATTTGAGAAATATTAATGTGTTGAAATTGTCCTTGAGTTATTGCAAGATATGTTTTTTTAAATGTTGACGCCATTTGTTTTATTAAACATTCTTGTATATATTCATTTTTGGCAAAAACAACTAATCCAGAAGTGTTTAAGTCTAAACGATTTACAGGCCTTATTTTTTTCTTTAATTTTATGGTATCAAAGTAATATTTAATACCATTTGATAATGAATCAATATAATGAAGTTGAGATGGATGAATTGGTATGCCATCAGGTTTATCAATTATTAACAACCAATCATCTTCATATACAATATTTAAGTTCATCTTTGTTGGGACAATATTAGAATTATCTTCTTCATAGTTAAAATCAATTTTGATTATATCATTTACTTTAGCTATATTTTTGGTGTTTATATTTTTATCATTTACAAAAATATTTTTTTTATTTATTAATTTTAAAAGTAATCTAGAAGATATCTGTAAATCATTTTTTAATATTAAGTTTATTTCTTTTTCTTCTTTATTTATATAAGTTAAAATCATAATTTTTCCTTTTTATATTTTTATTTCTAAAATCCTATTATCTCATTATATGTTTCTATTGCAAAGTTATCTGTCATTCCTGAAATAAAATATATTATAGATTTATAGTAATCTTGTTTATTTTCCATGTTAAAAAGAGTTTTATTTTTTAATATAGTTGTATCTTTGGAAATATTCCAATATTTTTCTAACCAACTTAAAAATTCTCTGCATAAATTAGGATAGAATTTATAGTAAGATTCAATAACTTTTTTTGTTTCTAATCCATTGTACATTGATTTTAAAACGTCATATATAGTGTTTATTATTAATGAAAAGTATTTTGTAGATTTAACAAGTTTTGGATTACTATATATATATTTATAGTTGAATTCTTTTGTAATATTAATCATGTCCAACCCTTTTTTAGAAAATGAAAGTCCGTTTTTAGGAGATGAGTTTTCACACAAATCACATATTAAGTCATTTATTAATATTGTATTATTTATCTTTTCAGAAGATGGGTATTTTAACATATCATATAATTCTGTTAAAGGTTCTTCTAATATTTTAAATGAAATAGCATCTTCAATATCTCTACCAAGATATGATATTTTGTCTGCAATTTTTACCACACAACCTTCCCAAGTATATGGAGCATATTGATTTGCTTTAGAATAAGTATTTAAATCAATAAATTTCTCTCTTGGAAAAAGATGGTTTTCATCTATTTCTCCGCAATGTGATATTATACCATCTCTTACTGCGTATGTTAGATTTAAGTTTTCTAATAATCCAGTATTGTTTTCAAGAAGTTCTAAATTTGATACTAAATCCAATCCGTTTTTTTCATGCCAAAATGTATGACCTAAGTCTCTTTGAGATATTTCTGAAAGGACTTTTTCTCCTTGATGACCAAATGGACTGTGCCCTAAATCGTGTGCCACGCTTATTGCTCTTGTTAATTCTGTATTAAGTCCTAAGTATTGAGCTATTGTATGACTTAATGATTCAACATAGGTTACATGTTCTATTCTTGTACATATATGGTCATTTTTAGGAGAGAAAAACACCTGGGTTTTGTGTTTTAGTCTACGATATGCAGTTGAGTGTATTATTCTAGTATAGTCTCTTTCAAATTCTGAACGTATATCATTATTTCTTTGGTACAAGGGAGTTTCTCTTGAAATCATATTTTCCCATTTGGAATTTTGTGCATTTGCTTGTTCTTTTAAAAATTTATTAATCATTTTTTATTCCTCCGTAACTTAAATATTAAAATAAAAGCTTGAAAAAGTCAATAATATGAAGAGAAATGTACTAATTTATAGAATAAAAATGTGTTTAATATAATAACTTATATGAGGAGGTAACGTAATGAAAGAAAATAATGTTTCTATAATAGGTGGAGATTTGAGAATCATAAGACTAGCAAAAATGCTTAAAAATGATGGGTTTAATGTTTATACATATGGACTAGAAAATGCAAATGATATTCAAGATGATGATGAAATAATTATGTGTAATTCATTAAATGATGCTATTGATAAGAGCCATATTATAATAAGTGCTATTCCATTTTCGAAAAATGGCATAAGTATTAATTCTCCATTTTCAGAAAAGGAGATTGACATAGAAGAGTTAGTAAATGGAGAAAGTAAAAAAGAAAAAATTTTTATCGCTGGAAGTTTAAAAGAAAATATATTTGATAAATTAAATAGTAAGTTTGGCAAAGTAATAGATGTTATGAAATCAGAAGAACTTACAATACTAAATACAATTGCTACAGCTGAAGGTACTATTGATATTGCAATAAAAGAAAGAGAAAAAAATTTACAAGGAAGTACAGTTTTAGTTTTAGGATTTGGTAGAGTTGCAAAAGTTGTTGCTCAAAAATTTAAAGCTCTTGGAGCAGAAGTTACATGTGCAGCAAGAAAAGAAAAGGATTTAGCATGGATTAAGGCATATGGATATAATTGTATGAATATTAATTTTTTGAATGAGAAATTAAGTGATTTTGATATAATTATAAATACAGTTCCTGAAACAATAGTGAGAAAAAGACAATTAAAGTTTACGAAAAGCGATGTTTTAATTATTGATTTAGCATCTGCTCCTGGTGGAATTGATTTTGAGGAAGCAAAGAAACAAAAAAGAAAATGTATATGGGCTCTTGCAATACCAGGAAAAATTGCTCCAGTTTCATCTGCTGAATTTATTAAAGACGAAATATATAAGAATTTAGAGAATTATAATTCATAAATGTAAGGATAATTAATTTGGATTTTATATGTATGTTACGAAAATATTACAAAAAAGTTACAGCAAAAATATAATTATGAAAGATTATTAAATTTTATTGACATGAAAAATGAAAAAGTATAAAATAATAATATAGAAAAGAGGTAGAAAAAGATGCAAAAGATGAAAAACACTGTATCTCTTGACGCTCTAAGAGAGAGAGAGAGAGAGAGAGAGAGAGCAATAATTTAATAAATATAATAAAAAGAATAGATATAATGAATAAGACTAGCTTATTACTGTAAAAGTAATAGGTTTTTAGTCTTATTTTTGTTTTTTCAAAAGATAGGAGGATGAAAATACATAAATAATAACTGAAAAAATAAATAATAGAAGTGATAAATTAAAAATAAAAACATAAGGAGGATAAAATAGGAATGAAAAATAAAATAACTAATAGAAGAGGTGTTACATTAATAGCATTAGTAATAACTATAATTGTGTTACTAGTACTAGCAGAGATATCAATAAGTATGATATCAAGTCAAGATGGAATGTTAAATAAAGTAACAAGTGCAAAAGAAACCCAAAAGAAAACAACAGAAGAAGAAAAAGAAAAACTTGCAGTTCAAGTAGCTTTAGTAGAGGGAGAAGGAAGAATAGATATAAGCAAATTAACAGAAGATAGTGATATTGTAAAAGCATATGCAGATAATGGATATACTTATAAAGGAGAAGGAAAATTTATATCAAAAGATGGAAAAGAGGAAATATCAATAACAGAAACTGGCGAGATAGAAAAAATAGCAGTAGTATCAGATGTTTCTAAATTAACAACAGAAGTAGCAAAAATGACAAAATATGTAGATAATACAAGTATAGTAAATAAAGAAGCAATAATTCCAAGAGAATTTAAAGTATCAAGTAAAACAAATGAACAAAAAATAGATACAGGGCTAGTAGTGATAGATAAAAATGAAAATGAATTTGTATGGGTACCAGTACCAAATGCAATATATGATGGAACAACTGAAATAACAATAGAATCATATACACCAATGGCAAGGAAAATAAATAATACAGAAAACTATCAAGGGGTATTATATGATTTAAATCAAACAAAAGAAAACCAAAAAGTATATGATTTTTCAACAAATGGAGTGGGAACAACAAATTATAGGGAACCAGTTTTAGTAGAAGGGAATGATATGCAAGAAGAGTATAATAACATGGTAAAAAGTATAGCAAAATATGGTGGATTTTATGTAGGAAGATATGAAACAGGAATAGAAGATGGGAGAGCAGTATCAAAAGATGCGTCAAAGGCAGAAAACAATACAATAACAGCAGATGCCTCACAAACAGATACAAATAAATGGTATGGATTATATAGTAAACAAAGAACAATGGCAAAAGATAATGGATTAGATAGTGTAGAAAGTAGTATGATATGGGGAAGTCAATATGATGCAATGATGATATGGATGCAAAAGACAGGAACAATAATAGGAACGGGGTATGATACAACAAAAAGAAAGTTAAATGAAAGAGTAACAGGAAATTCGCCTAATGATATAATAAATAAGGTATATGATTTATATGGATGTGGTTTGGAGTGGACATTGGAAATGATATTCAATTCCACCAGGGTATGTCGCGGTGGTTTCGCTTTAGAGACCGAATATGCACCAAGCAATCGTTTTGTTGGATACGGTGAAAGTCGCAATCATGATCATATTGGTTCTCGTCTTTCACTTTATATAAAATGAGCGTGTAAGAAATTTTAAGTAAAATAAAATACCATTTATAATAAAATATATTATAAATGGTATTTTTTGACATTTTATGAGTGAAGATAAATATATATAGTTATATTTTGTCAAAGCAAATATTTTTATGTTTTTTTTGTGAAATCTATTGAAAAAAATAACTATTATTGTTATGATAATAGCGAGTGAATTTGTATAAAAAACATAAGGAGAAATTAGTAAAAATGATAGAGTTTAGAAATGTAACTAAAACATATGATACTGGTACAGAAGCAGTAAAAAATGCCAGTTTTGTAATAGAAAAAGGAGAATTTTGTTTCTTAGTTGGGACATCTGGAAGTGGAAAATCTACTTTAATAAAAATGATTTTAAAGGAAGAAGAACCAACATCAGGAAGAATAATTATAAATGGAAAGGATACAACATATTTAAAACCAAATAGAGTTCCATATTTACGTAGAAGTATGGGAGTTGTTTTCCAAGACTTTAGATTACTTCCAAATAAAACAGTATACGAAAATGTAGCTTATGCAATGCGTATAGTATGTGCTACACCAAGACATATTCGTAGACAAGTACCAATGGTACTTTCAATGGTAGGATTAAGTAATAAAGCTAAAATGTATCCAAATGAATTATCAGGAGGAGAACAACAAAGAGTTGCCCTTGCTAGAGCATTAGTTAATAATCCATCAATGCTTATTGCAGATGAACCTACTGGAAATTTGGATCCTGATACAGCATGGGATATAATGAATTTATTAAATGAAATTAATATGAGAGGAACTACAATTGTTGTTGCTACTCATGCAAAAGATATCGTTGATAAAATGAAAAAAAGAGTTATTCATATTGAAAAAGGCGATATAGTTAGAGATGATAAAAAAGGTGGGTATAATAGTGAAATATAATGTACTAGGTTATTTAATAGGCGAAGGTTTTGGAAATGTATTTAAAAATAAAAAACAAGCTACATCAATTGGGATAATGTGCATAGCAATGCTTGCATTTGGAATTTGTTTTATAATTGCACAAAATTTGAACCACTTTGTTGGACAAGTTCAAACAGCTCAAGGAATACAAGTATTTATTAAAGAAGGGGCTACAGAAGAAGAAAAAAATAAAATAAAAGAAGATATTTTAGCATTAAATGGAGTAACAGATGCAAAATTTGTATCTAAGGAAGAAGCTTTTGATAGTGTTAAAGAAGGGTATGCAGATAAGGCATATTTAATAGAACCATACAAAGATATTTTTACAGAATCTTATATAGTGACACTTTCTGATTTGAAATTAAGTAAAGAAGTTCAAAACACAATACAAAGTTTTGATGGAGTAAAAAAAATAACAAGTAGTGACCAAACAATATCAACATTAGTTACTATAGCTAAATGGATAAAAATAATTACTTATATTGTAGTTGTGGCTTTAGTTGTAGGAGCTATATATATAATTTCTAATACAATTAAACTTACAGTAGATGCAAGAAAAAGAGAAATTTCTATAATGAAATATGTTGGAGCAACAAATGGATTTATAAGACTACCTTTTGTTGTCGAAGGTATTTTGATTGGAATAATTGCTGGAGGAATTTCAGTATCTGTTGTAGGAGCTTTATATATTTTATTAGAAAAAAATGAAGCATTAATTTCATTCTTAGCAAAACTTGGATTGACACTTCTTAAGTTTGGAGATATGTTAAATTTAATATTAATTGTATATATAATATTAGGAGTAGGTATAGGAATTTTAGGAAGTTCTTTATCAATGCGTAAATATTTAAAAGTGTAGAAGAAAGGAGCAAAGGGATGCAAAAAAAACTATTTATAGTAATACTTCTTATTATTGTTTTGAATAGTGTCTCTTTAATGTCTTTTGGAACAGATAGCGAAGAATTAAATAAACAAAAAAATGAAATACAAAATAAATTAGATGAAGCTAATAAAAATTTAGAAAATATAGATGCACAGCTTTCAGAAAATTTACAGCAAATAGGAAAAATTGATCAAAGTATAGTGACATCTGAACAAAATTTAAAGGAGATTAATTCTAAAATAGAAGAATCAACTGAAAATATAAATAAAGTAAGTGATAATTTACAAGTTGTTCAAAAAGAATATGACGAAAAAGAGAAAAAATTAAAAGAAAGATTAATTACAAAATATGAAAGCGGAAAAACAACATATTTAGATGTGCTTCTTAGTTCTAAAACTTTGATGCAATTTATATCAAATTGTTATTTGGTTTCAGAAATAACAGAATATGATAATGAATTGTTAAATTCAATAGAACAAGAAAAAGAAAAAATAGAAAAGCAGAAAAAAGAATTACAAAAAATACAAAAAGATTTGGAAGAAAAAAGAAGTGTACAAATAAAGACAGAAACGATTTTAGCAAATTCTAAGACTATGAGAGAGACATATGTTGCTAAATTAAATGTTGAAGAACAAAAAGTACAAGCTGATATTGATGAATGTTATAGACAGATTGCTTTAATAGAACAAGAAATAAGAGGACTAGCAAGTGTAGAAAGTTTAGGACCAGATTATATTGGTGGAGCAATGGTATGGCCAATACCAGGATATTATACAATAACTTCGAGTTTCGGGATGAGAGTTCATCCAATAACAGGAGTTTATAAGCTTCATACTGGTACAGATGTTGGAGCACCTATTGGTAGTGATTTTATTGCTTGTGCATATGGAATTGTTGTTAAAGCAGAATATAATACAGCTTATGGAAATATGGTTGTAATTGACCATGGAGGAGGAGTTCAAACTTTATATGCACATGGAAGCGAAATAATAGCACAGGTTGGACAAGTGGTAAATGCTGGAGATGTAATTTTAAAAGTAGGAAATACAGGATATTCTACAGGTCCACATGCACATTTCGAAGTTAGAATTAACGGAGAACCACAAGAACCATTACAATATATAAAAAATCAAACATCAGATGAAAATTCGGAAGAAAATTAATTTGTAAGAGAGGGATTTAAGATGAAAAAAATATTAAATGCACTAATAGTTTTTATCATATTAATACTTATAATTTCATATAGTAGTATAAGTATGGCTGTTACAGAGAAAGAACTGAATAATGAAAAGAATAATATAAATAACCAAATTGAAGATAAGAAAAAAGAAATAGAAAATATACAAGCTCAAAAATCTGAAAACATGAAGGCGGTTGAAACTCTAATGGATCAAATTTCTGATTATGAGGATGAAATTGATGAGTTAGATGGCAAAATTTCTGATTTGACAAGCAAAATAAAAGGGGCATCAAACAAAATTAAGGAAGATGAAGAAAAGTATAATCAAAAACAGGCTCAACTTAAAGATATTCTTGTTACAACATATGAAAATGGTAAAACATCATTTTTAGATTTTCTTTTATCATCAAATAGTTTAATAGAGTTTATTTCAACATATTATATGATATCAGAACTTACAAGTTATGATACAGATTTATTAGAGGAAGTTGAAAATGAAAAGAAAAGTTTGGAAGAACAAAAACAAACATTGGAAGAAAATAAATCTTCTTTAAATTCTGCAAAAACAACAAAAGAGGCAAAATCTGCAGCTTTAAAAACAGCTAAAACAGCTAAAGAGAAAAAGGTAGCAGAGCTTACAGAAGATGAGAAAAAGACACAAGCAGAAATTCAAGAATTAAAAAATCATGAAGCTAGTATAAATAAAAAGATTCAACAAATGAAAGAAGAATATGACAGAAAAATGAATTCTGGTTCAAATAAGGGGCCTACTTCTTTATCATCAGGTTGGCCAGTAGCAAATCCATCTATAGGAACTAAATATGGAGTATCTGGTAAGTATTGGAGTTCTGGATATCATACAGGAGTCGATTTTAAAGCATCAATAGGAACACCGGTATATTCTATAGGAGATGGACAGGTATTTGATACAGGTTATAATTCTGCTTATGGAAATTATGTTGAAATTTATCACGGAAATAATATTTATAGTTTTTATGCTCATGCATCTAGTGTAAAAGTAAAAGAGGGGCAAACAGTTAGTAAAGGTCAACAAATAATGTTATCAGGAGCTACAGGAAATGTTACAGGACCACATTTACATTTTGAAATTAGAACTCCAGGATATAGATATTCAAATTGTGTAAATCCAATGAGTTATTTACCTTAAAAGTAAATTAGGAAGGAAGAAGAAATGGAAAAAAATAAAACACAAAAAGTTTATAAAATAATAATGCTTGTTATTTTAACAGCATTTGTAACATTTATTGTTACATCACTTTCAATGTATACATATTTTAAAAATAATACAGGATATGGATTAATAAATACTACATCTAATACTTCGACAAATACTCAAGATATTCCTTCTTATTTAAAACAAATAAGAAGTGCCATAAACAAATACTATTTGTGGAAAGATAAAATAAGTGAAGAAGATTTGGAAAATGGTGCAATTGAAGGATATGTAAAAGGATTAGGAGATGAATATACAGAGTATGTACCTTCATCTGAAATGAAAGAATACACAGAAAACATAAATGGTAGTTTTGTTGGTATAGGTGTGTATATGGTAAAGGATGAGAAGGCAGGAAGAGTTTTAATATATTATCCTATTCCAGAAAGTCCTGCAGAGAAAGCTGGAATTAAAGCAGGAGATTTAATAATAAGTGTTGATGGAAAAGAATACACCGCTGATGATTTTGAAGAAATATCTAAATATATAAAAGGTGAAGAAGGAACTACAGTAAATATTGTTATTGAAAGAGATGGAGAAAGAAAATCATTTGATGTTGTTAGAAAGAAAATAAATACAAATCCTATTTCTAAAAATGTTTATAATAAAAATGTTGGATATATAAAAATTCCTAGTTTTGATGAAGGAACAGCAGAAGCATTTAAAACAAAACTTCAAGATTTAGTAAATAATGAAGGTGTTAAATCAGTAGTAATAGATTTAAGAAATAATGGAGGAGGTTTAGTTGACCAAGCAACAAAAATTGCAGATTATTTCTTAGAGAAAAAAGAAACTATATTAATCACTAAAGACAATGAAGGAAATAAACAAATTACTTATTCTGAAATGGACCCAATATTTAATATGCCTATTGTAATACTTGTTAATAAGAATACTGCTAGTGCATCAGAAATATTAACAGCAGCTCTTAAAGAAAATGGTAAAGCTAAAGTTGTTGGAGAAACAACATATGGAAAAGGTGTTATACAAACTTTATTTACATTGTCTGATGGTAGTGGGCTTAAAATAACAACTGCTGAGTATTATTCACCAAAAGAGAATACAATACATAAAGTTGGAATTACTCCAGATTCAGAAGTAAAACTTCCAGATTCTGTTAAGAGTATGTATGTATTGACAGAAGATCAAGATACGCAATTAAAAGCTGCGATAGAATTATTAAAATAAAAGATATAATTGAAGGGATGGAAATATAGAAATGAATCTTCCAAATAAATTGACAATATTTAGAATAATTTTAGTACCTATAATGGTTATTATACCATTTTTTACTAACACGAAAGAAGTATTTGAAATCCCATTGAATTTGTTAATAATAGATGCTATTTTTATAATAGCATCTATTACAGATAAATTGGATGGATATTTAGCAAGAAAAAATAATCAAGTAACAACTTTTGGTAAATTTTTGGATCCGATAGCAGATAAGATATTAGTTTTAGCAGCATTAATAATGCTTGTTGAGATGCAAAAAATACCAGCATGGATACCAATAATTGTATTATTTAGAGAATTTATTGTTTCTGGATATAGATTAATTGCATCACAAAATGGAGGAAAGGTTATTGCTGCATCTATTTGGGGAAAAATAAAAACAGTAACTCAAATGATAGGAATAATGATAATGTTTTTAAGCAATTATTCATATTTCCAATTTGTATTTAGAGTAGATAGCATACAAAAAATGATGATTAACTCTGCATCTATATATATGAGTACACCACAATATATAATAAATATATTAGGAAGTATACTTATTACAATATCAGTGATAGCTACAGTTTTCTCAGGAATAAATTATTTAAAAGATGGAAAAGATTTGTTTTTGGAGGATAAATAAATGTGTGAAGTATCAACATCTATATTAAATATAGAAAAAGGGAAAGAAACGGAAACAATAATGAAGCTTGAAAAAGCAAAAACAGATTATCTTCATATTGACGTTATGGATGGAAAATTTGTTGAAAAAGATACTTATAAAAAGATGATGGAGATTGCTGATTATTCAAAAAGAGTATCAAATTTGAATCTAGATGTTCATTTGATGGTCGAAGATGTAAAAAAAGGTATAGAAGATTTTTCAGCAGTTGAACCTAATATAATAACATTTCATTTAGAGGCTTGTAAAGATGAAAAAGAAGTTTTTGAGCATATTAACTATATAAAAAGTTTACATTCAAAAGTTGGAATATCTATAAAACCTAATACAGATATCAAAGAAATTTATAAGTTTTTACCATATATACATTTAGTTTTAGTGATGACAGTTGAACCAGGAAAAGGTGGACAAACATTATTAAAAGATATGGTAAATAAAGTAGCTACATTAAAGAATTATATTGATGAAAATAACATTGAAATAGATATAGAAGCAGATGGGGGAATTAATCTTTCGACTTGTGAAGATATTAAGAAAGCAGGAGCTAATATATTGGTTTCTGGAACTGCAATTTTAATGGCGAAAAATTATGAGAATATAATTTGTGAACTAAAAAGGTAAAATAAAATATAAGGGTGTGTTTATAATGAAACATAAGAAAAAAGTAATTACATTAATTATTTTAGCAATAATTTTAACTATAATTACAAATATCTGCAAAGCATCAAGCTCTTATCTTGAATATAAAAATATTGATGAAACATGTAGTTTAACATCTGGAGATTTGTTTTTTTATGCTATTAGATTTAGAAATTTTGCCGATTCATCAGAAATATTTGGTTTATCAGGTATTGTTCAAAACAATGGGAGTATAGCGGAAAACTTTGTTGCAAAAGCAACATTTTATGATGAAAATTATAATTTGATAGCTACATTAGAATCTAATCAATATGTTCCAGCATATGAAAAGAATTCTTATAGTAATGTTGGAAATATATCTGAAATAAAAAAAGGGTATACAGTAAATGATATATGTTATTATTCTTTAGAAGTTCAGAATTCGACAAGCTCATTTGGAGGTTCTAGTTCTAGTTCTAATTCTAATAAATATGATTATAAAATAACATCTTATGATATTAATATGGTTGTAGATGAAAATAATACATTTGATATTACAGAAACGATTACAGCATATTTTAATATTGCAAAACATGGTATTTTCAGAAAGATACCATTAAGAAACTCTGTAGCAAGGTTAGATGGTACAGAATCAAAAAATAGAGCACAGATAAGTAATATTGAGGTAAGTGATAATTATAAGGTTTCAAATGAAGATGGCTATAAAGTTATAAAAATTGGAGATGCTAATACAACTCTTACAGGAAGTCATACATATACAATAAAATATACTTACAATATTGGCAAAGATCCGTTAAAGGATGTTGATGAATTGTATTTTAATCTAATTGGAGAAGAGTGGGATACTACTATTGATAATATAACTTTTAAAATAACAATGCCTAAAGAATTTGATGAATCACAGTTGGGATTTTCTTGTGGTAGTGTAGGTTCTACAAATAGTTCAAATGTAGATTATTCTGTCTATGATAAAGAAATTACAGGAAGTGTAAAAGGAACATTAACACCAAAGCAAGCATTGACAGTTAGATTGACTTTGCCAGAAGGCTATTTTGTGGGAGCAGGATTAAAAGCAGATATGTTTTCTGTTTTTGTTATAATACTATCTTTGGTATTTTTACTTATTTCATATATGTTATGGAAAAAGTATGGAAAAGATGATGAAGTAATAGAAACAGTTGAGTTTTATCCACCAGAAGGGTATAATCCAGCAGAACTTGGCTTTTTGTATAAAGGCAAAGCCGATAATGAGGATATTGTTTCTTTATTGATTTATTTGGCAAATAAAGGATATTTAAAGATTGAAGAAACGGAAAACAAGGTATTATTTTTGAGTTCTAAAGGATTTAAAATAACGAAGTTAAAAGAATATGATGGGGACAATGCATGTGAAGAGATATTCTTTGAAGGTTTATTTAAAGGTGGAAAACAGACAGTTACAGAGAATGATTTGTATGATGAATTTTATAAAACTTTAGGTAAAATAAATTCAAAAATAAATTCAAGAGAAAATAGAAACAAAATATTTGAGAAAATATCAAATAGAAAAATAAAATGGATTGTTTTGATGATTATAACCATATTTTGTTTGATAACTATAAAACCAGTGGTAGATTATTCTTCTGAAGGTTTGTTTATGCTTCCTTTTGCATTAATTTTTCCGGGTGTAGGTTTTACAGTACTGATTTCAATGGTCTTTGGTCAAAAATCAAATTGGGCAATAAAAATATTTGGACTTGTATGGGGTGGAATGTTTGGAGGTATGCCTTGGCTTTTCATTGTTTTACCATGTTTATTACAAAATATAATGTATTTAATAACATATATTATAGGAATCATTTGTATAGCAGTTATGATAATTATTAGTAAGCATATGCCTAAAAGAACTCCATATGGAAATGAAATTTTAGGAAAAATAAAAGGATTTAAAAGATTTTTGGAGACTGCTGAAAAAGAACAACTTGAGAGTTTAGTTATGGATAATCCAGAGTATTTTTACAATATTTTACCATATACGTATGTTTTAGGAGTATCTGATAAATGGATAAATCAATTTGAAACTATTGCACTTAAGGCTCCTGACTGGTATGATGCTCATGATAATTTTAGTGTCCATAATTTTAGTATGTTTGTAAATTCAACTATGAGTTCTGCTTCGAGTGTTATGATGTCTAGCCCTTCTAGTTCAAGTGGTGGTTCATCTGGAGGAAGCAGTGGAGGCGGTTCATCAGGAGGAGGCTCTGGCGGAGGTGGCGGAGGTTCTTGGTAATATATAAATAATGTTGTTAAGATAAAGTAGTGATATATTTAATTATATATTGCTATTTTTTATTTATAATAAGTATGAATAAAACTCACTGTAAAATAAATAATATATATGATAATATAAATATTATTATAAAGAGATAACGTAGGAGGAAAGTGCTAATGAATGAATTAAAAAATAAAAAAGGAATAACATTAATAGCATTAGTAATTACAATAATAGTATTGTTAATCTTAGCAGGAATATCAGTGAGTATGATAACTTCGCGAGATGGGATATTAAACAAGGCAATCAATGCTAAAAAAGCAAGTGAGGAAGCTAAAAGGAAGGAAGAAAGGCAGTTATCAGAATTAAGTGAATTAATAGAAAATAATGGAGAAGCAAGTTTAATAGGGTATAATGTAGACAAAAAAACAAATAGTCCAAGAGTAACAGGAAGCACATCAGAAGAGTCAGGATTGATACCAATAAAGTATAATGGAACAAACTGGGTAGTATGTTCAGAAACAGATAAAGAGTGGTATAATTATGCAGATCAAAATGAAAGTCCAAAGCAAGAATTAAAATGGGCAAATGCAATGTTATCAGACGGAAAATACAAAGCAGGAGAAGTAAAAGAAGGACAAGTAGTAGAAGAAAATGAATTAGGAAGTATGTTTGTATGGATACCAAGGTTTGCATATAGTATGACAAAGTATAAAGCTGAAGTTGAAGGAGCAACAGATGCTAACAATGGGAAAACACAAAATATAACGAAAGTGGTATTCTTAAAGGGAACAACAAATGAAGATAAAGATGGAAATACATATCCAACAGATTATGATATAACAAAGCAAACAGCCGGAGAAAAATCAACAATGATAGTACATCCAGCATTCACATTTGGAGGAGCAAACTTAAGAGGAATATGGGTAGCAAAGTTTGAAGCAAGTATGGCAGAGACAAATGAGAATACAACAATAGCAAATAATGACAATGCAAGTACAAAGACTGTAAAAGTATTACCAAATGCAGAAAGTTGGAGATATATAATGATAGGAAAATCATTTGAAGTATGTTATAACATGAAAAGTAAAGACATATACAAATTATCAAAAGGAACAGATACACATTTGATAAAAAATAATGAATGGGGAGCAGTAGCATATTTAGCTGCATCACAATATGGAGTAATACCATCGATAAATACATCAGTAGCACAATATGAGAGCGAAAAGTATCATTCATATACAGGAGCAGGAGATTATAAAACAAATATAACACAAAGTACAACAGGGAATGTAACAGGAATATATGACTTAAATGGAGGTGCATGGGAAAGAGTAGCAGCATACTGGGATAATGGAAGTAGCAGTCTAAATGTATGTGCAGGAAAAATAACAGTAGATGGAAAAGAAGTAAAGTTATTTAGTGGAAATAAATTAAATAGTGAATTTGCAGCATATTGGGATAAATATGATGTAAGTGAAGATGAAAAAACAAATGGAGCTGCAACATGGGCTATGGCAAATAATGCAGAAAATATAGTTACGAAAAATACAAATCTTGCAAAATATGCGTATGATAGAGTACAATTAATGAAAAATATAAAAGGTGATGCTATATATGAAGTAATTAATGGAAATGATTTTTCATATTATGGGATAAGATATTATGGTGGAAAATATACAGAGCAATTGTTAAAAGCAACATATGATGATAAGGGAAATGTAATTGCAACAAATCATGAGGTTTCAAGCGGATATACAACAGGATTATATGATGGCGACTATATGTTAATAGGAACATTTGCTTTGCCTTTTATTAATCGTGGTGGTTATTGGGCTAATAGTACTATGCAACGGTGTGTTTGGCACTTGTGGATCAGATGGTGGGGCACCTTATTTCTACAGTGCGTTCCGTCCAGTGGTAATTTTGTAGAAAAAATATATATAAATACTATAAAGAATAAATGGATTTTTAATTTTGAAATTCCATTTATTTTTTATTAAAAGCTATTGATAAAAAAAAACAATTTGTATATAATACAAGAAGAAATATTATGGAGGTAACCAATGAAAAATAAATATGAAATAAACTATAGAGATTTAAAAATGACATGTAATCCAAATGTATTCGATTTTGAGACAACAGAAGAGTTAGACCCAATATCAACAGGAATTGGTCAGGAAAGAGGTATCAAGGCTTTAGAGTTTGGATTGAATGTTGATGCAAAAGGATATAATTTATATGTAGAAGGACCAAGTGGTGTTGGAAAAACTATGTATACAAAAAATTATTTAGATAAAATTGCAAAAAAGAAAAAAGTACCTCAAGATTGGTGCTATATATATAATTTTGATAATCCTAATGAACCAATAGCAGTTTCTCTTCCAGCAGGACAAGGAAAAGAATTTAAAGAAAATATGGAATGTTTTATCAAAGAAATAAAAAAAGATATTAAAAGTACTTTTAATAATGATGATTTTGAAAAAGAAAAAAAATTAATAAAGCAAGAATTTGAAAATAAAAGAGAAATTTTAATGATGAAACTTTCACAAGATGCTGCTAAGTATAATTTTCAAATAAAATCTGCACAAAATGGTATTTATATGATGCCAGTATATGAGGGAAAAGCTTTAAAAGAAGAAGAATTTAATAAATTAGAGGAAGAAATAAGAAATGAATATGAAGAAAAATCTACCACTGTTCAAGAAATGATTATGGAGGCTATAAGTGTCATAAAAGAAATAGAACGCGCTTCTGATAAAAAGATTTCTGAGTGGCAATCAAATGTAGCTCTTCTTACTGTAAATGTTCATATTAATTTATTAAAATCAAAGTATAAAAGAAATAAAAAAATTAATAATTTCTTAAATTTAGTAAAACAAGATGTACTTAAAAATGTACCTGTATTTTTGAAAGATGATAACGAAAATAATAATGGACAACAAAATGTAAATACAAATCCATTACAACAAAAAACAGATCCTTGTTTGAATTATAGAGTAAATCTATTTGTGGATAATAGTCATTTAGAGGGGGCACCTGTAATAATGGATTCTAATTACACATATCATAATATATTTGGTAAATTAGAATATGAGAATTATTTTGGAGCATTAAAGACAGATTATACTATGCTTAAAACAGGTTTATTGCAGAAAGCAAATGGTGGGTATATTATATTCCAGGCAAAAGATTTATTAGCTAATCCAATGTGTTATGAGGCACTAAAAAAAGCATTAAGAATAAAAGAACTGGGAATAGAAAATACTGTAGATCAAAGATCATCAATGGTTATGGTTTCTTTAAAACCTGAGCCAATTCCTCTTAATTTAAAAGTTATATTAATTGGAGATGCTAGTATTTATAATGCTTTATTATCTATGGATGAAGATTTTAGAAAGTTATTTAAAATTGAAGTTGATTGGGAAGATGAAGCAATTGTTAATAAGGAAAATGTAAATAATTTAGCAAGAGTTGTAGGAGATTATTGTAAAAATGAAGAATTGCCACCTCTTGATAAATATGCAATGTCTAGAGTAATTGAATATTCTTCTAAACTTGCAGGAGATCAAAATAAAATATCAACAATGTTTAACGAAATATTTGTTATTGTTGGAGAAGCTGGAACTTGGGCTAAAATGGCAAAATCAAAGATTATAACAGAAGAATTTATTGAAAAAGCATTGAAGGAAAGACAAGAAAGAGTAAAAAAATATGATGAAAAATATTCAGAATTAATTAAACAAAATAGTTTACTTATAAATACAACAGGAACTAGAGTTGGTGAATTGAATGGTCTTACTATTATGAAAATTGGGGATTATTCTTTTGGAAAACCTGCTAAAATAACTGTAAATACTTATACTGGCAAAAGTGGTATTATAAATATTGAAAGAGAAGTTGAACTTTCAGGTTCTTCACATTCAAAAGGTGTTTTAATTTTAAATGGATTTTTGGGACAAAGGTTTGCACAGGATATACCATTATCTCTTACTGCAAGTATATGTTTTGAACAATTATATAATGGAGTAGATGGAGATAGTGCATCAAGTACTGAACTTTATGGATTGCTTTCAAGCTTATCTGGAGTTGGAATTAACCAATCTATTGCAGTTACGGGTTCTGTAAATCAAAAAGGAGAAATTCAACCTATTGGAGGAGTAAATGAAAAAATAGAAGGTTTCTATAATATTTGTAAAATGAGAGGATTGGATGGAACTCATGGAGTTATGATTCCAGTACAAAATGTTAAAAATCTACAATTATCTGACGAAATAATTACAAGTGTTAAAAATAAAGAATTTACTATATATGCAATATCTACAATTGATGAGGGAATAGAAGTTTTAACTGGTGTTCCAGCAGGAAAAAAAGATAAGGAAGGAAAATTTCCGGCAGGAACTATAAATTATTTGGTGTATGAAAAATTAAAAAAATATGCAGAAGTAAGTGGAAAATAAACGACAAAGAAAGGAAATAAGATATGAGGATTTCCAAAAATGAAAAAGGTATTACATTAATTGCACTAACTATTACGATTATAGTTTTGATGATAGTTACAAGTATAACAATTGTTAATATGGAAAGTTCTATGAAAATAAAAAGAGTTAATAAGTTGTATAATGATATTTCTAATTTGAAAACTAAGATAGATGCTTATTATATAGAACATAAAGAATTACCAATATTAGAACAGTATTGCGAATCTCAAGCTGAATTAAAATCAATATTAGAAACAAATGGTGTTTCTAATATTCAGTTGGATAAAAATGATGATGAATATTATTATGTTATAGATTTATCTAAAATAGAAGGGTTAACATTAAGCTATGGTAAAGAATATAATAGTGATTTGAGTACTGATAAGGGAAGAAAAGACTTATATATTATTAACAATAGAAGTCATCAGATATATTATCCTAAAACAGTTTCTTTTAATAAAAAATATTATTATTCTTATTTAGGCAGTGATAAAACAATCACTATAGGAGAGATAAGTAGCGTAAACGGAGAGATTAATGCTATTTCAGAAAATATAGAGATGAATTATTCTATTTTATCTGGAACAAAGGTAAAATTAATTACCAATATAATAATAACAGATGAAGGAAAGGAAAATTGTAAATATCAATTTGCATGGAGTAGTAATAGTGAAAATGCTACTAATTATAAAGATTTTCCTAGTGTAACTGATTGGAGTCAAACAATTTCATTAGAAAGTGAAAAACTTGGAGCAGGAAGTTATTGGCTATATATAAAAAGAATAAATGAAATTGGAAATGAAGAAATAAAAAAAGTTAAGTTTAATAGTGAAGGTGACAATATATTACCAGTTGTTATAGAGGAAAAATCAATTATTTTGAACGTTTTAAATTCTAATGAAAAAGTGGGAGTTAAAATATCTTTTAATAATGTTCAAATTGAAGATTTGAAATATGGAATAGGGACTTCAGTAGAAGAAGCAAAAAGCAAATTAAGTAAATTCCCAAAGGATTTAATAGATGAAAACTTAGATGAAAATATAACGGAATATAGTATAATGGAGGAAGATGGAATTGACTTAACAAAATATTTATATGTACAAGGGAAGGAAAAAGACAAAGAGAATATTACATCTGCATATATATATCTTCTTCAAGAGGCTAATAGCGTTGATTCAGAAACTTCAATGTATAACTGTTTGAATACAGAGATTGTTGATGGAAGAATTTATGGTAATACGGTACAAGAAACTAGAAGTGGTAAGAATTTATTCGATATTAAAAAGTATTTTAGCCAATATTTAGATAATGATAATAACATGGTATATAGTAAAAATGATTTTGTAACTATACATAATAATAAAGTATATATAGATGCAAAGGAGAATACTCGATATACAATTAGTTTTGATTATGAAATATATTCTAGTGATACAGGTGAAGGAAATGGCATTGGCATAATTTTTTATGATGAAAATGGAAGAAATCTATCGAACAAATCTATCATATCCGCTGGTGAAAGAAAAGTTGGAAAATTAGTTCTTACAAGCCCTGCTAAAACAACAGTATCCTATATTGATTTTGCTTATATAACGGAAATGAGAGAATGTGAAGAAGTTAAATTGTCTAATATTCAAATAGAGCAAGGAACTATTGCAACTGAATATGAAGCGTATGGAAAAGCACCGTCTCCAGAATATCCTGGTGAGATTCAAAGTGTAGGAGACAAAACAGTTAATCTAATTAATTATACAAAAATAGCAAATGAAACATCTAAAGGAATATCTTATAATAATAATAATGATGGTTCTTTTACTGCAAATGGAACTTTAGCAGCTACTTTATCAGAATATTCTTTGGATATTCCAGAACTGGAACAAGGTGTAGTTTATTATGGAAGTTGTGGGCAAGATTTAAATGAAGCTAATAGAAGATATTATTTATTTATAATGATTAAGGATACTACTACTAATGCAGTAAGATATTTCTCCTCAAATACAACTAATAAAACTTTTACATTAGCGAAAAATGAGAAAGTAACAAGTTTACAAATAAGAATAAATGACCCGACTGCATCATCAATTGTTATTGAAAATTTAGTATTTAAGCCTATTCTTTGTAAAAATCAAGAATATCAGGGATATGAACCTTATGGGAAATATAAAATACCGATTAATATAGAAGGTAAAAATTTATTTGATATAAGTAAAACAGATACAAATATGACATCTAAGGGATATATGGAAATTGCAAATAATGGATATAATATATTGAAAACGGAAAGTTTTCGTAATGGAAATTCTATTGGTATTTTTTCAACATTGGTTCCAAATTTGAAAGTAGGAGACAAATTTAAAGTAGATTTTGAAACAAATGCAATAAGAGATGACAAAGATGTTAATTATATTTATTTGAATCTTTATGGAAATACCTTAAGAAAAGGAATAGAATATACAGCAACTCAAGAAATGTTAGATAGTAAAATGTATATATATAGTGGAGGAACGGAGAATTGTTATTATAAGAATATAATGATATATCTTAGTGAATATACAAGCGAATTTGAAGCATATGTAGAACCTGTAGTTACAAATATATATTTGAATGAACCACTTAGAAAAATAGGAGATTTTTCTGATTATATTGATTTGAAAACAGGAAAGGTTGTAAGAGCCATACAAGGAATGCATATAACAAGCAATTTAGGATGGAGCGATAATTGGTTTCCAGATGCATTGGTGTTTAATTTGAAAAAAGAACAATATTCAAATACTGGACATGAAACAAAAGTTTTAACCCCGTATTCTACAAGATGGAGTTTTGGAATTACAAATGTAGGTGGAACAGCGATGGGATTTAGATATTGTAATGACTGGGGATTTACGTCAATGGATGATATGAAGAATTGGCTAGATAATCATCCAGATATGTGGGCCTATTATCCACTTGCTCAGTCGAAAGAGGAAGATGTTATAATACCAGATATAATTCTTACTTCAAAAACATCAATTTTAAGAGTAAATACTGAAATAAAACCATCATATATAGAATGCAAGTATTTTTCTAATATAGATTAATAATTATGAATTGAGTTTATGATATTTTTGAATTTAAATATTAAAAAAAGTGAGAGGGTCTACATATTCACCGGTTAACTCTAATACCGAAGTGAAGATGTGGGCCTGTTGTTGCTCCATTAGTCGGAAGGCCATTTTTGTCTTTGTAAATATTACCAGGAACATTGTATACATATTTAGGTCCTACATAACCAATTATTTGTCCTTTTTTTATGTTTTGATTTAATTCAACAATAAAATTAGGATTGCAATGACAATAAGAATATTTTATTTCTGAATTATTAGAGTCTGTTAATGTTATTGTGTAGCCACCGCCACCTAGGAACCCTAAGAAAGATATTATACCATCTGTTACGGAAACAAAAAAGCTTCCTTCAGGCGCTCCGATATCAATTCCTTTATGATAACTAGATGCTCCACTAGTTGGTGCATTTCTTTTTCCATAATATGAATTTATAGTATAATAATTAGGGGAAGGCCAAAGTAAAGAGCCATCATCTATAAAATCTATTATTTTAATATCATTGTTTATTGAATAAATAGGAATAAAAAATATAGAGATAAATATTATTAGAATAATAATATATGTTATAAAATTATTGTAAGAAAAAATGTTAAACCGCCTTTCTAAAAATGCTAAATAAAATTTAAAATATTATAGAATCTAAATATAAAAATGTCAACTGTTTTGTTGATATTTTTTTTGTGTTATATTATAATAAAATACGATGGAGGAAGCATATTATGAGAATTAACAAAACAAATAAAATATTAATTATAACAGCTTCTGTTTTAGCAGGAATTGCATTAATAGTTACAATTATATTTTTTATAATAAGCAAAGAAAAAGAAAACGAAATAGTTTACACAGATAAATTAACTTGTAATAATTATTTCTCACAGATAACAATAGATTTAACAAACAAAGAAGTAAAAAGAGATTCAAAAGAAACATCTTTAAAAGATGAATTTGGGATTACAGAAGAACAAGAAAAATTTGTTTTAAGTTCAAGAGATGAACTTAGAAATTTATTTAATGGATCAAATTTTGATTTTAATATAGAAGATGATATAGCGTATATAAAAAATATATATCAAACTAAAAGATTACTTGTAAAGTCTGATAAAAATATAAAAAAAGATTTTGATGCAGAAGGAAAAGAACAAATACAAGATGAATTGTATTTGTTTACATATGATACATATGCTAGAACTAAAGCTGCATATGAGTATTTTTCTTTAGACGATGAAGTGGAGACAGAAATAGATGAAGTTTATTATATAGAAAATATAAATGATGTATCTCAAACGATGTATGGAAATGCAAATGAAAATGAAGATAATATTTCTTGGGGATATTCAGCAATGGGGTTGGATAACTATAAAAATATAATAAATGAAAATAGAAATGAAAAAGAAGTTACAGTTGCGACTATTGGGTATGGAATTAATGTTCAAGATGACTTTTTCAAAGATAGAGTAACAGAAGATTATTATAATTTTATTGATAATTCAATAGATGTAAAAGAAACAATACCTCAAGGAAGCAGAATTGCTGAAGTTATAATAGGTGGAACAAATAATAATGTAAAAATTATGCCATTAGTTGTTGTAAATGAAGAAAATTATTCTTGCATATCTTCAATAATGAAAGCAATTACATATGCTACTAAAAACTCAGATGTTGTTTGTTATGAACTTTTACATACTGAGAATAAATTTATAAATGATGCTTTTGCAGCAGCTTTTAAAGAAAATATACCTGTTTCATGTGTTAGCTCAAATTTAAAAGATGAATATCCTGCAAATAATCCAACTACAATTGCAGTATCTTCTTTGGATAGAAGTAATAATATAGCTGATTATTCCGGAAAGGGCGATTATATTGATTTTGCTGCTTCAAGTACAGATGTAAAAGAAATTTTTGATAAATCAGCAACAGTTTCAAAATGGTCTGGTGCACAATATTCAAATGCAAATATTGTAGCTGCTATAGCTTTAATAAAATCATATGAAAAACAATTTAATATTTTAGAAGTATACAATTTTTTAAGAAACTTTTGTGTTGATTTGGGTAAAGAAGGTAAAGATGAATTATATGGGTATGGAATGCCTAATTTTAAAGAATTAACGATAGCTGATATAGATAAGAAATCTCCAGAAATAAAGGAAGTTTCTTTTAGTGATGAAAATTGGGAAAAAACTAAAATGGTAAAAATTGTTGCGAAAGATGATATTAGAATAAATGCATGGCAAATTACAAATGTTGAAGCACAACCTAATGAGTGGAATACATTAGAAACAGTCACTCCTGATTTGGATGTTCAAACTGAAATTAATGTTAATGGAAAATATTATATATGGGTAGTTGATACTGCTGGAAATATGCAGTGCAAAGATATAGAAATTACTAAAGTTGATAGTATTGCTCCAACAATTAATTCTACTATAGATGCTTCGACATTAGATAATGGATACATAACTATAAACGTAACAGCAGAAGATAAAGAATCGGGACTAGCTGATTTACCATATAGTTGGGATAATAGTAGTTGGAGTGCTAACTTAAATACTTTAAAAGTAACAGATAATGGAACATATACAATTTATGTAAAAGATAAAATGGGAAACGTATCTAATAAAGAAATAAAAATTTCTAGTTTTGCAAAAGAAGGAAATGCTGAAATTGGAGATGGAATAATTATAAAGAAAATATATGTTTCTTCTGAGTGGAATGAAGATACAAATAATAATGTTCAAATTACTTTTAATAATAATATAAAGATAAAAGGATGGCAAATTACTACAAATTCATTTGAGCCAAATTATTTTAATTCTATTAATTTAAATGCTACAGATGAAAATACAGAAGGTGGAAATAGTAGTAATGTTAATAGTAATACTAATGGAAATAATAATTCTAGTAGTAATAATTCAACTGTTTTAAATAATCATCATAATATTGTACAGGCAAGTTCTAATATTCAGATAACAGCTCAACTTAATATAGATACAGATTATTATATTTGGGTAAAAGATGAAAATAATAATGTGTATATGCAAAGATTTAAGATTATGAAAGTTGAATATTAAAGAAGAAAGGAGTATTAGAAGAAATTTCTAATAGTTATTATATGGAAAATAAAAATGTCAAAAGAAAAAAGAAAAATAACAGAAAAAGTAATAAGGGTAAAGTTCTAGAAATAAGTTTAGGAAAAATTTTGGTGCGAGCAATTATTTTATTAATAATTGCTCTAGGATTTATATGGCTATATAACAATAAGTTTAAAAAGAGTGATAATAAAGTACAAATGAATGAAACATTTGATTATTCAAATAGTAATGAATTTAATGATTTAGATATAAAAAATCAAGATTCAGTATTTTCATTATATGCAAAAGATTATGTTGGAGTATGGCAAAAATATTATATAAATCAAGAAGATCCTGATTATGAATTAAATATTATTTCAATTGAGGATAAAGTTGTAAGGTTTAATTTTGGTGTAAATAGAGTTGCACAATTTAAAAACCAAACTGCTCAGTTAGATGGAAATAAAGCTGAGTTTACAACTGAAATTAATAATGAGAGTAGTGATTGGACAATAAAAGGAACTATAACTTTTGAAAATAATGTTGTAAAACTAAAGATAAAAGAATCACAATATGAAGATTTAGTTCCAAAAATTGAAATAAAGTTTGAAAACAAGTCAAAAGAAAGCAAAATAACTTGATTTTTAGATAAAAATGTGATATTATGTTAACATATTGTCTGTGGAGAGAATTTTATGGAAAATAATAGATTTAGAGAGAAAAAAATATTGATTTATAAACAATATGTAGATTATTTTAAAACAAAAAGAAATCCAGAAGATTTTGGAGAGTTTTTGTCAAAATTGAAAAATGATTTTACAGGATTGATTTTTTATGAGATAGAAGCAGATTCACTTGGTGGAAGTGGTGGAAATCCTACATGGGGATATGTATATAAATATTTTGGCAATGAAGAAAAAGAAGAAGATAAGTTGGTTGGTGTTGGAGAAGCAATATATAAAGAATATGACTATGACTATCCATATGATGCTTATTGTGAGAATATTTATAGTGCTTTAGGAAAACATACTTTGACTAAAGCTAGAGTGCCCAAAATAGATGTTGCTATTCCAAATAAATCTAATGATCCTACGACTATAAGCTATTGCGTATTTGACTCTGAGAGTGAAGAAATGTTTGAAATAAAAGATTTTTTATATAACAAGTTTGATAATGATGAGTTAAGGGAAAAACAAAATATAATTTCGATAAAAGATATATTAGAATGCATAAAAATATCTATAGATGATGATGAAAATTATAAAGAAATAGAAGAGGGAGTTATTCAAGTTTTAGCATTAGATTCAATTGCTAATAATCCAGATAGACATCCTAATAATTGGTCTATAATTAGAAATATAGAAACTGGAAAATATGAACTTGCAATATTTGATAATAGCAGATCTTTTTATCATATGGTTCAAAAATATGATAAGAATAATAGTAAGTGGAGTCCAAGTTATGTTATAACTGAAGAGAGAAAAAGAAACGGATTGGGAGATTTTGGAGATAAAGTATTAAAATACTTAAGTAGAGATTACAAAGAATATTTTGATAGATTTATGCTGAAGTTTATGAACGAATTACCAAGATTTTATAAAGATTTAGATGAAATGCCATATAGTGTTGACAAGAAAAATATAAAGAAAGAAATTGATGACAAACTAAGATATATAAGAAAATTATATGATGTTGAAAAGGAGGAAGTACATGGCAGAAAAGATAATGGAGATGAAAGATAGTAAACAAAATAATAGTTATTTTTTAAATGTTAATTGGAATGATCAAAGTAAAGTTGCTCGTAACTTAGGATTTTTGGGATTATATAATGACAAAATTTATTTTAAAATTAGTAGCAATAGTAGTGCATATGAGCATGGATTTAAAGGAATGATAGGAATACAGGATGATAAAATATATGTAAGTTCAAGAGATATGTTTAATATATTAAAAAAGAGATTGGGACTTAGAGAAGGAAAAAAAGAAAAAATAGAAATAATGAAGGAACTCATTTCTAAGAGAATGGAAAGTGAAAAAAGTCATTCAAATCAATTAACAAATACTAGAGATAAACTTAGTTTTAATGAAGCTACTGATGCGGAAAGAGAAAAATATATTAAAGAAATCGATGAGGTTGAAAAGAAGAGTAAGGATAATATCGAGGCAGATAGATAAATAAAAAGATTTAAGAAAAATAGTTATGAGGTGTAAAATGGAAGAAATAAAAGAAAAAATAGATGAATTAATAAAAAATAAAAGAATGACAAAACTTCGTAATTTATTAGATGATATAAATAGTGCTGACTTCCCAGCTTTATTTGAAGAATTAAATCAAGAAGAAATTGCCATAATATACAGGTTATTACCAAAAGAAAAAGCTGCAGAGGTATTTGCAGAGTTAGATCCCGATATACAAGAAAGATTAATAAATCTTTTAACAGATAAAGAGCTTAAGAGCGTAGTTGAAGATTTATTTATGGATGATACAGTTGATCTGATAGAAGAAATGCCTGCAAATGTTGTAAAGAGAATATTAAAAACAATAAAAGCAGAAGATAGAAAGAAAATAAATGAATTACTAAATTTTCCAGAAGATAGTGCTGGAAGTATAATGACAATAGAATATGTTGAGTTAAAAGAAAATATGACAATAGAAGAAGCTTTTAAAATAATAAAAGAAACAGGCATAAAAAAAGAGACAGTATATAATTGTTATGTTACTGATAATAAGAAGAAATTAATAGGTTCAGTTGATATTAAAGAAATGTTAATATCAGAACGTGACACTAAAGTAAAGGATATATTAGATGATAATGTAATAAGTGTATTAACAACTGAGGATAAAGAAGAAGTTGCAAAATTATTTGATAAATATAATTTTGTGGCATTACCTGTAATAGATAAAGAAAATAGATTGGTAGGAATTGTAACAATAGATGATGCTATTGACGTTTTGCAGGATGAAAACACAGAGGACTTTGAAAAAATGGCTGCTATAGTACCAAATGAAGATACATATTTTAAAACAAAAGCTATTGTACATGCAAAAAATAGAATAGTATGGTTATTAGTTTTAATGTTATCATCAACATTTACAGGACTTATAATCGAAAAATTCCAAACTGCAATTGCAGCTGTTCCATTACTTGCAACATTTATGACTATGATATCAGGAACGGGAGGAAATTGTGGCGCACAGAGCTCAACTCTTATAATAAGAGGACTTGTATTAAATGAAATAAAGTTTTCAGATATATTTAAAGCTATATGGAAAGAATTTAGAGTAGCTTTAATTGTAGGAGTTATACTTGCGGCAGTTACAGGACTAAGAATTTATTTACAATACAAAGGAACATTAGGATTAGATGAAACATTAAAATTAGCAGAGGTAGTGGGAATAACATTGATATTAACAGCAATAATTGCTGAATTTATGGGATGCGTTTTACCAATGGCAGCTAAAAAATTAAAACTAGATCCGGCTATAATGGCATCACCATTAATAACAACAATAGTGGACCTATGCTCAATGCTAGTATTCTTTAATGTGGCAACATCAATTTTAAAGATTTAAATTTGGGGACGGTCCTTTTCTGAAAAATTTTTAAGTTAAGGACCGTCCCCATTTTGAAAAGGAGAGAAAATGGACAAAGATATAATAACGTTAGGGATTGAGTCTAGTTGTGATGAGACATCAGTTGCGGTTGTAAAAAATGGAAGAGAGGTTTTATCAAATATAATAGATACTCAAATACCTATTCATGAAAAATATGGTGGGGTTGTTCCTGAAATTGCTTCGAGAAATCATATTGAGGCTATTTCTAGAGTTACGAAAAAAGCAATAGAAGAAGCAAATGTTAGTTTTAATGACATAGATGCAATAACCCCTACATATGGGCCTGGTTTGGTAGGAGCATTACTTGTTGGAGTTTCTTATGCTAAAGCACTAAGTTTTGCAATTGGTAAACCTTTAGTTGGTGTTAATCATATTCAGGGCCATATTGCGGCTAATTATATAACATATAAAGAATTAAAACCGCCGTTTTTATGTGTTTTAGTATCAGGGGGTAATACTCAAATAGTAAATGTGAAAAGTTATACGGATTTTGAAATTTTAGGAAAGACAAGAGATGATGCAATTGGTGAAGCTTTTGATAAAGTTGCCAGAGTGGTTGGACTTGGATATCCAGGTGGACCTAAAGTTGATAAACTAGCAAAAGAAGGAAATCCAATATATAAATTACCAAAAACACATTTTGAAAATAGTTTGGATTTTAGTTTTAGTGGAATAAAAACTGCTGTTATAAATTTGAATCATAATACACCAAATATAGATAAAGCAGATTTATGTGCTAGCTTTGAAAAGACTGTAACTGAGGTTTTAATAGAAAATATAAAGAAAGCTATAGAACAGACAGGAATTAAAAGTTTAGCTATAGCGGGAGGAGTTTCTGCTAATAGCTATATTAGAAATGAAATTTTAAAACTAGAAAATGAAGGTATAAAAATATATATGCCTGAATTAAAATTATGTACGGACAATGCTGCTATGATAGCATCTGCAGGATATTATAATTTTATTAATGGAAAAAGAGATATGTTAGATCTAAATGCAATTCCAAATTTAAAATTATAAAAATATAACAAAGGAGGCGAGGAAATGGCAATATATACAATTGCAGATTTACATTTATCTTTTAATGAAAATAAACCGATGGATATTTTCGGGAATAATTGGAATGGACATACTGAAAAAATAAAAGAAAATTGGCTTAAAAAAGTTGAAGTATCCGATACTGTTATTTTACCTGGTGATTTTTCTTGGTCTATGTATTTAAAAGATACTGTAAAAGATTTTGAATATTTAAATTCTTTGCCAGGAAGAAAAATTTTACTTAAAGGAAATCATGATTACTGGTGGACTACTATTACTAGTATGAATAAATTTGTAGAGGAAAATCATTTTGAAAATATTAATTTTTTATTAAATAATAGTTATTTAGTTGAAGATAAAATAATATGTGGTACTAGAGGGTGGGCTATTACTGATACAGAAAATTCAAGTAAAATGATAAAGAGAGAATGTAATAGACTAGAACTTTCTATTTTATACGGAATCGAAAAATTTGGAAATGATAAAGAAATAATTGTATTTATGCATTATCCACCAATTTTAAAACAAAATTTACAAGAAAATAAAATGACAGATTTTATGAAAATGCTAAAAAAATATAATGTTAAGAGATGTTATTATGGACATTTGCATTCTACATCTATAAATGATGCAGTTGAGGGTGAAGTTTTTGGAGTAAATTTAAAGCTAGTTAGTGCAGATGGTTTAAATTTTAATTTGGAAGATGTTAGATAATGGAGATATAAATGGTTGATTTGAAAAAAGAAGTTCAATATGTAAAAAATGTTGGACCTAATAGAGTTAAATTATTAAATAAATTAAATATATACACATTAGATGATTTGATAACTTATTTTCCTAGAAATTATGAAGATAGAAGTATACCTAAGAAATTATCAGAATGTAATTTAGGGGAAGAAGTTTTGATAAGAGCAGAGGTAATAACTAAGACAAGGGAAATTAGAGCAAGAAGAGTTCTTATATCTAAATTTATGGTAAAAACAGAAGATGATGAAATTGTTACAATTACTTTTTTTAACCAGAAATATATAAAAGATATGTTTAAATTAGGACATGTTTATAATTTTTATGGAAAAATAGAAAATAAGATGGGTAAATTTGAAATGAATACACCAGTATTTGATGAAATGGGAACTAATAAAAATACAGGGAAAATTGTTCCGATATATCCTCTTACATATAAATTATCACAAAATACAATTAGAAAAATAATTGAAAATGGTATAAATGAAGTATATGGAAATTTAGAAGAAACAATACCTGATTATATTTTACAAAAGTATAAGCTTTTGAGTATAAATGAAGCTATAAAAAGTATTCATTTTCCAGAAAGTAATTCGGATTTTATTAGAGCAAGAGAAAGGTTGGTTTTTGAAGAACTTCTTGCAATGCAGCTTGCACTTTTCAAACTTAAACAACAATATAAAGATGAAAATAAAGGAATTAAGTTTGATTCTAATATAAAAATGAATTATGTAGTAAAAACTTTACCTTTTAAACTAACAAATGCACAAGTTAAGGTGCTAAAAGAAATAAATGAAAATATGGAAAAAGAGACTTCGATGAATAGATTGCTTCAAGGAGATGTTGGCTCTGGTAAGACTATTGTAAGTATAATTGCTGCATATAAAGCTGTTAAATCAGGGTATCAAGTTGCTATTATGGCACCAACAGCTATTCTTGCAAGTCAACATTATGAGAATTTTACTAAAATATTAGATGCTTTTGGAATTAAATGTAAACTTTTGGTTTCAGCAATTACTAAAAAGAAAAAAGAAGAGATTATAGAAGAATTAAAAAATGGACAAATTGATATTGTTATAGGGACTCACGCTTTATTAGAAGAAAATGTAGTTTTTAAAAATTTAGGTTTGGTTGTAACAGATGAACAACATAGATTTGGAGTAAAGCAAAGAGCAACTATTGTATCAAAAGGAAATAACCCGGACGTAATTGTAATGTCAGCTACACCTATTCCAAGAACGTTAGCGCTTATATTGTATGGAGATTTGGATATTTCTATAATTGATGAATTACCGCCAAATAGAAAATCAATTGATACTTTTGCGGTTAATAGTAAAATGGATGATAGGGTTAATACTTTTATAAGAAAACAAATCGAAGAGGGAAGACAATGCTATATTGTTTGTCCATTAGTGGAAGATAATGAGGATGATAGTTTGAAGTCAGTTACTGATTTGGCAGAAAAGTATAAAAAAGAGATTTTTCCTGATTTGTCAGTAGAATATATACATGGAAAACTAAAGGCAAAAGAAAAAGATAGTATAATGGATAGATTTAAGAATGGAGATATTGATATATTAATTTCTACTACTGTAATTGAAGTTGGAGTTGATGTCCCTAATGCTAATATTATGGTTATAGAAAATGCAGAAAGATTTGGTCTTGCACAACTTCATCAGTTACGTGGAAGAGTTGGAAGAGGAGAGTATAAATCTTATTGTATTCTTAAGACTGATAGTAGAGGAAAAGTAGCTAAGGAAAGAATGAAAACAATGTGTCAAACAAATGATGGATTTGTTATAGCGGAAAAGGATTTGGAATTAAGGGGTTCGGGAGATTTCTTTGGAACAGCTCAACATGGACTCCCAGAGTTTAAAATTGCTAATTTATTTGAAGATGTACGACTTTTAAAGGAAGTACAAGATATAGCAAATAAAATTATTACAGAAGATCCGGATTTAAAACTTAAGAAAAATTTATTACTTAATAAACTAATAGATGAAAAATTTACAGATAGAATTGAGATATAAGAAGGAGAAAGGTTATGTGGCAAATAATTTTAAAAATATTTGGTTTGATAATTGTATTAATAGGTGTTGTGATGGTTTTTGATGCGAGAATTATAACTAAGATTTGGTTTAGTTTTGGAGATCAAAATGAAGCAACTTCTGGAATGAAAATATTAGGAGTAGTTTTTTGCTTGATAGGTGGAATTATTGTTTATTGTATAAAATAAAAAATATCAAAGGAATGAATTTCCTTTGATATTAACAATTGGTGCGGATGAGAGGACTTGAACCTCCACACCGTTGGTACTGGTTCCTAAGACCAGCGCGTCTGCCAGTTCCGCCACATCCGCAAATCAATTACAAAATATATATTAACACAAAGATTTATCTTTGTCAATAGAATAGAAAAATAAATTTAAATTTTTAAGGAAGGTAAAAAATGCCAGTCGAAAAAAATAAAGAATATAAAGTAGAAATAATTGATAATGGTTTTGAAGGAGAAGGTATTGCTAAGATAAATGATTTTACAATATTTATTCCTGGAACAATAAAAGGCGAAATAGTTAGAATTTTAATAGTGAAGGTTTTATCTTCATATGCATATGGAAAAGTGTTAGAAATAATGGAGAAATCAGAAGATAGACAGGAAGCGGATTGCGATACATATAAAAGATGTGGAGGTTGTGATTTAAGACATATTAAATACAACAAAACTTTAGAGATGAAACAAAATATGGTACAAAGCTTAGTGAATAAAACTTTAAAAAATAATATTGTTGTAAAAAACACAATTGGAATGGAGAAACCATATTATTATAGAAATAAATTAATATATCCTGTGGGAACAGATGAAAATAGAAAAATCTATGCTGGCATATATGCAAATAGGACGCATACTATAATAAAACCTAAAGAGTGTCTTATACAAGATAAGGAATCACAAGAGATAGTTAGAACTATAGAGAAAATTTTAAATAAGTACAATATAACAGCATATGATGAAAAAAATAAGCAAGGTTTAATTAGAAATATTCTTATAAAAAAGGGATTTAAAACTAATGACATTTTGATAGTATTTATTTTAACCAAAGAAGTTTTACCATATGAAAAAGAGATTGTAGAAGAATTGAAAATTAAGTATAAAAATATTGTTTCAATTGTTAAAAATATTAATTCTAAAAATACAAATGTTGTTTTAGGGGATAGAAACATAAATATTTTTGGGAATGGATTTTTATATGATTATTTAGAGGATTTCAAATTTAAAATTTCGCCTAATTCTTTTTATCAGGTAAATCCTGTTCAAGCAGAAGTTTTATATAATATTGGTGTAAAAGAAGCAGGAATATCAAATAAAGATACTGTTTTTGATTTATATTGTGGTATTGGAACAATTTCACTTTTTATGTCTAAATATGCGAAAAAGGTATATGGAGTGGAGATTGTTAAACAAGCTATAGAGGATGCAAAGATAAATGCTAAACTTAACAATATTGAAAATGTGGAATTTTTTTCTGGAGATTGTGAAAAGGTTGTAGATGATTTGATAAATGTAAAAAATATAATTCCTGATATAGTAATGGTAGATCCTCCAAGAAAGGGATTAGATAATAATACAGTAAATAACTTGTTAAAGATTGAGTCTAAAAAGATAGTATATATTAGTTGTAATCCAGCAACTATGGTAAGAGATTTAGAAAAACTTGAAGGAAAATATGAAATAAAGTTTATTCAACCAGTGGATATGTTTCCTTTTACGAAACATGTGGAGTGTGTATCAGTGCTACAACTAAAACAAGACGTGTAATACTCGATTTTGATATGTTGTCAAGGTTTATAATTTTTCGATAGTGAGAGTTGATGTGATGCATTTGAAGAAATAGAAAGTTATTTGTAGAAAATAATTTTGAATAAAGGAAAAGTGAAAATATATGAATAAAAATAAAATACATACATTTAACGCAAGAGATAATATAATAATGAGTTTGGCAAATAAAATTAATAGTGGTATCAATATGAATAAAGAGATAAATGGTTATAGTGATATTTTAATAGAAAACTTGAAAAGCAAAGGTATTGATTATAGTAAATTGTCAAGAGCGTTGATTCCATCAAGAGATGAAAATAAATATGAGTATGCTTTTGTATTCTATAGCAGATATTTTGATGATAAAGTAATGTTTTATGGAGAAGAAATAATTAATAAAGTATTATCAATTATAAATAAGGATAGTACTCAAAGTATTTTGATTGGCGATTATGTGAAAATGAGAGGAATAGAAAATGAAGAAGGTTTAAAAGAAAATTTTATAGAGAAGATAGAGTATGTTAATAAAGTTGAATACAAGCATTGTATGGATTATTTTTTTGTATATATTAACAATATAACTAAAAAACAAGTAGAAGATATGGCGCGAAAATTAAAGGATGAAAAATATTTTGTTGGAGTGATGAATTTAAAATATACTGCCAAGATAAAATTATATTTATCATGTATTTTGGTACCAATGTGTATTAAATATAAGAATAAGGTTATTGTTCCAAGTTCTGCTTATGATGAGAATTATTGTGAACAAGACTATAAATATAAAGAAAATGGATTTGATGTAATAACTGTAGATCAAATGTTATACAATTTGTTTCTAGCATATAAGATACCAAATGGGATAAGGGACGAAGAGGACTTAAAGTTTAGTTATGATATTTTGGTTTGGAAAGCGCCTGAATATGATAAAATAAAAGTAGTAATAGATGAAAAAAAGCTAAATTATTTAAAAAGTATAAAAAAACATTCAATGGATGCACTTGGTATTTCTAATATAAATAAAGAGGAATTAGAAAAGAAAATAAGGATAAATTTATATAATAATTATATTTATAATGTTGAAGAAAATGAGTTTGGAGATTTAAAGTTTAATGTATTAATAGAATTTAATATTGATGGAAAACCTAAAAATGCTTTGATTGCTTTAAAATATCTTCAGGATGAAAATGAATTAAGATTAATAACTATGTATTAATTAAAGAGAAAAAATGAGATTATAAGAAAAAGAGGAGAGCTAGCTTTAAAAGCTAGCTCTAATGACTTAAAATATCGTTATAACTACTTCACTATGAGATTCAAAATAAAAGACGACCATATTTTTATTTGCATATAATAGAATTTTATTCTTAATACGCAAATTACATTCTTCTTTAGCAGATTCAACAATGATTTCGTTTATAGGACAACCATTTTGAAGTAATCTGTTAATATACATATTTAAAGTTAATGGCAGTTTTATATCGTCTCTCCGAGTTATATAGTGAACTTTAACGCCACAAATGGATTCAGTCATTTTAAAAACCTCCAATAATAGAATTTTACCTATTAATGTTTCAAACAAAAAAATAGTTTGAAATACCTGTGCGATACATTTTAGGCATTAAAGTTAGTATAGCATCATTTTGTATGAATATCAATAATTTTGTCAAAGAAAGTCGAATAATATATGTTGATTTTTGATAACTTGATATGATATATTAAATGAAGATGTGATGGGAGAAATTAAAATATGGAAAGAGTAATCGTTGAGGTAGGATCAACTTGTACAAAAGTTGATGTTTATAATGGAAAAGAGATTAAGCATATAGGAGAGAAAACAATAGAATTTAAAAATAACTATAAAAAGGAAAATAAATTAAATGAAATAGATGTTAGAAAGCTAATATTTTTAGTTAATGAATTAAAATTGAAAAATAGTGATATTTATGTTGGAGGAACAAGCATATTTAGAGATTTAAAAGATCAAGAAAAAACTGATTTTTTGAAATTATTTTATGATGAAACAGGGATAAAATTTGATATAATTGACCAAAAAAAAGAAAATATTTTGACAGTAAAAGGTGTAACAAGAAATATAGATAAAAGAGTTGCTGTTTTAGTTGGAGGTGGAGGTTCAACTGAAATAACGATATTTGATAAAGAAATAAAAGAAATGGTAAATTCACAAATAGGAGTTATTGATATAATGAATAAATTTCCTGATTTAGCAGAAGATAAAGCTAAGTCTGATATTGAAGATGTGAAAAGAGAAATAAAGAAAATATTAAATTTACCAAAGCAAAAAGCAGATATTTTGGTATTAGCTGGTGGAGCGCATATGTATTTTGCAATAAATTCAGGAATAAAGTATGAAAAGAATAATTTGTATAATGATAAATTTCAACCAATAGTTATGGATATAGAAACTAGAGAAAAGGAAACAGAAAGGTATTACAAAGAAATTTCATTAGATGAAATAAGAAGTAAAGTAGAAAGTCCAAGATGGTGGTATGGTACAAGAGCAATGTGTGCATTTGTATTGGTAGTAGCTGAAGAGATTGGTGCTAAATATATTGTTCCAACAGATATATCAATGGTTTATGGACTTTTAGAAGGAGCATAATTATGAAGATTGGTGTTGATATTGATGGAGTGATATTGGATTTTGAGAGAGAATTAAAGACATATGGAGATTTATATGATTTCATTGAACTAAAAAAAGATGGAATTAAAGATAGAAATGAACATTATTTGAGAAATAGATATAATTGGAATGAAGAAGAAAGGATGAATTTTACTAATAAGTATTTTATAGAATTATCAAGAGAAACTCCATTATTACCTGGTGCAAAGTATGTAATAAATAAATTATTAGAAGATGGAAATGAATTAATTATTATTTCTGCAAGAGGTGGATTAATAAAAGAGATGAAAGATGTTGCTTTAGAAAGATTAGAGCAAGAAGGACTTTGCTTTAATAAATATTATTGGCAACAAAATGATAAATTAGAAGTAGCTAAAAAAGAAAATATAGATTTTATGATTGATGACTGTTATGATGTGTGCAAGAAATTATCAGAAAATGGAGTTAAAACAATTTATTTTAGGGATAAAGACATGAAAAAAATTGAACAAAACGAGTTTTTAAAAGAGGTTAGTAATTGGGGAGAAATATATAGATATATAATGAATCAAAAAGAAAAAAATCCTTCTGTTTAAGAGGGATTTTTAATATTTTTTATCTAGATAAATAATTATTTGTTTTAATATTTCTTTATCTTCTGGACTCATTTTATCAAATAGAGAAAGTAAACCTCTATCATAATCATTTACTTTTGATGAAATTAAATCAGCAAAAAGAAAATTCGGAGTAATATCCAAAGCATTGCACAAATTTAGTATAGTAGGAACACTTCCTATGTTACGAGAGTTTTCTATATTTCTTAATAAATCTGTAGAAATTTCAATACTTTCGGCTAGCGCTTCTTGTGTAAGTCCTTTTGATATTCTGATTTTTTTTATTTTTTTACCTATTGATTTTGATATTTCTTCATTTTTTAATTTCAAAGTTAAACACCATCTTTCTTAATGATTTATTTAAATATACCATTGTAAAAACTAATAAAGAAGTGAGCGAAACTACTGGTGTAAAATTATATATATAGTTAGTATTTACATGTAATAAAAAAATATACAAAAAAACTGTAAATAAGAGAAAAACTTAATGAAATGCTAAAATGGAGAATGCATAATAAGATACAAAGTGAATTGAATTTGTAATATATTTAAAGATGATGTAATAATTTGGCGCTTTAAAGAAACAAAGGATATGAATTAAACTACGACTATAAAGAAAATAATAAAACGAGTTTGTTTGGTATGTAAAAATATATTGACAATATTTACCAATGATGGTAATATACATTGCATAAATACTCTATTTAAAGATTATTTCAAAAAGTTTTATTTCTATTTTAATTCTAGGCATTTCGCCTAAAAAATCAATAAACAATTTAGAGAAAGAATAAGGATGAGATTACAGGAAATAACAATGTAGAAAACTTAAAAGTAACAAATGATTATGTATTTAAAAGAATATTTGGACATAAAGGAAATGAAGAAATAACAAAAAATATAGAATATCTATTTATCTATTGGTAAATATTGCTGTAAAAAATGCTTTAGATGATTGGGAATATAACGAAAAGGTGAAGTTTTTAGAAGAAATGGATGGCAAATTTTAATTAATAAAATTTTATTTAATAAGCATGTTTGATTATTTATAAGCATAATATAGATTTGAGATTGAATCTAGGAGAATGTTTATGATAGAAGATATGTGTAAAATTGATATAAATAAAATTTTAAATAGAAATTCTATATGTATAGATAAGGACGGGATAAAAAAATTAATAGAAAATAAAATTGTTTTAATAACTGGCGGAGGGGGAAGTATCGGATCAGAACTTTGTAGGCAGGTAATAGAATATAACCCAAAGAAAATAATTATTTTTGATATTTATGAAAATAATTTATATGATATTGAAACAGAATTAAATCAAAAATATGATTCTGAATTAATAGAGGGATTAGTAGGCAGTATAAGAGATAAAAATAGACTGAAGTTTGTTTTTGAAAAGTTTAAACCTGATATTATTTTTCATGCTGCAGCACATAAACACGTACCACTAATGGAAAAGTGTCCGTTAGAGGCCATAAAAAATAATGTGATTGGAACTTATAATTTATTAGAGTTTTCAGAAAAATTTGATGTGAAAAAATTTATATTAATATCAACAGATAAAGCTGTACATCCGACAAGTGTAATGGGAAAAACTAAAAGATTTTGCGAGATGATGGTTCAAGCAAAAAATAAAAATAGTAAAAATGATTATATAATTGTTAGATTTGGAAATGTATTAGAGAGTAATGGGTCTGTAGTTCCTTTATTTAAAAAGCAGATTGAAAATAATATGCCAGTTACAGTAACAGATAAAGAAACTACTAGATTTTTTATGACAATAACAGAGGCAGTTGAATTAATATTAGAGGCCGTATCTAAAGGAAAAGGTGGAGAGTTGTTTGTTTTGGATATGGGAAATCCGATAAAAATATATGATTTGGCAGAAGCATTGATAAAAGAATATGGAAAAGTTCCAAATAAAGATATAAAAATAGAAATAACAGGTTTAAGACCTGGAGAAAAATTATATGAAGAGATTTTAACAAAAGAAGAAGGAATACAAGCGACACAGCATGATAAAATTTTTATAGCGAAACCTTTAAATGTTGATGAAGAAGAAATAAAAAGAAAAGTAGAAATGATAAAAAAGTATATATCAAATGAAACTACTAGTCATGATGAGGTAGGAATATTAATGGATAGTTTGGTAGGTGAAGAAAATGAGTAAGAGAATTTTTTTAGCGTCACCACATATGTCTAAAGAAGGTTTTGAAAAAAAATTTGTAAGTGAAGCTTTTGATACAAATTGGATAGCTCCTTTGGGAGAAAATGTAGATAAGTTTGAAGAAGATGTTGCATTGTTTTTAAATTCAAGAAAAGCGGTGGCGGTTTCATCAGGAACAGCAGCTATACATATGGCATTAAAAGCTTCTGGAGTAAAAGAAAATGATATTGTTTTTTGTCAAGATTTAACATTTATAGCTAGTGTGAATCCTGTGGTTTATGAGAATGCGATACCTGTATTTATAGATAGTGAGTATGAAAGTTTTAATATGTCACCGAAAGCTTTAGAAAAAGCTTTTGAAAAATATCCTAATGTAAAAGCTGTAATCGTGGTACATTTGTACGGAATACCTGCAAATCTTGATGAAATTATGGAAATATGTAATAAACATAATGCAAGATTAATTGAAGATAGTTGTGAAAGTTTAGGAAGTTTATATAAAGAAAAATATACAGGTACATTTGGTGATTTTGGTACGTTTTCATTTAATGGAAATAAGATAATAACTACAAGTGGTGGAGGAATGGTAGTTTCGAATAATGAAGAAAAAATAGATAAAATTAAATTTTGGATTACTCAATCTAAAGAGAAAGTACCTTATTATGAACATAAAGAGATAGGTTATAATTATAGGATGAGCAATATATTAGCAGGAATAGGTAGAGGACAAATGAAAGTTTTAAATGATAGGATAGAAAAAAAAAGAGAGATATATAATTTATATAAAACTTTATTTGAAGATAAAAAAGAAATAAGTATGCAGAATATTCCTCAAAATACCAAACCTAATAACTGGCTTTCTGTTATGTGTTTAGATGAAGATTTGAAAATAAAACCTAGAGATATAATAAATAAATTAAATGAAAACAATATAGAAGCAAGACATATATGGAAACCTATGCATTTACAACCAGTATTCAAAGACTTTGATTTTATAACCTTGGAAGATAATAAATCAATATCAGAAGATATTTATAATAGAGGTGTATGTTTACCATCAGATACTAAAATGACAGAAGAAGAGGAAATAAAGGTAGCTAATATTATAAAAGAGGTTTTGTGATGTACAAAAAATATATAAAAAGATTTTTAGATATTGTTTTAAGTAGTATTGCTATAATAGTGCTTTTCCCTATAATGATTGTTATTGGTATTTTAGTTGGGGTTGATTTAGGCTTTCCAATTATTTTTAAACAAAAAAGAATTGGAAAAGGTGAAAAAGAGTTTGAATTATATAAGTTTAGAACTATGAATAATAAAACAGATGAAAGTGGAATTGCTTTATCTGATAAAAATAGAGTTACTAAATTAGGAAACTTTTTAAGAAACTATAGTTTAGATGAATTACCAGAATTAATTAATATATTAAAAGGAGATATGAGTATAGTAGGTCCTAGACCTCTTTTAGTGAGATATAAAAATTTTTATACTAATAATGAAAAAATAAGACATACTGTAAGACCTGGACTTACAGGTGTTGCACAAGTTCATGGTAGAAATTTGGATTTGTGGGATGTTAGACTAAAGTTGGATGTAGAATATGTACAAAATATAACGTTTAAGAATGATATAAAAATTATATTTCAGACTCTATATATGGTATTTACAAAAAAAGGAGTTGTAATAAGAGATGAAAGCTTAATGAAAGATTTAGATGAAGAAAGAAAGGATAAGATAGAAATACATGAACTTACAGTTGAACAAATAAAATTAAATAAAAATAAAATAGTTTTATTTATAAAGAAGTTAGAAGAAATAGCAGGGATAGAAAATGAGAGCAATAAAGTTTGGAATAATATAATAAAATACAAAAAAGATAAATCGGCGAAGATATATGGCGCTTTTGATTTTGAAAAAAATTTAATTGGTTTTATATGGTTTTATAAATTAAATAATAAGATACATATTAATTATTTTTATATTGATGAAAGGTATAGAAGATGTGGAATTGGAAAAAAACTTATAGAAGAAGCATATAAATATGGAAAAGAAGTTGGAATAAACACAATAGATCTTAATGTATATATGAGAAATATAAATGCAATAAATTTTTACAAAAAACAAGGTTTTAAATGTGAAGAAAGGATAAATTTATGCAAAAAAATATAGATGAATATATACTTTTAGAAACAAAAGATAAGGAAAGATGGAATACAATTGTTAAATCATTTGATTATGATGTTTTTTATTTATGTGAATATGCTAAAGCTTTTGAACTAGAATGGAAAGAAAAAGCATATTTATTTTATTATAATGTAGGAAGTACAAGAGCTATAAATGTATTTTTTAAAAGAGATATTTCTGAATGTGATAAGTTAAAAAATAAATTAAAAAGACAAACTTTTTTTGATATAACTTCACAGTATGGATATGGTGGTTTTATAGTGGAAGGTGAAGAAATAGAAAAAGTAAATAATAGTTTTATAGAATGTATGAATGAAAATAATATTATAAGCGAATTTGTTAGATTTGGATTGGAAAATGAATATAAAGAAAAATATTATGGAGAAATAAAAAATGTAAAGTTTAATGTTGTAAGAAATATATTAGAACCTGAGCAAATGTTTTATGATTTCGAATATAAAGTAAGGAAAAATATAAACAAAGCAAAAAGAAATAATTTAAAAGTAGAGATAGATTATACAGGAAAAACTTTAAATGATTTTTTAGATGTGTATTATGATACTATGGATAGAAATAGTGCAGAAAAAGAATATTATTTTTCAAAAAATTTTTTTAAAACGCTTTTTGAAATGAGTGAAAATGTAGTAATATTTAATGTTCTTTATGAAGAAAATATTATATCTACAGAATTGGTTTTATATGATAAAAATAATTGTTATTCATTTTTAGGTGGAACGTTAAAGGAATATTACAGTTTAAGACCAAATGAATTTTTGAAGTTTGAAATTATGAAATGGGCATATGAAAAAAATATTTCTAAATTTATATTAGGTGGAGGCTATACAAACTCGTTAGATGATGGAATTTTAAGATATAAAAAAAGTTTTTCACCAAATGATGAATTGGTAAGCTTTTATATTGGAAAAAAAGTTTTTAATAAAGATACTTATGAAAAATTAGTTGAGTTAAGAAAAGGAGAAAATTTAGATGAAAACTTTTTCCCGAGATACAGAGCATAGAAAAGTTTTAATTGTTGCAACTGTTATTGAACATATAATTGGTTTTCATATTCCTTATATAAAATTTTTAAAATTAAAAGGTTACGAAGTACATATTGCTTGCAATGGAAATAAACTAGTAAAAGATGTTGAAGTACAATATAATTTACCATTTACAAGAAACCCTTTTACAATTAACAATATTAAATCATATATAAAATTAAAGAAGATTATAAATAAAGAAAATTTTGATATTATACATTGCAATACTCCTGTTCGGGGGTGTTCTTACAAGAATTGCAGCAAGAAAAAGTAAACATTCAAAGGTAATTTATACTGCACATGGATTTCATTTTTATAAAGGAGCACCAAAAAGAAATTGGATTTTATATTATCCAATTGAAAAAATTTTAGCTAGAAATACAGATGTTTTAATAACGATAAATAATGAAGATTATAATATTGCTAAAAGAAAATTTAAGACGAAAAAGATATATAAATTTGATGGTGTGGGAGTAGATGAAAGTAAATTTAATACTAAGGAAAAAATAAATAGAGAAGAGTATTTAAAAGAAATTTCTTTAAAGAAAAAAGATTATGTGTTTTTAAGTATAGGAGAATTGAACGAAAATAAAAATCAAATAATGCAACTTAATGCTATGAAGATTGTTGTAAAAAAGTGTCCTAATGCTAGATTATTAATAGCTGGAGATGGATGTTTAAAAAGTTTTTACTATAATTATATATATGAAAATGATTTAGAAAATTGTGTTAGACTGCTTGGATATAGAAAAGATATTTCGAAAATCTTAAAATGTGTTGATTGTGTGATATCAACGAGTAAAAGAGAAGGATTACCTGTTAATTTAATTGAAGCAATGTTCTGTAATAAACCAATTATTGCAAGTAATATTAGAGGAAATATTGACTTAATAGATGATGAATCAGTTTTTTCTCTTGATGATGTAGATGAACTTGCTAAGAAGATGACTAATAATATTGAAGAAAACAAAATTATGCAAAATTATGATATTGAAAAATATAAAATAGAAAATATATTAAGAAAATATGAATTTATATATAATGAGTTTGAAAAAGAATATGAAAAAGGTTGTGAAGATTAATGAAAAAAATTAATATTATACATCTTTTAGTATATATATATTTACTCTTAAAACCATTTTATATATTTCCTTCTGGTAGAATACAAATATCTGATTTGTTTATAATTATGGCATATTTCATTTTGGTTCTTATAACTTTAAAAAAAGAAAATATAAAAAAATACATAAATTATAAAATATATTTACTTAGTGTATTTGTTTTTTCTATTGTTGGAATAAGCGTTATATATAGTGTAATGTATTTTAGGTATGATTTCTTATTATCAGCATCTTTTTATATATTTGATTTTATGGGTGTTTATGTTTTGTATTATTGCATAAAGGAAAAGAGTTTTGTGAGAAATATACGAAATATTTGTAGAATAAATATATTGTTTCAAGTTATTTTTTATTTAGTAGGATTAGGAACTTGGTATGGTACGGTTAGATATATGGGAACATTTAATGATCCTAATCAATTTGCTTTTTTTATATTTTCTAGTTTAACTGTAGTATATGTAATTGAGGATAATTTAAAATTAAAAAAATCTATAATTTCATATATGATATCAATTTTTTTGGTTGTAGAATCTGGTTCTACAGGAATGCTTTTGGGAACTATGGTATTTGTTTTAGGAGTTGTTACATATAGAATTATAAAAATAGATATGAAAAAGTATATAAAACCTATGCTTGCAACTGTAAGTTTGATATTTGTTGGTATAGCTATAATAATACTTACATTTAATAATATTAGTGAATATATATATAATTTCACAAAAGATAACATTATTATTAATCGAGTAAGAGAAAAATTATCAAGAGCAAATAATACATCAGGTAATTTATTACAAGAGAGAGGTTATGATAAAATTATTAAATATCCATATAAGATGATTTTGGGAGCTGGTCATGGATATAATGAGAGGTACAAAACATATCATACAGGAGAAATACATGCAACATTTCCAAGTATATTGTTTTATTATGGAATAGTTCCATTTATAATTTTAATTTTATGGATATGGAAAAATATAAAATACGTACCGAAAAATATTATGATTGTTTATTTTTCATTACTTGTTGAAAGTATGACACTTTTAAATCAGAGGCAAATTTTATTTTGGGTATTAATAATGTTGGGAAGTTTATATAAGACAGGAGAAAAGGAAAATGAGATTTTCTGTAGTGATACCAGTGTTTAATTCTGAAAAATATATAGATAGATGTCTTAATAGTATAATAAATCAAACATATAAAAATATAGAGATAATTATAATAGATGATGGGTCAAGTGATAGATCATATGGAATTTGTGAAAAAAAATCTAAGAAAGATAAAAGAATAAAGTTAATAAAACAAGCAAATAAAGGTGTATCTTTTGCTAGAAATTTAGGTATTGAAGAATCTAAAGGAGATTTTATTGTTTTTGTAGATAGTGATGATTATTTAGAAGATACAGCTATAGAAGTTTGTAATAATAATATAAAAGATAATGATTTGTTAATATGTGAAATAGCATATATTGTTAATGAGAAAAAAATATATATTCCATGTAAATTAAATGGAGAATATACAACAAAGACATTGTTAGAATCTCTAAATAATAGAAAAAACATAAAATTAGCTGAAAGAATTAATTCAGTATGTGGTAAAGTTTATAGGGCAGATATTATAAAGTTAAATCAAATTAGATTTGATGAATGTATTTCTATTGGAGAAGATTTACTTTTTAATATTTATTATTTGGAAAAAATAAAAAAAATTAAATGGATTGATTATGCAATTTATAATTATTACAAGAATAATATATATTCTTGTACAAATGATTATAAAAAGAATAAGTTTATGGAATTAAATGAAGTTAGTAATAGTTATGAGAGATTGTTAGATACATTAGGTGATAAGAAATTATTTGATATTGTAAAATATATAAGAGTTAAAAATATATATTCTTGTATATTAGACTTGTTTCATGAAAAATGTGATTTAAAATTTAAAGAAAAGTTGAAGTATATAAAAAATATTAAAAATATAACTAAGAGAAAAGTGGTAATAGGTAAAGGATTTGGATTTTTTTGTGGATCTATAATATATAGTTTTTTACCGGAATTTTTGTTACTTCTTATATGTAAAATTATATTTTTTTATAGAAGTTTTAGGTTGAATATTAGAAAAGGAGACATAGGTTGAAAAAGATAAAAGAAATAGATCAAATTAAGATGGGTGCTGTTTTATCATATGTGATAATTTTTCTAAATATTATTGTGAGTTTGTTTTATACACCAATACTTATAAGGTGTCTTGGACAATCAGAATATGGACTGTATTCACTTGTTTCATCAATTATTTCATATTTAACTATTTTAGATTTAGGTTTTGGAAATGCTATAATTTTATATACAACTAAATATAGGGTTAATAAACAAGAAGAAGCTGAAAATAAGTTACATGGAATGTTTTTCTTGATTTATATTTTTATTGGTATTGTTGCAGCATTATTAAGTATGATTTTATATTTTAATATAAATAAATTATTTTCTAACACAATAACTTATGATGAATTATCTAAATCGAAAGTATTAATAATTATACTTACAGTTAATTTAGCATTATCTTTTCCTTTATCTATATTTAGCTCTATAATTACAGCTTATGAAAAGTTCGTATTTTCTAAATTGGTAAATATAATAAGAATAATTTTAACACCAATAATAATGATACCATTACTTTTAAATGGATATAAATCTATAGCATTAACAATTGTTGTAACAATTTTAAATATATCGTCTTTGCTTATTAATTTGATTTATTGCATATGTAAATTAAATATAAAATTTAATTTTGGTGGATTCAATTTTAAGTTATTAAGAGAGATTTCAGCTTTTTCAATATGGATTTTTTTAAATATTATAATAGATAAAATAAATTGGAACATAGACCAATATATATTAGGTGCTATAAATGGGACTATAGCTGTTTCTGTATATTCTATCGGTTCACAAATAAATATGTTATATTTAACTTTTTCAACAGCAATAAGTAGTGTTTTATTTCCAAAAACTATTAAAATGGAGGAAGAAAATGTATCTGCAAGTGAATTTACAAAAATTTTTATTTATGTAGGAAGGATACAATTTATCATTTTAGGAATTATTTTAACTGGATTTATATTATTTGGAAAAGTGTTTATGAAAATATGGGCAGGAGAAGAATATATAAATTCTTATTATGTTGCTTGTATATTGATGATTCCAATGACAATTCCTCTTATCCAATCATTAGGGTTAAATATTTTACAAGCAAAAAATAAAAATAAATTTAGAACTTTAGTATTTCTTGGGATTTCTATTTTGAATATTTTGATAAGTGTTCCACTTGCAAAAAAATATTCTGAAATAGGATGTAGTATTGGGACTTCAATTGCTGTTGTTTTAGGTCAGGTTATAGTTCTTAATTTTTATTATCATAAAGCGATACATATTAATATTATTTTATTTTGGAAGAGAATTTTGAAAACTTTTATTTCTATATTGTTATCTTTCTTAGTTGGAATAGTTTATGTCTGTATATTTAATATAAATAATATTTATATTTTAATTCTAGGGATATTTTTATATGCAGTTGTGTATGTATGTTTTATATGGATATTTGAGATAGATAAAAATGAAAAAGAGAAACTTAAGCAAATTTTCAATAAGCTACATAATGAAGAAAAGATTGATGAAAGTTATTGAAAGGAGAGCTTATGGAAGGATTAGATTTAAGAGAATTATTAGATGTTTTTATAACTAAAAAAAGACAAATTGCTGCTATATTGTTAATATTTATATTGTGCGGCATTGTATATTCTTTTTTGATTTTAAAACCAAGATATAAATCAAAAGTATCTTTAGTATTAGGAAGGATACAGACAAGTGATGGTAGTTTAATTACTGAAAAAGAGATAAGTATAAACCAAAGTTTGATTTCTACATATATTGAATTATTAAATAGTGATGCTATTTTAGATGAAGTGAAGAAAAATTTGAATTTAGATCAAAAAACAGAAAAATTGAGAAAAAGTATAGAAATAAAAACAGAAGAAAATACAGAATTTATATCTATAGAAGTTTCAAATTATAGTCCTGTTTATGCTGGAATTATAGCAAATGAAATGGCTAAAGTTTTTATTGCAAAGGTTGAAAATATATATAATATTGATAATATATGTATTGTGGAGAATGCAAAGATTTCTAATGAACCATATAACATTAAGCATTTAAGAGATATTAGTGTTTCTTTTCTGGTTGGTGTGGTTGTTATAGTAATGTATACTATTATTTTTGATTTATTAGATAGTTCAGTAAGAAATTCGATTGATGTGGAAGAAAAATTAAAGTTAAAGCTTTTACAAATTATTCCAAGAAAGAATAAAAAAGATAAACAAAATGATGAAATAAGGGATAGTTTGCATAATTTGAGAAATAAGATTAATTATTTTGAATCTTATTCTAATCAAAATAAAACAATTTTAATTACAGCTACTGAGAATTTAAAATCTAAGACTTGGCTAACTTTAAATTTGGCTATAGTTTTCTCAGAAATTGGTGAAAGAGTTTTGATTATTGATGGTGATTTAAAAAGATCTAATATGAGTAAAATTATGAAAAATGAAGAAAAAGGTTTAAAAGATATTTTAGAAACGAATTATTTCGAGAATATAGATGTGAATAAGTATATTTATCCTACAGAATACAGTAATGTATATTTGATGCCATGTGGAATAAGTTATGATGGTGAAATAGGATTAATTAATAATCTAAGGGAAGAATTTATTGAAAGACTAAAAGAAAACTATGATTTTGTTATATTCGATGGAGGGATATTAGGGAAAACAATGGATACAGCTATAATTTCAAGAGTGGTTGATGGCACAATTATATTAACTAATTATGGAAAAACTAAAATAAAAAATTTAGGAAGTGTGAAAAATGATATTTTAAGTATGGGAGGAAATATTATGGGGGTTGTATTAGATGATGTTCCAAATATAAAGTAGCAATTATGCAAATATGAAAATATAATATATTGTAAAGGTGGTGAGTTTATGACGTGTTGTAAACCTGAAAAGGAGTATAAAGGTGGATGCTTAATAGAAGTAATAATAAGCATTATAATTGGAGTTATATTTGGAATTTTATTTTCTAATGGTTTAATTCCAGTTGCACTAAATTTTATAAAAATTGCATTAGTAATGTCTGCTATTGGAATGGTAATACTTGGAGCAACTTTGTTTGCTGCAAATTTTATTAGAGGACGTAACGAATTTAGAAAATGTTTTTGCAGAATTAATATATGTTTATTGATATCAACTATAGGAACATTTTTAGCTGGAACTGCGGCTGCAACTATAGGATTAACTATAACTTCAACAATATCAGTTTTAGCTGTTGCTTTAACAATGTTTTTCTTTATATGGTTAGTTTTATTAGTAATATCATTATTTTTATGTTTAATTAGAGAAACTTGTACAAATAAACATGAGGAGTGTTAGTATAGGTTATTTAGGCTGGCTCTTTTGGGGCCAGTTTTTAGTTTTTTTATCTTGACAATTCTAATGAATAGTGTTACTATTTATTGCGTTATGTTTTTGTCAAAAAGATTATAAAAAGATTATAGTTTTGTTTCATGTCTAGGCGATTCGCCTAAAAAATCAACATATAGGAAAATTTGATTATAAATTAATTTAAGCATATTATTGAGGAGGAAATTAAATATAGATAAGAATCACAAAAATTTAGAAATAACGAATGATTATGTATTCAAAAGGTTATTTGGATACAAAGGAAATGAAGAAATAACAAAAGGATTAATAAATGAAATATTAGAGGAAAAAGTAGAAGAATTAGATTTAAAAGAAAGTCCAATATTAGAAAAAGATTTACATGATGATAAAGTAGGAATATTAGATATAAGAGCAAGATTGGATAATAAGAGAATATGTAATATAGAGATGCAAGTAATAAAATATAATAATATAGAAGAAAGAATACTGTATTATTGGAGTAAATTATATGCAGGAGAAATAAAAGAAGGAGAAGATTATAAAAAGTTAAATAAAACAATAATAATATTGATAGCAGATTTTATATTAGATAGAACAAAAGGTATACCAAAGGTTCATACTGAATGGAAAATAAGAGAAACAGAATATTCAAAAATAGTATTGACAAATATATTTGAAGTTCATATAATAGAATTACCTAAAGTAAAAAAGATAAATAAAAAAGGAGAAGAAAAAGACAAACTAACAGTGTGGTTACGATTCATAAAATCTCCAGAAAGTATAGGTAAAGAAGAAATGGAAAATAAAGAGATAAAAAAAGCGAAAGTAGAATATGATAAAATAAATCAAGATGAGAGAGAAAGAGAACTTGCAGAACTAAGATTAAAATATATTAGAGATCAAAATGCTATAAGAGATTATGGGTATGATAGAGGGAAAGAAGAAGGAATAAAAAATGAAAAAATAAATATTGCAAAAGCTATGTTAAAAGATAATATACCTTTAAAGCAAATAATAAAGTTTACAGGATTATCAAAAGAAGAAATTGAAAGTTTAAAATAAGTTAATTAAATGTATTTATGATTTTAAAAGCTAGCTTTTTAAGCTGGCTTTTAAATGTTTTAGTAGAAAGTTGATTTATGTATTAGTGATATGTTATAGTTGATTTTGAAGGGGAAAATATAAATAAAAAAGGTGATTTGTTTGAAAAATAATGAATTAAAAGGATTGATTGAAAAACTAAAAATGTGTGATAACAAAGAAGAAAAAGAAAATATTTTTGAAGAAATGTATTTAAATATAAAGAAAACTGTTTATAAAATAGCATATGGAATATTAAAAAATAATGAAGATTCAGAAGATGTTATGCAAAAGGTATTTATTAAAATTTATTCATTAGACAAAGAAAGATTGCCAAAAGATAATGAGTTTAGCTGGCTTTATACAGTAACTAAGAATGAGTCAATTGCATTTGCTAAGAAAAAGAATGAATATATTGATATAGATAAGATTTATGAAATAGAAGATAAAAATGATGGAATAAATGAGTTGATTGAAATAGAGCGTTTTAATAAAATAATATATAAACTAAATGAGTTAGATAAGCAGATAGTATCTCTAAAGATTTTATCAGAATTTTCTTTTGAAGAGATTTCAAGATTGCTTAATAAACCTACATCTACTATTAAATGGAGATATTATAAAGCTTTATATAATATTGAACTTATATTGAGTAATTTAAGTTTATTTATAATTACATTTGTTTTTGGAAGCAAGATGGCATTTAAGAAATATATTAAAGAAAAAACAACTGAAAATAAAAATGAGAATAAAGATGAAAATATTTCTAAAAATGAAATAGAAAATAATGACATAGATAGTTTAAATCAGGAAAAAAATGTTAAAGAAGAAACTAAAAAATTTGAAGAACTTTCAGATACTGATAGTGCTATAAATAATGAAAACAATCTAGATATAAAAGAAGAAATGCCTATTGAAAGTAATGTACAAAATGTAAATTATAACTTAGAAATAAGTTTTGTTGGGATTTCTATGATTTTTTTTATTATAGCAATAGTTTTTATAAAAAAAGGTGGGGTAAAAAATAAAAAAATAAAATAATTAAAAAAATACCAACTAAAATAGATAAAAAAATCATCTAAATATATAGAAGGGAAAAAGGTGATAATATGAATAAAGTTTTGAAAGTTATAGTAATAATCATGGTTTTGGTATTTGTTGCAATTGGAGTGATGTTAGTCTATAGTAAGAATGATTTAAAAAGAACATTTGATAAAAACGATAATGTGGATGTTGTTCAAAATAATGAAATTCAAGAAAGCAGTGATGATGAGAATATAACAAAAATAGAGGAGTTGCCTGAAAAATATAGTTTTATACAAGCTATTAAAGATAAGTGTGTGGTTTCTGGGTATAAAAAGATGTATAACAAAGATGTTTTAGATAAATTTGTAGAGAATGTAAATAACGGAAAAAAGGGATTTATGAGACTTATTAGTTATACAATAGAGGGTGATATGATTATAACAGATATTGATTTTGATGGAAAAATCTTTAAGGTCTGTTTCGACTGGACAAGAGATGAATATTCAAGTAAAGAAGATAGAATTTATAAATATTGTAAATATGAGAAATTTGAAGAAGAAAGAACAGAAACAGGAACTTACTATTATGTGGATTCACCATTAGATGGAGATCTAGGAAAAAGGGATATTGTTGGATGTGAGAATAATATAGAATTTATAAATGATTATAAATTTAATTATATATTAAGTGTAAAATATGACCAGAATCAAGAAAAAAATTTAGAGAAAATAACTACAGATGAATTTAATAATAAATATAATTATGATGTGTTTTATTATGGTATAGATAGTGCTGAAATTACAGTGGATAATGAAAAAATGAATTTAAATGAAGCTTTAAATCAGGAAAAGGTTTCGATGGGAAAAGTTATTGAGCAAGCAGAAAAAGATAGTGAATCTGGTATTATAGTGAGTGATACGTATAAAGAAGGTGGAAGTATGATTTACTTTTATGATACATATACAATTATAAAAAAACATTCTTTAGATGGAAACAGAGATGTATATATTGGTGATCCAGAGATGAGATTAGAATCAATAGGAAAGGAGAAGAATTAGTAAATGAAGAAAAAAATAATATTATGTGTGAGCTTAATTGTCTTAATAGTTATATTAGTATTTAGTGTAGTATTAATAAACAAAAATAAAAAAGATGTAGATAGTAGCAATAGTGCTAATATGAAAAATACAGAAGGAATAGAGACGGTCTTAACATTAGAAGATGAGATAAAAGATGATACAATATGGTGTGGTACATTTCAGCTTATATGGAATGACTTAAAAAATGATTTAGCAAAACAAGATATAGCGTTTATGCCTAAACAACTAAAAGTAGTTGAAAATTTAAACAAAGAAACGTTTAAAAAGGAATATTTAACGGATAAATATTATTATAAAAAGATAGGTATACCATCTTTAGAATTGAAAAAAGAAATTGAAAATGCCATAAAAGATAAATTTAATGAAAAAAGTAATATTTTGGATAACTTTGAGTGGAATGGAAAAAGTGAAAATGATTATTTTTTGTATGTTATGTTAAAAAAAGAGTTTGAATTTGAAAAAGCTTTTGAAGACTTAGATAAAGGAGCTTTTGGAAATTTTAATAATATTAGTTATTTTGGAATAAAAGATGAAGATAGCAATGAAGTTTTAAAGCAGGTTGAGGTGCTATATTATGATTCTAAAGATGACTTCGCTATTAAATTAAAAACAAAACAAGAAGATGAAGTTATTTTATGCAAAAATCCTAAAGGGGAAACTTTTAATGAAATATATGATAAAATAAATGAAAGAAGAGATGATTATAAAGGTGATGTATTTATACAAGAGGGAGAAAAGCTAAAAGTACCAAATATAAAAATAAATCAAAAAAAGGAATTTAAGGAAATTGAAAATAATAGTTTTTATTTTTCAACAGGTAAAACTTGCCATATAGATAAAGCGATTCAAACAATAGAATTTGATTTGGATAGAAAAGGTGGAAGAATTAAAAGCGAAGCAGGAATGATGGCGCTACTACAGGATAGTATTTCAATGCGTACAGAAAGAACGTTTTATTTAGATGATACATTTGCTATTTTCTTAAAAGAAGAAGGAAAAGACAAACCTTATTTTGCAGGGAAAATAACAGATATAACTAAATTTCAATAAAAAGGAGAAATATAAAGGAAAATGAAGAAGGTACAAATATTGGATATAATAGCATATTTATTTGTGGGGTTAAATTTGGTTATAGATTTTATGCCTAATATTAGTTTAAGTGTAAAGGCAAAACTATTTGTATATATTTTAAGTATTCTACTTATATTTGTTAATATGAAAATACAAAATAAAAAACTTGAAAATGATGAGAAAGAAAAAAATATAAGAAAAGGATTATTAAAGATTTTTATTGTATATTCTATATTAATAATGACATTATTATTTTTAGATGGAAATTTTAGAATGTATACTTGGAGAAAAAATGTTAATATATTTTCTAAAGAATATTTTCAAAATTTTTGTAATATAGTTCCGTTTTCTACAATTATTAATTTTTTTGATAAAAGTGCAAAAGGATATTTAAATACTAGAATTTTAATAACAAATATTTTAGGCAATATATTGATATTTGCACCATATGGTTTCTTTTTGCCTACGATATTTGAGGATAAGTTTAAAAGTTCGAAAAATTTTATTTTGGGAATGATTGTAATTGTTTTTGTTGTTGAGGTTGTTCAATTTTTAACAGGATTAGGTTCTTTTGATATTGATGATATAATTTTAAATACTTTAGGCGCAGTTATGGTATTTTTAATCTTTAAAGTAGAAAAGATTAATATATTTATTAAAGATATTTGTAAATAGAAAGAAAGAGCAAGAAATTTTAATTTCAAGCTCTTTTTTTTTTAATCTATGAATTCTATTTTTTCTTTAGACATGTGTTTTATTCTAGCAAGAGAGTAAACATCATATCCAAGCGAATCTAATTTTTGTCTTCCTGGTTGAAATGATTTTTCAATAACTATACCAATACCTGATACAGATGCATTTGCTTGATTTACTAAATTTATAGCTCCTAAGGATGCTTTTCCATTAGCTAGGAAATCATCTATTATTAATATATTGTCGTTTTCTGATATATATTTTTTAGAAAGTGTTAAATTGTATTCGGTGTTTTTAGTAAATGATTTTACTTTTGTTTGATAAAAGTCACTTTTTAATATTTGAGATGTTTGCTTTTTTAATATAACAAGAGGTACATTTAATTCTAAAGCTGTCATAAGAGCTGGCGCAATTCCAGAACTTTCAATTGTAAATACTTTTGTTATTTTTTTGCTTTTAAAGTATTTTGCAAATTCAAATCCTATTTCTTTCATCAAGAATGGGTCTACTTGGTGATTTAAAAAGCTATCTACTTTTAATATATTTTCACTTAGTATGATTCCATCTTTCTTTATTTTTTCTTTTAATAATTCCATGATAACCTCCATATAAAATAATAACATTATTATACAATAAAAGACAAAAATATCAATAAATATATTTGTAAAATTTGATTTTTTTTGATAAAATGATTTAGGAAAAGAGGAAGAAAATGAAAAAAGAAATTATAATAGCTTCAAACAATGAAGGAAAAATAAAAGAAGTTCAGCAAATACTAGAAGAATACAATGTGATACCAATGAAAAGCTTAGGAATAGAAGTAGAAGTGGACGAAGACCAAGAAACTTTTAGTGGTAATGCGATAAGAAAAGCAGAGACTATAGCGAATTTCTTAGAGGGAAAAGTATGTTTAGCAGACGATTCTGGAATAGAAATTGAGTTTTTAAATGGACTCCCTGGAGTACATACTAAAAGATGGTTTAAAGGAACAAATAGAGAAAGAAATTTGGCTATTTTAGAGAAATTAAAAGGCGTAGAAAAGAAAAATCGAAAGGTAAGAGTTGTTACTGCTATTGCAATGTCAAATGGAAAAAATACAATTTGTGCAGAAGGAGTTATTAAAGGTTATGTTGCAGAAAGTCCAAAAGGAGAAAATGGATTTGGATTTGATGAAATCATTGAGTTAGAAAATGGAAAGACATTAGCTGAATTGTCAAAAAAAGAAAAAAATGAAATAAGTTCGAGAAAAAAGGCATTGATTCTTTTAAAAGAAAAATTGTTTGAAAACAATATTGAGTTTTAAATAGACGGAGGAGATAGAAATGAATTTTATATTAGCATCAAATTCACCAAGAAGAAAAGAATTATTAGGAATGATTGTACATAGTTTTGACGTTATACCTAGCGAAACTTCCGAAACATTAAGAGAAGGATTAAATGTTTATGAGCAAGCTACATATTTATCTTATATAAAAGCAAAAGATGTATATGATAGAACAACTGGTGATAGAATAGTTATAGGTTCTGATACAATGGTTGTAAAAAATAATAAAATATTTGGAAAACCTAAGAATGAAGAAGATGCAAAACATATGATAAAAGAGTTGTTAGAAGGCGATAAGACACATAGTATTATAACTGGACTTAGTATACTTATATCTGAAAATGGTGAATATAAAGAATATAAGACTTTCGACAAGGCTAAAGTTTTTTTGAAAGATATCTCAGATGAAGAAATTGATAAATGGATTAAAACCGGTAAAGCTATGGATAAAGCTGGAGCATATGGAATACAGAATGAATTTTGCGTTTTTGTAGAAAAAATAGAAGGAAATTATACAAGTATAGTTGGAATGCCTATTCATAAAGTCTATGATATTATAAAAAAATATATAGATTAATATAGTAAAAAACAAGGTATATAATATTACCTTGTTTTTTAGCTATAGAGTAGAGTTATTTTATTACCTTTTTTTTGTATAATTCCATCATCTTTAAGATGTGAAAGTTCTCTCATCATTGCACTTCTATCAACACTTAAGTAATCAGCTAAATCTGTCATTGAACATGGCATAGTAAATGTTCTACGAACTTTCATGTTTGCTTGAGTGTCAAAGAAAGATAGTAATTTGTCTCTAATATTTTTTTTGGTTAGAAGTTCTATTCTTGTATTTAGATTAATAATTGTATCTAATAATAATAAAGGAAAATTCTTAGAAAGTTCTTTATGAAATTGACAATTTGATTTGCATTTTTTCATTATGTCATTATATCTAAAAAATAAAATTTCACAATCTTTTCTGGCTACAACAAATAATTCATTATTTGTGTTTGTGGGATAAAGTGCTTCACCAAAAATTTCATTTTCGGAAAAATTACCAATTATTGTTTTGTTACCATTATAATCATATCTGATTAAATCTGCTGCACCTTTAAGTACAATACATATTTGATTACGTTTTTCTATATATGTTGTAATAGTTTCTCCTTTTGAAAACTTTTTTAGATTACATTTATTACAACAAGAATTAAAAGATAGAAAAAAATTTGTTTTATCAAAATCACTATTCATAAGTTTTTCCTCCTTTGTGTAAAAATATATCATAAAAAAGTTGCAGATGCAACAGAATTTTGAGATTTTAATAATATAATGATAAAAAACGATCAATGGAGGTCGAAAAATGAAGGTTATAAAAAGAGATGGAAGAATAGTAGATTATGATAAAAATAAAATTGAAGTTGCAATTGAAAAAGCAAATGGAGAAGTAAAAGGAAATGGTAAGGCAACTAAACAAGATATAAAAAAGGTAGTAAAGTACATAGAAGATTTAGATAAAAAAAGGATGCTTGTAGAAGATATACAAGATGTTATTGAAGAGAAATTGATGGAACTTGGAAAATATGAACTTGCAAAGAAATATATAGTTTATAGATATACAAGAGCTTTAGTTAGAAAAAGCAATACAACAGATGAATCAATTTTGGGATTGATAAGAAATGATAATAAAGAATTGGCAGAGGAAAATTCAAATAAAAATACTGTTTTAGCTTCAACTCAAAGGGATTATATAGCAGGAGAGGTTTCAAGAGATTTAACAAGAAGACTTCTTCTTCCTGAAAAACTATCTAAAGCAAATGATGAAGGAGTTCTTCATTTTCACGATGCGGATTATTTTGTTCAACCAATATTTAATTGCTGTTTAATTAATATAGGTGATATGTTAGACAATGGGACAGTTATGAATGGAAAAATGATAGAAAGTCCTAAAAGTTTTCAGGTTGCATGTATTGTTATGACTCAAATTATAGCGACAGTTGCAAGTAACCAATATGGAGGGCAGTCTGTAGATTTAAAACATTTAGGAAAATACTTAAGAAAAAGTAAAGAGAAATTTTATGATGAAATTAAGAATGAATGTGGGAAAGAATTAAAAGAAGAGACTATTAATAAACTTGTAAATGAAAGATTAAAAACAGAACTTAAATCAGGAGTACAAACTATACAGTATCAAATAAATACATTAATGACAACAAATGGGCAAGCACCTTTTGTTACTCTATTTTTACATATAGACGAAGATGATGAATATGTGAAAGAAAACGCTATGATAATTGAAGAAGTTTTGAAACAAAGATATGAAGGAGTAAAGAATGAAGCAGGTATTTATACCACACCAGCTTTTCCAAAACTTGTTTATGTATTAGATGAATGTAATTGTTTAAAAGGTGGAAAATATGATTATTTAACAAAATTAGCGGTTAAATGTTCTTCGAAGAGAATGTATCCTGATTATATTTCAGCTAAAAAGATGAGAGAAAATTATGAAGGTAATGTTTTTAGTCCAATGGGATGCAGAAGTTTTCTTTCTCCGTGGAAAGATGAAAATGGAAAATATAAATTTGAGGGAAGGTTTAATCAAGGTGTTGTAAGTATAAATTTACCTCAAATAGGTATAGTAGCAGATGGAGATGAAGAAGTTTTTTGGAAAGAATTAGATGAAAGATTAGAGCTTTGCAAAGAGGCTTTAATGTGTAGACATTATGCTTTACTTGGAACTTTAGCTGATATAAGTCCTATACATTGGGAATATGGTGCAATTGCTAGATTAAAACAAGGCGAAAAAATTGATAAATTGCTATATGGTGGATATTCAACAATATCACTTGGATATATTGGAATATATGAAGTAACTAAATTGATGACTGGCGAATCACATACAACACAAAAGGGACATGATTTTGCAGTTAAATTAATGAAATATTTAAGAGATACTACTATAAGATGGAAAAAGGAAACAAACATTGGATTTGCATTATATGGAACACCAGCAGAAAGTTTATGTTATAAATTTGCTCAAATAGATAAAGAGAGATTTGGAACAATTAAAGATGTGACTGATAAAGGATTTTATACTAATTCATATCATGTTGACGTAAGAGAAAATATAAATGCTTTTGATAAATTAAAATTTGAAAGTGAATTTCAACAATTATCAACAGGAGGAGCAATTTCTTATGTTGAGATTCCAAATATGGAGAAAAATCTTTTAGCTTTAGAACAACTTGTTAAATATATTTATGATAATATTCAATATGCAGAGTTTAATACTAAATCTGATTATTGCCATGAATGCGGTTTTAGTGGAGAGATAATAATTAATAATAATAATGAATGGGAATGTCCACAATGTGGAAATAAGGATAGAAATAAATTAACTGTAGTTCGTCGTACATGTGGATATCTAGGAGAAAATTTTTGGAATACTGGTAAAACAAAAGAAATTAAGGCTAGAGTATTACATTTATAATTATTATGAGGGATTATTCTAAGTTAAAGAGTAATCCTTAATTTTATAGAGGAGAAGATATATGGAGTTTATAACTATTGAAAATAATACTGATGCAATTGTTACAGAGAAAAAGTCAAAGTTTATAGCTAATTTAATATATGTACAAAATAAAAAAGAGGCAGAGGAAAAAATAAAGGAAATAAAGAAAAAGTACTTTGATGCTAGACATAATTGTAGTGCATATAGAGTAATTGAAGATGGGGCAATTTATGAGAAATCTAGTGATGATGGTGAACCATCAGGAACAGCAGGAGCACCAATGTTAAGTATTTTACAAAAAAATAATTTGTGTAATGTATTAGTTGTTGTCACAAGATATTTTGGGGGAATTCTACTGGGAACAGGAGGATTGGTTAGATGCTATTCTCAAAGTGCGATTGATGCTATTGATAAATCTGTAAAACTTAAAATGTGTGAAGGAACAGAATATGAAGTTAAGATAAAATATGAAGAAATAGAAAATTTTAAATATTTTTGTAATAAAAGAGATATTTCAATAATAAATATTGATTATGGTGAAAATATAATTTGTAATATTGAATTAGAAAATGAAAATAAAGAAAATTTTATAGAGGATATACAAGAACAAAAAGTTAAAGTCTTAGAAAATAAAGAACTTTGCCAAAGATTAATAAAGAAAAAATAAAAAAATGGAAAAAATTACCAAAAAGTATTGCTTTTTAATTTTTCTTGTTTTATAATAAGAATTGTAAAAAATTTCCAGTTACATAAAATTGGATTTTACAAATATATATTTTTAGGAGGATAAAGCTGTGAAAGAAAAAATTACAGTATTAATTGCAGATGACAACCAAGAATTTGGTAAAACACTAGCGACATATTTAGGAAATCAAGAAGATATGGAGGTTGTAGCAATCGCAAAAGATGGTTTAGAAGCAATAGAAAAGGTAAAGGAAACATTGCCAGATGTAGCAATTTTAGATGTAATAATGCCTCATTTAGATGGACTTGGAGTATTAGAAAGAATAAATAAAAGTAGTTTAGCTAAAAAACCAATTTGCATTATGTTATCAGCTGTTGGTCAAGACAAAATAACACAAAAAGCTATAAGTTTAGGAGCAGAATATTACATTATAAAACCTTTTGACATTGAACTATTAATTAAAAGAATTAAAGAGATTAAAAACTTTAAACCTAATCCACCTAGTTCTCTTAATAAAAATACGAATCAAAGAACTTACATAGATGTATCATCTAAAAATGGTGATAATGATTTAGAAATATTAGTTACTAATATTATTCATGAAGTTGGAGTGCCAGCACATATAAAAGGATATCAATATTTGAGAGAAGCTATTATGATGGTTGTAAATGATATTGATGTAATAAATCAAATTACAAAGAGTTTATATCCACAAATAGCAAGTAAATTTGGTACTACTTCAAGTAGAGTTGAGCGTGCTATAAGACATGCAATAGAAGTCGCATGGAGTAGAGGAGAAACAACTGTTATGGAAAATATATTTGGATATACAGTTTCTGCTGCTAAAGGAAAACCTACTAACTCAGAATTTATTGCAATGATAGCTGATAAATTAAGGTTAGAGCTTAAGAGTGCATAAATTTGTTATAATAAAAATAAAAGGTACACAACATTGAGTGTATCTTTTATTAAAATGAGAATAAATTTGTAAATTAAATAATGTTTAAGGAGAATATAAGAATAGATATATTCTCTTATTTGTTGCTTAGAAAAATTAGATTTTAAAAAGTTAATATTAATGACAGAAATAAAAGAAAAAATTTTGTAAAAAATGTAAAAATATTTATAAAAACTATTTACTTTTTTATTTAAGTTGTATAAAATATAAAAAGCGAATTTTGTAGAAAAATGAATATACACATAAGAAAATGTATTATTGAAGGGAGTAATAAGATGAAAATCTTAATGTTAACATGGGAATATCCACCAAGAATAGTAGGAGGGATAGCAAGAGTTGTAAATGATTTGTCTAAAAGATTAATTAAAGATGGACATGAAGTAACTGTAATTACATATAAGGAGGGAGATGCACCTTATTATGAATTAGATAAAGGAGTTAAAGTATATAGAGTAGATAACTTCATGATAAACCCAAATAATTTTATTGATTGGGTTATGCAAATGAATTTTAATATGATTTCTAAAGCAGCAGAAATAATTCAAAAAGAAGGTAAATTTGATGTTATACATGCACATGATTGGTTAGTAGGTTATGCTGCAAAAACATTAAAGCAATCTTTCGATATACCAATTGTTACAACAATTCATGCTACAGAAGCAGGAAGAAATAGTGGTATCCATGATGAGCAACAAAGATATATAAATGATACTGAATGGATGCTTACATATGAATCTACAGAAGTAATAGTTAATAGTAATTATATGAAATGTGAACTTCAAAGATTATTTGGACTTCCATTTGAAAAAATAAATGTAGTGCACAATGGCGTAAATTTAACAAGCTATGCTGGAATAGAAAGAGACTATGAATTTAGAAGAAGATATGCAATGGATAATGAAAAAATCATTTTATTTATGGGTAGACTTGTTTATGAAAAAGGAGTTCAACATTTAATTGCTGCTATGCCTAAAATATTAGAAGGATATCATGATACTAAACTTGTAATTGCAGGAAGAGGTGGAATGATAGATGAACTAAGACGTGAAGCAGATGCACTAGGATTAGGAAATAAGGTTTACTTTGCAGGATATATGAACAATAAAGATGTTGGAAAAATGTATAAAGCAGCTGATGTTGCAGTATTTCCAAGTACATATGAACCATTTGGAATAGTAGCATTAGAAGCTATGCTTGCTGAAATACCAGTAGTAGTTTCAGATATAGGAGGACTTAATGAAATAGTTCAACATAGAGAAAATGGAATGAAAACATATGCTGGAAATGCAAATTCAATAGCAGATGCAATTTTAGAAGTTTTATTTGACAAACAATTATGTGCTAATATGACTAAAAAAGCAAAAGCTAAAGTTAGAGCAGAATATAATTGGAATAAAATAGCACAAGATACACATTTTATATATCAAAAAGCTATTTGTGAAACAATGGCAGAAAAACAACGTAAAGAAATTGAACAAGAAAAAACATCTAAAGTTAAGAAAGCAGCAAAAGCAACAGGAGAAATTACAAGATTGCTTGACTTTAGAAAAAATCAAGCTTATGCTTAAGTTGGAGGCTATTTATGAACGTATATGATACAGTAAATAAACTGGCACAAGAGATAAAAGAATCAGAAGAATATGTTAATTTTAAGATGGCTAAACAAGTAATAGGAATGAATATAGAATATAAAAACAAAATTACAGAATTTGAAAAAGCAAGATATGAAGAACAATTAATAGAAATGCAAACAGGAAAGCAAGACATAGAAAAATTAAATAATATACAACAAATGTATAAAGAGTTAATTGAAATTGAAGAGATTAGAAAATATTTTGATGCCGAACTTAAGTTTAACGTTTTGCTAGGAGATGTAAATAAAATTATAAGTGAAGCAGTAAAAGATATATTTGTAGACTAAAACTTATGCGTACATTATAAAAATGTACGCATTTTTTAAAGTGATATCAAAGGGGATTTCTATATGTACATTATATTATTTTTGTTTTTAATATTGATATTGTTTTGTTATATATATAAGATAAATATAAAGACATTAAAGAAAATTAAAGACTTTGGTAGAGAGAATAAAGATTTAGATGAGATTGTAAAAAAATATCCATCTAATATTGAAATATGTAAATTTATGCTTAAAAAATTAAAAAATGATAATGTGAAAATTGAAGAAAATAAAGAGTACCAAAGTTCTTTTTATATAGCAATATCTAATAAAATTATTATCGCAAATATAGAAAAAAGTTATACAAGAATTCAAACAATTGCTCATGAATGTTTACATTCAATACAGGATAGAAGAAAATTATTGTTTAATTATATATATTCTAACATATATATATTAACTTTTATAATAATTTTGATATTAGGAATAGCTAAACTTATACCAGAACATTTGAAAACAACAATAATATGTATATATGCTATTATGGGATATATATATTATAGTGTGAGAAGTTTTTTAGAAAATGATGCTATGATTAAAGCAAAATTTTTGTCTAAAGAATATATTGATAATGTAAATATTTCAACAGAAGAAGAAAAGAAATTGATAATAAAAAAATATGAGGAATTGTATGAAATAGGGGTACCTTTTACCAATTTCAATTTGTTTTTTGGAACAATTTTGAAAACATTAATTATACAAATAGTGTTTTTAATAAGATAATAAAGATGGAGGAATAATATGTTAAAGCCAAATGCGTATTTTAGTAAAGTACAAGATATTACAATTGGATTTTTGATAAAAAATGAAATAAAAGCTTTAATATTAGATGTTGATAATACTTTGATTGATTATAATAAGAATTTATCAGATGAAGTTATAAAATGGGCGCTTAATTTACAAGGACAAGGAATAAAAATATATATTTTATCAAATTCAAATAAACATGAAAAAGTAAAGAATGTTGCTGACAAAATAAATGCACCTTATATAAATTTTGCAAAAAAACCTTTTAAAAAGGGATTTTTAAAGGTAAGGGAGAATTTAAAAATAGAGGAGAAAAGAATAGCAGTTGTTGGAGATCAAATATTTACAGATATAATTGGTGGAAATAGGTGCAATATGTTTACTATTTTGGTTGATCCTGTAAATGAAAAAGATTTTTGGTATACTGCTTGGAAAAGACCAATTGAAAATAAGTTGAAGAAGAAATTGATGAAAACAGAAGGAGAAGGATAAAATGTACTTTCATGGAGTTAATATTGGCTACTATCTTGTAGCTGCTATAGTTGGACTTTTTATGGGTGAGTTTGTATCTTGGATGAATAAAAGACTTCCTGAATATAAAAAAGTTTTTTCAAAAGATTTAATAAAAGAATATAAAGAAAATTTTACTCCAAATTATATATTAATGATAATAACAGCTGCCATATATGTTCTTTTAATTTATAAATTTGGAATAAAAAATACTTTTATAGAAAATTTAGAATTAATAAAATTTTTGATTTTAACACCAATGTTATTATCAGTTGTAATAATAGATTATAAATTACAGATAATACCTAATAGATTAAATTTAACTATGTTTGAGGTAGGTATTGTTATTGCATTTATATATGGTTTATCAAATATTGCTATAGGAATTAATATGTTACTTGGAATGTTTGCTGGTGGTGGAATATTCTTAATGATAACATTATTAGGTGGTTTGGTTTATGGAAAAGAAGCTATGGGACTTGGTGATGTTAAACTTATGGGAGCTTTAGGACTTTATTTTGGTTTGGCAAATATTGTTGTAATAGCTTTGGTATCTTTTTTAATAGGTGCTGTTTTGAGTATTATTTTACTTGCTACTAAAATAAAAAAGATGGATGAATATATACCTTTTGGACCATTTATAGTTTTAGCAACATTTATATCAATATTTATACCATATGATATATTAGTAACAGCTTTATACAATATTTTTACATTAGGACTTTATAGTAAAAACCATTAATATTTAGTAAATGAGGGATTGTTTATGAATGAAAGATTAAGAGTTTTAAGAGCAAAGATGCAAGGAGCTAACATTCAGGGGATGATTATTTCTAATCCTGTAAATATAAAGTATTTTACAGGTATAGATGCAGAAGGAATTTTGCTTATTACAAGAAAAGAGAATGTTTATATAACAGATGGAAGATATATAGAATATGTTTCAAGTATTCTTACTCCATTTGATGAAATTGTAATTGATAATGTTAAAGATGTTTCAATAGATGATTATGAAAATTTCTTTATGTTTTGTGAGAATGTTGGATTTGAAGAAAAATATGTATCATATTATTTATATAAAGAATTTATGCATAGATATAAAATAAATAGTTTAGTTGAAGCAGAAGAATTAATAGAAGATTTAAGACTTGTAAAAGATGATGAAGAAATAAAAAATATAAAAACTGCATGTGAAATTACAGATAAATGTTTTGAAATGCTTAAAGAGTATATAAAACCTGGAATGAGTGAAAAACAAATAGCAAGAAGAATAGATAATTTCTATTATGCTCATGCAGAAGGATGTTCTTTTGATACAATTGTTGCTTCAGGAGAAAATAGTTCTAAACCTCATGCTGTACCTGGAGATAGAAAAATTGAACAAAGAGATATAATTTTAATTGATATGGGATGTAAGGTAAATGGATATTGCTCTGATATGACTAGAATGTTATTTGTGGGAGAACCTACAGAAGAACAAAAGAAAATATATCAATTAGTTTTAAGAGAACAAGAAAGTGTGCTAGCACAGTTAAAAGAAGGAGCAAATATAAAGAATATTAGTAAAGATTTAAATATACATTTTGAATCTGAAGGCTATGAAATGATACATGCATTGGGACACGGTGTTGGTTTAGATATACATGAAAGACCAAATATTAGTACAAAAAATGATTCAAATTTGAAATCTAATATGGTAGTTACAGATGAACCTGGAATATATTTACCTGGAAATTTTGGAATAAGAATTGAAGATACAGTTTTAATAACTAAACAAGGATGTATAGAACTTACAAAAACGAGTAAAGATATTACGAAAATTTAAAATTGGGGACAGTCCTTTTTTGAAAATATTTTCAAAAAAGGACTGTCCCCAATTAAAAAAATTTATGAAAGGTATTGCATTTTAAATAAAAAAAATGTATAATATTTAAAGTAGATTAAAAAAAAACCGCAAAAGTGGTTCGAAATTTAATCTATTTTTTATTTTTAAAGTAAAATGTTTTGGACCAAGAAAGGAAGTAAAAGATGAATACAAAATACATATTTGTAACAGGAGGAGTAGTATCAGGATTAGGAAAAGGTATTACAGCAGCATCATTAGGTAGATTATTAAAAAATAGAGGATATAAGGTAACGATTCAAAAATTTGACCCATATTTGAATGTGGATCCAGGAACAATGAGTCCATATGAGCATGGAGAAGTTTTTGTTACTGATGATGGCGCAGAAACAGATTTAGATTTAGGACATTATGAAAGATTTATAAATGAGAGTTTAACACAAAATTCTAGTGTTACAATGGGAAAGATTTATTCTTCTGTAATAGAAAAGGAAAGAAATGGAGACTATTTAGGTAAAACAGTTCAAGTAATCCCACATGTAACTAATGAGATAAAAGAAAAAATTTATAGCTTTGAAAATACAGATACTGATATTGTAATAACAGAGGTTGGAGGAACAGTTGGAGATATTGAAGGGCTATCTATACTAGAAGCAATGAGACAAGTTGGATTAGAAAAAAATTCAGAAGATGTTGTTTATATTCATGTAACATTACTTCCATATATATTTGGTTCAAATGAGATAAAAAGTAAACCTACACAACATTCTGTAAAAGAGCTTCAAAGTTTAGGAATAAAACCTGATATATTAGTTTGTAGAACAGAAACTGAAATACCTGAAACAATAAGAGAAAAATTAGCATTATTTTGTAATGTAAGAAAAACAAGTGTTATACAAAATTTAACTGCAGATTGCTTATATGCTGTTCCATTAATGTTAGAAAAAGAAGGTTTAGCTAGAGAAGTTTGTAATCATTTAAAATTAGATAATTATCTTCCAAATAATGAAAAATGGGAAGAGATGGTTGAACATATAAGAAGTATAAAAGATGATGATCAGGTTAAAATAGCAATTGTAGGAAAATATACTCAACTTGAAGATTCATATATATCAGTTGTAGAAAGTCTTCAACATGCTGGATTTGCAAATGATGTAAAGGTTAAAGTTGGATTTATTGATTCAGAGACTGTAAATGCAGAAAATGTCAAAGAAAAATTGAGTGATTATCAAGGAATAATTGTACCTGGAGGCTTTGGAAATAGAGGAATTGAAGGTATGATTGAAACAATCCACTATGTAAGAGAAAATAATATACCATTTTTAGGAATATGTCTTGGTATGCAAATGACTGTTGTAGAATATGCTAGAAATGTTTTAGGATTAAAAGATAGTAATTCAGCAGAGTTTAGTGATACTACAGAGAATCCAGTTATACATATTATGGAGGACCAAAAGATTATAAAGAAAAAAGGTGGAACAATGAGACTTGGAAGTTATCCATGTGTTATAAAAGAGGGAACTTTGGCATATGAGATATATGGAAAAGATAAAATTGATGAAAGACATAGACATAGATTTGAATATAATAATGAATATAAAGAAAGATTAGAAAATGCTGGACTAATTTGTTCAGGAACATCTCCAGATGGAAATTTAGTTGAAATTGTAGAACTTAAGAAACATCCATATTTTATTGCAGGACAATTTCACCCTGAACTTAAATCTAGACCTAATAAACCTGCTCCATTATTTGTAGGTTTAGTAAAAGCTGCTAAAAATATAAAATAGGAGGATAAGATGGAATTATCAATACAAATGTATTTTTTATTATTTATGATATATTCGATTTTGGGTTGGTGTTTGGAAGTTACATGTAAAGCTTTTGAATATAAAAAATTTATTGATAGAGGTTTTTTAATAGGACCTTATTGCCCTATATATGGTTGGGGAGCTGTTTTAATTACATTTCTATTATATAGATATTCATATGATGCGTTGGTATTATTTATAATGACAACAATTGTATGTGGAATATTGGAATATTTGACTAGCTTTTTTATGGAAAAATTATTTAAAGCTAGATGGTGGGACTATAGCAAGAGGAAATTTAATATTAATGGTAGAGTTTGTTTAGGAACGTTAATACCATTTGGAATATTTGGCTTAATTCTTACTTATATAGCAAATCCATTTTTTATAGGTTTACTTAATAAATTAAATACAAATACAATAAACATATTGGCAATTTCTCTTTTTACAATATTTACAATTGATAGTATAATTTCATTTATTGTAATATTTGGATTTAGAAAAACAACTGTCATTGCAAGTAAAGAGAAAACATCTGATAATACGGAAGAAATGACAAAGAAAGTAAAAGAATTATTGATGCAAAAATCATTTTTGTATAGAAGAATTGTAAATGCATATCCTAAGTTTGTTGCTATAAAATCAAGAATAGCGGAAATAAAAGATGAAATAGAAGATAATATAAATGAAGTTAAAGAAAATATAAATGAGAAAAAAACAGAAGTTATAACTTCCATAAATGAAAAGGCAAAAGAAGTAAATGAAAATATAAGTAATAAAAAGAATAAAGTTAAAATGAAAATAAAAGTACATAAAGATAATATAAAAAGACATTTTATAGGAGAAAAAGAAGAGAGGAAATAAAGTATGAAAGTATTGGCAGTAGGAGACATTGTTGGAAATATTGGAATAAATAAATTGAAGACTGAGTTGCCTAAGATAAAAAAAGAAAATGATATAGATTTTTGTATAGTAAATGGAGAAAATGCAGCTGAAGGAATGGGGATTACTGAAAAAAATTTTAATGATATAATTTCGGCAGGTGCAGATTCTATTACTATGGGAAATCATACATGGGGGAAAAAAGAAATTTTTAAATTTATAAATGATCCAAAAATATTAAGACCTGCAAATTATCCGGAAGGTGTTTGTGGAAAAGGATATAGAATATATGATTGCAAAGATAAAAAAATAGCAGTTATAAATGCATTAGGAAGAGCTGAGATTAATATACAAACTGAAAATCCATTTTTGATAATAGATAAAATAATTAAAAAGATATTTGACTCAGTTGATTTGATTTTTGTTGATTTTCATGCTGAAGCTTCTGCAGAGAAAAAAGCTATGGGATATTTTTTAGATGGAAGAGTAACTGCTGTTTTTGGAACTCATACACATATACAAACAGCGGATGAACAGATTTTACCTGATGGAACAGCATATATAACTGATATTGGAATGACAGGACCAAAAGATTCAATAATTGGTATGGATAAAGATACAGCCCTTAAAAGATTCTTAACAGCACTTCCAGAAAAATATAAAATAGCAACAGGTGAAGCTATGTTTAACGCAGTATTGTTTGATATAAATGATGAAACTAATAAAGTTCAAGCTATAAAAAGAATAGAAATTTAAAATCAAAAAGTAAAAATATTATATTTTTATTGACATTTTCTATATATTAATGTAAAATATAGAAAGTAAAATAAAAACGATGAAAAAGAGGAGTATATTTATTAAGGTTTTTAGAGAATAGAAGTCAGTGGCTGAAAGCTTCTTAAATTAAGATAAATAGAAGGTAGCTTTGGAGTTGATATGGTGAATTTAATAGTAGCTATATTCGTTTAAGCAACGTTAAATGCTAAATGAGATGTTATTAATAGTTTTTAATTAATAATAATTAAGGTGGTACCGTGATTAGTCGCCCTTATGTTTTTTAAACATAGGGGCGTTTTTGATTTCTAATTTAAAAGGAGAAAGTTTTATGGGAAAAAGTTTAGAAGGAAAATTTAATCCAAAAGAATTTGAAGAAGAATTGTATAAAAAGTGGGAGGATAATGGTTATTTTAAACCTAGTATGGATAAAAGTAAAAAACCATATTGTATAATGATGCCACCACCAAATGTAACTGGCAAACTACATATGGGACATGCATTAGATGATACAATTCAAGATATTTTAATTAGGTATAAAAGAATGCAAGGCTTTGATTGTTTATGGCTTCCAGGAAGCGATCATGCTGCTATATCTACAGAAATGAAAGTAGTTCAAAAATTAAAAAAAGAAGGAAAAGAAAAGAAAGATTTAGGAAGAGAAGGATTTTTGAAAGAATGTTGGGATTGGACTTATGAATATGGTGGAATAATTCAAAAACAACAACGTAAACTGGGATGCTCATGTGATTGGGATAGAACAAGATTTACTTTAGATGATGGAATGTCAGATGCAGTTTTAGAACAATTTGTAAAACTTTATGAAAAAGGTTTAATATATAAGGGGACAAGAATGGTAAATTATTGCCCTAGTTGTAAGACTTCAATATCAGATGCTGAGGTAGAATATAAAGAAGAACCATCTCACTTATGGCATATTAGATATAAAATTGTTGGAGATGAAGAAAAATATGTAGAAGTTGCAACAACAAGACCAGAAACAATGCTTGGAGATACTGCTGTCGCTGTTCATCCTGAAGATGAAAGGTATAAAGATATAGTGGGTAAAAAATGTATTCTTCCAATAATGAATAAGGAAATTCCAATTATAGCTGATGATTTTGTTGAAAAAGATTTTGGAACAGGATGTGTTAAAATCACGCCTGCACATGATATGAATGATTATCAAGCGGGATTAAGACATAATTTAGAAATTATTGAGGTTTTTGATGAAAACTACAAAATGGGAGACTTAGTTCCAGAATACAAAGGTATGGATTTGATAGAAGCAAGAAAGAAAATTGTTGAAAAGTTAGAAAAAATAGGTGCTTTAGTAAAGACTGAGGATTATACACATAATGTTGCGAAATGTGAAAGATGTAAATCTACTATTGAACCTAAGATATCAATGCAATGGTTTGTAAATATGAAAGATTTAGCTAAAAAGGCAGCAGACAGTGTAAGAGAAGATAAAACTAGGTTTATACCAAAAAGATATGAAAAACAATACTTTAATTGGTTAGACAATATTCAAGATTGGTGTATATCTAGACAATTATGGTGGGGACATAGAATACCTGCATATTATTGTGAAGATTGTGGTAATATAAATGTATCAAAAACTGCTCCTGAAAAATGTGAAAAATGTGGAAGTACACATTTACATCAAGACGAAGATACTTTAGATACATGGTTTAGCTCTGCTTTATGGCCATTTTCTACACTTGGTTGGCCAAATACAGAAAGTGAAGATTTTAAACGTTTTTATCCTACAAATGTTTTAGTCACAGGATTTGATATTATTACTTTCTGGGTTTCAAGAATGATGACTCAAGGTTTAGAATTTACAGGAATAGAACCTTTTAAGGACGTTTTAATACATGGAATTATTCGTGATAGCCAAGGAAGAAAGATGTCTAAAACACTTGGAAATGGTGTGGATCCATTAGAGGTTATTGATAAATATGGAGCTGATAGTTTAAGATTTTCAGTAATTTCAGGAACAACAATGGGAAATGATATTAAATATATGCCTGAAAAATTAGAACAAGCATCAAATTTTGCAAACAAAATATGGAATGCAGCTAAGTTTATAATAAACTCAAATGTTGATAAAAATGATATAATAGAATTTTGTAACAATGTATATGACTATGAAAAATATACTTATAATGAAGAATTATTATCTATAGAAGATAAATGGATTTTAAATAAATTAGATAAATTAATTGTAGATGTAACCAAAAATATTGAAAACTATGATTTAGGTATAGCTCTTGATAATATATATGGGTTTATAAGAGATGAATTTTGTGATTGGTATATTGAAATGGTAAAACCAAGATTATATAGTGATGATTATGAAACAAAAGTTGCAGTATGTGGCATTTTAAATTATGTATTTGGTGCATCATTAAAATTATTACATCCATTTATGCCATTTGTAACAACAGAAATATATAGTGATTTGGTAACTTATAGTGATAAAGATTTAATGGTATCAAAATGGCCTAGAATAAAAACAGAATTCATTTTTGATAAAGAAGAGAATTTGGCAGAAACATTAAAAGAAATAATAGTAGAAGTACGTAATATTAGAGCAAAGATGAATGTACATCCTTCTAAAAAAGTTAGACTAATTTTTGTAACTAATAAATATAAAGATGAAATAAATATGTCTAAAGAATTTATTATGAAATTAGGATTTGGAAATGAAGTTGTTGTTCAAGCTAACAAAAATGGTATTGGAGATAATGCTATTAGTATTATAAAAGATGGAATTGAACTTTATATGCCGCTTGAAGGTTTGGTTGATTTAGAGGAAGAAGCTAAACGTAAAGAAGAAGAAAAAAAGAAAATAGAGTTTGAAATTCAAAGAGCAGAAAAAATGCTTTCGAATCCAGGGTTTGTTAATAAAGCACCACAAGCAAAAATTGATGAAGAAAAAGCTAAACTTGAAAAATACAAGGAAATGCTTAAAAACTTTTAATGGGCTTTACATAATACATGAAATGTGATATAATAGATATGCTCTAAAAAAATTTTATGCATGAGGAGGTCTAAATCATGAAAAGAGCTAAAGCTATAGATTTTAACTATGTTGAAGCTGAAAGTATTACTACACAGGGGAAAAGACGTGATGTTAAAAAAAGATATCCAGACTATCGGATTAAAGAGGAAAGAAACGGATTTTTTGTACTAACAAAAAGCGCTAAATGTTATGTTACTCTTTCATGGGATGGAAGAGTAGAAACATTTGAGATGAAAGACGGTATACTTGAATGTTACGATAGGACACGGATTTCAAAGACTCTTTTCGAAAAATTCCAAAAAGATATTGAAAGTGGAAAACATGAGATTTTGATCAACGAATATGGCTATTCAATTGAATAAGCTAAAGGAAAAAGGCATTACAGGAATGTGATGTCTTTTTTCTTTTATTATAATACAAATTTTATGTATAAATTTTTATGTGGGCATGTGAATAAAATTAACGACTTTACATAATCTTAAAAATATGTTATAATAAATATGCTCTAAAAAAATTTTTATGCATGAGGAGGTCTAAATCATGGAAAGAGCTAAAATAGAAGATTTTGATTATGTTGTACCCGACAGTTTTGTGACATTAGGCACAAAGCGGAGCTTAAAGAAAAAATATCCTGATTATCAGATAAAAGAAATGAAGGATGGATTTTTTGTTTTGACAAGAGGAATACTGTGTAATGTTACTGTTTCATGGAACGAAGGAATGAAAACCTTTAATGTGAAAGAGGAAATATTGGAGTTGTATAATAGGAAACGTATGACAGAAGCTCTTTTTGAAAAATTCAGAGAGGATTTAAACGAAGACGAATATCAGATTTGGATCGATGGAAATGGTCAGTGTGTTATTAAACTGACTTAAAAGAAAAAGGATGTTGTTTTTAAAGACAGCATCCTTTTTTTGGATATATAATTATTTTAGAAAAAAATAGTTGTATATTTTTATATTTAATGGTAATATATAGTTTGAAAAAATAGAATTAAAATTTATAATACTATAATTATTAAAAGTGTTAAGATAGAGAGGTTTATTTATGATAATAGTTATGTTAGGAGCACCTGGTACAGGTAAAGGAACAGTTGGAAATTTACTTTCAAGAGAGTTTAATATACCACATATTTCAAGTGGAGAAATATTCAGAAGTTATATAAAAAAAGATGAAAAGTTAGGAAAAAAGATTGAGGAATATGTATCAGTAGGAGCATTGGTTCCAGATGAGCTTACAATTGAAATATTAAAAGCTAGATTTGAAGAAGATGACACAGTAAATGGATTTGTTTTGGATGGATTTCCAAGAACAATAAAACAAGCTGAATATTTAGATGAATTATTAAAAAAAGAGGATAAGAGAATTAATGTAGTAGTGGATTTAAGTTTATCGGATGATGAAATAGTAGATAGAATAACAAAAAGAAGAACATGCCCTAATCCAGACTGTAGGGAAATTTATAACCTTGACTTTAAAAGACCTGAAGTTGATGGTATTTGTGATAGATGTGGAAGCAAGCTTATTATAAGAGAAGACGATAATGAAGAAACTATAAGAAAAAGATTATTAAATTATCATAATATATCAGAGGGACTTATTAATTATTATAAAGAAAAAGATATTTTATATACTGTTAAACTTAATAATGAATCTAATAGAGTTTCAAGCGATGTTGCAATTGAAATAAAAGATTATTTAAATAAATTAAAGAATGTATAAGGAAAGTAATGGTGTTTATTTTAAATGAAAAAGTATATATGTATTACAATAGGGAGCATCTTTTTATTAATTGTTGTAGCTATATGTGTGTTTGATTTTAAATCAATAAACAAAGAAGTTCAAGTTGGAGAAATATATGAACCTCCAAAAATAAAGTTTTTATGGATTGATATATCTGATAATTTAAAAAAAAATGAAAAAAGTTTTATAGATATAAATAAAATTGGAGAATATACAATAAAATATAAACTAAATGGATGTGTGTTTATTTATAAAAATGTAAAAGTTAAAGTTGTGGATAAAATAGCACCTGAAATAACATTGAAAGGTACCGAAAATTATACTCTTTTAGGAGAACTAAATGAATATGAAGAACTGGGATATACAGCAATAGATAATTATGATGGAGATATAGCGGATAAAGTGCAAAGAAAAGCAGTTAAATTAGGAAATAATAAATATGAAATAACATATAAAGTTTCTGATTCATCGGGAAATGAGACAGAAGCTAAAAGAAAGGTTGAAGTATCTAAGGGAATTGTGTATTTGACTTTTGATGATGGACCATCAATTGAAAATACAACTCAGATATTGGATATTTTAAAAGAAAAAAATGCCAAAGCAACATTCTTTGTTATTAATTATTCAGAGGATAAAGAAGATATTATAAGAAGAGAATATGATGAGGGACATACAATAGGACTTCATGGTTATTCGCATGATTATAATCAAATATATACTTCGATAGATAGTATAATGAATAATTTTTATTCTATAAGAGAAAAAGTTAGTAAAACACTTAATGGATATAATTCTAAATATATAAGGTTTCCTGGAGGTGGTTCTAATACAATAAGTAGAAATTATTGCCCAGGAATTATGAGTGAGGCAACACAAAGAGTTTTAAATGAAGGATTTTATTACTACGATTGGAATGTTGATGTAGACGATGCTGGAAGAGCAAGAACGAGTGAAGAAATATATCAGAATTTTGTAAATGGAGTAAAGCCTAAAAGAGAAAATATAGTTCTTTTGCACGATTCTGCTGGACATAAAGCGACAGCAGATGCGGTAGGAGCTATTGTGGATTATGGATTACAAATGGGATTTGAATTTAGAAATATAACAGATGATACTAAGAGAATTATGCATAAAGTAAATAATTAAAATCAATATGAAAAAAATTAAGGAATTTCTTAAAAATACTTGAATTTAGTTAGAGAATGTTATAGAATAATTTTGCCAATGACTGGCAATAATATATTAAAAAGCATGCAATATAATGTGTGCAAAAGGAGGAATTTTAAATGGCAGTTAAAGTAGCTATTAATGGTTTTGGAAGAATAGGACGTTTGGCTTTTAGACAAATGTTTGGAGCAGAAGGATATGAAATCGTTGCAATAAATGATTTAACAAGTCCAAAAATGTTAGCTCATTTATTAAAATATGATTCAGCTCAAGGAAGATATGAAAAAGCAGATACAGTTTCAGCAGGAGAAGATTCTATAACAGTAGATGGAAAAACAATAAAAATATATGCTAAAGCTGATGCAAATGAACTTCCATGGGGAGAAATTGGAGTAGATGTTGTACTTGAATGTACAGGATTCTATACAAGTAAAGAAAAGGCAACTGCACATATAAACGCAGGAGCTAAAAAAGTAGTTATTTCTGCACCAGCTGGAAATGATTTACCAACAATAGTTTATGGAGTTAATGAAAAAATATTGAGTGCTGATGACAAAATTATTTCTGCAGCTTCTTGTACAACCAACTGTTTAGCACCTATGGCAAAAGCATTAAATGATTATGCTGAAATACAATCAGGTATAATGACAACAGTTCATGCTTATACAGGTGATCAAATGTTATTAGATGGACCTCATAGAAAAGGAGATTTAAGAAGAGCAAGAGCAGCAGCTTCAAATATTGTACCTAACTCTACAGGTGCTGCCAAAGCTATAGGATTAGTTATACCAGAACTTAATGGAAAATTAATCGGTTCAGCTCAAAGAGTTCCAGTAGTAACGGGTTCAACAACAATATTAACAGCAGTTGTTAAAGGAACAGATATAACAGTAGACTCTATAAATGCTGCTATGAAAAAAGAAGAAAGCGAATCTTTCGGATATACTGAAGAATTATTAGTTTCTTCAGATGTTATTGGAATGAGATATGGATCTTTATTTGATGCAACTCAAACAATGGTTACTAAAATAGAAGATGGATTATATCAAGTTCAAGTAGTATCTTGGTATGACAACGAAAATTCTTATACTAGCCAAATGGTTAGAACAATTAAGTATTTCGCTGAATTAGGATAGGATTTTTAAAGTAGGGTCTAGGAAACTAAATTTACTAGACCCTTTTGAACGTGAAAGGAAGATGAGTTTTAAATGAGTAAAAAAACAATAAGGGATATTGATTTAAAAGGTAAAAAAGTATTGGTAAGATGTGACTTTAATGTGCCAATGGACGAAAATCAAAATATTACAGACAATAGAAGAATTGTTGCAGCTTTACCAACAATAAAATATTTGTTAGAACAAAATTGTAAAATAATATTAGCGTCACATTTAGGAAGACCAAAGGGAGAATTTAAACCAGAATTTTCTTTAGCACCAATTGCCAAAGAATTATCAAAATTATTAGGTAAAGAAGTAATTATGGCAAAAGATGTTATTGGAGAAGATGCTACATCAAAAGCAAATAACTTAAAAGAAGGAGAAATCTTACTCCTTGAAAATGTAAGATTCCATAGAGAAGAAACAGATAATGATACAGAATTTGCTAAAAAACTTGCATCTATGGCAGAAATATTTGTAAATGATGCATTTGGAACAGCTCATAGAGCACATGCTTCTACAGAAGGCGTAGCACATTTCTTGCCAGCTGTATCAGGATTTTTAATTGAAAAAGAGTTAAAATTTTTGGGAGATGCTTTAAATAATCCTGTAAGACCTTTTGTTGCTATTTTAGGAGGAGCTAAGGTTTCTGATAAAATAGGAGTAATTGATAGCTTATTAGATAAAGTTGATGTTTTAATGATTGGTGGAGGAATGGCATATACATTCTTTAAAGCACAAGGATATGAAGTAGGTAATTCTTTATGTGAGCCAGATAAATGCGATTTAGCTAATGAGTTAATGGAAAAAGCTAAAAATAAAGGTGTTAAATTAATTTTACCAGTTGATACTGTTGTGGGAAAAGAATTTAAACCAGATACTGAAAGTAAAACTGTTGCATGGACAGACATCCCAGAAGGATGGGAAGGATTTGATATAGGAGCTAAAACTATAGATATATTTAAAGATGAACTTAAAAAAGCTAAAACAGTAATTTGGAATGGACCTTTAGGATTATTCGAATTTGACCAATTTGCTGTTGGAACAAATTCTATAGCAAAAGCTTTAGCTGAAATTGATGCCACAACTATAATAGGTGGAGGAGATTCAGCAGCAGCAGTAGAAAAAGCAGGATTAGCTGATAAAATGACACACATTTCTACAGGAGGAGGAGCTTCATTAGAATTCCTAGAAGGAAAGAAACTTCCTGGAATAGAAGCTTTAATGGATTAAGATAAAAATATTTTGTAAAGGAGAGAAATATTATGGGAACGAAAGAAACAAAAACAAGTAATAAAAAGAATGCTAATAGTAATGAAAATTCATCAATGAAGGTTTTAATAGCTATGATTATATTATTTGTAATCGTTTTAGGAGTAGTTTTATTTTACTATTATCCTAAAAACAAAGCTTTAAAAGATAATACGAGTAATAAAACTGTTACAATAAATACTGTTAATAGTAAGTAGTATTTATCTATAAGGGGGAATTGATTTGAGAAGAAAAGTAATTGCAGGAAATTGGAAAATGAATATGCTTCCAAATGAAGCTATATCTATGATAACAAATTTAGCACCTTTAGTTAAAGATTCAGAAAATGAAGTTGTTTTGTGTATGCCATATGTAGATTTATTTTATGGATTACTTACAGTTCAAGATACAAATATAAAAGTTGGTGCACAAAATATGCATTTTGAAGAAAAAGGTGCATATACAGGAGAAGTTTCAGGAAAAATGCTAAATTCAATTGGAGTTGAATATGTTATAATAGGACATTCTGAAAGAAGACAATATTTTAATGAAACTGATGAAACTGTAAATAAAAAAATAAAAGCCGCTTTTGCAAATAATTTAAAACCAATAGTCTGTGTTGGTGAGACATTAGAACAAAGAGAATCTGGAGTTGCTTTTGATATTATAACTGCTCAAGTTGAAAAAGCATTTGAAGGACTTGATGAAAAGAAAGCAGAAAAAACAATAATAGCATATGAGCCAATTTGGGCGATAGGAACAGGCAAGACGGCAACTAAAGAAGATGCAAATGAAGCTTGTCACAAAATACGTGAGAAGATTGCTGAATTATATGGAAAAGATGTAGCAGAAAAAATAATAATACAATATGGTGGTAGTATGAAACCATCAAATGCAAAAGAACTTTTAGAAATGCCTGATATAGATGGAGGACTAATAGGAGGAGCAAGTCTAAAACCGGAAGATTTTTCTAAAATAGTTAATTATAATAAATAAATGTAGCAAAGAAAGATTTAGGAGGAATTTAACAATGGAAAACAATGTAACAATGCTAATGATATTAGATGGGTTTGGTAATAATTCGAATAAAGAAGGAAATGCAGTTAAACTTGCTAATACACCTAATATTGATAAACTAATGAAAAAATATCCAACAACACAAATTGCAGCAAGTGGCTTGGCGGTTGGATTACCAGAGGGACAAATGGGTAATTCAGAAGTTGGTCATACAAATATCGGAGCTGGTAGAATTATATATCAAGAATTAACAAAAATAACAAAGTCAATAGAAGATGGAGATTTTTTTACAAATCAAGAGTTTATAAATGCGATTGAAAATTGTAAAAAGAATAATTCAAAATTACACATTTTAGGATTAGTATCTGATGGAGGTGTTCATAGTCATAATAGACATTTATACGGTCTTTTAGAAATGGCAAAAAGAAGAGATTTTGAAAATGTGTATGTACATTGTTTCTTAGATGGAAGAGATACTCCTCCAGCATCAGCAGAAAATTATATAGTTGAATTAGAAGAAAAAATGAAAGAAAAAGGAATTGGAAAAATTGCGACATTATCAGGAAGATTTTATAGTATGGATAGAGATAAACGTTGGCAAAGAGTTCAAAAGGCATATGATGCAATGGTCAATGGAGAAGGTATAAAATCAGGAAATCCTATAAATGCAATTGAAAGTTCTTATCAAAAAGAAGTTTTTGATGAGTTTGTTGAACCTACAGTTATAACTAATAGTGAAGGAAAGCCTCTTGCTACTATAGAGGATGGAGATTCTGTAATATTCTTTAACTTTAGACCTGATAGAGCAAGAGAAATAACAAGAGCTATTGTAGATCCTAACTTTGATGGTTTTGAAACTAAAAAAATTAATACTTATTTTGTATGTTTTACAAGTTATGATGAAACTATGCCTAATGTGCATATTGCTTTTGAAAAAGAAGCAATAAAAAATACTCTTGGAGAAATAGTAAGTAAGCATAATTTGAAACAACTTAGAATTGCTGAAACTGAAAAATATGCTCATGTAACATTTTTCTTTAATGGTGGAGAAGAAAAATGTTATGAGGGAGAAGATAGAATATTAGTTCCATCTCCAAAAGTTGAAACTTATGATATGAAACCTGAAATGAGTGCATATGAAGTAACTGACAAGGTTGTAGAGGCTATAAAATCTGGAAAATATAATTGTATAATATTAAATTATGCAAACCCAGACATGGTTGGACATACAGGAAATTTAAATGCTGCAATAAAAGCTATTGAAGCAATTGATGAATGTGTAGAAAGAGTTTATGAAGCAATAGAAGAAAAACATGGTAATTTAATGATAACTGCTGATCATGGAAACGCAGAACAAATGATTGATTATAAAACAGGAGAACCTCAAACAGCTCATACAACAAACTTAGTGCCATTGGTGCTTATAACTGAAAATGAAAATATAAAATTACATGAAGGTAAACTTGCTGATTTAGCACCTACAATATTAGAATTAATGAATATTGAAAAACCTGTTGAAATGACAGGAGAAAGTTTAATAGAGAAGGAATAGGAATGCTTAGAACTACGAAATCTATGAAAGAAAAATATGAACAGATACAAAGCTGTTTATTTGATATAATACCTGAAAAATGGGAAGAAATATATTTATATACATCTGTAATCGAAATTAATAAAAGATTATCTGGAGAATTATATTTTTATTATCTTCCCAAAGGGTTTATAAGAAAAAAATTAATTAATGTCTATGAAGTACCATCTAGATTTAATATTGATGAAGAACAATATATGAAATTAGTAAAAAAATTATTTGATGCTATAAAAAGTTTGAGGCAAGATTTTGTTGATACTGAACAGAAAATATGGACTAATTTAACTATTGTTGTTGCTAATTGTAGGTTTAAAGTAGAATATGGTTATGAACCAATAAAACTTACAGAAGAAGATACAAATAGAAGACATATAATATGGAAATATAAGTATCTAGGGTTAGGTGGAGAAATAAAAGAAGAAAGAAAAATATTAGATAGGTATTTTTCAAAGGAAATGATAACGGAACCCAAGAAAGAAGTTTATGAGGCAGGTTTATATTTAAAAAAAGTAAATAATATAATAGATTTTGATAGAGAACAAAAAGAGGAATTTGTTCGCGATGACGGCATTGAAAAAACAGAAAACAATAAAGAAGAAAATGTAAAAAGGAAAAGAAATCAAATTCTAAATGATTGATATTTAAATAAGAGAAAGACTTATTTTTATATAAAATACGTAAAACTGAAAGGAGCAATTAAAATGATTTATTCAAAGGAATTAGAAGGAATGTGTTGTGTAGCAAAAGGAGTTGACCATGGACCAGCACCAATTCCAGAAGAAGGAAAATGGGTAAAAGCTAAAGAAATAAAAGATATTTCTGGATTAACACATGGTATAGGATGGTGTGCACCACAACAAGGTGGATGTAAACTAACATTAAATGTAAAGGAAGGAATTATACAAGAAGCTTTAATTGAGACTGTAGGATGTTCAGGTATGACACATTCAGCAGCTATGGCAGGAGAAATTTTAACAGGAAAAACTATATTAGAAGCTTTAAATACAGATTTAGTTTGTGATGCTATAAATACTGCTATGAGAGAATTATTCTTACAAATAGTATATGGTAGAACTCAAACAGCTTTCTCAGAAGGAGGTCTTCCAGTAGGTGCTGGACTTGAAGATTTAGGAAAAGGACATACAAGTCAAGTTGGTACTATTTATTCAAGTACTTTAAAAGGACCAAGATATTTAAATCTTGCTGAAGGATACATAGTAGAATTAGGATTAGACAAGGATGATCAAATAATTGGATATAAATATGTTCATATTGGAAAAATGATGGATAGTATCAAAAAAGGAATTGATCCAATGGAAGCTATAGAAAAAGCTTCTGGAACATATGGAAGATTTGACGAAGCAGTTAAGAAAATAGATCCAAGAAAAGAATAGAATTAATAATTTAGATATCACATGGTTAGTACACCATACAAATTTAAGGAGGAATAAAAATGGCAGTAACATTTGAAAGTTATGAAAGAAGAATAGACCAAATAAAACCAGTTATGGAAAAGTATGGAATTAAAGATTTTGAAGAAGCATTAAAAATATGTACAGATAAAGGTTTTAATCCATATGAAATAGTAAAAGGAATACAACCAATATGTTTTGAAAATGCATGTTGGGCATATACATTAGGAGCAGCTATTGCTATAAAGAAAGGTTGCACAAAAGCTCATGAAGCAGCAAAAGCTTTAGGAGAAGGATTACAAGCATTCTGTATACCAGGTTCTGTTGCAGATGACAGAAAAGTTGGATTAGGACATGGAAATTTAGCATCAATGCTTTTATCAGAAGATACAAAATGTTTTGCATTTTTAGCAGGACATGAAAGTTTTGCAGCAGCAGAAGGAGCAATTGGTATAGCTAAATCTGCTAATAAAGTAAGAAAAACACCTTTAAGAGTTATCTTAAACGGATTAGGAAAAGATGCAGCACAAGTAATTTCAAGAATAAATGGATTTACATATGTAAAAACTGATTTTGATTTCTATACAGGAAAAGTAAATGTAGTAGAGGAAATACCATATTCAGATGGTGAAAGATCAAAAGTTAGATGTTATGGTGCAAATGATGTTAGAGAAGGAGTAGCTATAATGTGGCTAGAAGATGTAGATGTATCTATTACAGGTAACTCTACAAACCCAACAAGATTCCAACATCCAGTTGCAGGTACATATAAGAAAGAAAGAATTGAAGCAGGAAAGAAATATTTCTCAGTTGCCTCAGGTGGAGGAACAGGAAGAACTTTACATCCTGATAATATGGCAGCTGGACCAGCTTCTTATGGTATGACAGATACTATGGGTAGAATGCATTCAGATGCTCAATTTGCAGGAAGTTCATCAGTTCCAGCACACGTTGAAATGATGGGATTAATAGGAATGGGTAATAACCCAATGGTAGGCGCTTCAGTTGCAGTTGCTGTTGCAGTAGAAGAAGCTATGAAATAATTTTATGATAAAGAACACTTTGCTATTAGGCGAAAGTGTTCTTTTTTATATTCTTTAAAATGTATACTTTTTTTTGTAAGGTGAATAATATAATTAAGAAAAATATGTAAAGGAGAAAGTGTATATTATGAAAGAATATTTAGCTATTGAAGATGTTAGAGCGATAGAAGTGTTGGATTCGAGAGGAAATCCTACTATACAAGTAGATGTTATGCTTGCAGATGGAAGTGAGGGATCTGCAATTGTGCCATCGGGAGCTTCTACAGGAAGTTTTGAGGCTGTTGAACTAAGAGATAAAGATGAAAATAGATTTTTAGGAAAAGGTGTATTAAAAGCAGTAGAAAATGTTAATGAGATTATTGCTGATGAAATAATAGGAATGAATGCATATAATCAGTTAGAAATTGATGAGTACTTAATTAAATTAGATGGAACAGAAAATAAAGCTAAATTAGGAGCGAATGCAATACTTGGAGTATCTCTTGCTACTGCGAGAGCTGCAGCTAATTCATTAGGATTAGAATTATATACTTATATAGGAGGAATTAGTGGGACTCATATTCCAATTCCAATGATGAATATTTTAAATGGTGGCAAACATGCTGATAGTTCTCTTAGTATTCAAGAGTTTATGATTGTTCCAATTGGGGGGTACAGTTTTAAAAAGAGATTACAAATGGGAGCAGAAGTATATCATCATTTGAAGAAAATTTTAAAGAAAAGAAATTTGGCTACTGCTGTTGGAGATGAAGGAGGTTTTGCACCAAATCTTAAAGATGAAGAAGAAGCTTTATCTTTAATAGTTGAAGCTATAAAAGAGGCAGGATATGAACCAGGAAAGGAAATTTCAATTGCACTCGATTTAGCAGCTACAGAAATGTATGAAAAAGCTTTAGAAGAGGGAAAGGTTGGATATTCTTTTTGGAAAATAGGAAAAATAATGTCTACAGATGAAATGATTGACTATTTGGAGAATTTAGTAAATAAATATCCGATTATTTCAATAGAAGATGGATTAGCAGAAGAAGATTGGGATGGTTGGAAAAAGTTAACTGATAGATTAGGAGATAAAGTACAATTAGTAGGTGATGATTTGTTTGTTACAAATATAAAGAGATTACAAAAAGGAATTGATAAAGGAATAGCTAATAGTATTTTAATAAAACCTAATCAGATAGGAACTTTAACAGAAACACTAAATGCAATTAAATTAGGAAAGAGTAATGGATATAGTATTGTTATATCACACAGAAGCGGAGAAACAGAAGATACGTTTATTGCTGATTTATCTGTCGCAATAAATGCTAGATATATAAAATCTGGAGCTCCTTGTAGAACTGATAGAATTTGCAAATATAATAGATTACTTAATATTGAATATGAATTAGATGAAAGATGTGAAGATTAATATAAAAAATAACTAATTTTAAGTATAAATTTCCTCTAATTGTAAATAATACAATTAAAAGTTGATAGGAGGAATTTATATTATGAGAAGAGATATAAGAAGACAAAAAAGAATGGATAATACAGTTATTTTGAGTATTGTGTGTGCAATATTAATTTTAGTTGGAATAGTAACATATGTTATTAAAAATTATTTAGAAAAAGAAAATAATTCAAGCTTGAATTTGCAAGAGGATCTTGCAATATTAGAAAATGCTGATATAAAAGATACAAGTACTGAATATGGTAAAACTGTTGAAGAATCTAAAGAAGAGATTATAGATGGTGAAACTTTAAAAGAAGAAAAAGATTCTACTAATACTAGTAAAGCAGAAAATACAACTTCTACTAGTAAGAAAGCAGAAACTAAAAAAGAAGAAAATAGTACAAATGTTGTAACTACTAAACCTGTTCAAGAAGAAAAGAAAAAAGAATTAACATTCAAAGCTCCAGTAAAAGGTGAGATTTTAAGAGAATATGCAGTTGAGAATTTAGTATATTCTGAAACTTTAAAAGAATGGATAACACATAATGGTATTGATATAAAGGCAGATAAGACAACTGTTGTAACAGCAGCAGCACCTGGTAAAGTATATGCAATAAAAAATGACCCTAGATATGGCCTAACTGTTATTATTGAACATGATGATGGATTTAAAACAGTATATTCAAATCTTTTAACAGCTGAATTTGTGGTTGAAGGTGAGAATGTAGAAGAAGGTCAAACAATCGGTACAGTTGGTAGCTCAGGTGCTTTTGAAATAAGTGATGATTACCATTTACATTTTGAGATGTTAAAAGATGATGCATATGTAAATCCAACAACATATATTAATTTTGATTAGTATTATTGAAATGTAATGAAATTGTAAAATAAATGTAAAAGTAATGTTGTTGACAAAAGGTAAAAGAATATGTAAAAATAGATGTAGAAAGAAAAAAAGTAAAAAATGCAAAAAGTAGAAAATACGTATCTCCTGACGCTCTAAGAGAAAAAACAATAATTTATTAAATGAAGCAAATAGAACAAATATAAGAAATAAGGCTAGCTTATTGTTAAAATGGCAATAAGTTTTTAGTCTTATTAAGGAGGATAAGATAGAAATGAAAAAAGTATTAAAAAATGTAAAAGGTATAACATTAATTGCTTTAGTAATTACTATAATCGTGTTATTAATATTAGCAGGTATATCAATAAGTATGATATCAAGTCAAGATGGAATATTAACGAAGGCAAAAGATGCAAAGTCTCTAATGAAAATAAAAACAGAAGAAGAATTGGTACAATTAGCAGTACATAATGCTTATATAGAAGAAGAAGGAGATTTTGAAAAAGAAACAGCAGAAGAAGAAATAAAAAAGAGTTTGGTCGAAAACGGTTTAAGTATTACAGGAGATAATTTTAAAAAAGTAAATGAAAAATGGTATTATGTAAGCAGTTTAGGAAAAAACTATGAAATTAATAAAGATGCAAATGTAAGTATAGTAGAAGAATTACCTAAAATTGATGGTTTTATTGATGGAATATTATATTATAACGGAGAACCTTTTTCTGGTGACTGGTGGTATAGTCCGGAAGACAAAATTCAAAATCCGCCAAGTATATTCCTTATAAATGGAAAATATGCAAAATATCAAGAAGGTAAGATAGATGAGGGGTGGAGCATTGATAATTCATATTATATGTTTGGAGAACTTTACACTGGTATTGTAAGACCTACTGGAGGTTGGTACTATGGAAGATTAGTTAATGGCGAAATGGAAGTTCCAGCTCGGACCTAACGGAGGAGCTTATGATGCTAATTCTTTGATTGTAAATAATGGTAAGAGATTTGATGGAATTGCATATATGGCTGGTTATAGAAGTTCTATGTATTCTGAAGTAATAGATGGATTATTGCAAAAAACATTATATTCTTGTTTGCTTCCAACAACAGAAATAGAAGTTATAGAAGAAGATGAAAAAGGAAGAAAGAAACGTAGAAAGAAAAAAATAAAGGACATAAAAGAGGGAGACAAGGTATTATCAGTAAATCCAGAAACGGGAAAACTTGAAGAAGATGTAGTAATATATGCAGACGGAGATGAAAATAAAAAATATAATAAATTTGAAATATGGACATTTAATGATGGAACAGAAGTAAAAACACTTCATAAACATAGATTTTATAATATAGAAAGACAAGATTTTGTGTATATACAAGAATGGAATATAGGAGAACATGGATATAAAGAGAATGGAGAAATTATAGAATTAATAAGACATAAAGTGGTAAATGAGGAAGTTCAACATTGCACGATATTTACAGAAAAATGGAATAATTATTTTGCTAATGGAGTATTGACAGGAAATAGAAATTCTATAAAAATGAAAATTTTATAATATATGAAAGTATAAAAAAGAACTCTAATTGGATAAAGCATCTAATAAGAGTTCTTTTTTAGGATTTTATGCAGATTTGTTTTCACTTTTATTTAGTTTTTCATATTCTTTACATTTAATTTTATAATCCATTTGCATACATAAATATTTGTAATAACTATATGCTTGCTCATATCTGTTATTATTAAACATGATGATGAATTTAAAACAGTATATTCAAATCTTTTAACAGCTGAATTTGTGATTGAAGGTGAGAATATAGAAGAAGGTCAAACAATTGGTACAGTTGGTAGTTCAGGTGCTTTTAAGATAAGTGATGATTATCATTTACATTTTGAGATGTTAAAGGATGATGCATATGTAAATCCAACAACATATATTAATTTTGATTAGTATTATTGAAATGTAATGAAATTGTAATATAAATGTAATATAAAAATAAAATAGAATATTATTGACAAAACGTATAAGAGTATGTAGAATTATATGTGATAAGAAAAGAGGTAAAAAATGCAAAAGATAGAAAAACATGTATCTCTTGACGCTCTAAGAGAGAGAGAGAGAGAGAGAGAGAGAGCAACAATTTAATAAATAAAATAAATAGAATAAAGATAAATATAAGGAATAAGACTAGCTTATTGTCAAAATGGCAATAGGTTTATAGTTTTATTTTTGCGTTTTTTTGCCAAGAATGGAAGGGAGGAAAAATATATAGAATGGAAGAATAATAATCATAGTAGAATGAATAATAAAAATAATAAAGTAAAGGAATAAAAAGCTAAGGAGGATATGATGAAAATGAAGACGGGATTAAAAAATGTAAAAGGTATAACATTAATTGCATTAGTAATTACAATAATTGTGTTATTAATATTAGCAGGTGTATCAATAAGTATGATATCAAGTCAGGATGGAATATTAAAACAAGCAGCAAAGGCAAAACTTATGCAAGAGATAGCTCAAGTAGAGGAGCTACTCAACTTAAAAGTATTAGAAATATATTCAGCAAATTCGGACAATTTAGACAATGTAACAAATGGAACAATAAAAACAGCAGTAATGACAGAGATAGGTAAAATGGGATATGAGACAGAAGAGAAAACTACAACACAAGCAACAGTAAAAGGACTATTAATTCAAGATTCAACAGGAGCAAATATTGAAAATGTAAATTTAATACAAAATGGAGAGCAGATTATAACAATCAAATTAGATACAGAAGGAAATACAAATTCAAAAACATATGTAATAATACAAAGTAAGAAATTTGAAATTACGATAAATGACGGAACAGTAAAAATATCTAGAGAAGAGTACATAGATCAATCAGAAGACCAAGAAGCATATCAAATAAAATTAACACCACCAACAACGGGTACTAAAATATATGTTGAGAATAATGAAATAACAGAGGAGACTAATATAGCAGATAATACAAATATAAAAGTCAAGGCAGGAGACAGCACAGGAACATTTAATTTTAACGTACAAGAGTCCAAAAGTGGAACTTCAAGAGAGGTAAGTGTTAATGTAGAAGCTAATCAAGCATATGCTACGAAACTAACTATAGGAGTAAAAGATAATGCAGAAGCGACAATTACACCAGAAGGGACATTACAATTACAGGCAACGATAGAGCCACTAAGTTCGACAGACACAGTAACTTGGAAAGTTGAATCAGGAGATGGAACAATAAGTGATACAGGATTGTTAACAGCAAATAGTACTGCTACAGCAGGAAGTAAGATAAAAGTTATAGCAAAATGTGTAAGAGCAGATAATACAACATCAAATGTTCAAGGAACAATAGAAATAATGGTACAAGAAGAACTAATAGATATGAGTTCTTTTTATATTCAGCAGTCTAGTGAAACTGCCCCATTATCTTATACAATTTCAGGTGACAGCCATGGATATGATATATATTATGCTCGAATGGGTATTCCGGTTGGTAGTTTAGATGAACTTATTGAACATGAGAAAATTTATATGCCAGGAACTCAATTTACTGGGGGAAATAGTCATGAATGGTTATATGTATGGCTTTCGAAAGATGGTACAAATGTAAAATCTCAAATAAAAGTATTTGCAACTACGGTGTGGATGTGCTTTACAGAAGATACGTTGATAGAAACATTAAATGGTAGCCAAAAGATAAAAGATATTAAAATAGGTGAATTGGTATATAGCTACAATGAAAAAAGTAATAAAGTTGAGTTGAAAAAAGTTACAAATACATATATTCATAGAATAGAAGCTAATCTTTGTAGAATAAAGGTGGGAAATGACGTTATAGATAGTACAACAAATCATCCATATTTTGTTAAAGATAAGGGATGGGTACTAGCTAGTAAATTAGAGAAAGGCGATAATCTTATGGATGTAGGAGGTCAATCACTAATTGTTCAAGAAAATTCAATTATTAATAATGCTATAGTAGATGTATATAACTTTGAAGTTGAAGGGAATCATAATTATTTTGTTGGCAAATCTTGTGTATTAGTGCATAATGCACCAGATGTTATTAACTGTTCATATGTAGGAACGAAAGAATTTGGAGATATTGTAACATTTGATTAAAACTGGTAACCAATGTATTGACAAGAAGAGAAAAATTCTAAACTAGATAAGATAGCTTAGAAATTTTTTCTCTTTTTTTATTATTTATGCAGACTTATTTTCATTTTTATTCAATTTTTCATATTCTTTACATTTAATTTTATAATCCATTTGCATACATAAATATTTGTAATAACTATATGCTTGCTCATATTGCATTATTGGGTTAAACATAGGGTCTTTATATATATCGTTCATATCAAAATTATTTGGTATATTACCATAAGGTGAATATCCTTGAAATTCATTAAAATCTTTTTCCATAAAATCAATCCTTTCTTTTATTAAATAATATTAAAAAACAAATAAATTAGAACTATAAATTTAAATTAAATATTGGAAAAATGCTAATAAAAATAAATGTATAAAGAGCTGCTATTATACCATGAAGAGTTTTACCTATTATATATGGTTTTATGGATAAATCTGTTTTAGAGATTACGCTTAAAACTTGAAGCAAAACAGATATTCCACCTAAACCTAAAAGAAAAGCGGTTATGATAATATTTATTGATATTGCTTTTATTTGTATATTTGCTACTTGTGAAATACCATTTGTTACTTCTATAATACCAGTTATAATTGGAATTATAAATTTTGTTGGTATATGTAATATATTAAATATAGGAGAAAGCAAAGCTGAAAAGAAAATTAAAATTTTGCTTTTATTTAATATGGAAACTATAACAGAAAATAAAACTATGAATCCTCCTATCATAAGTATAGTAGATATTGAATTATATATACATTCTCCTAATACTCTACCTAGATTTGATAAAGATATTGAAGAAGAGTTGTATATATTTTTTTTGTTAGGACTTTGTTTGGGATAAGATTTTTTCCAGAATCTAAATAAGATTCCGACAGTAAAACTTGCGAGTATATGAGTTAATAAAAGTAAAAATCCTATTTGTGTACTTCCAAATAAACTTATTCCACAAGTACCAACTATAAATAAAGGCCCTGAATTATTAGAAAAACTTAATATTCTTTCGCACTCTTCTTTAGAGAGAATATTTTGCTTTCTGAAATTAGTTGCTATTTTTGCGCCTATAGGATATCCACTAATCCAACCCATTATAATTGCAAAGCTACCTACACCTTTTATATTAAATAGAGGTTTCATAAATCTATTGAAAATTCTGCCTAAAATATAAGGTATGTTAGTTTTTGAAAGAAGTTCAGTTGCAATAAAGAAGGGGAATAATGATGGAATTACAGAATTTGCCCACAGTTTTAATCCATTTTTTGCAGCAAGCATATTGCTTGATGAAAATATAAGCAAAGATAATGTAAATAGTAAGAATAGTAATGGTAATATATAGCTTTTTAATTTGAATATGAATATATGTGTTTTTTTCATAAAAAAATACCTCTTAAGACAAGTGTATGTTTTAAGAGATATTTTTATGATTAATGTTGCAAGCATCCATCAGGAAGAGTTCCTGTTAAAAAGTATTCTGAATATGTATGTTTACATTTTGAATTAGCTATTTTACCACTATCTGAACATATATTTACTTTAGTTACACCCTTTGGAATAGTAAATGTTGCATTTGATAATCCTTTATGGATTTTACTCATTGTTCCTGACCATATAAGACCAGCCGGATTTTTTCCACCAAACTCAATGCTTTCATTTAAATCAAATCCATACCAAGTTGCTGCTGTATAATATGGGGTAAAACCACAAAGCCATCTATCAAAATTATCATTTGTTGTTCCTGTTTTTGCTGCAACGTCTATTCCTGAAATTGAACAGTAAGTAGCAGTTCCTCTTGAACCTTTAACAGGTTGGGTTAAAAGCTCTTGCAGAATATATGCTACAGATTCAGAAAAAACTCGTCTTGATTTTTGTTTCGAACGCATATATGTTTTTCCAGAAGATGTTACAACACTTTTATAGAATGTTGGTTCTATATAAGTACCATTGTTTGCTATTGTGGCATATGCTGCTGAAACTTCTAAAGGTGACATACCTTTGTCTAATCCGCCAAGTGCTAAAGCAAGTGAATTATCGTTTTTTGTTAAAGTTGTTATTCCCATTTTTTTCAAATATTTAATGGAAGTTTTAGGTGTTACTTTTTCCATAATTGTAACAAATGGAATGTTTTGTGATGTTTCAACTGCTTGCCTTAGTGTTATAGAACCTCTGTAGTCATCATAATCTATAGGAGAATATCCTTCTTCTGAACCATCATCGAAGGTGGTGGCAACATCCTCAAACACAGTTGAATTTGTTACAAGTTTTTCTGAAATGGCTGGTACTAAAACAGCAATTGGTTTTACTGATGATCCTGTTTGTCTTGTCATTTGAGTTGCTCTATTAAATGAGCGAGATTCTGTTTTGGTACCAATTCCACCAACTGATCCTACAACATATCCAGTAGAGTGGTCAATGATTACCATTGCTGTTTGAGCAGTTGCATGAGAATCTTTTTTTGAATAGATAATATATTTTTTGTTTTTTACTTCATTTTCTATTGCTTTTTGAATATCTGTATTTTGCGTGCTGTGTATTGTTAAACCTGCCATGTACAAATAATTTTCTGCAAAGGAAGTTGAAATATGTTTTTGACTAGAAATATCATTAATAAGTTCATTTAATAAAGCGTCTGCATGGTATGAATATATATTTGAACCAGATGAAGACAAATTCCCTTTTTTGAATTTTAGACCGGTATCAAGGTTTGAAATAGAGGTATTGTATTCATCATTAGAGATATAATTCAATTCAAGCATTTTATTTAAAACTGTTTTTGTTCTTTTTAGTATTTTTTCTGAATTATCCTTTTCTGAAAATGGGGAATAGGAATTAGGAGATGTATTTATTCCTGCTATAAAAGCACATTCTTCTAAATTAAGTTCAGAAACCGATTTATTAAAATAATATTTTGCAGCATTTTCTATACCATATAAATTAGGACCAACATAAATGTGGTTTAGGTAGGAAACTAAAATATCATCTTTATTCATTGTAGATTCAAGAGATAAGGCTAATGCCCATTCTTTAACTTTTCTTGATATATTTTTTGAATTATCACCTGTTAAATTTTTTACTAATTGTTGTGTTATTGTACTTCCACCAAAAGAAGATTTGCCAAAGCCTTTTACATAGTTCCAAATAGCACCAGAAGTTCTTTTTATATCAACTCCATGGTGAGAGTAAAACCTTTGATCTTCAATTGCAATATAAGCATTTTTAAGATTGTCTGGTATTGATGCAGATTCGATATAAGACGTAATTCTTCCGCTTCCCAAATTTGCTATATTATTACCATCAGTATCCAAAACAGAGGAAGAAGAGTGGTTAGAAATCATTTCTTTTGTCATTACATTAAAATTATGAATGTATATTGCTAAATAAATACCATAGTAAATTATAGCCATTACAATAACAATAATAAAAAAAATAATAATTTTTGCTTTTAATGACATAGAAGTAGATTCTTCTAGTACTTCATCCGTGTTTTTTAGATTTTTATTTTTTTGATTTTGTTTAATATTATCATCTATTTTTTTTCTACTCATAATAAAATTTCCTTTTTATTTTTTTCTTATTATATCAGATTTGTTTGACAAAATCTACTGTATTAAATTGTTTAAGATGCGAAAAAAATCCCTATAAGATTAAATTCTTATAGGGAATAGAAAAAAGAAAAATTATTTATTTTCTGTTTTTGTTTCTGATTCTTTTTGGCTTTTATTTTTACTCTCTTTTTTTGGTAATATAAGAGCAAGCATAATTCCAAGTCCGAAGAATCCCATAGCAAAATGTAAAATAAATCCGATTAATGGTATTAATTTTAATAGTTTATATGCAAGTACTAAACCACATATAATTAAGACTTGTTTTAAAGTATCATTGCATTTCCAATTAGTTAGTTTTTCTTTAATAATTTGAGATATTCCTATTATTGTGAATTTTGTACATAACATTAATAGTAAAACATATAAAATCATTGTTATAAATGATAGTGATGTAGCGATTTTAGTAAATAATAATGTTATAGCAGCTATTGGTGTAAGGAATAGTACTAAAGCACTACTTGAAGCTATAAGACCAACATCGTTTTTTAATAAAGCTCCTGTATTATTAATAGATTTTGGTGCTAACCATTTTAATAAGAAGAATATAGCTAGAACTACAACTATATATTTTATAGTTGATAAAATGAAGTCTAGTATTAGATCTTTTGCAGTATAAACATATACATTTTCATCTGTTTCTTCTTGCATAGTAAAGTTGTTTTTTCCTTCAATGCGAGCTCCTTCTGAGATAGTAGCTCTTTCTTTCGAGGTATAATTGAAGTCACCTTTTATGTATGTATTGTCTGAAAGAGAAACGGTACCAGCAGAGATATTTGCATTTCTTTCTATAGTACCATTTATTTTTGCTGTTTCAGCAGTAAGAAAGATATCTCTCCAAATTGTACTTGTATTACTTTGATTAAATTCTTTACAAACTGAATAGATTGTTGTATCAACAGATCCATCTATTGTAGCTGATTCTGATATAGAGTAAAGTGAATTTACATATCCAGTTTCAGAAATAATAAGTTCTTTTGCTAAAACAAATACATTACCATATATAGTTGATGATATAGTAACTTTCCCGTTACACATGATATAAACATCTCCTGATACATTATAATCAATAATGGTATCTTCATTATTCATAATGTATTGATTGTCTTGAACTAATGAAACATTTTCGTTAATAACGTTTTTCTCTGAATTTGTAAAAGCATTATCAAGTGAAGTGGTAACAGCAAATGAATCATCAACTTCAGACAAATCTGGTTGTAGGTCTGGTACAATTATGTTGGTAGCATTTACAAAAGTAGATAAACCAAGAATTAATTGTAGTAAAATTAGAATAATACTAATTTTCTTTAAAGTGTTTTTCATAATAAAATCCTCCTAAAATTTAATTTAATTATAGTTCAAATATATATTTTTTATTGATATTTGTCAATAATTTTGATAAAATATATGTTATTGAAAGGGAAAATATGTAATTATGAAAAATATAAAAGATTATAATTTAGATGATTTAAAGAAAGAATTTATAGATTTGGGAGAAAAACCTTTTAGGGCAGAACAAGTATTTAAATGGATATATGAATCTAATGTAATTAGTTTTGATGATATGACAAATCTGTCTTTAGAATTAAGAGAAAAATTGAAGGAAAAATATACATTAGGAGTGTTTAATATATTAAAAAAGCAGATAGCTTCTGATGGCACAATTAAATATTTATTTGATGTATTAGATGGAAATGCTATTGAAACTGTTCTTATGAAATATCATCATGGATATAGTTTATGTGTTTCTTCTCAAATAGGATGTAAGATGGGGTGCAAATTCTGTGCATCAACAGGAATTGCTTTTATAAGAAATTTAACTTCTGGTGAGATAGTAGAACAACTTTTAGCTGTAGAAAGAGATCAGAATATTAAAATATCAAACGTTGTATTTATGGGAATTGGCGAACCTATGGATAATTATGATAATGTAGTAAGTGCTATAAGAATTATAAATAATCCAAAAGGCATAAATATTGGTGCAAGACATATAAGTATATCAACTAGTGGAGTAGTACCAGGAATATATAAATTAGCAGAAGAAAATATACAGTGTACACTTTCTATTTCACTTCATGCAACTACAGATGAGCAGAGAAGTAAAATGATGCCAGTAAATAATTTATATAGCATTGAAGAGCTTTTAAATGCTTGTAAAGATTATATAAAAATGACTAACAGGAGAATTTCTTTTGAATATGCTTTAGCAAAAGATAATAATGATAATTTGGAAGATGCTAAAAGATTGGTGAAGTTATTAAAAGGTATGATTTGCCATGTTAATTTAATACCTATAAACAAAATTGAAAATGGAAGTTTTGATAAAAGCTCAAATGAAAATATAATGAAATTTAGGGATTATTTAAATGATCATGGGATAGTTGCTACAATAAGAAGAGAACTTGGATCAGATATAGATGCAGCATGTGGACAATTAAGAAGAAAGAACTTAAAAGAATAGATGTAAATAAAAAATGAATTGCTAAAAGTAAGATAGCAGTTCATTTCTTGTTTTTTATAAATGATTTCAAAGAAGTATATAAAATATAATTAGATAAATCGTATGTTTTTAGATTTTTACATGCAGTTCTTATTGCATTTATTTCAGCGTGTGCAGTTGGATCATTTAAACTAAGCACTTGATTATGTCCATCAGCTATTATGTTACTGTTTTTATCAACTATGACTGCTCCGAATGGACCACCTTCATTTGCACGAATTCCATTTTCTGCATTTTCTTTAGCTCTTGCCATAAACTTGTTCTTATTTTATCAATCCCTTTGTATAAGATAAAAACAATATAACATATTAAGATAAATAATTCAATTAAAAGCTTTATAGTTTTTTGGTTATTGGTTTGGAAAATTCTTTTCTATTTTTAGTAGTACAGTTAAACTTAAAATGAAGTTTAAAATTTCACTTAAGAAAATAGATACAATATAACCTTTGATACCAAGAAAAGGTACACAAAAATATATAAAAGATGTGGTAACAACAAGATCTATAATATTAATAAACATTGATTTTGTTTGAGCATCTATACCTTTTAAAATGTTATCAATAATAATATCGATATAAATGAAAGGTATAATCAAAGAAAAAATTTTTATAAAGTTTCCAATGTAGATATTTTTATAAATAATAATACCAATTTTAGTGCCAAAATTCCAAAAGGAAATATTTATAATACATGAAAAAATAAATGTTAATATAATTAATTTGTGAGTGTATTTTTTTATTTTAGAGTAATCCTTTTTGGCATAGTATGTAGAAAATTCAGGGATAAACAGATTGGCAAATATACCTAAAAATATTGCGGGGAACATAATAATAGGAAGGGCCATTCCAGATATTATTCCATAGTCGCTAAAAGATTTCGCACAATCTAATCCGCTTCTTTCCAAACTATATGGAATGAGTGATTGTTTTATTGTTGAGATTCCTGAACGTAAATATGATGTTAGAGCAATAGGAATAAGTATTCTATATATTTTTTTGTTAACATTAAAAGAGAATGTAGACTTTTTTATTAATTTATATTTTTTATTAAAACTTATTTTTAAATTAAAAAAGTATGCAAAAAATAAATATATAAAAGAAATGATTTCAGAAAATACATCCCCTAATATTAATGCATAACATATATCGTTTATACTGTTTAAGTTTGTATATCTTAAGTATATATATGTAAATATAATTTTAGATAATTGTTCTATGAAGCTTCCAATTACATTAGTTTTAACTTTTTTTATTGCCATGAAATAACCATTTATTGAAGATGACATTGCGATAAGTGGAAGAGCAATACTAATTAGATATATAATATTATTTTGTATTTTATTATGTATGCAATAAAATGATATAAATTTTGAATTTATACAAAAAAATATCCCAGTAACTATTCCAGAGATAAGACCTATTACTGTACATTTTATGGATGTCTTTTTAGCAGAATCGATTTTTCCAAGAGCAATTTCTTCTGCAACAATTTTCATGCAAGTTATATTTAAACCAGCAGAAGCTAAAGTTATACCAAACATATATGTTGTCATAATAAGTCCAAAAACACCAAGTGCTTCAGATGATATTTTATTAGAAATATATATATTAAATATCATTTTTATAAGTTGTAAAACAAAAGAACTACTTAGTACGATTGTGAAATTAATAAAAAATGTTTTTAATTTATTCAAAGATATCACCATTTAAAGTATATTAGAAAAAGATATAAAAAGAACTTTGAATCTCTGCCTGAGAAATCAAAGCTCTTTTCTTAAATTTTTGTTTTTATATAAATTACATATCGAACAATTTTCACAAAGTTCAATTCTGTTTTCAAATATAAGTATTAATGTAGTTATAAATTCATCTATTTTATTATTAATTAAATGAATATGAATTTTTTTAGGTATTAATGAAAGTAAAGTATTTAATACATAGTCATTTGAAGAAAAACTTATATCAGATAAAAATTTTGCATTAAACATATCTGTATTAATTGGGATAGAGTTATTGCTTTGGTCTAATAATATTGATTTTGTTGGAGAATATATTAAGTGTACAAGTTCTGTCTGACTTTTTTCGGAATTTATATATAATTTAAGTAAAGATATAAACTCTGTATACTCTTTTTCGATTAAAAAATCATTTACTTTTTTATCTATTTTATTTGATAATAAACTAATATAGTCTTTTAATCTAAATGTTATGAATCCATCAAGTACAATACTTTTGTTTGACATTATATAGTTATAAAAACCATCAGAAACAATATTTTTTTTATCTTTATATGTTGTATATTTATTAATTGTGTTTAAAATTAAATTTAATTCTTCAAAGTTGAAATAAAAATAATCATGGTAAAGGATTCTTTTTATTATATTTTTTTCGTAAACATCTATTACTAGATTTGAAAGTATATCAGAAATATTATAAAAAAACAACGGTGGACAATTTCCGGTATAATGAATAATTATATTTGTGTATATTTTGAATTTTAAACAAGAAAATTTTATATTATTTATTTCTATGTTATTTAGTTTATCTAGTAGATATTCTATTGCATCATTATTGTTTGTTTTTATACATATTGACTTCATTTCGAATAAAAATCCTCCTTTTATCTTGAATTAGTATCTACTAAATTAATCAAACTATACATTATCTTATGCGGAGTTTATTTTTGTGTGAAAGGTTACTGAGGTTTGAAATTAATTTTGTTTTTTATTAAAAAGAAAAGATGATGAATAAATAATAATTGTAAGATAAATAATAAAAAATACTTATCAGAAGCTGAAGGAGATGAAAATGCAAAAGTTATAAAGTATAATGGAAGAAATTACCTAGTATCAGATGATGGAACATTAAAACAAGTAACATGGTATGTAACAATAAATTCTGAAGGAAGATATGTGGTGACAAATGGGAAAAAGGAAACGGAAAAAGTAGAAATTCCATTAGGAACAACAATAAATTATGATCCATATACAGGTGTAGAAAGTTCAAAACTTACAGCGACAACAGAAACTGAAAAAACAGGAAAAGATACTCAAACGTATACAATATCAAATAATGAAGCGCAAAAATTAATATGGCAAGTGTTTGGAACAGATGATGATGGAAATATTTTAATAATGCCAACAACAAATGCAAAAGATCCTACAGGGGCAACACAGTATATGGCAATGGGAAACACAGATCCAACAATAGCAAGAAATGCAGGGCAATATGCAGCAGAGGAAGTAAATAGAATATGCTCAATATATGGATATGGAAAGGGAGCAAAATCAGCAAGAAGTATGCAGATTCAAGATATAGATAAATTAACAGAATTTGATAAGACAACATATCAACCAAAACTGGTAAATGGCTATGGACATAATGTAACATATAGTATAAATGAAACAGATGGAAATGTGTATTGTAGTTGGTCAGGAACAACGGGGCCTCAAAAAACAAGTTATAAAAAATTAGCATATTTAAAAGGAAATGAATGGATATCTTTAGAAAAAGGACAATCTGTAACAATAACGGGTAATTTTTATGGTTATAGAGGGAGTAAATGATTTGATTACTAAAAATACTCTAAATCAATCTTATCGGCTTACTTCCTCTTATGTTATGACACTTTCAGGATGTCTTTTTTATGGAATACCTGTTGTAAGTAATTTTAGTGTAAGTGGATGTAGCTTTTTTTTATTCATATGGTTTTGAAAATGACAGTATTTCTGGAATTCGTCCTGCTGTTTCTCTTAAGCCTGATGTTAATCTTAGTGATTCAGGAGACGGTACTTTGAATATAAATTAAACAATATGTAATATCAATTTTCATAATGAGCAAAGGTAGTATTAATACTGCTTTTGTTTTTTTGGTAGAAATAAGTTACCAAAATAGCATGGAAAAATTGGCAAAAAACATTTCTAAATATGTATTATATGATAAGATATCAAATATAAAAATAAAATAAGGAAAGAGGGAATGTGATGAGGAAAACAAAAATATTATCAACGTTTATAATTTGCTTATTAGCATGTTTGCTGTTTTCGATGCAAGTAAGTAATGTTTATGCAAAAACTAAAAATGAGGTAATATTAAATTTTAAGGGAGGAATCATTCATGATGGTTATGTAGAATATAGCAAGAAAGCAAAATTACAATTATTCAAAGGCGAGGATTTAGTTACTAATATTTCAAATAACATGGTAATTGATTTAAACGAAGCAGAGTACAAGTTTGTAATTGAAGAAATTGAAGATTCAAGTATTCTTGGTGCTAATACATCTATAAAATTAAAAATTAATAATTGGTATTATCCTATTATAGCAATAAATGAAACTAAATCTACATTCAAATTAGATTCAAGTAAATTTAATGATAAATTAGATATTGAATTCGAAAGAAAAAATATTGCTTTTAACCAAACAATTAAAAATATTTATAATGATATATCATCAAAAGGTGTAATTGATTTAACTAATGGGAAAGAATATGTAATAGATTTTTCTAAAACTGATGAGTTAACAGAAGGATTAAAATCATTTGCAGATTTAGATAAAACACTATATTACCAAATATTCAATGAAAGTTTATTAGTAACAGACAATGAAAGTGTAGCTGTTATAAAGATAGTTGGAAATAGGTCAGAAAATAAAGCAATACTAACTGCGGTAAATGTTGGAACTAAAAAAAGCGAAGTTTTTAAAGGATTTCATATGCAATATACAGGTTCTGCATTGGATTTTGATGACCCTGATGGTGGAATTTTACTTGAAACAAGATATGATTATTATACTAGATGTACGTATGAATTCACATTTCAATATGTAAAAGAAGATACTGAATCAAAAGAGTATGAATTTATCGAAGGTGCTAATCAAATATATACAGTTGATGAATCAAAAGATGCAACATTTAGAGTTGATGCAGACTATAGTTTATTTGCAAATAAAGTGTATATAGATGATAATTTAGTAGATAATGAAAATTATGATTCAAAGTCAGGAAGTACAATAGTTACTTTAAAAGATAGCTATTTAAAAACATTATCTGTTGGAAGACATACTTTAAAAGTTGCTTTTTCAAATGGAAAAAATGCTATAACTTATTTTGAGATAAAAGCGAAACAACAAGATAAAAATATAGAAGATAATAAAAATACAGAAAATACTAAAAATGAAGAAAAACAAGAAAATAACAATTTAACCAACAATGATATTCAAAAAGATAATACAAATGCAAATCCAAAAACAGGTGATAATGTTATAGTATATGCTATATTGTTTGCAATTGCACTAATAGGAACAATTACATTAATAATAGTTAATAATACAAAAAGAAAAAAATTAAGAAAATATTAAGGAGGAAAAGAAAATGAAATTTAAAAAAAGTTTAATATTTTTAACAATTATTTTAGCTGTTATATGTTTGTTTGTTTTTTCAAACAGAGTAAATGCAGCTACAATTAGTGATGATGGAAAATATTCATTATTCCTAACAGCTAATGAAGATGAAAGTTGTTTTGATGGTGAATATTCTAAACTTGTAAGATTTAATATTGCAGAAGGAGAAACAACTGTTAAATTATCTGAATTAACAAAAGGAATTATTCCTTTCAATGGTAAAACTGAATTTTCACATTGGGAAATGGCAGAGAATACAAAAGCTAGTGAAGAATTAGAAATAGCAAACTTTACAGGTAGTGGTTACTTTTATAAGTCAACAGGCGAAGAAGTTAAATATACTAATGGATTAAAGCTTAATGCTAAATTTTCAGATAAAGAATTAAAAGATAGTGGTAAATACTATGTAAGTATTGATGCTTTTGGTGGTACAATAAATGGTAAAGCAAAATTAACATTGGAAAGTAAAGCAGAAGAATTTAAAACAATTGATTTAACAAAATATACACCAGTAAGAAAAGGATATACTTTTAAGGGCTGGGATTTAGATGGAAAAATTGTTACTTCTATTAATTCAAGTGCTTTCGCAAAGGATGCTGTAATTACTTTAACTGCTACATATACTAAAGATACTTTTGATGGAACAGATAGAGTATTAATATTAAATGCAAACGGTGGAACTATTGAAGGTAAAGCATCTAACAAATATGATTATTTAGGTGGCGGAAACTCAGGAACAGCTATGTCACTTTTACCATACACACCTGTAAGAGAAGGATATACTTTTAATGGTTGGAACTCTAAAAAAGATGAAAGTGGAAAAAACTTCATGTATATATATTGGAGAAGATGGGATAAAGATGATAAAGATGATCTTAACAGAGACACTATTATAAAAAATGCAAACGGTGCTGAATATTATCAAAATGTAACTTTATATGCTTCTTGGACTAAAATTTCAGGAGAACCAGAACAACCTGCTAAAGAAACAGTAAAAGAAATTGAAAGCACAGGAGAAACAAAAGCAAAAATTGAATTTGTAAAAGAAGTTAACAAAGACTACAAATTAGATATTAAACCTGTAGAAGTAAAAAAAGATTTAACAAATAAAAATGTTAAATATGTAGTAGATATAAATGTTTTAGAAAATGATCAAATAGTTAAAATTAGTGATACTAAAATGAAAATAAGAATTGCATTACCAGAAGACTTAAACGGATTTAACAAATATGAAGTAGTATATATTTCAAATGATGAGATAAAAGAAACAATACCAGCAACAGTAGAAGATGGATACATAGTATTTGAAACATCACATTTAAGTCAATATGGAATTGTGGCAACAAATGTTGAAGAAAAAACAGAACAAACAAAGAATGAAACAAGCAATCCAAAAACGGGAGATAATGTTATATTCTATATTGGAATAGTAAGTGTTTCAGTAGTAGGATTAGGAGCAGCAATTGTTGTGAAAAATAAAAAAATGAATTAATTTTATAAAAAATATAAGAGAAGGTATCTAGGCTGATATTCTTCTCTTTTTTTGAAACAAGGTTGAGAATCTAAATTTATTTTAGAATTGCTCAATTTTTTTATTGATATTTTTTACTAAGTATAGTAGAATAACAAGTATATATGAAAAGATAAGGAGCAAGTGAATGAACCCAAAATGGCAGTATACAATAAATAATAGTGGAGAAGCGGAAAAGCTAAAAGAAAAATATAAATTAAATGATTTGTTAGCGTTAATACTAGCTAATAGAAATATAAATGTAGATAATGCAGAAGTTTTTTTGAATCCTACAAGAAAAGATTTTCATAATCCTTTTGATATGCCGGATATGGAAAAAGCTGTAGAAAGAATTATTAGTGCGATAGATAAAAAAGAAAAGATTACTATATATGGTGATTATGATGTTGACGGAATTACAAGTATAACAACTTTAAAGAGTTTTTTAGAAGAAAGAGGATTAGAAGTTGAATATTATATTCCGCACAGATTAAACGAAGGCTATGGTTTGAATAAAGAAGCGGTAAAGAAAATTGCAGATAATAAAACAATTCTTATGATAACTGTTGATTGTGGTATAACTGGAATAAAAGAAATTGAGTATGCTAAAAGTTTAGGTTTGGATGTTATTGTAACAGACCATCATGAACCGGGTGAAAATATACCTGATGCAATAGCTGTAATAGATTGCAAAAGAAAAGATAATAAATATCCTTTTAGAGAACTTGCTGGAGTTGGAGTTGTGTTTAAATTAATTCAAGCAATTTCAATAAAATTAGGGTTAGAAGAAAAAGAATATCTGAAATATTTAGATATAGTAAGCATAGGCACTATTTCAGACATAGTACCATTAAAAGATGAAAATAGAGTAATAACTAAATTAGGATTAAAATTAGTTGAATGTACACGTAATTTTGGCTTAAAAGCTATTTTGAATAACATAGGATATAATAAAATAGACTCTAATAGTATTTCATTTGGAGTTGCACCAAGAATAAATGCATGTGGACGAATGGGATATGCAGATGTTGCATTAGATTTATTATTATCAAAGAATATGAAAGAAGCGGAAAAATATGTAATTACTTTAAATACATTTAATAATGAAAGACAATCAAAAGAAAAGAATATATTAAATGAAGCAATATCTAAAGTGGAAAAAGAAAATTTAGAAGATGAAAACAGCATAATATTAGCTGGTAAAGGATGGCATAGTGGGGTAATTGGTATTGTTGCATCTAAAATAACAGATATGTATTTTAAACCATGTATATTATTTTGTTTTGATAATGACTCTAATATAGGAAAGGGGTCAGGAAGAAGTATACCAGGTTTTGATATACATAGAGCACTTTTAAAATGTCAAGCTGATTTAGTAGCGTTTGGCGGACACAGTATGGCAGTTGGAGTTGCAATAGAACAAGATAAAATAGAGAAATTCAAAAAGGATTTTTCTGATATAGTAGAAAAGGCAGATATATCAAATATTGTACCAATACTAAATATTGATGCTATTTTAAATATTGATAATATCACTAAAGAAATGGTAGCTTCTTTAAGCAAATTAGAACCATTTGGCGAAGCAAATAAAATGCCAATTTTCGTATTTAAGAATTTAAAAATTGATTCTATAAGAACTTTAACTGAAGGTAAACATTTAAAACTTACATTAAGGAGTAATAATAATACATATGTAAATGCAATTGGATTTAATATAGGACATTTGGCAGAAAATTTTGTTATAGGTGATAGAGTTGATATTGCTGGGTGTTTAGAGGTAAATTCATTTAATGGTGTAGATAGTATTCAAATTAACCTTAAGGATATAATTAAATCGATATAATAAGAGATAGGGGAGTGGGATGCATGACAGAAACAAAGGAAGTAACAATACAGGATGTTATTGCTAAGAAAAAATCAATTAGTAGAAAAGTTGATGCTAAATTTATAATGAAAGCTTATGAATATGCTGTAGAGAAACATGGAGATCAAAAAAGAATGTCAGGAGAGCCATATATTATTCATCCTCTTCATGTTGCATATACATTGGCAGAAATGGGACTGGATGAGAGTACAATATGTGCAGCTATTCTTCATGATGTTGTTGAAGATACAGATGCAACAGATGCAGATTTAAGAAAACTTTTTGGAAATGAAGTTGCAGATATGGTATATGGGGTAACTAAGCTTAGTACAATACAATTTGCATCTTTAGAGGAGACACAAGCTGAAAATTATAGAAGAATGTTTTTAGCTATGGGAAAAGATATTAGGGTAATTTTGATTAAACTTGCAGATAGACTTCATAATATGAGAACTTTAAAGGCATTAAGAAGAGATAGACAAATTGCTAATGCAAAAGAAACATTAGAATTATATGCTCCTCTTGCTAATAGACTTGGTTTATATGAAATTAAAGCAGAACTTGAAGACTTAGGATTTAAATATTTATATCCAGAAGAATATCATGATTTAGTAGAAGGAATTAATAGAAAAAAAGATGAAAGATTATCTTTTATTGAAAAGATAATGGAAGATATAAGAAAAGAACTTAAAAAGAATAGAATTGAAGCTACAGTTACAGGAAGAGCTAAACATTTATATAGTATATATAAAAAGATGCAAAGAGATAATATAAGTTTAGATCAAATATATGATTTGTTTGCTATGCGTATAATAGTAAATTCTGTAAAGGATTGTTATGCAGCTTTAGGTATAGTTCATGAAATGTATAATCCTATGCCGGGTAGATTTAAAGATTATATTGCTGTTCCTAAACCAAATATGTACCAATCTATACATACTACTCTTTTAGGAAATAAAGGTGTTCCTTTCGAAGTTCAAATTCGTACATGGGACATGCATAAAGTAGCAGAATTTGGTATTGCTGCACACTGGGCATATAAAGAAGCTAACTTTTTAGGTAGAGGCAAACAAAATGTCGTAGTATCTGAAGATAGACTTGCATGGCTTAGAGAAAGTATAGAGTGGCAACAAGAAATGCAAGATCCTCAAGAATTTTTAAATACTTTAAAGACAGAACTATTTGAAGATGAGGTTTATGTTTTTACTCCTAAGGGAAAGATACTAGCATTACCTAAAGGAGCTACACCGATTGATTTTGCTTATAATGTACATGCTGAAGTAGGAAATAGAATGACAGGATGTAAAATAAATAGCAAAATGATGCCGATTATTACAAGACTAAAAACTGGTGATATAGTTGAAATTATTACTTCAGATAATTCGAGAGGTCCAAGCTTAGATTGGCTTAAATTTGTTAAAAGTTCAAGAGCAAGAAATAAAATAAATGCATGGTTTAAAAAAGAAAAGAAATCTGAAAATATTGAAAAAGGTAAAGATTTGATTGCTAAAGAGCTTAAGAGAATTGGTTTACAACATTCTGATATATTTAAACAAGAGTTTATAGATCCTATGCTTGATAGATATAAATACAAAAATTTAGATGAAATGTATGCTGCTGTTGGATTTGGAGCAAATTCTGCAACTAAAGTAATTGCACGTATGCTTATTGAATATAGAAAAGAACATACTGAGGAAAATATTGAAGAAAAAATAAAAGAACTTTCTCAACCTAAGATAGAAAAAATACCAAAATCATCAGGAAATGGAATTGTTGTTAAAGGAATTGATAATTGTTTAGTTCATTTATCTAAATGTTGTACTCCACTTCCGGGTGATGAAATAATAGGCTATATAACTAAAGGAAGAGGAGTAACAGTTCATAGAAAAGACTGTGTAAATGTTAAGGATTTATTAAAAGAAGAAAATAGAATTATTGACGTTTCATGGCTTGAAGAAGAAAAAGCTTCTTATAATGTTGATATTGAGATTGATGCTAATGATAGAGGGGGACTTTTAGCAGATGTTTTAAAAGTTGTTCAAGATAGTAAAACAACATTAATTGGTGTTAATGCAAGATCTGGAAAAGATAGAATTGCTATTATGGATATTACTGTAGAAACGAAAAAGCTTGAGGACTTAAATAATTTATTAAAAGCATTACGTAAAATAGATAGTGTTTATGAAGTTAAGAGAAAGAAGGTTTAATGTACGATGATATTAAAAAGAATACTAATACAAACAGAACTTAAAGACCCAACTAATTGTTATATAGTATTTGATCAAGATACGAAAGAAACAATAGTTATAGACCCAGGAGGAGAAGTTGATAAAATAGTTGAAATGCTAGATATATTACATGGTAATTTAAAATATATTTATTTGACACATTGCCATGGAGATCATATAGAGGGAGTACAAGAGTTAAAACAGAGAAAAGGCGGAAAAGTCTTAATTCATTTTATGGATGCAGAAGGATTAAATGATTCTAGTATCAATTTAACTAATATAGTAGATTTACCTGAGATTGAACTTGAAGCTGATTCTAGAGTGAATGATAATGATTTACTTCATATTGGTAATATTGAATTTAGAGTTATTTATACGCCAGGTCACACAATAGGAAGTACATCACTATATTGTGAAGCAGAAAAACTTTTGTTTTCGGGAGATACTTTATTTAGAGGAACATGGGGAAGAACAGATTTACCTACATCTGATTTTCAAAGTATAATAGATTCTGTAACAAATAAATTAATGATTTTACCAGATGAAACTATTGTTTATCCAGGACATGGAAAATCAACTAAAATTGGTGAAGAAAAACCAATTTATTTAGAATTAAAACCTAGAGGATATTAAGATGTTATGAAATTATAAAGAGACTTATTGTAATAGAGATTTTTACAGTAAGTCTTTTTTATTTTTAAATAAAATAAGATAAAAGAATAAATGTAATTATATTGAATATATATAATATATGGAAGGATTTTATTATGTTCAATATTACAGTAATTAAGATAAAAGATATTTTTAAATATATGCTAACATGTGTGATGATGGTTTGTGTTATTTATTTTGTTAGTAGATATTTTTATGGTAAAAGAGAGAAGTTTAATATCAATATAGGATTAAATGTAAAGAATTATTTTTATGAGAAATATAGTTTAAAATTAATAGATTCGAGTTTACCTGAGATTAAATATGTAGAAAGTTCAGCTAAAAATATGAATGAAAATATAATAGAAGAAGATGATGAATTTTATGTAAATGATTTTAGTAATTTTCTTTTGCAGATGGAACTTGGAGTTTTTTATTTTAAGGAAAAAAAGATTGCTTCTAATACAGAAAATGCTGTTAATGAGGTTCAAGAAAGTGTTGGGGAAGCGGATGGTAATTCGGTAGAAAATTTAGAATTAGCATCTAAAGAAGAAAAAACGGAGGTTGTTACTACAAACCCAATAGCTGAAAATTTCACACAAGAATATAATGGAATAAAAATACGAAACGAAACAAGTTTTGAATTAACAGATAATAATTTAAATCCAAACAATCTTAGTATTAATAATAAAGATATAATTATATTTCATACTCATACATGCGAGAGCTATGCACCAAGTGAAAAATATCCATATGAACAAACAGGTAATTATAGAACAACAGATTTAAATTATACTGTATCAAGAGTAGGAGATGAATTAGAAAAGTATTTAGGAATATATGGATTTAATGTTTTACATGATAGAACATATCATGACTATCCTGCTTATACGGGTTCTTATAGTAGATCTTTAAATACAGTGCAAGGATTATTAAATAAAAAAAATAGTGATATAATAATAGATTTGCATAGAGATGCTATTGGAAGCAATAGTAATTATGATCCTACTGTGAAAATAGGTGATGATTATGCTGCACAAATAATGTTTGTTATGGGAAGCAATGGAGGTGGATTGTCACATCCTAATTGGCAAACAAATTTACAATTTGCTGTAAAAATTCAAGAAAAAGCAAATGAATTATATCCTGGATTATTTAAACCAATGATACTTAGAAACTCTAGATATAATCAACATTTAGGAAAGGCAGCGTGTATAATAGAAGTTGGAGCTACCGGAAATACTTTAGAACAATGTTTAAATAGTATGAAATATTTATCAGAAGTTATGAATGAAGCTTTATTAAAGTAATTTATGAATAATTAGATATAAAAGTTCATATAATAAATAAGAGGTGCTATATGTCAAAAGAAGTTACATATTGGACTAGTATTTTAAAGAGAGTTTTATCTGTTATTGGACTTATTATAGTAATTTTTGCGATATTTAAGCTTACTATTTTTTATATGCCTTTTTTAATTGCTTTTGTAATTGCAATAATTATGGAACCGTTGATAAAAGCATTAATGAAAAAATTGAAATTAAATAGAAAGATAAGTTCTATAATAGTATTTATATTAACGTTTGGTATTATTGTAGGACTTATTATATGGGGAATTACGACATTAATTACTGAGTCAACAAATTTACTCGAAAATGTAAATGTATATTATAATAAGTGTAATGATCAAATACAAAATTTAACAAACAACATGAAATTAGATGACATAAAATTACCAAAGGAATTTTTAAATATATTAAAAAATTCTTCTGAAGATTTATTAGAAAAAGTCTCAAAGTGGGTAGAAAATTTTTTGAGCAATTTTTTATCAGGACTTACTAAAATTCCAACAATAGCTATATATTTCGGGGTTACAATTGTGTCATTATATTTTATATGTACAGATAGAATATATATGTTAGATGAATTAGAGCATCATTTGCCAGAAAGGTGGGTTTATAAACTCTCAAAACATGTAAGAGAAATAATTAAGGTTTTAGGAGGATATCTAAAGGCACAAATTAGCTTAATTTTAATTTCTTTTTGTATATGTTTAGTAGGATTATATATTTTATATTTTATAAATTGGAATATAAAATTTCCTTTATTATTTGCGTTAGGAATAGCTTTTGTGGATGCACTTCCTATATTAGGATCTGGAACTGTGATGATACCATGGGGAATAATAACAGCATTAGATGGAGATTTAAGACTTGGTTTGGCTATTGTCGGTTTATGGATTATAATGTCGGTTATTAGACAATTAATAGAACCTAAAATTGTAAGTTCTAAAATAGGAATTCATCCGATTTTTACAATACTAGCAATGTACACAGGCTTTAAATTCATGGGTGTTATAGGGATGTTTCTTGGACCAATATTATTAATAATTATAAAAAATGTTTTTAGTAATTCTATTGATAAAGGAATATTTAAGACGATTTTAGACATAGAATAGAAACGATTTTGTCATTTATTTGTAATTAAAATGTAAAATAATTTTTCTTGATATTTATTAAATTTGTGATATGATTATATAAAATATGAGAAAAGAGGTAATCTAAAAATGGCAAAAAAATATGAATCATTATTTAATTATATAGATTATTTTAAAGAAGCACCAAAGGTAAATTGGACACCTGTTAAAAGAGATTCTAAAGGAAATTTTATTGCATCTAAACCTATTTATGATGAAAATGTAAATGGATTTTTAGATGAATTTTATAAAATAAATAGATTGGTTCCAAATTATGTTAATGTACTAAGTAAAATACCATCAGATAAACCAATTGAATGTTATACAGAAATAGAGTTACTTTCAGCTTTAACAAAAATAGTAAATAATGAAAAAAATCTAATTGGCTCTATTGCAAAGGCGAGTGAAAATAGAAATATTTATAAAATTTTAATAACCTTGCAAAGATATTGTTAAAAAATATAGGGACATCTCTTTTTTAGAGATGTCTTTTAAAATATGCTACTTGTTGGTATATATGTGTTATCAGGAGGGTATACATATTCTTTTTCAGAAGAAGGTTTATCTACTTTAAAAATATTTGATACTTTTATCATTGCTATATCTTTGTGGTATCGTTTTTTTGCTATTTCTCCAGTAACGTCAACCCATGTACCATCTTCAAAATTATTTGCATCTTTTGATTTACACAAAAAACCTACTATTAACATTTGATTATCTGTTGATACTATCATGTCTCTTGCTAAAACAAATTCATCATCTTCGAAATCTAATAGTCTATATACATAACCTGTAAAATGAACTTTAAGACCTATATAAGAATCTATGTTTTCATTAACAGTTTTTAAAATATTTGTATAGTTTTCAGGTGTTATTTCTATTATTGTAGAATTACTCATTCTATCAGTTACTTTATTTCTTGAAAAAAATATTTTGTGAATTGTAAAAAATAAAATAAAAAAAACAATTACTATCATACAGATTAATGATATTTTAAATGCTTTGTTAAGATTAGGCTTAAAATTAAATATAAACATATCTAAGAACCTCCAAAAATTCTTTTATGAAAATTTATGCTAAAAAATTAAGTTTTATTACAAAATAACTTGATAAAATTTGATTTTAGTGATATAGTTAGTCTAAAATTACTATAGTTATGTTTGTAAGTTGATTATAAGCATTAAAACAAAGTTGAGAGGATGAATTAAACATGAAATTATTTAAATCATACAGCGAGAGAGAAGTAAAAAAAGTAATGCCATTAGTAGAAAAGATTAATGGTTTAGAAGAAGAAATGATAAAATTAAAAGATCATGAATTAGTAGCTAAAACAGCTGAATTTAAGCAAATGTTAGCTGATGGAAAAACTTTAGATGATATTTTACCAGAAGCATTTGCAGTTGTTAGAGAAGCATCTAAAAGAGTATTAGGTATGAGACATTTTGACGTACAGTTAATAGGTGGAATTATACTTCATCAAGGTAGAATTGCTGAAATGAAGACAGGTGAAGGAAAAACTTTAGTTGCAACACTTCCAGTATATTTAAATGCGTTAGCAGGAAAAGGTGTACATGTAATTACTGTAAATGATTATTTGGCTAAACGTGATAGTGAATGGATGGGAAAATTATATAAATTTTTAGGCTTATCAGTTGGACTTGTAATTCCTGGACTAGATCCTAAAAAGAAGCAAGAAGCATATAATTGTGATATAACTTATGGTACAAATAATGAATTTGGATTTGATTACTTAAGAGACAACATGGTTATATATAAAAATCAATTAGTTCAAAGAGATCTTCATTATGCTATAGTAGACGAAATAGATAGTATATTAATAGATGAAGCAAGAACACCACTTATTATTTCTGGTAGAGCAAATGCATCATCAGACTTATATAAAAAAGCTGACAATTTTGTTAGAAAATTAGATGCTAAGGTTATAGTTGAAGAAGATATAAAAAATATTGATCAAGAAGAAGATAATGCAAAATATGATTATATAGTAGATTTAAAGGCTAAATCTGCAACATTAACTGAAAAAGGTATAGCAAAAGCTGAAAAAGAATTTGGATTAGATAACTTTAATGATATTGAAAATTCTACTCTAGTTCATCATGTTCATCAAGCATTACGTGCACATGGAGTAATGAAGAAGGATATTGATTATATAGTAAAAGACGGAGAAGTTTTAATTGTTGATGAATTTACAGGTCGTATTATGTATGGAAGAAGATATAATGATGGTCTTCATCAAGCAATTGAAGCAAAAGAAAAAGTTAAGATTGCTGATGAGTCAAAAACACTTGCAACTATAACATTCCAAAATTACTTTAGAATGTATGGTAAACTTTCAGGAATGACTGGTACAGCCATGACAGAAGCTAATGAATTTGAGGAAATATACAACTTAGATGTTGTAGCAATTCCAACAAATAAACCTATGATAAGAATAGATGAACCAGATGTTATTTATAAAAATGAAAATGGTAAATTCAATGCTATTATTGAAGATGTTAAAGCTTGCCATGAAAAGGGACAACCAGTTTTAATTGGTACAGTTTCAGTTGAAAAATCAGAAAAATTAAGTAAAAGATTAAAGGAAGCTGGAATTAAACATACTGTACTTAATGCTAAGTATCATGAACAAGAAGCAGAAATAATTGCACAAGCTGGTAAATTTGGAGCTGTAACTATTGCTACAAATATGGCTGGTCGTGGTACTGATATTATGCTTGGAGGAAACAGTGAATTTTTAGCTAAAGAAGAAATGAGAGCTAATAAAGTTCCTGCAAATCTAATTGAAGAATCTAATACTTATTATGAAACAGATGATCAAGATATATTAAGAGCAAGAGAGCAATTTAAAAAGCTAGAGGCAAAATATGATGAAGAAATAAAGAAAGAAAAAGAAAAAGTATTAGCTGTTGGTGGACTTAAGATAATAGGTACAGAACGTCATGAATCAAGAAGAATTGATAATCAGTTAAGAGGACGTAGTGGTCGTCAAGGAGATCCAGGAGAATCTAAATTCTATATAGGTCTTGATGATAATTTAATGAAAATATTTGGTGGAGATAAAGTAACTAGACTTTATGAAACTTTAAATGTTGATGAAAATATGCCAATCCAAATGAGAATTCTATCTAATAGAGTAAAAGATGCTCAAGCTAAAGTTGAAGGTAGAAACTTCAGCATTCGTAAAAATGTATTAAAATATGATGATGTTATGAATGTTCAAAGAGAAGAAATATATGGTCAACGTAGAAAAGTTTTAGATGGAATGGATTTAAGTGATATAATTAAACATTATATTGATTGGGTAGCTGAAAATACAGTGTTGACATTTAATGAAATGGATGACAATGGTAATACAAAAATTAATATTGAATCATTAAGTGCTGAAATTTTAAATATATTTGGAATTAATATGAGAGAAGAATTAAAGGAAAATTCTGGAAATACTGATGCACTTATAAATATATTAAAAGAAAAAGCACAAGAAAAATATGCTGAAAAAGAACAAGAAATTGAAGCCGAACAACTTCGTGAGATTGAAAGAATTGTTATGCTTAAAGTTGTTGATCAAAAATGGATGGATCATATAGACGCTATGGATGAATTGAAAAATGGTATTGGACTTCAAGGATATGGACAAAAAGATCCAGTTGTTCAATATAGAATTATTGGTACAGACATGTTTGATCAAATGATTGAAGGAATAAAAGTTGATGTTGTTAAACTTCTTATGAATCTAAGAAAACAACAAGATTTAAGAAGAAGTGAAACTGCTAAGATTACAAAAACAGCTTTACAAGCAATAAACAGTGTTGATGGAGGACAATCTACATTAGAAAATCCAGATGTGAACAGAACTGTTGTAAGAGAAGAACCTAAAATCGGAAGAAATGATCCTTGCCCTTGTGGTTCGGGAAAAAAGTATAAAAATTGCTGTGGAAAGAATGCTTAAGCCAATAAATACAAGGATTTGATTAATATTCGAAAAAGAGAAATTATTTCTAGCTTGTCAACGAAAGACAATTAAAAATCGATAAAACAAAGTTTTATCAAGGAATGTAAACATTGAAAATATGTTGACATTCCTTTTTAGTTATAAAAACAGAAATAATTTTACATATTTTATTGACAAATACTATCAATAGATATGCAATAAAATAAATGTTCTTAAAAGGAGATAGTATGAAATAATTAAGTGTATTAGATATAAGAATTAGTTATTTCAATATTGATAATGAGGATTATATTTCTTTAACAGATATGTTAAAATCAAAAGATGGAAAATTTTTCATATCTGATTGGCTAAGAAATAGAAATACATAAGAAGATATTATTTATTTTGTATGAATAATATTTTCTTTTTTATTTCTTAAAATAAATATGTTACCTTTTTTAAAAAGATGGTAATATATAAATAGATATCTAAAAAGGAGCTTTAAAGCAAAAATGAGTGAAAAATTAATAGGAGAATATATTTATGACTGTGAACTTAATATTGATAGTATAATACATGATTTTGCTCGGATATGTGTTTGTTATTATAAAAAATAGTAAATTTAAATTTAGTGATGAAGACATAGAGGAAATTGCATCAGATGTTTTTTTAACAATATGGAATAATCGTGAAAATTTAGATAGTAATAGAAAATTATCTCCATATATAGCAGGGATTGCTAAAAACCTAATGTTAAAAAAGAAAAGAGAAACAAAAGATAGTAATGAAAATATAGATAATTTTCAAAATATTTTATATGAAAATATTAATTTAAATGTCGAAGTGGAAGTAAATGAAAAAACAAAAATAATTATTGAAAAACTAAATGGGATGAAAAGGGAAGACAATGATATTTTTGTATATTATTACTATTTTTCTAAAAGTGTAAAAGATATATCAAAAATCATGAATATATCAGAAATAAAAGTAAAATCAAGATTATCTAGAATACGAAAAAAATTAAAAAAGGAATTAGAAAGAAGGGGGTATAGTTATGAAAGATAAAAATGTAATTGAAAATATTATTAAAAGATCACAAACCAAAATAGCTGTATCCAATTTTGATAAGGAGGAATTTTTTATGCCAAAAAATAATAAAATTTCTAAAATTGTTGCAGGAATTATACTTACACTGAGTTTAGGAACAGGGTTAGTATATGCAACAACAAATTTATATGAGAAAATATGGAAAGAACCTAAAAGTTATACTTATGAAGAAATGATAAAAGATATACCTGATGAAAAGTTTTCAGAAGAAGAAAAAAATAGTTTTATAACTGAAAATATAGCGAAAGAAAAAGCAATTGAGATATTGAATAAATTAGGATATGCTAATCAAAACATAATTAGAATTGAATTAAAAAGAGGATATGATGAAAATAATTCATATTATATGCTTAAAACTAAATGGGGATATGAAGAAGGACTTATGGTGCAATTAAAGGCTAATAATGGTAATTTTATTTCATTTAATGATATGGATTTAAAATATAAGGATTTAAAATCTGAGATTTTAACAAATGAAGAAATATCAAATGTAGCAAATGATGTCTATAATAAATTAGAAATAGATGATGAACTGTATAAAATATCTAACATATTAGTTGAGGATCATTTTTTTAGAAATAAAGCATATAAGGTAATGGAAGCTAAATTTTATAAATATTATGATGGAATTGCTAATCAATATGAATCTTTTAATGTTTCGTTTATTGCGGTTGATGGAAAAACTTTATTTGAATCTATAATATTAAATACAGATGATACATATCAGAAAAATCCTTTAGTGATTACAAAAGATGATGCTATTAATATTGTAAAAAATAAAGAAAGAGAATTTAGTACTTTTGACATTACTAATATTAATGCTAATTTATCAATAGAAAAAATGAATCCTTTTATATATAGAATTGAAAATAATAAATATGATATAAATAAAAATTCTGAAGAAGATACTTATTATAAAACTGAAAACATAACTAGAATGGTTTGGAAAGTAAAGGTTGAACATAATATAAATGCAAGAAATTACATTGATGATTATAATAAATATATAAAAGAAGGTATGGACAAGTTTTATTATGTTGATGCAACTACAGGAGAGATAATAGGAGGTATGCATGCTTTATTTTAAAAAGTATTTGACATATTTAAATAAAGATGTTAATATATATGAAAATATTAGGAGGATACTTAAACTTGAAAAGTGAGCAGTATCAAAGCGGTGATAAAACAGCTTACACAGAAATAAGATGAAATGGTCTTATGGAGGAGTCTTAATAAAGATTTCTTCATGAGGCTTTTTTATTTAGGAAAAAGAAAAATTAAATAAAAGTAAGGAGGTAATTTATGGAAAAATATGGTATCTTAGAAAATCTGATTGCGTTTAATACAATTGGAGATAAAGAAAATGTAAAAATTATTAATTATATTGAGAAAGTTTTAAAAGGGTTAAATTTTAAAACTGAATATAAAGACAAATGTTTAATAATGAGTTTAGGAAATAGTCCTAAAATAGGATTCTTGGGGCATACAGATACAGTTGAATATATAAACGAGTGGAATACATGCCCGTTTAAGTTAACAAAGAAAGGAAATAGACTTTATGGACTAGGAGTATGTGATATGAAGGGCGGAATTGCTGCAATGATTGATGCTATTTCGCAAATTGATTTAAATAAACTAAAATATGGAATTAAATTATATTTTACATATGATGAAGAAATTAATTTTAGCGGAATAAAAAGTTTAATGAAAATGAATATAAATTTTCCTGAATTAATGCTTTTTGGCGAACCTACTAATAATAAAATGCTGATAGGAAGTAAGGGACTATTGGAATATGAATTGAATTTTATAGGTAAAAAAGCACATTCAAGCAATCCGGAAAGGGGGATAAGTGCTAATATAAATGCAATTAATTTCATGAGAGATTTAATGGATTTTTATGAGACAAATGTTAAAAATTACAAAGAAAGTAAATATGAAGTTGAGTATACTACAATGAATATAGGTATTATTAACGGAGGAACAGCAGTCAATTCAATACCTGCTAGTTGTAATGCTACTTTAGATTTTAGGATAGTTAATGAAAAACATATTGAGTTATTAAAAAATAAAATAACAGAATTATCAAAAAAATATAATTGTAAAACAAGTATATTACAAGAAATAAATCCATTTATAAATGAAATTTCAGGTATAGATTTAAATAAAACAGCAAATTTTATTACAGAAGCAAGTTTTATACCTAAACCAAAAAAAATTATATTGGGGTTAGGGCCTGTTACTGCCCATGAAGTGAATGAATATGTAACAGAAAAAAGTTACGAAAAATTAGTAGAGCAATATAAAGAAATTATATTGAAAAACTGTATGGAATAAATAATAGGTAAATAATTCATTTTATATTGACCATATTTTTTACATCTATTATAATATAGAATATGATATGTAAAATGAAAGGAAGAGGTTAATATATGAAGAAGAAAATTATAATAATAATTGTAATAATGATTATTTTACTTTTAACTATTTTTACAATTAAATATAAAGATAATACTGAAGAAAATGTGGCAGACGAAGATATAAGGTTGTCAAAAATATATGATGAAAATGGAGAAGAATTAACTGCAATTACAGATGAAAAGAAAGTAAAAGATGTTATAAACAATACATTAATTATGGGAACTGTTGAAGTAAAAAATGATAAATATATTTATATTTTTAATGGACAACACTTTGGAGAAAAAGGGTATGAAGTAAAAGAATATACTGCAGCAAATATTAATATAAATAATGGTTTAACATGTATAGATTATATTACACTAGAAAAACATTCTATTGACTATATTGAAGAGGGAGATGTTCTTATTTGTACAGGTAATTTGACAAAATATGAAAATGTAAATTATTTAAATGATTTTGAAGCTTCTTCAATAGTAGTTGCTAAAAATAAAGATTTAATTAATATAGAAAAAGAGGCATTTAATAATAAACGATTTATTAATGTTACTATAGGAGAAGTATATCCTGACGAATTGTATTTGATATATGATGTGGAAGATGATACAAATTCTGATACATCTTATCATTTTATATTTGTTCAAAAGGTTAATATGACAGATATTGCTGAAATTGATGGAAAAATTGAAGAAGGTAAAAGTGTCCAAGTAGAATATAATGATATAGATTACTATAAAAATGAAGCAAAATTAAAAAAATTAAAGGTAATTGAATAGAAAAATATGAAGAAGAAAAGGTATTGCTTATAATAATACTTTTTCTTTTTCATTTTATAAATTATTTTTTTAAAAGTATATACAAATATTGTATCGTGTGATACAATATTTTTGAATTTAAAAATAAAAAGAAAGGGGGATATAAAATATGCCTACAAACATTAAGATAACTAAACAAATGATATTAGATACAGCGTTTGAGATTGCTAGAAAAGAAGGTTTAGATGGAATAAGTAATAGAGTATTAGCTAAGAAAATGAACTGTTCGATAAGACCGATTTATTATCAATTTAAGAATGTAGAAGAATTAAATAAAGCTGTATATATAAAGATTGAAAAATACTTTTATAAATTTTTAATGGATCATATAATTGAAGATATTCCACCTTATAAGCAAGTAGGTATAAATTATATAAGGTTTGCAAAACAAGAAAAACAATTTTTTAAGATTTTGTTTATGAGTGAAACTGAGTTAGTTCCTGAAAAATTCATATCAAAAGATTATGAGGACTATAAAGAAATAGTAAAGCTTATAAAAATAAGTACTAAATTGAATGATGAAGATATAGGAAACTTTCATACTAAAATGTGGATATTTTCACATGGCATTGCCACACTTGCTGCAAGTGATACGGTTCAGTTTACTGATGAACAAATTCAACAACTGTTGTCGCTTGAATTTCAGGCATTAATGTTATTAAAAGAAAATCCAGATAATAAATGGGTATTAAAAAATGGAAAATTTCAAGGAGGAAATGAAAAATGAAAAATTTTGGAAATGTATTATGGGGAATAGTTTTAATTGCAATTGGAATAATTATAGGTGTAAATTCATTGGGAATAGCTCATATAAATATATTCTTTGATGGATGGTGGACTTTATTTATTATAGTTCCTTGTTTTATAGGATTATTTAAAGAAAGAGAGAAAACAGGTAATATCATTGGTTTAATAATAGGAATTGTATTATTGTTATGTTGCCAAGGATTATTAAACTTTGATTTAATATGGAAATTAGCACTTCCTACTATATTAGTTATAATAGGAATATCATTTATTTTTAAGGATACATTTGATCATAAAATAAATGGTGAAATAAAAAAATTAAATAAAAATAGAGTAAAAGATAATGGTTATTGTGCAACTTTTTCAGGACAAAATGTAAATTTTGATGGAGAAAAATTTAACGGGACAGATTTAACCGCTGTATTTGGTGGTCTTAAATGTGATTTAAGAAATGCTGTAATTGAAAGCGACTCTGTAATTAATGTAAGTAGTATATTTGGTGGTACAGAAATTATTGTTCCTGAAAATGTTAAGGTAAAGATAAAATCTACATCAATGTTTGGCGGAGTAGATGAAAAAAGAAAAAATAAATCTGACAATCAAGAATCTAATACTATATATATAAATGCTACTTGCTTATTTGGAGGTGTTGAGATTAAATGACAACAGCACAAAAAATAATAAAATATTTAGCAATAGCCTTTGCGATTTTCTTAATTTTTACAATAATATCAGGTATATTATCTGGAATATATGGTTTAATAACAGGTCTTGGATTAATTGAAAGTAATAATGCTGATAAAGGGGGAAAATATTTATCTATAGTAGAATGGGACCAATATGATGAGGCTATAAAAAAATTAAATATAGATGTAAATTATAGTAATTTTACGATAAAAGAAAGTGATACCATTAAAATAGAGTCAAATATAAATGATATTGATTGTAAACAAAATGGCAATACGCTAGAGATAAAAGAAAAAAATCATATTAGATTTAATTTTGGAACTGTTGACAGTACTAGAGAAATTATATTATATATTCCAAGAGATTTAATACTAGAATCTTCTAATATAAGTACAGGCTCTGGTAGAGTAAATATAGAATATATACATTCGGAAGATTTAGATTTAAATCTTGGTGCAGGAGAAACTACAATTAAAGAATTGAATGTAAAACATGCGAAGATTGATACAGGAGCAGGAGATTTCAAAATAGAGAATGGAAATATTAATGATTTAGATTTTAATCAAGGTGTAGGAGAGACAGATATAAGAGTAAAATTAACAGGAAAAAATAAATTTAATATGGGAATTGGAACATTAAAAATACATTTATTAAACAACAAAGATGATTACAAAATAAATGTTGACAACGGTATAGGTAACGTTAAAATTGATGGAAAAGATGTTTCTGATAATGAGACAATAGGAAATGGACAAAATCATATTTCAATTTCTGGAGGAATTGGAGAAATTTATGTAGATTTTATATAAATTGGAGGAAAATAAAATGGGACTAATTTTAAAAAATGTTTCTAAAACGTTCATTGGAAAAAAAGCAGTAGATAATATTTCGTTTTCATTAGATAAACCAGGTGTTTTTGGACTTCTTGGAACTAATGGAGCAGGAAAAACTACTACTATTAGAATGTTACTTGGAATAATAAAAAAAGATAGTGGGGAAATAAGATGGAATGGGCAAAAGGTAGATAGAAAATCAGTTAATTTTGGATATTTGCCAGAAGAAAGAGGCGTATATCCAAAAGTAAAAATATATGACCAATTAATGTATTTTGCAGAATTAAAAGGAATGAAGAAAAAAGAAGCAGATGAGGCTATAATGGATTGGGCAAAAAAATTAAAAGTTGAAGAGTATATGCAAATGCCAGCAGAAAAATTGTCAAAAGGAAATCAACAAAAAATTCAGTTTATGACTGCAGTAATACATAATCCAGAATTGGTTGTTTTAGATGAACCATTTAGTGGTCTTGATCCAGTGAATACAGAGCTATTAAAAAATATAATAATCGATTTAGTTAAAAATGGAAAATATGTAATAATGTCAGCACATCAAATGGCAACTATTGAGGAATTTTGTAGTGACATATTAATATTAAATAAAGGTAAAACTGTATTACAGGGTAATTTGAAAAAAATAAAAGATGAATATCCAGCAAATAAGCTTCAAATTGATGTTAATGAATCAATTGATACTTATATTACGAAATTAAAACTTGAAAAAGAATTTGAAAATAATAACTCATATATAATTAAACTTACTGATGAAAGTAAAGCACATGAACTTTTAAAAATTTTAGTTGAGAATAAAATTGTAATCAATAGATTTGAAATAATGAAACCAACATTAAATGATATTTTTATAGAAAAGGTAGGTGAGTAAAGATGAAAGACTTATTAATTGTAATGAATTTTACAATGAAAGATATGATTAAGAGAAAATCTTTCATAATATCAACTATAATCTTTTTAATAATGATAATTGTTGGATTTAACATTCCAAATATATTGAAGGCAGTCAAAGGAGAAAATTTAGGTGATAAATTATTAATTATTGATGAAAACAATGTTTTTGAGGGTTCTTTAGAAACTCTTAAAAATGTTAATATAGGATATGAGATAGAAATATCAAATGTAAACTATGAAGAAATTAAGTCGAAAATTGAAAATGAAGAAGTTAATTCTGCAATTTTGATAGAAAAACAAAATGATCAGATTAAAGTAAGATATATAGTAAAGGATACAACAATGATGAATGATGTTCCTGAGGATATTATTTCTACAATAAATTCATTATATTCTAATTTACAAATAAGCAAATTAGGATTAACAGAAAATCAATTGAAATCAATAACACCTAATTTTGAATTTTCATTAGAACAAACAGAAGATAAAAAAGCAAATGGAAATGTGTTTGCAATGATGTTACTTTCAATTGTATTGTTTTATGCAATATACTTTTGTGCATATCAAGTGTCTAGTTCAATTACAACAGAAAAAACTTCAAAAATTATAGAAACTCTTGCAACATCTACTTCACCAACAATAATTGTTTTAGGTAAAACAATTGGAATTGGAATTGTTGGATTATTACAGATGATTTTATTAGTTGCAACAGCACTTGTTAGTGCAAAATCATTTTTAGATAGTGAATTATTAAATAAAGTATTAGATATGTCTACAATAACTCCATATCTTGGAATAATTACAATTATTTACTTTATATTAGGATATTTAGCTTATGCATTATTATATGCTTTAACTGGTTCTACAGTAAGCAAACCAGAAGATATACAATCAGCAAATGGGCCTGTTGCAATGCTTGCAGTAATTGGATTTTATTTATCATATTTTACAATGATGAATCCAACGAGCAGTTTAAATGTATTTGCTTCAATGTTTCCTATTTCATCACCATTTTGTATGCCTTTTAGAATAATGATGGGATTAGCAACGCCTACAGATGTAGCAATATCAATTGCCATATTAATTGTAACTAGTTTACTTATAGCAAAAGTTGCAATAAAAATATATTCAAATGCTATCTTAAATTATGGTACAAAAATGAGTGTTAAGGATATGATAAAAGTTTACAAAGATAAGAATAATTAATATATGTAAATATATTACTGAAATAAGTCTGAATTGTTTAATAAAAGTTAAACAATAAAGGCTTATTTTTTGCGAAAATTTTTAAATCTATTCATATAATATCTATGGGTGAATTTTTATGAAGGAAATGGAATATAATAGAAATGCTGCCATAGAATATGCGAAAAAATGGGCATATAAAAGAAATCCTAATTATTATAATTTTGATTTAAATGGCGGAGATTGTACGAATTTTGTTTCACAATGTATTTTTGCAGGATGTAAAAAGATGAATTATACTAAAACTTATGGCTGGTATTATATAGATGGAAATAATAAATCTCCATCATGGACAGGAGTTCAGTATTTATATGATTTTTTGATAAATAATAAAAAGGAAGGACCTCATGCAAAAGAAGTTTCTCAAACTGAGATTGAAATAGGGGATATTGCTCAACTTTCTTTTGATGGGGTAAAATTCTCTCATACTGTAATTATTGTTAATATTGAAAATAAAATAACTTTAAATGGAATAAAAATAGCATCTCATACATTGGATAGTTTTAATAAATCAATTTCAGAATATGCTTTTATAAAAATAAGGTTTTTACATGTTGAAAAAGTAATGTTGTGGTAGATTGTTTTGCTTACATGTTGCATAAATTGGCTAAATGTGATAATATATATTGGCAAAATAAGGATATAAAAAGGAAGTGAATTTTGATGATAGACTTATCAGAAAGCAAAAAGAACTTATCTGATATGAGAGAAAAGTTAGAAAATTTAGGTGATTCACTTTGACATAATAAAATTAGAAGATGAATTATCTAATCTTGAAAAAGAAACTTTACAACAAAATTTTTGGAGTGATAAAGAGAATTCTAATAAAATACTTTCAAGAATAAAACTTATAAAATCAAAAGTTAATTCATATAAAAATTTAGAAAATGAATTAAATGAATTGATAGACTTGCTTGAACTTGTTGAAGTTGAATACGATGAAGATATTGCTAAGGAAATACTTAAAAATGTTGAAAATACTAAAAAAGATTTTGACAAATTTGAAATAGAAACTTTACTTTCTGGAAAATATGATAGCAACAATGCTATACTTACATTACATCCTGGAGCTGGAGGAACTGAAGCTCAAGATTGGGTAGAAATGTTATATAGAATGTATACAATGTGGGCTAAAAAGAATGGTTTTGTTGTAAAGGAATTAGATTATTTAGAAGGTGATGAAGCAGGGATAAAAAGTGTTACATTTGAAGTAGATGGAAATTATGCTTATGGATATTTAAAAGGTGAAATGGGAGTACATAGGTTGATTAGAATTTCTCCTTTTGATAGTGGAGGTAGAAGACATACATCATTTGCATCATTAGAAGTATTACCTGAAATTACAGAAGATATTGATTTATACATAAATCCAGACGATATAAAAATGGATGTTTTTAGAGCTTCAGGTGCTGGAGGACAACACATTAACAAAACATCATCAGCTGTTAGATTAACACATATACCTACAGGAATCGTAGTTTCATGCCAAAGTCAACGTTCTCAACTTCAAAATAGAGAAACAGCAATGAAAATGTTAAAGTCAAAACTTTTGGATTTGAAAGAAAAAGCAAATAAAGAAACAATAGACGAACTAAAAGGAATTCAACACGAAATAGCATGGGGAAGTCAGATAAGATCATATATATTCTGTCCATATACTCTTGTGAAAGACCATAGAACAAATTTTGAAATGGGTAATGTACAAAGTGTTATGGATGGTGATTTAAATGGATTCATAGAAGCTTATTTAAAATACACACAAAATGAATCAAATACATAAAATAAAATAGAGTCATATTTAATTAAATAGACTATTAACTTAAATCAAAGAAGGTGCCAAAATGGACACAGTAGTATTAAAATTTGGAGGAAGTTCAGTTGCGGATAATATAAAATTAAATATTGTAGCTGATAAAATAAAGGAGTTTTATAAAAATAATAATGTAGTGGTGGTTGTTTCCGCTCAAGGAAAAACAACAGATGAACTAATAAAAGAAGCACATTCGTTATCAAGTATGCCAGATGAAAGAGAATTAGATGTACTTTTAAGTACAGGAGAACAAATTACTATAGCAAAATTAGGAATATTACTAAATAGATTAGATATTCCTGCTGTATCACTTACTGGATGGCAAGCGGGAATATTTACTAATAATACTAATCAAGATGCAATAATTGAAGATATTGATACTACAAGAATCAATAAAGAGCTAGAAAAAAGAAAAGTTGTTATAATAGCAGGATTTCAAGGGCTAAATGAAAATGGAGATATAACGACATTGGGAAGAGGGGGGTCAGATACAACTGCTGTTGCTGTAGCTGCTAAATTAAAAGCAAATCATTGTTATATATTCTCAGATGTTAATGGAGTATATACAACAGATCCTAATGTTGTTAAAATTGCACAAAAGATTGATACTTTAACTTATGAAGAAATGCTAGATATTGCTAGTGAAGGTGCAAAAGTTTTGCATAATAGATGCGTTGAAGTTGGTGAAAAATTCAATATACCTATAATTGCGAAATCAACTTTTGATAGCAATAAAGGAACTACTATTAATAATGAAAAAATTGAAGGGACAACAGTTAAAAATATTGTAAAAAATGACAATATAATGTATATTTCAGCTAAAGCAAATGAATATAATTTAGAAATGTTTAATGAAATATATAAAGAGTTTGTTCGAAATGAATTGAATGTTAAAAATTTAGTAAATAGTAGTGAAAATGGATTTTTAGATATTTCATTTACTATACCAAAACAAAAATTTAATAAATTTGCTAATTTATTAGAATCTAAATTAACAATGTTAGATTGCACATATACCGATATTTCTCGAATATCAATTATTGGAAATGGAATAATGAGTAATAATTTAGTTCTTAAGAAAACAATGCATATAATAGAAGAAAACAAATTAGAAATATTGAGTATGGAAATAAATGAATCTAAAATTGCAGTTATGTTTAAGACAGTAGTTGATAACATGATACTAGAAGAATTGCATAAATGTTTAATATAAACTTAATATATAAATTAGAACACTAGGTTTTTCAGAACTTTTTGTTCTAATTTTTTTTTATGTGAATATAATTAATAAAAGGAAGGTGCTTATTATGGTAGTTGATGATAAAAAAAATAGTTTTAATAATACTAATATAATACAGAATTTAGTATTAGAAAATCGCTCTAAATTAAGTATATCTGGTGTAAATGATGTATTAAGTTTTGATGATGAAATTATTATAATGGAAACAGAGCTTGGAATGCTTACAATAAAAGGTGATAATTTAAAAATAAATAAATTAAGCATTGATACTTCAGAAGTTATTATAGAAGGAGAAATAAATAATATTCTATATAGTAATCATGGGCAAGGAAAGTCTGAAGGAGGATTATTTGGTAAAATCTTTAAGTAAGGTGATAAAATGACAGTTAATCAGATTTATGTTTTTTTAATTTTTATAATTGATGGTATACTTATAGGTTTGCTATTTGATTTTTTTAGAATTCTACGAAAAAGTTTTCATACATCTAATATTATGACATATATAGAAGACATTATGTTTTGGATTTTAACAGGAATAATAATAATGTATACTTTATATGTCGTATGTTGTGGAGAAATTAGAATATATATGTTCATAGGAATATTCATCGGTGTTTGTATGTATATTCTTACAATTAGTAAATATATTATAAATATTTCCATTAAAATTATAATGTTTTTTAAAAAAGTTACTATATTCGTTTTTGGTCCATTTATCTCTTGGGCAAAATTTATTCATAATAATATAAAAAAATTAGTATTATTTGTAAACAAAAAAAGAAAAAAGATTTTAGATAACAATATCTTACAAAAAAATGTAAAAAGTATAAAAGAAAAATATAAAAAAATAGAAAAAAAAGAGGGATTTTGATAACAAAAGGAGAAAATATATTATAGGTATAAATTTTATATTAAAATAATATAGGAAAGAAAGGTACTCATGAAAAAATTATTCAATTTATCTAAAAAAGTAGTATTTATTGTACTAACAATATATGCTATAATTACATTTTGTAATCAACAAAAAATATTAAATACATATGCAAGTAATAAAGCAGAACTATCAACAAAAATAGAAGAAGCAAAAGACAAACAACAAGAGTTAGATGGTCAAAAAGAGAATTCTAATTCATCAGAATACATTGAATCTATTGCGAGAGACAAATTAAATATGTATTTGCCAAATGAAAAAGTATATATAAATTCAGAAAATTAAGTTTAAGTCCTTGAAATATTATTGTTTCAAAGACTTTTTGTATTATAATAAAAAGGGAAAATTATATGAAAAATAAAAAAGAACTACGATTTATAAAAAGAAGAAATGCTAGATTATATCCGATATATAAAATGTTTTCTTGGGATTTATTGTTTTTTTATTCAATAGAATTTCTGTTTTATACAATTACAAAAAGCTTAACACCTTCTCAAGTATTAATAGCAAGTGGATTATATTTATTATTCAAAATTATAATGCAAATACCTGCTGTTATAATAAATGATTTTTTAGGAAAGAGAAAAAGTATAATTTTAGGAAATTCAATATTGGTACTATATATGCTAACATTAATACATCTTCCTGGAATGATTAGTATTATATTAGCAAATTTACTTTGTGCATTAGGATATGATATTAAGTTAATTGCTGAGTCAAATTTATTGTATGATTCAGTTTCAACTAGAGGAGGGGAGGGATTATATTCTAAAATTGATGCTAGAGGTGGAAGCTTATATTATTTATTAGATGCGGTATCAGCTTTACTATCAGGATATTTATTTGTAAGAAATAATTATTTTCCTTTATATGTTTGTTTAAGCTTTTTAGTGATATCTACTATATTGTCTTTTGGATTTAAAGATGTTTATAGAACAAAATTAAATCCTCGAGAAAAAGGAATAAAGTATACTTTTAAAGAATATAAAAAAGATTTAGAGAATTCTTTTAGATTTATATTTAATTCTAGTAGAATGAAGTCTCTTGTTTTGTTTCAAGTTGTTTTTTATAGTTTAATAAAAATAACTGATATATATAGAAGTAATTTACTTGTTGATATAGGAATATCAGAAGAGCATTTTTCAATGATTTTTGCTATTTTAAATTTAATGGGAAGTTTAGCATTATATTTAAAAGGACCTATTGAGAAAAAGTTTAAAAATAAAACTATTGCATTTATTTCTCTTACCTATATAATTTCAAGTGTTATTATAGGTACGATTTCTAGTATATGCATCGGTAAGACTATAATTCCGTTTATTTTAATTTTATATATAATTCAAAGAATGGATACTTCTATTTGGTATATATTAGAATATAAGTATTTGAAAAATTTTACAACAGCAAACTCAAGAAGCAAAATTACTTTTACTTATGAGTTCATTGGATGTTTATCTGCTAGTATTTTTTCTATACTTGGAGGATTGTTATTAGATGTGTCATGTGTTCAGAATGCTTTTTTAATTGTTGGACTTATTGGTTTAATGTTTATTGTTTTAACTTTAGACTTTATGAGAAAAAGAATTGGGCTAAAGCCACATGAATATAAAAAGAAAGATATTGAATTTAATGTGTATAAAAAATAAATTTTATAACAAATCCATACTTTTGTATGGATTTTTATGTTTTGTTATGATATAATCATAAAGTAATTATTTTATGATTTTTTTATGTCTTATATAAATCCCAATAAAAATTTTAAAAATTACATAATTTAAATTTTCAGGAGGTATAGTTATGTCAAATTTGGAAGATATGACATTATACGAATTAAAAGAATTAGCTAAAGAAAATAATATAAAGAATATTTCTAGATTAAAAAAAGAGGAAATTATAGAGGTTTTAAAAACAATTAATAAATCAAAAGAAGATGTTTCTGAAGAAGAGTTTTACTACGATGATAATTATGATGATAACATTGATACAAATAAAAAAATGAGATATGATTATTCTGATGAGATTGAAGAAAAAAAGAACAATAAGGTAAATGAATCTGAGGTTGCATATTCTGTTAATAATGATGAAGATGAAATTATAGAGGGTATTTTAGAAGTGCTACCAGATGGATATGGTTTCTTAAGAGGAGAAAATTATTTGTCAAGTCCTAAAGATGTTTATATTTCACCTGTTCAAATAAGAAGATTCAGATTAGAAACAGGAGATTTAATAAAAGGTATTTCTAGATGCAAAGAAGATGAGAAATTCCCTTCTTTAATATTTGTTGGAGAAGTAAATGGAGCTCATCCAGAAAAATGTATTACAAGAAAGAAATTTGACAATTTAGTTCCTATATATCCAGATGAAAGATTGAAATTAGAGACAGTATCAACTAATTATGCAACTAGAATGATGGATATAATATCACCAATTGGAAAAGGACAAAGAGGATTAATAGTTGCTCAACCTAAAGCAGGAAAAACCACATTGTTGAAAGAGATAGCTAATAGTATTTCTCAAAATAATCCAGAGTGTGAACTTATAATGCTTCTTATAGATGAGAGACCAGAGGAAGTTACAGACATGAAAAGATCTATTAATGGTCAAGTTATATATTCTACATTTGATGAACTTCCAGAACATCATGCAAAAGTTGCAGAAATGGTTATTGAACGTGCAAAAAGACTTGTAGAACAAGGAAAAGATGTTGTTATTTTATTAGATAGTATAACAAGACTTGCTCGTGCATATAATTTGGTTATTCCTTCTTCAGGAAGAACATTATCAGGAGGTATTGACCCTGCTTCACTTCACAAACCTAAGAAATTTTTTGGTGCTGCACGTAATATTGAAAATGGTGGAAGTTTAACTATCTTAGCTACTGCACTTACAGAAACTGGAAGTAGAATGGATGATGTTATTTTTGAGGAATTTAAAGGTACAGGAAATATGGAAGTTCTATTAGATAGAACTTTATCCGAAAAAAGAATTTTTCCTGCTATTGATATTAATAGATCAAATACTAGAAGGGAAGATCTACTACTTTCTAAGAAGGAATTAGAAGCAGTTTCTTTAATAAGAAAATCAATGCATAATATGCAAACTGCAGAATATACAGATGAATTTATAAAAGTTATGAAACTTACTAAAAACAATGATGAATTCTTAGATAAAATGATTGAAATGTTGAATAAATAAATATTAGTTGGTAGCTTAAATAAAGGCTATCAGCTTTTTATATGTTAATTTGATTGCGAAGTACCACGAATAATGATATAATAGTGAAAAAAGGAGAGTTTATCATATGGCAGGATTTGATTTAAGAGATCATTTACCATTTTTTTTAGCAATGGGTTTTTTTGATGATTTGCCACATACACCTGTAGTAACAGAAGAGTTATTACAAGAATTTATAATAAAAAACTTTTATGAGCATAGTAATGAATATAAAAATGCGTTAAATGATTTAATAAAGACTTTTAATATAAAGAGCTATTCTGAGGATGTGGACCTTATTAGTATAAAGCTTGATAAATTACTTGAACATGATGTAAATAAATTCATTGATGCTTGGAAATATATGCTTTTAAAATATGAGCATTTGATATACACAAGACCTGTAATGGCTAATGAATTAGTTAATTTCTTTTTATTTGGTATTTCTATTACACTTGAAGATGAAGATATAATGAATCATAACAAAATCTTTAAAATGATTGAAACAAATACTAAAGTACAAAATATTATAATTAATAATAAATTTATGGATAATAGAGGATTATATAGCTTTTTAGACTATTTGTTGAATAAATATGAAAAAACAGATTTCTTTGTTAAAATGTTTAATCAAGCATATAATAACAGAAATAAATATGTAGGATATAATTTTGACTTTAATGCCATAATAAGATATCTAATATCTTTTGCTACTTCTACTAAAAAGTTGGATGTTTTATTTAATGAGTTCAAAAATAAAAATGTAGCCCCTGAATTATATTCTTTATATGATGACCAATATAAAGAGCATTTTAAAGAAGAAGAAATTGAAAGAAGAGAAATAGAAGAAGAAATAAAATATAAAGAACTGCAAAGAGTAAGAGAAGAACAAAGGCTTGAGGAAAGACGAAAATTCGGAGAGCAAATGAAAAAGAGGGCAGAGGAAAGGAAAAGACTTGAAGAAGAACGCAGAAGAGAAGAAATAGAGTGTGGATTTCAATATGTTGTAATTGTTGGCATAAATTATGATAATCGTAGAGAAGCATTTGAAAAATTAAAAGTTGATGAAAAAGTTTCTCTAGTTAGAGAACCTGATAATAAGTTTGATAAAAATGCAATTAAGGTTATCAATAACAGCAATGAAATGTTAGGTTATGTTGTAAGAAATAAGGCTAATGAAATCGCTCCTAGACTTGATAATGGTGAAAAGTGTAATTCTGTTGTTACTGAAATTGAAGATGATATATTTGTTATAAAAGTTGTTTGGAATAAAAATAAAATATGATAAAAATTGCGAATATTGAAAGTGATTTGCATATAGTTAGAGGTAGGGAAGATGTGAAAAAAAGATTAAATACTTTATATAATAAAAGTAAAGCTAGTAGATTATATAATTTTTACTGTGCTATTCAGTTAAATGGTCTTATTGATACAAAGAATAGTATGTCAAAATCGAGTTATTATAGAAATATAAAAGAGTTAGAAATTTCTAAAATTGATTTTAGTCAAACCTATAAAATAGTTGAAACTAATATGTATTATTTTAATCCTTTTGAGGAAAAAGAAGTAGCTTAGTTGCTACTTCATTATTTTTTTATCATTATATCAGTATTTAAAACAGTAGCTTACAAAGGTTTTGACTACTATCATTTTATAAATAGTAATAATGAAAAAGAGTATAGCAATTTTATTGAAAAGTGTAAAAAATTATCTTTTTATAATACTGATAATACAGCCGATTATAAAGAAAAGCTGATTACACTTTCGACTTGTGAATATTCTCAAAAAAATAGTAGATTAGTTATTGTTGCAAAAAGAAATATAATAGATGAAGAAATAAAATAATATTTTAAATTTAAAATCGCACATTATACAAAAATATATATTTAATTTATAATTAATAAAACATTAAAATGAAAAAATTTAAAAATTTAATAAAATTTTAAATCTTTTTTATATTTTTTTAGGTTATATTATATGTAAGCTAGTTTATAAAAG
>CAKPQH010000004.1 GCA_934178475.1 uncultured Clostridia bacterium
AAATTTTACTACTAATAACATTGCTATAATTAATAAGATAAAAATTCCTAACATATTTTTCCCTCCATAAATTACTATTTTTCTTTCACTTTTTTCTTTAAATAATATTTCACTCATGTATCATCTCAATTTTTTAATATCTTCACCCATTATTTCTAAATAATCTTTTTCTGCTTGTGTTAAATGATTTTTCATATATTTATCATATTCTTTATGAGCTTTTTCTAATGCTTTTTCATGAGATATTGTTCCTGCTCCTTCTAATATATCTTTATGAGTCATAGTTAAAAATCCATCTAGTTCTTTTACCCATTCTTTCATCGTCATTGCATGCATATTTAAAGCATTAATCTCTGCAACATCTAAATATGCTGACACCATTCTATTTAATAAATCTAATTCTTTTTCGCTTAAATAATTTTTAGCAATTTCTGTTTCTGATCTAGTAGGTATATTTCCCTTAAAATTTGTTAATCCAATATTTTCTTTTTCACTATCCACTCTATTAAATATAACTTCTGCTGCCGTATTACTATGAACAGCATAATGCATTTTGTTTTGAACTGTTTTAAAAAATTCTCTTGTTTGTTCATTTTTTGCATCATAATCTACACTTGTTGCATAAATATCTAGTATTTTTCTCCAAAATACTTTTTCAGATGAACGAATATCTCTAATTTTTTCCAATACTTCTTCAAAATATGTTCCACCACCATTATTTTTAAATCTTTTAACATTAAGGTTATACCCTTTTATTAGATATTCTTTTATTAATTTATTTGCCCATATTCTAAATTGTGTACCTCGAACTGATCGTACTCTATATCCAACTGATATAATTAAATCCAAATTATAAAATTTTGTTTTATAATTTTTTCCATCTTTAGCAGTTAGTAAGGATTCCTTACTAACTGAATTTTCTTGTAGTTCTCCTTCTTCAAAAATATTTTTTATATGTATTGTTATATTATTTCTAGTTGTGTTAAATAATTCAGCCATTGAATTTTGAGTAAGCCATACATTTTCATCTTCTAATCTTACTTCAATATCAACTTGTCCATCATCTGTTGTATACATTATAAAATTATTTTGTTCATTTAATTCATTATCCATTAAGTAAAACTCCCTTCAAAGTTTGTTCTCTATCTTATTACCTTTTAAATATCTATTATAATTTTACACAAAACATTTGTTTTTGTCAATAGTAAAAATAAATTCAAATTGTTCTATCCTGCATACCATCTACTTTTAAATCTACCTTCTGATAATTCTTGTAATGCTCTCTTTAATTGTTCTCTTATTTCTTTTATTTTTAATTTTACTATCATAAAAAAACACTTCTAGTTTATTATTACTAGAAGTGTTTTTTATATACAATATTTACGAATATTGTTTACTGCTTTTTAAATTCATTTGCGATATAAGTAAAATAATCTTCTACCTCTTTATCTGTTGTAGTTTCATCAATAGGCATTCTAAAAAATACTGATCTTCTTGGATATTTATTATTATATACCAATTTTATTGATTTTTCATCAAAACGCCTTTTATAATCATTATATTCCTCAGGCTTTTTGGCAAATAAATAATAACTAGAATATACAATCCATACACCTTTTTCACCTATATTTTTCTCTAACTCAAATACTTTTTCTTTATTTTCATTAGATAATTGGTCATAATTTATCATTAACCATGAATACCCTTTTCCTGCTTCTAGAAAAGTAGGACCAATAAAATGTATTTTACCATCATTACATTTTATATCCTCTTTTTCTATTCTTTTCTTTCCTGTTTTTAAAACATTTCTTTTGTTCGCACTACTCATATTAGTTTCTATATTGTTAACTTTGAATATTTTGCATGGCTTTCTAAGAGGTGATTCAATTATTGTATCAATAATCTCATCACAATTTTTTTCTTTTAATAAATTTTTACCAACTTTTCCAATTGGTTTTATATCTTTTACTAACATTTTTAGCTCCTTTCTTAAAGCTTAAAATGTTACATTTAACAATCCATTTTTATCTTATTCTTTTTAATTTCATTTGTCAATAGTACCATCATTATCATACTAGAACAATTGAAAAATGTATATCCTGCAAAAATTGAAAGTCCTAATCCTAATGTTAATCCTATAATACTCATACAATATTTAGTAGAAAATTTTTTGAAACTTTTTAAAAAGTCCCATATACCTTCTAAATATATCATTATAAATGGAAGTACATATAAAATTGTACCTATAACTCCAAAATTGAATACAAATGCAGGTAATTCCATTTCCAATACTAATTCATAAAATTGTGTTTTATATCCATTTCCAAATAAAATTAATACTGGATTTCTTTGTTCTAATATTAAAAAATAATTATATACTAATTGTTGTTTTCTGCTATCTACATTTGACATATGTGTTTTTTCAGCATATTCACAAGTTCTTTTAATTGCGTTTTGTATGCTTTTTGGTATATATTCCTCACTTACTTTATCATTCATTATTTCTTTATATAAAGAAAGTATATCTCCAGATACATACCTCATTTCTCCTGTTTCTTCATCTAAATTATTTATTTGATTTTCTACTAATTCTTTTCTTCTTTCTAATGTTTGTGAACCTAGGGTTATTACTCCTATTCCAAATCCAATACATACTATTATCCCTAATATTACAATTTTTTTATTTATTTTTTTATTTTTTAAAACTGCTTCTAGAACAACACTAACAATAAATAATATCATTACTAATATAAATCCATATAGTCCTGTTCTCATTCCTGAAAAGAACATTAGATATATTCCTATAGATATTACTACTATAGCTGTCCATATTTTATATTTTATGTTCTTTAAATCTGTAAAAATATAACATATACCAAGTAATAACACTGTGCACAAACTATTTCCAGATTCAAACCATCCTTTATATCCTGTTCCTTCTAAATATGTCGTAGATGAACTTCCACTTACAATTGATATAAATATTGAAACAATATATATGCTAAGTGATATTAATACAGCATTTTGTAAACATTTTGTATTTTGGTTTTTAAATGTATGTAAAAAAACATATAAGGTAACTATCATAAAACTATAATTAACTAAATATTGAGCTTCACTTATTACTCCTCCATAAGAAATTCCATTTATTAAATTCTTATATAAAAATAAATGTATAATACTATATAATAAATATATTAGCCCTATTCCAATTATTTTCTTTTTATTATTTTCTTTAAAGAAATAATAAATAAACACAATTGTAGGAATTATTGGTCTTAAAAATGTAGTTGGTGATAAATTTGTTGTAAATCTATTTCTAAAAATAAAGCTTATCATATCTAAAATTGGACATAAAATAACGAACAATGAAAGCCATTTTGCTATATTATTTGTTTCTCTTTTTTTAAATTTAAGTTCATACATTAATCTTAAATATACATTTTTTAATGATTTATCTTGTTTTAATATTTTATTTTCTCCCCAATTTGGAAAATTTTCTAACAACATTTCTTTTGTTTCTTTAATTGCTTGTTTTCTTTCATTTTTATCAGAAATTTTCATCATTCTTTTTAGTGAACTACAAAGCAATATTCTAGCACATGTATATTCTAATTCTTCTTTATATTCTTCAAATAAACTATTTCTTTTATAATATTCTAAAACATTATTTAGCACTATAAAAATTTCTTTTGTCCTTATATTTTGTGTATTTACTATAGAATTTCCTCTTTGAATATAGTGTATAAATGGTTCCTTTATAAAAGAAACTTTATCTAAATAAGGTAATAGTTTATAAAAGAATTCTACATCTTCATATCTTAATCCTTCTGGAAATTCAACTCCTGCTTTATCTAAAATGCTTTTTCTTATAAGTTTATTCCACGCAACAACTCTTGCTTTTACAAGCATTTCTTTTTTTCCGTTATAAATAACTCCTTTATCAATTCTTTTTTTATTTGGATATTCCCAAATAAAATCACATTCTACCATGTCACTTTCTTCTTCTTCTGCTTTTTCATACATAGTTTTATACATATCTTTTTCTACGTAATCATCAGAATCTAGAAATGCAATATATTTTCCAGTAGCTTTAGGAATTCCAAAGTTTCTTGCACTTGAAAGTCCCCCATTTTTCTTTTCTAAATATTTAATTTTATTTGGGTATTTTTCTAAATATATTAAAATCTTTTCTTTACTTTTGTCTGTTGATCCATCATTTACAACAATAATTTCTATATCATCTAAAGTTTGATTTAAAAGTGAGTCTAAACATTTTTCTATATAATTTTCAACATTATAAACTGGAACTATTATACTAACTTTAGGCATCTTTTCTCCTATCTAAGCTTTAAATATAATTTTATATTTATATTTAATGCTATTTTTTTTATTAATTGTTTAAAGTTTTTAACTTTTATATTTTTTATCATTTTCCTTTTTCTTATTTCTTTTATATATTTCTTTTGATTCTGTTTTGATAATTCATTTACTTTAAGAATTATACAATTTGTATAATATTTTTTCACATTGTCTTTTGTCTCTTTTGAAATATTATATTTATCTATTTCTTTAACCATATAATCATAGTGTTCTATTAAATCCATTGCTTTTTGCATATCTTTTTTATCGTCTTTTTCTCTAGTTATGCTTTTTTCTGATTGATAATAATAATATCCATATATGTTAGTTGACGCAACTTTTTTAGCTTTTAATATAATTAATGATGTTCTAGCAAAATCCTCATGAAATTTTCCTTCTGGATAACTAAAGTTATTCTCATCCCAAAAAGATTTTTTGTATAAATACAAACATGCTGGTTGCATCATTACATCTTGATAATATAGTTCATTAAATGCTTCTTCTCCACTTTTTTCTTCAAATGTAGGTCCACTTATTTTTTCTTCATTTTTATATTCGCTATCAATTTTTATTAGTTTGTATTTAATGATGTCATCTTCAGCTTCCATATATTTTTTTAAATTATCTATAAGATTTTCATCTATATAATCATCAGAATCTATAAAGCATATGTATTCTCCTGTTGCTTGTTTTACTCCGTAATTTCTGCTACTTGAAAGTCCGCCATTTTCCTTCTTTATATATTTTATATTTTTATAATTATTTTCATATTCTTTACATATATTTTCTGATTCATCTGTCGATCCATCATTTACTAGTATTATTTCTATATTTTTATATGTTTGATTAACAACAGAATCTAAACATTTTCTTAAATATTTTTCCGTATTGTAGACTGGAATTATTATACTTACTAATTTCATATTTTCCTCCAAATCACTACAATTTTATCAAAAGAAGAAAAAAATAGCAAGAAGTTTTGATAAACTCCTTACTATATCTATTATAACAACTATCTTATTTTCCCCATGATACCATAGCTATTGAATAATCCATAGAGTCAACTTTTCCGTCTCTATTAACATCGCATTTGTGAGCAATACTTCCAACTTCAGGTTTCGTCGAAGTATACCAACTATTAATCAAGCTTGTATCATGGATATCTATTATATTATCTCCTATCATTTCCCCTGCTAAAAAAGTTACATTATATTTCTTTTCAGTGTCCCAATTTATAATCTGTTTTTCATTACTCATAGCATTATTCCAAACAGTTAAATCCGTGTCTTGTGTAGCTTTAAAAATAGCTGTAAATCTTCTATATCCAAGTCCTCTAAAAACCACATTGCTAGTTCCTTCTGCTATATCTATTGCATTATTTAATCTATACGTAACATATCCATTTCCAGATTCATTTGCATCTAAATATGTGAAATCAGGGCTATCATTTCCTAACTTCATTTCTTTTTGAGTCCATTTATTATTTTTATCCATATAACCTACTGTTACTGTCATCGAAGTATAATCCATTGGTTGTGAGTAAATTTTATTTGGAAATGTAACATCAATATTTAATTTATGAGTTACAGGTTCTGCCGATGTCACCTCAACATCACAAGTAGCTTCTTTTCCTCCATATTTTACTACTAAAGAATCTTTTCCTATATTTGTTCCTTCTATAGTTATTTCCTTATTTTCTTGATTTACTGTTATTGTTGTATTATTGTTTCCTGTTACTTCTATAGCTAATGTTGTATTTTCTTCATTATTGTTTATTTTACTTTCATCATCTGATAGTTTTATTTTTCCATTTTCCTCTGTTATTTCATAATATTTATTTTCTATAACCGCATAATATCTTTTGCTTTCTGTCGTTTTTTCTATAATTACACTTATTACTTCGCTTTCATTTTGTTTTAAACTTACGCTTGTCTTACTTAATTCAATTTTTGATATACTCGAATTACTATCTGTAATTGTTTTTATTTCGGTTCCTCGTTCTTCAACTTTTTTTACCACATCATCTAATAAATTGTTTTCATTATTTTCATTGTTCTCGATTTCATATAATTTTTCTAAGGTTGCTAAATCTAATTCTTCTTGAATATTTGCTTTTTTCGTTTTACTCCTAGCTTCTATTGCTTTATTTATTATTCCATGTTGACTTGCTATCATGCTTAATGTTATCCCAATTAATATTAGCAATACAATTATTGTCACAACCAGTGCTATCAATGTAATACCATTTTTGTTTTTTAATCTCTTTTTCATTTTTACTACTCCTTTATTTTTATTTTTTAGGTAAAAATGCAAAATAAGACTAGAAACCTATTACCCGTATTGGATAATAAGCTAGTCTTGTTTTTATTATATGTTTTTTATTTTTTAAATTACTGCTCTCTCTCAGAACATTAAGAGATATATAATTTTCTATCTTTTGCATTTTTTTACCTCTTTTCTTATTGGTTATTTTAAACTTTTTTAGGTAATTTTGTCAATAAAATGTTTCAAATATTTTTATTTATTTTTTTATAGTAAAAAGTAAAATAGTAAGGAGTTTTAATAAACTCCTTACTATATCCCCTTTTCTAATTTCCAAGCAATTTTACTTCTATATTTTCTGCTTTATATTTATTTGTTTCTTTATCTAATTTAAATTCTGTTAAACTCTTACTTAAATCTTCGTCATTTTGTCTTAAATCTGTTGTATAATACAAATTTATTTTATCTATAACTATATTATTAGTTACTACTTCTTTAAAAGCCTCTGCCATATGTTTATCGTCTTCTGCTACTATTATTAATTGTGGAATTGTTTTAAATCCTGAATCCATAGTAACAAAATTATCATAAAAGTCTTTATATAATTTCATTTTATCAACAAATTTTTGTTGCCAATTATCTTCTCTTCTTATAACTTCAAAAATAAATTGTATTGATTTATTAGCTTTTGTAAGTCTTACGCCTCCACCTGATACTTTAAAAGTTTTTCCTAATGTTTTTGCTTGAATTGTAGGTTTTACTGCATATGCGTCAAAAATCTTAACCTTTTTCAAATAAGCTATCAAAATTTGATTTCCTGCTAATCTTTTCTTTATCATTGCGACTGGTTTTGTATTATCAGATGGTTGCCATTTACAATCAACTTCCCTTGTTTCTAATAGATATTTTCCCATTTTTTCTAAACAATATATTCTATAAATTCCTTTTCCTTCATCAGAATTAAAATAATATCTTGTTAAAATTTTACTTTTTACTAAAGATTCAAGTCTAGTATTTAATTTATCTTGAGTTTTTAAATCATATCCCTTTATTAATAACATTTGAAACAATTGTCTTGATGTTATAAATTCAAATTCATTAACTAATTCTAATATTGCAAAATGAACATCTGTTATTTGTCCTACATTTATTTTATGTACAATTTGATTCATTGAAACATATCCATCTTTTCCATCAAATGTTTTTATTTCACCTTTTCTAATTGCAAATGGTGATACTTGTGCTTTTATTTGGTTATCTTCAACCATTTCTATTCCTCCTTAAATTAAAGTCCTAATATTTTTACATTTTTAATATAAATAATTTTGTGGGTTATATGCTACTCCATTTAGTCTAATTTCTAAATGAAGATGTGAACCAGTTGAATTTCCTGTTGAACCAACAGCAGCAATTTTTTGTCCTTGTGCTACTTGTTGTCCTGCTGATACATATAAACTACTACAATGTCCATAATATGTTTGTACTCCGTTTCCATGGTCAATTACAATTAACTTTCCATATGATCCTTTTGTTCCAGAGAATGATACTGTTCCAGCTGCAACTGCCGAAATAGGTGTACCATAAGATGTAGCTATGTCTAATCCTGTATGTGCTCCTCTTCTTCTACTACTTATAGATCCAAATCTTGATGTAATTGAACCTGTTACTGGTTTTATTAGATTTATCCCTATTGAAGCATATGTACCACTAATACTCATTGATGTATTTACACTACCACTAGATTTTTCTTTCTTTTTTGCAACTACTACTTTTGGTTTTTCAACATATAGTTTAGAAATTGCTTCATCTGAAGTAGTAATATCTTTAAGTTTTGTATCATATTTTTCAATAATACTAATATTATCTACATTGTTACTATTTTTCTCTTTTAATCCATTAACTACACTTTCTGCTGTTTGAAAATCAGAAACATATTCTTTTTCTTCTTCTCCATCAACAATAGCATAGTATCTATAATATGTAACTCCTGAACTTTTTACTTTTTCTAAAATTTCATCATCATTTGTTACAATATCTCTTTTTAAAAGACACATACTATATTCAGGCATATTATCAATTTGTACAAATGCAATATTTTTATTGTCTCCATTTCCACTTTCCGTAAAGCTTTCTATCTTTTCTTGTAATTTATTAATTGATGAAGAATAACCTATTAATTCTCCATTTAATTTTACACTATATATTGGTTTATATATATATATTACAGCTCCAATAATTAAAAATGTGGCAATTGCAAGTAATATCACTAATTTCATTGAAGTCCTTATTTTTATTAAAAACTCTCTCATTTACTTCATCCTTCTTTATTTTTATCCAATATTATTTTAGCTTAAATAAACTTTTTTATCAATTTTTGTTATAGGTTATTTCCGTATGTTTTTCTCTTATTTTCTCTCGTTTTTTCTTTTTTTCTTTGTTTTTATACCCAATACAAAATAAAATACTATATAGCATTATAATTTTTGCCATATAGTATTTTACTTAACTTCTTTTTAAATCTTTATATACAATAGCTTCTAACCAATTTTTATTTTTATCTACATCTTGTAATATCTTACTTGCACTTATATTAAAATTTTCTCTTTTTAAATCAACTTGCCTATTATTTATTTTTAAATATTCAGTCACACATTTTCCATACGGCTCACTACTATAAAAATATGTAGGATTAACATTTTTAATAATTTTGCATAGATAATTCATTTGTATATCTACGCTTTTTTTATCTAATCCATATTCAACAGGTGGATTTTTTGCATATAAAATGTGTACATTCGGATATAAAGATTGTATCCAACTAGCTCTTTTCTCTAATGTTATATCTATTTTTTCTGTTTCATATACCACAACATAAAACTCATCCATTTCTTTTAATGCTGTTTCAATTAAAAATTGATGTCCTTTATGTAATGGTGCAAATTTTCCTATTGTAAAACCTATTTTATTTTCCATAATATCACTTCTACTTTTTAATCTAATACTTCCAATTTAGCAAATTTTGCCATTAATCTTTTGTGTCCAACTTTTGTAAAATTGATATCAACTTTTAGATCGTCTCCTTCAGTTTCTGTTTTAGTTATTAATCCTTCTCCAAACTTTTTATGGAATACTTTGACTCCTTCTTTGTATATAGATAAATCCACATCACTACTAGATTTTTTATTAAGTCCACTTAAGAAACTTTCTGCTGTTCTTCCAAATGAAATTGTATTATTGTTAGATCTTTTATTAATTGAGCTATTGTTATTATAAGATGTAATTTCATTATTAAATTTCTTTCCATATCCCCAAGAATATATTGAATCTTCAAAGAAATCTCTTTTATTCTTTTTCTCTCCTAAAGCTTCATCAAATCCATCTAATAAATCTTGTGGTATTTCCTTTAGAAATCTAGATGGCAAATTGCAACTTGTTGATCCAAACATTGTACGTTGTTTACTACATGTTAAAAATAAATCTTTTTTTGCTCTTGTAATTCCAACATAGCATAAACGTCTTTCTTCTTCTATATCATCTGGTTCTCCCATTGATCTAAATCCCGGGAATATTCCTTCTTCCATACCAACTAAAAATACTACAGGAAATTCCAATCCTTTTGCACTATGAAGAGTCATAAGTGTAACTGTTTCTTCTGATTCATCAACATTGTCTATATCTGAAGATAGTGTCATTCCCTCTAAGAAATCCTGAAGTGTATTTTCTGCTTCTTCTTTTTCAAACTCCATTGCAACAGTTAAAAATTCTTCTAAGTTGTCTAATCTGTTATCTGCCTCTATTGTTTTTTCATCTCTTAAAGCTTGTTTATAACCTGTTTTATCCAATAAAAATTTAACTAATTCTGATATTGACATATCATCTTTTTTGCCTCTTGCTTCTTCAATTACATTTATAAAATCTCTTGATGATAAAAATACCCTATTTAGTCCATACTGATCTGCATGTTTTACAATATCATACATTGATGTTTCGTTATCAATTGCTAAATCTGATATTTTATCTAAACTAGTTTTTCCAATTCCTCTTTTTGGTTCATTTATTATTCTTGTAAAACTTAAATTGTCTGATAAATTTTGTACTAACCTTAAATAAGAAATTATATCTTTTATTTCTTTTCTTTCATAGAATTTAAGTCCTCCAACAATTTTGTATGGTATGCCTTCTCTTCTTAAAATATCTTCTATTGCTCTTGACTGTGTATTCATCCTATATAATACTGCAAAATCATTATAGTTTAATCCTTCTTCTCTCTTTAAATGTTCTATTTGATCAACTATATAACTACCCTCGTCATATTCATTATCAGCAGAATATATTCTTGGAAGTTTTCCAACATCATTGTCAGTCCATAATTTCTTTTCATATTTAGTCTCATTATTTTTTATCACTGCATTTGCAACTTTTAAAATATTTCCTGTACATCTATAATTTTGTTCTAGTTTAATTACTTTTGTATTTTTAAAATCCCTTTCAAAATTTAGGATGTTAGAGATATCTGCTCCTCTAAAACTATAAATTCCTTGATCATTATCACCCACAGCAGTAATATTTTTATGCACTCCTGCTAGATTCTTTACTAAATTGAATTGTGATTTATTTGTATCTTGATATTCATCTACTAATATATATTCAAATTTACTCGAATAGTAATTTAATATATCTGGATTTTCCATAAATATTTTTAAAGTAAAATTAATTATGTCATCAAAATCTATTGCATTATTTTCTTTTAATCTCTTTTGATATAATTCATAAACTGTTGCTATCTTTTCTTTTCTAAAATCTCCTTTTGCTTTTGCAGCATATTGTTCTGGCTCTAACATATCGTTTTTTGCATTACTTATTTCTGCCTGAACAGATTTATCTGTAAACATTTTATCATCTAAATCCATTTCTTTTATGCATTTTTTTATAAGAGTCTTTTGGTCTGATGTATCAAAAATAATAAAAGAACTATCAAATCCTAATCTATCTATATGTTTTCTTAGTATTCTTACACAAATTGAATGGAATGTTCCCATCCAAATATTATGAGCATCTTCTCCAACTAAAGCTTCTATTCTTTCTTTCATCTCATTTGCAGCTTTATTTGTAAATGTTATAGCTAATATATTCCATGGAGCAACTCTTTTCTCTTGTATTAAATAAGCTATTTTATGTGTCAATACCTTTGTTTTACCACTTCCAGCTCCTGCTATAACTAAACATGGTCCTTCTGTATTGACTACTGCTTCATATTGTTTATCATTTAATCCTTTTAATATATCCTGCATTTTTTACTCCTTATTTTTGGTCTTTTTTCAATTTTGTATTATATATTTTAAACTACTAAATGTCAATATAAAAACAGAGACAAACCTTTTTTAAAATATCTTCAAAAAAGGCCTATCTCTAAATTAAAGTAAAATTTCACTTTATGATAATTTAATCTAACATATCTACTTTTATTTCAAAGACTTTTTCTAACCTGTCTTCTTTTATAAAATTCCTTTGAATAAGATTTCCCCATAATTTTACATATTGTCCTATTCTAAAAGGGCGTTCTTCATAATTATAGTATACGCAAGGTATATAAGATGCTTTACTAAGTTCTGTATAATGTTGTCTATTTACCTGAACTAGAAAATCAATCTTATTTTTATATACATTTAAATAACATATATTCCCCTCAACATAACATAAACTTGAATTGGTATTCTCTTTATCCTCTCTAAACTTTATAAATTTGACTAAAACCTCAAAGATCAACTTGTGTCCTTTTGAATGAAAATTATTTTCCGCTAATATCTCTGCATGAATATATTTATTATTTTGTTCATCTGATATTAAATTTTTTGGAACTAAAATTTCAATTTCATAATCACACTCGTCTAAAATTAAATATTTAATATATATTTCTTCTCCTTTTGCAGTTTTAGTTGAGAACTCTGGCTTTATAAATCCTGATAATATCATATCTTTTTTACCGATTTTATTTTGACCACTTAAACTTACTAAATTCCGTAACCTTTGTTTGCTTATTTCTTTTTCAATTGTCATCAAAATCCCTCCGTATTTTTAATTTAGATATGTTTTATTAAATTAATCAAAGCTTTACCATTTTATGTAACAAGTATATTATATCATTTTTAGTGAGTTATGTAAAGTTTAAATTTGGGGACAGTCCTTTTTTGAAAATATTTTCAAAAAAGGACTGTCCCCAAATTTAATTTATTTTATCTAAACATTTATCTATTTCTGCTGCACACATTCTATATGTCGCAAGTCCATACCCCCACGGATCTTTTATATCCAATCCATTTTCTGTATCTCCAACATACTCTTTAAGTGTATATATCTTTTCTTTTAACTCTGGATACATATATATAAGTTCTCTTTTATGGTTTACTGTCATACATAATATTAAATCCATATCTTTAATATTTGATTTCATTGTATTTGTTGCTCTATGCGAACTTAAATCTACTCCATATTCTTTCATTACTTCTTTTGCCTCATATGTTGATGTTTCATTTTCTTCGGCATAAATTCCACTTGAATATACTTCTACATTTTTTATATTTTTATCTTTCAGTTTTTTTTCAAGTAAATAATGTGCCATTGCACTTCTACATATATTTCCTGTACATATAAACATTATTTTCATAAATTTCTCTCCTTAGTCTTAACGTCCTCTTGGATTTGTAAAATCTCCATTTTCCTCTTCTTCTATTTCATTTATTGCTTGTTCATCTATTTTTTCTACATTAGTATTTGCTTCTAAATACACATCAAATAATCTTTTTGCTTCATTTTCTGATACCCTTAACAATCCAGATAATTTTTTTACATCTTCATCTGTATATCTAAAATCTTGTCCTTCTTGTTCCATTTCTTCTATTTTTTCTTCCATATGTTCCTTGCAATCTTCTGATACCGTATCTTCTCTTCCATCTACATCTTTTATGTTTCTAATTTCGTGACCATGTTCTTCATGTCTCTCTGCTTCTTCAACTTTTTCGTTTGTATAATATTTTCCTTCTCTATCACTTTGTAATTCTCTTACTTCATGTGTTGTTGGCCAAACCTGATTAGTTTCTAACTGTGTTGATATATATTCATTACTATTTTCTGCTCTTTTTCCTAAATAAACTTCTATTTCTCCTGCTGTTCCATTTTCTACTTCTAATGTAGTATTTGTATTTTTAAATATAAATCTTGACTTTACTTTGTTGTCTTTATCAACATCTCCATCTCTATCTACTTTTATGCTTTCATTTGTAGGATTGTTTCCTGTTGCTCCATCCATTTCCAATCCAGGAACTGGTTCTAGATTTCCTGTTGTAGAATTATATGCTAAAACTGTAAATTCTGTTGACTTTCCGACATCAGTAATATCACCAACTTGTTCTGTTCTAGCTACTGTTAATTTTGTGTATTCCCCTCCTAAATTTAATCTGCTTCCCAACTTTGTTCCTCTATCATCTATTACTTGATTCAAACTTACTTCCTGCATGCTTGGCACAAGTTTTTTTAATTCTTCTTCTGGTATTTTCTCCTCTTCCTCTTCTTTTTCTTCATCATCTTTTTCTATTTCTTTTTCTTCTTTTTTAGATTGCTTTAGAATTTCTCTTGCTAAATCACTTTCTTCTTTTCTTAAACTTAGTCTTCCATCATCTTTTTGTTCTTTACCTTTGTCTCTTTCCCTCTCTTCTAATTCTTGGATTCTTTCTGTTAATTCCTCTGAAATCTCGCTATATTGTTCTGAAATCATTAATCCAAAATCAGGGTCTTTCATTCCCATTAAATTATCATTTTCTTCACAATATCTTTGTATTGTTTTATCGTCTTTAATCTCAGTCTCACGATATATATCAAATTCAAATTCTTTATTTTCGCCATCAATTTCCTTTTGAAATTTCACTTCTCCTAAATATTCAACATCTTCAACTCTGATATCTAATTTTTCGTTTTCTTCTCTATTTTCGTTGTATTCATCAATCTCTTTTTCTCTATTATCTCGTATCATTCTCATTTTTAATATTTTTATTTGTTTTTCTTCAGCTTCAGTCAACTTTTTTTCTTTTTCCATAACACCTCTCCTTTTTTATATTATTTAAATTTTCTTGGTACTCTATGTGAAATATTACACATAATTTCATATGATATTGTATTACACTTATTAGCTATCTCATCTAAAGTTGCATTTTCATTGTCCCATATCCACACATCATCACCAATCTGTGGATTATCAACATCTGTTACATCAATCATAAAACTATCCATACATATTCTACCTATTATCGGAGCTTTTTTTCCTTTAATCCATACATACCCATTATTTGATAAATCTCTTCTCATTCCATCTGCATATCCTAAAGGCACTGTTGCTACTTTAGTTTCCTTTTTTGAAACAAAAGTCCTTCCATAACTGATACTGGTTCCATTTGGTACAGTTTTTAAAAACGTAATTTTTGATTTTAATTTGCAAACTGGTTTTAAATTTATCTTTTTATATAATCCTTCTTCTGATTCGTATCCATATAATATTAGTCCTGGTCTAACAGTATTGTATTTTGATTGGTCATACTCTATTAATGCATTTGATGCTGATGAATGTATATATTTTAGATTTGGTATCATTCTTTTTGCAATATCAACTGCATAATTAAATTTCTTAATTTGTTCTAATGTATATTCTCTATCTATATCAGGTGAAGACATGTGTGTATATATTCCTTCAATTTTTATGTTATCAAAAGTCTGTATATATTTGATAAAGTCTTCTGTCTCTTTGCTCTGTATCCCTGTTCTTCCCATCCCTGTATCTATCTCAATATGAACTTTAATATTTTTTTTAGTTTTTCCTACTTCTTTTATAAATGCTTTATCACTGACTCCAATTGTTACATTATTTTTAATTAAAGTCTCTATTTCATATATAGATGGTTGATTTAATAAGAATATATCATTCTTATACCCATCCCCTCTTAGCTGAACTGATTCAAATGCTACTGCTATTGCTACTATATCAAATTTGTTTAAAATCTTTGTTCTTGTATTTAAAAATGTACCATATGCATTTGCTTTAATCACTGGCATTAATTTTATTTTTTCTCCTACATACTCTTGAATTGATGAAATATTATATAAAAAAGCTTTTTCATCTATTTCCATTATAGTAGGTCTTAAGTTATCCATATGTATATTTACATCTCCATTCTAATATTTACTATTGTCTATTTTGTTATATCATATTTGAATATTCTTTGCAATAATTTTGCATTTATACCCTATAAAAAACAAGCTAAATTCTAGTTAAATTTAGCTTGTTTTGTTTTATTAATTTTGGTATATTACTTTATTTCCATAAGCATCTGTCGCTTCTATATAAATATATGTTCCTGTAGTTATTGTTGCTGTTTTTGTTCCATCTTGTTTTTCTGTTATTCCACTTAATGTTTTAATAGTATTTTTTGCATCTTCTATGCTTGTATCAGATATTCCAACTTTATAGTTGTAACTTAATCCTTTTCCAAAAGTAACTGTTGTACCACTAATATTAACCGTTGATTTTACTACTTCTATTGGTTTTATTTCTTCTGTTCCTTCTGTTTTTGGATAAAAATATTCACTATCATTTATTTTTACATATAAGTAATATGTTCCTTGTTTTGCATTCTCTTTTTTTATATTAAATATTTTTTCATTACTATCTACAGTATTCCAATTAGTAGTAACTGTACTGATATCATTAGACTTTTCCTCTAACCATATATATTTAATACTATTTATATTTTGACTTTTATTTGTTCCTACGCTAAATCTTTGACTAATTGTAACTTCACTTTGTCCTGTTGGTAAAACATATACATTTTTATTCTCAAAGTTAACAGAAAAATTATTAGATATATTTTTTTTCATTCCATTTAAGCTTTCATATATCGCTTTTTCATTTCCTATTTCTTTTTCATATATGGATTTTATTTGTTTATACTGACCTTCACTATTATTTACTTTGTTTTGCACATATGTTGCAATTCCAATAGCTGTAATTATAAATAATAAGCATGAAGCTATAATAAATACTGTTATAGAACCTCTATTATTTTTTAAATTCATATTTTCTTCTCCTTTTGTACATCTAGATTGATTCTACTATAAAACACAAAAAATAGCAAGTAATCTTTCTTGCTATTTTATACTCTTATTTTTTTCTTACTAAAATCTTCATTTGGTGGTAATAATGGACTAAATGTATCTCCATTTTCCACTTGTACTTCTACTACTCTAGTTAATATATCTGTATAACTATATGTAGCATTTCTTGCACCTTCATTATATTTAACTGTAAATATACTTGGGTATGCTTTTTCTAATGTAGCTTCTTTCTCAAAGAATCTATTTCTTCCAAGAGAACCTTTTATGATTATTTTCTTACCTACTTTATCTAAAATGTTTGTTTTTAAGTCTACTATATCTGTATTACAAATCATAAAATCACCTTCTATTCATTTCTTGTCGTGATTATATCATCCATGGTAAAAAATGTCAAAAGAGATACAAGGATGTCAAATCCTTGTATCTCAGTATTTATATGCTTTTTCAATCTTTTTTCTCCTTTTATTACAATTGTATTACATTTTTATTACATAAACATTACATTTTTCTTCCGTTTACTTCCAACTCCTCCAATGCCTCTTTTTCCATCTCTTAAATCATTTTCTATATCATCTATTGTCAAATATTTCGTGTAACTGGTAGTTGCTATTCTTTCTGCTACTATTAATGGATCTAAAATATCTATTAATATTCTTGCTGGTGAAGAAGCAAAATTTGCCCCTGCCAGTATTAATGCTTCAAAGTAACTTTGACACGCTCCTGCAAATATTGAAATATCACGATTATTATCTCTTTCATATCTCTTTGCCTCTTTTACTGCCTCGATAAAATATTTTGAATTTCTGTAATTATATATATCATTATATCCTGTCTCTTTTCTTATCATTCCATCATGCCCTGTTAAAACAATTACATCCGGTCTATACCTAACAAGCAATGTATAAACTACTCTTGGTTGCATATATTCTGATACATTTTTCACAATAGCATTAAGGCCCATTCTTCTATAATATTTTAAAGACTTTTCACTATATTTTCTATCACCGTCTAAATGTAATATTTTACCTGTTACTATACTACTTCTTAATCTATTTTCATTTATTTGTATATCTTTTTTGTTTTTTTGCTCATTTAAAATTCTTTTTTCTACTCTTACATCTAATTCCTCTATTTTTTGTTTTACTTTTTCCCTTGGAATCAAATGCAAGTCTTTAAATTCGCTATCCGCTTCTATTCTTTCAGTAATACCTTTTAATATAGCAATTTTTTTTCTGTCTTTTAGTACTATAATTTTTTTTACAACAAATAAAATATCTTCTTTATAAGAAATCCTACCAACAACATCTCCTTTTTTTATTTCTTCCATATAATCACCTCAAATATGATGGGCTCTTATATTATATGTTTGAAAATTGATATTGATAGTATTAATTATATCTTATTGATCTATATATAATTTTCGCAATAATTTTATATATAGAGTCACCTAATGGATAACATCTATGTAACCCGTACAAATTCAATTTTTCACTTTTATTAATTTTATTGTCTGTTAAGTTTTGAATATACCCTTCCTGCTTTAGAATATCTAATTCTTCATTTGTATATAAACCATATGGATATGTGAAAATTTTTGTGTTTTGTTTTCCTAAATTTTCTTCTATTTTACTATATGAATTATTAACATTATCTTTTGCTTCTATTGCTGATAATTTTGAAAACTCGGAATGATTCTTACTATGTGACGCAATTGTTACAAGACCTGTATCTTGCATTTCTTTTGCATCTTTCCAACTGATTATTCCTGTTTCTTCCATTTTATCTGTAATTACAAAAATAGTAATTGGAATATTATATTCTTTTGCAACAGGTAGTGCATTTTCATATACACCTTTATAGCCATCATCAAATGTTACTAAACAAGATTTTTTATATAATTTTTTATTACCTTCACTATATTCTTTTAAATCCTCATAGCTAATAAAATGATATCCAAAATTTTTTAGACCTTTCATTTGTTTTTCAAAAGTTTCTTGTGTAGTTTGCATATAATCATATTCAACTTTACTCTCATTTTGAACAATATCATGATATACAAAAACTGGTATTTTTAGATTTTTTTCTCCTATACTATATAGTTTATTTATAGTTATTCTATCATATAAAATAACTGAAATAATTCCAATTAATATAATACTTATAATTATAGCTATAATTTTGGTTTTTTTTGATTTATTATCTTTCATTTTTTGCTCCTTTTATTTGGGGACAGTCCTTTTTTGAAAATATTTTCAAAAAAGGACTGTCCCCAAATTTAAAATAATACTATATTATTATTTTTTAAACTTTGCTTTACATTTATAACTCTTTGGTTAGATGAACCTCTCCATTCTAAAGTTGGATTGTGTAATTGATCAACATATTGACCATCTATTAAAACGTCAACATATTTCATTGCTTCTTTGTTTTTTAAATTCTCATCGAATTTATAACCTGACCACATCCATAGATTCTTATTTGGAAATTTTTCTTTAAATGCTTTTGCAAGTTTCGTTGTTCCTTCTATATTTTTTTCATGCATTGGTTCTCCACCTAATATTGATAGTCCCTCTATATTTTCATTATCGCATAATTCTAACACTCTTTTTATTGTTGAATCATCAAATTCTTTCCCACCATTAAAATCATGTGTTTCTTGATTGAAACAGTTTTTACAATTAAATGCACATCCTTGCATAAATATAGATACTCTTACTCCTGGACCATCTGCAATATCCATTTTTCTAATTTTATTGTATCTCACTTACACTCACCTCTTGCTTATTCATCATCTTTATTGTCAATATGAAGTACTCTCTCTTTTATTTCTTGTGTTCTTCCTTTATTCCAGAAATTGCTTCCTATATATCCACATGTTCTTCTTGCTACATTTAATGTGCTATGGTCTCTATTCCCACAATTTGGGCAATACCATTCAAGGTTTTCATCTATTAGTATCTCTCCATCAAATCCACATTTTTGACAATAATCTGACTTAGTATTAAGTTCTGCATACATTATATTATCATATATAAATTTGATTAATTGGATTACAACTTCTAAGTTATTCTGTAAGTTTGGAGTTTCTACATAAGAGATAGCTCCACCTGGACTTAATATTTGGAATTCGCTTTCTAATCTTAATTTTGAGAAAGCATCAATTTCTTCAAATACAGGTACATGATATGAGTTTGTAATATATCCTTTATCTGTAATTCCTTTAATTTTTCCAAATCTTCTTTGTAGACATTTAGCAAATTTGTATGTTGTAGATTCTATAGGTGTACCATATACACTATAATCTATATCTTCTGCTTCTTTCCATTCTTTACATTTATCATTTAATTTTTGCATTACTCTAAGTCCAAATTCTTTTCCGACATCAATATCTGTATGGCTTTTTCCAGTCATATATTTAACGCATTCATAAAGTCCTGCATATCCAAGTGAAATTGTTGAATAGCCTCCATGTAATAATGGATGTATACTTTCACCTTTTCCTAGTCTAGCAAGTGCTCCATGTTGCCAAAGTATTGGAGCAACATCACTTGTTGCTTTGCTTAGTCTTTCATGTCTTGCTTTTAATGCTTTATGGCAAAGCTCTAATCTTTCTTCAAATATTTTCCAGAATTTTTCTTCATTTTTTAACGATGATAATGCAACATCAACTAAATTTATAGTAACAACTCCTTGGTTAAATCTTCCATAATATTTACTCTTATTAGGATCATAATTTAACGCTTTTGCTATATTTCCTTCTATTCTATCAGGTGTTAAGAATGATCTGCATCCCATACATGGATAGCAATTGCCTTCTCCTTTCTTATCTTTCTTTAACTCTAGCATTTTCTTTTCTGATATATAGTCTGGTACCATTCTTTTTGCTGTACATTTAGCAGCAAGTTTTGTTAAATACCAATATTTTCTGTCTTCATGCATGTTGTCTTCTTCAAGTACATATAATAATTTTGGAAATGCTGGTGTAATCCATACACCTTTTTCATTTTTAAATCCTAGTATTCTTTGTTTTAAGAATTCTTCAATAATCATTGCTAATTCTTCTTTATATTCTTCTGTTTCACCTAAGTACATACATACTGATAAAAATGGTGCTTGTCCATTTGTGTTTGTCATAGAATTTACTTGATAATTAAAAGTCTGTACTCCATCTTCTATTTCTTTTTTTATGTCTTGGTTAGCATATTCTTTACATTTTTCTTCACTTAACCCTCTTTTTTTGTACTTTTTTAAATATGCTTTATAACTATCTCTTACGAATGGAGCTAGATGTGTTAATGAAATTGTGCATCCTCCATAAGAAGATGATGTAACTGCAAGTATTATTTGTGTTGCAATTGTTGCTGCTGTAATAAATCTATGTGGTTTTTCTATCATAACTCCATTTATATTTGTTCCATTTTGTAACATATCTTCTAGGTTAACTAATTCACAGTTATGTAATGCATTTTGTGCAAAATAATCTGCATCGTGGAAATGTATTATTCCTTCATCATGTGCTTTAACAATATCTTCTGATAACAAAAATCTTCTTGTTATATCAGTGCTTGTTATTCCAGCTAAATAATCTCTTTGAGTTGTAACAACTTTAGCATTTTTATTAGAATTTTCATTATTCCAATAATCACTTTCACCTTCGATTAACTCTTTTATTGATTGATCTGTTGTATTGGCTTTTCTAACTAATTCTCTTGTATAACGATATGTAATATATTTTTTAGCTAAAGAATATTTTTCGATAGACATTAATTGCTCTTCTATGATGTCTTGGATGTCTTCAACTAATATTCTCTTTTTTCTTAAATCTTCTATATATAAAATTATATTATTAATTTCTTCTTCAGTAGCTTGTTCTTTTACTTTTACTTCTTTGTTTGCTTTTCCAATAGCTATTCTTATTTTCTCTGGATCATAATCAACTATTGTTCCATCTCTCTTGATTATTTTCATGTTACATTCCCTCCCATATATTTATGGATTAATTATATCTTTTATTTTTTTATTTTCTGTTGCAATTGCAACAACATAATTAAATATTTTTTTACTATTTCTTTTTTCCACTATTTTCAAATGATACACGTTTTATTACAATTATGTTACAAAATTTTTTTAATTTAATCAATATAAAAAAGAAGCAACTAATAAGCTGCTTCCATATTTTATTTTAACTTATAATATGTTAGTTCTATTTTACTTGGTTGTATCTTTGTTCCAATTGTTACCTTATTGTTTCCTTTTCCTGTCAAAATATTTGGTAATTCTATTGTTTGCTCTAATGGCGTTGCTAATTGATATACAATCTCAACATTATTTAAAGTAATCCACTCTTTAAATTTATCTGCATTATCATATCCTTGATATCTTAAATTTAAGTTCTTACTACTAGATATTCTACAAGAAAAATTATTACTTAAAATACCATTTGTATAATATTTAAATTTATTTGAAAATATTGGTATATATTGATTTCCTAAAGCATCTTTTATATTTGTATAAAAATTATTTCCGTAATCTAGCTTTTCATATTTCCAAACTTCATTTCCGTTTAAAAGTTTTGTAGCAATTTTTCTTATGACTTTTTTATTTTTAAAGTCAATGTAATCAGCATAATCTCCCACTTTTCTTAATGGCTCGCTTAAATATATATTTATCTCTCGCTCTTGGTATGGTTCATAAGATGTTTCTACATCTCCTTCTTCTAATTGTATATTTTTTATCTTTATATTTAGATTAGTATCATCATCTTTGTTTCCTATTCCTTGTGTTAAGATAGAAATATCTGTTTGAGCATCTAAGGTAAATGTATATGATTTTCTTTCCCACGTTCTATAATTATCTAAAGTTTTGTAACCATATTTTTTAACTTGATTTATTATATCATATCCTCCTATTGCAACTCCTTTGCTTCCAGAATCTTTATCTGCCATAAAATCTGCAGAAACGGTGTATGTTCCTGCTGATAAAGTTATTTTGGAATCATATAAATAAGCCCCGGCTGCATATAGTCCTATTTTAGAAGTTATTATTCCATCAGAAATCGAACTATATGTTTTTCTACTAGTAGTGTAATTTGCACCAACAAATGTTGATATTTTATTAATATCAAATAAATTTTTTTCTTTTACTTTAATTGGTATTTTATATCCATAAGGTTCATATTTGGTAAAATTACTACCTTCTTCAACCTGAATCTCATCCATTAATTGTTGGTACGTATATTCTGTATCATAACTTGAGTTATAGAACCACACATATAAATAAATATCATTTTCTCCACTTGTGATTGTTATACTTGAATTATTAAAATCATTCTTTGAATTCGTCATTTCAATATCTGCTCCTGGTTCTTTTGAACTAGTTCCAACAGCAAATCTTTTTCCAATTATCTGTCTAGACACTGTATATGTTGTATTTGGTTTACATTCTATTACAAAAGTAGCTGTAGTCTTAACATTACTGTTATATGCATTTAATTTTCCAGCATTAACATAACCATTAAATAATTTTGCATTATTTTTATCAAACAAATTAGCTGTTTTTTCTCCAACACTTTCTATCTCTACTGGATTTTCTGGTGAAGGCTCTTCATTTTGTGTACTATTTCCATAGATTATATAATTTGATAAACTATCTCCACTTGAATCAGATATTGTCCCATCTTCTGATGTTGCTAATTCATATTTGTTGTTCAAGATATTTCCATTACTATCAACTTTATATATAACTCCTTCTACTTCTATAACACAACTTCCATCACTATTTTCTGTTAATGTATATTTATCTCCAAAATATTGATTTAATTCGTCTTTCAATTCATTTTTATCTAATCCATTTTCATTAATTTGTGCTTTTGTTACTGCTAATTTTATTTTTTCTTCTATTTCTGCTTCATTCATTTTTCCTTTTGCCAATATTGTCTTAGATAAAATTCCATCTTGTGATGTCATCATATTTATTGTTATTCCTGCTAATATCAAGAGTACTATTATGGTTATTACCAAAGCTATTAATGTTATTCCCTTTATATTTTTACTTTTGTTTTTTAACATTCTTCTCCTCCTTGTATCATTATTGTTATTTACTTTATCACATTTATTATATATCTTACAGTGATTTTTATTCATACTTCTATTTTTTCATAAAAATAAGACTATATTTTACCACTTAAAGTAAATATTAGTCTTACTATGTTTTATATATTTTTTCTTATATACTATTTTGCTTTATAATATGTTAGCTCTATTTTACTTGGTTGTATCTTTGTTCCAATTGTTACCTTATTATTTCCTTTTCCTGTCAAAACATTTGGTAATTCTATCTTTTCTTCTGTTGGTGTTTCTAATGCGTAATTGACTATAATAGGATTTTTGCTTAACCAATCTTTCCAATTTTCAATTGTGTTTTCTGATAATCTTGTTTTTAAAATTCTTGGTCTAATATTATATACATGTTTTCCATCCGCAATTAGAATTTCTTTTTCTTCTTTTATATTTCCTTCATAGCCTGCATAACATTCAAATTTATTTGCCATTGGTGTAACTTTTATATCATTACCATATCTTGGTAAAATTGTATTGTCTATTAATACAAAACTTGCGCATCCTTCTGGTATTACTGTACTTCCAGTTATCTTCCAATCTTCTGTACCATTATATATTTTCTCTACTACATTTCTAATAACTTTTTTGTTTTTGAAGTCAATATAATCCGCATAATCTCCTAATTTTCTTAATGGTTCATCTAGATATATATATGTTATTTGAGATCCTTGATAAGGTTCATATGATGTAATTTCATTTCCTTTTTCAAGCTGTATCCATTCAAAAGCCGATGTGTCTGCTATTTCACTTGTATTATATAAAGAAATTCTTAAAACATTACAATTTTCTGGTGTTGTAAATGTTGTTGTATTTCCCCCAAAAACCTGTTTTCTTGATATTTCTTTGCTTCCATTATAAAACCATATTGTATATATTTCTAAATTGCTCGATAAAGCATAATTTGTTGATGCTTCACAATTAGTTATTCCTACTCTAATAAATCTTTTATCTTCACCAGATTCATTTCCTATTGAATCAAAATAATATCCACTTTTTACACCAACTTTATCAATATTAATCAAATTTTTTCCTTCAACATTAACTGGTATTTTATATTTTCCATAAGGTCCATATTCTGTTGGTTCTTTACCTATTTCTAATTGTAGATTTTTAAATTTTGCATATGTTCCATCAGGCATTGCTCCTTCTTGATAAATCCTTATAGCTTTTATTTCTTTTTCATACTTAGTAATCCATGATTTTTCTTCTTTTATACCTAATGTAACATGTGATCCATCTTCCAAATCACAAACTACCTGCACAGGGTAATTATATGTTCCATTATACTCTAGTACTTTACCAGAAAGACATATATAAGTATCTGCTGGTATGTTAACATATAATGTTTTTGACATTCTATTACTAGAACTTATTTTTTTTATTGTGTAACTTCCGTCTTCATTTTTTATTAAACAATCATTTAGCATAGAATCTATATCTATTAAATTTTTTGTTTTATCTCCAACACTTTCTATCTCTACCGGATTTTCTGGTGAAGGCTCTCCATTTTGTATGCTATTTCCATAGATTATATAATTTGATAAACTGTCTCCACTCGAATCAGATATTGTCCCATCTTCTGATGTTGCTAATTCATATTTGCCGTTCAAGATATTTCCATTACTATCTAATTTATATATAACTCCTTCTACTTCTATAACACAGCTCCCATCACTATTTTCTGTTAACGTATATTTATCTCCAAAATATTTATTTAATTCGTCTTTCAATTCATTTTTATCTAATCCATTTTCATTAATTTGTGCTTTTGTTACTGCTAATTTTATTTTTTCTTCTATTTCTGCTTCATTCATTTTTCCTTTTGCCAATATTGTCTTAGATAAAATTCCATCTTGTGATGTCATCATATTTATTGTTATTCCTGCTAATATCAAGAGTACTATTATGGTTATTACCAAAGCTATTAATGTTATTCCCTTTATATTTTTACTTTTGTTTTTTAACATTCTTCTCCTCCTTGTATCATTATTGTTATTTACTTTATCACATTTATTATATATCTTACAGTGATTATTATTCATACTTTTATTTTTTTATAAAAAATAAGACTAATATTTACTATTTAAAGTAAATATTAGTCTTATTATGTTTTAACATACTATTTCGCTTTATAATACGTTATTTCCATTTTACTTGGTTGTATCTTTGTCTCAACAGATAATTTATTTGTCCCTTTTTCTGTTAAAACATTTGGCAATTCTACCTTTTCTTCTGTTTCTGTTTTTAATATATAATTGATATAAACATTGTTAGTATTAATCCATGTTTTCCACTCTTCTACTGATAAATGTTGCCAGCCATATAACTGAATTCCAACATCAATACCATTAGTTACTAAATATGCTCCTAAACTATATTTTTCTCTAGTATTAACTGTTACACTATAAGGAGCTATATTGCTCATAACAGAGCTATACTGTTGTCCATTTAAATTAATATTATTCGTATATACTTGATATAAATTATTATTTTCAAATTTTTTCCATTCTTCCGTTCCATCTAAAAGTTTTGTTGCAATTTTTCTTACGACTTTTTTATTTTTAAAGTCAATGTAATCAGCATAATCTCCCACTTTTCTTAATGGTTCACTTAAATATATATTAACTGTATTTTCTTTTTTATATGGCTTATACTCTGTTTCTTTTATTCCTTCTTCTAATTGGAAAGTATCAACATCTATATAATTCGTAAAATGATAATTATAACTTATATTTCCAATACTACTAATTGTCCTATTCTCTCTGGATGTAAATGAAATATGTTTCCATTGTGATTCTTCGTTTTCATTCTTTACCCATAATATTGATTGTGTTCCATCTGTATACTTAAATACAAATAAATATGAATCATGTTTTGTTTTATTTCCAATTCCAGTTGGTTCTTGTTTATAATCAAATGATACTGTGTATTGTGTATTTTCTTTAAAATTTATTTTATTATATTCTACGAATGCATTATCTATGAATTTAATACAATTTCTATTATCTTTTACTAACTCTTCATATTTAGGATCACTTGCAGACCCTTTTTTTTCTATCAATCCACCATAGACTTGTTGTGCAGTAGCTAGATTTTTATTACTATTATCTGTTTCTACTTTAACAGGTATTCTGTATCCATACGGTTCATATTGTGTAAAATTACTACCTTCTTCAACCTGAATCTCATCCATTAATTGTTGGTACGTATATTCTGTATCATAACTTGAGTTATAGAACCACACATATAAATAAATATCATTTTCTCCACTTGTGATTGTTATACTTGAATTATTAAAATCATTCTTTGAATTCGTCATTTCAATATCTGCTCCTGGTTCTTTTGAACTAGTTCCAACAGCAAATCTTTTTCCAATTATCTGTCTAGACACTGTATATGTTGTATTTGGTTTACATTCTATTACAAAAGTAGCTGTAGTCTTAACATTACTGTTATATGCATTTAATTTTCCAGCATTAACATAACCATTAAATAATTTTGCATTATTTTTATCAAACAAATTAGCTGTTTTATCTCCAACACTTTCTATCTCTACCGGATTTTCTGGTGAAGGTTCTCCATTTTGTATGCTATTTCCATAGATTATATAATTTGATAAACTGTCTCCACTCGAATCAGATATTGTCCCATCTTCTGATGTTGCTAATTCATATTTGCCGTTCAAGATATTTCCATTACTATCTAATTTATATATAACTCCTTCTACTTCTATAACACAGCTCCCATCACTATTTTCTGTTAACGTATATTTATCTCCAAAATATTTATTTAATTCGTCTTTCAATTCATTTTTATCTAATCCATTTTCATTAATTTGTGCTTTTGTTACTGCTAATTTTATTTTTTCTTCTATTTCTGCTTCATTCATTTTTCCTTTTGCCAATATTGTCTTAGATAAAATTCCATCTTGTGATGTTATCATATTTATTGTTATCCCTGCTAATATCAAGAGTACTATTATTGTAATTACTAAAGCTATTAATGTTATTCCTTTTATATTTCTACTTTTGTTTTTTAACATTCTTCTCCTCCTTGTATCATTATTGTTATCTACTTTATCACATTTATTATATATCTTACAGTGATTATTATTCATACTTTTATTTTTTTATAAAAAATAAGACTATATTTTACTAGTCAAAATAAATATTAGTCTTATTATATCTTATATTAAATTTCTACGTCATTTAAAATATTAATAATTTTTTTCGATAATGTTTCTATGAAATTTAAAATATTATAATATTTTTCTGTCTGTTCTTTATCAATAACAGATTTTTTAGATATCTTTGCCTCGAATACACTTCCTATATGCAATCTAATGTATATTAGATTTTCTAAAACACAAATATCAAATGGTACTTTTATAAATTTCCTGAAATTAATTAATAAATCCATAACATCATGTGTCAATATTTGCATTCCTATTATTTTATCTTCAGAACTTACATCAAAATATCTTTCAAATTCTGATGAGTCCATTTCTAATCTGTCTCTTTTACTGATTTCTCCATCTGTTCTAATAAACAATTTATTTTTTATAGATTTATTTATTTTTATTTTAATAAATAATCCATAGAATTTTGTTGTTCTGTCCGTTGTCGTATTTCCATCACTATCTGTATGTGTTGTTTCATAAACTGTATGCACTTCCGCCATTTTCATATCATACTTTTCTTCTATTTTAGCTTCTACATAATCATCTGAATAATATCTATTATAGTATTCATTGTAATTTACTTTATTATATATTTCTTGTGGCATTTTCTTTTTTGGAATATAATCTACATCATTAAAGAAATTTTTTATTAATGCGTTAATTATACACTCTTTATATGCCATATTATATTTTTGGCCTTTTAATGCAATCACTAATAATGAAACTAAAAATATTATTACATCTGGTCCAATTATAAGCGGAATTACTGCAGCACCCAAGTTCTGACTTTCTATACAAAACTTATATATTATAATTAAATCTATTATAACACATAAAGCTATTGCTATAAAAATTATTCTCTTTCTATCTTTTTTTGTTTTTTCCCACACTCCAAAAAGTTTACTACTATTATCGTTTTCCAAATCATTATATAAATTTTCAAATTCTTCTTTCATAGTTTTTCCCTTTATATTTATAAATCTACTTTTATATTATCCTTTTTATATTGCTCTATTTGAAATAATTCTGCTTTTTTGAATGCAAACATACTTGCAACAATATTACTTGGTACACTTTCAATTTTAGTATTGTAGTTTGTTACATCATTATTATATATTCTTCTAGCAGCTTGCAATTGACTTTCTATCTTTTCTAAATTCTTTTGCAAATTTAAAAACTGTTCGCTTGCTTTAAGCTCTGGATAATTTTCTGCCACTGCCAAAATTTTATTTAAGTCATTATTGATTTGTGTAGCTTGTTTTATATTCAATCCATTTGTTTTATTATAATCACTTCTTAATTCTACTATTTTTTCTAATGTTTCTCCTTCATATTTAGTATATCCTTTTACACACTCTACTAGATTAGGTATCAAATCAAATCTTTGATTTAAATAAATATCTATTCCTGATGCAGATTGTTTAACTCTATTTTTCAATTTTATTAACTGATTATATTTTCCTAATATAATAAATATTACAATTAATAATACTCCTAAAATTACATATATTATATCCATTTTAAAATTCTCCTTTAAATTTTTTTTATAATAATTTTACAAACATATCCTTCTTTATCATAATCCAATGACACTTCAAATTCTTTCCATTTATTTGTTTTATTATTTAACGTTTGTTTTATTTTTGTTATTTCATCTGAATTTGAAGTTTCATTGTCTTCATATGAGATTGATATAAGATGTTCGCTATTTGTTTTATTATTAGTTGCCACTTTATCTAACACTGTTTCACAACTTATTCCCCATTTGGTTCCTACATATATCTCATATGAACTATTGAAAGTCCTTAAATTACGTGTCTTCTCTTCGGCTTCTCTTTTTGCTTTTTCCTCTATATGCTTAGACGTTAAATGAAAATTAATATTATATATATATCCATCTTCATTATAATCCATAGAAACTTCATACTCTCCCAAACTATCTAAAGACTGTTTCATAGATACTATTTCGCTTTCTTCAGTTGCTTTATTTCCGTTATAAGTAACCGTTATTAGATGTTTATCATTTGTTTTATTGCTTGTTATAATGTTATCTAACAAAAATCCAACTCCTGCTCCAGTTTGAGTTCCACTTCTTGCTTCTAATGAAAAATTAAATGACTTTTTGTCATTTTCAAAATTAGATGTTATATCGTAAAATTTAGAAGATATACCATTAAAAATTCCTAAAAACCCATTTGTTGATTCTTTATTTCTATCTGTAATAAATTTATTTACTAAAACTACTATGATAATTAACGCTACTATTATTAAAAGTACTTGTAACCATTTTCTTGGTTCATTTTCGCTTTCATTTTCAATTATAACATTTTCTTTTTTGTTTGTTTTCTCTCCATCACTTGTTAAACTCTCTAAACTTACATTATATATTTTACTTATTTCTAATAGCTTCTTTAAATCAGGTTTTGTTTGACCTAATTCCCATTTTGATACTGTTTGTCTTGTTACGTTAAGTTTTTCTCCTAATTCTTCTTGAGATAATGCGTTTTCTTTTCTTAATTTAATTAACTTTTCTTCAAATTTCATTATTATCCTCCATTTATTTTATAATTGATAATATCATTTCACCATAAAAATAGTAACATATTTTGATCTTGAAATCTAGCAATTTTAGTTGGAAATTTGTCAACTAAAGTTAACATTTCCTTATTTTTTATCTTTCATCTTCATTTAATTCAATTTCTCTTTCTATAATTTTTTCTTTATCTTCAACTTGCATTTCCTTTTTATTTTTTATTGTATTTACAATTACTTCTAAACCTTCAATTGTACCATTTATATCTGTTTTTTCACTAATAAAATCTGATATTTTTCTTACTTTGGTTCTACTATTTTTTGGACAAACAACCAATCCATTTTTAGTCTTTTTTATATATTCCATTGCTTGAATATCATTTCTTCCATTTCCACAGTAAATACTCATAAGTGCCTTATCTCCATAAACTTCGCACCAACTTTGTACATATTTTTTCTTTCCACTAGCTCCACCATCAGCAACTAACATATCTGAATTAGGAAATTTAGAAATCCTATCATCTCTTATTTTTAAAAATGAACCATTTGTAAAATATGCTGTAGCTCCCTCAATTATATTTAATTTTTTGTTATTTTCGCGATTATATCTCATTATTGTAGTATCAATTTTATCTACAATCTGTTCTACTTGTTCTGACAATATAGGTGATACTATATGAATATTTACTTTAGCATCTGTACATTTTTCTAATTCATCTATTTCTTTTAATAATTTATTTAAATTTTCTTCTTCAAAATCTCCCGTCTTTTCATTTAATATTGTTCCTTCTAAATCTAAGAAAAATAGAATATTTTTTCTTTCCATAATAAATTCTCCTTATTAAATTTTCTGTTTTTATTTTAACATAAATCAAATATTAGTGTCAAAATTTATTATAATTTCATTACTTTTTGTTACTATTTCCGCCCCTTGTTTTATAAGTTCATTTGTACCATATGAATTAGCAGAATTTATATTTCCTGGAATGCAATATATATTCCTTCCTTGTTCTAATGCAAAATCCACTGTAATTAATGTGCCACTTTTCTCTTTCGCTTCTATTACTAATACTCCATTACTTAACCCACTAATTATCCTATTTCTTGCTGGAAAATTCCATCTATTAGGCTTTGTTCCTAATGGATATTCTGTTATAATTGCACCTTCTTTATTTATGATTTCATTTGCCAATTTTATATTTTCTTTTGGATAAACTATATCTAATCCTGTTCCAACTACTGCAATTGTTTTTTCATTTGCCTTTAATGCTCCAATATGTGCAAATGAATCTATCCCCTTAGCTAGTCCACTTATAATATTTACTTTATTTTTTGCTATTTCATAGGAAAACTTTAAAGCATTTTCTTTTCCATATTCAGAATAATCTCTACAACCAATTATTGCTATACCATTATTAATTAAAATATTTTTATTACCTTTTATATATAAACATATAGGAGGATCATAAATTTCTTTTAATCTTTGTGGATATTCTTTATCATTTATATATATAATATCTATTTTGTTTTTTTTCATAAAATTTAAATGTCTTTCTATGTCATTTTTTATTTTATTGTTTAAAATTTTCTCAATAGTGCTTTCTTTTAGATTTTTTATTTCTTTTAATTGTTCTTTACTTGCATGATATATTTTATTCAAACTTCCTAGACTATTTATTAATATCTCATAAGTCTTATATTTTATTCCCAATAATGTTATCCATACTTTATATTTTTTCTCTTCTATAATTATATCCTTTCTAAAATACAAAAAGGCCCTTAGATAATAAATTACCTAAAGCCCCCTAAACTTTTTTAATTATATCATTATTGATAAAAATAATCAATAATTCCATTATAAATTCCCCATGCTAATCTGTTTTGATACCCGTCATCTAATAATTTTTTTTCTTCTTCTATATTAGATAAAAATCCACATTCAACTATTGTAGTTGGTATTTCAACTTTGTTTATTATGTATATATTTTGAATAGTTTTTGCAACTCTTTTATTTTCTTTTTGTATTGATTCATTTAAATTACTTTGTATTAGTGTTGCAAGCTTGTTTCCCTCTTCGCTACCTTCTTTATAAAATGTCTGCCATCCATCATATTGTTTTTGAGGAATTTTATTTAAATGTATTGATACAAATATATCTGCTGATGATTCGTTTCCTATTTTAACTCTATTTCTTATGTCTGAAATCTTTTTTTGTTTTAGAGTTTTACTATCTATATCATATATTGCATTTTCATCTGAACGAGTAAGTATTACTTTGCATCCACTAGTTTCCAATAAATTTTGTAATTTTAATGCTATTTTTAGATTTGTTTCAGCTTCACTTGTCCCATCATCGGCTTCTGCCCCTTCATCTGGAACGCCATGCCCAGCGTCAACAACAATCACCTTTCCTGATACAGGCAGACTAACTGTTTCAATATAATCTTTATCCTTCTTTCCTGTTATTGTTATTATCCCAACTATAAATAAAGACAATATTGTTAATACTGAAATTATTTTCTTACCATTTAAAACTATCATATTATTAGACACTCCCATCTCTAAATAATATGATAGTTTTTAGTTTTTTATTCTTATTTAATTTATGATTTTTGTTCTTTTTGCTTTTTTATTTTTATAATGTCAACAATATATGTTATTCCTAAAGTAATTATTATAATTCCACCCAATATTCCGATATATTGCCATTTAAAGTTTGTAGCTGTTGGTACTAAAATTTCTTTTAGTAATTTAATTGAATATGTCATTGGTAAATATGGTGTTAGTGCTTGGAATGCTTTATCAATTGTTTCTACTGGGAATGTTCCTCCTGATGCAGCTAATTGCAATACTAAAATTATTAATGCTAAAAATTTACCAATATCACCAAAGTTTCTGATTAAGAATTGTATTATACTAATAAATACCATTCCTAAGAATATACTTGCTGAATAATATAATACTCCATTTTGTACATCAAATCCAAGTCCTAATTTTAATAATACTCCTACTATTAATCCTTGCAATCCTCCAATTGCAATATAAAGAATATTTTGTAATAATTTATTTTTGCTAGTGCTGTCTAATATTCCAAATCTATGTGATTGGTCATAATATAATACAACATAACACATTAGAGCTCCTACCCATAAACCGATGCATAAGAATAAAGGTGTAAATGCTATACCATAAGAATTAACTTCTCCATATGCTTCTGTTTTGAATTCTACTGGATCTTCCGCAAAATTTTCAATGCCATTTAAACTTTCTAGTTGTTCGTTTGTTTCTTTAATGCTATCATCTATTTGAGTCTTAAATTCTTGTACTCCATTAACTAACTCTGTGCTTCCATTATATGCTGAATTTGTTCCTTCATTTAATGTATTTAATGCTGATTTAATTTGTGTAGAGCTATTATTTAAAGTTTCTAATCCATTTGTTAAACTTTTACTTCCATTTGATAAAGCACTTGCTCCTATTTGTAATGCATTTGCTCCGCTTTTTAATTTTTCTGTTCCTTTTGATACTTTTTGTAATCCTGCTTTTAAATCTGATATTCCATTTGTTATTTTGGTAAGATCTTGTGTTTTTTCTGCTAATAAATTAGCTCCTTGTTCTAATTCTTTTGCACCATCTTTTAACTCTTGACTATTATCTGTTAAAAGTGTTTCTCCATTTTTTATTAGTGTACCGGATGCTTTAACTTTATTATATTCTTGACTGTTTAATATTTTTTCAGCATTTATTGCTAATGCTTGAATAGTTGGATCTGTTGTTACATCTTTTTGAGCTTTTAATGCTAATAATATTGGCTCTATTTTGCTATTTACTCCATCTACACCATCTATATAGGCATTTAATTTTGTAATTAAATTTTCTGTTCCATCAACATAATCATTAACACCTTTATTTAATTTTGTTGCTCCATTGTTTATTTTTGAAACGCCTAATCCTAGTTCATTAATTCCTTCTCCTCCTTGACTAGATAAATTATTTACTCCTTCATTTATCATATCAATTGAAGAATCTAATGTTTTTGAGCCTTCTGATAATGTATCTATTCCTTCTTTAGCTGCCTCAATTCCACCATCTAATTGTTTACTTCCTTCATATGCTGAGTTTACTCCATTTCCGAATTCTGTATAACTATCATTTAATTTTGTTGTTCCATCATTTATTTCTTTTAATCCTGAATTTAAACTTTCTGACCCATCTAATATTTGTTCAGAAGCATCTGAAACTTTTTCTAAGCTATCCGGAACTTCTTTTAATTTATCTGCTAATGTCCCAGCTATTTTTGCGCTTATTTTACTTTGTAAGTTTGTTTCCATTGTCTTTACAGCACTATTTACTATTTGTGTTGCTAAATAATTTGATGCTTGATTTGGACTATATGTTATTGTTGAAATTTGTTTATTTGTTGTTGATGCACTATTTAAACATTTTGTAAAATTTGAAGGAATTGTTATAGTTGCATAATAATCTCCGTTTTGCATTCCCTCATTTGCTTCGTCTAAAGAAACTTTACAAATATCAAATGTACCTGTTTTTTCTAATTCATTTACAAATTCTTTTCCTTGGCTTTCATCATTTTCTCCCTCGTCTAAATTTACTACTGCAATTTTTAAGCCTTCTAAGTTTCCATAAGGGTTCCAATAAGATTTAAGATAAAAAAAGCTATATATTATTGGAATTAATAAAACTACAATAAAAATTACAACTTTTAAAGTTTTGCTATTCTTCATTTTCTTCCTCATTTCCTTTCTTTAATCCATTTTTTATAATCCTTGATATATTTTTAGCTATCACTTCTTCATCTAATGATTTTTCATTATCATTCCATTCAAACATTAAGGCAATATACATTTTATATACTAGAAATGCTGTAATGTCTAAATCTTGATAGCTTATATATCCTTTTTCTTTAGCTTTTTCTAGTTTTTTCTTTATGTAATTTTGTATTTGTTCATCTATTAGTTCTAAGTTCTTTATTATAATTGGATTTTTTAGCCATTCCGCTTCTTCTGTAATAACATTTAAGAAATCTTTATCTTTTCTGTATTTCAGTAGTCTATATATTCCTTCACTAACTGTATCAAAGAAATCCATTTTCTTTGATTCTACTTCTTCCACGATCTCTTTCATGTTTTCAATTTCTTCTTGTATGAAATACTTTAGCAAATCTTCTTTGTTCTTGAAATACACATATATAGTCTTTTTTGTAACACCTGCTTCTTTTGCTATTTCATCCATTGACACTTTTTTAAATCCGTATCTATGAAATAGTTTTCTAGCAGCTTCAACTATATTATCTTTTTTCATTTTATCCCTTCTTTCTATTAGAACTTTATTTCAGAATTTTACACTAGTATACCGTTTCATTTATTTAGTATACTACTATTATATTCATATGTCAACTAATTTGTTCCATTTTTTTATAATTTTTCATGTTTTTTTCAATTTTTAATAGAAAAAAAGACACTTCTATAAAAAGAAGTGTCTTTCAGGATCATAGTATTACTTTACGATAAACCATGTTACAAGATAATAAAATTCAAAGTCATAATGCATACGACCATCATATTCTTCATATGAATCGTTTTGAATTGTCATTAATTTCACATTAAAATCTGATTTTAAATTTAATGTTTCGCTTATGACTGTATAAAAAGCCTCTCTATTCTTTTTAATTTCTTCAGCAGAAATCTCCTCTCTATATCCTATATCATAAGCACCATATATATACATGCCACTATAATTAGTATATTGAGAAAAATTCACGTGATTTAGCAGCCATAACCGATTATCAATTTTTGCTTCTTCAATCTTTACCTCATCCACCCGTTTTTCTTTAGGTAGATCTTTGTTGACTTTGTGTAATAATTCTTTGATGTTCATAACATTCATCCTTTCTTAATTTTTTAAGCATTCCTATACCTCGTAATACATTAAATCCTTCTTGCAACAAATTATTGCTTGGATATTGTATCACGCTTAACATAATTTTGCAACATGTAATAAATATTTTCATTCCATATTTAAAATTATACATATATTATATATTTATAATCTTATCTATAAATTGCATATCTTCAAGTTTATTAATTCCAAAACATTTTTTGCCTAAATCTTTTATTGATGCCCCTAAATGATACATGTCTTTATTATCTATTACTATAAATCTGTCGTGGAATTTATTAGTTTTAGCAACTTTTAATATCGGATATTCTTTATTAAATTTCTGAATATCAATTTTTTCTATATTACTTTTATCAGAAGTTAATATTACAACTTCTACATTCATATTCTTTTTAGTTAGCATTTTTAAAACACTATCATCTATGTAATTATCTATTATTAATATCTTTTTATTTGCTTTTTTTATAATATCAATTATTAAACTGTAGGCATCATATATTTGTCCTTCAAAAAATATTTTTTGTTTTATATTTTCATCATGTTGTAATTGGTCAAATATTTTGTCAAATTTTTTATCATGTTCTAATATTCTATATTCTACATTTGTTAATCGTTCAAATAGTTGTCCGTTTACTGATAAAAATTTTCTCATTTCTACAAATGCTTCTATAATTTTTATACTTACTTCTATAGCCACTTCATTTTTTAACAAACCTGAAAGCATTAGAATACCTTTTTCTGTAAACACATACGGTAATTTTTGTTTTCCTCCTCTTATTTTTGAAGTCGCAAATTGCGACTTCAAAAACTCATACTCTTGACTGGTTAATTGAAAGCAAAATTCTATTGGAAAACGTTCGGAATTTCTTTTTACAGTTTCATTTATTCTTCTAGTTTCATAATGATATAATCTTGCAACATCACTATCTAGCATTACTTGTTTTCCTCTTATAGTATATATTAAATTTTTTATTTCTTCGTTTGATATAGTGTCTTGACTTATCAAACTATTCATTTTATTTTCCATAAACTCACATCCTTTTATAATTGTATATAGTTTAAAACATTTGTTTGTTGCTTGTCAAGTATTTTTATACTTTTTGTTAAATTTATAAAATTTTATCACTTTTTATTACAATTAATCTAATTAACTCTTGTTTTTCTTTGCTACAATGCTTATCATATTACTCCACCTTTTATTATGAAATAAAAGGTATAAAAAAAATCAACCTTTTACAGTTGATTTCTTAGTTTTTTCTAGTTCGACGATTTAATCTTTTGGTGCAGGTGGTGGGGGTCGAACCCACACGAATGTTACTTCGCAGGATTTTGAGTCCTGTGCGTCTGCCAATTCCGCCACACCTGCATATCAAACTTTTATTATATTAACATATTTAATAAAAAAAGTCAACAAAATGTTGACTTCTTCTTAACTTATATCATCCATGTTATATAATCCATTTTCTTTAGTTACTATAAATTCTGCTGCTTTTATTGCACCCTCTGCAAATACATTTCTTGAATATGATGTATGTTTTATTTCAAAAGTTTCAAATTCGCCAAAAAATTGTACTGTATGTTCTCCAACTATATTTCCACCTCTTATAGATGATATTCCTATTTCTTTTTTATCTCTTTTCTCATGTTTATCATGTCTATTATACTCATAATGATATTCATTTCCAAGTGCTTGATTTATGCTATCTGCTAACATTTGTGCTGTTCCACTTGGACTATCTACTTTTCTATTATGATGTACTTCTGTTATTTCTATATCTGTATCCTTTAATAAAGGAGCAATTTGCATTACTATTTTTTTCATCATATTTACATCAAAAGACATATTAGCAGATTTAAATATTGGTATATATTTAGAATATTCTTCAATTTTCTCTTCCTCTTCTTTTGTAAAACCTGTTGTAGCAATAACTACTGCTACATTTTCTTTTTTAGCATATTCTAGTACCTTAAAAGTTGCTATAGGTATTGAAAAATCGATTATCACATCTGGCTTTTTTTCTATCATATTTGTATCTGTATATACTGAAAATGTCATTAATCCATTATTCTCTCTGTCAATTCCTCCTGTCAATATAAGTCTCTCATTGTTGCTTACTAAATCACAAACGATTTGTCCCATTTTTCCATTACATCCATTTACCATTACTTCTATCATTTATATATACACCTCTTTCTTTTTTATTTCATCTGTTATTTTTATTTTTTTTTCTCTTATAGCAATTGCCTTATCTACATATGTTATTACAAATGTTTCTTTATACTTTGGAATTCCTAAAGTTACTGGCCACATATGTTTTTTTATTATATCTTCTTCTTTTCTATTTAAAATAAAATATTTAGATGCATTTTCATATGCCTTCTTACTATGTGTATAAGCATGTAATCCTTTTCTTCCAACTTTTCTTTTGTTTTCGTGCCAATCATACAAAAATAAGTCATGTAACATTCCAGCTCTTGCTGCTGAAATATAATCTAATTTATGTTTTTTACATATTAAATATGTATTATATGAAACCAATAAACAATGATAGAAACAATTAACTTCATAATGTTGTTTATATTTTTTCATCTCTTGTACTTTTTCATGTTCTATTATATCTTTTATTATATTTATATAGTTACTATCTTTATAGATTGCATTAACATCAAGTATCAATTTTATCACCTTATTTATTATAGCATATTTTTATTTCGTTGTTAATAATTTTTTAGTGTTTTAATATTGTTATTTTTTACAAATCAAAGACTACTTTTGAAGTAGTCTTTGATTTTCCTATTTATTAAATTCATCTAATTCTATTTTTAATTTTCTTTTTCCTTCTTCTGACATTTCTATAAGTGGCAATCTAGGTGTTCCGAAATTATATCCCATCATATTCAAAGCAGCTTTTACAGGTATTGGATTAACTTCTGAAAATAATGCTTTAATAAGTGGTATTGATTTTAATTGTAATTCTTTTGCTTTTTCTAAATTTCCTTTCCAAAACTCAAAACAAATATCATGTACTAGTTTTGGATTTACATGTGACAATACTGAAATTACTCCTTTTCCTCCAAGAGATAATATTGGTAATATTTGATCATCATTTCCAGAATATATAATTAAATCATCTCCACACAAATTAGCTATTTCTGCAATTTGTGATAAATTTCCACTAGCTTCTTTTATTGCTACTATATTAGGTACTTTTGAAAGTTCTTTACATGTAGCAGGAAGTATATTTACTCCTGTTCTACTAGATACACTATACATTATTATAGGTAATTTCGTATTTTCTGCGATTGTTTTATAATGCATTATTAATCCTTGTTGGGTAGTTTTATTATAATATGGTGTTACAATAAGTAATCCATCTACTCCTAACTCTTCTACTTTTTTGTTCATCTCTATTACTGCTTTAGTATTATTTGAACCTGTACCTGCAATTATTGGTACTCTTCCATTTGAAGTTTTTACTGCACATTCAATAACTTTTAGTTTTTCTTCAAGTGTCATAGTTGAAGATTCTCCCGTTGTTCCACACACTATAAGTGCATCTACTCCTTCGTTAATTTGATTTTCAACAAGTCTTTTAAACTCATCTAAATTCACACCATTTTCATCGAAAGGTGTTGCGATTGCTGTTCCACAACCTTTAAATATTATTTTTTTCATAAGCTTCCGCTCCTTAAAATTTTATATAATACATTTATATTTATAAATTGTATTAAAAATTCATAATTATTTTACCACAAAATGTTAATAAGTTCAAGGAAAACACCCTGAACTTATCTATCACTCATAACTATACCATAGTCCTTTTGATTTTAAATTTTTAATATTTTCTTGATGTCCTTCATAATCTTTTGCAAAGTATATTTTTCCCTTTGAATCTGCTACAAAATATAAATTATCTGAATTTGCCGGATTTAATGTTGCTTCTATTGACTCTTCTGAAACATTTGCTATAGGTCCTATTGGTAATTTTCCATTCATGTTAGGTCCTCTTGTATTATATGGATTCGCTGTATTTATTTCTTTAGAAGTTAGATTTCTTTCTCCCATATCAACTTTAATTCCATAATATGTTGTAACATCACTTCCCAAAGGCATATTTTTAGAAATTCTATTATAAAAAACTCTTGCTATCCCTTTTCGATCTTCTTCATTTTTTCCTTCTAGTTCAATTATTGATGCAAATGTCAAAATTTTATGTACTGATTTAGTTCCTATTTCTTCTTTATGCTTTGATAATACTTTATCTGTTTGATCAAGTAAATCTTTAAATATTTCTTTTACTGTTACATCTTTATTTTTAAATGTATACGTATCTGGATATAGATATCCTTCTAATGGATAATATATATCTTTATCTAATATAGTTTCATTTAAAAACCAATATTCATCAATTAATGAATTAATATACTCATCATCTTCTAATAATTCATAAACGTCATCTTCAGAATTATTAGTTTCTGATGCTATTTTAGAAGCTATCCATCTTATATTTTTTCCTTCTAAAAATGTTATATTTATTTCTTCTTTTGTAATTTTGCCAGAAGAAATATTTTCTAATATTTCTTTTACAGACATCGAATTATTTAAAGTATATTTACCTGCTTTCAAACTTTTTACATTGTTTAATTTTATGTATATTTCTGTTGCTAATTTATTTTTAATTAAATTATTTTCTTTTAACTTTTTTACAATATTTTTTGTGCTTGTCCCTGATGTAATCTCTACTTCGATTTCTTTTGCATTTTCTTCTTTGTTTATTGCTTTTATAGATGAATTATACCATATTAATATTGACACTATAGCTGCAACTATTATTGCAAATATTATTCCTAAAATTATTAAACCTTTTTTCTTCATCCAACTAATCCTTTCAATTGATTATAGTATATATCCCACTTTCTTTTAAAAATGGAGTTATTTCTATTTTCAATCTTGTTATTTCTTCTTTTTCATTATTATATTTTATTTTAACAGCTCTATAGTCACCTTTTACAGCTTCTAACCATATATCACTTATTAATTTACTTCTTTTTTCGAAATTAGAAATATCCTTTTTAGATATATCTAATTCTAAATACTTTTCAAAACTAATATTTTCACTATCTAATAAATCTTCTCTTTCACTAACAAAATTATCTAAATATTTAGTTTTAACATATCCAATCTTTCCATTTTGAGTTCTTATTTTTGCTTTTCCTTCTTCATCTTCAAAAAATATGACCCAATTACCTTTTTTTACTTTTTCGATATAATTTGAAAAGCTATCTTTACTTTGTTTTATTTTTACATTTTTAGATACATATGCTTTCTGCAGTTTCTTTGATAGATAGTCAATTGTAACTATATTTGTACTTTCATTATATTCTATTTCTATATCGTATACATTTTTAAGTTCAGAAATTGGTAAATATATAATATTATTTTCTTCAAAAGCTTTACAGTATATCTTTTGAATTGCTCCATTTATTGTTATTTCTTCTTCATCTAATTTTATGCTTGCAAGTTTTTTATCACTTGTCATAATCACAGTTTTGGACTCTTCTTCAAAAAAAATTGTATTATCAACAAATTTTTGAATATCTGCATATGATAAATAGATAACATCCTCTCTTTTTATAATATCATTATTTAAATCTGATGTTATATTTTCATCTGATATTATTAAATTAATATTATTATATCTGATATTTTTTGTTTTAGAAAAAATTTTAATAACACAGAAAACTATTAAAATAATACTAATTATTAAAATAGCTCTCTTAATGTTTCTTGTTTTTTTCTGTTTTTTCTTCATACTATTGCTCCATTACATTTTTCTAAATACTCCTATTACCTTTCCTAATATTTCACAATTAGGTACAATAATTGGATCCATAGTAGAATTTTCTGGTTGCAAACGAATATGGTCTTTTTCTTTATAAAATGTTTTTACAGTTGCTTCTTCTCCAATTAAAGCTACAACTATTTCACCATTTATAGCATTATTTTGTTTTCTTACTAAAATGTAATCTCCATCAAGTATTCCTGCTTCAATCATACTTTCGCCTCTAACAGTAAGCATAAAGCTTTCTGAATTACCAACAAAATCAATTGGTATTGGGAATGTATCTGTAACATTTTCTACTGCTAATATTGGTTCTCCTGCTGTTATTCTTCCTATTATAGGAACATCAACTAATTCTTTTTGTACATAAAAATCTTTTGGTTTATTTTCAATAACTTTTCCATTTCCACCTTTAATTAGTTTTAATGTTCTTCCTTTTTTATCTTCTTTTTTGATATATCCTTTATCTCTTAATTTTGCTAAATATCCATGTACAGTTGCAGTTGAACTTAAACCAACTGCTTTTCCAATTTCTCTTACTGATGGTGGATACCCATTTTCATTAACTTCCTTTTCTATATATTTTAAAATTGCTTTTTCTCTTTTGTTTAAATCTTGAGAGTTCTTTTTGGTTCTTGGCATATATATCACTCCTAATTATAATTTCTTTAATAATGATATCATAACCAAAAAGAAAAGTCAAACAAAATTTTGTATTTTATTTGACTTTTTTTATTATTCATACCATTCAAATTCGTAATCCATAAACTTGACAATGTCTCCTTCTTTTACACCTTTTTCTTTTAGTGCATCTTCTATTCCTAAATTCTTAAGACATTTATGGAAATAATACATTGATTCATTGTCATTTATATTTATTCTACCGATTAATTTTTCAACAGCTTTTCCTGTTACAACAAATACACCTTTTTCTTTTGTTATATCAAACTCATCTTTTTTCTCTTCTAAAGTGTAAATTACTCGTTCTTCTTTTTCATATAGTTCTTCTTTTGGTAATGTTTTTAATACTTCTGCTACATGATCTAAAAGCTTGTCTATTCCTTCTCCTGTTACACTTGATATTTTAAATATCTCCATATTTTGTTTTTTAGCTAAGTCTTTTAATTTGTTAAAATTTGTTTCATCTTGTATAATATCAGCTTTACTAGCTACAATTATTTGTTTTCTAGATGCTAATTTTTCACTATATTTCTTTAATTCCTCATTTATAATTTTGAAATCCTCTACAGGATCTCTTCCATCAATACCAGATACATCAATTACATGAAGCAATAATCTTGTTCTTTCAATATGTCTTAAAAATTGCAAACCTAATCCTACGCCTTCACTTGCACCTTCTATAATTCCTGGGATATCAGCAATTACAAATGTATTTCCATTCTTTCCTTTTACAACTCCTAAATTGGGCTCTAATGTTGTAAATTGATAATTTGCAATCTTAGGTCTTGCATCTGTTACTGTTGATAAGAAAGTTGACTTTCCTACATTTGGAAATCCCAAAAGTCCTACATCAGCTAATAATTTTAGCTCTAATATAATTTCTTTTTCTTCCCCTTTTTCTCCATCTTGTGCAAATCTAGGTGCTTGTCTTGTTGCTGTTGCAAAATGCATATTTCCTTTTCCACCTTTTCCACCTTTAAGTACTAATTCAACTTGTTCAGGGGTAGATAAATCTGCAACTATTTTTCCTGTTTGTACATCTTTAATTACTGTACCCAGTGGCACTCCAATATATATGTCTTCTCCATATTTTCCATTGCATTTTGCTCCGCTTCCATTTTCACCATTCTGTGCTTTATATTTTTTATTATATCTAAAATCTATTAATGTATTTTTATCTTTATCTACTTTAAAATATACGTCTCCGCCTTTTCCTCCGTCTCCTCCATCAGGTCCACCAGCAGCTACATATTTTTCTCTTCTAAATGATATGGCTCCATTTCCACCATCACCAGATTTTATTATTATCTTTGTATAATCTGTAAACATTCTTTTCTCCTCTCTTAATCTCTATATTTTAGTATACCCTAAATTTACATAATTTGTCAATGTTTTTCATCCTTTTTTGTTGACATTTCTAAATACGATGACATATAATTAACTATAGGTAATATGAGCATGAAAATAATTTTTTATACTCGTGATAATTATTAATCATCGGAGGTTAAGATGAAAAAAACATATAAATTAGCAATTGTAGGTGCAACTGGTTTAGTTGGTAGAACTGCCCTAAAGGTTTTAGAAGAAGAAAATTTGCCTAATATAGAATATAAACTTTTTTGTTCTAAAAAATCAGCTGGCACAATTATTAAATTTTTAGGAAAGGATTATATAGCTGAAGAATTAACCGAAAACTCTTTTGATGAAGGTTTTGATTTTGCAATATTTTCTGCTGGTGGAGATACTTCAAAGAAATTTGCTCCAATTGCAGCATCAAAAGGTTGCACAGTTATCGATAATAGCAGTGCTTTCAGAATGGAAAAAGATGTACCTTTAGTAGTTCCTGAAGTTAATCCAGAAGATATAAAATGGAATAATGGTATAATAGCTAATCCCAACTGCTCTACAATCCAAGCAATTGTTGCTTTAAAACCATTGGACGATAAGTATAAAATAAAAAGAATTATTTATTCTACATATCAAGCAGTATCTGGTGCAGGTATCTATGGAGTAGAAGATTTAAAAAATAAAGCAAATTATGAAAATTTAAAGAAATTTCCACATCCAATTTATAATAATTGTTTGCCTCATATAGATATATTTATGGATGACGGTTATACTAAAGAAGAACATAAAATGATAAATGAGACTAGAAAAATTTTAGGAAGAGATGATATTGCAATTACTGCAACAACTGTTAGAGTTCCCGTAGAAAATTGTCATGGTGAATCTATAAATGTAGAATTTGAAAATGATTTTGATTTAAAAGATGTTTTTGCTATTTTATCCAAGGCTCCTGGCATTAAAGTTAAAGATGATATTCAAAATAATATATATCCACTTGCTACTGATGCTAATAATACCAATGATGTATATGTTGGTAGAATCAGAAGAGACTTTAGTAATAAAAACTCTTTAAACCTATGGGTCGTAGCAGATAATATAAGAAAAGGTGCTGCAACTAATGCTATTCAAATAATGGAAAAAATTATAGAAGAAAACAACAAGGATTAATCTTGTTGTTTTTTGTATATATTTGTAATATAAATGTAATACAATTTTAATTTTTCTGTAACTTTCCTTGTCTTTTTTTGTAGTATAATAATATTGAGTATAATTGTGAGGAGATACAAATGAGTATTAAAATGGACTTAAAAAAAGAAAAAATTGAGATAATAGAACAAATCGATACTTTAACTGTAAATAAAATTGCCAAAAGCATTGCCAGTCGAATTGTAGATACTTTTCCAGGATTTTATCTTGACAAAAATGATATTTTTGCTAAATTATCTAAATTAAATATGTATCGAGCTAACATGCCTGATGGAATTGCAGAAGCTTGCTATTTTTATAAAAATACTTCTATATATTTTAATTCTAATATTAGTAATGATGATTTAGAAGAATTTGCAATACATGAATGTATACATTATCTACAAGAGAAAAAAAATAAAAGACATAAACTTGTTAGAATGGGTATTAGTTATAATACTGCTTCTAAATTTAAAGGAATTGGTATAAATGAAGCTGCTGTTCAATATATGGCAACTAAAATCATAAAAATAGAACCAAGTTTTGAGAAATATTATGGTATTACTATACATACTCCAAGTCCTTCTTATTATCCTTTAGAATGTTCTTTACTTAATCAAATAAATTACTTCATAAATGAAGATATTTTATTTAGAAGTACTTTTTTTGCAAATGACTTTTTTAAAAATGCTGTTATTACTCATACCTCTAAAGCTATTTATTCTCAAATAGAAACATTATTTGATACGATTTTAGATTTAGAAGAAAAAATTATTAATACAAACAATATTATTAGTTCTTTGAATGATGGTGATTTGAAAGTTTTTAAATTACAACAAAAAATAGAAAAATATAAAGAAGATATTGTTTATAATTATTTTCAAACGCAAAATATTATTATAAAAAACTTCTTTGATTATGAATTTAATAGAGTAGACACTGTTGATAAATTAGAGTTATTTAGAAATAAATTATATAAGTTTACTAATATTATGGGTGGAATGAAAGATTATAAATTTTTTGATAACTATTATGTTGAGATGATGAATAAAATAGACCATAGATATAATGTTATAGAAAATGGTGGTATTGAAACTGCCTTAGCAACAAAACCTACTAATTATTTTATATCTTTAATTGAAAAAATCAAAAAAATATTTATCAAAGATTCTGCTGTAAAAAAAGAAATTTAAAACGAAGCTTTTACGCTTCGTTTTCTTTTAAATATTTTATTATATTTTTAGCTGCATCTCTTCCTGATCTTGCTGCCCATGCAATTGTTCCTTTGCATCCTGCTAAATCGCCACCTGCATATATCTTTTGATTTGATGTTTGCCCTTTTTCATTAATTTTTATGTTTCCCCATTTATTTAATTCAAGTCCTAAGTTTTTTACAAAATCTTCTGGTTTTGAACCAATTGCCATTATTACATAATCAGCTTTCTCATAATAATTACTATTTGGAATATTTACAGGAGATAATCTATCTTCTCCTTCTTTTTTTATTAGTTCTGTTTTTATTAATTCTGCTTGTTTAACTTTTCCATTTTTGTCTTGTAATATTTTTAATATATTATTTTGATATAATATTTTAATTCCTTCTTTTTCTGCTATTTCAACTTCACTTTCTTCAGCTGGCATCTCTTTTTTCGAACGTCTATATACTATTTTTACTTCTTTAGCTCCTAGTCTTTTTACAGTTCTTGCAACATCTATTGCAACATTTCCTCCTCCATTTACTAATACGATTTTGTCTTCATATTTAGGATGTTTATTAAATTCTAATAATTCATTTCCCCCATAAACTCCTAAAATATCTTCTCCTTCAATTCCTGTTTTTGAAGAAATGTTTGCTCCAAATGATAGAAATATTGCATCATATTTATTTTCTAAATCTTTTAAAAAAATGTTTTTATTTAATTCTGAATTATATTTAACTTCTACTCCTAAATCCAATATTTTGTTTATTGTTTGTTTTACAATTTCTTTATCTAATCTAAAATCTGGAATTCCGTGAATTAGAAGTCCTCCTAAATAATTGTATTTTTCATATATTGTTACTTTAATATTATTCATAGCTAAAAAAGCTGCACATGTTAATCCTGCTGGTCCTCCTCCTATTATAGCAACTTGTTTTTCTTTCATTGTTTGATTCTTGTTTTCCACAATTTCTTCTCTTTTTGTGGAAATTTTAAAATTTTCTTTTATTGCAATATCTCCTATATATGCTTCTATATCTCCGATATTTACCGGATTACTTTTTATTCCTTTCACACATGAACCTTCACATTGTTTTTTATGTGGACATACTCTACCACAAATTGAAGATAATACTGTTGTTTCGCTTAAAACTTTATATGCATCTTCTATCTTTTCTTCTTTAACTAATTTAATAAACTTTGGTATATCATTTTCAAGTGGGCAACCTTTTTTTGAACATGGTTTATTTATGCAATTTAGACACTCATCTGTTTTTATTTTTATATCTTCATCTATCATTTTATTGCTCCAATTCTTCCAACTTTTCAGTTACTTTTATTAAGTCTTTTATAAAATCTATTTTCTTTGTCTCATCACGTAATAATGCTGCTGGATGCCATGTAGGCATATATAATATTCCTTTTTTCTCAATCCACTTTCCTCTTGATGCTGTAATTTTATATTCTTTTCCTACTATGTTTTGTAATGAAATTCGCCCAAGTAGTACTATTATTTGAGGCTTTATTATCATTACCTGATTTCTTAGATAATTAATACATGCTTCTATTTCATCTGGTTCTGGATCTCTATTTTGTGGAGGTCTACATTTTATAATATTTGCAATATAAACATTTTCTCTTTTTATTCCTACAACATCAAAAGCTTTGTTCATAAGTTGTCCTGCTTTTCCAACAAATGGTCTTCCCTCTTTATCCTCGTCTCCACCAGGTCCTTCACCTATAAACATTACTTTTGTATTTGTGTTTCCTTCTCCAAATACAATATTTTGTCTTCTTTGACATAATTTACATTTTTTACAATTAATTATACTTTTTTCTAATTCATCCATTTCTTGATACATTTCTTACCTCTTTCAAAGGTATTTTATCAAAAAAAAGCACTAATATCAATACTTTATTGTGATTATTGCTAAACTAAAAAATAACAAGAATTACAATTTCTTGTTATCCTTGTTATTTTTATTATTTATAATTATTCAATTATATCAGCAACTACACCTGAACCAACTGTTCTACCACCTTCACGGATAGCGAATCTTAGTCCTTTTTCGATAGCTATTGGTGTAATTAATTCGATTGTCATAGAGATATTATCTCCTGGCATAACCATTTCTGTTCCAGCAGGTAATTCAATAACACCTGTAACGTCTGTTGTTCTGAAATAGAATTGTGGTCTATATCCATTGAAGAATGGTGTATGACGTCCACCTTCTTCTTTAGTTAGAACGTAAACTTCTGAAGTGAATTTTGTATGAGGATGTATTGATCCTGGTTTAGCTAATACTTGTCCTCTTTCAACTTCGTTTCTTTGAATTCCTCTTAATAATGCTCCTGCATTATCTCCAGCTTCAGCTGAATCTAATGTTTTTCTAAACATTTCTAGACCAGTAATAACTGTTTGTTTCTTTTCTTGAGAAAGTCCAACTATTTCAACTGTATCTTGAACTTTAACAACTCCTCTTTCTACTCTACCAGTAACAACTGTTCCTCTACCTGTTATTGTCATAACATCTTCGATTGGCATTAAGAATGGTAAATCTGTAGGTCTAGTTGGTGTTGGTATATAAGAATCAACAGCTTCCATTAATTCTTTGATTGGAGCATATACTGGATCGTTAGGATCTGTTGATGTGCTCTCTAAAACTTTTAATGAAGAACCTTTTATAATTGGAATTTCATCTCCTGGGAAATCATAACTTGAAAGTAAGTCTCTAACTTCCATTTCAACTAATTCTAATAATTCTGGATCATCAACCATATCACATTTATTTAAGTAAACAACGATGTATTTAACACCAACTTGTCTAGCTAATAAGATATGTTCTCTTGTTTGTGGCATTGGTCCATCAGCTGCAGAAACAACTAATATTGCACCATCCATTTGTGCAGCACCTGTAATCATGTTTTTAACGTAGTCAGCGTGTCCTGGGCAGTCAACGTGAGCATAGTGTCTGTTTTCTGTTTCATATTCAACGTGAGCTGTATTGATTGTGATTCCTCTTGCTTTTTCTTCTGGAGCTCCATCGATTTGATCATAAGCTGTATATTGAGCTTTTCCTAATAATCCTAAATATTTTGTAATTGCAGCAGTTGTTGTTGTTTTTCCATGGTCTACGTGTCCGATAGTACCAATGTTAACGTGTGGCTTTGTTCTTTCGAATTTTGCTTTTGCCATTTTTAAATTCCTCCTTTAATTTTGAGATTTTCTCTCTTTATTTATAAAATTTAAATTTAATAACTTTTTTAGCACTTGCATTTTATAACATTTATATAAAAATTGCAAGTATTTTCAATTAATTGTTTGATAATTAATTATTTTTTGTTTTTGAAGCAACAATATTGTCATGAACTGACTTTGGTACTTCTTCATAATGAGATGGTTCCATTGAGTATGTTCCTCTTCCTTGTGTCTTAGAACGTAAGTCTGTAGCATAACCAAACATTTCTGCTAATGGTATAAATGCTCTTATTTCTTCCATTCCTTGTGAAGCTTCCATACCTTCAATTTTTCCACGACGTGAATTAACGTCTCCTATAACATCTCCCATGTATTCTTCTGGTACTGTTATTTCAACTCTCATTATTGGTTCTAATATAACTGCTTTTGCTTGTCTGCATCCTTCTTTAAATGCCATTGAAGCAGCTATCTTGAATGCCATTTCTGATGAGTCAACTTCGTGGTAAGATCCATCTACTAAAGCTACTTTAAAGTCTATAACTGGATATCCAGCTAATATACCTGTTTGTGCAGCTTCTCTCATACCTTGTTCGATTGGTTTAATATATTCTTTTGGAACAGCTCCACCAACGATTTTACTTTCAAATTCAATTCCTTTTCCTGGCTCAAGTGGTTCCATTTCAAACCATACGTCTCCGTATTGTCCTTTACCTCCTGATTGACGGATAAATTTACCTTGAACTTTAACCTTATTTTTGATTGTTTCTTTGTAAGCAACTTGTGGCTTACCAACATTACATTCAACTTTAAATTCTCTTTTTAATCTATCAACGATGATATCTAAGTGTAATTCACCCATACCAGCTATGATAGTTTGACCAGTTTCTTGATTTGTATAAGCTTTGAATGTTGGATCTTCTTCAGCAAGTTTTGCTAAAGCTATACCCATTTTTTCTTGAGCTGCTTTATCTTTTGGCTCAATAGCTATATCTATAACTGGCTCTGGGAATTCCATTGATTCTAACATTACTGGATGATTTTCATCACATAATGTATCTCCAGTAGCAACATCTTTTAATCCAACTGCAGCTGCAATATCTCCAGCATATACTTTTTCAATATCTTCTCTGTGATTTGCATGCATTTGTAATATTCTACCGATTCTTTCTTTTTTGTCTTTATTAGCATTTAATATTGATGATCCAGATTCTAATGTTCCTGAATAAACTCTAAAGAAACATAATTTTCCTACAAATGGGTCAGTAGCAATTTTGAATGCTAATGCAGCAAATGGTTCATTATCAGATGTTTTTCTTTCAACTTCATTTCCATCTAAATCTACACCTTTGATATGTGGTATATCGATTGGTGATGGCATATAATCAATTATTGAATTTAATAATTCTTGTACACCTTTATTTTTGTATGATGATCCACAACATACTGGAACAATTGAATTGTTTATTGTTCCTATACGAAGACCTTTTTTGATTTCTTCTGCAGAAAGTTCTTCACCTTCTAAATATTTCATCATTAATTCTTCGTCTTGTTCACAAGCAGCTTCAATCATATTTTGTCTCCATGTATTAGCATCATCTAACATATCTGCTGGAATATCAGTTTCTTCGATTTCTTTTCCTAAATCGTCTTTATGAATGAAAGCTCTCATTTTTATTAAATCAACTATTCCTTGGAAATAGTCTTCTTTACCTATTGGTAATTGGATTGGAACAGCGTTTGCATGTAATCTATTTTTTAATTGTTCTACGCAAAGCATGAAATCTGCTCCTATAACATCCATTTTGTTTACATATACCATTCTTGGTACATTATATTTATCTGCTTGTCTCCAAACAGTTTCTGTTTGAGGTTGAACTCCACCTTTAGCAGCTAAAACTGTAACTGCACCGTCAAGAACTTTTAAAGATCTTTGAACTTCAACTGTAAAGTCAACGTGTCCAGGAGTATCAATTATGTTGATTCTATGATTATCCCAGAAACAAGTTGTAGCAGCTGATGTTATAGTAATTCCTCTTTCTTGCTCTTGTTCCATCCAGTCCATTGTAGCAGCACCTTCGTGAACCTCTCCTATTTTATGAGTTTTACCTGTATAGAATAAGATTCTTTCTGTTGTAGTAGTTTTTCCTGCATCTATGTGTGCCATTATTCCTATATTTCTTGTTTTTTCTAATGGACATAATCTTCCTGCCATTTTTTCTTATCCCCCTTTATCTTAAAATTTGTAATGTGCAAAAGCTTTATTAGCTTCAGCCATTTTATGAGTATCTTCTTTCTTCTTAAATGCTCCACCATTTCCGTTGATAGCATCTATGATTTCCCCAGCTAGTTTTTCTGCCATAGTTTTTTCATGTCTCTTTCTAGCATATCCAACTAACCATCTTAAACCTAAAGTTTGTCTTCTTTCTGGTCTAATTTCCAATGGTACTTGGTATGTAGCTCCACCTATTCTTCTTGCTTTTACTTCTAAAACTGGCATTATATTTTCTAATGCTGCTTCGAAAACCTCTAAAGGATCTTTACCTTCTTTTTCTTTTATGATGTCAAATGCATCATATACTATTTCTTGAGCAACTGATTTTTTACCATCAAGCATTATATTGTTTACTAGTTTTGTAACAACTTTGCTATTATATATTGGATCTGGTAATACATCTCTTTTTGCTATATATCCTTTTCTTGGCACTATTCTTCACTCCTTTCAATTGAGATACCTATATAAGTATCTAAGTTACTCTGATTAACTCTCTTGTTAATCCGCATAGTGTTTATAATCTATATCTAAATTTAAGTACCTTAAACTAGTAAGAATTACAAGCACTAACTATTTTCATTTTATTTTTTTGGGCGTTTAGCTCCATATTTAGAACGCGCTTGCATTCTATCTTTAACACCAGCTGTATCTAAAGTTCCTCTTATAATGTGGTATCTTACACCTGGAAGGTCTTTTACTCTTCCTCCTCTTATTAAAACAACACTGTGTTCTTGTAAGTTATGTCCGATTCCTGGAATATAAGATGTAACTTCATAACCGTTTGAAAGTCTAACTCTGGCAACTTTTCTTAAAGCTGAGTTTGGCTTTTTAGGTGTTACTGTTTTAACTACTGTACATACTCCTCTTTTTTGTGGAGCTCTATTATTTGTTAATCTCTTACTTTTAGAGTTGTAACCATGTTGTAGAGCTGGAGCAGTAGATTTTGTTGTAGTTGTTTTTCTTCCTTTTCTTACTAATTGATTGATTGTTGGCACTTAAATTTCACCTCCTATAAAAATATTATTTTCTTTGTCCTTCGACAAAATAAAACCGCTACGGAAATCTATATTTCTAGATTTTTCCATAACGGTTATATTTTATCATTTTTTTTGTTTTATGTCAATAGTTTTAATTAATTTTTCTATCTGTCTGTTCCTTTATTTTTATTATTTTGATCTTCTATCGTTGTATGCCTAGCAAAAGCATTTGCTCTTTCTTTGTTTTCTTTAACAGTTTTTCTTGCACTTGGTACAACCTTTACTTTTATACTTTCTTTAAGATCATTTATTTTATCTAAGTTTCCTTTATCTATATCAGCTTTTACTTCACCTTTATATCCTACTTTTCCTTCCCTATATTTGTTCATTCCATCTAAAAGTGCTTCTCCATCTTGTCTTCTATCATATTCTTCTTTAATTGTTGTATGTGTAGCAAAAGCATTTGCTCTTTCTTTGTTTTCTCTAACAGTTTTTCTTGCACTTGGAATAACTTTTACTTTTAAATCATTTTTAAAATCATTTACTTTATCTAATTTACCTTTGTCTATATCAGCTTTTACTTCACTTTTATATCCTATTCTTCCTTCTCTATATTTATCCATAACATCAGCAAGAGCTTTTTCATCATCAGAACGTTCTTCTAGTCTTTCTCTTCTTTTTTCTTCTAACAATAATTTTTCTTTTCTTGCTGCAACCATAGGAATTTTATTCCAAGCTTTTGATAAAAATTTTCTTATCTTTCCTGGTTCATCTTGTTTTATTTCTGCAATATTCATATTCTCAGCAAAATCAGCATAGTATCTCATATCATCAAAATCGCTCTTATGTATTATTCTTCTTACAATATTAGATGGTTTTAAATAATCTAAATTTGTTCTATCATATTCTATAATTTTTTTCAAAGTTGATGAACCTGATATTTCTTTATCAGATGTTACTGCATATAGATATCTTGTTTTTATTAACTCTAACTGTTTATTGCTTACTAAATTTTCTTTTTCAATCTTGTCAAATGCTGCTAATAATTTAGGGTCCATATCTTCCAAATATTCTTCTGCTTCTTTAGTCAATTCTCCAAACATTTCTTTTTTGGAATCATTATATTTAAATTTTTTCATGTAATTTCTTAATTCTTTTTTCTCTATTTCTATAGGTTCGTTTTCATCAACTGTTATTTCAATTACTTTTTCACGTATAGATATTTTTAATTTTTTGTCATCATCATCTTTTGTTACTTTTGTCGTTGGTTCAGTTTTTGTTGTAGGATCTGTTTTTGTTGTTGACTCAACCTTTGTTGCAGGCTCTGCTTTTGTTGTTGGCTCAACCTTTGTTGCAGGCTCTGCTTTTGTTGTTGGCTCAACCTTTGTTGCAGGCTCTGCTTTTGTTGTTGGCTCAACCTTTGTTGCAGGCTCTGCTTTTGTTGTTGACTCAACTTTTTTATCTTCATTCATAATTATTATTTTTTCTTGTGTTTCTAATAATTCATTTTTAAAATTAGTGTATTCTTCTATTTTACTATTTAATGCTTTTATGTTATTTTTAATTTTATCTTGTTCATTATATATTTCTTGCCATTTTATTGGATTTTCATGATTTTCTTCCATATAAAATTCTTCTAATTCAATATCTTTCTTCTTTAACTCTAACTCTTCTTTTCTTATTTCTTTTTTCATTTCCTCAATCTCTACAGTTATAGTTTGTAGATTCTCATCTGTCCTGAAATGTTTTTTTGAATCACTTAAATTCTTTTGTTCATCTTCTAACTTGCTCATTTCTTTCTTTTCTTTGTTTATTTTTTCATTATATATTTCTTTTACACTTTCATAGTCAAGATTGAATTCTTCATCTTCTTCATTTGGTTGCATTTCTTCTTCTAGTCTTTCTATTCTTAAATTTATTTGCTTTTTTTCGTTTTCTATTTCTTCATCTCTTGTTGAAAAATTTTTAAATTCATCTATTAATGCTTGTGTCTTATTAAATTCTTCTACTTTTTTCATATAAAAATCCTCCTTTTATCATATGAAACTCACTGTTTATATTATACCATTTTATGTATACTTTGTCAATTTTTGTCCCATTATCATAGCTTTTTTAACATCATATAGACGAGTTATAAAACTCGCCTATTTTACTCTTCAAATACTTTATTAAATTCGTCTCCATCAATTTTTTCTTTTTCTAATAGTATTCCTGCAACAATGTGAAGTTTATCTATATTAGCAGATAGTATTTGTTTTGCTGTATTATAAGCTTTATCTATTATTGATTTTACTTCTTCATCAATGATGTTAGCTGTTTCTTCAGAATAATTTCTATTTTGAGCTATATCTCTTCCTAAGAACACTTCTCTTTGTCCTTCACCAAACATAATTGTTCCTAGTCTTTCACTCATACCATAAACAGTTACCATGTCTCTTGCAATTTTGGAAGCTCTTTCTATATCATTACTAGCACCTGTTGATACATCATTTAATATTAAACTCTCTGCTACTCTTCCTCCAAGTAAAGATATAATTTGTTCTTCCATTGCAGTTTTAGACATAAATGATTTATCTTCAGTAGGTCTATACATTGTATATCCTCCTGCCATTCCTCTTGGAACTATTGATATTTCATGTACTGGATCTTGAGTTGGTAAGAATTTACTTACAACTGCATGACCTGCTTCATGGTATGCCACTAATTTCTTTTCATGTTCATTTCTTACTTTTGTTTTCTTCTCTGGTCCCATAGTTACTTTTACCATTGCTTCTTCTATTTCTTGCATTCTTATTTCTTTTAAATTTCTTCTTGCAGCAAGTAAAGCTGCTTCATTTAATACATTTTCAAGATCTGCTCCTGAAAATCCTGATGTATTTTTAGCTATAACTCTAAAATCAACATCTTCTGCTAATCTTTTCTTTTTACTATGAACTTCTAATATTTGTTCTCTTGCTTTAACATCTGGAGCCCCTACTACTATTTGTCTATCAAATCTTCCTGCTCTTAATAATGCTTTATCTAATACGTCTGGTCTGTTTGTTGCAGCAAGAACAATTACTCCTTCATTTGCAGCAAATCCATCCATTTCAACTAACAATTGGTTTAATGTTTGTTCTCTTTCATCATGTCCTCCACCAAGTCCAGCTCCTCTTTGGCGTCCAACTGCATCTATTTCATCTATAAATATAATACATGGTGCATTTCTTTTAGCTTGTTCAAATAAATCCCTTACTCTTGAAGCTCCAACTCCTACGAACATTTCCACAAAGTCTGAACCACTTATTATAAAAAATGGTACTCCTGCTTCTCCAGCTACTGCTTTTGCAAGTAATGTTTTTCCTGTTCCTGGTTGACCAACAAGTAATACTCCTTTTGGTATTCTTGCTCCCATGTCTGTAAACTTCTTTGGATTCTTTAAAAATTCAACTATTTCTTGTAATTCCTCTTTTTCCTCATCAACACCAGCAACATCATCAAAAGTTACCTTGTTTTTATCATTTGAATTTAACATTCTTGCTCTACTTTTTCCAAATGTCATTGTTTTACTTCCACTTTGACTACTGTTACCATTCATCATAAAGAACCAGAATATAAAGAATATTATTAATAATCCAAATGGTGTTATTAAACTAAATATAGTAACCCATATTGAAGTTGAATCCTCTGATAGAGAAAAATCTCCATTTTTTATATATTCTGAAGTATATGAAATAAAACTATCCATACTTGGTATATTTACCTGTTTTTGATTCTTATCTGTTAAAGTAACTATTGCTGATTTACCATTAGAATCTATTTTTACACTTTCTACTTTTGCTTTTTCAATGTTTTCTATTAATTCTGAATAAGTCATTTTGTTGTTATTATTGTCAATAATTGATGTTATAACAACTATTAAAATTATTCCTATTATTAGCCATGTAGCTAATGATTTAATTCCGTTTTTCAAAAAAATTCCTCCTCTTTAATATAGCAATATTAAATATTATTCAAAATTTGCTATATTTATGTTTGTTTGCATTTCGACTATAGCATACTATTTTTCTATATGTCAAGCGTTTTTTTATGTCATTTTTATTACAAACGTTCTGCTTTTACGGAAACTATATTACAGGCAAAAAATAAATTTTTCCCTTTTGGATCTTTACTTTTATATTCTTATTTGGCATTAAATATTTGTTGCCAATATTGTTACTACATAATTTTATTATATCTTCAATATTTATTTTTTCTACATTTTGTGTATTCCCTAAGCTTTTAGCTATTGTATATAAGATTAATCTTTTTCTAATTATTTCTTCTTCTTTATTAAATAACTTTAAATCTAAAATAATTTCATTTGATTTCTCGCTTATTTTAATTTTGTTATAATTCTCTTCTGTAATCTTTTTCATGAAATTATCTTCTTCTACAATTACATCTGACAATCTGTTCATTGTTTCTATAAAATTAGGGTTAAATTCTTTTTTGATATATGGAATAGCTATATTTCTAATTTTATTTCTTGTACAATCATTCAGAAAATTAGTTTTATCTATCCTTGGTTTTAAATTATTTTCTTCACAATAGCTTTCTATTTCTTCTCTTTCGATTTCTATTATAGGTCTGATATATTTATTGTCTCTTGTTATTTCTATTCCTCTTAGTCCACTAATGCCGCTTCCTCTAAGCATATTCATAATCATTGTTTCTACTTTATCATTTTTATTGTGTGCAATTGCTATTTTATTTGCACTTTCTTTTTTCATTATTTCATCAAAAAATTGATACCTTACAACTCTTCCTGCTTCTTCATGTCCTATTTTATTATTATTAGCATATTTTGGTACATCTATTCTTTTTATATAACATTTAATATTGTTTTTTTTGCAGAAGTTTTCCACAAATTGTTCATCTTCTGTGGCTTCTTCTCTAATCATATGATTTATATGAGCTACTATTAGTTCACAATTTATTTTTTTTCTTTTTTTAAGTTTTAATAAAATATCAAGCATGCTAATTGAATCTGGTCCACCAGATACTGCTACTACTATTTTATCTCCTTCTTCAATTAATTTATATTTTTTTATTGTTTCTAATACTTTATTTTCCATTATATCCTCTATTCATCATATCCTTCTGCTAAATTTGCAAATTTTGTATAGCTTCCCATCCATAGAAGTTTTACTGTTCCTGTTTCTCCACTTCTGTTTTTAGCAATTATAACTTCTGTTAAATCTTTATCTTCACTATCTTTATTATAATAATCATCTCTATATAAAAACATTACTATATCTGCATCTTGCTCGATAGAACCTGATTCACGCAAATCTGAAAGCATCGGCCTGTGATCTGGTCTTTGCTCTACTGCTCTTGATAACTGTGATAATGCAATTACAGGTACATTTAGTTCTTTTGCTAAAATCTTTAAAGATCTACTTATTTCTGCTATTTCTTGCTCACGGCTTCCGTTTTTGTTACTACTTCCTTTTACTAATTGCAAGTAATCTATAATAATTAACCCAATGTTTTTTTCCATTTTAAGTTTTCTACATTTAGTTCTTATTTCCATTACAGATATACCTGGCGTATCATCTATATATATATTTGTATCTGAAAGTGGTCCAACAACACTTGCAAGCTTTACCCAATCTTCTTCATCAAGATTACCAGTTCTAACTTTATTACTATCTACCATTGCTTCACTACATAAAATTCTGTCTACTAATTGTTCTTTTGACATTTCTAAGTTAAAAATTACAACCGGTACTTTAGCTTTAGTTGCAGCGTTTGCAGCAATGTTAAGAGCAAAAGCTGATTTTCCCATTGCAGGTCTTGCAGCAAGTAATATTAGTTCTGATCCGTGAAGTCCTGCTGTTCTATAATCAAGTTTTGAAAATCCTGTTGGTACTCCTGTTATGTGTTTCTTTTGATTATATAATTCTTCCAGTTTTGTAAAGCTTTCTATTAATACATCTTTTATAGGAGCATATCCTTTTTCATTTTTATTTTGAGCAATATCAAAAATTTTCTTTTCAGCTTTATTCATTACATCTTCTACTTCTTGAGTAGGATCATAACCTAAATCTATTATTTCATTTGCTGTTTTTATTAAATTTCTTAATACTGCTTTTTCTTCAACTATATTTATATACTTCTCTACGTTTGCTGTTGTAGGAACTTTATCCGGAAGTAGTGCCAAATATTCTAATCCACCAACTTTATCAAACATATTCATTGATTCTAGCTCATCTTTTACAGTTACAATATCTATTGGTTCAGATCTACTATACAAATTTAACATAGCTTCAAAAATTGCTTTGTTATCTTCTCTATAAAATGCATCTGATTTTAATTTTTCAATTGCAATCATAACTGCATCTTTGTCTGTAAGCATACTACCTATTACTGCTTGCTCTGCTTCGATATCATGTGGTGGTATCTTTCCTAATTCCATATCCATCATTCTCCTAAAACTTCAACTTTTACTTTTCCAATTACTCCCTCATATAATTTCACTTGTACATTTGTAATTCCTAATGTCTTAATACTTTCTTTAAGTTCTATTTTCTTTTTATCTACTTTTATTCCTTTTTCTTCTAATTTTTCAGCAATTTCTTTTGTTGAAACTCCACCAAATATTTTTCCATTTGTTCCCGTTTTTACTTTAAAAGTTAATTTTATTTTTGTTAATTTATCTGCTATTTTTTGAGCTTCTTCTTTTTCTACATCTTTTTTATATTGTTCTGATTCTTTTTTTGATTTTAATTGTGACAAACTTGAATTATTTACTTCAACTGCTAAATTTCTAGCTAACAAATAATTTCTTGCATATCCATCTGACACATTTACTATCTCATCTTTCTTTCCAATTGATTTTACATTTTCTTTTAATATTACTTTCATGTTACTTCTCTCCTTTGCCTTTATTTTCCCATATTTTACTATATTTTTGTTAAAAATTCAATACAAAACCAAAATAATTCATAATAAATAACCATATAAAAGTAATTTAATAAAAGCTTTTTTTCTTTTTTCTTTTATTTATTTTATTTTTCGACATATTTATAAGACACTTTGTTTTATAAATATCACATTGCATTCCATTTTATAATTTTTTTAATAAATTTTAATATGAAAAATTAAGAATGAGAACTCGTATAAAGGATTTAAGAGAAGATCATGATTTAACTCAAGAAGTATACCTTTAGAACTTCTTTGTAAATTAGCTGATTTTTATAATTCTAGCGTAATTATTTATTGTATTGAACTAATGATTATTTACTATACACCAAATCATATACTAAAATATCTGCTGATAAATTAGTTATTTTATAAAATAAAAAAAGAGCAAAATTACTAATTAATGTAATTCGCCCTTTTTATTAATTTTCTATTTCTTCAACATATTCATTTATTTTTTCAATTAATTCTTTTTTTACTTCTTCAATTGTTTTTCCTTCAATTTGGGCTCCTGCAAGAGTTCCATGTCCTCCTCCGCCCATTTTTTCTAATATTACTTGAACATTAGTATCTCCTATAGAACGTCCACTGATACTGATTTTTCCATCTACTGTAGCTAATACAAATGATGTAGTGATATTACCAATTGTTAAAAGTTCATCTGCAGTTTTTGCACATATTACTCCTGCATCTTTATCATCACTTTCATATGTTGCAATTCCCATAGAATTATTTATAATCTCTGTTGTTTTAACTATATCTGTTATTTTTCTATAAGTTTCCAAATCGCTTTGGAACCATTTTTTTACTTTTATAATGTCAACTCCACATCTTCTTAAATATGCAGCTGCTTCAAATGTTCTAACTCCAGTTTTAAAAGTAAAATTCTTTGTATCCATCATAATTCCAGCATACAAACATTCTGTTTCAATATCATTTAAATTACATTGTACTTCTGTATATTGAAGTAATTCTGTTACTAATTCTGATGCTGAAGATGCATACACTTCTTGGAAAGTTAGAATACTTTGTTCAATATATTCTGCACTTCTTCTGTGATGATCTATTATAGCTATTTTGTTTGTTTTCTCTAATAATGACGGAAACTCCACATAGTTCTTTTTATTTGTATCAACTATAATTAATAAAGTATTTTCTGTCATTTTGTTTTCTGCTATTTCTTTATTAATTAGAATTTCTTTATATTCCTCACTATTCTTTAATTCTTCCCCTGCTGTTTTCAATGCACTACCATCTGTTGAAATCGCAATATATGTTTCTTTTCCTAAACTTTTTGCAAGTCTATATATTCCTAAAGCTGAACCTAATGCATCTATATCAGGGTTTACATGTCCCATAATAATTACTTTTTCATTTTCAGATATTAATTCTTCCAAAGCATGTGCAACTATTCTTGCTTTTACTTTGGTCCTTTTTTCTACTTCTGTAGCTTTTCCTCCAAAGAAATGGTATTTTCCACCTTCTCTAATTGCTGCTTGATCTCCACCTCTACCTAATACAATATCCATTGTTTCTTGTGCAGATTTATATCTTTCTTTATTATTTTCTCCTTCATTAGATATTGCTATACTTAAGGTTACTTGTACCCTTCCTTGAATATTAATATCTTTTACAATATCCAAAATATTAAATTTGCTTTCTTTTATATCTTCTAGATATTTATGTTCAAAGAAATATACATATCTATCTCTATCTGATTTTATTAGTACTCCTTCTGTTTCATTGGCCCAATCATATATAGTTTTATCAATATCTGCTAATACTCTTGGTCTTTCTTCACCATCTATTTGTTGTATTGTTTCTTCATAATTATCTATAAGTATAATTCCAATACAATCCTTAGAGTCTTCATATTCTTTTTTTCTTTTTGCAATCTCTGTTTCATCTATAAAATATAAAATAATCATATATTTATTAGAAGCTTTCTTTTTATCGTTTGTACCTGATTTAACAAATTCTCCTAATATTTTATAGTATTTATTTTCTATTTGTAGATTTCTTTTTATTGATCTATCTTTTTTGTCTTTTCTATCTTCTATTTCTTCATTAATATCATTTAATATATCATTTATATAGTTATTTATATCTACATTTGCAAATTCTGATACGAATTTAGTACTTCTCCATATAATATTTCCATCTGTTTCTACAATTACAAGTGGATATGGTGAATGTATTAAACTGTTCTTACCTGCTGAATTAACACTTAACGTTAAATCTTGTAGATGTTTAGATAATTCACTCTTTCTTTTGTTATTTGCAAAATAAGTATACCCTATAACTATAGCAAAAATAACTATTGATGGTATGATAAATTTATTATTAAGTATACAAATTACAACTAGTAATATAAATATTAATATTAAATAGATTTTAGTCCTAGAAACAAGACTATCTAATATTTTTCTGTTGTTATTTTGCATAAAACCTCCTTTTATTTATCCTTTCATAGTATACTCTAAATTGCTATATTTGTCAAATTTTTCTTGACTGTATGCACTTTTTGATATATAATTAACCCATTAAAAATGAGCGAGGTGTAGATTTTATGGCATATAATTTTAAAGAAATAGAAAAAAAATGGCAAGATAGATGGGACAAAGAAAAAACTTTTAAAACTGATATATGGGATTTCAGTAAACCTAAATATTATGCTTTAGACATGTTTCCATATCCTTCAGGACAAGGCCTACATGTTGGTCATCCAGAAGGTTACACTGCAACAGATATCATGTCTAGAATGAGAAGAATGCAAGGATATAATGTTTTACACCCAATGGGTTGGGATGCTTTTGGTCTTCCAGCTGAACAATATGCTATAAAAACCGGCAATCATCCTGACGGTTTTACTAAAAATAATATAGCAACATTTAAAAGACAACTTAAAATGCTAGGTTTCTCTTTTGATTGGGACAGAGAAGTTTCAACTTGTGATCCTAGTTTTTATAAATGGACTCAATGGATTTTCAAACAATTATATAATGATGGTTTAGCTAAACTTGTTGATATGCCTGTAAACTGGTGTGAAGAATTGGGAACTGTTTTAGCTAATGATGAAGTTATAGACGGAAAAAGTGAACGTGGAGGTTTTCCAGTTGTTCGTAAAAATATGAAACAATGGATTTTAGACATTCCTAAATATGCAGAAACTTTATTAGATGGGTTAAATGATTTAGATTGGCCTGAATCAACTAAAGAAATACAAAGAAATTGGATAGGAAAATCTATAGGAGCTGAAGTTGAATTTAAGGTTTCAGACACAGATTATAAATTCACAGTTTTCACAACAAGATGTGATACTTTATTTGGATCTACATATTGTGTGCTTTCTCCTGAGCATGAATTAGTAAAAAAAATAACTACTTCTGATAGAAAATTAGAAGTTAATAATTATATAGATGCAAGTTCTAAAAAATCTGATTTAGAAAGAACTGAACTTAATAAAGAAAAAACTGGTGTATTTACTGGAAGTTATGCAGTAAATCCTGTAAATAATAAAAAAATTCCTATTTGGATTTCTGATTATGTTCTTGTTACTTATGGTACTGGTGCTATTATGGCAGTTCCTGCTCATGATGAAAGAGATTATGAATTTGCGAAAAAATTCGGAATCGATATTATCCCAGTTTTAGATGGTGGAAATATTGAGGAATCAGCTTTCACTGGAGATGGACTTCATATAAACTCAGATTTTTTAAATGGCCTTAATAAAGAAGATGCAATTAACAAAATGCTTGCATGGCTTGATGATAAAAAAATCGGAAAGAAAAAAGTAAATTATAAACTTCGTGAATGGATTTTTGCAAGACAAAGATATTGGGGTGAACCTATTCCAATAGTTCATTTTGGAGATAAAACTGAAGTTCTTGATGATTCAGAATTACCACTTATATTACCAGAACTTGAGGATTATAAACCTTCTAAAAGTGGAGCTTCTCCTCTTGAAAAAGCAACTGATTGGGTAACTGTGACTAAAAATGGTAAAACTGGTAAAAGAGAAACTAGTACAATGCCTGGTTCTGCTGGTTCAAGTTGGTATTTCTTAAGATATATTGATCCACATAACGATAATGAATTAGCAGATAAAAAATTACTAGAGCATTGGCTTCCTGTTGATTTATATGTCGGCGGACCAGAACATGCTGTAGGACATTTATTGTACTCTAGATTTTGGAATAATTATTTGTATAATAAAAATGTTGTTCCTGTTAAAGAACCTTTTTATAGCTTACGTCATCAAGGTATGATTTTAGGAGCTAATGGTGAAAAAATGAGTAAATCTAAGGGAAATGTTGTTAATCCTGATGATATGGTTAAAGAATATGGTGCAGACAGTTTAAGACTTTATGAAATGTTTATGGGTCCTATTGATGCTGCTAAACCTTGGGATCCAAATGGTATAAATGGTTGCAAAAATTTCTTAGATAGAGTTTGGAGATTATTTATGGAATCTGGTAAAATATCAGATAAACCTAATTCTAATTTAGAAAAAATTTATCATTTTACAGTAAAAAAAGTTACTAATGATTATGAAAGTATGAATTTTAATACCGCAATTAGTCAAATGATGATTTTTATAAATACTGTTTATAAAGAAGATAACTTACCAAAAGAATATGCTGAAGGATTTGTTAAACTTTTAAATCCTATAGCTCCTCATATAACCGAAGAATTATGGGAATCTCTTGGACATAGTAATACCATTTCTTATGAAGAATGGCCTAAATATGATGAAGCCAAAACAATTAATGATGAAATAAATCTTCCTATCCAAATTAATGGAAAATTAAAAGCAACAATTAAGATTTCTATTGATGAAGATGAAAATATTGTTAAAGAAAAAGCTTTATCTGCTATAAATAGTAAATTAGATGGTAAAACAATTATAAAGGAAATTTATGTAAAAAATAAAATTTATAATGTAGTTGTTAAATAATAAAAAACGAGGGGATTTTAACTTATCTCCTCGTTCTCTTTTTACCTATTTTGCAATCAATATAAATTAAGATATATGACATACTAATCATAAAAAACATAATTAGCATAATCCATTTTGCTACATTCATAACACCTATACTTTCATAATCTAAAAAGAAATATGCAAATTTTTCTGAACCTCCTATATTGAAAAATCTTCCTCCAAGTTTAGCATATATATAAACATATATTACATAAAAGCTTGGAATAATAAGCCAATATATTGGATAGTGCATTTTGAAATTTCCTTTTTTTTCAAATAAGAAATATTCTAATATGACTAATATTGGAGATACAGTATGAACTAGTTTATTTGCAATATCAGTATTAGATATAGTGTTTTTAAGCAAATCCATTTGAAAGTGATTTGGCATAAGTCCAACTCTGTATACCACAGCAGTTAAAAATATTGCCATAATAATTGCTCCTTTTAAGATATAATATATTTTATTTTTATACTCTTTTTCCCGAATATCTAATATCAAAAATATACTGTAAGAAACAAAACAAATTAAATTGCTTAACATTGTATAGTATGACAACATTGCCATTGTTGATGTAGTTTTAAATATATTTAATGATATACCAATCGCAGTAGATAAAATGATGAGTAACTTATAATATATAGAAAGTCTTCTCCGCATATAAGTTTTCTCTCCTTTCAGATTTTGTCTACATAAATTATTATATCATATTTTTTTCTCTAATCCAACTAATTTACTGCTTTTTATTGATTTTCTTTAAATATTTTTCTTTTGCTGTATCCGGATTATATCTTCCTGTAAAATTTTTTATTGGTGCAAATTCATCCTCTTCTTTAACTCTTAATAAGAGCATATCATCAAAGTATTTAAATCCATCAAAAATAAAATTTTCAAATTTAAAAGTATTAGGTTTATCTGGAACTTGTTTCATTCCTTCTTCGTTTACAAAAGCATTTTTTTTGTATGCTCTGTGATAAGGTAGCTTAATATCTTGCAATATTTTTATTGCATCTATGCTAAATAAATGTGATACAATATTTATATCTCTATATAAATAATTTCCAAACTCATCTTTAGCATTGGTATAATCAGGATTTATTGACTCACAATCAAATATACTTGGTTTATCATTTACTTTACAAAATACATATTCTTGTTTTTCTTCATCTTCTTTAAAAATACTTTTAGATGCTATATCTAATTTTTTTGAAACTGTCATTCCTATAAATAATGGATCTATAGTTTTTAGTAAAACATTGTCTATTCCACCTATAAATATCCATTTTATATTTTTTTGTTCTAAATCTTGTATAACTTTGTCTTTTTTCATTGAATTAAATATGTTTCCATTACCATTAGCAGCTTCCTTAATTAAATATGGTTCTGACAAAATTAGTTTACCATTTGTATCTATTATTGGTAGTTTGCTTTGTATAAAGAAATGTATGCTTTCTCTTGGATAATCAAAATAATTATGTTCTTCAAAATATTTAATAGTAGCATTATTATTTTCTTCGCTGGTCATAATATACCAAGGAATTACTATATTATATTTTTCTTTAGCTTGTTTTAAATTTTCACATTGAATTTCAAAAAGAGATTTCTTAGGTTCTAATTCTAATTCATATGTTCCCTTAGGTCCTTTATATCCTAATCTTGTTCCTTGTCCACCCGCCATAGTAGCAACTGCGAATTCATTGTTTTTAATTACTCTTTCTCCAATTGATTTGTAATACGTTTCATGCATTTTGTCTATATTTTCTCTTATTATATGTTCTATCGGAGAAATTTTTACATTGCTATAATCATCTTCTTTGTATGAATTTTTGTATAATCCTATAATTTCTTCAAAATCAATATTTAAAATCTGATTTAATATTTTTTCTTTTTCTTCTTCATTTATTTCATCATAAAACATAAGCAAATGTTGCTGGTCATATTTTATTAATTTTTCTTTTGCAATTTTATATTTATCATCCATCAAAAATACTTCCTTTTTTAATCTTCAAATTTGGAATTAGCACATCTTAGGCTATTTATAATTAATTTTTTATTTGGCATGTCAGATTCTTCTAAAAATCCAATTTCTTTTTCTATATCATACGGTATTCTTACCAAATTAAATGAAATTGATGCTAACTCTTTTGACCCTTCATTTCCTTCTAATATAATATATGAACTCATAGTTGAAAATTTACAGGTATCATCATATTCTTTTGCATTAAGCATTTCAGTTGGAATTCCAACTGAACCTGGGTTAAATATTGTTTTATTTTTATATCTAAATATATTTGGCGTGTGAATATGTCCATATCCTACGACATCTGGTATAGGATCATTTTGTGTCTTTCCTATAAATTCTGTATTTTCAAATAACTGTTCTGTATTTAACGTAGCATACATATTCTCTTCACTTGATACCATTGGGTTAAATATATAATCTAAACTAAATGGTGATGCATGAAATAATCTGATTAAATGTCCACTCATATAAAATTCATATGAAACTGGAAGTGATTTTATAAATTCATTTCTTTCTTCCCCTATTTTCTCTCTTGTCCAAAATCTTCTTTCTTTTGCATAGTCTGTTGACATTAATTCATCACAATTTCCCTTTAATATAACTTCACAATTTTTACGTAAAACATCTATTACTAAATCCGGATTAGCACATTTTACAATACTGTCTCCAAGGCAAAATATTTTTGATATTCCCCTCTTTTTTATGTCATCTAATACTGCATTTAGTGCTGTAATATTTCCATGTACATCTGAAATTATTGCTATTTTTTCCATTATTATCACCTAATTAAAATTATATCATTAAATTCAAATAAAACAAATATTTTTCATTGACTTTTTATTTTTTTTATAATAATATTTTTGTAAATTTTATTTTGAGGGTGAACTTATGGCTAATTTATATATAATAACTGGACCAAGTGGAGTTGGAAAAAGTACAATATCTAAAAAAATTGCTGAAAGTAAAAGTAAATCTGCTCTTATAGAAGGCGACTATATATATTCACAAGTAATAGGTGGATATGTAAGTGCTTGGAAAGATGGCAACCATTTAGACGTTTTTTGGGATATTTGTTTAAACACATTTGAATCTTATCTTTCTTATGACTATGATGTGATTTTCAATTATATTGTTACACCAAATATTATAAAAGTAATAAAAGAAAGGTTTAAAAAATATGCTATAAAATTTGTAGTTTTAATTACAGACGAAGAAACAATATTAAAAAGAGATTCTCAAAGGCCTGTAGATTGCCAAATGAAAGAACGTTGTATTATACTTCTAAATAATTTTAAAAATAGAAATTATGATAAAAAACATTTTTTAGATTCTTCTAATCTTTCAGCAGATGAAACAGCTTATATTATAGAAAATCAAGATAAATTCTTATTATGATATAAAAAAAGAAGAAAACCAAATTAGGTAATCTTCTTTTTTAATTTATTTGTTTAGAATTTTATTTATTTCAAATTCCGCCTTTTTTACAAAATAATTACTTGTATCTACTGGTAAATTTAATTTGTTTAATTTTTCCTTTATCTTTTCGATTGTATCTAAGTCTTCTTTTTCAGAAGTTTCTATTTCTATTAAACTATCACTATTTATAATATCTTTTACTGCTATTTGAAATTCTTCTTTTTCATATACTTTATCATTTTCTTTTATCTGCATAATTTCTTTATAACCTATTTCATAAAATAATTCTTTAGCAGCTTTAATATCAGTAATTTCACAGTTTGTGCTTTTTTGACTAATTATATCTCCATTATCATTAATTTCTTTCGATTTAAATGTAACCAATTTAATATTTCTTTTATATGTTTTATCATTTATGTTTCTGATTATAACCGCATTTGCTAGAATCTCTCTAGCTGAAATATTTTCTATTTCTAATTTTTTAGGTATAAGATATGTGTCATCTAATGTAAATTCATCTATAACATTAAATTTTTTATGTTTTAATATATCTTCAAAATCTTTCACATTATTCTTTATCTTTAAAGTTATTTCATTACTTTGTTTTTCGCCCATTTTTCTCTCCTACTATTCAAATATTACATTTGCATCTTTTGGACAAATATTTATCCATGTATTTCCATCATTTACTTTTATTTCATTACCACTTAAATCTTTATATACTGTTTTTTTATTTCTTGCAGATTTAGTACATGTTATTTTAATTGCTTTTCCATTTGTAATGTAATATCCATCAAATGTTCCTATATTAGATAATCCTTGACGGCCTTTATTTTCAGTATCTTGTAATGTATAATTATCAGCAAACTCTATTATGATATTTTTAGTAGTTACAGCCTCTCCTGATGTATAATCTTTTTGTAATTTATTTCTAGCATATCTTGTATATCTTTTTGTTCCTGCATTATATTCATATTTTACTTTCTGACTTTTAGAATGTGGTATTGTTACATTGTTTGCAACCTGTTGACTTTCTTCAAGAGTTATTTCTTCTGTAACATATTTAAGTACTCCATCATCATTAGTTGTCATTCTATATCCTGCTTTTTCTGCCATACTTTTTATTGCTGATGTTGATGTAAGTACATTATGTGGTGCTTTTTTATTCTTTACTCTCCAAAATGTAGAATTTCCATAATTATAACTTATACCATTTATATTGTTTACTTTATAAGTTGATATATCGCTTTCTGCTTGTGGACTCCAACCATAATGTGTATATATAGCATCATTTTCCATTGCATAATCTAAAAAATAATGTCTTGAACTTCTAACAGGTCCTATTTTTTCAACATCTTGTCCTTTAAACAATGCCATAAGTCTTGTTTCTCCGCCTTCAACTATTATTTCATAAACTAAATATGTTTGATTTAGTCCTGCTTGTGGCCATGCGTCGCTATGATTATCTATCATTACTGCAAAAGGCCTATTATTTCCATTAAATATTTGTACCTTTTTTTCTTCTTTTACTGTTTCTACTATTGTTTCTTCTTGAACTTCTATATTATTATTCTCGTTTTCTTTTTCTTTTTTATCTCTATATATTTGATAGTATAAGATTGCGCCTAAACTTGCTATAACTAATATTATCACTATTATTAATATTACATATTTCTTTTTACTCATAATTCTCCTTTTAAAAAGATACTAGAATATTACTTCTAGTATCTTTTAATTGTTTTATTCTATTTTCTATTAATATTTAATTTATTTAAAATAAATTTTTCTTTAACTCTCATTTCTTTTTTGTCATCTTCTTCTATATGATCATATCCTATTAGATGATAAAAACTATGAACTACCATATATGCTAATTCCCTTTCAAATGAATGTCCATATTCTTTTGCTTGTTCTTCAACCCTTGGTATTGAAATAACCATATCGCCTAAGATATCTTCATATTCGAAATCTTTTTCTTTAATTTTTTTGTTTATTTCGTCTCTTTCAAACATTGGAAAAGAAAGTACATCTGTTTCTTTGTCTATGTTTCTATACTTACTATTTAATTCTTTAATATGCTTTGGTGTAGTTAAAGTAATATTTACTATAAGTTTTGATTCTATTAAACCTTCTGTTTTATAGCATTCTTCAATTACTTTTGATATAACTTTTTCATATTTTATATTCTCTTTTATTTCTAAATAGTTTATTTCAAACATTTTTACTCCTTATGCTGCTTTATTCTTTATATATTTTCCTTCTGACTTAAATCCTACTATTTCTTTCATTGCTCCATAATCAACTAATTTACGTTTATAATATTTAAGTAATTTACTGTAATCAAATTTTTCTTCTTCGATTTTTTTAATATCATCTTTTATAAATAGAACTTCTTTCCTTTTTATGTATTCTATAAAATCTGTTTCTTTTAATTTTTCTATTTGTTTATATTCATTCCAGAACTTTTTAAATTCATCTCTTGCTGTTGGATTATCCCAATAAACCTTTGTTGATAATAATTTAATATTATAATCTTCAATTAAATTTATTAACATATTGTAAGCTTTTTCTCTTTTTGATGAAATTTTTGTATCTTGTACTAAACATCTAGCATCTTTTAAAATTTTCATATAGCATTGTTCTGCTACAACTAATGGTAAACTATGAATAAATAATTTTCTACTAACTCCTAATAACAACATGTTTTTTTCTATTGTATCTCTTTGGTCTAATTTCCCAACTGTGAAACTTTCATATTTTTCATAGTCATTCATTACTTCTTCATATTTTTCTTTTCCTTCAACTTTAAATTTTAAAGTTAAAATATTATTTAAATATTCTTCTAATGTATTTAATATCTTAATGTATATCCATTCTTTAGTTGAATCAAATATTTTTATGGTATCTGCAAGTTTTATAGAATAATTTTTTAATATTCCTTTATAGATCCAATCCATTTTTGAAATATAAAATTTATTATATTTTTCTATCATTTTTTCTTTGTTTGAATTTTTTACTGTTTCATAATCTAAATCTATTAAATATTTTTGTTTTCTGAATTTGTATTCTACATATTCATTATCTTTTAAAGATATTACTCCATAATATTTAGATAATGCATCTTTTTCAAAATCTGAAGCTGTATTATTTTTTACTTTTTTGTATATAGAATCCATAACATATTTATCTAAAGCCTCTAAGTATATTGTATATGCCTCTTCATACTTTTTCTCATACTCTTCTTTTTCATCTGCTTCTAGGTCTTCATCTAAGTATTTGTCAAAAGCTTTTATCATGGCATTTCTTCTAACAGATATAAACATTCCATTAATACCGATTTTAGTTGGGATTAATAACTTGTTTAAGGTATTTGTTAGCCTATTCATAAAAGTTTTATTAGCTCCTGTTATTCTCAAACTTGTTTGTTCCATAATCATCTTCCTTTCAATTATTTATTTTTTCTGTTGTTCCAATATCCTCTAAGACTTCATATGTCATCTCAACTTGTATATATTCTTTTTCTTCTTTTATATTTATATTACTATTTACAATGTCATCTTTGTTTTTAATATTGTTTTCAATTCTCTCTTTAACTTTTTTTATAGCTATTTCTTTTGCCTCTTCTACTGTATAATTTTTCTTTTCTTTAATTTGTTTTCTATTTTCTATTTTCACTACGGAAATAGGTAAATAGAAGTCCGAAAATATTTTTATATTATTCTCCGTATATATTGTATCATAAATTTTAAATTTTGAAAGGGTTTTGTACAAATTTATTTGAAAATTTTTAATTTTTATTTGATATTTCTTCTCAACCTCCCCTGTCTCTAGTAAATTTTCTTGTTTATAATATACTTTTTCTTCATCTGAATACCATACTTTTGCTTTTATTTCTCCTAAACTATGTACATATCTTGTATCTGTATATTTGCCTTCCATATATCCTGCTATTAAAATATCTCCCTGTTTTACTACATCACCTTGTTTTACTACGGCCGTTCCATTTTGAGCTATTATTTTTTCGATTATTCCATTTTTTGTTGCAACAATATTACAATAATCTGTTCCATTTACGAGATTTGGTTTTTCATCAGATTTAACTAATTTAACTTTTAAATTTGTTCCTTTTATTTCTATTCCCATCCATGAAATATCATCTCTTTTTAATCTAATCTCATTAATTATTTTATCTGTATTTATTTTACTTTTCTTTATTCCAACTTTTATACCTAATTCTTCTATATCTCTTTCTATATTTTCTATTTTTTTATTTTCTTCTACTTCATATTGAATATTCCATACATATTTAGAACTTGCATATATTATACTTATTAATATAAGCAATAATATGAGGAATAATTTTCTTTTTTTATATTTTTGTAATATAAAAGGTATTCCTTTTTTTCTTTTTATTTTTACTTTACATTTTGTTTTTCTTGATACTTCTGATAATCTTTTAAAATCATTTATTCCTATATTTAAATATAATTTTACTCCTTTTTCCCTTTTTAAATTCCATATCGGTATCTTTTTACTTGTACATATATTTATAAATCTTTCTATATAATATCCTTCTACTTCTACTCGTATATATCCTAATATCAAATTTAGTAATATTTTAATGTACATAGTTCCCCCTTTTAATCTATTGTTCTTTCAATATCAAAAGATTCTATTTTACCTTTGATTTTTATGTTATCTCCTGTCATTTTTTCTAAATCAAGATTCATACCATTTATATTTATACTTCCTATATGCGTACTAACTTTCACAAAATAATTTTCATATTCTAATATCCCTTTGTAGTTTTCTATTATTACTTCATTGAATCCTGTAACAATTACTTTTGGTTCATTTGTATACACCTCTTTTGGAATTTCAAGCATATTATTTATTCTACTTATTTTTTTCATACCACACCTCTTTACATAGTAAAATCATCTAGACTTTTTATTTCATATCCTTCATCTTTTATTTTTTGTAATAATTCATTCATAATCTCACCATTTGTTTTTGATGTTGCATGTAAAAGCATTATTTCTCCATTATGTAAATTATTCATTATTGTTGACATTGCTTTTTCATGTGATGGTTGTTTATTTTCCTCCCAATCAACATATGCAAAACTCCACATTACTGTTTTGTATCCAAGTGAATTTGTTAATGCCAATGTTCTTTCACTAAATTCTCCACAAGGTGGTCTCATATATTTCATTTCATATCCAAATTTATCAAATAAAGATTGATGCAATGTCATAACTTCTTTTTTTATTTCTTCATCAGATAATCCAGGCATACTTTTATGATTCACAGTATGATTTCCTATAATATGTCCTTCGTCTATCATTCTTTTTACTAAATCACCTGCTGTATTTAGATAATGTGCTGTTATAAAAAATGTAGCTTGCACATTGTTATCTTTTAGTGCATTTAGTATTGTTTCTGTATATCCAGCTTCATATCCCATATCAAAAGTTAAATAAATATTTTTGTTTTCCTTATTTCCTAAGCAAATTCCATTATTGTCTTGTAACATTTTTTGATTATTGCTTCCAACATCAGGTTGCTCATGATTGTCTTGTCTTTTTATTCCCCACCCAATTTTTTTATTACTTAATGTACTATTTGTATTTAATAATTTATTTTCATACATTTTCATACTGGCTATGCTCATTGAAACTAAACATATTACAATAATAATTAAAAAAATAGATTTTCTTTTTATCTTTTTTAAACTATTTATCATTTTATTCTCCTCTTTCTTTTTTATTTAATTTTATGAATTTTTTTTTTAATTATTACTTTATTCTTAAAACATTTATGTAGAATTTTGACATTTTAAAATGACAAATACCTCAATTTTCGCCATTTTTGTTATGTAAACTGTTTTTTGTATATGTGTATTTTTAAGGTGTTGACAAATTTAGCAAAATGTTGTATCATGGTATACATTGGAAAAAAAAGTAAATTTATGGGAATTTTATTTTACTATGGAGGGGATATATTCATGTTAAACTTTTTGATTTGTGATGATAATGAACATAGTATTGAGAATTTAAAATCAAAATTAGAAACATTATTTATAAAATATGATTTAGATTGGAAAATAACACATACTGCAACTAATGCTAGTGACTTATTAAAATATATGTATAAGAATAAAATTGATGTTGTTTTATTAGATATTAATCTTCATTCTAAATTAAACGGATTAGATGTAGCTGAAAAAATTAGAGAATTTAATAGAGATTGTTATTTAATATTTACAACTGCTTATCATGAACATATTTTGACAGCTTACCAATATAAAACATTTGATTATTTATGCAAACCTATTGCTACTGAAAGATTGGATAAAACTGTACAAAATTTAATTAAGGATATCACTAATACTCCAAAGAGATTTATTAGGTTAGATAATAAAAATACTATAATTGATGAAAGTGAAGTTGAATATATAAAAAGAGAAGGAATGAAACTTATTTTTCATACTGCTTATAGAGACTATGATGTATATAGTTCTTTTGCAAAAATTCAAGACCAACTTCCTAATCACTTTGTAAGATGTCATAAATCTTTTATAGCTAATGTAAATAACATTACTAAATTAGAACCTGTTACAAATACAATATTTTTCAATGATGATATTTGTGATATTGGACCTAAATATAAGAAAGAATTGTTGGAGGTGTTAAATCATAATGGAAATCTTGAATAATATATGGCATATGTTGACCACTGAGAATGAACTTTATACTAAATTAATTATTTTTCCTTTAACTTTTGTGGAAGTCTACCTTTCATTTGAATTATTTACAACTATATTAAATATATCATATACTAAAAACCAAAAAACAATATATATAATACTTAATGTTTTTCTTTTTGGCTTTACTAATTTTTTTGTTCCTTCTCCTTATAACGTATTGGTTAACTATATCTTTATTTTCGTATTAGTATTTAAGTTGTTTAATTTAAGTATTATTAAAACTTTATTATCTATCATAATTCCTCAATTAACTTATGGTTTAATAGCAACTCTAATTATTAATCCTATGCTTTCTTTATTTAACAGCACATTTCAACAATTTAATATTGTTCCTATATACAGAATTATATATTTGAGTACTTCATATTTATTAATGTTTATAATTATACTTATTTTTAAATACAAAAATATAGCTGTTAATTTTTTAGAAGATTTAGATAAAAGTAGTAAGAAAATTTTTATAGTAAATTTGATAATTGGTTTTGCAGTTTTACTAATTCAGGCCTTAACAACATATTATTATGTTAGTGTATTTTCTTTAATTGCAACATTTTTCAGTTTCTTATCATTACTTGCCTATTTTGGAATAAGTTTTTACAGTTTAACAAGAGTTATAAAATTACAAACAACGACAAGAGATTTAGAAAATTCTGAAAGTTATAATGAAACGCTTCAAACTTTATATGATAATGTTAAATCTTTTAAACATGATTTTGATAATATGATTCACATGTTAGATGGTTATCTAAAAAATGATGATATGAAAGGATTAAAAGAATATTATTACGATTTAACTAAAGATTATGACAGAGTAAATGCTATATCAGTATTAAATCCCAATGTTATTAATAATCCTGGAATATATAACATGCTTGTTAGTAAATATAAACTTGCTTCTGATTGCGATGTTAAATTACATATTGAATTTTTTATGGATTTTAATTCTTTACATATGCCTATCTATGAATTTTCAAGAGTTTTAGGCATACTTCTAGATAATGCTATTGAAGCAGCTTCAGAATGTGATAACAAAATTGTTAATATTATGTTTAGAACTTCTTCTAGAGATAACGTAGAATTAGTAAAAATAGAAAATACCTTTAAAAATAAAGATATTGATTTAAAAACAATATTTAAAAAAGATACTTCAACTAAAGAAAAACATATGGGAATGGGATTATGGGAAGTAAATCAAATTGTTAACAGATTTAATAATATTAAACTTGTTCCATCTAAAGATGGCAAATACTTTTGTCAGCAACTTGAAATATATTATTAATATAAAAAAAGAAAGCAGAACAATTAATGTACTACTTTCTTTTTTGTTAGGATTGTTAATGTAACTTGAATATTCAATTAATCTTTTTTTATTAAACTTGCTGGCATTTTTGGTTGATGTAAAACCCACCATCCTATACAAGCAGTGTTTGTTGATCTTGCATATTTTTCAGATAATTTTGCTAATAATTTTAACATAATAAATCCTCCCTTTTATGGTAAAAATATATAATATATAGGCAAGCCGGCTTTATGCCTTTATATTAACTTTTTTAGGTTGCGTTTTCTAAAGATGTCTCTCCCTCTTTATAAACTTCATACCCATATTTGTTATTAGTTAATTTATAAGCTAAACGTGTTATCATGATACTTTGTATTAAATTACCTAAAATTAAAATGTTGGAAATCGTATTATTAGGTATAATTAAAGATATAAACAATCCTGTAGATAAAAATATGTAAGATAATATCTTTTTCTGGCGTCTCTCTTTTTTTCGGAGTATAGGAACGTTTTCTGTATCAGCTGGTGCATATAGCTTAACCATTATCATGCCAAATATCAAAACAGATAATGTCGCTAAAAACTTAGCTTGGTTGGTTGTAAAAATGCAATTTATTGATATTTTTGCTATACCACAGTAATACAAAGTAGTCGATACTATACACCCAATATGTGTCTTTAAATGAAATCCCCCAGATGCAGCTCTATAAGGCATTAATAAAACAATCATACATATTGTATACTTTAATATTCCTAAAAAATATGCAACTACAAATGTAATTAACATTTTTGGAATTTCTCCGTATAATTAAATGTAATCCATAATTTATTACTTCTGCCCTTTTACTGTCAACTTCCGGCATTTCTTTTTGTATTTTTTGGGTCAAAAATGAACAGATTTTATCTATCAATTTCTTCACCTCGCTTTTCTTAAGCTTATATAAATTTTAGCATGAATTTTTACATTTTTTTCTTTTTGTTTATGTTTACATGGTTTTAATTTATGAAAACATGTTTTTTAACTTTCATAAATTATTTATCGAGTTTCGTAAAATTAAAATTATCAAATAAAGACAGTCCTTATTTGATTTTTTCAAATAAGGACTGTCTTTGTTTAATCCATTACTTTATATTCAATATCTTCCATGAAAGGAAAGATCTCTCTAACCCTTTTTAATGTAAGCATTGTACTTTTAGGTTGTGGATTTTTTGAATGATTGCTTAACAACTTTTGCGTATAGCAGTTATTTGCAGTTTTAAATAATAGATACCTATTTCGTACATAAGTATAATATATTTGATATCCATTTCTTAAATCTTCATACATCATTTCAAAGGTGTATTCTTTATTTTTCATTTTATATTACCTTTCTTATTTTATCATTTTTTCAAATTCTTTTTCTGAAATTATTTTTGTTCCAATTTCCTTAGCTTTAGTAAGCTTACTTCCCGCTTCTTCTCCTGCTAACAAATAACTTGTTTTTTTAGATACTGAACTAGAAACTTTTCCACTAAAACTTTCTATAATTTCTGCTGCTTCATTTCTCGAATACTTTTCTAAAGTTCCTGTAATGACAAAAGTTTTTCCATAAAATCTCTCATCAATAACTTTTTCTTCTTCAGCATTCATGTTGACACCTAATTCTTTAAGTCTATTTATTAAATCAATAGTCTGTTCTTGCATAAAAAACTCTCTTATACTATTTGCCATTATTTGTCCAACATCTTCCACTTCTGCTAGTTCTTCAAAAGATGCATTCATTAAATTATCCATTGTTTTATACTTTTTAGCTAATGTTTTTGATGCTTTACTTCCAACATGTCTTATTCCTAATGCTGTTATTAATCGTGATAAATCATTTTCTTTACTTTTATTAATAGCATTTATTAAATTTTCGGCAAATTTCTTACCATTTTTCTTTAAAGATGCCACATCTTCGAATGTTAATTCATATATATCAGCAATGTTATTTATTAAGTTTCTATCCATTAATTGTTCAATAATATTTTCCCCAAGTCCATCTATATTCATTGCTTCTCTTGATACAAAGTGAACCAAATTTCTATATAACTTTGCTGGACATTCAATTCCTGTACATCTTATTGCAGCTTCGCCATCTTCTCTTATAGCTGGCGCTCCACATATTGGACATGTTGTAGGCATTTTAAATCTTTTTTCTTTTCCTGTTCTTTTTTCTTTTATTACTTTTACAATTTCAGGAATAACATCTCCTGCTTTTTGTATAACAACTGTATCTCCAATTTTTAAATCTTTTTCTTTTATAAAATCCTCATTATGAAGTGTTGTTTTTGCAATAGTTGAACCCGCAACTTGAATTGGCTCTAATATTGCAAGAGGAGTTATAGCTCCAGTTCTTCCCACTTGGCAAATTATATCTAGCAATTTTGTTTCTTTTTGCTCTGGTGGATATTTATATGCTATTTGCCATCTTGGACTTTTTGCTGTATTTCCTAATAATTCTCTAAATTCCAAATCATCTACTTTTATTACTGCTCCATCTATTCCAAATGTTAATTTTTCTCTATCATTTCCAATTTTTTCTATTGCATTATTTATTTCTTCTAAGCTTTCACAATAAATTTTTACTGGATTTACATTAAACCCTATTTCTTCTAAATACTTTAATTCTTCAAAATGTGATTTAAACTTTTTACCTTTTATTTTTTGTACATTATATACATATATATCTAGTGGTCTTTTTTTAGTTATATTAGTATCTAATTGTCTTAAAGACCCAGCAGCTGCATTTCTTGCATTTGCAAATAATTCTTCTTCATTTTTTTCTCTTTCTTGATTCATTTCTAGGAAGTCATTTTTACTTATAAAAACTTCTCCTCTTACTGTTATGTCTATTTTGTCTTTTAATACTTTAGGGATATTTTTTATAGTTTTCAAATTCTCTGTAACATCTTCTCCGACCACTCCATTTCCTCTAGTTGCTCCTCTTACAAATACACCTTTTTTGTATTCTAACGCTGCTGTTAATCCATCTATTTTGGTTTCAACAACAAAATTTTGATTTTTTATATCATAATCGTTTGCTTGTTTTTTTATTCTATTATAAAAATCTTCTACATCTTGCATATTAAATAAATCTTGCATACTAAGAAGTGGGATTTCATGTTCAACTTTTTTGAATCCTTCTTTTACATGTCCTCCAACTTTTTGTGTTAATGAATCCTTATCTTTATACTCTGGATATTGTCCTTCTAAAGTTCTTAGTTCAAGCATTAACATATCATATTCAAAATCAGATATCTCTGGATTATCATCATCATAATATTTTTTTGCATAATATTCTGTTTTTTCTCTTAATTCTTTTATTCTCTCTTTTGCTTGTTTTTCGTTCATGTCTACTCTCCTTTTGTTTTTTTCTTATTATATACTAAAGACAAAAAAAAATAAAGGATTTGTAAAAAATCCTCTATTTTATTTATTCGTTTGCTTTTGCTTCAACTATAAGTCTTGCTGTACTATCATCTGTACATGTTGTTAAAGTAATTTCTTTTGCACCGTTTGTATCTCTATTATAAAAACTTGTATCATTTTCTGCAGCTTCAAATATGTTATAAATGTTATATGCAACTCTATTTCCATCTAAGTCTGTTATATAAATTGTATCTCCTAAAGCTACTTTTTTAAGATTAGAGAAAAATGTACCATTTCTGTAATTATGTCCAGCAATTACTACATTTCCTTCTGTATTTAATACTGCATTTTCAGGATATCTAACTGCTACTGCTGTTTCTAATGATTTTTTAGTTTCTTTACTTAAAATTGGTAAAGAAAGATTAATTTTTGGTATTTCTATTGAAGCTGAAACATCAAATCCACCATAAGTTTTTCTTTTTTTTCCACTACTACTTTCTGTAGTTTCTACTCCTCCAAGTACACCATTTCCATCTACATTATTATCTGTTGTATTTTCTCCAGTTGTATTTTTATTACCTGATGTAAATGCATCCACAAATTCTGAAGCTGAAGATACATTTTTATGGTCTTTGTATGTTTTATATCCCAAATATCCTAATAATCCTATAATTGCTACAATTATTACTATTAATAATACTGTTAAAAATTTACTATATCTAGTTTCAAACATATCTTTTTACCTCCATTTTTTATTCTCTGTTTACATTATAACATAAATTAAATTAATTGTATAGTTTTTACTCTTTATTTTGTAATATTACTTTGTATATTCTCAATTTAATTTTATACTTATTATTTTCTTTTATAACTAAATACCATAAATATATTAATATAATAATAATTGAAATATTTTTAAATATGTATATTGTAAATCCTAAAAGAAAAGTTAAAATTATTATTAAACTATTATTTATTACATTCGATATTTTTTCTGCTTTTACATTACCTTTCGTGATTTTAAATATACTTTTTAATATTCTCCCACCATCCAATGGATATATTGGAATTAAATTGAATATAAGTATTATCATATTTGAATATACAATAATATCTTGATATTTTATTTTTATATTTATAAATAAAATTATTAATATGCAATTAACTATTGGTCCTGCCATTGCAATTAGTAATTTTTTTAATTCTAATTTATTAGATTTTAATACTTTTTCATTATAATCTTTTGGAAATAATTTAAATTGTACTGATAGTCCCCATGGCATTAATTCAACACTTTGAGGTTTCATTTTTAGTAATATTCCTGCAAATATATGTCCTAATTCATGTATTATACAAAAAAACATTATAAAACCATATATTTCTATTTGCTTAGTAAAATAAAAAAGAATTAAAAAAATAAATATCTTTAAATCTATTCTTAATTTCATATTCAGCCCCTATATATCTATTATTAATTGTGGATCTATATGTTTTCCATTTCTTCTAATTTCAAAATGTAAATGTGGACCTGTAGAATTTCCTGTTGATCCTACTTCTGCAATTTCTTGTCCTTGTTTTACAGTGTCTCCATTTGATAAATATATATTATCGCAATGGGCATATATTATAAGAAGTTCTCCTATTTCTATTTCTAAATGTTTTCCATAATCACCTTCTGATGAAGCTAGAACTACAGTTCCATCTGTAGCTGATTTTATTTTTGTTCCTGTTACTGCAGCTATATCAAGTCCTGTATGATATTTAGGTACTGATGCTTTTGTTGGAGTTCTCCAACCAAAAGTTGAACTAATTCTTCCACTTATTGGATTTATAAAACTAATATTATTTTTTATGTATGCAACATCTTCATCTATTTGGACTTCACATTCTTTGTTTTCTTCTGCTATATTTTCTTCTGCTCCGCCAATATTTTCATTATTTTGTGTTAAATTTTCTTCAGCTGTATTTTCTATATTATTAATATTATTTTCTTCTGTATTTTCTGTATTGTTTTCCACATTTTCTTCACTTTCTGTTGATTGTTTGCCTGTAAAACTATTTTTTATATTATTATATATTTCATTTATAGTTGTGTTTTTCATAAATATTTCTCTTGTATTATTTAAAAATTCTTCTGAAAAAATATAGTTACTATTATTTATCGTATAAAAAATCATATAAATTATAAAACACCAAAATATTTGCTTCATCAATCTTCTAAATGGTCTTTTTCTCTTTTTTATTTCATTATCAATTGTTATTCCATTTCTCCTGTTATAAATAGCTTCTGCTCGTCTAATTTTTTCTTCTATAGATACTTCTCTTTCCATTAAACCACCTCTTCCTTAGTTTTCTTTTAATTTATATTCAAAGGTGGTATCTTTTATGTATGTTTATATTATTATTTTTAAAATAGCAAGAACAAACATTACTGTTATTACTATACTGTATCTTTTTATTCTTTTATTACTTTTTATTATCATACCAATATCTAATTTACTTTTTTTACTTTCTATCTTTTTGATATAGTCATAAAGTACGCTTTCTGCCTCTTTTATAATATAATCTTTTTCTTTTGTTGCCTCTTGTAAATTTGTTTTATTTTTTTCTATATATTTAAGTTCTTGTACTTTTTTATTTCCTTTTAAAATTATTATTGCCTCATCAATTAAATTTGATGGTAACTTTTTTAAAACAATTATATCTTTCATTTTACTTGTCTCCATATATTTTAATACCTCCATATCTATTTTTCATATTTTTTCCAATTTAGATATTTCTTATACATTAATAAATTAATTACAACATAATTATTTTATTAAGTGATTTTTCAGTGCTTTTTTCATAAATTTATGTTATAATTCTTAAAATTTTTTTACAAAAAAATAATATTTTTCATTAAAATTTCACAATTATATTGTATAATGTTTAAATAAAAAATAGAAAGTAGGTAATTTAAGTGTCATATATAGAATTTAAGAATGTAAATAAAAATTACAAAATGGGAGAAGTCATGATAAGAGCTTTAGACAATACTACTTTTACTATTGATAAAGGCGAGTTAGTTGCAATAGTAGGTCCAAGTGGTGCTGGAAAAACAACTACATTAAATATATTAGGAGGAATGGATAGAGCTTCTTCCGGAAAAGTATTAGTTAATCATAAAGAAATTACAAGTTTAAACAATAAACAATTGATTCAATATAGACGAAATGATATTGGTTTTGTTTTTCAATTTTATAATTTGGTTCAAAATTTGACTGCTAAGGAAAATGTAGAGCTTGCAACTCAACTATGTTCTGACGCTTTAAATGTAGATGATATTCTAGATAAAGTTGGACTTAAAGATAGAAAAAATAATTTTCCTTCTCAATTATCTGGAGGAGAACAACAAAGAGTTGCTATAGCAAGAGCTATCGCTAAAAATCCTAAACTTCTATTATGTGATGAACCAACGGGAGCTTTGGATTATAAAACTGGTAAACAGATTTTAAAATTACTTCAAGATACATGTAAAAAAGAAAAGATGACTGTTATAATCATAACTCATAATACTGCAATTGCACCTATGGCAGATAAAGTAATACATTTTAAAAATGGAATGGCTGAAAAAATTGAAATAAATGATAATCCTATTTCAATTGATAATATAGAATGGTAAGGATAAGTGAGTAAATTGAAAAAATCATTAATAAAAAATAATTTTAAATCCATACATAGAACGAGAAGAAGATTTATTTCTATACTGATTATGGCTTTTTTAGGTGTTGGATTTTACTCTGGATTAGTTGCATCAAGTCCTGATATGTTAGATAGTTTAGATAAATATGCGGATTCAAGCAATTTATATGATATAAACATTATTTCCACTTTAGGCATAACAGAAGATGATATTAATGCTGTTAAACAGATTGATGGTATTGAAAATGCATATGGAATTCAAACTAAAGATTCTCTTTCTAAAATAGATGATAAAGAAAATATATGTAAAGTAATTGAGTATAATGAAAATATAAATGTTCCTGTAGTAATTGCCGGAAGAAATATTCAAAATGAACATGAATGTTTGTTGGATTCTGCTATTGTTCGTACAGGTTCTGATGCAAAGGACTATATAGGAAAAAAGATAATTTTAGAAAATGAAGATAAAGATTCAAATGATAATCCTATATTTACTGTAAAAGAATTTGAAATAGTTGGAATTGCTGAAACTCCTATTTATATCTCTGGTGAAAGAGGTAATACTTCAATAGGAAATGGTACCATTTCTTTTTATATTTTTACACAAGATAATGTTATAAATATGGATTATTATACAGGTTTATATGCCACTGTTAAAGGAGCAAAAGATGTAGTAACTAATAGTGAAGAATATTTAAATTTAGTTAACCCTGTACTAGATAAAATAGAAAATATTAAACAGGAACGTGAAGATAGTAGATATAATCAATTAATTAATGATGCAACTAATAAAATAAATGACGCTCAAAAAGAATTTGATGATAAAAAGCATGATGTAGAAAATGAATTACAGGATGCAAAAGATAAGTTAGATAATGCTGAAAATGAAATTAATTCATCTGAAAAAAAATTATTAAATGCTGAAAATGAATTAAAAAAACAAGAAAATGTAGCTAACAACAAATTTGAAAGTCTTACAAATCAACTTAATGCTGGTGAAAAAGAGCTTTCTAATCAATATTTAAATTTAGAGGCTGCAAAACAAACATTAAATACTAAAAAAGAAGAAACAACTCAAATTATTACTCAAATAAATGATAAAATTTTGCTTGCAACTAATACCTTAAATACTTTGAAATCTCAAAAGGAAGCACTAGAATCTCAATCAATTGATACTACTCAAATCGATGCACAAATTAATTCTATACAAAGTTCTTTATCAGATTTGCAGAATACAAAAGCTTCAATAGAAGCAGAAATTTCACAGTCTGAAAATAAATTAGTATTATGGGAAAATGAATTAAATTCAAAAAAACAAGAGATATCAAATCAAAAGATTCAATTAGAGACTGCTAAAAAAGATTCTTCATCTAAGATAAAGACAGCAAAAGCTGAAATTGAATCAAATAAAAATAAATTAAATGAAAGTAAAGAAACTTTAGAACAAAAACGAAAAGAATATGAAAATGGTAAAAAAGAAGCTGATGAAAAATTAAGTGAAGCTCAAGTTAAACTAGATGATGCTAAAGAAGAAATTAAAAAAATAGAAAAATGTAAGTGGTATATTCAAGATAGACTTGATAATACTGGATACAATAATATTTTTGATGCTATAAAAACTATGTCAAATATTTCTAAAATGTTCCCAATTATATTTTATTTAGTAGCTGTACTTATAAGTTTAACTTCTATGACTAGAATGATTGAAGAAGAGAGAATTGAAATTGGTACTTTAAAGGCTTTAGGATATACTAATATGCAAATAATGTCAAAGTATTTGATATATTCAGTTCTTGCTTGTACAATAGGTGGTTTTTTAGGTATGACTGTTGGTTTATATTTTCTTCCTAATATAGTATGGATTTTATATGACATGATATATAATATTCCTCATTTTTATTGTACTTATAGAGTCGGTATTGGAATTGTTGGAATTATAATTTCTTTTGTTTGTATTGGTGGTGCTACAATATTTGTTGCTAAACAAGAATTAAAGCAAATGCCATCAGTATTAATGAGACCTAAGCCTCCTAAAAAAGGTAAAAAAATATTATTAGAAAAAATACCATTTATTTGGAAAAGATTTAATTTTTCACACAAAGTAACTGCTAGGAATATTTTTAGATATAAAAAGAGAGCTATTATGACAATTGTTGGAATTGCAGGTTGTACAGGTCTTATGCTTACAGGCTTTGGAATTAAAGATTCTATTATGGATATTCCTACAGATCAATTTGAAGGGATTTTTAAATATGATGCATCTATTTCTTTATCAAACACAAATGGATTAAGCGATTTAGAAAAATATTTACAAGATAATGAAAATATCGAAAATTATGTTGAAATATGTGCTACAACTGGAAAGTTAAAAAACACAACCAAAAATTTTAATGTTACTGTTTTTGTACCAAATTCATTAGATACTTATTCTAATGCTTATAATTTGACTAATTACCAAACTAATGAATCTATTACTTTAGATAATAATGGTATAATTATAACTGATAAGGCTGCAGATATGCTTGGTGTCACTTATGGAGATTATATTACTTTTGTCGATACTGATGATATAGAATATCAATTCAAAGTTGAAAATATTGCTAAAAATCATGTTGGCCATTATGTGTATATGACAAAAGAGTTTTATGAACAAAATATAAAATCTTATAAAACTAATATGATCTATATTAATTATAATACTTCAGATGATGACACCAAAAATAACATTTCAGAAGATATTTTAAATATAGATGGTGTTGCTTCTGTGTCTGTAATAAGTGCTTTGATGAAAACCGTAAGTGATATGTTAAATACTATGAACTATGTAGTTATAATACTTATAGTTTCTTCTGCTTTACTTGCCTTTGTTGTTTTATATAATCTTGCTAATATAAATATAGCTGAAAGGCAAAGAGAGATAGCTACTTTGAAAGTTTTAGGTTTTCATGATAAAGAAGTCGATAATTATATAAATAAAGAAAATATTATTTTTACGTTGTTAGGAATAGTTTTTGGATTAATTTTCGGAACATTTTTGACTTCTGGAATAATATCAAGTATAGAAATAGACTCTCTAAGATTTATGAAAAATATAAGGATTTTAAGTTATGTCTATTCTGCTGTTATTACAATTTTATTTTCTTTTATTGTTAATTTTATAATTCATTTTATTCTTAAAAAAATAGATATGATTGAAAGTCTGAAGAGTGTTGAATAAATAAATGGTTCCTGTTATAGGAACCATTTATTTATTTATTTTTTTCTTTACTTTTTATTTTTTTATAACCAAAATATCCTCCTACTCCTAGTATGCATGCTGACACAAAGCCTTTAAATGCATCTGCATCATTTTGATTATTTTCTTCTTTATCGTTGTTTGTATTATTTTTATCAATTGTAGTTGCTTGAATCGTATTATTTTCTGCTTTTACCTCTTCTTTTACTTCTATTTTTATTGTATTTGTTTTCCCATTTGAATTACTTACCGTTATATCTACCCTTCCTGCTTTCTTACCTGTAATTTTTCCTTCTTGACTGATTGTTGCTATATTTTCATCACTGGATTTCCATGTTATATTTTTATCTGTTGCATTATCAGGAAATACAGTTGCTGTTAATGTCTTGCTTTCACCTACTTCTATACTTTCTATTTTCTCATTTATTTTTACTTCTGTTACATCTATTGAAGTTGGTTTTTGAACACTTTCAGTTTCTTTTGAGCTTTCTGATTTTGATTTGCTCTTTGTTGATGAATATGGACAAACTCCGTTAGGATGTAAATGTGCAGGATGTCCCCCACAATGATAATGGTAACTTCCTAGCCCACTTTTATTTTTAGTATCTTTGTGTCCACCACTTGAATCTGTTCTCCCAGAATGAGCATATGAATTAATTCCTATAAAAATTGTACTCATAATTAATAGTATGATTGTTAAAATTTTTAACTTACTTTTTTTCATATATATCCCCCTATAATATATTACTTTATATTTTTCGCATAATTTGTCGAAACATGTAAAATATTATATTTTTTAATATTTTTTGTTATTATATATTTTTTCTTTAATCTGGGAATATTTTTGTTTATTATAACTTTTTATCTTTCATCTTCTACACTTTTTACTAATGCTGTTTTCATATTGTTCTTATTTCCTCCATGAATGTCACTATATAAACTATCTCCTATTACCAATACTTTTTCTGGATTTAAATTCATTTTTTCACATGATTTCAAAAAATTCTTTTTTAATGGTTTATGTGCAAAAGCTATATAATCTATATTTTTTGATTTAAAATATTCTTCTATTTTTTTATCATTTCCATTACTTAATATTATTATTTTAAGTTTATTTTTTAAACTTTCAATCCATTCTTTATTGCATTCTGGAATATTTTTCATATCTTTTCGTAATGTTTCGTCAACATCTAATATTATTCCTTCTATATTATATTCTTGTTTTAGTCGTGTTATCATCTGTTCATCTAAATCTGTTACTTTGTCTACCCTTATATCTGGCTTTATTATTTTTGATAACACATAATTTATCATATCTATTATTTTGTCTGCTACTAATTCATCTAATGATTTCATTTTATATCATTGTTTATTTGATGTACTGGAAAACTTTTTTCATTTAATATCTTTTTTATAGTTTTAGGTCTTATATCATAGTTTTCTACTTCGTCTAAGTCTATCCATTCGTACTTCAAATACTCCTCTCCTTCTTTATTTTTTATGGTATCTATAATCTCTTTGTCTTTTGCATCTTTAAATTCAACTTTGTATACAAAAATTATTTCATGATATTTCTTATCTTCCATGTTAAAGAAATTTTCTATAGTTGCCATATATTCCTCAACATTAATATCTTTTCTCATTTCTTCTTTTATTTCTCTTATTATTGTTTCAGTTGAATCTTCTCCTATTTTTACTCTCCCACCTATTAGTGCATAATAATTTGTTCTTAAATCTCTATGTAGCAATATTTTATTTTTATGTATTATTATCGCTGCAGATCTTATGTTTAATTTATAGTCTTTTATTTCTATTGATAAATCCATTTGTTCCTCCTTATTTCGTTTTATATTATCATATTTATTTTGCTTTTTCAAATCTGTTGTTTAAGCGTCTTTATTTAAATACCTTCGGGTTATGAGGGTTACATAACATATTTTATTAGATGTGTTGAATTGTATTGTATGCTAGTGATATTAGTACTTTGCTGGTTTTTTATTTAGTGTTTAATTTTGTTGAAATTGGGGTGATTTTGAAAATTTGATCCCCAATTTCTCCCCAATTTTTTGCTAGCATATTTAGAAAAATTTATTTATATTTTAGGAGGAAATTTTTATGGAATTTAATAAAAATAAAATACAAGATTTAATGAACGAGTGGATAATTTTTAGAGATGAGGAACTTTGTAAATTGACTAAAGAAGATTTAAAACATTCTTTAAACTTTGATGATTTTTCTAATTTGGTTTTGAAAAATGTTTCTAAAAAGAGTGAAAAATTTATGTTAAAACAATTGGACAAGTTTTACAATAATATTATGGATTTTACTGGTCATTATAATGATAAATATTATAGAGCTGGTTTTGCTGATTGCTTAAATTTAGTTATTATGAGTCTTGGAGGTAATGGTATTGAAACTAGGTAAATATGGAATTTTAGCTAAGAAGTATTTGGAAGAATATAAACCTTTTAAGTTTTCTCGTTTGGTTATGGATGGCTCTATTATGGATTATTTATTGGAGTTTGAAAATCATTTAAAAGGTTATGCTAATTTAATTGAACTTGAACTTAAAGAAAAGTATCCTGCTCCTTCTGAAAAAGAGAGTTTTATTGAGCAAGTTAAGTATTTGAATATGATTCAGGAGATGGTGGATGAGTTTGTGAAAGAGGAAGTTAAGTTAGTATAATTTCAAAAAGTGTGAAAATTAATTTCTAATTCTCACACTTTTTCTCTAATAATAATTTTCTATTATTTTAATTTCTTTTTTACATTTATACTCTTTCAATAGATTGCAAAGTTTATTTCTATCATAATAACATTCCAATTTTTCTGCTCTACATTTTCCAGAGTTTAATTTTTCTAATGTGTCTAATGCTTTTTTTTCGAACTTTGCTGTAGTGATATAACAAAATTTACATTTTCTATTCTTATCACCTTTGAAATTATCTTGAAATGCTTTAAAAGATGTTTTATATGACCAATTTATTGTATTCTTTTCTTTTTGTTCACCCAAATTGATTTCAACATCTTTTCTATATGCTTTTAATTCTATGAATATATTCTCATTTTTGGTCTCAATTCTATAATCTATTTCTTTCCCATTAACCATTATTGAATGTTCAAAGTTAGTTCCCGATTCTGTATATATTTTTCTGAACACTTCCCCCATCATATATTCAAATAAATTACCTTTCATATTTCCATAATTAGCATTAGAACCTATTAAATTACATATTTTATCAATTTCCATTATATCTATTTCTTTTTTGTTCTCTACTTCCATATATCTTGAAATAATTCTATCATAATTATCTCCTAATATTTTTTTTATATCCACACACATATAATTATTTTCTTTAATTATTTTTCTTGCAGCATTTGTAATTTTATCAAAAAATATTATTGGAAAAACTTTTCTTTTTGTTTCCTTTGTACTATTAATAAAAATGTTTAATCTATCTCTTAATCCCTCAACATCTATCACATCATATGTTGATTTAAAAGAAAAATCAATGATTCCTACAGTTTTAGTTTTCGTATTTCTATTTTCTATTCCTACTGTATTAGTAAAGAAAAAAGCATCCCAAATAATATTACCATTTTCAATTCCTTTAAAATTATTTTTTTCACCTTTAAAGGTTACTAAATCTTGAATATTAATAATATTTACATCTTTTAACCAATTAATCAAGTTAATTAGAATCTTATTTTCTTTTTGTAATTCTAATATTTTTTCCTCTAATTCAACATCAATATTATTTTGTCCAATAATAAAAGTTATTCCTTTATATACTTGAACACTTGCTATTTCAAAATACTTTAATTCTTTTATTATATCAACTATTTCCACATTCTTTTCAGATTCAGATGTAACACCTCCTGTAACTTTAGCCAATTCACTATAAGTAATCAAACCTTTTTGCCTTTTTATTAAACATATTGCTCTATATAATTTCTTTTTATGTTTTTTTACTAATTCCTTTAAATTATTATAATTTGCTTTTTTATTTTTATATGCATATGCATAATTATTATTAGAAAATGTTATTGGAGAACTAGAACTGATTTCTTTTTTCTTACTTAAATTACTTATAATTTTTCTAGCATTTGCATTTGTAATATCAGGAAAATTTTTTTCTAAAGCTTCTATTAACTCGGAACTTATGACAAATTTTTTATTTATCTTTAAATATTCTATAATATATTTTTCTTTTTCATTCATATTTTTTCACACTCCCTATATATAAAGATATTTTTTATAAACATCTCATACTTATTTTAAATATTTACCTTTATACAAATCAAATTTATCTTTCGATATTACATATACTATATTTTTTGCTCTAGTAAATGCAACATATAATTTATTATTAGTAATTTGGCTTTGTGGTAATATGAAACTATTAGATTTTATATTTGAATATTCACCTGTTAATATTACACATGTATTAATAAATGTATCTCCTTTGGATATTCCCCAACCAATAGCATTAAATTTATATATTTTACTATTATTATATACTAATTTAACAATACTATCATCATTTAATATAGCATCTATTTCATCTTCTTTTTCTAAAAAAACTATTTTCCCATCTGGATTTTCATCTATAGCATCTATATCAATTTTAAATTTTTCTTTTACAAATTCACAAACTTTTTTTGGACATCTTCGTGATTTCTTTAAAGATACTGTGTCCACGTTTAGCCCTAATTTCTTCAATTTTGCAATATATTGTTCATATGTACAATTATTAAATGGTTTTCCAGAATTATTTTCACCATTTGTAGAATGTTGATAATAATCACCAACTAAAACTATATTATTACTTTCTTTTATTATCAATTCCAGTAATTCATAATATTTTTCTCTAAAATCTTGTACCTCATCAATATAAATATAATCACAAAATTTATTAATATTATTCATTGCTATTTTAAATAAATTTTCATGCTTATTTTTCACATATAAAATTAACTCCGGAATTCTACTGCAATAATATTTGTCTTTTAAAACATAATGCTCAAACTCATCTATTCTTTTATATCTAAAATTAGGTTTTCTATTTTTTAATCTAGGTTCTGGTTTTATTTTTATCTCTACACCTTTTATTTTAATTTCAGATTTATTCCAAAATGTTAAAATCATTCTTTCATAAGGTCTAATAAAATATCTATATAAAAAACTATCAAAGGTTAAAACTAATGTATTATCTGGAATCTTGCCATATCTATCTATTATTTCTTTTCTTATATTTTTTATATTTTGATTTGTATATGCTAAAACAATATTTCTTTTAGTTTCATCAATATCATGTCCTAATTTATATGTTTTTCCTGAACCTGCAACTGCTAAAATTATTCTTTTATCCATTTCATTGCCTCTCTAATATAACTTGGTACTACCAGTTCATCTATTTTCAATAATTTATACGCCATTTCTGCTTTATTATTTAACATTTTTCCAAGTTTTTTTCCATAATCTTCGCCATGAAAACAATAATCTGCATTAGGGTCTATTTCAATTATTTCATCCAGCTTTGCTTTATTGTCATTGTATAAACAAACTTCTATTGTCCACCTATTAATATCTGTATCTGTAAAAATTTTTATTTTATCATTTTTTTCATTAAAAAGTCTTATTTCATCGATCTTTTTCTGTTTTTTATCATTATCTGTTAATACTACCAATTTTTTATTCAATTTATTTGCAATTTCTATATAATTTTTATATCCTAATCCTGCAGCAGAAATAACAAAAATATCATCTAGATCTATATCTCTGTTATAAATTCTTTTATAGAAATCTGGAATTAACATATATTCAGTATTTCCCTCTACTAATATTATTTTCTTTGAAAGTATAAATTCCATCAATTTGCTATTGTCACTCTTTAAAAAATAATTCGAAACTTTTTCATCTAAATCATTTAATAAAACTGGATTGGTATCATTTAAAAATATAACATTTCTTAAATCTAAATTGCTTACTATTAAACTATTATGAGTTGTAATTATTATTTGTGATTCCTTCTCTTTTTCTTCTATCATTTTTATCATTTTTCTTAAATTAGTATGACTCAAGTGACTTTCTGGTTCTTCAATTGAGATAATATCATTATTATTATTTTTTTCAAGTGCCATTTCAGTTTTTATTAAATTTTCCATTCCTCTCCCCTTATTTTCAACAGGTATGCCTTCTTCTACTATTGTAATAATGTTCTCTAAAATAACTTTTTTTGTATTTATTCCAAACTTTCTTTTATCATCAATTTTTTCCATCTCCGCTATACTATCAAGTAACCCTTCTATCTGAGAAATATACTGAGTTTTTATATTCATTTTCTTTTCAGGTACATATTTATTATTAAATAGTGATTTATTATAATAATTAAAAGAATTATTAGCTTCTATATTTGATGTATTTATGCTTAGATATTTTATTGGTTTTTGAATTGCTTTATATGATGAGCCAGAAAAAGTTCTCCATTGCATTGAATAATATTCATATGGTATTTTCCCCTCATTAACAAAACTTATTATTTCATTTTCACTTTCTTTATCAATTTCACATGTAAAAAATATTCCAGTTTTTATATTTTGATCAGAATCTAAATATTCTAATCCACTATAATCGATGTTTTTTATAAAATTGTTGGGCAAATCTAATTCTAATTCAATATAAATTTTAGGTAAATTTTCAATACTAGGTTTTTTCTTGAAATTTTCCAAATTCTCTTTGTTTATCAAATCACTTATTATAGATTTATCTGAACTTTTATATAATTGATTTATAACTATATCTATTGCTTCTAAAATTGTACTTTTTCCAGCCTCATTTTCTCCAACAATAATATTTATATGTTCATTAAAATTAATTTTTATGTCTTTAAATTTCTTAAAACCAATGATTCTCATCGTTTTTATGTAATTCATATCTTTTCTCCTTTTATTTATTATAATTAGTCTTACAGCTTTTAAGACTTTCTTTCTCTATTATCTTAATATAACACATTCACTTTAATTATTTTGTCGAATCTTGTATTTTTTTATCAAAATTTGATTTTAGGAAAGAGGTCTACTAAATCTTGATAATTAGTTTTACCACAATACTTTTTTAAATATTTTTCAAACTCTACATTTTCTTCTATACTAATATCTTGTTTAATTTCTTTTTGTATTTCACCAGTTATATATGATGTAAGCTCCTTTTCTTTTTGGTAATAATCCTGATTTAAATCGATTGATAAATCTATTATTTCATTATATTTTTGTAATTTATTCAGTTCATCTTTATTAATTGTCCAATCATAAAAACTATAAGCTACAATTATAGTATAAAATATACAAGTAGCATCTGATATATTTGTTCTATTTAATTTAACACTAGTTGCATCCATAAAAAAAACTACCATTACATATAATAAAAAAATACAAATCATCTGGTTAACAATTATTTCATCTTTTTTTATTTTGTAAAGTTCCTCCATAATTTTTGATGAATGAGAATAACTACACAATTTATCATATAAATATGTTAAAACTCCATTTCCATATATGTTATTAAAACTTTCATCATTTTCTAAAACATAAAAATATTCTTTAAAATTCTCTCCAATAAACTTTCTAATTTTACTTGAATTATCTTTATCTGCTTTCCCTGATTTCTTTATTATCTGATATGAATTAAATATTTCTTCATTTTTGTCTAACACAATACCTTTAAGTGTCATTTCATATACATTTCGTAATATCGAAATTGCTGCAATTGTCTTTTTTTTATTAAACATATATATGCTATCTATTAATAGTTCTCCTGCCATGGATAAATTGTTTTTAACTTCATCTCTAAATTGAGAGTCTTTTATTTTCTTAATTTGTTTTTTTATATTTTTTACAAATACCTTATTTGCAATATTTATTATTTCTTCAATTTTTTGCATTTCATTTCCTTAAAACATATTATTTTGGCGTTATTGTAACATTTTTCGATTACTTTTTCAACACAAATACATACTCATGTACTAATAAAAGGCTCTATGTCAATAGAGCCAAACAATTACATTATTATTTTGTTTTTTTAATTAATTATTTTTTTCATCAATTAACCAATCCAACACATTTATCTTCTTTATTCCATCAAAGTCGGCATCTAAATCATCATCTAATGTCAAAATGTATTTAGGATAATTATCATTTATTTTCTTCAATGGAGTTAATTCTCTATCTAAAATTTTATTATCTCCTTCATTTTCTCCTCTAGTTGTTAATGCAACTTGATAATATATAGTATTCTCTGGCTTTCTTGCTACAAAGTCAACTTCTAAATCATCATATTTTCCTATATATACTTCATATCCTCGTCTCAACAATTCAAGATATACAATATTTTCTAATATATGTCCCATATCTCGACCAGAGCCTTGTCCTAACATATAATATCTTAATCCTATATCTATTGCATAATATTTTTCTTGAGTTTTCAAAAATTCTTTTCCTTTAATATCATATCTGTTGGCTTTAAATATTAAATAGCTATCTATTAATGCATCTACATAATTTGAAATTGTATTATATGATGAATTTTTTTCTATTCCTTCAATATTATCACTTATGCTTTTCATACTCGTTCTATTCCCTATGTTGTCATACAAATATTTTGTAACTCTTTCTAAGACATTTTTATCTGTTATTCCTTTTCTTTGCATTACATCTTTAAATAAAATAGTATTATATATTCCATCTAAAAATAAATTTATGTTTTCTGGGTTTATTTTATATAATTCAACTGCTTGAGGAAATGAACTATATCTTAGATAATCTCTAAATTTTCTTGACAAGTCTGTTTTATCTTCAAAGCTTGATAAATATTCTTTAAACGATAATGGCAACATTTTTATTTCTATATATCTTCCTGTAAGCAATGTTGCTAATTCTGAAGATAATAAATATGCATTTGAACCTGTTATATATAAGTCTACATCTTTATTTATAAATAAACTATCTACTGTTTTTTCAAATTCGTTTACATTTTGAATTTCATCTAGAAAAACGTATGTCTTTTTTCCTTTTACTAATCTTTCTTTTATATATTCATATAATTTCTTTCTGTCTTGTAATTCCTCATAATCTGCATTTTCAAAATTTATTGATATTATTTGTTTTTCTTCTACTCCAGTTTCTTTTAAGTAATCTTGAAAAATTTCAAGTAATGTTGATTTCCCACATCTTCTTATTCCTGTGATAACTTTTATTATTTGTTGATCTTTGAAATTTTTTAATATAGATAAATAATTTTCTCTACTTATTCTTTCCATAAATCTCCTCCTAACTATAATAATTATACTATCTTTTATTATTATAGTCAAGTTTTTTCAAAATTATGAAAAAAGTGTTAGCTTTCATGGAGTCTTTTCAAATATTTTTTATTTAAAAAACTAATATAAAGCAAATTGTTTTGTTTTTTAAAATATCCTTATATTATTAAAAAATCATTCAATCTTTTACCTATAATATCAATATTCTCTGTTATTTCTATAATATCTTCATTATTTTCTTCTTTTATTTTTTCAATGTCTTCCAAAATATTCTTATAGAATTCATTATTGACAGAATCATAATATAACAATTTTATAAACTTTTGAAAATTCATTTTATTATTCTGTATTATATTTAAGATTTTTACTATATTTAGGACTGCACAAAATCCTATTGTCTCTTCATCAATATAATTTTTGTTATCTTTGTTTAAATATCTCATACAATCTAATAGTATTAACTTTATGAAGGTTACATAATGCATTTTATGGTTGATATTGAATAACGTTGTATGTTAGTGTTATCAATGCTTTTGAAGATTTTTATTTAGTGTTTAATTTGGTTAAAATTGGTGTGTTTTTTAAAAATTCATCCCCAATTTCTCCCCAATTTTTTTGAGTGAATTTTTGGAAGTTGTTGATGTATTTTTTATAATTTGGAGGTTATTTTTATGGAGATTAATTTTAGAGAAGTTAAAGATGATTTATTAAAAGAATGGTTGAATTTAAGAGAAGAAAATGGACTTGCTTATTTGAATGAGGAAGATAAGAAACATACTATTGATTTTGATGAGATTTGTGAGCGTGTTTTGAGGAATGTTCCGGATATGAAATCAAAAGTATGTTAAGAAACAGTTGGAGTTACTGGATAGGAATTTTATGGATTATGTTAGTTATTGGAATGAGAAGTATTATAGGAATGGATTTTGTGATGGAGTTAATTTGATTTGTGGATGCTTGAAGTCATAAGGAAAAGCCGAGTTAATTCTCGGCTTTATCTTCATTTTTATAATAATTATATGCTTTTACTAAACAATATAGTTCCCTAATATTAGTTATATTTTTATTGAACGGATTAATTCTATTCTTAAAATGTTCTAACAGTATTTCTTCCATATCTTCATTATTCCAAAATTCATATAACTTTGTATAATAATAACTTGACATATCTGTAAAATCCTCCGTCCTACTAAAAATAACTTCTTCAATTTTACTTATCTGTTTTTCATTTTCAGGATTCTGTATTATATCATATAAAAGATAAACATTTTCAATATTTTTTTGTTTATATCTTTCATATTCTTTCTCATTATTATTGTCTGAAATTTTTTCTGCCACCAAAACTTTTAAGATATCAATTATATATTTATATCGTGAATTAAATCGATTTTTATCTTCTTTCTCTAAAATCTCTAACTGCATAATTGGATTTTCATTTCTTTCTATTTTATTCTTTGCTATTTCTTTTTTATAATCCCTAATCATAGTAATTATTTCTTTATATAATGTATCTAAATACATTATATATTTATCTAAAAATTTATCAACATCATCAAATTTAAACCCAAAGCTTTCTTGCGAAAAATCCTTTGACTTATTTTTATTCCATAACAAAGTATAATAATCCCATCCTTTAGTTGTACCATTTAATCTATTTATAATTGAATTATATGGTGTTGGATATGTAGCAACAATAAAATCTTGATTTGCATCTAACTCTGTTGGATGTGCACCAAATATAGCTCTTATATTTTGAAAATAACTCCAATCATCTTTCTTTGAATCTCCAAATATATCTTTCTCTCCAAAAAATAATCTACTTTTTGGATTATCTTTAACTATTTTATATATATCGTTTATCCCCTTTACAATAATATCTACAGCAGTTATATAAAGATATACTTCGCCCCAATTATAATCTTTTTTATTCTCTTTTAATAAATTCTCACTACATAAATAATCTTCTACAACTCTAAACCAATGCATTACTGCACATATAACGCTCCATTTATCTTCTCCATACCTTTTATCAAGCATTAGTAAAATATCTTCTTGATTTTCTCCATTTATAAATTTTTCTAAACTATTTAATTTATTTATTCTTTCTTCATAATTCATAATTATCTCCTTATTGCACTTAATATATACTTGCACTTTTCTTAATTTCAGTATCAACAACTATTAATTCTGGCTTATTTTCAATTTTATTGTACTCATTATATAATTTCTTTAATTTTTCTTCATCTTTTAAATCATCAATTACTAAATATACTAACTGATTAGTTTTTTCAGCTTTAGCATATTCCATTATTTGTGTTTTCATGCCATGTATAAGTTGTCTATTAGATGTAAGTTTAACTTCTACTACAACTCTATCTTTGTACCCATTACTATATTTAAAATCTATATTGCCTCTACCAGAATTAAGTTCTGGACTAATATCTACATCGAAAGCTTCACAATAAGAATCAGATATCCCATAAAATAATAATTGTACAGATTTTTCACCTCTAAATTTGCCATCCTTTTCATAAAGCAGTTTTGCTAATGCATTATTCTCTACAAGATCTTTAAACTTATTACAAATTTTAAGAACAATATCTTTTGCATTTTCTTCCTTATTAATTTTTATTTCTTCTAAAGAAATATTTTTTAACTCTTTTGATATTATGTGATATCCTAATGAATCATTATCAAAATCATATGGTTCAACCGAGAAATCCTTATATTCTGAAATAACTGCATTAAAATTTTCTTCATTTTTCATTATTTTTTCTTTTATAAAATCTTTCTTTTCTCTTGTTGAAGCTTTTTTCCATTCATCACCTACAAAAGAATTCATTTCATCTCTAATACATTGAACTCTAGAGCACACATAATCTATATCATCCCATTCTTTAGCAATTGGAAGCTCATGCAATATATCTTTAGGCAATAACAACACCGGCTTATTTTTAAAAGGGTTAATAAGCAATCCATTTTTAAATTTCATTTCAGGATAATTTTCAGCATTTATACCTAAAATTTTATTTTTTTCATTGGTATAATTAATTATATCTTCATATATTAGATGTGAATACATATCGCTTAATCTATCTGGTCCTACATTTTCTTCAAACAAGCCTATAAGCTGAAATAAATCTGCATCTTTATTTCCTGCATCAATTATTTCTTTAGCGTCACTTATTATTTTTTCAGCCAAAACTGGGCCAAAACCACTTCCATATCTGCCTTTAGAATATCCTAAACCTATATTACTAATTTCGGGAAAATCAAACATTATAACGGCTTGCCTATATAATCTACTATTTTTATCAGTAGTACTAGACAATATTTTGTATATATTTCTAAAAAACTGTTGAATCCTTCCATAAGATTTTTGGAAATTTTTTTCTTTTGTATCTTTAACTCTTTTTATGTTTATAAAATAATTTGCATCTATATCTAGTATAGTATCAAATATTCCTTCTTCATCTAATTTGTCACCTAAACTCAAATAATCCGATAATGTAATCAACTTATTTTTCTCCCCCATCCCTCATATTTTCTTGCATTTTATCATATTTTCCTATATAGTACAAATTTCATAAATTTTATATGAAAAAATTATATATTTTTTTGTCGCAACTATTGCAATTTATTTCAATAAGTTATATAATATTTTTAGTCGCAGGGTTTGCATTTTAGAAAAAACTCTGCTATAATAAAAACATCCTAGGAGGTCATAAAAAATGAGTAATTTTAGAGTAGTTTCGCTTTTTTCAGGTGCTGGAGGAATGGATTTAGGATTTGAAAAAGCTGGTTTTGATATAGTATGGGCAAATGATTTTTTTAAAGAAGCTGTTGAATCATATAAAAAAAATGTTAGTAAAAATGTTGTTTATGGCGATATAACCAAAATAGATAGTTCCGAAATACCGGATGACATAGATTTAGTTATAGGTGGATTCCCTTGTCAAGGTTTCTCTGTTGCCAATACTAAAAGAAGTATGAAAGATGAAAGAAATTTTTTATATAAAGAAATGTTAAGAGTAATAAAAGATAAAAAGCCTAAATTTTTTGTTGCCGAAAACGTAAAAGGTTTATTATCTATGGAAAAAGGAAAAGTATTTCAAATGATAAAAAGTGATTTTGAATCTCTTGGATATAAAGTAGATGCCAAATTACTAAATGCCGCCGAATATGGTGTTCCTCAAGCTAGAGAAAGATTAGTTATCATTGGAAATAGACTAGGTGTTGAAAATCCATTTCCAACACCAACTCATTGGGTAGATAGTAAACAATATAAATCAAAAGAAGGACTAAAAGATCCTGTAACTGTAAAACAGACTATTGGTTTCTTAAGTGATGTAAAATTAAGCGATTATCCAATAACATTAAATAATGGTTCAAAAATATATAATCACATAGCCGCAACTAATGTATATGACAAATTTTGGGGTAGAAAATACGAAGTAAATCAAGCAGATATCTGTGATTACTTAAAATATTGGAGGGACAAATCCGGATATTCAACAAAAAAAGTAGATGACCATTTTGGCTATAAATATACTGCTGGACATTGGTTTAGAAAAGATAATAATTCTGGAAGCATTCCTAAACCTTCTGATTGGTGGGAATTAAAGAAAATTTTCAAATTCGATGATACATATGATAAGCAGGTTACAACAATGGTTGAAAAAGAAATAAAATATGAACAATCTTTGAGAATAACAAATTGGGATAGACCAAGTGATACAATAACAGCAACTAGTCCAGAAATACATGTTAATAAAGAAAGAAGATTAAGTGCAAGAGAATGTGCTATGTTGCAAACCTTTCCAATGGATTATGAATTTGTTGGAAGTTTAAATACAATATACAGACAAATTGGAAATGCTGTTCCTGTAAAATTAGCAGAGCAAATTGCTAACGGCATTTATTCAACTTTAAAGAAAAATGAAAATTAGGATACTATATGTATCCTAATTTTTTTATTCTATAATTTTAGGTAAAAAATTAGTTAAATATAAATCAAGTTTTGATTTTAATGTATCAGTCATTTCTGGATTTATATAAACTATTCTAACTCTTTTAGGCTGATTCTCTAATAATTCGAAGCTTTGACATTCTTTAAAATTAAATCTCGTTTTATCTGGATTTTTTCCAGCTTTCAATGGTCTTTCTTTATAATGTTTTTCTAATTTTCCATTGGGTACGCACATAATAGAAATCATTTCTGTTTTTTTAGTTATTGCATTACTTAATATAGTTACAAAATATGTTAAATTTATCTTTCTTTCACCATTACTTTTGTGATATATAGTTGGTAAATTTGGTGCATATGGTCTTATTGTTTCAGTCTCTCTCCCTTTATTTACAATCATATTACCTTTATATGAATTTTGATTTACACCAATAAAAATCGATGTGTTGAAATCTCCAATATTGTCGTTTTCTCCTCCATCAGTTGTGAGTACAGATTTCAAATCAATATGTATATATGCATCATCTACTTCAAAAAATAAATCAGAACTTACCGGACTAGAATTTGGTTGACCAGCTATTTTACCATTTAGTAAAGCATACACAATTCTTTCTGATCCAACTGCAAAATCTGATGTTCCTCCTTTATCAGTTCCATACAAACCTTCCCAATCATCTTTTATATCATTTTTTGAATCAAATCCTCTAATTATTTCATCTTCAGCGTATTTCAAAAAATACCAATATTTTTTTAAATATTTATATTCTAATTGTTCTATTTGTTCCAATGTTAAATCAGAATCGTCATGTCTATATTTATCTGTTACTTTATCAAACATTATTTTTACCTCCTTCATATTTTTTTACATTTTATAATATATTCTATATTTTTTCAACAAAACTAGTGTTCAATATTTATAATAATTAAAAACATCCAATAATTCATTCCATATCTTTCCTAATTCTTTTTTCACTTCATCTAACGAAACAACCTTCAAATATCCATAATTTGCCCAACGTGTTAATTGATTAATATTGTTTCCTATCTTTCTAAGTTTTGCTTCAAATTTCTCTATACCTTCAATTATAATAATATCTTTATCCAGTCCCTGTTCAATTAAATACATAGATAAACTCATACCTGCTTTTTCACTTAATTTTATTAATTCTTCTTTTTCTTTTTTAGTAACTCTAATATTTATTACTTGTTCTTTTCTCAAATTATCACCTCCAAATATTATATAAAAGGGTCTGGGATTTTCCCACTAATCATCTATTTGTATATACAAATGGGAATCTTGCTAAAAACATTTCTCTTATTTTAGTTCTTATTGCTCCAAAATAATATAAAAAGAAAAGTGACATTTTTATCTGCCACTAATCATTTTACATCTAAAGTAATTTAGCTTGTACTCCAGTTATCTCAACTATTTCGTAGCGATTTCCTAATTAGGGAATCGCTCATTCTATGGTCATCGTCCTTAATTTCAATACCACCACACATTTCATATAATCTTGAAATTATTGAATCAACAATACTATAATTTTTATTTATACATAATCTTTCTCTTAATTGATTTCTGTTATAATTTGTGGTTATAACAATCGGCAAATAATTATTATATCTATTATTCACTATCAAAAATAATTTTTCTAATACCCATTCTGTTGGCTTTTCTTTTCCTAAATCATCAATCACTAAAAGATCAACACTAGAATATAAATTCAAATAGTCTTTATCAGAAACTTCTGAATCACTATATGAATCTCTAATAAAATCTAACAATTGTATTAAAGCTCCAAATATTACTGATTTTCCGTTCTTAATAATTTCATTTGCAATACATGATGCCAAATAAGTTTTACCTACACCATAAGCTCCTGTTATAAAAAGTCCTTTATTTGTTGTTCCTTTTATCAATTTATCTACATATTTTTTAACATTTTCATAAGCATTTTTATTCTTATTTGTTATTTTATAATTTTCAAATGTGCTATTTAATTGACGTTTTCCCAAATTATTATTTTTAAATAATTTGTTTATTTTACTTAAATTGATTTTTCTTATTTTATCTTTTTCAATATATTCATCATATTGTTGCCAAATTTTACTAGCTTCATTACAAGTACATCTTTCGTATGCTGTTGCTATATCTTTATAAACAATATTGACATATAGTGCAGTATAATCATTTATATGTAATAACTTTCCACAGAATTTGCACTGCTTGTGCATTTTATTATCAGTATCTAAAACTATGTCAGAAATCAATTGTTTTGAATCCACTACCATTTTCACCTGCCTTTATATCATCCTTTAATCTATTATTTTCTATTTTATTCTTTTCTGCTATATTCTCTTCTGCCACGTTACTTGACGTTTGTGTAACGTTACTTTCTTCTTTTTTCTTATCTCTAAATCTTTTTTGTCTTGCTCTATTTTGTTCTAAAATTTTCTCATATTTATCAATACTTTGATACTTATACCAGTTTTTAATTATATATGTATTTTCCTGATATATTAGCATTTCTAAATGGATTAATTTGTTCAATATATTTTCCATTTTTGCGTCCGTTTTGTGAATGATTGTTGCAAGTTCATGCACTGTCATCGGGTTATTTTCTGAAATCATTAACTTTCCTTCTTGCATACATTGTCCTGCTATTGTTAATAATTGAATCCATACTCTAAAAAATGTGTCCCCATCACGTTCTTTGAGTAATATTTTGATTTTTGGATTTGCAAATATATCTGTAAACACTTTAATCCATTGCATGTTTTCCCTCCCCCTACTTTTTTAATGATTCTTGTTCTTTATTGTTTAAGTATTCATCTAGTGCTTGTACTCTAAATAATACTCTTCCACCAACTCTTGCACATGGTATTTGTTTTCTTCTTACTAATTGATTTACTAACCAATATGATATTCCTAAATACTCTGCTGTTTCTTTCATTGTTAGTGTTTTTCGTTCTACCTTTGGTAATTCTGGCATATAATCACCTCTCTTTTTCTTAAATTCTTTATGCAAAAATATGTATAAATATTAAATTTTATATATTCTTGCATTTACATTTGTATAATTTAGTTAACTAATTATTATTTATTATTTTAGATGTTTTATTTGCTCTAAGAAACCGTACAGATAATAATTCTAAAATTTATTTCTATTGTATGGCTATTTCTTTATTTTTTAATTTGTAAAAAAAATTATGATTTTTGTCACATTTTCTATTTTTATTTCGCCTATTTATATAGAAGGATCAATAATTTAAAATTTTTTTAATTTTTTTTACAATTTTGGTCAGGTTTTTCACTTTTTTTTCGCCTATGTGTATAGAAGGATTAAAATTTTTTGTACTTTTACTATGATTTTTCGGTCTTTCTTCGCCTATTTGTATATAGGAATATTAAAATTTTAAAATTCTTTATAAATTTTGTGAGATTTTTTAATTTTATTTCGCCTATTATATTAGAAAGCATAAAAATTAATTTTTTTAAATTTTTTGATAGGTTTTTCCATTTTTCTTCGCCTATTATGTATGAAAGCATAAAAAATTAATTTTTAAAAAGTTTTTGGGAATTTTAATACTTTCATTTCGCCTTTTATATAGAAAGGTTATAAATTTAATACAAGTTCAAGGAGGAAAATTATGAATTATGAATTAGAAATAGCATTTGACTTCAAAAATTCAAAAGAGCATTTTGTAAGATACGAACCAATAGAACTAACAAACTCAGAGAAAATACCAGAAAAACTAAAGAATAAAAAATTATATGTTTTTGAAAAGATTAAACCTAAAGCAAAAAATATCGGAACATTTCTGCTTGAATTTCTAAATTTAGATTTTTCAAATGCTTTACATTTGAACTATTTTTTAGTGCATTATTTTCTTGTTAATTTCATCGCTAATAAAAAGAATTATCTAGATTTTGAATATTATAAAAGTATTGATTTAACATCTGAAATTATGGATAATCCAAAAATAATATTAACAGAAGATGAATTTATAGATTATGCTGAAGGGACGAAATTACTTTATTTTAGTTTTATTGACTCTGCTCAATTTGTTTTTAGGAATATCGCAGAAAAAATATATTTCAAGACATTATTTGAATCGTCTACTGAAGAAGATTCAGATTATGAAAGTCTAAAGATTTTGAAAGACAATGAAACATATGAATCAATTTTAAATAATATATCTGAAAATTTTAAAGATATAAAAATGAACTTTGACTTAGATTCTTTCTTTTTAGGTTCTAACGCTAATAAGTCAAAAGATAATATTAGGTATTACTATTCTTCTAATGACTTTACTTGTCTTTTGTTTATTTGTATGAAAGAATTTATGAATTATAAAAATAGTTTTAGGATTGTAAAATGTAAAAATTGTAATAACTATTTTATTCCTAAAACTGCACATAAGACATTGTATTGTGATAATATTTTTAAAGGTGGTCTAACTTGTAAGGAATTTGCTGATAAGATTTCTTCTAGTAGAACATATGCTAATGATCCTATTTGTAAAAAGTATAGGAATAGATATAAAAATTTGAGTAAACAAGCTTCTATTAGTAATAATCCTGAAGTATTAGCTCTTTATGAAAGATATAAAGTTAATGGGGCTATTATGCTTGATAGGTATAAACATGATGAAATTAATGGTAGTGATTTTGAGAAATGGATTGATGGGATGAAAATAAGAAAATAAATATAATTAAAAGTGCAAAAATTGCACTTTAATTATGTTTAAAAATAATATTTAGATAAAAAAACATTATATTTACTAATAAAATTTTCTTTATTTGAAATATTCGAATATAGTCCTATTTTTTCAATAACTTTATTGATTGGAAATTTTTCTAGTTTTCTAGTAGAATATATCATTTGGTATGTATATCTTCCCAATGGTCCCCATACATTTACTTTATCTTCATTATAATCTTTCAATGCATAGAAGACACTAATCAATATTTCAGAAGAAATAAATAATTCTGGATATTCATCTCCTACATATAAAAAATCATCTAATACTGGTTGTAAATCTTTATATAAATATTCACTTAGTGGATATTTATAATCTTTTTGTGGAAAGAATACTTTAAAATCAATATTTAAATCACTCATATTATCACATACTACTAATAATAAATAATTATTATCATAATATCTTCCACTATTAATTGTCCTGTTTATTTCTAATTCTAACACATCTTTTAATACTCTGTAATTCTTTGCTTCTAATGCACTAATTATCACAACATAATACATTAAATATAAAGGATAATATAATAAATTTATATTTCTATCTTTGGGAATTGTTCTTGACATTATTTTTAAAATTAAATTTGAATATAGTTCTCCTCCATAATAAGTTAAAAGTATTAGAATTTTTAATAACACCTCTACATCACACTTGTATAATTCAACTGTTTGGGCAAAATTTTCGTCATTATTAATATTATAATTTTCTTTATATAATGACGTTTTAGTCAAATATATTCTTAATTGATTATTTACTATATCTGTTATTTTTATAAAGCTTTTACTATCCGACAATAAACTTTTTATTTCTTCAATAATTTTTTCATCTTCAAAAGTACTATGCTCTCTATTTAAGTTATTTATTTCAACTAAAAAATCATCATCTTTTGTTATGTCTGAATCATTTGAAAAAATTTCATCATAATTAAATATAAAATCCCCTTCTCCCAATAATGTTCCATAGCCTGGTGTCTGTCTTGAACTTGGATCTGTTGCAACTTTATTATATACATAATTCATAACTGAACTAGCACATATTACTCCTTGATCTGTTTTAGCCGCACCATTTAAAGCTTCTAATAAATAACCTGTAAAAATGGAATTATTAGTTCTAGCTCCTGAATCTTTAACTCTTTGGTCAGATTTTCCTGCTGTTAATACTTGTCTTGATTGTCTTCTTATCATATCTTTTAAAAATCTTTTAGAATTATTTCCTCGCATTAATGCTAGTCCACTGTAACAAGCATCCATTATAAAAAATATGTGTTTTGCTTTTATTAATTCAGATTGATTTATTAATACATCCCAACTTATTAAAGTGTTCATCTTAATTTCTGTTCCATCGTAAGGAATTAAAAATCCTTTTTCTTTTTGGATTGTTGGGTATGTAGAGCCATGTCCGGCAAAAAAAATGATAACTGAATCATTTATTGCTGTTTCTTTAACTAAATTATAAAAATTATCCATTATATTTTGATGTGTTGCCTCTTCATTCGTTAATATTTTAATATTATCTTCTTTGTATTTAAATTTATTTATCAAAATATCTTTAACTGCTTTTGCATCATTTACTGCATATTCTAAATTAGATAAGTTTTTATACTCATTTATTCCAATTATTAATGCAAAATGTTCATCATAACTATCTTTTAATACATTTGCCATTTCCATCTTTCCTCTCTTATGTAAAAATTTTATCATATTTTGGATAAATTATCTAGTAAAATACTATAATTAGTTCACCCTACATCTTCCAAAATTCCCATCCATATCCCCTGTCGGGTTTTGTTTTCCAATCCAAAAATGTTACAATAAAAACATAGTAATACAAACAATTACTAAAAACAACAGAAAGGAGGCAAAAAAGTGACAGGTAGTATTGAAAAGCGAGGAAAAAACAGTTACAGGCTAGTAGTATTCAAAGGATATGACCTAGATGGCAGACCAATAAGACATCAAAAAACAATACACTGCAAGAAAAAATCAGAAGCACAAATAGAACTTGCAAAATTTCTAACAGAAGTAGAAAGTGGACTAATAGTAGACGGAAACATCCCAACATTTGCACAATATGTGGAAATATGGACAAAAGATTATGCATTAAAGTAACTAGCACCATCAACTTATTATAGATACAAACGTATGCTAGAAACAAGAATCACTCCATATTTTGGACATTATAAGCTAAATAAAATCAAACCAACAGACATTATGAGATTTTATGATTTACTTGAAGAAGATACTCAAATTGTTAGAAGAAAAAACAACAATGGAAAGAAAACAAGAAAGCCACTATCTCAAAAGACAATATTAGAACATCATCGTTTGCTATCGGCAATGCTTCATAGAGCAGTATATTGGCAACTTATTGTAAGCAATCCTGCTGAACGTGTTCAACCGCCAAAAACATCTAAGCCGTTAAGACGTCATTATGATGAAGAACAAACTAAAATTCTTGTTGATAATTTACAAAAGTTAAAAGGCAGTCAAATTAAATATCGTACTGCAATTTTACTTGATATTTTTACTGGTGCAAGGCTTGGTGAACTTGTTGGACTTGAATGGAGTGATATTGATTTTAAAAATGGTATTATCAATATTAATAAATCTAGTCAATATCTTTCTGAAAAAGGAGTTTTTACTAAGGCACCTAAAACAGAAAGTTCAATAAGAGATGTTGCAATACCTGATTTTATCGTTTCTTTACTTGAGGAATATAAGTTATGGTATGATGAACAAAAATCAATTGTAGGCGATTTCTGGCACGAATCTAACAGGTTATTTGTTCAAGATGATGGTAAACCTATTCATCCATCTACAATTAGCAAATGGTTTGAACAGTTTGTTAAAAAGATTGGATTGCCTGTAATTAATTTTCATGGTTTAAGACATACAAATGCAACTCTTCTTATTTCTCAACAAGTTGATGTTGCAACAGTATCTGCTAGGCTTGGTCATGCACAAATTACTACTACATACAATTTCTATGTTCACCCACTAAAATCTCATGATAGGACTGCTGGAAATGTATTAGAGAATTTGTTAATTTCAAGCAAGGCAGATTAGTAATTCAATATTATCTAAAAATCTTTTTTGTAACTCTCATATTTATATTTTTTTGATTTACTTTGTTGCAAAAATGACTTTAAGAATTTTTATGAAATGAGCTTTTCTTAGAGGTTCTATGTCAATTGGGAAGTTGCTCCCCAATTTCTCCCCAATTTGACATAATAGTACTATTTTAAAGCATTATAGCAACCAATTTGAAGGCGACAAAAAATCGCTACAACCACTTAAGCTGTAACGATTAAATCAAAATTGTAAAATAAAATCATTTCAAACTCACCTTAGGGTTATGAGCAAAACTGTTTATATTTCTAATCCCTCTAAATAACTCTTCTTGTAGAATCTTCAATATCCTTATTTTTTCTTCATATATTCTTCAATTAATGGTATTCTTTCTTTATCTTTTTTTCTGTTACTTTTTTTCAAAAAATCATAATATTTTTCAATGCTTTGAAGATTATATTTTCCAAATTTTTCTATTTTCCATGTTTCTTTTGTCTCCAAAACACATTCAACTTTGTCATTTACTATATACCATCCATTTTCTTTTTCTTTTAAATTATAATTACTTTTTAATTCTTCTAATCCCTTTTCTGTAACTGCAATATCTAAATCTCCTGCATCTGGATATACACCTCTTATAACTAATGCACCACTTGATAGTATCCAATATTCATCTTTATCTATTTTCAAGCTCTCTATTAAATTTATTAATTCTTCTTTATTCATTCTCTTATCCATAATTTTTCTCCTATAATTTTTATTTATTTCACTACTAACACTTTGTTTATTCAACTCTCTTTTTTTCTGCAATTACATTAAATATATGCCAATGTTTTAATTTTCCTATGCAAGTAATTCCATCTTTTTCAATTTCTTTAAATTCTATAATTTTGAAATCTTTAAACAACTCTATAACTTGCTTTTTAGTAAAAAAAGTCATTCTCCCTTTTGTTTTTCTCCACTCATCATTAATTCCAAAGAAATTACCAACAAAATATCCCTCTTCACAAATACTTTCATCTATTTTTTTCCATAGTTTTCTAAATTCATCTTTATCACAAAATGGTAAACTAAAGTTAGCAACTAATAAATGATTATTTTCAAGTTTTAAATCTTCAAATTTTTGTTTTGAAAATCTAAATTTATCCAATTCATTGTTATTTAACTTTTCAGTAATTCGTGATTCAACATCTTCTTTATCTATTGCTAATACATTCCATCCATTTTTTATTAAATACATTGTATCTCTTCCTGCTCCACACCCAAGTTCAATTGCATTTTTGGCTTTTATATTTAATTCAATAAATCTTTTAACAGTATAATTAGGAATTGCATTTTCTGTATTGTTATAATATTTTTCTATATTATTCATTAAAACTCTCCACATATTTTTCTAATTATATCACCTTATATATAATTCCAATATATAATTTTGTATATTATATCATAGATTTTTTTGTTTTATCAAAATTTAATTATATTTTTTATTTTTCAGCTTTAAAATGTTTACAAAAAATTCATTTAATGATATTATTTTTTCAAATAATATGAAAAGAGGAATTAAAATGGCAAATTCAAAATTAATAGTAATTGAGGGTGCTCAAGGAGCTGGAAAAACAACAATAACAGATTTTTTAAGATATTCAATTCCATATACTAATTTATATAGATTAAGTGGAACTTCTGATAGTTCTCCAGCAGGACTAAAGAAAGCAACAGATATGTATGAAAACCTATTGTCTTATATGAAAGGTTTAGAAAATCAAAGTATAAATCTAGTTTTTGATAGAACATTTTTTACAGAAGAAAATTATTGTCGTCAAGGGTTTAAAGAATATTCTTTTACAGAAGAATATAATAAATTACTTGATAAGTTTGCAAAATTAGATTTTGATATATATTATATAACTTTATATTTAAAGGATGAGTCTCTATTTGAAGAAAGAATAAAAAGAGATGGAAAATGTGCTCCTTCTTATGCAAAATTCAAAGCTGATTCAAGTATAAATCAACAACATATATATTTGGAAATGTCAAAAGAAATAAAAGAAAAATATCCTAATATTAATATATTAGATATCGCAAATGACCAAGATTTAGAAAAAACAAAAGCTGAACTAAAAGCTTTTATTGGTTTTTAATTTTAAAGACTTTAGCTAAAAATTGCTAAAGTCTTTTTTATTTTACTGATATTTTATCTTTTATTGCTTCATATTTATTTTCTCCTATTCCGCTTACATTTTTTATATCTTCAATAGAATTAAACTTTCCATTTTCTTCTCTATATTCAATAATTCTAGTAGCAAGTGAAGGTCCTATACCTTGTAATGTCTCAAGTTCGGTTTGTGTTGCTTTATTTATGTTGACCATATTTTCTTTATCCTTTCTAATATTACTATTTTCACTTCTACTATCATTTCTACTATCAGAAATAATATACTCTTCATTTTCTTTATCTTTAGCATTTAAATTTGGGATTTTTATTTTCATTCCATCTTCTAAAACATATGCTAAATTAATCTCTGTTATATCAGCATATTCTGTAAGTCCTCCTGCTAATTCAATTGCATCTCCAATTCTCTTTCCTTCCTCCAACCTTACAACACCCGGATTGTTTACTTCTCCTGCAATATGAATAATAATCATTTGTTTTTCTTCCCCCTTTTTTGATTCTTTTTCTAAATTATTTTCTTCTAATGAATTTACTAAAATTTCACTTTCGTCTATAGTTTTATAGTTATTATTTTTATTATAAATATATACAAAAATGGCTATGATTGCTATTGTAATTACTGTTATTGAAATTATCTTTTGTTTATTTGTTAATCCATCAAACATAAAATTACCTCCTGTCTATTTTTATTTTTTTAATAAAACATATTGAAAAAAAGTAGCAAATAATATATTATTTTATATATATAATTGAAATGGAGAAATATATGAAACTAAATGTAAAAAAATATATTATTATAATACTAACAATATTATTAATTTTACTTAATATAAATACTTTTACATATGCTGAAACAGCTGGAAATAAAAACCTTAATTTATATTCGAAATCAGCAATATTAATAGATAACGATACTGGTTCTGTATTGTATTCTAAAAATGCTAATGATAAAATGTATCCTGCAAGTACAACGAAGATTCTTACAGCTATAATTGCAATTGAAAAATGTAATTTAGATGATATTGTTACTGTAAAAAAATCTGCAATAAAAACTATTCCTTCTGGATATTCCTCAGCTTATTTAAATGAAGATGAACAAATTTCAGTTGATAATCTTTTAAAAGTATTACTTGTTCATTCTGCAAATGATGCTGCAAATGTTTTAGCAGAACATATATCAGGAACAGTTAAAGATTTTTCTAATTTAATGAATGAAAAAGCAAAAGAAATTGGCTGTAAAAATTCACATTTTGTTAATCCTAGTGGAATACATGATGATAATCATTACACTACAGCATCCGATTTAGCATTAATAGCAAAATATTGCATGTCTAATTCTAAATTTAAAGAATATGTTTCTATGAAAAATTGTATAATACCTGCAACCAACAAGTCTGACGCAAGAAAATATCCAAACACCAATGATTTAATAAATACATCTTCTAAATATTATATAAAAGAATGTATTGGTATAAAGACAGGATTTACCTCACAAGCTCAAAATTGCTTAGTATCTGCTTGTGAAAAAGATAATCTAACTTTAATATGTGTTGTTCTTGGTGCTGGTACAACAGAACTTGGGCAAAGTGCAAGAAATGTAGATTCAACAACTTTATTTGAATATGGCTATTCTCATTATTCAATAAAAACTATTGCATCTAAAGATACAATTATGAAAAATATAGATGTAAAAAAAGGAGATAAAGAAACAAAAAATTTAGATTTAGTTCTTGCTAATGATATTTCAGCATTATATAAATCTGAAAATAATGATATCAGTTTTGATATCTCTTTAAATGAAACTATATCTGCTCCAATAGCTAAAGGAACTATTGTAGGAACAATAACATATAATGTAAATGGATTAAAATATACTGAAAATTTACTTGCATCACATGATGTTGAAAAAAGTAAACTTCTTCTTAGAATATTTGAAATATTGCTTGCAATAATAATTATATTTATATTAATTATCTTAATTAAAAATAAAACAAACTATAAAAAACACAAAATCAAGAGAATAAGATAAATAAAGAAGGCATCTAAAAAATGCCTTTTTTATTTATAATCTTTTCCTAAAATAATTGTTATATCTACTTGAGAGCTTTTACCTTTGCTTTTAGAAATTGTACCCATTCCCAAATTCTTTTTTAATTCTGATACAAGTTCTCCATCTACATCAGATTGATTAACTATTGTTGTTTTAGAAGTCACTGAAGTTGAACCGGTTTTATATATATTATAGCCTTTTTCTTTTAACTTCTTTGTTGCTTCTGTAAGAAGTACCTTATCTCCAGTTCCATTTAAAACTTCAATTTTTAAATTAGCAATATCATCTCTTGTTACTGTATTATTTGATGTGGTATTTTCTTCTATTGAATTTGTATCTTCTTCGCTTTCTGGTAATCCATTTTGCTCTAAAAATATCTCATCAACTAATTCTTTCGTTTTCTTTTGATTTGCTACGAAAAACCATAAATTATTATATTTATCGTTTTCACCTGGTATAGTTTCTGTTCTTATATTTTCTGTATCAAATTCTATTGCATATGGAATATATGCACTAACAGTATTCCAATCTGTTATATTTGTAGTTACATTTCTTTTAAAGATATCCATTAAAGACTTTATTTTGGTTACATTTTTTACTTGTAATGTTTGTTTAGCAACTGCTTTTAAAAATTCTCTTTGTGTTTTCATTCTTCCAGTATCATTGTCTCCATATTCTGATGGATATGAAGTACCATTATCATTTTTTCTAAAACGAACTAATTGTTCTGCTTGATCCCCATTTAGTCTTTGAAAACCTTTTTCTAAATTAATATATAATTTTTGAGATGTATCTGTATATTTCATTTTTATTGGAACATCAAATTCAACTCCACCTATTTTATCTACTAGCTCTACTAAAGCATTATTATTTATAACTACATAATATTTTATATTAAGTCCTGTTAATTCGTTTATTGCCTCTAATGTTTTTTCTGGACTTTTTTGGTATAATGCATTTATTTTATCATATGTGTTAGCTTTGTTTTTATTCTTACCAATATACGTGTCTCTTGGGACTGATAATAAAGTTGCTTTTTGAGTTTTTGGATTATATGATGCTACTATAATTGTATCTGTTAGTTTAGATGTAATATCTTCACTTACTCCCAATATTAATACTGTAAAAGGATCTAAATCCTGTAATTTTTCATTATCTTGACCTAAAGCTGTTTGTAGAACTCCTCTTAGTCCCCATCCATTTTTATATGTGCTATATCCTAAAAATCCTCCTACTGTTAAAAGTAATATTATAAATATAGCTAATAGTACTCTAAGTACAGTATGTTTTTTCTTCTTTTTATTTTTTTCTTCAATTTTTATATTATTGCTTTCTTTTATTTTTTTGTCATTTTTTATATTCTTACTATTATTTTTTATGTTTTTATTATTATTTTTTTTCTTTTTTCCTTTATTCATTTGCTTGTTATTCAAATCAAATTCACTCCCAAATTTAAATTACAATGTAAGTATATCAAAATTTATTATAAATATCAATAAAACACTAAAAGTTTTTTCTTTTAGTGTTTTATTTTTATTATTTAAAAATTATTTTTAATATTAAATTATTTGTATATATCATTTTAGTTATTATTGAAGAATCAATTAATCCTGTCCAAAACTGACTATTATTCATTGATACAATAAAGAATATAATAGCAAGAAGTATATATATAACTACTACCCCTCTTATTACTCCATAAATCAGTCCGCCTATTTCATTACATTGTTTTATTATAGGAAGTTCAGCCAAGCTATTAAATAAGAATTTTAATAATATAACTAATACTCTTGATACAATAAATAATAAAATTATAACTATAATGCTTACGACTTTTTCAGCAACTATCTTAGATAGAGATTCTACTGTGTTATTAGTTGCATTTATTGTTGTATCTTTTACATATTTATCAATATATCCTTCTATTCCGCTTCTTTCTTCTACATTTCCATCTTCTTTTATAGTTCCATTTTCTACTATTATTTGAGCTATTTTTTCATCAAAATCCGTATTTTTAATTACTAAGTTTGTAACTGGTTTGTACAATATGAAAGTGATAATTAAAGCCATTAAAAACGCTAATATATTAAATGCTACATTAACCAAACCTTTTTTGTATCCCATAAATATACTTATTAATAATATTAATACCAATATAATATCTAAAATTATTCCCATTATAAAACTCCTCCTATAAATTAATTATTTCAATCTTATCTTTATATACAATTCCTGCAATATTATCTGAAAACACAAAATTTGTAATTTCTTTACTTGAATAATATTTCTTTACAAGCCAACCTTTTGAATTAAAGAAATATATATCTGTTCCAACATTTATAGCTATTGTATTTCCATTTGTATCTAATTTTTTTGCTACTTCATTTAATTGGTGTTTTTTTTCTTGTAAACTTTCGGTATCAATTACATGAACTATTGTATCTTTTGACAATATACCATCTTTTACTTCCTCAAGATATACTATATGATTGTTAAGTTCTGTTGATAAAAATGTAACTTGATTATTTATTTCAAAGATATTTTTTTGTTCATTGTTTTTTATCACTGTTACTAAATTATTATACATGCAAACTATATTCCCATTTGATTCATATGTAATATTTGTTAATAATTTATCTTTGTTCTCACTATATGTATTAATAATATCTTCTTCCTCTTTTTTTTGTGCTTTTTCTATAGACATTATTTTCACATTTGATTGTATTGTTGCACCTGAAATATCAGCATCTCCAATAGCAATATATTTATTATCTTTTGAAATATTCAAATCAATAATTCTGTTATTTGCAAAATATTTTTTAAACAATAATTTTCCTGATGAATTATACATACTTATTATTGCTTTATATGTTGTATCACTACTTACTACTGCTACATATCCATTACAATTTATATGAATCTGTGATATCTCTCCTTCTTCTGTTCCGCTCCACATATAATTTTTATCAAAAACTATACTAAAATTTTTACCTTTACTTTCTGCAATTGCAAAATATTTCTCAGATGAATCATATACAGCATTACTTATATCTGTATCTATATTTGATACATTTTCACCATTACTTGTATATAATGATAATTTTTTATTTGATAAAACTGCAATGTATTTGCTATATGCAAATATTTGATTATTTTTAGCAGTATTTAAATCTATAGAAACTGCATCTTCCATTGTTATTTCTTTTCTTAATATATTAATATCTACCCATTTCCTAAATGAATCTTCTGCTATATAGAAAGAAAAAAATCCAATTATTACAATAAAAATTCCTATAATCAATATTAATTTTATTATTTTCTGCATATTCATTTTTCGTTCTATTCTATTTGATTTATCCATACCTCTTCTCCCGTATAATAATCTATAGATATATTATCTCAAAGACTTTTTTTTGTCAATAAAATTCATGTTATTCCTTTCTACATATATAAAACATTTGAATCAATCCCCAAAAACCTATTGCAGGATATAATACTTTTACTAATGTTGAAAATCCCATCTTAGATACTATAACTCCAAAAAAACATATAATTAAAGATACTTTCCATATTTTTTTTTTGCTTGTTTTTTGTGCTTCTATAAATCCTAATCCTTCTGATATTGCTGTTGTAATAATAGAAAGTAAAATTACTATTCCATATATTCTTTTTAAACTAGAATATTCTTTTCCTATAATATATATAGCTGGCATTTCTATCGTAATTATATTACTTTTTGTTATACTTAAAATCCAAAATATACTATTTAATAATATAAATATAGCAATTCCTGTTACTATTGAAATTCTAATTATGTTTTTTCTATCTAATTTATTATAATAATTTACCAATAATGGTATTAACAATATCAAATTATAACTACTATAAATTATAGATTGTGTCATCCAATTGTTGTATAAATTGCTTTTTGTATTTGAGATATCTAATATATTCTTAAATTCATTTATATTTTTAAAATTCGTGACGCCAATAATTACTATAAAAATTATTAATATTGGTACTAATGCAGTACTAACTTTATTTACGCCATCTTCACCTTTTAAAAAAACTAAAAAACATATTATAGATAATATTGATGTTCCTATAATATAATTAATTTCATATTCTTGGTTTAAATATGTTCCAAATCCTGCAATCATTATAAAAAAAGATATAAGTAAAAATATATTCATTAATATTTTATTACTATATTTTAAAAATTTATTTTTAAATATTATTTCTAAAAAATCGTCATAGCTTTTTATTTCATATTCTACTATCAACTTTAAGATTTTATATAATAATATTCCTATTAATATTGAACATAGTGTAACTCCAAGAAACCCTTCCACACCATATTTATAGAAAAAAATATATATTTCTTTTCCTGAAGCAAATCCTGCTCCTATTATAGCTCCTATTATGATAAACTCTAACATAAAAAAACTCTCCCATAAAATTTTTATGAGAGAATCTTTTATTTTATTCTTTTATTATTTCCTAGATTTTCTAATAATTTTAACAATAATTCCTGCAAATATTATTGCAAGTGGTACTGCAAATATTATTGTCATTATCGTTTGCTTTTCTCCATCTGTTGGTGTAAATCTTACTGTTGATGATGAATAATCTTTTCTTATTGTTATATCTTCATCTTTATCAGTTAAATATGCTATTGAATTTAAAAGTAAATCTTTATTATTATATATATATATCATTGGATTAACATAGTTGCTTATTGCATAATCAGATGTAAATAATTCATTTCCATATATTATAAGTTTTGATTCTACTGCTTTATTATCATCTGTTGCTTCTGATATTGTTTTTACTAATAAATCTCCTAATGTAAAACTTCCTTTTTGATCTGTAGATGTAGATGTTTTTCCAGTCATATCTGTTGAGAAATATGTAGAGCTTGATGATTCTATTAGTTTTGTTTCAGAAACATTTAAGTCAGATAATTTATCTTCATTTACATTTATTTTATTTGCATTTAAAAATACTACTCCTGCACCTTGATATATGTTTTTCGTTACATCAGTATATTGAACTTCAGGCTTGAAGCATATTGGATAATTTAATATTGTATTTGAATTATTGCTTTCATATACATATCCTTTTTCAAATCCATCTACTCCATATTCAGCAAGTACTCTATTTACATTTGTAAAACTAATATCTTCTGTGTAAATTCCTCCAAGCCAAACTATGTTTCCACCATGTTTTATATAATCAATAATAGCATTTGCTGTCAATTCATCAAAATCTTTCTCGGGATTTATAATAACTAGTGTATTACAATCTTCTGGTACTTTTCCTGAATTTAATAAATCTAAAGTTTTATATGTTAAAACTTCATCTTCTAGATATTGTTTTAAATAACTTAGTCCATTTTCAAAACTTAATTTTGTATATCCTGTTAAGAAATATATATTAGGTATATTTTCTGATATAACAGTTAAAATCGCAGAAGTAACTTTTTCTTCTGTTAAGTCTACTGTATTATAACTTGAATCATATGACATTAAATCACTTGAGCTTAATACTTTTGACACTTTTCCATTTTCAATAATTATATTTTGACTTCCACTTGAAAGATTATATTTATTTGCAAAATCTAAATCTGTTGTTATATCTTTAACCTCAACATTTATTTTAGAATTTACTTTTCCATATTGTTTTATTAAGTCATATGTAGAACTATCTTTTTCATATCCCACTAAATATATATTAATATCTTTTTCTGTATTTTTAACTCTGTCTTTACTTTCATTTGTTAATGTATATGTTTTTTCAGTTGTACAGTCTATTGGTGTTAAATCTATTTTTTTCATTACTATATTTATAAGTATAAAAGCAGCAATTAATATTGCAATTAATAATAAAGTATTTGTTCTACTAATAAGCCATCTGCTTTTTAAATTATCCATAAACTTTTTAGAAAATTTTTCTTTGTTTTTAACTTTTTCTAATGATTTATTTTCTACTTTTGCTTTATTATTTTTCTCTTTTTTCAATGTTCTTATCTCCTTCCTATTTTATGCTTTTTCTTCTTTGCATTATTATCATTGTAATTAATATTGTTAGTATTGTTAATGTTATGAATAATACAACTGATGAAATATTTATAGTTCCATATAAGAAATTAATAAATAAATCCATTAGTGATATACTTGATAAACTTGTTACCATATATGGAAGCCATGTTGTACCAAATACAAATGCAAATGTTATTATTCCTGATACTATAGGAGATTCTGTTAAACTTGAAGAGAATATTCCAAATCCTACATATACTAGAGAAAGTAATAAAAATCCTAACATTGATGTTAAATATATAGGAATATTTGGAACACTATAATAGCATAAAATTCCAAAATACATAGTTGTTAAAATAGCTGGTATTAATATTAATAAAAATGCTGCTATAAACTTTGCAATAACAACTCCTAACATACTAACTGGTGATGTAAGTATTAATTGATCTGTACCATTTTTTCTTTCTCCCGAAAAACTCCACATTGTGATTAATGGCGCCATAAACATCAATCCATATAATGCTGCATTATAAAATAAATATGTTAAATCAACACTATTTGTAGCTATCGTTGTTAAATAGAAAAATGCACTAAATACTACTAGAAATATTCCAATTACAACATATCCAATAGGTGTTAAAAAATAATTTTTAAGTTCTTTTTTTATAACTGCTCCCATTATTTGTCTCCTCCTTCGCTAATTATTTTCATAAATGCTTCTTCAAGAGTTGCTTCTATTTTTTTCATTTCGAATATTGTTATATTCTCTTTAGCAAATTCACTGAATATTTTTTTTCTTAAATCTACATTTTTATTTCCAACTATCATATATTTTTTAGTTTTATCTTCATTTTTTTCAATAAATCTAATTTCTTTAATTTCAGGTATTTTTTCTTTTATTGAATCCATTTTATTTTCAGTATCTTCTACTGTAACATATACTGTATTGTCATCAGATACTTTTTTCTCAAGGTTTTCAGGAGTATCTATTGCAACTATTCTTCCTTTATTTATTATTATTACTCTATCACATATTTGACTTACTTCTGATAGTATATGAGAACTTAAAATAACAGTATGATTTTTACCTAATTCTTTTATTAAACTTCTTATTTCTGTTATTTGTTTTGGATCTAGTCCTACTGTTGGTTCATCTAATATAAGAACTTTTGGTTCTCCTACCAACGCTCCTGCAAGACTTACTCTTTGTTTTTGCCCTCTTGATAAATTTTTAATAAGTTTATTTTGCATTTCAAGTAATCCTGTTTTTTCTAGGATTGCTTTTACCGCTTCTTTCTTTTCTTTTCTTTTTACACTTCTAAGTTCTGCCATATATGTAACAAACTCTTTGACTGTCAAATCTGTATATAATGGTACTCCTTCTGGCATATATCCTATCTGTGCCTTAGCTTGCTTTGGCTTTTTTAAAGTATCAAAACCATTTATACTGACACTTCCTTCAGTTTGTTCAATGAATCCTGTTATTGTATTCATTGTTGTACTTTTTCCTGCTCCATTTGGTCCTAAAAATCCAACAACTTCTCCATCTTTTACAGTAAAACTAACATCATCTACGGCTACAAAGTTTCCGTATTTTTTTGTAACATTTTTTACCTCAATCACAAATGTTTCCTCCCTTACTTTTTGTTTATTCTTGAAGTAATATATCATTTTTAAATTACAATGTAAATATAATTCACACAAATTTCACAATTTGTCTTAGGGAAATACGTTGTTCCATGTTTTTTTATTATTTGCCTATTAACTTGTTTTACTTTTTTCTTACATTTACACGATTTTTTTCTCTGTTTTTCTTGACTTTAATCGCTATTTGTGTTATTATATTTATGTTGTTTGATTTGGGTCAGTAGCTCAGTTGGATAGAGCACAGGCCTTCTAAGCCTGGTGTCGGGGGTTCGATTCCCTTCTGGCTCACC
>CAKPQH010000005.1 GCA_934178475.1 uncultured Clostridia bacterium
CCACAAAAAGTTAAGTAAGAAAAGAGGTTAGAAACTAAAACATAAGAGATTTCATCTATGTATTTTTGAGTGTGCTAAATACATTAGATAAAATAATACATTTTTTGAAAAAATTTTGTATAAATTATTGCAATTTTGAATATAATGTATTATAATAACAAATGTATTAAGTAGACGTTAATTTTCTAGTGATTATGACATTGAGGTAATACCTGTTCCCATTCCGAACACAGAAGTCAAGCTCAAATGTGCCGAAAATACTTGTGGGTTACCCTGCTGGGAAGATAGGTTGTCGCTAGATTTTATATATTCCTCGTTAGCTCAGTTGGTAGAGCGCTCGGCTGTTAACCGATAGGTCACTGGTTCGAGCCCAGTACGAGGAGCCATAAATTTAACTAATAATTAAAGTATAAACTTTCAATTATTAGTTATTTTTTTATAAAAAAGCAAAAATTATGTTGATATAAGCTAAAATTGATGATATACTAAGCATGTTAAAAGCATTTGCTTTTAACATATCAAAAACAGAAGGAGGAAGTTTTCATGAAGTGGCGGTATACGTCAGGATTTATTTAATGTTTAGTCTTTATAGATAATAAAGATGACAGCAGGATGTGAATCAAATGAAACCTAAATTCGAAAGTCACTCTGAATTTACATAGTGACATAAAAAGTTCTCCCCATACCGTATTTATAAAATGTATGGGGAGTTTTTATGTAAAAATTATAATAGTTGATGGTTTATGTAAAATAGTGTATAATATAAGTAATGGACTGGGCTAGCAGTCTATGTTAATAACATTTTACAGAAAATAGGAGGCATGTTATATGCGAACTATATCAAGAGACGGACTTTTTGAAATGTCCATATCAGATTTTGATTTAACGAAAAAGGAAATAGATACATATTTTAATGCAGTTGATGGTAAGAATCCAACATTAAGTGATTTAGCTGATGCTATAGCTTATGACTGCTTTAATAAAGACTGTTTATTTTGCTTATGTGGATATGGTAAAACTTTAAGATGTCATGTGACAGTTGGAAGAAATAAATACGAATTTAAAATTGAAGAATACAATAATAATGATATGTACCTTATAGACATTGCAGGTCAATTAAAATTGTAAAAAAATCTAGACTAGCCTCTAGATTTTTTATTTTTGTCATAAATTAACAAAAATATGTATAGATATATATTAGTAGCTTAATAGAGAAGCTAAGATGAAATAATTATTAAGGAGGCTACTATGAAAAAAAATAATTCAATATGTATGTTATCAGATTTAAAAGTTGGACAAAAGGCAAAGATAGTCAGTTTAAAAGAAAAGAATAAAGAGATAAAAAGACATCTTTTAGATATGGGATTAACCAAAGGAACAGAATTATCAATAAAAAAAATTGCACCTATGGGAGATCCAATTGATATAAAAATAAGAGATTATGAGTTATGCATAGCAAAAAAGAACTTAGAAAAAATAGAAGTGGAGGTAACAAAATAATGAAGATAGCATTAGTAGGTAATCAAAATAGTGGAAAAACAACATTATTTAATGCACTTACAGGTATGAATGCTAAAATTGGAAATTGGCCAGGTGTTACAATCGAAAAAAAAGAAGGGTTCATAAAAGGAACAAGAGATATAATAACAGATTTACCAGGAATATATTCACTTAGTCCATATAGTATAGAAGAAGATGTATCTCGAAAATATATTTTCAATGAAAATCCAGATATAATAATAAATATAATAGATAGTACTAATTTGGAAAGAAGTTTGTATTTAACAACACAGTTATTAGAATTAGATTCTAAAGTAATTATAGCATTAAATATGGCAGATATATTAGAAAAAAAGGGAATGACAATAGACATAGATAATTTAGAAAATATGTTAGGAGTTAAAGTAATAAAAATATCAGCATTGAAAAACTTAGGAATAGAGAGTTTAAAAAAAGAATTAAATATAAATACAAAAGATGCAAGAAAAAAGATTTATGACGAAAAAATAGAAAAAGCAATAACAAAAATAGAATACGAAATACCACAAAATATGATACATAAAAAATTTATAGCAGTTAAACTTTTAGAAGACGATATCAAATTACAAAATCTAAATAATGAACAAATAGAAATAATAAAAAAAGAATTATCTCAAAATTATGATACTGATTTAGAAGAAACAATTGCAATTGAAAGATATGAGTATATAGAATATGTAAAAAAATATACTGTAACAAGCATACCAGTAAAAGAGACAATATCTGATAGATTGGATAGAATATTATTAAATAAGTGGCTAGCATTTCCTATATTTGTGCTAATAATGTTTTTTATATATTATCTATCCGTTGGAGTTATTGGAAATTCTACTGTAGATATAATATCGAATTTAGTAGAAAAAATATCAGAAATTGTAAAAATTAGTCTTATAAATATTGGTACTTCAGATTGGCTAAATAGTTTAATTACAGATGGAATAATAACAGGAGTGGGGTCAGTATTAAGCTTTTTGCCACAACTTATCATTTTATTTATATGTATTTCAATATTAGAAACAACAGGATATATGGCAAGGATAGCTTTACTTTTAGATAGGTTATTTAGAAAAATAGGTTTGAGTGGAAAAAGTTTAATTCCATTTATAATAGGTTCAGGATGTAGTGTTCCAGGAATAATGGGAACAAGAATAATTGAAAATCAAGACGAAAGAGAAATGACAACAATTTTAACACCATTTATTCCATGTAGTGCTAAGCTTCCTATAATAGCATTGTTTTCAGGATATTTTTTTAAAGAAAACTCAGGAATCGTTTCAGCATCATTATATTTTTTAGCAATAACAATTATTATATGTAGCGCAATTATGCTTAAAAAATTTGTATTTAAGAACACGAGTAATACATATATAGCAGAATTACCAGAATATAAATTGCCAAGTATAAAATATATTTTAAAAGATGTAAGAGATAAAACAGGAGCATTTATAAAAAGAGCAGGAAGTGTTATATTAATATGTTCAACAATTATATGGTTTCTACTTTCTTTTTCCTTTAAATTGAAATATGGAGTCAATATAGATGAAAGTATACTAGCTACAATAGGAAAATCAATATCTTGGATATTTTATCCAATGTTAGGTACAAATAGTTGGGAAACTGCTGTATCTGCAATACAAGGATTGGTTGCAAAAGAACAAGTAATTTCATCAATGTCTGTAATAGCAGGATTTAACAATATAGAAGATGCAAGAAATATATTTGGAGAGAAAAATGTATTTGGATTTTTTACTGCATCATCAGCATATGCTTTTATGATATTTAATTTATTTAGTGCACCATGTTTTGGAGCAATAGGAGCAATGAGTAAAGAACTGGGAGAAAGAAAAAAATTGTTAAAAGCTATAGGATTTCAAACTTCTATTGCATGGATTTTAGCTACAATAGTATATCAAGTGGGAACAAAAATAGAGAATAAAACAATAAATTTATCAAATATATTAATAATATCAGGTATAACATTATTAGTTATAAGAATAGTAATAAGTATTAAAGAAAGCAATAGATGCAATAATTGTACATATATAAAAACATGTAATAAAAGCTAATAAAAAATAGCTGTCTTCAAAATTAAAGAGAAGATAGCTATTTTAAAATATATATAATTAAGTTAACAACTTCAGATTTCATTATTTCATAATTAATATTTTTATGTTGATGATATACAATTTCATGGCATAAATTATCAATAATACCTACTATTATGTGGATTTTTTCAGGAGCATTTTCTAGTGTAATACCATTATTATTTAATAATGAAACTATTTTTTGAGTCATATCAAATTCTGCTTTTTTAAATATATTTGAAACATCTTCGTCTAAATGAGACATTGCCATAAGTTCTTCATGAGCTTTTTTAGATATTTTATGTGTTTCTATAAATTTATCTATCATTTTAACTACAATTAGTTTCAAATCTTCAAGGTTTATTTTACTAGTTTCTAATATATTAATCATAGGGTACATTATATTAGAAGAATAATTTTTAACACCCTCTATAAATATGTCTTTTTTATCATTAAAGTATTGATATATTATTCCAGTAGAAACTCCAGCATATTCTGCTATATCTGGAGTAGATGTATTATAAAAGCCTTTTTTACACATAAGTTCAAAGCCTTTTTCAATTATTCGGTTTCTTTTTTCAATAGAACGTTTTTGAGTTGGCATTCTTGTCTCAGACATAATTTCACCTCTTATTTCTTTTATTAATAATATTTTGAACATAAATTTTATAACTGCATGATAATAAAATCGATTTCATTAAATAAAGACTATTATTATGAGAATTTTGATCAATAAAATCTATTTTATTATAAGTACAATATAAAGCTTCTTCAAACAAGTCACAAAAATTATTATAAGTTTCTTCATCTGTACCATATTTTAAAGCCATTTTTATTAAGATTCTTATTTCATGCATACTATATACTTGTTTTAATATACATATTACAAATAATTTTGCAAGTTGAATTTTAGAATATAGTTTTCTGGTTGGAGCATCTATAAGTCCATTTTTTACATAATTATTAATCATTGTTTTAGTAAGAATCTGATTTTCTTGTTTTTTTACATCATTATCTAAAGATATATATGATGAAAAAGTACTATTTATTAAATTAACAACTTGGTCTAAATATAAATCAACATTTGGTAATTCATTCCATCTTGGAATGTGTAATTTATCTATAGATATATCTGTCTTATTCATTATAAAATCTCCTTTTAATTGGTAAAACTATATTTAATACTTTTTATATTATAGCATTTTAGAGATTTTAAGTCAATCTATTGACAAAGTTGAACTAATATGATAATCTAGTTTTGTAAACTAGATAACAAAGGTCACCAAACTTTATAATTAAAAGGAGAGTGTAATATGGTAAATAAAGAACTACACTATAGAAAAGATTTAAATTATTATGATGTTCCAGTGATGAATTCCATGAAGGAAATTATGGAACGTGCAGTAAAAGAAGCTGGAGATAATATTGCTTTTGAATATAAAGACAGTAAAACAAATGATATTGTAAAAATAACTTATAAAGAGTTTGATAGTGATACAAACTATTTGGGAACAGCACTATCAACAATGAAAGTAGAAGATAAACATATAGCTGTAATTGGAGAAAACAGCTATGAGTGGATTACAGTATACCTAACTGTATTAAAAGGTTCAGGAGTATTAGTTCCAATAGATAAAGAATTAACTTGTGAAGAAATTATAAATGTATTAAAAAGCAGTGATAGTGAAGTTTTATTTTTCTCAAGCAAATATGAAAAATTTGTAGATGAAATAAAAAAATCAGTGCCTAAAATTAAATATTTTATAGGATTTAGTAAAGAAGATGATGACAAAAATATCTTATCATATAAAAAATGTTTAGAAAAAGGTAAAGAAGAATTACAAAATGGAAATAAAGATTATACAAGTATTGAACACAATGATACAAATAAACTTAAATTATTAGTATATACTTCTGGAACAACAGGACTTCCTAAAGGAGTTATGCTTTCAGAACACAACTTAGTAAGTTGTACTTGTTATGGACTTCAAGTTTCAACTATATATACAAAATGTTTATCAGTACTTCCATATCATCATACTTACGAAGCGGTTGCTGGAATTTTGGTTGGAATACATAAACACGTAACAATTTGTATAAATGATAGTTTGAAAAATGTTTTGAAAAACTTACAATTATATAAACCAGATTATATATATTTAGTACCAGCTTTTGCAGAAGTATTTTATAAAAGTATATGGAGCAAAGCAGAAAAATCTGGTAAGGCAGCAGGACTTAAAATGCTGATAAAATTAAGTGATGGATTAAGAAAAATTGGAATAGATAAAAGAAAGAAATTATTTAAATCAATACATGAAGCTTTTGGTGGAAACTTAAGAAAAATAGTTGTTGGTGGAGCACCAATAAGACCTGAGCTTGGAAAATTCTTTGATAGTATAGGTATAGATTTAACAAATGGATATGGAATAACAGAATGTTCACCACTTGTTAGTGTTAATATGGATGATCTTAATGATCCATCAACAGTAGGAATTGTATTACCTTGTTGTGAAATAAAATTCGAAAATGTCACACCAGATGGAGATGGAGAAATCTGCGTAAAAGGTGATATTGTTATGATGGGTTACTACAAAGATAAAGAACGTACAGAAAAAGTTTTAACAGAAGACGGATGGTTTAATACAGAAGACTATGGAAGATTTAACGAAAAAGGACAATTAATTATAAATGGTAGAAAGAAAAATTTAATAGTATTAAATAATGGTAAAAATGTTTATCCAGAAGAAATAGAAAATTATTTAGCCAGAATACCATATATTGCAGAATGCATAGTTAAAGGTATAAAAAATGAAGTTGGTCAAGAAGTATGTCTTTGTGCAGAAGTATTTTTAAATAAAGAAAAAATAGAAGAATTAGAAATTGAAAATCCAGAAGAAGAGTTGAAGAAAGACATTGCAAAAGTTACAAAAGAACTTCCAATATACAAACATATTGGAAAAATAGAAATTAGAGAGACAGAATTTAATAAAACAACAACAAACAAAATAAAAAGATAATTAATATATATAAAGCACAATTTAGGAGGTGCAAAAGAATATGTTAAGAACAAAATTAGAAGATAGAGAGATGCCTAAATATACTAAAGGTGAAGAAATATTTAACATGACTTCACATATAGTAGGAGGGGCATTAGGAATAGTAGCTCTTACATTATGTGTTATATTTTCAGCAATAAAACATAATGTTTATGGAGTTGTTGGTAGTAGTATATATGGTTTTACAATGATACTTTTATATACTATGTCTAGTTTGTACCATGGATTAAAACCAAATTCTATGGCAAAAAGAGTATTTCAAGTATTAGACCATTGCTCTATATTTTTACTTATTGCAGGAACATATACACCGATTGCTTTATGTTCGTTAAGGTCATATGATGCAACTATGGGATGGACAATATTTGGAATTATTTGGGGAGTTGCTATACTTGGGATTACATTAAATTCAATAGATTTGAAGAGGTTTAAGATATTTTCAATGATATGTTATTTAGTTATGGGATGGTGCATAATAATAAAGGCTAATTTACTTCCAACATTATTAGGAATTAAAGGATGTACTCTTCTAGTAACTGGAGGAGTTGTCTATACAATAGGAGCTATACTTTATGGAGTAGGAAAAAAACATAAATATATGCATTCAATATTCCATTTATGTATATTTGTAGGAAGTTTATTACACTTTTTCTGTATATTGTTTTATGTGATATAAAAAAATAACAAATTAATAAATAAAATGGGGCTTGCTTAGTACTAAATAGTAGTAGGTTTTTAGTCCTATTTTTTATATACAAAAAATAGAAAATAAAGTATAAAAAAAAATAAAAAATTAATTCTCATCCAAAAATCATTCTAAACAGGGTTGACAAGTTTAGTAATATATGGTAAAATAAATAACTGTAATCCGCTTAGTCAAGGTAAATAAATGTTATGAAATAATTAACTACCTTAATTTAAGGATTAGCGAGTATACGAATAAGGGAGGTGCATTTTAAATGTACGCAATAATTGAAAGCTGTGGAAAACAATACAAAGTAGCACAAGGAGATGTTGTATTTTTTGAAAAATTAGATGCTGAAGAAGGTAAAAAAGTTACTTTTGATAAAGTAATGTTAGTATCTGAAGATGGAAAAGTGCAAGTTGGAAATCCTTATGTTAAAGGTGTAAAGGTTGAAGGTAAAGTTGTTGCTCATGGTAAACACAAAAAGATTATAGTTTTCAAAATGAAAGCTAAAAAGAATGAAAGAACAAAGCAAGGACATAGACAACCATACACAAAAGTTGAGATAACATCAATAAAAACAGCCGCAAAGAAAGCAGAAGCTAAAAAAGCTGAAAATACAGAAAAAGCAGAAGCTTAATTGTTAAATTTTAGAATTTAATTAAACGGTATATAAAAATATTAACCGGAAGGAGTGAGAAATATGGCTCATCACGTTGGTCAAGGTAGTACAAGAAACGGTAGAGATAGTGAATCTAAACGTCTTGGAGTAAAAAGAGCTGATGGTCAATTTGTTCTAGCAGGAAATATATTAGTTAGACAAAGAGGAACTAAAATATATCCAGGAACTAATGTTGGAAAAGGTAAAGATGATACTTTATTTGCATTAGTAGATGGAACAGTAAAATTTGAAAGAAAGGGTAAAGACAAAAAACAAGTTAGTGTTTATCCTGTAGTTGAAGAAAAGATTGAAAAATAAATTTTTAGAGGCAATGTAATTATACATTGTCTTTTAAAATAGTAAGGAGGAAAAATGGAATATAAAGTTGTGCCAATAACAGTTTTAACAGGGTATTTAGGAGCTGGAAAAACAACATTATTAAATCATGTACTAAATAATCAAGAAGGGTATAAAGTAGCAGTAATAGTAAATGATATTGGAGAAGTAAATATAGATGCTAAATTAATAAAAGATGGTGGATTTATACAAGAAGAAGATAAAGGTGAAGTAGTACCATTATCTAATGGATGTATATGTTGTACATTAAAAGCAGATTTAATGAATCAAATAGTTGATATATTAAAATCAAGAAAGTTTGATTACATATTAATAGAAGCAAGCGGTATATGTGAACCTTTACCAATTGCTCAAACTATTGTAACATTGGAAAATTCAATGGAACAATACGGACTTCCAAAAATATGTAGATTAGATAATGTAGTAACAGTAGTAGATGCTTTACGATTAGCTAGTGAATTTGGATGTGGAGATTATTTAGTAAAAGAAGACATAGATGATGAAGATATAGAAAATTTATTAATTCAACAAATTGAATTTTGTAATATAATTGTATTGAATAAAGTAAATGAAATAAAAGAAGAAGAATTAAAACAAGTAAAAGCAGTTATAAAAAAATTACAACCAACTGCTAAAATAATAGAAACAAATTATTCAAAAGTTGAAGTAAAAGAGATAATGGATACAAATAATTTCGATTTTGAAAAAGTTTCAACATCTGCAGGTTGGATTAAAGAATTAGAAAATGACACAGAGCATGATGAAGATGATGAAGATAAACGCGAATATGAAGAACATCATGAACACCATCATCATCACCATCACGAAAACGAAGAAGAAGGAGAAGCAGAAGAATATGGAATTTCAACATTTGTATACACATCAAGAAAAGCATTTAATGAACAAAAATTTAATGATTTTGCAAAAAACTTACCTTCAAGTGTTATTAGATGTAAAGGATTAGTATGGTTTTCAAATGATAATGATATGTCATATTTATTTGAACAAGCAGGAAGACAAATGCAACTTTCACAAACAGGATATTGGATTGCTACTGCTCCAAAGGAAGAATTAAGACAAATAATTGCAGAAAATCCAGAAATAATGGATGATTGGGATGAAGAAGTTGGAGATAGAATGGTTAAATTAGTATTCATAGGTAAAAACATGGATAAAAACAAAATTATATCAGAATTAAATGAGTGTATAATATAATTCAAAAAGAAATTTTAATGATGTCTCATTTTTTTAACGGAATTGTAAAGCAACTTCATAATTTATTTTAATCTTAGAAATGTGAATTTTATGTGAAAAATAAATAATATTGTTGACGTTGACTAACGGTCAATGTTATAATAGCGAGTGTTGACTGATAGTCAATAATCGCTATTATTTATTTTAGCTGAAAGGGGGATTTTATGCCAAGTGAAGCTTTTCAAAAATTAGATGAAAACAAAAAAAATAAGATAATAGATGCAATGAAAAAAGAGTTTGGACGAACAGCTTTTGATAAAACATCTGTTGAAAGAATTGTAAAAGATGCAGGTATATCAAAAGGAAGCTTTTGGGTATATTTTGAAAACAAATCAGAAGCAATAGATTATATAATAGATATGTATATGAAAGATGAATATAAGATTTTCAAAAATAAACTTATAAATAACAACGGAGATTTATTTTCTACAGCACGTGAAATGTATGAATATTTAGTAGAAAATAATGATGCAAGATTATTAATGGGAAATATAATTCAGGTTTTAATGACAAATCAAGAAAGAGAAATTGCAGAATATAAAGAAAAAGGTGCAAAAGAGTTAAAAAGCTTTTTTGAAATTATAGATACCTCAAACATAAATAAAAAATACAAAGAAAAAGAATATATTATAACATTAATAAAAATGATAACACAATCAATAAGGGCAAATGCCTTAGTAGTTATTTTAAATAAATGTCCTGAAAAAGATGCAAGTGAAAATCTAGAAAGAGAATTAACAATATTAAAAAATGGAATTTGTTCTTAGTTCTAGTAAAATTTAATAAAATAAGAAAGGAAGCAATATGAAAAAAATATTATCAATTTTAAAGAAATATATTCCAGCAATTATATTAATAATAGTATTATTGGTACTTCAAGCATATTGTGATTTATCACTTCCGGATTATACATCAAATATAATAAATGTTGGAATACAAGAAAAAGGAATAGAAAGTTCTGTACCGGAAAAAATTTCAAAAGAAAGTATGGATAAAATTTTGATTTTTACAGATGACAAGTCAGATGAAAAAATATTATCTAATTATAATTTAAATGGTAATAATTATGAATTAAAACAGATTAGCAAGGAAGAAACTGAAGAACTGGAAAACATAATTTCAATGCCAGAAGTTATAGTATATACACTAAAAAATATGGATATGAATACTTTGATGCAAAATATGAATAAAGATAGTGAGAATAAAGAAAATGTAGATTATTCAAAATTTGCTAATATACCAGAAGGAACAGATATATTTAAAGTTCTATCAATGTTAGATGAAAATGCATTGCAAGAAATCGTTAAAGATTTTGAAGAGAAATATAATGATTTAGGTAAGTCAATGGTAAAACAAACAGCTATAGCATATCTACAAGAAGAATATCAAAATATTGGAATAGATTTAAAAGAAAAACAACTTGGATATATAAAAAATATAGGTTTAAAAATGGTGGGGATTGCAGCTTTAGCGATGGCGATAACAATACTTACAACATTTATTGCAAGTAAGGTATCAGCTGGATTTGGATATGAACTTAGAGAAAAAGTCATAAGAAAGACAATGAATTTTGCAAATAAAGAATTTGAAGAGTTTTCAACATCATCATTAATAACTAGAAGCACAAATGATATTCAACAAGTGCAAATACTTTTAATAATGGTTTTACGTATGGTATTATATGCACCTATAATAGGAATAGGAGCGCTAACAAAGATAGCAGGAAATTCTATGCAATGGATTATTGGAGTAACAATACTTACAATAATTGGATTTATGATTTTACTTTTAGTTATGGTTATGCCAAAATTCCAAAAAATACAAAAATTAATAGATAAGTTGAATATGGTATCAAGAGAAATTTTAACAGGACTTCCTGTAATCAGAGCTTTTGATACAGCTAAATATGAAGAAAAACGCTTTGATAATGCAAATGTTGAGTTAACAGAAGCACAATTGTTCACTAGAAAAGTAATGGCTCTGCTTATGCCATTTTTAACACTTATTATGAATGGTGTTTGTATACTTATAGTATGGGTAGCTTCTAAAAAGATTGATTTAGGAGGAATGCAAGTAGGGGATATGACAGCTATGCTTACATATACTATGCAAATTATAATGGCATTCTTGATGCTTTCAATGCTATCTATTATGGCACCAAGAGCAATGGTTTCTTTTAAGAGAATTGCAGAAGTATTAAACAAAGAAAATTCAATAAAAGAAAAAGAAGAATCTGAGCAAGCAAAGTTTGATGAAAGTAAAAAAGGTTTAGTTGAATTTAAAAATGTAAGTTTTAGATATCCAGATGCAGAAGAGGATACAATAAAAAATATATCATTTGAAACAAAACCAGGAACGATAACAGCAATAATTGGTGCAACAGGTAGCGGAAAAAGCACATTAGTTAATTTAATTCCTAGACTTTATGATGTTACTGATGGAGAGATTTTAATAGAAGGAGTAAATATAAAAGATGTAGGAATCCATGATTTAAGAGGAAAAATAGGATTTGTACCTCAAAAAGGATTACTATTTTCCGGAACAATAGAGTCAAATATTAAATTTGGAGAGGAAAACCTTTCAGATGAGGAAATGGAAAAAGCAGCAAGAGTAAGTCAGGCAAAAGAATTTATAGAAAATAAAGAAGAAAAATATAAAGCTGGTATTACACAAGGAGGAAGCAATGTCTCTGGTGGACAAAAGCAGAGATTAGCAATTGCAAGAGCATTAGCAACAAATGCAAATATATATGTATTTGATGATTCATTTAGTGCATTAGACTACAAAACAGATAGTTTAGTTAGAAAAGGATTATCAAAAGAGATGAAGGGAGCAACTATGTTTATAGTAGCTCAAAGAATTAGTACAATAATGAATGCAGATCAGATATTAGTTTTAGAAGATGGCAAAATTGTTGGAAAAGGAAAACATAAAGAATTACTAGAAAATTGTGATGTTTATAGAGAAATAGCAAATTCACAATTATCTAAAAAGGAATTAGAAGGATAGAAAGGAGGAAAATATATGCCAGGACCAATGGGAAGAAGAGGTACTACTGAAAAAGCAAAAGATTTTAATGGAACATTAAAAAGATTATTAAAAAGTTTAGGAAAATATAAAGTATGGATAACTATTGTAGTGGTTTTAGCAATAGCAAGTACTATATTTGGAATAATAAGCCCTAAAATACTTGGAAAAGCAACAACAGAGATATTTAACGGACTTGTAAGCAAAATATCAGGTGGAAGCGGAATAGATTTTAATAAAGTTCTAATAATATTATTAAAATGTTTAGGTGCATGTATAGCAAGTAGTTTATGTTCATATATAATGAGTTATATTATGGCAATAATAACACAAAAGTATACATACAAAATACGTAAAGATTTATCAGAAAAGATAAATAGACTACCAATAAGGTTTTTCGAACTTAAAAACAACGGAGAAGTTTTATCAATAATAACAAATGACGTAGATACTTTATCACAAAATTTACATACAAGCACAACACAATTAATTACAAGTATAACTACAATTATAGGAGTTTTAGCAATGATGCTATCAATAAATATTCCTATGTCGATAGCAGCTTTAGTAATACTTCCAATATCAGGATTTTTAGTAAGTAAAGTTGTAAAACATTCACAGAAATATTTTAAAAAGCAACAAGATTACTTAGGACATGTAAACGGTGATGTTGAAGAAATGCTTAGTGGACAAAATGTAGTAAAATTATTTAATGCAGAAGAAAAGGTATTAGGAAAATTTAATGAAGATAATAAAAATCTTAAAGATTCTGCTTGGAAAAGTCAATTCTTATCTGGATTGATGCATCCTGTAATGAATTTTATAGGAAATGTTGGATATGTTGTAATTTCAATAATGGGAGGATATTATTGTATACAAGGAAAAATTGCTGTAGGAGATATTCAAAGTTTTATATCATATGTTAAAAATTTTACACAACCAATAGGACAAATAGCACAAGTATTTAATCAAATACAATCTATGATAGCAGCAACAGAAAGAATATTTGCATTTTTAGATGAAAAAGAAGAGACAATAGATATTAAAAATCCAATATCTACAGAAGGAATTGAAGGAAATGTTGAGTTTAAACATGTTAAATTTCAATATGATAACAATCCAAATCCAACAATTCAAGATTTTAGTGCAAAAGTGAAAAAAGGCCAAAAGGTTGCAATAGTTGGACCGACTGGAGCAGGAAAGACAACTATGGTAAAACTTCTTATGAGATTTTACAATGTAACTGATGGAGAAATATTGTTAGATGGACATAATATTCAAGATTTTAATAGAAGTGAATTAAGACATTTATTTGGGATGGTACTACAAGATACATGGTTATTTAATGGAACAATAAAAGAGAATCTAAGATATGGAAAATTAGATGCGACAGATGAAGAAGTATATAAAGCTGCAAAAACAGCATATGTAGATCACTTTATAAAATCATTACCAGATGGATATAATATGGTTTTAAATGAAGAAACAGATAATATATCACAAGGTCAAAAGCAATTACTTACAATAGCTAGAGCGATTATAGCAGATCCAAAAGTATTAATTTTAGATGAAGCGACTTCATCAGTAGATACTAGAACAGAAATATTAATTCAAAAAGCAATGGATGAGTTAATGAAGGGAAGAACATCTTTTATAATAGCACATAGATTATCAACTATAAAAAATGCAGATTTAATTTTAGTTATGAATAATGGAGATATAGTGGAAACAGGTACACATGAAGAGTTATTGACAAAAGGTGGATTTTATGCTAATTTATATAATAGTCAATTTGAGAAAATTGATGATGACGTTGCTTAGTAAAATAGCAATTGAAGGAGATTGTAATGAAAAAATTTTTAATTTATTTTTGGATAAATTTTAAAGAGGTAATAAAGGATTTATTTGGTAAGGATAAGGAAAAAAGAAGAAAACAAATACCAAATACTTTAACTTTGATAAGAGGATTTTTAGCACCAATTACCATCATTCCAGCAGTGCTAGTCGGAAATATAAAATTGGCAGTAATACTTATAATAATTTCAGCACTAACTGATACATTTGATGGTTGGTATGCAAGGCATAGAAACGCACAAAGTGAATATGGAGCAGTTTTAGATGCAATATGTGATAAAATTTTTATTATAACATTAGTTTTACCAATATTAATAAAATACTCACATGCATTGTATGGTGTATTAATATTAGAAGTAGTGATTGCAACAATAAATTCATATGCAAAATTAAAAGGATATGAAACACGCTCATCTTATATTGGAAAGATTAAAACAATTATACTAGATTGCACAATTGCTTTATACTATTTCAATTTAATAATAAGCAACAAGGTAGATATATTTATATCAGGAATGGTTGTAGCAACAAATATTTTACAAGTAATATGTGTATGGGAATACCTTACAACATATAAGAAAATATTCAAAGAAAAAAAATAAACTTAAAACATCAAAAGTGTTTATAACATTTTTGGTGTTTTTACTTATTTATAAAAAATATATTGATTATTTATAAATAAAAGTATATAATCTGCTTATAATAAAATTAATATATGGAGGTATGATTATGTTAGAATATTTAGAAAAATATGAAAGAAATTCAATTTTAGGTTCATTATTAATAGCAGTAGTTTCAATACTATTGATAGTAAAACCAACAGCTATTCTTACAACTGTGATTTTAATTTTAGGAATAATTGCAATATTAGATGGATTAATACACATAATTTCTTATATAAAAACATCTAAGGAAATAAGATCTTTTAGTCAAGAATTATTTGAAGGATTTATAGAAGTAATTGCAGGTATATGTTTAATAACATTTAAAGACGTTTTTATTAGTATGGTTCCAATAATAATTGGTATATGGATTATACTAAAAAGTATATTAAAATTCCAATTATCATTAAATCTAAAAAATGCAGAACAACAAAACTGGATGTCATTACTAATAGTTGCAATAATAACTTTAATTTTAGGTATAATTATCATTGCTAATCCATTTAAAACAGCAGTGACAGTTACAGTTATATCTGGTGTATTTTTGTTAATTACAGCTATTTCAGATTTAATTGAAAGCTTCTATATCATTGATAGATTAAAATAAAACTAGATTTTGAAAAGAAAGAGGGAAGAATATGTTAAAAAAAGTTGCGATTTTAATTAATGGAGGAGATGCTCCAGGTCTTAATGCTGTTATTAGAGCAATAACAAGAACAGCAGAAACAAACAGTGTGGAATGCTATGGATTTTTGGATGGATTTAATGGATTATTAAAAAATAATTTCATAAGATTAGATCACCAAGAAGTTTCAACAGGAATTTTACAAAAAGGAGGAGCAATACTAGGTTCTTCTTTAAATGCTAATGTCTTTAACTATAAGGTTATTGAAGAAGGAAAAGAAGTTTATAAAGATTTATCTGAAGTGTGCGTAGAAAATATAAAAAAGGATGGATTTGATTGTTTATTTACTTTAGGAGGAGATAGTACTCAAAAATCTGCAAGAGATTTTTCTTTAAGAGGAATAAAAGTTATAGGTGTACCTAAAACGATAGATAATGATGTAGCATGCACAGATGTTACATTTGGATACAATACAGCAGTATCAGTAGCAACAGAAGCTTTAGATAGACTACATACAACAGCAGAAACACATAACAGAATTATGGTACTAGAAGTTATGGGAAGATATGCTGGATGGATTACATTAGAATCAGCTATAGCTGGAGGAGCAGATGTAGCTCTTCTTCCAGAGATACCATATGATATAGATAAAGTTGTAGAAAAAATAAAAGCAAGACAAGAAACTGGAAGAAACTTTAGTGTAGTTGTAGTATCAGAAGGAGCATTCCCAAAAGGAGGAAACATTTCAGTTAAAGAAACTAGAGATGGTGGAAAAGGTGTTATAAATGTTCAACTTGGTGGAGCAGGAGAAATAGTAGCTAAAGAATTAGAAAAACGCACAGGTTTAGTTTCTAGAAATACAACACTTGGATATATGCAAAGAGGAGGAACTCCATCTGCAACTGATAGAGTACTTTCTACAAAATATGGAGCAAAAGCAATGGAACTTGCTTTAGAAGGAAAGTTTAATGTGTTAACAATTTTGAAAAATGGTAAATTAGATTATGTATCATTAGAAGATGTTGTAGGAAACAATAAAGTAATAGGAGCAGTAGAAGGTGGAACAGAAGATAGCAATATGAAAGTTGTTACACCTGATGATGACTTAGTAAAAACAGCAAGAGATATTGGAATTTGTTTAGGTGATTAAAAAACAAACATATTTAATTCGTTCGAATTAAATATGTTTGTTTTTACTATTTAGTTTAAATATTTAATTACAATTACAGCCATTATTCATAGGTTTATTATTTATATTACTTAAATTACTAGTTATAGTTTTATTGCAATTACTCATATAAAATTTTTTATCTGAAAGTTTATCTTGAACTCCTCTTAAAACTTCTCCAAATCTTTGGAAATGTACAACTTCTCTTTCTCTTAAGAATTTCAATGGATCAACCACATCTGGATTATCTCTACAAAGATTTATAAGGTTTTCATAAGTTGCTCTAGCTTTTTGTTCAGCAGCTAAATCTTCTTGAAGATTAGCTATAGGATCACCTTTACATGCAATACAATTAGCATTAAAAGGAACACCAGCGGCAGATACTGGATATACATCTACACCATGATCTGTATAATAAGGTGAAAGACCTGCACTTTCTATTTCTTCAATAGAAGCACCTTTAGTTAATTGATGAACAATAGAACCAACCATTTCTAAATGTGCTAATTCCTCAGTACCGATATCATTTAATATAGCTTTAGCATTTTGATCTGGCATTGCAAATCTTTGAGAAAGATATCTTAAAGATGCAGCAAGTTCTCCATCAGGACCGCCATATTGACTAATTATAACCTTAGCAAGTTTAGGGTCTCTTGTTTTAATATTTACAGGATATTCTAACATTTTATTATAAGTCCACATTATAACATACCTCCTTCCCAAGGCCATGGTTCTTCAATCCATCTCCATTTATTGCATGGATATTTATAAGTTAATGGTCCATAAACTTTTTGATATTGGTCTTCTAAATTTTTTAGTTCTTTGCAATACTGGTTGTGCAAACATAAAGCTTTTTTATCGTCTACATGTGTATCTAAATATAAAGCAAGTTCTGTAACAGCAAAAGAACAACATTTGATTTGTCTAAGCATATTCTCTCTGTTTGAGTTACAAGAATTAGACATATTATCAGAAAGAGGATTTACTTGGTTTGTGCAACTACATGTATCCATATTTATTAAATCATTTGAATCATTACATCCACAAATTCTGTTTTCAATATCATCATTTATCATGAGTTACATCCCTCCTTTGGAGTATTTGTACATTCAATATAAGCATTTTGTCTCATATTATCTAAAGGACTATAAGGACTTATTAATTCTGGAAAGATAGTTCCATTATCTAGTCCTGTACAAGGTCTTAAAGTTTCATTCATAAATTGTGTTGGAACATAGCTTTGTGCAAGCATTGGGCAAGAAGGGAAAACATCTTCTTGAGTATCATCATCAAATCCACAACTACAATTTGTATTAAAATCAGTATTATTTGCTGATACATTATTACACGAATCTTCTAAAATATTAGAATTACACGAATTCATTTTATCACTATCGAAATTATTATTCATAGCATTTATATTGCATGAATTAGAATTACATCCACAGCAGTTATTATTCATGCAACAGCAACGTCTATATCTACAATTTAACATTAAATTCATTCCTTTCATATTTTTGTTATAATATATGTTATGATAAAATTCGACTTAAAGTTACAAGAATTTATATTGATATAAAAAAATGAGTGTGATATAATGCGGATATAAAGGAGAAACAAATGAAACAATTAAATGGAACAATAATTCAGTATTTTGAATGGTATTTAAATTGTAAAGAAGGACTATGGAATAAGATAAAATTAGATGCTGAAAACTTAGCATCATTAGGAATAACAGCAGCATGGCTTCCACCAGCATATAAAGGAATTGGAGGAAAAAATGAAGTTGGATATGGCGTATATGATGTATATGACTTGGGAGAATTTGACCAAAAAGGAAGCATAGCAACTAAATACGGAACTAAAGATGAGTATATAAGAGCAATAGAAAGCTTAAAACAAAATTTTATAAGTGTATATCCGGATATAGTTTTAAATCATAAAATGGGTGCAGATAAGGAACAAGATATAGTAGTTAATAGATGTGATTGGGGAGATCATAATAAAGAGGAAGAACAAGTAGAGAAAATAAAAGCAGCTACAAAGTTTACATTCAATGCAAGACATCATAAATATTCTGATTTTGAATGGAACTGGACACACTTTACAGCTATCGATGTAAATAGTGAAAATGGAGAAAATGCGTTATTTAAATTTAATGAGAAAAAATGGCTGGAAAATGTAGATAATGAATTTTCAAATTATGATTATTTAATGGGCGCAGATCTTGATTTCTCAAATAAAGAAGTGATTGATGAATGTATAAGATGGGGAAAATGGTATATAGATACAACTAGGTTAGATGGATTTAGACTAGATGCAGTAAAACATATAGACTCAGGATTTTATAAGAAGTGGCTTAAAGAAATGAGAGATTATGCAAGAAAAGAATTGTTTTCTGTAGGAGAATATTGGAGTTATGATGTAAATAAACTTCATAAGTATTTAACAGAAGTAGAAGGAACTATGTCATTATTTGATGTACCTTTACATGGAAATTTTTATAATGCTGCTACAAATGAAAACTATGATATGTCTAAAATATTAGATGGAACATTAACAAAAGAAAACCCTGAAAAAGCAGTTGCTTTTGTTGATAATCATGATACACAACCAGGACAAGCATTACAAAGTTTTGTGCCAGAATGGTTTAAACCAATAGCATATGCAATCATTCTTTTAAGAAGAGAAGGATATCCATGTTTATTTTATGGAGATTTATATGGGATAGAACATGATGATATAAAACCAGTAGATAGAATAAAAACACTACTATTTTTAAGAAAGTTAAAAGCTTACGGAAGACAACATGATTATTTTGATCATCCAAACATAATAGGATGGACAAGAGAAGGAGAACATGATCATTTAGGTTCAGGATTAGCAACAATTATTTCAAATTCGTTTGATGCAGAAAAAAGAATGTATATTGGAACACAATTTGCAGGAGAAAAATTCATAGATAGTTTGGATAATTGTCCAGATGTAATTACAATAGATGAAGCAGGATGCGGTATATTTAAAGTAAAAGCAAAAAGCGTATCAGTGTGGGTGAAAAAATAAACTTGAAAGGATTATAAAATGGGAGATTTTGTACACTTACATATACATAGTGAGTTTAGTTTATTAGATGGAGCAAATAGAATAAAAGATTTACCTATAAGAGCAAAAGAACTTGGTATGGATGCAATTGCAATTACAGACCATGGAAACATGTTTGGGGCAATTGATTTTTATAAAGCATGTAAAAAAGAAGGAATAAAACCAATTATAGGATGTGAAGTATATGTGGCTCCACGTAGTAGGCATGATAAAGAAGCTAATATAGATAATAAATATTATCATTTAATCTTACTTGCAAAAAATATGGATGGATATAAAAATTTAAGTAAATTAGTTTCAATTGGTTATACAGAAGGGTATTATTATAAACCACGTATAGACTTAGAAGTGCTAGAAAAATATCATGAAGGACTAATCTGTTTAAGCGCTTGTCTTGCTGGAAGTGTCAACCAGGCACTATTAAATGGAAATACAGAGGAAGCGGAAAAAATTGCATTATGGCATAAAAATATATTTGGAAAAGATTATTATATTGAAATTCAAAATAATGGAGTAAAAGAACAAGTACTTGCAAATCAAAAATTAGTACAACTAGCAAGAAAATTAGATATCCCACTTGTTGCAACAAATGATGCACATTATTTGAAAAAAGAAGATAACTATAACCATGAAGTACTACTTTGCATTCAGACAGGAAAAAGAATGTCTGATGAAGATAGGATGAGTTTTGGTACAGCTGAATTATATGTAAAAACACCAGAAGAGATGAAAGAATATTTTAAAGCATTTCCTGATGCAATTGAAAATACAGTTAAAATTGCAGAAGAATGTAATGTTGAATTTGAGTTTGGAAATACAATATTACCAAATTATGATGTGCCAAAAGAATTTGAAACACATTATGATTATCTGAAAAAATTATGCGATGATGGAATAAAAGAAAGATATGGAGAAAAACCAACACAAGAAATTTTAGATAGAGCTGAATATGAAATTGGTGTAATAAAGAAAATGGGATATGTAGATTATTTCCTTATAGTTTGGGATTATATACACTATGCCAAACAAAATGGAATACCTGTTGGACCTGGAAGAGGTTCAGGAGCAGGATCAATAGTTGCTTATGCAATAGGAATTACCGATATTGATCCAATTAAGTATGGACTTATTTTTGAAAGATTTTTAAATCCTGAAAGAATAAGCATGCCAGATTTTGATGTTGACTTTAGCGATGAACAAAGACAAGAAGTAATTGATTATGTATCAAATAAGTATGGCTCAGACCATGTAGCGCAGATTATTACATTTGGAACATTAGCTGCAAAAAATGCAATAAGAAATGTTGGTCGTGCATTAGATGTACCTTTAAGTGAAACAGATAGAATAGCAAAAATGATTCCAAATGAAATACATATTACAATAAAAAAAGCATTAGAGGAGAATGTAGAACTAAGAAAAGAATACGAATCAAAAGAAGAAATAAAAAAACTTTTAGATGTATCAATGGCATTAGAAGGGATGCCTAAAAATACATCAACTCATGCGTGTGGAATAGTTATAACTAAAGCCCCTGTTGATACATATGTTCCATTATATGTAAGAGATGGACAAATTACTACTCAATATATAATGACAACATTAGAAGAATTAGGACTTTTAAAAATGGACTTTTTAGGACTAAGGACACTTACTGTAATAAAAGATACAGAACAAGAAGTATTAAAAACAAGAGGAATAAAAGTTGAATATGATTCAGAAATGAATGATCCTAATGTATATAAATTATGGCAAGAAGGAAAAAGTTCAGGAATATTCCAGTTTGAAAGCCAAGGAATGACAAACTTCATGAAAGAGTTGAAACCAGATTGCCTTGAAGATTTAATTGCAGGAGTTTCATTATATAGACCAGGACCTATGGATCAAATTCCAAGATATGTGAGAGGAAAGTTAAATCCAGGACACAATGAATATACACATCCAGCATTGGAACCAATACTAAATGTTACTTATGGATGTATGGTATATCAAGAACAAGTTATGCAAATTGTTAGAGATTTGGCAGGGTACTCTTTAGGAAGAGCTGATTTGGTGCGTCGTGCAATGGGTAAGAAAAAATTAGACGTAATGGCAAAAGAAAGAGAGGTTTTCATAAATGGTCAAGTAGATGAAGAAGGAAATGTTATTGTGCCAGGATGTGTAAGAAATGGAATTGATGCTGAATCTGCAAATAAGATATTTGATGAAATGGCAGAATTTGCCAAGTATGCATTTAATAAATCACATGCAGCTTGTTATGCGGTATTATCATATAGAACAGCATATCTAAAAACATATTATCCACCTGAGTTTATGGCAGCAATGCTAAACAGTTATTTAGGAAATTTAGACAGAGTTCCAATTTATATAGAAGAATGTAAAAGTCTAAATATAAAAATATTAGAACCAGATATAAATAAAAGCAATTTAAAATTTACAGTTGACAATGGAAATATTAGATTTGGATTAGGAAGTATAAAAAACGTTGGGATTGCACCAGTTGAAGCGATAATTAAAGATAGAAATGAAAATGGTGTATATACAAGTTTTACTGATTTTTGTGAAAGAGTAACAGAACTTGCTGTTAATAAGAAATGCATAGAAAGCTTAATAAAAGCAGGAGCATTTGATGAATTTAATGAAACAAGAGCGACTCTTTTAGCTTCATTTGAAAATATAATTGATACTATCCAATCAAGCAAGAAAAAAGGTCTAGAAGGACAATTTTCAATGTTTGATTTAGGAAATGATGAAACAGAAGAAGCCAACAATGTAAAATATGTATTTAATAAGCAAGAAGAGTTATCTAAAAAAGAAATTCTTTCAATGGAAAAAGAAATGTTAGGTATATATCTGTCAGGACATCCATTAGAAAATTTAAAAGATGAAATTTTAAAAAAAGCTACAATAACAAGCATAGATTTAAAAGAGATAGATGAAGCTAATAGTATCGTTGATGAAAATGTTAATAAATTTGATATAAAAGAACCTAAGTTTAATGACGGTCAAAGTGTAACATATATTGGAATTATAACAAATATTAAAAAGAAATTCACTAAAAGTAATAAAATAATGGCTTTTGTTACCATAGAAGATTTATATGGTCAAGCTGAGTTAATTGTTTTTGAAAATACATATTTAGCAGCGGGAGATAGCTTAATTGAAGAAAATATTGTTGTTTGTAAAGGTAATTTAAGTATAAGAGAGGAAGAAAAAACATCAATAATAGCAAGGGAAATAAAGAGTTATGATTCTCAAAAACAAAAAAAGTTAATACTTGACATTACTGATGTAAATGAAGATATAAAAGTGAAACTACGAGGAGCAATAAGATATTTTAATGGAAAAATGAATAATTTACCTGTTGAAATAAAAAATAGAGAAGAATATGCAAATTGTGGATCTATTTATTGCACAGATGAAATACTAGAGATATTTAAAAGTATTTTAGGAGAAGATAAAGTAAGTATTCTATAAAATACAAATGTTTTTATTGACAAAACATAAAAATATAGTTATTATGTGAAAGAAATTTGATTAAAAATAGAAATGAAAAAATTAATAAAAATTTTTTAAAAAAATACTTGACAAAATAAATGTTTGGTATATAATGTAGACAACCGAACAGAAGTTTATAAAAATAAGGAGGAAACAAAATGGCAGAGAATTCAGAAAAGAAGAAAGCTTTAGATGCAGCTTTAAGCCAAATAGAGAAACAATTTGGAAAAGGATCAGTAATGAAATTAGGAGATTTTAAAGCAATGGAGGTTGAAGCAATACCAACAGGAGCTTTAAGTTTGGATATAGCATTAGGAATAGGTGGAGTTCCAAGAGGTAGAATTATAGAAGTATATGGACCAGAATCATCAGGAAAAACAACTCTTGCTTTACACATAATAGCAGAAGCACAAAAAACAGGAGGAGAAGCAGCATTTATTGATGCAGAGCATGCATTAGATCCTGTATATGCAAAAAAATTAGGAGTAAATGTAGATGACTTAATAGTATCTCAACCTGATACAGGTGAACAAGCATTAGAAATAACAGAAAGCTTAGTTAGAAGTGGAGCTTTAGATGTAATAGTAGTAGATTCGGTTGCAGCCTTAGTACCAAAAGCAGAAATAGATGGAGATATGGGAGATTCTCATATGGGATTACAAGCAAGACTTATGTCTCAGGCACTTCGCAAACTTGCTGGAGCAATAAACAAATCAAAAACAGTTATAATATTTATAAACCAATTAAGAGAGAAAATAGGAGTTATGTTTGGAAATCCTGAAACAACAACAGGTGGTAGAGCACTTAAATTCTATGCCTCTGTAAGAATGGACATAAGAAAAATAGAAAACATTAAGCAAGATGGCGAAGTTATGGGAAATAGAGTTAGGGTTAAAGTAGTTAAAAATAAAGTAGCCCCACCATTTAGAGAAGCTGAGTTTGATATAATGTATGGAGAGGGTATATCAAAAATAGGAAACATATTCGATATGGCAGTTAATTTAGATATTATCGAAAAGAGTGGATCATGGTTTGGATATAATGGTAATAGAATTGGACAAGGTAGAGAAAATGTTAAAAGATATCTAAAAGAAAATCCCGAAATTTTAGCAGAAGTTGAAAAGAAAGTTAGAGATAATTTTGCAAAAGCTTTTGAACAAAGTTTAGGAGAAGATTTACCATCAGCAGAAAATGATGAAGAAGATGAATAATAAAATAAGAATACTTATGAATAAAAAGAACAAACATACTAAAATGACTTGATTTTTTTGAGAAAATGTAGTAAAATAATAATGTTGAAAAATACCTACAACTTAGCTAAAAATTAAACACCTAAATTTTAGCTCGGTTATAGGAATAATAAATAGAAAATGGAGGTGTAAATATGATTTCTAAAGAAATGAAAAGTGAAATCATTGAAAAGTATAAAAGAGATGAAAAAGATACTGGTTCTCCAGAAGTTCAAATAGCTCTTTTAACAGAAAGAATCAATGAATTAACAGAACATTTAAAAGTTCACAAAAAAGACAACCACTCAAGAAGAGGAATGCTTAAAATGGTTGGAAAGAGAAGAAATCTATTAAACTATTTAGCTAAAAAAGATATCAATAGATATAGAGAAATAGTTGAAAAATTAGGATTAAGAAAATAATCTAAATAAAAAGGCCTTGCCAATTTGAGGCAAGGTCTATTTTTAAAATTTTTATATTTTAAGCTATTATATTTTAGGTAGCTTGTATAATGTGCTAAATATTTTAACATATTATAGAGGTTACATTTAAATAAATTAGCTTAAAATGAAGAGGAGGAATTTATGTTTAAAGTTTATGAAACAGAGTTGGCAGGAAGAAAACTTACAATAGAAACAGGAAAATTTGCAGCACTAGCTAATGGAAGTGTTGTAGTTAGATATGGAGATACAACTGTAATGGTAAATGTTACAGCATCAAAAGAGCCAAAAGATGGAATTGATTTCTTTCCATTATCAGTAGATTATGAAGAAAAATTATATTCAGTTGGTAAAATACCAGGTTCTTATACAAAAAGAGAAGGAAGACCAGCTGATAAAGCAATTCTTACATCAAGAGCTATAGATAGACCACTTAGACCATTATTTCCAAAAGACTTTAGAAATGATGTAGTAGTTGTTGCAACTGTTCTTTCGGTAGAACAAGACAATTCACCAGAGGTTGCAGCTATGATAGGAGCTTCAGCAGCACTTTCAATATCAGATATACCATTTGGTGGACCAACAGCAGCTGTAAATGTAGGATTAGTAAATGGAGAAATTGTTATAAATCCAACAGAAGCTCAAAGAGAAGTTAGTGATTTAAAATTAACAGTTGCAGGAACAATAGATAAAATAGCAATGATAGAAGCAGGTGGAAATGAAATACCTGATGATGTAATGCTTGAAGCTATAAAAAAAGCACATGTTGAAATTAAAAAAATGTGTAAATTTATTTTAGATATCAAAGCAGAAATTGGTAAACCTAAATTTGAATATAAATCTTTTGCAGTGAATGAAGAAATATATCAATATTTAACAGAAAATTATAAAGATTTGATGAAAACAGCAGTTACAGAAAGAGATAAAACAAAACGTGATGATAATATAGACAAATTATCAAAAGCAATAAACGAAGCATATGCTGAAAAATTTGGAGAAGAAAAAGCAGAAGAAGATAAATCAGCTATAGGAGAAGCATTATATAAATTAGAAAAGAAAGTTGTAAGAGACATGATTTTCTATGAGAAAAAACGTGTTGATGGTAGAAACTTAGATGAAATAAGACCTTTATCATGTGAAGTTGGATTAATTCCAAGAGTACATGGAAGCGCATTATTCACAAGGGGATTAACACAAGTAATGTCAATTGCAACACTTGGAATGATTAGTGAAGAACAAGAGTTAGATGGAATAGATACAGAAACATCAAAAAGATATATGCATCAATATAACTTCCCAGCATATTCAGTAGGTGAAGCAAGAGCATCAAGAGGACCAGGAAGAAGAGAAATAGGACATGGAGCATTAGCAGAAAAGGCATTAGTTCCAGTATTACCTTCAAAGGAAGATTTCCCTTATGCAATAAGAGTTGTATCAGAAATACTTTCTTCAAATGGCTCTACATCACAAGGAAGTATATGTGCAAGTACACTTGCTTTAATGGATGCAGGTGTTCCAATTAAAAGACCAGTTGCAGGAATTTCTACAGGATTAATAACAGATCCTGAAGATCCAAACAATTATGTTATGATGACAGATATACAAGGAATAGAAGATTTCTTTGGAGATATGGACTTTAAAGTTGGAGGAACAGAAAAAGGTATTACAGCAATACAAGTTGATATAAAAGTAGATGGACTTTCTTATGACATTATTGCTGAAGCTTTTGAAAGAACACATAAAGCACGTTTATATATTTTAAATGATATAATGAAACCACAAATAGCTGAACCTAGACCAGAGATATCTAAATATGCACCTAAAATAATAACAACTACAATTAAAGTAGAAAAAATAAAAGATGTTATAGGAAAAGGTGGAGAAACAATAAATAAAATAATAGATGCTACAGGAGTTAAAATAGATATTGAAGAAGATGGACAAGTACTTATTTATAGTACTGATTCTGAAAAAGCTAAAGAAGCTTTAGACATGATAGAAGACATAGTAAGAGAAATTGAAGAAGGTGGAATCTATTATGGAACAGTTAGTAAAATAACAACATTTGGAGCTTTTGTAGATTTAGGAAATGGAAAAGAAGGATTAGTTCATATTTCTAAAATTTCTAAAGAGAGAGTTAACAAAGTAGAAGATTATTTAAAAGTAGGTCAAAAAGTTACAGTTAAAGTAATAGAAATAGATAATCAAGGAAGAATCAATTTATCAATGAAAGATTTAGCAGAAGATAGTGAAGGAAACAATGAAGAAAAGACAGAAGAAGTTAAAGAAAATATTGATAACATAGAAGAATAATTCAATAAAAACAAAAATAGAAAGACAAAAATAAGGGAAAAAGCAGGTCATAGACCTGCTTTTTTTAAGTTAATAAATGCCAATGCTGGATGAAAATGACTCGAATGAAAACATTTTATTAAAATGTTTATTAGAATACATCAATCGAATAAACGTAGATTCTTGATGAGAAGAGAGTTTATTCTCAAAAACTAAATAAATTATTTGGAATTTTCCTCTAATATTGACTACCAACCAGTAATTAGGAAGAGAATCAACACTAGAAAGAAGTTTCCGTATTTTCAATAATTTAATTTTTAAAGATAAATGTTGAAAAACATTCATCTTTTGCTTGTTTTTTAATGGTATTCCGGTTGCGAGAGTAAATTCGTTTTCGATGTTCCATGGCATTTGACTTAACTTCTGATACATAGGAATAACCCCCATAATATAATTTTGCATTTTTCACAAAGTGAAAAACATAGTAATTATAGCATAAAATCATAAAATTGTAAAATATAAAATTATTTCATTTTTTGTAAGCACTATTTATATTAAGAAAAACATTATTTAAGGAAATTGCTTGCTTAAAAAATGGTAAAGTGATAACATATAAGAGTAGATTTAAAATGATTCTTAAAATGAATTTTAAATCTATTTTTAATAAAAGGGGTAATGATATGGAAAAAGGATTTGATAGTGAAAAATATTTAAAAGTACAAAGTGAAAAAATACAAGAAAGAATAAATATGTTTGACAAATTATATTTAGAATTTGGTGGAAAGATTTTTGATGATTATCACGCCGAAAGAGTTTTGCCTGGATTCAATCCAAATGCTAAAATAAAATTATTAGAAAAATTAAAGGATATTACAGAAGTTATTTTTTGCATTAATGCTCAAGATATAGAAAAAAGTAAAATAAGAGCAGATTATGGGATTAGCTATGAATTGGAACTTATCAGATTAATTGAAAATTTACAAAACTTAGGAATATCAATAAATAGTGTGGTAATAACCTTATATAAAGGACAAAATAGTGTAGAACACCTAAAAAAAATATTGAAATCACGAAATGTTAAAACATACATACATAAACCAATACCAGGATATCCAAACGATATTGACTTAATAGTAAGTGATGAAGGATATGGAAAAAATCCATATATAGAAACAACAAAAAAATTGGTGGTAGTAACTGCTCCTGGAGCGAATAGTGGAAAATTAGGTACATGTTTATCACAATTATATCATGAACATAAAAAAGGAGTAAAAGCTGGATATGCAAAATTTGAGACATTTCCTGTATGGAATTTAGATTTAATGCATCCTGTAAATGTTGCATATGAAGCAGCAACGGTGGATTTAAAAGATGTGAATATGATAGATTCATTTCATTTAGAAGCATATAGAGAAAAAGCAGTAAATTACAACAGAGACTTATCAACATTTCCAATTCTTAAAAATATTTTACAAAAGATAACTGGAAAAGAAATCTATAAATCTCCAACAGATATGGGCGTAAATATGATAAAACAATGTATTACAAACGATGAAATAGTAAGAAAAGCAGCTAGTAATGAAATTATAAGAAGATATTATACTGCACTATGTGATTATAAAAAAGAAATTGGACCAAAAGAATCAGTTGAAAGAATTGAACTTATGATGAATAAATTAAATCTAAGTTCAAAAGATAGAAAAGTAATTGAAGTAGCACTTCAAAAAGAAAAAAAGGAAAATAAAAATGTAGTTGCTATAGAATTACAAAATGAAAAAATAATAACAGGAAAAGAATCAAAATTACTTAGTGCATCAAGTGCTGCTATTATAAATGCTTTAAAAGAAATTACAAAAATTCCAGATGAAATATATTTACTATCACCATCGATGTTAGAAGCAATATTTAAAATAAAACAGAATACATCATATAGAATATCTTATTCTTTAAATGTTCAAGAGGTTTTAATAGCATTAAGTATATGTTCGGCAACAAATCCTATAATAGAAAAAATGATTAACAAAATAGGAGAATTAAGAGGATGTGAAGCTCATTCTACATACATAATTGAACAAAGTGAATTAAATGTTATAAAAAGTTTAGGGATAAATTTAACTTGTGAGCCTAAATTATAAAAAAATATTGCATAAAATTAAAAAATGTGTTATTATATAAAACATAGAAAAATAAAAACAAGATTAAGGACAACATTAATAATAAAATATCTTTTAGAGAGCTTTACATTTGGTGAAAGTAAAGTAAGTAAAAATTATTAATTATCACCTTAATAGTTACAAGACTGAAATATATAGTAAGTTTTGTCGTATGTCTGCGTTAAAGATTTTAAAGAGAGTAATTAATTATATGTGTTACTAATATAGGTGGTACCGCGGAAAGAGTCATTTCGTCCTAAATATAAGGAGGAAGTGGCTCTTTTAGTACTCTAAAAAAGAAAGGATGGTACATATGTACAAAAAAGTAGAATTACCTAAAAATGGATTTGTAGGTATAGAGCAAAAAGTAGCTCAAAATTGGAAAGAAAAAGATATAATCCAAAAGAATTTTGATATGAATAAAGGAAAGAGATATTTCACATTTTATGATGGACCACCAACAGCAAATGGAATGCCACATGTTGGACATATTGAAACAAGAGTTATGAAAGATATTATACCAAGATACAAAGTAATGAAAGGATATCATGTAGACAGAAAAGCTGGATGGGATACACATGGATTGCCAGTAGAACTTGAAATTGAGAAAAAACTTGGAATATCTGGAAAAGAGCAAATAGAAGAATATGGAGTAGAAAAATTTGTAAAAGAATGCAAAGAGAGCGTTTTCAAATATGTTAGTGTTTGGGAAAAGATGACCAATCAGGTTGGATTCTGGGTAGATATGGAACATCCATACGTAACATATCATAATGAATATATAGAATCAGTATGGTGGGCATTAAAAGAATTATGGAATAAAGATTTATTATATGAAGGACATAAAGTTATGCCATATTGTCCAAGATGTGGAACAGCGCTTTCTTCACATGAAGTTGCACAAGGTTATAAAGATGTTAAAGATTTAACTTGTGTAGCAAAATTTAAAGTTGTAGGAAAAGAAAATACATACATATTAGCATGGACAACAACTCCTTGGACATTACCTTCAAACTTAGCTTTATGTGTAAACAAAGCATATGATTATGCAGAATATAAAGTAAATATAGGAACTGAAGAAGAACCAAAATATGAAAATTATATTTTAGCAAAAGACTTATCAAATGCAGTATTAAAAGATAAAGAATATGAAATTGTAAAAGAATTTAAAGGTGCTGAATTATTAGGGACAAAATATGAACAATTAATGCCATTTGCAAAGGTCGATGGAAAAGCTTTTGAAGTAATACATGGAGACTATGTAACATTAACAGATGGTACAGGAATTGTACATATTGCACCAGCATATGGTGAGGATGATAGTTTAGTAGCTAAGCAAAATGGAATAACATTTGTAAATCTAGTAGATAAATCAGGAAGATTTGTATCTGATGTTGAGCCATGGGCAGGAAGATTTGTAAGAGATTGCAATGAAGATATTTGTAAATGGCTTGAAAAGGAAAATAAATTATTCAGCAAAGAAAAACATATGCACTCATATCCACATTGTTGGAGATGTGATACACCACTTTTATATTATCCAAAAGAAAGTTGGTTTGTTAGAATGTCTAGTTTAAGAGATGAGCTAGTTGCAAATAACAATAAAGTTAATTGGTATCCAGATACAATAAGAACGGGAAGATTTGGTAAATTCTTAGAAAATGTTATAGATTGGGGAATTTCAAGAGACAGATATTGGGGAACACCACTTCCAGTATGGGAATGTGAATGTGGATATAGAGAATGTATAGGTTCAATTGCAGAACTTAAAGAAAAGGGAATAAATGTACCTGACGATATAGAACTTCATAAACCATATATAGATAATGTTTATTTAAGATGTCCAGAATGTGGAAAAGAAATGAAAAGATTTAAAGAAGTTATAGATTGTTGGTTTGATTCAGGATCAATGCCTTTTGCACAATTACATTATCCTTTTGAAAACAAAGATTTATTTAAAAATCATTTCCCAGCACAATTTATATCAGAAGCAGTAGATCAAACTAGAGGATGGTTCTATACATTAACAGCTCTTGGAACTGCATTATTTGGAAGAAGTCCATTCGAAAACTGTATTGTTTTAGGACACGTATTAGATGGAAAAGGACAAAAAATGTCTAAATCTAAGAAAAATGGAGTAGATCCATTCTTATTATTAGATACAGTTGGTGCAGATGCAACAAGATGGCATTTCTACACATGTAGTGCCCCATGGCTTCCAACAAGACTATCATTAGAAAATGTACAAGAAACACAAAGAGGATTTATATCAACATTATGGAATGTATATTCTTTCTATGTTCTATATGCTGAAATAGATAAATTTAATCCATTAGAATATAACAATTTTAAAATTACAAATATAATGGATAAATGGATAATTTCTAAATTAAATACATTAGTGAAAGAAATAGATGAAAAATTAGAAAAATATGATATAACATCTGCAGCAGTTCAAATAGAAGATTTTACTGATGAACTTTCAAATTGGTATGTTCGTCGTAATAGAGAAAGATTCTGGAGTCAAGAGCTTACAGATGATAAGATAGGTGCATATGTAACATTATATAAGGTTTTGGTTACACTTGTACAAATATCAGCACCATTTGTTCCATTTATTTCAGATGAAATCTATCAAAATTTAGTTTATGGATTAGATAACACTAAACCTGAAAGTGTTCATTTATGTTTATGGCCAGAAGTAAATAAAAACGTAATTGATAAGAAATTAGAAGAAGAAATGGATTTAGCTTATAAGATTGTTAAACTTGGAAGAAGTGCAAGAAATAGTGTTAATATTAAAAATAGACAACCACTTTCAGAAATGCTTATATCAGTTAATACTTTACCAGAATATTATAGCGATATAGTAAAAGAAGAATTAAATGTAAAAACTGTTGAACTTGGAGCAGATATGAAAGAATATGTTAGTTTCGAAATCAAACCGAATTTACCTGTTCTTGGAAGGGAATTTGGAAAATTAATTCCTAAGATTAAAGAAAAAATAGCAGAATTTAATCAAATGAAACTTGCAACTAAAGTTCAATCAGGAGAAATAGTTTATATAGAAATAGGAGAAAATGAAATACCGCTTTCTTCAGAAAATTTACTTATAACAATGCATGGTAAAGAAGGATTTGCTTTTGCTGGAATGGGAGAAGTTGGAGTTGTACTTGATACCACTATAACAGATGAACTTAAAGAAGAAGGATATCTAAGAGAAATATTATCTAAAGTTCAAAATATGAGAAAAGATAGAGGATTTGAAGTATTAGATAGAATTAATCTTTATGTTTCAGGAAATGATATGTTAGAAAAAGTAGTTAAAAAGTTTGAAGATACAATAAAACATGATACATTAGCAACAGAAATTCTTTATAATGTTGAAAGAAAAGATTATGTTGAAACACCAATTAATGGAGAAAAACTAAATATTGATGTTGAAGTAATAAAATAGAAAAAGGTTCCTTTGATAGGAACCTTTTTAGATTAAGTGTTACTGGAGATTTGAACGATGTAAATGCTGTTTTGTGTCATAACTGAAAATGTATCTTTACCAATTACATTTACTTCAGTTACAGGACTTGTCTTTATAGGAGAAAATCGGCCTGAAACAAATCTTTGGCAAAATAAGCAATCTCCAACAATTGGAGCTTCTTTAGAAATTGCCAAGTAAGTTGTAGGAAATTCATCCTGTTTGTTAAACCAAATCGAATTAAATTCGAGATTAGGAAAACCTTCTAATCTAACATTAGTTTGAAATCCTAAGTCCCGCTTGCCAACGATGTAGTAATAATGTCCTTTCTTCAAACCTGCTTCTACAGGGTCGTCACAATATTTGTAACTTTCTGTACCTCCATTATAAAATCCACCAATCTTCTTTGTCATAACAAAGACCTCCTTAATAAAATTATTTTTTTAGGTGGCGATAGCGTTGTATAACTATCATAGTGCAAAAAACTACTTTTAGCACTATAATAATTATATCATAAAATCATTAATAAAACAAATCGGGTATTGGCAAAAGTAAAGAATTACAAGGAATTTAACGTTTTTTAATAGTAATAACTAGATTTTTTATGTAATGTATGATATACTTACACATAATTGTAAAATAAATAGGAGAAGTGTATAAAAATGAATAAAAAGCAAGAAATAAATATGCAAAAAGAATATATAGAAAAAGTTGCAAATAAAAATAATGGAAAGAATTTGAAATATATAATTTTAACAATGGGATGCCAATTAAACGAAAATGATTCTGAAAAAATATGCGGTATGCTTGAAGAAATGGGATATACTAAAACAGAAGATATAGCAGAAGCCAATATTGCAGTATTTAATACATGTTGTGTTAGAGAGAATGCAGAAGAAAGACTATTTGGTAAAGTTGGAGAATTAAAAAATCTAAAAACGGAAAAAGAACTTATAATTGCAATCGGTGGATGTATGATGCAGGAAAAAGAAATGCTAGATAAAATAAAAAAATCTTATTCATATGTGGATATAATATTTGGAACTCATACTCTTCATAAATTACCAGAAGATATCTATAAAGTTATAGAAGAAAAAAGAAAAGTTAAAGATGTTATAGATATTGATGGAGAGGTTTATGAGGATTTACCAATAAAGAGAAATAATAATATTACAGGTTCTGTAACTATTATGTATGGATGCAATAATTTCTGTACATATTGTATAGTACCATATGTTAGAGGAAGAGAAAGAAGCAGAAAGCCAAAAGATATAATAGACGAATGTGAAAAATTAGCTAAAGATGGTTATAAAGAAATAATGTTATTAGGACAAAATGTAAATTCATATTTACGTTCAGAAATGGAAGATATAAAAAAAGGAAAACTAATTGATAAAGATAATGACTATAAAGAAATTGATTCTTTTGCAAAATTACTTCGTAGAATAAATGATATAGAAGGAATTGAAAGAATTAGATTTGTATCACCACATCCAAAGGATTTCACAGACGATGTTATTGAGGCAATTGCTGAATGTGATAAAGTTTGTAAGTTTATACATTTACCGCTTCAATCTGGAAGTACAAATATGTTAAAAATAATGAATAGAAAATATACAAAAGAACAATATTTAGAATTAGTAAAGAGAATAAAAACAAGAATTCCTAGCATCAAATTTTCTACAGATATTATAGTAGGATTTGCAGGAGAAACTGAAGAAGACTTTGAAGATACTTTAGATGTTGTTAGAAAAGTTGGATTTGAACAAGTCTTTATGTTTATATACTCAATAAGAAAAGGGACTCCAGGAGAAAAAATGGAAAATCAAATTCCAGATGAAATAAAACATGAAAGATTTAATAGATTAAAAAAATTAGTAGAAGATGAGATAGCAATTCAAAATAAAGAATATATAAATACTGTTCAAAAAGTATTAGTAGAGGGACCAAGCAAAAACAATAAAGATATGCTTACAGGTAGAACAGAGAATAACAAAGTGGTTATTTTTGAAGGAAAAAAAGATTTTATAAACAGAATTTTAAATATAAAGTTAATTGAAGACCATATGTGGTATTTTAAAGGAGAAATTATATAATGAATGGTTTTAAAGAAAACTTAAAAGTTGAAAGAGATAAAACAGGAAGAATCATTATAAATAATCAACTAGAAAAAGAATTAATAACATTTATGGAAGGTAAAATTTCTAAAAATGAATTAATGGAAATAACAGGAATTCGCGATAAAAATACTGTTGAAATAAAAATAGAAGAATTGGTAGCGCAAAAGCCAGAATTAAAAGAATTATATGAAAGCTATGCTTCTAATAAAAGAAAAAGTTTTAAAGATTATGATTTTTTAGCTGAGACAATAGAAATGCTAAGAGGAGATTATTCACAAACAGAGATGGCGAAAATTCTTCAAGTTAACAGAAGGACATTTTCTACAAAAGTAAAGAAGCTAGAAGAAAAAAATAAAGATAATATTTTAGGCTCATTATTAAGAGATCATGCAGATAGAAATATTAAAGAAGCAAGAAAAAAAGAGTCTTTAGGAGATAAAAAATCAAGAAAGATAAGAGTAAATAAAGATTTAGATGAATTTTTAGAAGAAAAAGATTTAAATATTCAAAAATTAGGACGTAATGAATTATCTAGAATAAAAATAAAAAATATAGAACAAACATTAGAACTAATAAACAGTTTATTAGATAAAGGAAAAACAATAAAACAATTAGATGAAGAAGGTATAATAAGTGAGGCAACATATAGAAAATATAAGGAAGAAGCAGAAAATATGAAAAAAATTTATAGCGAAGAAAATAAGAGCAATGATGTAGAAGAAAGATAAGGAGTAAGAAATGGTAGATAAAGAAAAATGTTCTCCAATGATGCAAAAATATTTAGAAACAAAAGAACAATATAAGGATTGCATTTTATTTTATAGATTAGGTGATTTTTATGAAATGTTTTTTGATGATGCAATACTTGTGTCAAGAGAACTTGAAATAACATTAACTGGAAAAGATTGTGGACTGGAAGAAAGAGCACCTATGGCAGGAATACCACATCATGCAGCAGAAGGATATATTGCAAGACTAATTTCAAAAGGATATAAAGTTGCAATATGTGAACAATTAGAAGATCCAAAAATTGTAAAAGGAATAGTAAAACGTGGAGTTATTAAAGTAGTAACCCCTGGAACAGTTGTAGAATCTAATATGCTTGAAGAAAGAAAAAACAATTATATAATGAGTATATATAAAGCAGGAATTTATTTTGGTGTTGCAGTAAGCGATATTTCAACAGGAGAATTTTATGCTACGCAGATAAAAGAAACTAATAATTTTGCATTACTTTTAGATGAAATAGCAAGATTTTCACCAGCTGAAATAATAACAAATAACATGCTTATAGATTGCAGTGAGGAAATCTCAAAAATAAAAACTAGATTTCCAAGTGCATATATTACAAAATATAAAGATGAAGCATTTAAAGAAGAATATAGCAATATAGTAAATAGATTTAGCTTAATTAATAATAAAGGGAAAAATATCGAAGATATAGAAGAAAGACTTCTTTCTGTAAATGCAATCAATGCATTAGTAGAATATTTAGAAGAAACCCAGATGACAAATCTAGAACATATTAATAAGATTACGATGTATGAAACATCAAGATATATGTCTCTTGATATTAATGCAAGAAGAAACTTAGAAATAACAGAAAAGTTAAGAGATAAATCAAAAAAAGGTACTTTATTATGGGTATTAGACAAAACATCAACATCAATGGGAGGAAGACTTTTAAGAAGATGGCTTAATGATCCTTTAATAGATGTATTAGAAATAAATAATAGATTAAATGCAGTAAAAGAACTAAAAGATTACATGATTCTTAGAGGAGATATCATAGACAGTTTAAAAAAAGTATATGATATTGAAAGACTAGCAGGAAAAATGGCATATGGAAATGGTACGCCAAGGGATATGATTACTCTTAAAAATTCTTTATATAGACTTCCAGAAGTTAGAATGGTTTTAAAAGACTGCAAAACAGATATGCTTAAAAATTTATATGATAATATTGATGAACTTCAAGATATATATGAATTAATAAACAAATCCATTGTAGATGACCCACCTATGGTTACTAAAGATGGAGGGTATATAAAACTTGGATATGACCCAGAAATAGATGAACTTAAAACAGCAACTACAGATGGAAAAAGTTGGCTTATGAAGTTAGAAGCATCAGAAAAAGAAAAGACAGGAATTAAATCATTAAAAGTAGGATTTAACAAAGTTTTTGGATATTATATTGAAGTTACAAATTTATATAAAGATAAGGTACCAGCAAATTATATAAGAAAACAGACATTAACTAATGGTGAAAGATATATAACAGAAGAGCTTAAAGAAATTGAAAATAAGATATTAGGAGCAGAAGAAAGAGTTATAAAGCTTGAATTAGAGGCGTTTAATGTAATAAGAAAAGAAATTGCTTCTAATGTAAAAAGACTTCAAAAAACTGCAGAAGCTGTATCTAGTTTAGATGTTTTAACTTCATTTGCACAAGTTGCAGAAGATATGAATTATTGTATGCCAGAAGTTAACAAAAGTGGAGTAATAAATATAGTTGAAGGAAGACATCCTGTTATTGAAAAAATGTTACCAGCAGGAGAATTTATTTCAAATGATACATACTTAGATAAAGACGAAAACAGATTAGGAATAATTACAGGTCCTAATATGGCAGGTAAATCTACATATATGAGACAAGTTGCATTAATTACTCTTATGGCACAAGTTCGGAAGTTTTGTACCTGCTACATCTGCTCAAATAGGAGTTGTTGATAAGATTTTTACAAGAGTAGGAGCTTCAGATGATTTGAGCATGGGACAAAGTACTTTTATGGTAGAGATGATGGAAGTTGCAACTATTCTTAAAGAAGCTACTCAAAACAGTTTAGTTATATTAGATGAAATTGGAAGAGGAACTTCAACATATGATGGACTTTCTATTGCATGGGCAGTAGCAGAATTTATTGCAAATAAAGAAAAGTGTGGAGCAAAAACATTATTTGCAACACATTATCACGAACTAATAGAACTTGAGGAGAAAAAAGAAGGAATAAAAAATTATTCAATTGCTGTTAAGGAAAAAGGAGAGGATGTTATATTCTTACGTAAAATCGTAAGAGGTGGAACTGATGAAAGTTATGGTATACATGTTGCAAGATTAGCAGGTGTTCCAAAAGATGTTACTACTAGAGCTAACGAAATATTAAAAAATATAGAAAAGAAAAATATTTTAAATGCAAAAAATTTAGAAAAAGAAGATAAGAAAAAGGTTGAAGGTCAATTTGATCTATTTAATTATAAATTAGCTGAAATAGCTCATGAATTAGACCAAGTAAATCTTAATGAATTAACTCCAATTGATGCCTTAAATACATTAGTTAAAATAAAAGAAAAGATGAAGTAAAAAATGTTGACAATAAAAATAATAAATATTAAAATATAATATATAGTGATATAAATGCTAAATACAAAGGAAATATGCTAAAGGGGAGATACAAAAAAATGGAAAAAACTAAAACCATTGGGAGAGTGGCACACGCAAGTATTTTAAATAATAAAGTAAATAAAATAAAAATAAGAAATAAGGCTAGCTTATTGCCAAAAAGGCAATAGGTTTCTAGTCTTATTTTTGCATTTAAAAAGGGAGAAAAAATTAAAATGAGAAAAAGGCAAGGGATAACATTAATAGCTTTGGTAATAACAATAATTGTACTATTAATTTTGGCAGGGATAACAATAAGTATGATAACAAGCCAAGACGGTATATTAAATAAAGCCATACTAGCAAAAAATGTAATGGAAAAAAGTAAGTCAGAAGAAGAAGTAAAATTGGCGTGGACTGAAGTAATAGCAGATATTTCAACTGGAGATTTAAAAGATAAAGATATTACAAGTGAAAAATTAGATACTTATTTAAAAGATTTGAAGCTACAAGGAAAAAATGGAGAGGATTATTTATTAGAATACAAAGGAAATGTAATTAAAGCATCATTATCTGGAAATATAAGCACAATTGGAAGTATAACAAGTAAAGTAATTGATAATAGCAAAGAAATTAATGTAACAGATGTTGCAGGAAACACTTATCTAAGTAATTATAAAATATATGGAAATAGTATACAAGAAGGAACACCTAGTATAGAAAATCCAATTGAAATAAAAAGTGTAGGCAGTCTTGTAGTAGATGAAAAAGATGAGCATTATGGCAAATATAAAATACCAATAACTATGAGTGGCAAAAATTTAGTAAAATATCCATATTATGATAAAACCAAAACAATAAACGGTATAACATTTACTGATAATCAAGATGGAAGTATTACTGTAAATGGCAAAGCTACAGATAGGGCAAGTTATACTTTAAATGCAGATTTACTTAAACATACAGGTTTAGACAAGAATAAACAGTATTATTTGACAGGATCGCCTGAAGGAAGCACACATGCTAGATACATTTTAGTTAATTTCTTTAATGGTGACACATGGGTAGCTGAGAAAGGAGAATATGATGACAGAGGACTTTTATTAGATTTCCCAAATTACGATTTTGAATTTGATAGAGTTGAGCTAAGAATAATGATTAATAATACGGCCAAAGCTGAAAATATTGTGTTTTATCCTATGATTGAAGAAGCTACATCAAGAACAGAATATAAACCATATTCAGAACCAGTAACATATAATATATATTTAAATGAACCATTAAGGAAATTGGGTGATTATGCGGATTACGTTGATTTAAAAAACAAAAAAGTAGTTAGAAATGTAGTAGAGAAGAAATACAATGGAACAGAAGGTTGGACAGCGAATGCTAATACAGACGTACCAGATGGATATTCAAGTTTTGTGCTAATAGATAATACGATTTTACCTAGATATGGTAATGCAATAAACATTAAACCTATATCAAATATGTTTAAATGTTATGCAGGATATGTGGGAAGCAAAAATCAGGAAATTTGGAATGTGTATAAAACAGTGTGGAATATTAGACCGATAATTTTAACTTCAAGACTTACTGAAAATAGTGTAGAAGGATGGAAAAAATGGTTAAATGAAAATCCTGTTACTGTAGATTGTGCATTAGATACTCAGACAGAAGAAGATATTAGTTTACCAAATATATTATTAAATGAAGGAACAAACAAAATTACAATTGAAACTGAAATAGAACCAAGTAAAATTGAAATAAATTATTGTAAATAATAACAAATAAAAGATACTATAAAATAAAACAAATAGTATCTTTTTGTTAGATATCTAAAATAATTAACACAAAAAATGAACAAAAATCATCAAAGCTATTGACAAAAGTCAAATATAAAAGTATAATAAAATATGTAGTAAAAAAAGGAGTAAATTATATGTTAGCTAAAATATGGAAAAAAGTATGTTTAGGCATATTAATTATAGCTTGTTTATTTAACATAGTATCTAAATTAGTTGGAAGGTTATCTTTCAATAAAGAAATACTTTCTTCTGCTCAATATATGTATGACCAATATCAATATGAAAATGAAGACGAAGAAAATGTTTTGAAATAAGCTTAGAAATCATAAGACGATAACATAAAATATAAATTTAGCAACTTAAGAAAGAGGTGAATTTAAATGAAAGAAGGATTACATCCATCATATGAAGAAACAACAATAACATGCGCTTGTGGAAATGTATTTAAAGTTGGATCTACAAAGAAAGAATTAAAAGTTGATATATGCTCAAAATGTCATCCATTCTGGACAGGAAACTTAATGAGACAAGATACAGCAGGAAGTAGAGCAGATAAATTCAAGAAAAAATATGGACTTGCATAATTTAAGAAAAATAAAAGTAGCATTAGCTGCTTTATTTTTTTTGCTTAAAATTAAAGTCACTTGATTTTTTATTAATTTTATAGTAGAATACATGAAGAAAAGAGGAGAAAAATGTATACTATTGAAGAATTTGATAAACAAAAAACAAAAGTACTAAAATATGTTATCTATAAAAAAAGAAGCGAAAACGAAATAAGAACAAAATTCAAAAATGCAATAGAAGAAGACTTGCTAGAAGATATAATAGAATATTTAAAAGAAGCAAGTTATATAGATGATAGAGATTATATAAACAAAACAATAAACAATTTTAAAGTGTTAAAAAATTTATCAAAATTTGAAATTCGTTATAAATTAATGGCAAAAGGTATAAAGAAAAATGATATAGATGATTATTTTTATGAAAATAAAGAAGAATTAAATGAATATGAGATAAAATCCGCATCAAATATTATTATAAAGAAAAAAAGAGAAATGGATATAGACGAAATAAAACAATATCTATTGAAAAAAGGATATAATAGTGATAATATACGAGAAGCAATTGAGGAGAGTGAAAATTAATGACAAATGTACTAACATTTGAGACAAAAAGATATCCTATAAAAATCGAAAATTTTGAGGGACCATTGGATTTGCTTTGTGTACTTATTGAAAAAAATAAGATGAGCATATATGATATAAATATAAATGAAATAGCAGATCAATATATAGAATATATAAAGAAAATGGAAGAGATGAACTTGGAAGTTGCAAGTGAGTTTTTAGTGATGGCTTCAGAACTTTTATATTTAAAATCAAAAAGGCTACTTCCAAGCAAACAAGAAGATGAAGAAGAATTAACAGAGGAAGAGCTAATAAGAAGAATTATAGAATATAAAAAATATAAAGATATAACATTAAAATTAAAAGAAAGTTTTGAATTTAATTCTAATAGATTCTTTAAATTAGCTGAAAAAATAGAATTACAAAAACAAGAATTAGAACAAAATTATGAAGAAAATATAATATCTACTATGTATGAGAACGTTGTAGAAAGAAATTTAGAAAAAGAAAATAAAAATGCTAAGAATATAGAAAAAATAGCTATTACAGAAACATATACAATAGCTAGCAAGGTAAAGGATATGTTTAAGGAATTGGTTAAACATAAGAAGTTTGTATTTAATAAATTATTTTCTATAAACAAACACAATAAACAAGAAGTAGTTACAGCTTTTTCGGGATTATTAGAGCTTTCAAGAAGAAATAAAGTTGTAACTAGTCAAGAAGAATTGTTTGGCGATATAACTGTTGAGAAAAATAATAAAAAAATATTGTAAAAAAACAATACTATTAGTATAATAGATAAGAAAAACTTGGTTCAAGAGGAGTTAAAAAGTTGAAAGCTAAAAATAAGTCAATAATATTTTTTGGAGTATTAATAATACTTTTAGTAATAGGGATAATTATAATTTTTATAAATAATAAATCAGATAGATTAATACTATTAAATAAAAAATTAAAAAAAGCATCAGATTTTACGTTTTCTATAAAAGGACAAAATACTGACTTTAAATATGAGTTAAAAATATTAAAAAACGATGCTAATTATTGTATTGAAATGTATAATGATAATGACCATACAAGTACATTATCAAAAGACGGATATTTATATTATATAATACACAACGAGCAAGAGTATTATGTATTAAATAATGAGGGCGAAACAGATATAAATATATTAGAAAATGCTTTTAGTCAAATAGAAAATAGTAAATATAATAAAGGCAAAGAAGAGATACAAGGAAAAACATATTACTATGAGGAATATGAAGATATAACAGAATTCTTAATGAATCCTAATGTTCAAGAAAATGAAAAGATAAAGACAAGATTTTATTTTGAAGGTAACAAAATAAAATATATAAAAAATATCGTTGGAACTGATACAGAAATACTAAATGTTGGCTGTGAATTTACATCAAATAAAGATAATTTTACTATACCATCAAATTATGCTGAAAAGTAATGAATAAGATTAGATATAGAATAATATAATATAATATCATAAAAGGAGAAAATATATAAATGAAAATAGAAGAAATATTAAAAAAATATAATCAAGACCATATAATAAATATTTTAAATAAATTAGATGAAGAAAAAAAAGAAGAATTAATAAAACAACTAAAGAAAATAGATTTTGACAAAATGGCCAGATTATATAACAAAACTAAAGAAAGTTTAAAGTTAAATGCTAAAATTGAACCACTTAACTTTATAGATAAATCAAAAATTTCAAAAGAAGAAAAAGAAAGAATATCTAAAATTGGTGAAGAAATAATATCAAAAAATGAATATGCTGTTGTAACAATGGCAGGAGGGCAAGGAACAAGACTTGGTTTTAACGGTCCGAAAGGTACATATAAATTAAACGTAAATGGAGAAGAAAAATATATTTTTGAAATATTATTAGATACAATAAAAGCTGAAAATAAAAAACATAATTCAGAAGTGTATTGGTATATAATGACAAGTGACGACAACAACTATGATACAATTAATTTTTTTGAAGAAAATAATTATTTTGGATACAATAAAGATAAAGTTAAGTTTTTCAAACAATCCAATTTACCACTTATGGATACAGAAGGAAAATTGCTTATAAATAAAGATTTTAAAGTAAAAGAAGCTTCTGATGGTAATGGTGGAGTATTCAGTGCATTAGTTAATGATGGTATGATAGATGATATGAAAAAGCATAATGTAAAATGGGTATATATATGCGGAGTTGACAACATTATGGTAAGACCAATAGATAGTTTGTTTTTAGGATTAGCTGTTGAGAAAAACGTTAAGTGCGCATCTAAATCTGTAGTTAAATCATATCCAGAAGAAAAAGTAGGAGCTTTTTGTAAGAAAAATGGAAAACCAGGTGTTGTTGAATATATAGAAATGACAAAAGAAATGGTTTATGGAAAAAATGAAGATGACGAACTATTATATGGAGAATCTCATATAGTAAGTAATATGTTTACTGTAGAGGCAATAGAAAAAATAGCAAAAGAAAACCTAGAATACCATGTTGCTTTAAAGAAAAATTCATATATTAATGAAAACGGAGAAGAAATTATACCTGAAGAACCAAATTCATATAAATTTGAAGCATTTATATTTGATGGATTCCAATTCTTTGATGATTTATTAGTTATGAGAATTAATAGAAATACAGAGTTTGCACCAATAAAAAATGCTAAAGGAATTGATAGTCCAGATTCAGCTAAAGAAATTTACGAAAAATACTATAAAGATTGGGAGTAGTAAAATGGAAGAATTAAAAACTGAAAACTTGTTAAATCTAGAAGAAACAATTGCTAAAGGGATTTTTAAAGAAAGTAAATATCCATGGGAGATAATTCCAAGTATAAAAGATTATATTCTAGAATTAGGAAGAAAATTAGATAAAAATATATTTGAAGAAAAAGGAGAGAATATTTGGATTGCTAAATCAGCTAAAGTTTCTCCAACTGCATATATAAATGGACCTGTAATTATAGACGAAGAAGCAGAAATAAGACATTGTGCATTTATAAGAGGAAATGCTATAATAGGAAAAGGTGCAGTAGTTGGAAATTCTACCGAAGTAAAAAATGCAATTATATTTAATAAAGTTCAAATACCACACTATAATTATGTAGGCGATTCTATTTTAGGATATAAAGCTCATATGGGAGCAAGCAGCATATTATCTAATGTAAGATCAGACAAGAAAAATGCAACTATAAAATATAATGGAGAAAAAATAGAAACGAATTTAAGAAAGATGGGATCTATTTTAGGCGATGAAGCAGAAATTGGATGTGGAGCAATATTAAATCCAGGAACTATAATAGCAAGAAAAAAAATAGTATATCCACTTACTTCTGTGTCTGGATATATAAAATAATAAAAAGTAATTTAAAAAAAATTAAATAAAATATAAAAAAGAATAAGGTTTTAAAAAATAAAATCTTATTCTTTTTTTGTTACATACTTTGATTTCCAGGCATAAAGTAATCAATTACACCATATATAAGAGCACCTATTAGCGCAGCTACCCAAGATATAGAATATCCAACGACAAAAAATTGAGTAACATATAATACAATGGCCGCTAAAACGAAACCAACAAATCCTTTACCAAATGGAGTAGCATGTAATCCTGTAAATTTAACAATTAAATAATCTATAAATGTAAGTACAACAGCAGCAATTGCTAAAGACCAAATATTGTTAATTTGGAAACCAGGTGTAAAGAAAGCTGTTATTGCTAAGACTACTGCAGAACCTATTAATCTACCTATTATCTGCCAAGCAGTATTTGCACCTGATTTATTATTTGTTTCACTTTGAACATTAGACATGATAAAAACCTCCTATAAAAATTCAAAGATTATAAAAATATTTTGTACATTTTTATAAAAAATATTCAAAAAAATATGAATAAAAATAGAAGGCAAGGAAAAAATAAATTAAAAATATTTTAAGGAGAAAAATACAAATGCTAATAACTTTTTTTAGAGCAATTATTTTATATATCGTTGTTTTAGTTGTAATGAGATTAATGGGAAAAAGGGAAATAGGACAATTACAACCTTTCGAACTTGCAATATCTATAATGATTGCAGATTTAGCTTCTACTCCAATGACTGATGTAGGAATACCAATTCAAAATGGAATTATTCCAATATTAGGATTATTAATAATGCATTTATTAATAGCATTAATTAATACAAAAAGCATAAAAGCCAGAGAAATTATATGTGGAAAACCAAGAATCTTAATATATAGAGGAAAAATAGATGAAGAAGCTTTAAAAAAAGAAAGATTTACAATAAATGAGCTTCAAGAAAGATTAAGAGACAAAGATGTTGTAAATATTGGAGATATAGAATATGCAATCTTAGAAACAAGTGGACAAGTAACAATTATAGAAAAACCAAATAAACGAAAGGTAATAGTTGAAGATTTAAATATTGAACCGGAATATGAAGGAATTCCATATGATTTAGTTATAGATGGAGTAATAATGGAAGAAAACCTAAAAATATTAAATAAAGATTATATATGGCTTAAAGAACAAGTAAATAAATTCAATTTTCTTCCCGAAGAAGCTTTATTAGTAACTATTGATGGAAAAGGAAAAATCTTTTGTCAGAAAAAAGAAAAAAAGAAAGGTAAAAATAAGAAATGAAAGAAACTTTGATTTCAATAAGTATAATTATAGTTATATTTTTTTTAGATATAATGATGCAAAAATATACAGAAAAAGTTGTATCAACAATGAATAACTATATAAATGATTTAAAGACAGATATAAGAGATGAAAATTATAGTAAATTAGACCAAAATATTAATGATATGAATGATAAATGGGATGAATTTAAAAATGTACTTTCAGTATATATAGAACATGATGAATTAGAAAAAGTAGAAACATATTTAGCAGGATATAAAAGTTACGTTGAAACACATGATAAGGATATGGCATTAAGCGATTTAGACAAGACAGAATTCATATTAGAACATATTTCAAATAAATATAAATTTACAATTGAAAATATTATTTAAAAAAATTTATTAAAAACGCATGAAATGACAACTTTTTCATAAATCGTGATATAAAATCATAATGTATTTTAAGGACAAGATATAAAAAATATGCGAAGGAGGAATTTATGGAAAGTAAGTATTACGAAAAAAGAAAGCTTTTAGTATTTAAAATTACTGAAGAAATTGATGAATGTAGTGTAAAAAAGATAAGGAGGAGAGCGGATTATGAGATTCAAAGATTCATGCCTAAAAGAGTTATATTTGATTTTGATTACGTTACTTTCATGGACAGCGCAGGAATCGGAATGATTATTGGAAGGTACAAAGAAACAGTAATATGCGGTGGAGTCATGCAGCTTGCTAATTTAAATGATTCTGTAAAGAAGATATTTGAAATGAGTGGTGTTTTAAAACTAATTGGACAAGTTGATATAAACGAACTTGCAGCTGTAGCAAATGAGGAGGTGGTTAATTTATGAGTAATATAAATGATAATGAAATGAATTTGGAATTTATAAGTAAATCAAACAATGAAGCTTTTGCTAGAATTACAGTTGCAGCTTTTGTTGCACAATTAGATCCTACGATTGAAGAAATTTCTGATATCAAAACAGCTGTATCAGAAGCAGTAACAAATAGTATAGTACATGGATACGAAGATAAAACAGGATTAATACATATTAATTGCAAAATACATAAAAACGAAATTTTAATTTCAATTTCAGACAATGGAAAAGGAATAGACAACATAGAACTTGCAAAACAACCACTTTATACAACTAAACCTAATTTAGAAAGATCAGGAATGGGATTTACCATAATGGAAAGCTTTATGGATGAATTACATATTGAATCTATATTAGGATTAGGAACAAAAGTAACAATGAAAAAAATAATAAAACCAAACATAGAAGAAGAATTAGATGATAGTAATTTAGTAACTTTAGAAGAAGCTTTGAGAGGTGAGTAAAGTTGCAAGAAATTATTACTAAAAGAATTCTTAAAGCACAAAATGGAGATAAAGAAGAATTAGCTAAATTAGTAGAAGAAAATCAAGGGCTTATTTGGAGCATATCGAAAAGATTTTTTGGAAGAGGATATGATAAAGAAGATATTTACCAAATTGCAAATATGGGATTGATAAAAGCAATAAGAAGATTTGATACAAATTTTGATGTGCAACTTTCTACATATGCAGTTCCATATATAATGGGAGAAATAAAAAGATTTTTAAGAGATGATGGACCTGTAAAAGTTAGTAGAGGACTTAAAGATTTAAATGTCAAAATATCAGAAATACAAAAAGAATATCAAAAGCAAGGAAAAGAAATCAACTTAATAGAAATGTCAAAAATACTAAAAATACCAAAAGAAGAAATTATTTTAGCAATAGAGTCAAACAAAAAAACAGAATCATTAGAAAACGCCTTTTATAAAGATAACAAAACTGATAAATCTATTAATATTTTAGAAAAAATCTCAACTAATATTGATGAAGCAAGCATAATTTCAGATAAAATAACTATACATAAATTAATAGACAATTTAAACGATAGAGATAAGCAAATTGTATTATTAAGATTTTACAAAGATAAAACCCAAACTCAAGTTTCGAAAATCCTAGGAATTTCACAAGTGCAAGTTTCAAGAATTGAAAAGAAAATCTTAAGTAATATGAAAAAAGAATTAGTCTCATAAAAGGAGTAAATTTTGAAAAGAAAATACATATTTTTTTTATTAATAGTAATTATAATTTTTATTTTACCATCAATTTTAACTAAAAAAAAGAAAAATATCTTTGCCGTTAGTGCTGAAAATAACAATCAAGAAGAAACTTCAGAAGTATATCCAGAATATGATTATTCAAAATATTCTACAATTAATTTATTTCATTCACAATCTGAAACAATAGAAAATTTACCAATTGATGAATATTTGTATGGAGTTGTATCTAGCGAAATGCCAGCTAGTTATGAGATGGAAGCTCTTAAAGCACAAGCTATTGTTGCAAGAACATATACAATATATCAAATTATAAATAGTAGTAAACATGGAGAGAATACAATTTGTGATAATTATGCTTGTTGTCAAGCATGGATATCTAAAGATGAAAGAATGAGCAGGTGGAATGAAAACGAAGCAGAGAGCAATTGGAAAAAAATTTGTGATGCAGTAGATAGTACAAAAGGAAAGATAATTACTTATGAAAATAATCCCATTGATGCTTTTTTTCATTCTAATAGTGGAGGAATAACAGAAACAGCGACAGATGTATGGGGAGGAAAGAATTTTCCGTATTTACAAGTTGTAGAAACTTCAGGAGAAGATGGATATAATCAATATAGTTCAGAAGTAATATTAAGCAAAGAGGAATTATTGAGCAAAATCAAAGATAAATATCCAGAGGTTCAGATTGACTTTAATAATGAAAATGAAATTCAAATACTAGAATATACACAAAGTGGAAGAGTAAAAACTATTAAATTTGGAAATATAAATATGTCTGGAACTGAAGCAAGAAGTTTGTTTGGGCTTAAATCAACCAAATTTACATATAAAATAGATAATAACAACATATCATTTCAAGTAACAGGATATGGACATGGAGTTGGTATGAGTCAAACAGGAGCTGATAGCATGGCAAAAAGTGGAGCTACAGCAGAAGATATAATAAAACATTTTTATACAAATGTTGAAATAAAATATGTTAATGAATTATAGTATAAATAAGGTTGTAATATTAAATTATTGCAATTTTATTTTAACAAAACGTTAGTATAAACTTTTAGTAGGAAAAATTTAAGAAAAAAATTGAATAAGAGATACCAATTTGATAGAATATTTTTAACGAAAAAAAATAATATTCGAAGGAGGTATCTCTTATGTATTCAATTATACAAAAGATTTATGAAAAAACAACAAAATTTTAAAAGAAGGATTAAAAAATGTGCAAATCATTATTGCAAAATACTAAATAAAAGTATAAAATTTAAAATAATGGATGTTATCTATATGACTTTTGAAAAAGAATCGTTTGATATAGCTTTTTTTCTTATAATGGTCTAACAGGAATTCCCACACAAGAAAAAAGGTTAAAAGTTTTGAATGATGTATATAGGGTTTTAAAAAATAATGGATATTTTATATTTACAGCACATGATAGAAATGAAGACGTGTTAAGTAAGACTTTTGGGGAAAAAGAGGAAGAACGTTGGAAACAAGGAAAAAACAATCCTTTCTTATATGAGTATGGAGATGTCTTAACTGATCATGAAGGTAAAAAAGAGTTTTTGCATTATTACAGCTACGAAGAAATGAAAAGCTTTATAGAAAAAATAAAATTCCATATTGTTGAAACAGCTAAGAGAGAAGATATTATTAATGAAATCGAAATTGTAAAAAAATTTGCAAAAGAAACTTATTTTTGGGTATTAAAAATTAATAAAGGATTTAGAAAATATAATGAAATTAGAAAATAAAAATTTTGAAATAGAATTTATAGATAGAGATTGTACAATATACGATCAAAAATTTATAAGAAATTTATATAATAAAATAAACCAGGAAAAGAAAAAATTATTAAACATTTTACAGATAAAAGATTGCCGTAAAGTAAAAATAAAATTATATAAAGAAAAAGAAAGATTTATAAATGATATAAAAAAATTTTATGAAGAATACGATATTCCAGTATACTGCAGAGGAACAATACAAGAAGGGATTATATATTTTTTAGTAAATACAGAACTGAAAGAAAATACATATATATATGAATTGGAATTGAGAAAAGTAGTTCATGAATATATACATATTTTATATGAAGAGTATATACTATGCGGTAAAAAAAGGATAACTTGGGTAGATGAAGGAATTGCGTTAAATTTGTCAAGAGAGAGAGGCAAATTTATAAAAGAAAGATTTCCAATTTTAGAAAAAGGATTAAATAAAATTAATTTAAATGAATTATCACATGAAAATCAAACATTTATGAATGAAAAAGTTAACGGATATGATATTTCATATCTTACAATTAAATATTTGATAGAGACACTAACAAAAGAAGAATTTAATAAATTGATAAGAAATAATGAAGAATTAGAAAAAATACGGAAATGAAATATGGAAAAAAGTAAAAGAATATTTTAATAAAAAGTAATATAAAAGTTGAAAGAAAATATTTTTTTTGATATAATAAAAATGGATTAAATAAAAGGAGTAGTATATGAGTGGAGTAAATAGATGGATTAAATTTTTTGTTTGGGGAATTCTATTTATAATATTTTCTAATCTACTAATATTTATTGGTTTAAATGCTGATTACAAAGATATTCAGAATAAAGAAAGTCTACCAAATGAAATAACGATATTAAAAGCAGAAGCTACTAAAGTTAATGGTAGAATTTATGGTAAGATATCAAATACAGAAAAAAATAATATAAATGGCAGTTACATTAAAATCAATATATATAATGAATATGAAGAATTAATTGGAACAAAATATATTGAAATAGTGGATGTAAGTTATAATAGTCCTAAACAATTTGAATTGCATTTTAAGGCAGACAATATAAAATATTATGATATAAGTATTGTAGATGAAAAAGACGAAAATACAGCAAAACTGTTTGAAGACATATTCATCTCAGAAGATTTAAAAAAGAGAGCATTGATAAGTTTACTAGTCTATGTGTTTTTCTTTGGATAGGAGGATAAATTATGAAAAAGAAAGTTATAATATTAATAATTTTAGTTATTGTGTTAGGTGTATTGGTTGCCTATAATATTAAGTTTAACAAAAAAGAAAATGACAATACAAACGTAAATACAAGTGCGAGTGTTAACACAATAGAAAATAATGAAACAAATAATTCAATTGAAAATAATAACACTGAAGAAAATGTTATTGAGAATATTATTGAAGATAATAAAACATCAAATGAAAATGTAGTAGAAAATAATGATAAAACTGAAAATCAAACAGGAGAAGTTACAATTGTAGAAACAATGACTCCAAGTGGATTTATGGGAAGTTCATTAAAAAAAGTTATTTTATATTCTAATGGAGAAGTATATTTAATTAACTATAACGGAGAAGGTTATGATGAAAAAAATATTTCATCAAGAGAATTAATTGCAAAAAATGCAACAGCATTAAAATATAAAGGAACAGAAGAATTTGAAGCAATAGTAGTAAAAGGTAAAAATCTTGAAGTAATAAATGATAATTGTACATGGATAGAATTTGATAAACAATAAAATGTAAATAGTAAAAGGATTACACTTAGTGCAATCCTTTTTTGCTATTTACTGATATTTTGTTGTTCATTTCTGTTTTGTGAGTTTTGACTATTTTTGTTTTGATTATTATTTTTGTTATTCTTCTTGTTTTTATTTTCTGACATATAAAACACCTCCGTTTAAATTAGTAATAATATTATTAACTTTTTAGGAGAAAATATACATATAAGATGTACTAATTAAAACAAAAATGATATAATAAAAATGTATTAAAAAGTAGTATAAATTTAACAAAAAAATATATAAAACATAAAATGTTATAAAAATGAAAAGAGGATTGAGATATGGTTTTTGAAAATGCAAAATTAAAAGAATTTAATAACTATATAAAAAATAAAAAAGTGGCAATAATAGGAGTAGGAGTAAGTAACCTACCTCTTATAGATTATTTTTATAAGAAAAAAGCTAACATAACAATATTTGATAACAAAGAAAAAGACCAAATGTCAAAAGAAATTTTAGAAAAAATATCAAAATATATGTTAAAAACATCTTTAGGAGAAAACTATTTATCTGAATTAAAAGGATTTGATTTAATACTAAGGTCTCCAAGCTGTTTACCTACAGTAAAAGAGTTAGAATTAGAAGAAAAAAATGGAGCAATTGTAACAACAGAGATAGAATTATTTATGAAAATGTGTCCATGTAAGATAATAGGAATAACAGGAAGTGATGGAAAAACAACAACTACGACATTGATAACTGAAATATTAAAAAATGCTGGTATTAACACATATGTTGGAGGCAATATAGGAATACCACTATTTACTAAATTAAATGAAGTAAAACCAGAAGACATAGCAGTATTAGAACTTAGTAGTTTTCAATTAATGGGAATGGAAATCAGCCCAGACATTTCAATAATAACAAACATAACACCAAATCACTTAAACGTACATAAAGATTACCAAGAATATATTGATGCAAAGAAAAATATTTATAAACATCAAAATAAAGATGGAATCTTAATTTTAAATTATGATAATGAAATTACAAAAAAATGCTCAATTGATTCAAAAGGAAAGGTTATTTTCTTTAGTAGTAAAACAAAATTAGAAAATGGGTATATATTAGATGAAAATACAATAAAAAAATGCACAGATGGACTTAGAAAACATTTAATTCATACAGAGGAAATTACTATAAAAGGAAGACATAATTACGAAAATATTTGTGCAGCAATAGCAGCAACAGAAGGATTAGTAGATATGGAATCAATCATAAAGACATGCAAAGAATTTAAAGGAGTAGAGCATAGGATAGAGTTTGTAAAAGAAATAAATGGAGTCAAATGGTATAATGATTCTGCAAGTTCAAGCCCATCTAGAATGATATCTGCATTAAATGCTTTTGACAAAGGAATTGTATTAATAGCAGGAGGTTATGACAAAAATCTTGACTATCATCCTGTAGCTGAGCCAATAATTGATAAGGTAGAAACTCTAATTCTAATAGGTCAAACTTCTGAAAAAATATTTGATGTAGTAAAGGAAGAAACAGAAAAACAAGGAAAAGAAATAAATATATATATGTGTAAAGATTTAAATCAAGCAGTTATATTTGCAAAAAGATATTCTAATGATTGTCATACAGTTTTATTTTCACCTGGAAGTGCAAGTTTTGATATGTTTAAAAATATGTATGAAAGAGGAAATATCTTTAAAGATATTGTAAATAAAATGTAACCAAAAAAACTTTCTTACATAAAATATAAAGAATTTATGTAAGGAGGTTTTATTTTTATGTTTGAAGAGTATATGCAAAATATTTTAGGATATACAAGAGAATTAAATACATATAATAGACAAAATAATATGGAATATGGAATGAATCAAAATATAAATATGATGCCAATTGGGTATAATATATCTCAAGATATTAATAGAAATTTAAATGATGAGTTAGAAGGAATGTATCCGGAAATATATAGTATTGTTTATCCTATGGTAAAAGAAGCTTGCATGAGAAATACGAGAAGTATAGATAAAAATTTGATTAATGAAATGACAAATGAAATATATGATAATTTAGAACCAACAAACAATAGTGTAGGAATCAATATAAATTTAGGAAATGAAATACGTTCAAAAGAAGAAAGCAAGATATCAAAAGAAAAATCAGAAGAAATTGAAAATAGAGAATATGAAAGAAGAAATCCATTTTTAAATGATTTAATAAAAATATTAATTTTGAGAGAATTAACTGGAAGACCTGGATGCTGTACAACAAACAGACCACCTATGCCACCTCCACCAAGACCACCATTTCCAAGATTTTAAAGTTGGGGACAGTCCTTTTTTGAAAATTTTTTCAAAAAAGGACTGTCCCCGATTTAAAAATTTGTATAAAAAATTCCTTTTTTGACATACTAAAATTAGACAAAAAAGTAAAAATCAAAAAAGGAGGAATTTTTAAATGAAAGCAACAGGAGTTGTAAGAAGAATAGACGATTTAGGAAGAGTAGTTATACCAAAAGAAATAAGAAAAACACTTAGAATAAAAGAAGGAGATCCACTTGAGATATTTACAGACAGTGAGGGAGGAATTATATTAAAAAAATATTCACCTATTGGAGAACTTTCTGAATTTGCTGTTGGGTATGCAGAAACGCTTTCAAAAACAACAGGGCATATTGCTTTTATTACAGATAAGGACACAGTAATAGCTGTATCTGGTGGACCTAAAAAAGAATACTTAGAGAAAAATATAAGTGATGAATTAGAACAAATTATGGAAGATAAAGAAGTATATACAAGTAAAGACAATAACAATATATCAGTTCCAATTACAAGTAATGATAAACAAGAAAAGAAAAATAACGCACAAGTAATATATCCAATAATTTCAAATGGAGACACAATAGGTTCAGTAATATTACTTTCTAAAGAATCAAATACTAAAATGGATGAAGTAGAAAAAAAAGTAGCTCAATCTGCCGCCACTTTTTTAGGAAATCAAATGGAAATATAATAAAAAATCTATATAGATATTATAAAAGTATCTGTATAGATTTTTTATATTTATAAATTATATAAATTATTATCAATGCAAAGTTTAGCACGTTTGGCTGATTTTTCATCTGAGTTTAAAGCATCTTTTATAAATTCAGGATGTGAAATTAAAAACTCTCTCATAGTATCATCAGGATTATTATAAAAATCATTTAACATCTTAAGTTGTAAGTCGTTGATAAGTCCCATATCATGTATTTGACTAAATAAATATGGTTTGATTTCAAACATAGCAAAAGAATGCACATCTAAATCTTCTAATTTTTGTTTCCCTCCTTGCATTCTATCAACCGCTACCATACTCCAACATATTTTACCGCCTAAAGATTCTATAGCAGGAATCCAAGCACGTATGTAGCTAGATGCTTGATTTAATAAATCAGCAACATGTAAGATTTTTTTATTTTTCAAATCTGTTATCTCATATGAAGAAGAGAAATCATAAGAACTTGCTACAGTAGATAAATCCTTGAATATTGTAATATGTGGTTTTTCTAAAAGATATGCAATAATATTAGAAAAATACCAATCTCTTCTTTCACCGCCAGAAACAAAATCTATTTCGTCTATATTAATATTATTTTCAATATAATCTTTCATTTTATTAATGACATCCATGTATATAGGATTAGATTCATATTGAAATTTAACTTTTTCAAATATATTTTTTGGAATATCCAACTTATCAGAATTTTCTAGTTCAGAATTTATAAAATCTAAAAAAAGATTTGCATCAGTTTCACTTCCATATAAAAATTGAGCATTTATAAAATATGGACCTATTTTACCTGAAGTATACCAAAAAGGTTTGTTATTAGGACATATTTTAAAAGCATTTGTATCTAATAAATAAGAAACGATAGTATTCATAATTACCTCCATATAAATTATTTTAAAAAATTTTCGAATATATAATACTTCAAAAAAAGATTCTTGTCAATTCAATTCGGGGACGGTCCTTTTTTGAAAATTTTCAAAAAAGGACCGTCCCCGAATTGAAAAAAATAATAAAAAATGATATAAAATAATAAGAAATAAAAAATGGAGGGTAAATATGACAATTTTATTAAAAAATGGAACTGTTTTAGATTATGAATCTAAATTACAAGAAAAAAGAGATGTTTTAATAGAAGACAATATAATAAAAGAACTATCAAAAAATATCAATGAAAAAGCAGACAGAATTATTGATTGTACAGGATTATTTATTATGCCAGGAATGATAGATATACACTGTCATTTAAGAGAACCTGGATTTGAATACAAGGAAACTATTGAGACTGGTTCAAAAAGTGCTGTAAAAGGTGGATTTACAACAATATGTCCTATGCCAAATACTAAGCCTGCTATTGATAATGAAGAAATTTTAGAAAAGGTTATAAATGAAGCAAAAAGAGTTAATCTGTGTAATATATTACCATATTCTAGTGTTACAAAAGGAGAAAAAGGAGAAGAACATGTTGATTTTGAAAGAATGAAAAAAGCAGGTGCAATTGCTTTTTCTGATGATGGTATCCCTGTAAAAAACGCTAATATTATGAGAAAAGCTATTATAAAAGCTGACTCATTAGGTACATATGTTGCTTCTCATTGTGAAGAACCAAGTGTTTCAGCAGGTGTGATAAACGCGGGAGAAGTAGCTAGAAAATTAAATGTTAAAGGAGTTCTTCCAGAAGCTGAAGAGATTATGGCAGCTAGAGAAATCGTTATTTCAGAAACAAATGATGTTAGAGCTCATATTTGTCATATAAGTACAAAGACATCAGTTAATATGATAAGAGATGCAAAGAAAAGGAATGTTAAAATAACTTGTGAAACTTGCCCGCATTATTATAGTTTTACAGAGGGAGAAGTTTTAGTTTCAAATACAAATGCAAAGATGAATCCTCCATTAAGAAAAGAAAAAGATAGAGAAGCTATAATAAAAGGATTACAAGATGGAACTATAGATGCAATAATAACAGACCATGCACCACATTCAAAAGAAGAAAAACAAAAAGATTTAGAATCAGCACCAAATGGTATTATTGGATTTGAAACAGCACTAGCAGCAACAATAACTAATTTAGTAGATAAAGATTTAATTTCATATCTAGATATTGTAAGATTAATGTCTTATAATCCAGCTAAAATATTAGGAATTGATAAAGGTATAATAAAAGAAGGGAAAACAGCAGATATAACTATTTTTAATCCAAATATAGAGTATGTATATAAGGAAGAAGATATAGTTTCAAAGTCAAAGAATACACCATGGATAGGCAAAAAACTAAAAGGACAAGTTGAGTATACTATAGTAGGAGGAAAAGCGGTATATGAAAGAATATAATAAATTAGTTAGAGATAAAATACCGGAAATTATTAAAGAAGATAAAAGGTGTCCGAAGATAAAAATTTTAGAAAAAGATGAATATAAAAAAGAACTTGATAAAAAACTTATTGAAGAAGTAACAGAATATATAGAAGATGATAATATAGAAGAAATTGCAGATGTGTTAGAAGTAATATATGCTATATTAGAATTTAAGAATGTTTCAAAAGAAGAAATAGAAAAAGTTAGAAATGATAAGAAAAATAAAAGAGGAGCTTTCAAAGAAAGAATATTTCTAGAAAAGTGTGGAGGAAAAATAATATGAAAATTGCAATTGATTTATTAATTGATAAGATTAAAGAAAAAAATAATCCAACAGTTATAGGATTAGATCCAAGATATAATATGATACCTAGTTTTATAAAAGAAAAGTATGGTAAAGATATTAAAGGAGTTTGTGATGCGATATTAGAATATAATAAAAGATTAATTGATTCAACATATGATATTATACCAGCAGTAAAACCACAAATTGCTTTTTATGAAATGTATGGGATAGAGGGATTAAAAGCGTTTAATGAAACATGTAAATATGCAAAAGAGAAAGGTATGGTAGTTATTGCAGATATAAAAAGAGGCGATATTGGTACAACAGCTGCAGCATATTCAAATGCTTTCTTAGGAAAAACAGATTTAAATGATAATCTATATTCTGCTTTTGATGTAGAATTTGTTACTGTAAATCCATATTTGGGATCAGATGGAATATTGCCTTTTATAGAAGACTGCAGAAAATATAATAAAGGAATATTTATTTTAGTAAAAACTTCTAATAAGTCATCAGGAGAATTACAAGATATAAAAACAGAAGATGGAAAAGAAATTTATGTAAAAGTAGCAGAGCTTGTAAATAAATGGGGAAAAGAATTAATTGGAGAAAATGGATATAGCTCAGTTTCATCAGTAGTAGGTGCAACATATCCAGAACAGTTGAAAATATTAAGAGAAGTTATGCCGAATTCATATTTCTTAATACCTGGATATGGTGCACAAGGTGGCAAAGCGGAAGATATTGCTTTAGGATTTGATAGTAATGGATTAGGTGGATTTGTAAATGCTTCAAGAAGTTTGATGTTTGCATATAAACTAGACAGATGGAAAGATATTTATACTGAAAGAGATTTTGAAAAAGCTACAAGAGAAGAAGCTATCAGAATGAGAGATGAATTAAATAAAGCAATCAAGAGGTAAGAAGCATGAAAATATAAAGAAGATTTAATGAAAAACAACAAAAAAGAAAGATTAATAAGCAATGATATTGAAAGATAAAAGGAGGATTTTATGCCAGTAAATTTAAAAACAAAATTAATAAAAAAAGAGCAACTTAAAGATGATATTTTTAAGTTTAGTGTTGAAGCAAAAGAAATTGCAAATTTAGCAAAACCAGGACAGTTTTTAGAAATAAGAGTTATTGATAATATTACGCCGCTTCTTAGACGACCAATAAGTATTTATAACGTAGAAAAAGAAACTGGAATAGTTGAGTTTATTTTTCAAGTAAAAGGAAAAGGAACAGAGTTATTATCTAAAAGAGAAATAGGCGAAAAAATAGATATAGTAGGTCCATTAGGAAATGGAATATTCAAATACAAAGAATATAAAAATATTGCTATAATTGGAGGAGGAATAGGAGTATTTCCATTATATGAACTTGCAAAAAATGCTAAGAAAGAAGAAAAAAATGTAAGAACATATTTAGGATTTAGAAATAAAGATTATGTTCTATTAGAAAATGAATTTAAAAGTGTTTCAAATGAAGTTATAATTACAACAGATGATGGTTCTTATGCCAATAATGGATTTGCAATAAATTACCTAGAAAAAGATATTGAAAAAGAAAATATTGATTGCATATTTGCATGTGGACCAATGCCAATGCTTAAAGCAGTAAAAAAACTAGGATTTGAAAAAGGTATTCCTTGTCAAATATCATTAGAAGAAAAAATGGCATGTGGACTTGGAGTGTGTTTAGGATGTGCAGTAAAAACAAGTGATAGTACAAAAGAAGATCCTAAATATGTACATGTATGTAAAGCAGGACCAGTATTTGATGCAAATATTGTAGATATATAGTAAAAATTTTGAAAGGAGAAATTTATGAATACTGAAATTAATTTTGCAGGAATAAAAATGAAAAATCCTATAACAGTTGCTTCTGGAACTTTTGGATATGGAAGAGAATATGGAGAGTTCTTTGATTTAAGTAAATTAGGAGCTATAATAACAAAAGGAACATCATATGAACCTAAAAGCGGAAATAAAGCACCAAGAGTATGTGAAACAACAGCGGGAATGCTAAATGCAATAGGATTAGAAAATCCAGGTGTAAAATATTTTATCGAAAATGATTTGCCTTATTTAAAAAAGTTCGATACTGCAATTATTGTAAATGCTTTTGGTGGAAAAGGTGGAACTATAGAAGACTATGTTAAAATTTGTGAAGTTTTAAATAATATAGATATTGATGGAGTGGAACTTAATCTTTCATGTCCAAATGTAAAAAAAGGATGTTTAGCATTTGGAACAACATATGAAGGTGTTAAAGAAGTTACATCTGCTTGTAGAAAAGTATTAACTAATAAACCACTTATTGTAAAACTTACCCCTAATGTTACAGATATAACTTTACCTGCAAAAGCTGCACAAGATGCAGGAGCAGATGCAATATCATTAATAAATACTATTACAGGAATGGCAATTGATATTGATAAAAGAAAACCAGTTTTAGCAAACAATACAGGTGGATTATCAGGACCAGCAATAAAACCAGTAGCAGTAAGAATGGTTTATCAAGCTGCACAAGCTGTAAATATTCCTATCATGGGTATTGGAGGAATAGTAACAGGAGAAGATGCAATCGAGTTTATGCTTGCAGGGGCAACAGCAGTATCTATAGGAACAGGAAATTTTATTACTCCAGAAACTAGCATAGAAGCGGTAAAAGGAATAGAAAGATATATGCAAAAACATAATATTGATAATATAAAAGATATAATAGGAAAAGTTGAAATGAATTAATTGAAAAATGAGTGTGGATAAAAAAATCTGCACTCATTTTTTGATGAATAAAAACAACAAAAAGCTTGAAATGAAAAGTATTTAAGATGGCGAACAAAAATTTTATATTTTTTATAAAAAAGTATTGACAAAACAAAAATTTGGTTATATAATACAAACAACAAGCGAACAACAATTCGCATAAAATTAGGAGGAATATAAAATGATGGAATTAATGAAAAGAAGAATTGAAATTAAAAAAATTGAAGAAACAAAAATAAGATTATTTGGTGAAAATTTAAAAGTAAATGTTAAATATAGCAAAATAAAAAATCCAGAATTAAACTTAGAAGATAATAGCATAAATATATATCTTCCTAATAAATACAAAAGAACAGGAAATACAGAAATACTAAAATTAGCATTAAACAAAATGTATAATGAAATTGCTAGAATTGAAATTGAACAAGTAATGGAAGAAACAAGAATTCTTTTAAACGGATTAGCACCAGAAAGCTATGAAATAAGAAAAATGAATAATAGTTATGCAAAATGTATGAAAGATAAAACTATTGTTATAAATCCAGAAATAGTAAAATTTGATAAAAACGTTTTAAGATATGTTGTATTACGTGAGTTTTGTCATTTGAAATATAAATCATATGCAAAAGGTTTTTATAAAATGATAGAAAAATATATGCCTGATTATGAAAAATATGATTTTATGTTAAACGTTGCATAATATTTTATTAAAAAATACCTCTTGACAGTTTTTAAGATTAAATGTATACTATAGTAGTAGAAAAATATATCTAATAAAAATAAATTTTAATATATATATTTATTCGCACATTGAAAATTAAATAAGAAAGAGGTGTATAATTATGAACATTGTAATCATAATTGCTACTTTCTTAATCTCAATTGCAATTGGACTTTTTTTAGGAATGACATTACGTAAAAAAATTGCTGAATCTAAAATTGAAAGTGCCGAAAAAGAATCAAAGAGATTATTAGACTTAGCTAAAATTGAAGCAGAAAACATGAAGAAAGAAGAAATAATTAAGGCTAAAGAAGAAATAATGGTAAGTCGTAAAGAATTAGATCAAGAGATTAAAGAAAGAAGAAGTGAAGTTCAAAAACAAGAATCAAGAATGATTCAAAAAGAAGAAAACTTAGACAAAAGAACAGAAAACCTAGAAAAAAGAGAAAAGAATTTGGAATATGAATACCAAAGTATTGAAGATCAAAAAAAAGAAGTTAAAGAATTAAAGGAAAAAGAAAATGAAGAACTTCAAAGAATTTCTGGATTAAGCAAAGCAGAAGCAAAAGATTTATTACTTAAACAAACAGAAAAAGAAATCTCATCTGAAAGAGCAAAAATAATTAGATCTTTAGAACAAAAAACTAAAGAAGAAGCTAATAAAAATGCTAAAGAGATTATCAGTTATGCAATTCAAAAATGCGCTGCTGACCATACTTCAGAAACAACAGTATCTATAGTAAATCTTCCAAGTGATGATATGAAAGGAAGAATTATTGGTAGAGAAGGTAGAAATATAAAAGCTTTGGAAACATTAACAGGAATAGACTTAATAATTGATGATACACCAGAAGCTGTTATACTATCTGGATTTGATCCATTAAGAAGAGAAGTTGCAAGAATCGCACTTGAAAAATTAATAGATGATGGAAGAATACATCCAGCAAAAATTGAAGAGATGGTAGAAAAAGCTAAAGAAGAAGTAAGCGAGATTATAAAATCAGAAGGAGAAAGAGCTTCTTTAGAAACAGGAATAAATAACTTACATCCAGATATTATAAAATTGTTAGGTAAATTAAAATATAGGACAAGTTATGGTCAAAATGTCTTAAATCACTCAATAGAAGTTTCACACTTATCTAGAATAATGGCAGAAGAATTAGGATTAGATTCTAAAAGAGCTGCTAGAGCTGGATTACTTCATGATATAGGAAAAGCATTAGACCATGATATGGAAGGAACACATATTCAAATAGGTGTTGATATATTAAAGAAATATAAAGAAAATCCTATAATTATAAACGCTGTTGAAGCACATCATGGAGACGTTGAACCTCAAAGTATGGAAGCTGTATTAATACAAGCAGCAGATGCTATATCAGCTTCAAGACCTGGAGCAAGAAGAGAAACTTTAGAAGCTTATATTAAAAGATTAGAAACTTTAGAATCAATAGCAGATTCTTTTGAAGGAGTTGAAAAATCTTTTGCAATACAAGCTGGTAGAGAAGTAAGAATAATAGTTAAACCAGATAAGATAAATGATGATCAAATGGTAGTACTTGCTAGAGATATTTCTAAGAGAATTGAAGATGAAATGGATTATCCAGGACAAATAAAAGTAAATGTTATAAGAGAAAATCGTGTAACAGATTATGCAAAATAATAAAAAAGGCAATCTTAATTGATTGTCTTTTTTGTTATTTTAAGAAGTATTATTACAACAATATTACAAAATAATTACATTTAAGAAATATAAACAAATTTTCTTGACATTATGAAGCTATGATATAATAAAATATATTATGAAGGTATTTTTTATTGAAAAAAATAATATTATAAATAAAAATTAGTATATTTTTTAGCAGAAACAGTTGTAAAATTCTTAAAAAATTGATATACTTATATGCGTAAGGAGGATAAAATTATGGAAGAAAACAATAATGAAGAGATAAATGTTGAAGAATTAAACAATAATGAACAAGAAGGATTAAAAATATCAAATGACGTAATTGCTGTAATATCAGGAGTTGCAGTATCAGAAGTGCCTGGAGTATATGGAATGTCAGGTGGATTTGCAGGAGGAATTACAGAAGTATTAAAGGGTAAAAAGAATCTTGCAAAAGGAATAAAAGTAGAAGCAACAGAGAAAGAAGTAAAAATAGATGTAAATATTATAGTAGAATATGGTACAAGAATACCAGATGTAGCTTTTGAAATACAAAATAGAGTAAAAAAAGCAGTTGAAAACATGACAGGATTAAAGGTTAGTGAAGTTAATATACATGTACAAGGTGTAAATACTGAAATAGTAAACAACAATGAAAATGACAATAATGATGAAGAAAAAAACGAAGAAAAAGATAATAATTAATTATATGGAGGAAATAAAGATGAAAAAATTAGATAAATTAATATTAGCAATATTTTCAATAATAATTTTACTAGAATCAATAATTCTATGTATTACAATTGCAGGGTGGATAAAAGTTGATACAATAACAGACTTACTAGAAAAAGCAATTACAGGAGAAAGAAATATAATTTTACTTATAGCAGCTATAGTATGCTTATTACTTTCTATAAAAAGTATATTCTTTAGTTCATCAGATAAAAAGAATTCAATTGATGGACAAGGTGTTTTAATGCAAAATGACAATGGAAAATTAATGATATCAAAAGCAACATTAATTAATTTAGTTGAAGGAATTGTAAAAGATTTTACAAGTGTACAACTTGCAGGAACAAAAATTGAATTAGATAGCGAAAATAATGTAGAAGTAGATATAAACATTGTTGTTAGTCAAGATGTTATAATAAAAGAACTAACAGTAAATCTTCAAAATAAGATAAGAGAAGCAATAAAGAAAACATCAGATTTAGATGTAAAACAAGTAAATGTTAGAATTAAAAACATAGTTACTCAAGATAACGAGAATAATAAATAATACATCATATAATAATATAAGGAAAGGAAACTGAAGTTATGGAGAGTTTAATATCTTTTTGGAATAACTATAAAGGTGCTATAATAGGTGTAATAGTTGCTATATTAGTACTACTTACAAATGTATATAAATTATTTATTGCAATAATATTGATAGTAGTAGGAGCTTTTGTAGGAAATTATATTCAACAAAATAAAGATGAAGTAAAAGAAAAAATAAAAAAATTTATAGATAAAGTGTAGGAGAAATAATGAGACGTTCAGAAATAAGAGAATTAGCTTTTAAATTAATATATAGTTTAGAAATTCAAAAAATAGAAAATTTAGAAGAGCAAATAGATTTATATATAGAAAATAACGAAATAGAAGACAATAATGCTAAAGAATATATAAAAGACATAATATTAGGAATAAGAAAAAATGAAAATGAAATTTTAGATGCAATTGAAAAAAGTTTGTCTTCTGAATGGAAAATAGAAAGAATATCAAAGATAAATTTAAGTTTGCTTAAACTAGCTATATATGAGATAAAGTATAAAGAAATTCCATTTAAAGCAGAAATAAATGAAGTAATAGAATTAGCTAAGAAGTATGACGATGAAGCATCTGCTAAATTTATAAATGGAGCTTTAGCTACTTTCGTAAAAGATATGTAATTATAGAGGAAAAGAGAGGCATGCAGAAATGTTTGCCTCTTAAAAAATAAAAGTGAGGAAAATTATGAATTATGAAGCAATGGCTGTTACAGTAAGTGATTTAAATTCATATATAAAAGATAAAATTTCACAAGATGAAGCATTAAATGCTGTAATAGTAAAAGGAGAAATATCAAATTTTAAACATCATTACACGGGACATCTATATTTTACATTAAAAGATGAAAAATCATTAATAAAATGTATAATGTTTAAAACATATGCAGAGAAGATGGATTTTGAACCAAAAGATGGAATGAAAGTAATATTATTTGGAAGTGTATCAGTATTCGAAAGAGATGGAATTTATCAAATATACGCAAAAGCAATGAAACAAGATGGATTAGGCGATTTATATGAAAAATATGAAAAACTAAAAAAGGATTTGGAAGAAGAAGGACTATTTGATAATTCAAAAAAAAAGAGAATACCTTTAATGCCTGAAAGAATAGGAGTATTAACATCAAAAACAGGTTCTGTAATTAGAGATATAATAAATGTATCTACAAGAAGAAATCCGAATGTATATATAAGATTATTTCCTGTGCCAGTACAAGGAACAGGCGCTGCGGAAGAAATTGCAAGAGGAATAAAACTGATGAATGATAACAATTTAGCAGATGTACTTATTCTTGCAAGAGGTGGAGGATCATTAGAAGATTTATGGCCATTTAATGAAGAAATAGTTGCAAGAGCTATATATAATTCTAAAATACCTATAATATCAGCGGTTGGACATGAAACAGATTTTACAATAGCTGATTTTGTAGCAGATTTGAGAGCACCAACACCGTCAGCTGCAGCAGAACTTGCAAATCCAAATATAGACGAATTAGAAAATAAAATAAAATTATACCAAAATAGATATAAACTATCATTAGAGAAAAAACTAGAATTAATGAAAGCAAGTTACGAAAAAGTGTTAGCATCAGTAGCATTTAAAGATCCGTATAAAAAAATAATAGATAATTATCAAATAATAGACAATATAGTTAAAACAATGGAAAACAGTATAAATAAAAAATATGAAAATAGTAAAACAGAATTTATCGAAAAAGTAACAAAACTTGACGCATTAAGTCCTTTAAAAACATTAACAAGAGGATATTGTTTAGTAGAAGAAAATAGACATATAGTCAACAGTGCAAAGGCATTAAAAAAAGATGATGAATACAATTTGAGATTTTTCGATGGAAGCAAAAAAGTAAAAGTTTTAAATTAAGAGGTGATTTAAATGGTAAATAAAAAAGCAGTTATAATATGTACAATTATTACAATATTAGTAGTAGGAGCAATTGTATATAAAAACGTATTAAAAGTAAATGAGATGTATGCTACTAATGAAATTAGCGAAAACACAACAATAAAAAAAGAAGAAAACAAAACATCAAATACAGATAACAATATTATAAAAGAAACAGAAGAGTCTAATGTAATAGGAAAAGAAGAAAAGGACTCTCAAGAAAACGAAATTAAAGAAGATAATAATTTGTTAGAGGAAAATAATACAACAAAAGAAGATAACAATAGAGAAATATCAAAACAAGAAGGAAAAAATAAAGCAATAGAAATGGCAAGAAAAAAATGGGGCGAAGATGATACAGTATATTATTTCATTGATAGAGTAAATGGAAATATATATAATGTATCTGTCAGAAGCAAAGACACAACCGAATCTTTAGCTGAATATGAGATTGATGTTAAAAATAATACAATAAAATAGAATGGAGGGATTTTAAATGAAAGAAGAAACTTTTGAAAATAAAATAGAAAAATTAGAAGGAATAGCAAATGACTTAGAAAAGGGAAATCTTAATTTAGACGAATCTGTAAAAAAATTTGAAGAAGGAATGAAGATATCTAAAGAATGTAGTAAAATTTTAGAAGATGCAGAAAGAAAAATAAAGATTTTATTAGAGGTAAATGGAGATATCAAAGAAGACGATTTAGATATCAAAGAATAAGGGGAGAAAACAGTGAACATTTTTATACAAATTACAGAAAACAAATATATAATAGTACCTTTTTTTGTATGGCTTGCAGTACAGATTTTTAAAGTAATATATGATTTAATTGTTTTTAAAAAATTAAATTTCAGAAGATTAGTTGGAGCAGGAGGAATGCCGAGTTCACATTCTGCTATAGTTATGACAATAACAGTTATGTTAGGAAAACAACTTGGATTTGACTCATCTATATTTGCAGTTAGTTTAATTTTTTCATTAGTTGTAATGTATGATGCAGCAGGAGTTAGAAGAGCTGCTGGTAAACAAGCAAAGCTTTTAAACAAAATAGTAGATACACCAGGACTTACAGGAATTGAAGTACAAGAAAAATTAGTTGAAGTATTAGGACATACTCCTATACAAGTTTTTGTAGGAGCATTTTTAGGAATTATCGTAGGAGCGATTTTTGGATGAAAGTTATAGTAATTGGCGGAGGACCTGCTGGAATGATGGCGGCAATATCTGCTGCTGAAGAAAAAAATGAAGTAATTTTAATTGAAAAAAATAAGTCACTTGGTAAGAAGTTATTAATTACAGGAAAAGGAAGATGCAACATTACTTCTAGTGTGGATATGGAGGAGTTTATTAAAAATACTCCTAGAAACCGGAAGATTTTTATATAGTATTTATCAAGAATTTGACAATAAAGATATAATTGAATTTTTACATAAAGAAGGATTAGAAGTAAAAGAAGAAAGAGGAAATAGAATATTTCCAGTAACTGATAAATCTTTAGATGTTTTAGAGTGTTTTAAGAAAAGATTAAAAAAAATACAGGTGAAAATATTATTTGATACAAGAGTAAATGAAATACTTGTAAATAATAATAGCACATATGGGGTTAGATTAGAAAATAAGGACATTCTAGAAGCGGATAAAGTAATTTTAGCAACAGGAGGAAAAAGTTATCCTATGACAGGGTCAACAGGTGATGGATATAAAATGTGTGAAAAGATTTCACATACGATTACAGATATAAAACCATCATTAATACCTCTTGTTATATATGAAAATGACATATGTAAAAATTTACAAGGACTAAGTTTGAAAAACGTTAAAATTATAATTGAAGACACAGAAAAAAATAAAAAAGTTTATGAAGATTTTGGCGAAATGCTATTTACTCATTTTGGAGTATCTGGTCCTATAATTTTAAGTAGTTCATGTATTTTAAACAGAATAAAAAATATTGACGAATTATTAAAAAATAAAAAAATAAAATTACATATAGATTTAAAACCAGCTTTAGTAAAAGAAAAACTAGAAGAAAGAATATTAAGAGATTTTGAAGAAAATAAAAACAAAGCATTTAAAAATAGTCTAGATAAATTATTACCGCAAAAACTTATAAATACAGTTATTGAACTTTCAAATATAAATCCAGACAAAAAAGTAAATGAAATAACAAAAAAAGAAAGACAAAATTTAACTACATTATTAAAAGATTTATCATTTACTATAAAAGGATTTAGACCTATTGATGAAGCTATAATAACAAGTGGAGGAATAAATATAAAAGAAATAAATCCTAAAACTATGGAATCTAAAATTGTAAAAAATTTATATTTCGCTGGAGAAATAATAGATGTAGATAGCTATACTGGAGGGTTTAATCTTCAAATTGCATATTCAACAGGGTATGTAGCAGGAAAAACAAAATAAACAAGAAGCAAAAAAGTACTGATTTTCAGTATTTTTTTGTTTGTCGAAAAATAAATTTTATTGCGATGAAAAATGGAAAAAATTTCCAGAAAAATATAGACAAAAAATAAAAAAGGGTATAGAATACAAAATGAAAAAAGTTGCAACAAAAAAATAAGAAATTATAGGAGGCAAAAGAAATGGAAATTTTAAAAATTTCATCAAAATCAAACCCAAATTCAGTAGCTGGAGCTATAGCAGGTTTGATAAAAGAATCACAAAAGGCAGAAATGCAAGCGATAGGAGCAGGAGCGTTAAATCAAGCCGTTAAAGCAGTAGCAATAGCAAGAGGATTTGTAGCACCAGCAGGAGTTGACCTAGTATGCATACCTGCATTTGCTGAGGTTGAAGTTGAAGGAGAAGACAGAACTGGAATAAAACTTATTGTAGAGTCTAGAAAATAATAAATGTAGATAATGTTAGTTTCAAAATTTGAAATTAGCATTATTTTTTTCAAAAAAGCAATATAGATATTGATAAAAAAATCTATTTTTGATATACTTATACGCGTAAAGGAGAAAAAATGTCAAAGAAAAGTATAACCAAAAATTATTTATATAATTTAACTTATCAAATTTTAATATTAATATTACCACTTGTAACAACACCATACCTATCAAGAGTTTTAGGAGCTGAAGGTATTGGAATATACAGTTATACATATACAATTGTTACATATTTTGTTTTATTCGGCTCTTTAGGTATTGCTCTTTATGGACAAAGAGAAATTGCATATGCACAAGATAACAAAGTACAAAGGAAAAAGGTATTTATTGAATTAGTTTTATTTAGATTTATAACGATGGCTGTTGCATTAGTAATTTATTACTCATTCTTTTTAAGAAAAGGAGAATATGCAGTATATTATAGAGTTTTATTATTTGAATTATTTGCAGGTGCATTCGATATAAGTTGGTTCTTCCAAGGGATAGAAGAATTTAAAAAAACTGTAACAAGGAATATATTAGTAAGAGTAATTAGTGTAACTTTAATATTTATATTAGTAAAAACAAAAGAAGATTTAATAAAATATATGTATATATATTCAATTGCAGATTTTGTTGGAAATTTAACACTATGGTTTTATTTGCCAAAATATTTTAAAGGTGTTAAAATAAAAAACATCAATATATTAAAACAAATTCCTACTATAATCTTATTATTTATTCCTCAAATAGCAAATAAACTATATAACATGTTAGATACTACAATGTTAGGAAAAATAATAGCAGACAAAACAGAAACAGGATACTATGAACAAAGTCAAAAAGTTATAAGATTACTTCTTACATTAGTTACATCACTTGGAACTGTTATGATACCAAGAATGGCAAATATGTTTGCAAATGGAGAAAAAGAAAAAATAAATGCATATATGAAAAAATCATTTAATTTTGTATTTTTATTGAGTTTCCCAACGATATTAGGACTTATATGTGTATCCAAAGAATTTGTACCAATTTTCTTTGGAAAAGGATACCAAAAAGCATCAACATTAATTTGTATAATAAGTCCAATTATATTGTTAATGGGTCTTGCAAACGTAGTTGGAACACAATATTTATTACCAACTAAAAGACAAAAAGAATATACTATATCTGTAGCAGTAGGGATTATTGTGAATTTTATTTTAAATTATATTTTAATAAAATTATATGCATCAATTGGAGCATGTATTGCAACAGTACTTTCAGAGCTAGCAGTAAATATAGTTCAATTCAATTATGTTAAAAAAGAGATAAATATAAAAGAAATGCTTAAATTAAGCTATAGATATATCTTTGCAGCAGTGATAATGTATGCAGTATGTATGTTAACAAAAATATTTATATCAACAGGAATGACATCAATTGTAGTTGAAGTTATTATAGGCGTTATAGTATATTTAGGAATTTTACTTGCTTTAAAAGATGAGTATTTATATATGATTATAAATAAGGTACGTAGTAAAATATTAGGAAGGGTGTAAAAATGTATTTAATAGTAGGACTTGGAAATCCAGAACCAGAATATAGTAATACAAGACATAATATGGGATTTGATGTTGTTAATAAATTAGCAGAAGATTACAATATAGATGTTAACAAAAATGGATTCAAATCAATATATGGACAAGGAAAAATAGAAAATGAAAAAGTATTACTTTGTAAACCGCAAACATTTATGAATTTAAGTGGAGAAGCACTTATAGAAATTATAAAATTTTATAAAATAAAGCAAGAAGAACTAATAGTAATTTATGATGATATAGATATTGAACCAGGAGAAGTAAGAGTAAAGGCAAAAGGAAGTGCAGGAACTCATAATGGTATGAAATCTGTAGTTAAACTTTTAGGAACAGAAGATTTTATAAGAGTAAGAGTAGGAACAGGTAAACCAGAGTATAGTAATGATTTAATAAATCATGTTTTAAAGAAACTTTCAAAAGAAGAAAGAGAAGAACTAAATAAAGGAATTAAAATTGGAGAAAAAGCTGTAGTAGAAATTATAAAAAATGGCGTAAATAAAGCTATGAATGAAATAAATTAAAGACAATTGAAAGGAAAAATAAAAATGTTAGAACTGATAATAGACCAAAATAATGATATGGAAACAATATGCTTAGTTGAAAATGGTAAACTTATAGAGAGATATCAGAACAACGAAGAAAGTAAAAAAAATAGATTAGAAGGAAATATATATGTTGCTAAAGTAGCAGATATAATTCCTGGAATGCAATCTGCATTTCTAGATTTTGGAGTTGGAAAAAAAGGATTTATTCACTTAAAAGATACAATCCCACAATTAGATGAGAAAAAAGAAAAAATAGATGAAAATTTAAATATAAAAGATATATTAAAACAAAATCAAATGTTATTAGTGCAAGTAAAAAAGGATAGTAATGATAAAAAAGGCGCAAGACTTTCTACACATATAAGCATTACAAACAAATATATAGTTTACATGCCTAATACCAACTTTATAACAATTTCTCAAAAAATAGAAGATCAAGAAAAAAAGAAAGAACTAATAAATATTGTTGAAAAAAGTATATCAAAAGGTAATGGAGCAATAATAAGAACATCAGCAATAGGTGCTTCTGAAGAAGAAATTATTGAAGATATAAAAAAAGCTGAAATAAAATGGAATGATATATTAAAAAAATTTAATAATAAAAAAATGAATACTCCAAGATTAATTAAAGAGAGTGAAAACATAATAGAAAAAATCATAACAGATTTAACAAACAAAAACTTAGAAAAAATTACGACTAATAGTAGCTCTGAATATAATAAAATAAAAAGCATTTTAGAAGAAGATAATAGTAAAATAAACATTATATTATCAAAAGAAAAAGATTTACTTCAAATGTATGATATAAATACTCAAATTGAAAAAAGTGAAAATAGGAAAATATGGCTTAACTGTGGAGGATTTATAACAATTGATAAAACAGAAGCTCTAACAGCTATAGATGTAAATACAGGTAAATATACAGGAAAAAAAGATTTAGAAACTACAATCTTTAAAGTAAATAAAGAAGCTACAATGGAAATTGCAAAACAATTAAGACTACGAGATGTCGGTGGAATTATAATCATAGATTATATTGATATGCATAATGAAGAAAACAAAAATAAAATAGAAGATTTATTAAAACAAACATTAAAAGAAGATCGAGCAAAAACACAAGTAGAAGGATTTACAAGACTTAATTTAATGGAGTTAACAAGAAAACACATATGTAGTCATTTAGACGAATAAAAAAATTCAGCTTAAATTGCTGGATTTTTTGTTTTATAGAAGTAATTATAAATAAAAGTGAAACCTTTTTTAAAATTTTATCAATATATAAATGTAAGATGTCTTAATAAAAAATAAAAGGAGTTTAGATCTAAATTGAACAATAGAAATATAATAAAAAATTATAAAAATAATAACATATTAGATTTAGAAAAAGTGATAGAGGATTATAGTGGGTATGTATATAAAATACTTCAGAATATGTCATATAAGAATTTTTCGAAAGAAGATACTGAAGAAATTGTATCTGATACATTTTTTATTTTATGGAAAAACAGAGAAAAACTAGATGATGATAAAAAAATGAGTTCATACATAGCTGGAATTGTAAAAAATCTAATTAAAGAAAAATCAAGAATAATAAATATAAATTTTGATATATCAGATTACGAAAATACAATTGAAGACATAAAGAAACTAGATATGATATATGAAGAAAGAGAAAAAACATATATTATAGAAAACTGTGTAAAGAAAATGAAAGAAGAAGATATATTAATTTTTAAATTATATTATTATTCGTCAAGAAAAATAAAAGAAATAGCTGATATACTAAATATTTCTGAATTTAAAGTTAAAACAAGATTATTTAGAATCAGAAAGAAGATAAAAAAAGATTTAGAGAAAGGAGGATATAGTAATGAATAAAGATAATAAAAAAATATTAGATGATGTTAAACTAAAGATTTCTATATCTAACTTTCAAGAAAAGGAGAGTTATATGGAAAAGAAAAATACAAAAAATGTATTAAAAAAATCATTAATAGCTGGAATTATAATTGTCTCTACAACAGGTGTAGTTTTCGCAAGAGATATAGGAGAATTTATAAAAAATAAATTTGGAAATAATGCAAGCGATGGTGTAGAAAGCGCTGTACAACAGGGATATATTTCAGATGTTAAAACAGAATATCAAGACGCAGACGGAATAGAAGTTAAAGTAGATTCTTTTGTAATGGACGATTTTAATTTTGCTATGAATTTCAAAATTACAGTAAATGAAAAATATAATATCGAAAACTTTAAAAGTGTTGCATTAGAAGACTTAAGAATAACAGACGAAACTGGAAAAGTAGTATTTGTTACGCATGAAGCTGATGAAGGAAAAGATAAACCTGAATATTGGGGTGCATATAGCATGGGGACTATAGAAAAAAATGAGAATGAGATTATATTAGCTTTAACGGCGACGGGAAATCCAGAAGCTTTCCCAAGAAGTAAAAAATTAAATGTAAAATTTTCCAAACTTAGTACAAAAGTATGTGACGAAAGATATGGCGAAAATAAAACTTATGTTGGAAATTGGAATTTTGACATAGATGTTCCAGCAGAATTTTACAATAGAGAAACAATTATATATAGAGCAACAAAATGTAATGAAGAAAGTATAGATTTAACAAAAATACAAGTAAAATTATCTAAAACAGCTCTTAAAATATCTATACCAGAAATTAATTCAGACAATATAGATTATGAATTATTACATACAAGTACACCAAAAAGTATTTTCGATAAAATTGCAATACAAAAGGAATATGTGGAAACATCAGATGGAAAAAAATTTGAACCTGCAAGAAGAAGCGATGGAGACGGAGGATATGGTGTACCAGCAGGAGAAAATAAAATCATTAATTATTATCAAACATTTAATTTAACATCATATGATGCAACAGACGTACTTAAAATTCATATGACTACAAATAAAGGAACAGAGATAATAATTGAGTTAGAAAGAAAATAATATTATAAGAATAGAAATGTTTTAGTAAAATTTAGATAAATTAAAAGACTATAGCTAAGAAAAATTACTAGTTATAGTCTTTTTAGTACCAATAGGATAATTTTAAGAATGAGTTAACTAATTTTAATTGTTCCTCTATATCCTCTTTTTTGGATACATTGTATTTTACGGGCTTAATATCTCTTGAAGATAAGGTCCACAAGAAAGCTTTAAACTTTGGAAATATATTTATATTTTTTCATAAAATATAATAAATCTGAAAGCTGTTTGTATAGTTTGCTATTTTTATTCTTTTCATATTGATATTTATTAATATCGCAAATTAATTCCAATGGTTTAGATATTTCTAGTCTATAGTTATCATCAGGAAATGTTTCTATATAATTTTTATAACTTTCACAAAAAATTCTATACATTATATTTCTCCCTAAAAATTTTTAAGTTTTTTATAAATTCATCTTTTTTACTTTGAAATAAATCATTTCTTTGTAAAATTTCTTCAATAATATAATTAAGAGTTTCTTTGTTGCAAGTAGGAATAATTATTAATATATTTAAAATCACTAAGTTTTATTGCTCTATCTTTATATGTTGGAGAAAGTAATGTACTTTCATATTCTAACATGTCATAATCTCTAAGTAAAGCAAATGCCTTTCCATATTTTGAAGGATATCCTAAATCTACAAAATCAATATCCATAGTTGCTCTTGTTGTATATTCTCCCAATATGCAAGCCCCTCCTCCAATAATATATATATCAAACGGATCTAATTTAAATAATTTTGCAACAACTTCCATTTCATGTAATATTTCAATTAAATTATCTTTAACCATAAAAACTCCTTTTATTCTTTATGCAGTTATTTTATACTATTTTTTTATTTTATCAATATTTATTAAAATTAATCTAAAATAATATTAAAAAACATTAATAAATTATTGACAAACAATAATAAATAATATAAAATGCTTTTGAAATAAAAAATATGGAGGTATTTTTATGAAATCAATTAAAGTTAATGGAGAGAATGGATTAGGAAGCTTATTAAAAATTTTTTTACAAATATGTTTTGCTTTAGGGATAATTATTATAATTATTTTACCATTTGCACTTAAAAAACTAAATATAGACATTAAGATAAGTGTAGCAATAATATATCCTAATGGTACAATTTTACTTTTAATAATGCATGAATTTATAAAATTATTTAAATCATTAAAAAATAATAATCCATTTTGTGATGAAAATGTAAAAACACTAAAAACAACAGGTAGAATATCATTTATAGGTGCATTAATTTGGTGTATAGATTTAATAATATATGTTTTATGTGCAAAAGACAAAAATATTGTAACTATACTTACTTTTACATTTATGACTATATTATTTATAGGAGTTTTTGTAGCATTATACATATTATCAGAGCTCTTTAAAGAAGCGGTAGATTACAAGAAAGAAAATGAATTAACAATTTAAGGAGGATTTTTATGATAATAGTAAATTTAGATGTAATTATGGCTAAAAGAAAAATATCATCAACAGAATTAGCAGAAAAAATAGACATAACTCCTGCAAACTTATCTATATTAAAGACTAACAAGGGAAAAGCAATCAGATTTTCAACACTAGATAAAATTTGTAAGATTTTAGATTGTACACCTGGAGATATTTTAGAATATAAAGAAGGAGAAGAAAGTTATGAGTAATATATTTATAGGAGCTTTAATATTCAGTATATGGGCTGTAATATTATTTTTTGGTAAAACATTAGGATTATCAATGATCTTATTTGTTGCACCAATCTCATATTATATAATCTATATATTAAATAAAAATAATAAAATTCAAGATGACAAAGCAAAAATATTAATTATACCTATTACACTACTATCTGCAACATATTTCATATTTAGCAATGAATTATTTAGGTTTTTAAATGTATACGCAATTATAGCACTTTTAGTTCTAATGATAATTCAATTATTAGGAGATAAAATAAAAATTAATACAATTATATCGAAAATATTAGGGATTATTTTTGAACCATTAGCATACATACAAGATACTTTTAAAGAATTAAAAAACAATATCAAAAATAAATTAAATATAAAAGTTGATGAAGAAAATACAAAGAAAAAGAAAAACGTATTAAAAAGCATATTAATAATATTACCAATAGTATTAGTTATAATATTACTTCTATCATCAGCAGATGCAGAATTTGCAAAAATATTTAAAGGGATATTTAGAGAAATATTCACTTTGTTATATAAAATAAGAATATCAGGAATAGTAGCTAGAGTAATCTTAACAATATTACTATTTATATATTTTTCAAGTTTCTTTTATAATATATCTTTTAAATATAAAATGGAAAGTGAAAATACATCAATAAATCAAACTAAAAAAGACAACACAACAATAGCAATACTTTTAGGAGTATTAAATGTGATTTATTTAGTATTTTCTATAACTCAAATAAAGTCGTTATTTGAAACTAATTCTATGCAAGTATATTCACAAATAGCAAGAAAAGGTTTTTTTCAACTAATGATAGTAACATTTATAAATATAGTTTCTATTTTAATTGCAAAAAGTAAAAAGTTTTATGAGGAAGCTGAAAACAAAAAATATATAAATATAATGTGTATAGTAATGTGTATATTTACTTTTTTAATATTGATAGCATCTTCTGTAAGAATGTATTTCTATGAACAAGCTTATGGCTATACATTACTAAGAATATTAGTATATTGCATACAATTTACAGAAGTCTTATTGTTAATTCCAACTATACTTTTTATACTAGATAAAAAAGTAAACTTAATAAAAGTATATTCTACAATAATAATTACTATATATATTTGTATAAATTTTGCTAACTTAGATAATTTAATTGCTAAAAGAAATATTGATAGATATATAGAAACAGGAAAGATTGATATGATATATTTAACAAATAATTTAAGCTTAGATGCTGTAAATCAAATTACAAGATTAACAAAATTAGATAGCTTTTTATATGAAGATACAGAAGAAGTAAAAATGCAAGCGAGAATGTATTTGAAAGAAGTTTATGATTGCAATTTAGATGAAAGAAAATTTGATATAAGAGAATTCAATTTATCAGAATGTCTTTCAAAAAGTAGAATAAAGAAAGGTGTTATATGAAAAATTTTATAAAAAAATACAAAGAATTGTTTATTGTTATTTTAACTATATTAATTGCCATAGCTATACAATTAGGTTTGACATTTAGAAATAATTATAAAGAAAAAAATAAAAACAATATAACAATTGATGAAATAAAAAATTATGGTACAGAGATTGTAAATAAAAAAATGTTACCAAATATTGTTGTTGCTAAGGCAAATGGAGAAAATATTTATAAGTATGATGTAAACAGATATCAAGCTTCATTAGAATACGGAGAGAATACAGATTCTAACGCATTATATGAAATAGTAAAACAAAAGATATTAATTGATAAATATACAAATAAAGAAGAATATTTTAAAGAAAGAGAAAATTTGTATAATCAAGTTGTTGACAATATAAACAAAATGGATAAAACACAATTAGAAGCTATGCTTAAAATCTATGGAATCAAAGAAGAAGAAAAATGGACATCAGATGAGGAATTAAAACAGATATATTTAAATGATATTTTAGCAAGTATATTGTATTCAGATGCAATAAACAATGTTATTGATGATGCTATGTTAAATAAGGAAAACTTTTTAAATCAAGAATATTTAAGTAAATTAGATGAATTAAAAAAGATGAATGAAGAAAATAAAATAGAAGGAAAAACAGAGTTAATATCTGAAATAAAAGATCTTTATATAAACCAGATTATATTAAATAGCAATATAGAATTGAAAATATTTGAAGAAGAAAATAATTCTATACAAAATGCAAATAAAGATGATTTAGATTCAGGTGAAGAAATAAGCAAAGAAGAAAAAGATTATAGTATGCACAATGGAGATGTTTTTGCTAAGTATGGTAATATAATTGTTTATTATAATGATTTTGATTCATCTATATATGCTTTAGATATACAAAATAAAAATTTAAAAAAGCTTTGCAATCTAGAATATGGTGCAAACAAATTATATTTTGATGGAGAAAATATATATGTTCTTCCATATTATTATAGAGGAAAAGGAATATATAAAATAGACTTATTGGGAAATATTAATGAAATATATTCAGGAGCGTCTATTCAAATGTGGCTTACAGATGATGAAATTTACTTTATAGACCAAATAGGCTTTGATGATATGAATCAAACACCACAAGGAAATTTATGTATAATTGATAAAAATGGTCAAAATAAACAAACATTAATAGAAAATGTTAAAAATTATTTTAAAATACAAGGAGATTATATATATTATACTGACAAAGATTCAAGAAGTATATATAAAGCTAAAACTGATGGAAGTGAAAAACAAGAACTTGCAAAAGGAAGGACATATATAACTTCTGTTACAGATAAATATTTAACATATATAGATTATGAAGATGGAGAAAAACACAGGATTTTATACTTTGATACAAATCAGAATAATGCTGTTGGTAGGTTTGGAAATGTTAATACTTCAGAAAATGGAACATACTTTTTTACAAGAAAAATAACAAGCAAGAATAACATAGAAGATGATTATACATTATATAAAGTAGACACAAACCAAAATACAGAAGATGAGATTGAGATTTGGAAAAGTAAAGAACCATTAGAATATTTATATTATATATATAAAGATTATGCATATTTTAGAGGAAATAATGGAAACTATAGAGTTAATTTAAATAGTGAAAATAAAGAAAAAGAAAGTGTAAATACAAATCAATATTTTGTTAATGGAAAATCATATGGGTTTAAAACAGAAGAAGGAAATATAAAAGAAATATTAATATATAACTTAGATAATAACACAGAAGAGAATATAAATATATAATAGGAGACATGTATGAAAAATATAATGAATCATATAAAAAAACATATATTACTTGATACTATATTATTTATAATTATTTTTATTATAATGTATTTTCTATTAACATTATGCAACTTACAATTCAGAGAATGGGTATATATTTTGGCAATAGCAATTTCAGCTATAGGTATAATAATAGGAATAATACAGCTTATACTTAAACTAAAAAAGAAAAGTGTAAAAGTAACTCTTATAGTACTATTTATACTTCTTTTAATACTGATTAGTCCTGTATGTCTGTTTGGATTTGCATTTTGGTATACTCCGGAATATGTTGTATACAAATATGGAGAAAAAAGAGTAGCAAAAGTTAATGGATTTTTACAGACATATGTCTATTATTATGATTATAAAAATCCATTTATAGCTGGTAAATATAAAAGAATAGAAGAATATTACGGAAAAGGTGGATTTGATCCAATAAAAAATAAATTTGGAAATGATTATAAAGTTGAATCAATAACTTATTATGATAAAAAGGGAAATCAAGTAGAAAATCAACAAGGAACAAAATTCGTAGATTTATCAAAATTAGAAGAATACAAAAAAGATAAATCTAAATATATTGATATAGAAAAACTTTTAAAATATATTCAAGCAAATTATAGTGAATTTTATTCGGATATAAATTCTAGTAAATACATTTTAGGAATAGGTTTTTCAAATGATAAAGAGAAAGTGGTAAATGATGAAAGAAGAAAAAGGATAAATGATATAATAGACAATTTCCTAAATAATGAAAAAGATCAAAATAACACATATAATATACTAATTTCAAATACAGGACGAGTTAGTATAATTAATACAAAGAATTATAGTTATGATGAACTAAATGATAGCATTGCTTATTTAAGGACAGATGGAAACTTTGACTCAGGCAAAGAGTATATAGATAATTTTTTTGATTCATCAGATTTGGAAAGTAAATCATTAAAAATAAAATATAATTACAATGTTTTTATAAAAATAAATTATGTTCCTTTTATTTCTTATGAGGAGATAAAAGGAAATGTGGAAGCGGATAAAAATAAGGGATATTATGAGATCACTATCAACGGAGAATCCCAAGGCAAATATTACTATCCGGATTATGAACTTAGGCAAGTTAAGAAAGATAATAAAGTTACATTGGTCATGAAAAGCAGTGGGGAAGCGGAAGACGTACCTATATGTGAGTGGAATGTATATTAAATAATAAAAATATAAGGTGATGAAAGTTTAAATCATCTTATATTTTTATATCTAAAAAGCTGGTAAATAATAAAACAAAGTGATAAAATGATGCTATCAATCAAAGATTAATTATAATTAAAGAAAGAGAAAAAGATATGTTGAAAAAAGGAATAATAAGTGCATTTATCGGTATTATACTTGGAGTTATCACTGAACTAGCTCTAATATTTTATTGGAGAAATATAGCTGTTATAACACAAGATTTTATGTTTTGGTTTTTAGTATATTTGGTAGGAATATTATTTTCAAAAAATATAAAAGAATCTATAATCAACAATTCAATAATTATGACATTTATGTCTATATCATATTACATAGTTAGAATTTGCTATAGTGGAAAATATAATATTGATACTATTATATATTGGTGTATATTTGGAATTGTAGGAGCAATTGCTTGCTCTATAATATTTAAATTGCCTAAAAAGGGAAGATACATATCAATAGTAATGTATATTATTTCTTCAATATTTACAGTAAAATATTATATGATTGAAAGAAAAGAAAGAACAACAACGGTAACAGACTATGTTAAGAAATTTAATTATGATTCATATATAATTTTATCAATTGTATTTATTGCTATATGTATAATATCAATTGTAAAATTAATAAGAGATATAAATAGTGATAAAATAAAAAAACAAGAGGAGGTAAAAAATAATGACTGAAAAAGAAAAGATGTTAAATGGTGAGTTATATGATGCAAATTATGATGAAAACTTATTGAAAGAAAGAATTGAAGCAAAAGAATTATGCTTTCAATATAACCATATTAATCCAAGTAAAATAGAAGAAAGAAAAAATATATTACATAAATTAATAGGAAAAACAAAAGACAAATTTTATGTAGAACAATATTTCTGGTGCGATTATGGATATAATATTGAATTGGGAGAAAATTTTTATGCTAATCATAATTTAACTATTTTGGATGCAGCTAAAGTAATATTTGGAGACAATGTTTTCATAGGTCCAAATTGTGGATTTTATACATCTGGGCATCCAATAGATTTTAAAACAAGAAACCAAGGAATTGAATATGCAAAACCAATTACAGTTGGAAATAATGTTTGGATTGGTGGAGATGTAACAGTTCTTCCAGGAGTTAGTATAGGAGATAACAGCATAATAGGTGCTGGGAGTACAGTAACAGAAGATATACCATCAAATGTTGTTGCAGTTGGAAATCCATGTAAAATCATAAAAAATATAAATAATTAACCCTAAAAATAAAAATATTATTAAAATTTTGTGCAAAAATGCAAAATTTGTTGATTTATGTAAAATTTTAATATATAATATTTTGTATATTTTATATTTATGAGGGGGTTCTAATGGCAATAATATTAAAAGATGTTTCAAGAACATTTAATGAATTTCTTTTATTACCAAATTTAACAGACGAGAGATGTATACCATCAAATGTTAGTTTAAAAACACCATTAGTAAAATACAAAAAAGGTGAAGAACCAAAATTTAATATGAACATTCCATTTGTATCTGCTATCATGCAATCTGTTTCAGGAGAAAAAATGGCAATTGCTTTAGCTAGAGAAGGTGGGTGTTCTTTTATATATGGGTCACAATCAATAGAATCACAGGCACAAATGGTAAAAAACGTAAAAAAATATAAGGCTGGATTTATAACAAGTGATTCAAATGTAAAAGAAAACACAACAATAAAAGAATTACTAGATTTAATAGAAGTAACAGGACATTCAACAGTTATGATTACTGAAGATGGTACACCTAATGGAAAATTCTTAGGATTAGTAACAGATAAAGATTTTAGAATATCAAGAGTTGATATGAATTCAAAAGTTTCTGAATATATGGTACCAAAAGAAAAATTAGTATACGCTAAAAAAGGAATTACACTTCATGATGCTAATGATATAATTTGGGATAATAAAATTAGTTGTTTGCCAATACTTGATGAACATGATAATCTTGATAGTCTAGTATTTAGAAAAGATTATGAATTAGATAAGGAAAATCCAAATTCTTTATTAGATGAAAATAAAAGTTTTATTGTAGGTGCAGGTATAAATACAAGGGATTATGAAGAAAGAATACCAGCATTAATAAGTGCAGGAGTTGATATTGTATGCATTGATTCATCAGACGGATATTCTGTATGGCAAAAAAATACAATAGATTGGGCAAAAAGAAAATATGGAGAAAATATAAAAATTGGGGCAGGAAATGTTGTAGACAAAGAAGGATTTTTATATTTAGCAGAAGCAGGAGCTGATTTCATTAAAGTAGGTGTTGGAGGAGGTTCAATATGTATAACAAGAGAGACTAAAGGTATTGGACGTGGACAAGCAAGTGCTTTAATGGATGTAGTAGCTGCAAGAAATGAGTATTTTGAAAAAACAGGAATATACATTCCGGTATGTTCTGATGGTGGAATTGTACATGACTACCATATAACATTAGCATTAGCTATGGGTGCAGATTTTGTTATGATGGGAAGATATTTTGCAAGATTTGATGAAAGCCCAACAAGAAAATTGAAAATAAATGGATCATTTGTAAAAGAATATTGGGGAGAAGGATCAAACAGAGCAAGAAATTGGCAGAGATATGATATGGGAGATAAAACAAAAAATAAACTTGCTTTTGAAGAAGGTGTAGATTCTTATATTCCATATGCTGGAACATTAAAAGATAATGTTGATATAACAATAAGTAAGATAAAATCTACAATGTGTAACTGTGGTTCAATAACAATACCAGAATTTCATGATAGAGCCAGACTAACAATGGTATCAAATGTTAGTATAAAAGAAGGTGGAGCACATGATGTTACACTTAAAAATGTTGAAGTTCAACGTTAAAAAAAGAAGGGATTATAAATTATGAAAAACAAAGAAACAATTTTAATTTTAGATTTTTATGGACAATATAACCAATTAATTGCAAGAAGAATAAGAGAATGCAATGTATATTCTGAAATTGTACCATTTAATACACAGATAGATAAAATAAAAGAAAAAAATCCAAAAGGAATAATATTTACAGGAGGACCAGCTAGTGTGTATGCTGAAAATGCTCCAATGTGTGATAAAGAAATATTTAATTTAAATATTCCTATTCTTGGTATTTGTTATGGAATGCAACTTATGACACATATGCTTGGTGGAGAAGTGCAAAGAGCTGACAAGAGAGAATATGGAGTTACCAGTGTTGATATAAATAACAATTCAGAATTATTTAAATCTTTTGGAACAACAAATAATTTCTTAATGAGTCACACAGATTTTGTTGCTAAATTACCAGAAGGATTTGAAAATATAGGAAAAACATCTCATTGCCCAAATGCTGCTATGCAAAATGTAGAAAAGAAATTTTATGGTATTCAATTTCACCCAGAAGTTAACCATTCTGAAAATGGAACAGAAGTTTTAAAGAATTTTATATATAACATATGTGGATGTGAAGGTAATTGGAAAATGTCTTCTTTTGCAGAAGAAAAAATAAAAGAAATAAAAGGAAAAGTTGGAGACAAAAAAGCACTTTGTGCATTATCAGGAGGAGTAGATTCATCTGTAGCTGCAACAATTATGAGTAGAGCTATTGGTAAGAATTTAACATGTATATTTGTTGACCACGGACTACTTAGAAAAAATGAATCAGAAGAAGTCGAAAAAGTTTTTGCAAATAGAGAAGATGTTAATTTTATACGTGTTGATGCAAGAAAGAGATTTTTAGATAAATTAAAAGGTGTAACTGAACCTGAAAGAAAAAGAAAAATAATAGGTGAAGAATTTATAAGAGTATTTGAAGAAGAAGCTAAAAAAATAGGAACTGTTGACTTTTTGGTTCAAGGAACAATATACCCTGATGTAATAGAGAGTGGTGTAGGAGTTGGAGCAACAATAAAAAGTCATCATAACGTTGGCGGACTTCCTGATTATGTAGATTTTAAAGAAATCATAGAGCCTTTAAGAGATTTATTTAAAGATGAAGTAAGAAAAGTTGGAACAGAATTAGGTATTCCTGATTATCTAGTTTATCGTCAACCATTCCCTGGACCTGGACTTGCAATAAGAGTTATAGGAGATATAACTGAAGATAAACTTGATATTTTAAAAGATGCTGATTATATTTTTAGAGAAGAAATTGCAAATGCGAAATTAGATAGAGAAATAAATCAATATTTTGCAGTTCTTACAAATTTAAAAAGTGTTGGTGTAATGGGCGATGAAAGAACATATGACTACACAGTTGCACTTCGTGCAGTAACAACTTCAGATTTTATGACAGCAGAATGGAGCAAAATTCCATATGAAATATTAGAAAAAGTTTCAAATAGAATTGTAAATGAAGTGGAGCATGTAAATAGAGTGGTTTATGATATAACAGGAAAACCACCAGCAACAATTGAATGGGAATAGAATTTAAGAGGTACATCTGTACCTCCTTTTTGATTTTAAATATAATATATGTTATAATAGAACTAATAAACTAAATGGAGGTTTCCTGAAATGAGAGAATTCTTATCAGCAACTGAATTCAATAAGGTTGCAAACATCAAGAGCACGAACTGTTTTGCTTTTGCTATGGGACTAACAAAGCCTGGCGAAATTTATGACTTGCCACGGAAAGACGTGGATGATTGTTTTATAAAAATTACAGCAGCTTTTAGACAACGTACTGCATATCATGGAATAAAAGTAAAAGAGGTATCAAACCTTGAAGAAACAACAGGAAAAGTTGCTTTTATTTTATTTGGATGGTATGCATACTCAAATTTTCATGTTGTCCGGAAAAATGCAAATGGAATTTTTGAACATAAACCAGATTGGATAGAACCTGCAGCTGAGGTAAGCTGGGAAGAAATACGTAAAGAATATTCAGAAGATTATTATGTATTTGTTCTTGATGAGTAAAAATAAAGAGTAGGTAAAATTTTTACCTACTCTTTATTTTTTATAAATACTTGAAATAGATTAAAAAAAGTTATAGAATATATAAAGTAAAAAGATTTTTTAAAAGGAGAATGCATAATGCTAGATAATAGAAAAAGAAAAATACTACAAGCAATTATAGAAGAATATGTAAACACAGCTGAACCAGTAAGCTCAGGCGCTATTGTAAGTAAATATGGATTAAATTGTAGTAGTGCTACTATAAGAAATGAAATGGCAGATTTAGAAAAAAGAGGTTATCTAGACAAAGTTCATACATCAAGTGGTAGGATACCTTCAGCTAAAGGATATAGATTATATGTAGACGAACTTGTAAAAGAAGATAATATTAGTTTAGAAGAAATAAAATATATAAGTGAAAAATTAGAAACTAAGGTAAATGAAATAGAAGATTTGACTAAAATAACTGCAAATACTATTTCAGAAATAACTCATTATACAGCTGTTACAATAGGGCCTAAAGCAAATGAACAAATAATACAAGAAATTAAATTTGTTTTATTAGGAAACAGAATGATTTTAGCAATAATAATGACTGACTCAGGAATGGTAAAAGAAACAATTATAAAATTTGATGAAGATGTAAATGAAAAACAAGTAGAAACATTAAATTACTTCTTTAATAATAAATTGAAGGGACATCCTATAGAAACAATAGATAGACCTTTAGAAGAATATTTAGTAGAAGAAATGGCAGGATTAATAAAAGTTGTAAAACCTGTTGTTGAACAAATAAAGAAAATCTTATTTGAAGATAATAACTACTATTTAGAAGGTGCTGGAAGAGAATTAGACTTACCTGAATTTAAAAGTTTACAAGTTGCCAAAAATTTTATGAATATATTAGATGAAAAAGAATTAATGATGGATATGCTAAATTCGGGAATTGCAGATGATATTCAAATATATATAGGAGAAGAGAACGAAAAAGAAGAATTAAAAGATTTTAGTGTAGTAGCCTTTAAACACAAAATAGGAAATAAAGATTTGGGCACAATAGGAATAATTGGACCTAAAAGAATGGATTATTCTAAAGTTATTTCAGTTATGAAATATATAAGTAAAAAATTGAATGAAGACGACAAAGGTAAATAAAATACTATGACCTAATGGCCATAGTATTTTATTTACAATCAAGTACAATTAAAGGGATTTCCATTTCATCTCTTGTTAGCCCACAATGATTAGAAAGTTTATGGTATTTTTCTCTCGAAATATAGGTATCTAATTTGATACTTGTATCTGAAATTGCAATAGCAACGAAATCACCTATAAAATCATCTATTTTTTTGTTTTGGATTCCGTAATCCTAATAATCCACTTTCTAAAAATTCATTTTTAGAATATAAAATAAAAGAATCTTTAAATTTTTTATTAAATAAATTTTTAAATATTGATATTTTATCAGCTTTTACATTAAAAGAAATTAATCTGTGCTCAAAAGTAGGTGGCATATATAAACAATCCAATAATTCAGGTAAATCTAAAATATTAATTGTTTCATTAATATCCGTATGTCCATGATCAGCTGATATAATAATTAAAGAATTAGTTCCTTGAAGTTTTTTATACATCTCTTTAAATTTATTCTCTGTATTAGATATAAACTCTCCAACAATTTTTGATGAACAACCATTTCTATGTAAAATTTTATCAGGACTATCAAAATATGCAAAAATATATTTTTTTTCATTATTAGTACATAGTGAAATAATGCTATCACATATGTCATCAATATTTTCTATATGGATACATTTTGAGGTATGTTTATCGCAATGATTAGGTTTTATTTCATAAACATTAGTATCTTGAGAAAATTTTTGTATTTTACTATACACAGAATCATAGTTTAAATCATCTTCAAATATATTATATTTTGAATAATCTATTTTTTCACCAGTATAAGCATCATTACGTGATAACATTTCAATAGTTCTATTATATTCTTTAAAATATTGAGTAAATGCAATATATCCATTTTCTATAGGTGGTTTGCCGGAATAATACATATTCATAGCAGCCGCTGTAGTAGAAGGATATATTGTGGTAATATTATCGATTTTATGTTCAGAAAAAAAACCATTTGGAGAATGAATATTTAATATATTTGATCCCATACCATCTAAAACAACTAAAACAATATTTTGATAGTTTCTTTTTAATATATTATCTATATCTTTTATACCATTATATTTCGTTTTCACATTAAAATAATTTAAAATTGAATTTATTAAATTTAAATTAGAATGATTATAATTTGGAAACAACAATTCTTTTTTCATATAAACTCCTTATAAAACAAAAATCTATTAAATTATAACATAATTATACACTTTTAGCAAATAAAATTAGGCAGAACTTCGATATGAAGTCCTACCTAGATAACATTAATCAATCTTTTCTCATACTATAACCTGTAACAAATTCATATGTTCTATCTGCAATTCTACCGCTTTTTAAATTTTTTAAATACATATACAAGCGATATACAGTAGCAACCGAATTTTCATCAAAAGCAGCCTTTCGCCAATTATATTGACCAGGAGCTAAACCAAGCTGTTCTGCAAGAACTTGCCTAGGATATTGCCTTTGAACATATACATTAGAATCCATGGCAATTTTAATTTTTCCATGAGAGCCTTCTTGATAACTGAAGTAATATGTGTCTTTTGCTTCTGTTATATCATCAATAGGTTTTAGTTGGACCATATCTTGATAAAGCTTATTCATATGGAAATCTGTTACAACATGCGTATGGGCATGAACAATAGATTTTTTATGACTAGTAATACCATCAGGTGCGCTACCATGCTCAAAGAATGTTACAAGTTTTGCATTAAATGCATGAATTAAAATATTTTCTACATCTTCACAAACCTGTTGATATTCTTTAAGAATTTGAGCAGGAAATTGAGCAACAGATAAATAATGAGATTTAGGAACTATCATTAAAAATCCTTGTTTCAATGCTCCAAGTTCAGGTACAACATAGAAAAATCTACTATCATATATTATGCAGTCAACAGGTTTTTCAACATTTTTATTGTAAAATATTAAATCACCGTTCATACCTTTACAAGATGCAAGTTCGCATAATACACAGCGTTCTGAATTGCTATCGTACTTAATTCCTGATTTGTATTCACCAGATTCAATACCATTCACATGGCAAAAATCAACGAATTGTTCAGAAATTTCAAGCAAGTCACCTGTAAAATGAGGGATTGACAGATAACGAGAATCTGAAATAACATCATCTTCAATTGATAAGATAGGTGTTTTATTATTCCGAAAAACTTTATCTGCTTCTTCGTAAGATTTGATTAAAGTTATAGCCTCGTGTTTAAGAAAAATTTCGAGGTTTAAAGTGTTGGTGGTTGTTAAAATAACCCGGTTTGTCGTAATCATATGAAAACTCCTCCTTTTGATTACTATATTTGAATAAATAGAATTTACCAACTAATATAATTATAACAAAAAATGAAGATAAAAGCAATAAAGGTTACATAATTATACAAAGAAAAAAATCAATATAAAATATTTAAAAATATTTAGCAAAAAGACTTGACAAGTGCTAAAAATAGTTATATTATATATAACGAAATTAGCAGTCGAGTCTTTTGAGTGCTAAAAAACAAATAAAGAGAAAGAGGGTTAGATATGTCAGACGAAGCAAAAAAAACAGAAGAAAAAATAGAAGAAGTAAAAGAAAATATGCAAAAAGAAGAAGTAGTTGGAAATGATGCTCTTCAGACAAAACAAATTGAATTAGATGAATTAAATGACAGATATAAAAGAGTTATGGCAGAATTTGAAAATTTCAAAAAAAGAAGTCAAAAAGAAAGAGAAAACTTATATAATTCTGTTTTAGCGGATATAATAAGTGGTATGTTACCAGCAATTGATAATTTAGAAAATGCTGTAAAAGCTGAATGTAAAGATGAAGGATATAAACAGGGAGTTGAACTTGTACAAAAACAATTCGTTGAGTTTTTAAATAAACATAATGTACAAGCAATAGAAAGTATCGGAGAAACATTTGATCCAAGCATACACGAAGCAGTAGGATCTATACAAGATCCAGAAAAAGGTGTTCAAGAAATAGTTCAAGAATACAGAAAGGGCTACAAAATAGGCTCAAAAGTAATTAGACATTCTATGGTTGTTGTAGCAAACTAATTAAAGTTTTTAATTTTAAAATATAATATAAAATTGAGATATTCTCAAAAAAGAAAGGAAGAATAAAAATGGGAAAAATTATAGGAATCGATTTAGGAACAACAAACTCATGTGTAGCAGTTATGGAAGGAGGAGAAGCAGTTGTAATACCAAACGCTGAAGGCGATAGAACTACACCATCTGTAGTTGCATTTTCAAAAAATGGTGAAAGACTAGTTGGACAAATAGCTAAAAGACAAGCAGTTACAAATCCAGACAATACTGTTATATCAATAAAAAGAAAAATGGGAACAAATGAAAAAGTAAAAATAGAAGGAGATACATTCTCTCCACAAGAAATATCAGCTATGATACTTCAAAAATTAAAAGCAGATGCTGAAAATTATTTAGGACAAAAAGTAACACAAGCTGTTATAACTGTACCAGCATATTTCAGCGATAGTCAAAGACAAGCAACTAAAGATGCAGGAAAAATAGCAGGACTTGAAGTTTTAAGAATTATAAATGAACCAACAGCTGCAGCACTTGCATATGGAATGGATAAAGAACAAGATCAAAAAATATTAATATATGACTTAGGTGGAGGAACATTCGACGTTTCAATACTAGATATTGGAGATGGAGTATTTGAAGTTTTAGCAACAAACGGAAATACACATTTAGGAGGAGACGACTTCGACCAAAGAATTATAGATTATCTAGTATCAGAATTCAAAAAAGCAGAAGGAATAGATTTATCAAAAGATAAAATGGCAATGCAAAGATTAAAAGAAGCTGCTGAAAAAGCTAAAAAAGATTTATCAGGAGTAGGACAAACAAATATTAATCTACCATTTATAACAGCTGATAGTACTGGACCAAAACATTTAGACGTTAACCTAACAAGAGCTAAATTCGAAGAATTAATTAAAGATTTAATAGAAGCTACTGCAGGACCTGTAAATCAAGCTTTAAAAGATGCAGGATTAACAGCAAATGATATTCACAAAGTATTACTAGTAGGAGGTTCTACAAGAGTTCCTGCTGTTCAAGAAGCAGTTAAAAAAATAACAGGAAAAGACGCTGATAAAGGTATAAACCCAGATGAATGTGTTGCTGTTGGAGCAGCTATTCAAGGTGGAGTACTTTCAGGAGATGTTAAAGATTTAGTATTATTAGATGTAACACCATTATCATTAGGTATTGAAACATATGGTGGAGTATTTACAAAATTGATTGAAAGAAATACAACAATACCTACAAAGAAATCACAAATATTCTCAACAGCTGCAGATGGGCAAACATCAGTTGAAGTTCATGTTTTACAAGGAGAACGTGAAATGGCTGCATACAATAAAACATTAGGAAGATTCCAATTAACAGGAATTCCAGCAGCACCAAGAGGTGTGCCACAAATCGAAGTTACTTTTGATATCGATGCAAACGGAATTGTTCACGTATCTGCAAAAGATATGGCTACAGGAAATGAACAAAATGTTGCTATCACAGCTTCTACAAACTTAACAGATGAAGATATTGATAAAGCTGTTAAAGATGCTGAAGCTCATGCTGAAGAAGATAAAAAGAAAAAAGAAGAAATTGAAGTTAAAAATAATGCTGAAAGCTTAGTGTATAACAGTGAAAAAACTTTAACAGAATTAGGAGACAAAATAAGTGGAGAAGAAAAAGCAAAAATTGAAGAAGAAATCGAAAATACTAAAAAAGCATTAGAAACCAACGATACAGAAAAAATAAAAGAAGCAACTGAGAAATTAACAAAAGTATTCTATGAAATGTCAGAACAATTATATAAAAACGCAAATCCAAATGCAGGAGTTGACCCAAATGCTGCTAATACTGAAGCAGAAGATGCTAATGCAAATACAGATGGAAATGTATATGATGCTGATTACAAAGTAGAAGATGATAATAAATAATTATATAACAATAAGGTTGGATGGGAGGCATAAGTCCAACCTTATTTAAATAAAAATGGTGAATTAAATGGAAGATATATATTTTATTGATAATGATGGGAATAAAGTTTATAGTGATACCATAAAATCACATATAGGACTAGCAAAAATGATTATAGAAAACAATAAAGAAATGCAATTAGAACTTCAAAACTCTAATGTACAAGATATTGTAGATTTTATTGTTCAGAATAAAGGATATATGAAGGTTAGTGATTTAGGTAGGTTTTATAAAGTTGTAACATTTTCATCAAATAGATTAACCAAAAAGCAAAAAGATATATTATATTTTCTAGCTGAAGAAGGATATAGATTTGATGATTTATCAAATTTATGCCAATCAAAAGATAATGGTAGATAATAGTGGAGGATATAAAAATGGCAGAAAAAAAAGATTATTATGAAATCTTAGGCGTTAGTAAAGACGCAACTAATGACGAACTAAAAAAAGCTTTTAGAAAAAAAGCTAAGCAATATCACCCTGACGCAAACCCAAACAATAAAGCAGAAGCCGAAAAAAAATTTAAAGAAGTAAATGAAGCATATGAGGTACTTTCAGATGCACAAAAAAGAAGAATGTATGACCAATTTGGAACAGCAGATCCATCTCAAGCAGGATTTGGAGGAGGACCTTTTGGTGGAGGTAATGGATACTACTCTTATTCAAGCTCAGATTTTGGCGATTTTGGTGACTTGGGAGATATATTCTCATCTTTCTTTGGAGGAGGATTTGGTGGACAAAGAGCTTCAAGAAGAAATAATGGACCACGTAAAGGAGAAGATTTAAATTTAAATATTGATCTTACTTTTGAAGAATCTTTCTTAGGAGTAGAAAAGGAAGTTACAATTTCAAGACAAGAAACTTGTGAAGTGTGTCATGGAAAAGGCGCTAAACCAGGAACAAATATAACCAAATGTCCTACATGTAATGGAACAGGACAAGTAACTTCATATCAAAATAGCATTTTAGGAAGAGTTCAAACAACAAGAACATGTTCTAGTTGCCATGGTACAGGAGAAATAATAAATGAACCATGTGAAAATTGTCATGGAAAAGGAACTGTAAGAAAAATGCCTAAAATAAAAGTTAAAATTCCAGCAGGAATAGGAGATAATCAAACAATTGTACTTCGTGGAGAAGGTAACCCAGGAATTAAAGGAGGGCCTGCAGGAGATTTATACATAACTGTAAGAATAAAAAGAAACAGTATATATAAAAGAGATGGAAATAATGTTATATGTGAAATACCAATTACAATAACACAGGCAACATTAGGAGCTGACATAGATGTTCCAATGGTAGATGGAAGTAAAGAAAAATACAAGATACCAGAAGGAACACAAACAGGAACATCATTTACAATAAAAGGGAAAGGATTTAAATCTATTAATTCCTCATATCAAGGTAATTTTATATTTAAGGTTATTGTCCAAACACCAAAAAAACTTTCAAAAGAACAAAGAGAGTTGTTAATGGCTTTAGCTAAAACAATGAATGAACAACCACCTATAAAAAAGAAAGGATTTTTTGATTTTTAAGATTTGAATTAAAAATTAATAATAAAAAAGATATAAAAAAAATATAAATGTTAAAAGCTCGTATGTACGGGCTTTTAATGTTATATAAACCCATTGCTTAAGCAAATAAAAAAATATTCATTAAAAATACTAAAAAAGAATATTAGAGTATGTAAAATAATAAACAAAAGTTTTACAATTGAAACTCTTTTGATTTTTTTGTTAACCGTTTTTATTGATAAATTGCTGGAAATAGTTTATAATAACATTTATAAGGAGAAACATTAATGAACGAAAATAAAATTATTGAATTTATGAAAAGTGAAGATTATATTCCTATGAAAGCTAAAGAATTAGCTTTTATTTTAGGGATAAACAAAAAAGAATACAGTAAATTTAAGGAGATTTTAGATAAATTAGAAGAAGACTACAAGATTGTTAAAAATAGAAAGAATAAGTACCGTATAAATGATGAAAAAATCTATGAAGGTCATTATAGAAAAAATCAAAAAGGATTTGGTTTTGTTAAGGCAGATGATTTTGAAAATGAAGTCTATATAACTAAAAATAATTCTTTAAATGCTTTAAATGGTGATATCGTTTTATTTAAGATTATAGAAGAAGAAACTAAAACAAAAAGTGCAGAAGGTAAAATTGTCAAAATAAAAGAACATACAAAAAATACCGTAGTAGGAATATTTCAATATAATCAGAATTTTGGATTTGTAGTACCTGATGATAAATCCTTTGGAACAGATATTTTTATTTCTAAAAACAATATGGGAAGAGCAAGAAGTAATCATAAGGTTTTAGTTGAAATTACAAAATATCCAGAAGACGGTAAAAACGCAGAAGGTAAAGTGATGGAAATTCTAGGAGATGTAAATCAAGCAGGAATTGACATGTTATCTTTAATAAAAGAATATGATTTACCATACAGATTCCCAGAAGAGGTAGTTGATGAGGCAAAATCCAAAGGAGAAGTTATTGATAGCTCAGAAATAAAAAACAGAGAAGATTTTAGAAATCTTATTACATTTACTATAGATGGTGAGGATGCAAAAGATTTAGATGATGCAATAACAATTGAAAAATTAACTAATAATAATTATCTATTATATGTTCATATTGCAGATGTAAGTCATTACGTGACACAAGATTCATTACTAGATAAAGAAGCATATATTAGAGGAACAAGTATATATATGATGTCAAGAGTTATTCCTATGCTTCCAAGAGAACTTTCAAATGGACTTTGTAGTTTAAATGCAAATCAAGATAGATTATCTATTAGCTGTATAATGGAAATTGATTTAAAAGGTAATGTCGTCAAATCTAACATAGTTAAATCTATTATAAATGTAAATGAGAGAATGAATTATAATGATGTTCAAAAAATATTAGATAATTCAGATAAAAAAATAATCGAAAGATACAAAAAATATATAAATCATTTTAAACTTATGGAAGAATTAGCTAATATCTTAAAAGATAAAAGATTAAAAAATGGATATCTAAATCTAGATATACCAGAAAGTAAAATTGAACTTGATAAAAATGGATATGCAATAGACGTTCATAAATACGAAACACACTTTTCAAATGAAATTATAGAGCAATTCATGCTTACAGCGAATGAAACAGTTGCCGAAAAATTTTATTGGCTAGATGCACCATTTATTTATCGTGTGCATGAAAAACCTGATATTGATAAAATAAAAGAAGCTAATAAATTTCTATTTAACTTTAAATTAAAAATAAAAGCAACACAAGACAATATATATCCAAAAGCATTTTCGCAAGTCTTAGAAGAAGTAAAAGGAAAAGAAGAAGAAAGAGTAGTTTCAAACTTAATTTTAAGAACATTAAAACTTGCAAGATATGAAGATGAAAATTTAGGACACTTTGGAATATCAAGTAAATTCTATTGTCATTTTACGTCACCTATAAGAAGATATCCAGATTTGTTTATCCATAGAGTGATTTCAAAATATTTAAGTAATAATTATAATGTCACAGATGATTTTATAAATGAATATAAGGAAAAAGCACACAATGCAGCTTTTGAATCTTCTGAAAGAGAAAAAATTGCAACTCAAGTTGAAAGAGAAGCTGAAAAAATCAAAAAAGCAGAATATATGGAAAAACATATTGACGAAGAATATGAAGGAATCGTATCCAGTATAACTTCTTTTGGTATGTTTGTTGAGCTTGAAAATACAGTAGAAGGATTAATTCGTTTTGAAGATATGGGTGATGAATATTTTATTTATGACGAAGATAGAAAAGTTCTAATTGGTGAAAATTCAAAAACAACATATTCTGTTGGAGATAAAGTTAAAATTAGGGTAAAATCTGCCAATAAACAATTAAGACAAATAGATTTTGCACTAATATAGACAATTTTCAAAAAAACTTGACTTTTACTGATAAAAAATAGTATAATATTAAGAGTTATGGAATTTTTAGAAAAATTTGAAAGGAGAAATTAATATGGCAGCAGTTTATTCAGCAGGAGATTTTAGAAATGGAACAACATTCGAAATGGAAGGTAATGTATATAAAGTAGTTGAATTTCAACATGTAAAACCTGGAAAAGGATCAGCATTTGTAAGAACAAAATTAAAAAATGTTATATCAGGAGCTGTTTTAGAAAAAACTTTTAATCCATCTGATAAATTCCCAGGAGCAGAAATAGAGAAAAAAGAAATGCAATATTTATATAATGATGGAGATTTATATTATTTTATGGATAATGATACTTATGATCAAATTCCATTAAATAAAGACCAATTAGGAGATTGCTTAAAATACTTAAAAGAAAATATGCAAGTTAAAATTTTATCATATAAAGGAAATGTATTTGCAGTTGAACCACCTATATTTGTTGAATTAGAAGTAACATATACAGAGCCAGGATTCGCTGGAAATACTACTACAACATCAGGAAAACCTGCAACACTTGAAACAGGATTAGAATTACAAGTTCCTATGTTTGTAAATATCGGAGATATACTAAGAATTGACACTCGTACATGTGAATATATGGAAAGAGTCTAATATTCATAAAAACAATTAGGCAATACATGTCTGATTGTTTTTTAAGTTTAATAGTTAAAAAAGGAGGAAGAAATGTCAAAACCAATAGTAGCAATAGTTGGAAAACCAAATGTTGGAAAATCTACTTTCTTTAATTATATAGTTGGAAGCAGAGTTTCAATAGTAGAAGATACACCTGGGGTTACAAGAGACAGAATTTATGCTGAATCAAATTGGAGAGGTATAGACTTTACTGTAATAGATACAGCTGGAATTGAACCAGAGTCTAACGATATAATTATTTCTCAAATGAGAGAACAAGCAAAAATTGCAATTGATATTGCTGATGTAATTATATTTTTAACAGATGTAAAACAAGGAGTTACAGCAGCTGATACAGAAATTGCTTTAATGCTACAGAAGTCTAAAAAACCTATTGTATTAGTTTGTAATAAAGTAGATGATTTTCAAAAATATGAGAATGATATATATGAATTTTACAATCTCGGAATTGGTGAGCCTATGCCTATTTCTGCAACAAATGCAAGGGGAATAGGGGATGTGTTAGATAGAATATATGACAATTTCTCTAAAGATACTCTTGAAAATGAAGATTCAGAACGTATAAAAGTAGCAGTAATTGGAAAGCCAAATGTTGGAAAATCCTCGTTAATTAATAAAATATTAAATGAAAATAGAAATATAGTAAGTAATATTGCAGGAACAACAAGAGATGCCATTGATTCATATTACGAAAATGAAAAGGGAAAATATACTTTTATTGATACAGCAGGAATTAGAAGAAAAAGTAAAGTAACAGAGTCAATAGAAAAATTCAGTGTAATGAGAACATTACTTGCAATAGAAAGATCAGATGTTGTATTAATGATGATTGATGCCAACGAAGGAGTAACAGACCAAGATGCTAAAATTGCAGGAGAAGCACATGAAGCAGGAAAAGGAATAATCATACTTGTAAATAAATGGGATGAATATGAAAAAGATACTGGAACTTTAGAGAAATACAGAAAAAATATTTATGAAAGGTTATCATATTTATCATATGCGCCAATTTTATTTATTTCTGCAAAAACAGGACAAAGAGTCGATAAACTATTTGATTTAATTAATGAAGTTAATAAACAAAATTCAATTAGAATAAAAACGTCAACTTTAAATCAAGTAATCAATGAAGCAATAGCTATTGTTCAACCACCTACAGATAAAGGTAAGAGACTTAAAATATTTTATGGTACACAAGCATCAACTAAGCCTCCAACATTTGTTATTTTTGTAAATAATAAAAGTTTATTTCATTTCTCATATGAACGATATTTAATAAATCAAATTCGAAAAGAGTTTGGGCTTTTAGGAACACCAGTTAGAATAATTGTTAGAGAAAAATTAGATAAATATAGTGAAGATTAAAAGGAAAAATAAAGTATGATAGATGTAATAGAAAATAAAATAAAAGAAGAAAAAGAATTAACAACAAAAAGCAAAAAAGAATTAAAAAAATATACAATATTAGGAATATCAATATGGAGAATTTTAGAGTATTTTATAATTTATAGTATATTAGGTTTTATTATTGAAACACTATTTGGACTTGCAAAATATGGAACAATAGAGAGTAGAAAAAGCTTTATATATGGACCATTTTGTGCTATATATGGACTTGGCGCTGTATGTATGATTTTACCGCTACAATTTTATAAGAAAAAATATAATTCTTTATTTTTAAGTGGATGTGTTTTAGGATCAATTATTGAATATATTGTTAGCTTTATAGGAGAAAAACTACTTAATGTTAAATGGTGGGATTATTCAAGCGTACCACTTAATCTAAATGGAAGAATATGCTTATTATACTCAGTATTTTGGGGAATTTTAGCATTATATTTAATGATTTCATTAAATCCTAAAATTGATAAATTATTAGATTGGATAAAAAGTAAAATAAGTTCAAAGCTTTTAAAAAGCATAATAATAATTATCTGTATTTTTTTACTGTTAGATTGTTTAATAACAGCTTATGCACTATCAAATTATATGGCCAGAATGATTGTTGAAAAAAATATAGAAGTATCTAATTATGAAAATATAGAAAAGATATATAATGTAACAAACAATAATGAAAAGCTAAAAAATATTACAGATAAATATTTCGGAAACGAAAAGATGGTAAAAACATTCCCAAGATTAAAAATTGAAAATAAAAATGGAGAAATAATATACTTTAGTAGTTTGTTACCAGAATTTCAACCATATTATTTAAAATTAGAAAATTCAAAATTAAATGATTTAAGAAATGAATTTAATTAATCAAAAATAACCTAGCTATTTTAGTAGCTAGGTTAAAATTTATTCGTCAGCAAGTGGATTGCTTTCAACAGCATTTCTTACTTGATTATTGCTTACATGTGTATATATTTCTGTTGTAGAAATACTTTCATGCCCAAGTAATTCTTGAAGTGCTCTGATATCAACATCACCATATTGGTACATAAGGGTTGCTGCAGTATGTCTCAATTTATGTACAGAGTATTTATTAGTATCAAGGCCAGCTTTTTTTAGTTCAGAATATATGATTTGTTGAACCATTCGTCTACTTATTCTTTGACGTCGTTCACTTAAAAATAACGCATCTTCTGAACCTTTTCCAATACCATTTTTAGGTCTAACTAGTAAATAATGATTTAAAGCTTTTATACAAGCTTTATTAAGATAAATAGTTCTTTCTTTATTACCTTTTCCTATAACGTTTAATTGACACTCTTCAAATACAATATCCTTCAAATTAATTCCGACAAGCTCTGATAAACGCATACCACAATTTAAAAAAAGAGTCGTTATTGCATAATTTCTTTCATTGTTACGATTATCCTCATCTGATGCTGCTTCAAGAAGCTTTCTACTATCGTCAAGCGTTAAATATCTAGGCAATCTTTTTCCAAGTTTTGGTGTTTCCAAATTTTGAGTAGGATTTATAACTAATAGATTTTTTTGACAAAGGTAATTAAAAAAAACCCTTAAACTAGATACTTTTCTTGAACGAGTAGTAGCTTTACTATCAAAGTTTTTAGTCAAATATCCAAGAAATGAATGTAAATCATCTAATTTAATTTTTTTTAGTATATCAATAGAAATATCATTATATTCAATATTTTTTAAATCTGTTTCATTTGTAAGTTTAAAATGTATTTTAAGCCATCTTAAAAATGTAGCTAAATCATAATTATATTCTTTAACAGTATTTTTAGATTTGTTTTGAATTGTTATCATATAATCTAAAAAATCATTTAAATATGATGGATTTTGTTCTTCTTTAATCATAATTTATACTCCTCTATAAAATATATTATATAGAAGTTGTTTTTTATAGTCAAGGAAAAATATAGTTTTTTATTTTTCACAAAATTTACATATAACTTTCATACATAAGATATAATTTATGTATAAAATCAATATATAAATTTTATTAAGGAGGTTATTAATTTGAATAATAAAATTAGTATAAAATCCAATGAAATTGTACCTATTGACACAAAAAATGATAACTTTAAAACACTAATGAATATATATGAAACAGCTATGTTTCAAGTAAAAGATGAATTAGATGTTGTAAAAGATAATTTGAATTCATCAAATAATTATGATGTTATAAATACAATAAATTACCGCATAAAAAATCCTGATAGTATCTTAGAGAAGATGGAACGAAAAAATTATGGACTAAATTATAATAATCTTATTAGAAATATCAATGATGTGGCGGGTATAAGAGTAGTGTGCCCATTTAAAAGCGATATAATAAAAATCAAAGAAAGTATAGAGAATATTGATAATATAGAAATACTAGAAGAAAAAGATTATATAACTAATCCAAAAAAGAGCGGATATAGTGGATTTCATATTATTGTTCAAACTCCTGTTATGGTTGGAAATAATCAAGCAAAAGTAAAAACAGAAATACAAATAAGAACAATGGCAATGGATTTTTGGGCAACGACTGAACATAAAATAAAATATAAAGCTAAAAGCAAAATATCAAAGATTGACGCAAGAAAAATGAGGAGATATTCAACGGTTATAAATGTTTTAGATGATAAAATCAATAATATTAATAAAAAATATAAATAACCTAAAAAAAATAATTGGTATATATAAAATATCAATTATTTTTTGTGTAATTTGACATATTTTCTTTTTTATTATAAAATAGATAGGTTGTTACAATAAATAAATTAAAGAAACGGAGAAATAAAATGGAGAAACAAGAAGAAAATATTTTAGGAAAAGAAAAAATTGGAAAGTTAATACAAAAATTTTCTATTCCTTGTATAATTTCAATGTTAGTTAACTCACTATATAACATAGTGGATCAAATTTTCATTGGGCAGGGAGTAGGTTATTTAGGAAATGGTGCCACAAATGTAGTATTTCCATTAGTAATGATTGGCCTTGCTTTTTCTTTGATGTTTGGAGATGGTGCTTCAGCATATTTAAGCTTAAAATTAGGTGAGAAAAAGAAAAAAGAAGCTGAAGCTGGAATTGGTAATGGAATATTAATTTCTGCAGTCGTCTCAATACTTTTTTGTATAATCACGTTAATATTTTTGCCACAATTCTTAAAACTATTTGGATGTACTGAAAATCTAAAAAGCTATGCTATGACATATGGAACAATTATAGCTATTGGTTTTCCTTTTTCAATGATAGGGACAACATTAAATTCAATAATTAGAGCTGATGGAAGTCCAAGATATTCAATGATAAGTATGGTAGTAGGTGCAGTGTTAAATACAATACTTGATCCTATATTTATTTTTGTATTAGATCAAGGAGTTGCTGGAGCAGCAATAGCAACAGTTATCAGTCAATTTGTAACTTTCTTATTAAACGTAATTTATATTAAAAGATTTAAAACAATAAAAATTTCAAAAAAATCTTTTAAATTTAATATTCATGTATGTAAAAAAATTTCAACACTTGGTATAAGTAGTTTTATAACACAAATGAGCTTTGTATGTGTTGTAACAGTTGAAAACAACTTATTAGGAAAATATGGAGCTGAAAGTAAATTCGGTGCTGAAATACCAATTACTGTTCTAGGAATAGTTATGAAAATTAGTCAAATATTAAATAGTATAATTATTGGTATTGCAGCAGGAAGTCAACCAATATTAGGCTATAATTACGGTGCACAAAAATTCGATAGAGTAAAAGAAACTCTAAAAATTGTTCTTTGTTCAAGTTTAATTATAAGTACAATAGCATTTATATTGTTCCAAACAATTCCACATAAATTGATTTTAATATTTGGTAGTGGTGATACAAATTATATGGAATTTGCTTGTTTGTCTTTTAGAACATACTTATTACTTTGTATATGTAATGGCCTTCAAATTCCATCAGGAATATTCTTTCAAGCAATTGGAAAAAGTATTAAAAGTGCAATATTATCACTTTCAAGGCAAATTGTTATACTAATCCCATCTATGATAATACTTAGTCAAATATTTGGAATTATGGGTGTACTATATGCAGGACCTGTTGCAGATGGTTTGGCATTTATTATCGCAGCAATATTATTATTAAAAGAATACAAAAATTTAAAAGCTATAAACCTAAATACAAAAGAAGTTATAGAGACTAAATTACCTACTAGTAAAAATAAAAAAGATAATATAATTATTACAATTGCAAGAGAATATGGTTCAGGTGGTAGATACATTGGGAAACTTGTTTCTGAAAAGCTTGGTATAAAACTATATGATAAAGATTTTATAGAAAAACTTGCTATAAACACAGGGCTTTCAACAGAATATATTGAAAAGAATGAACAAAAAAGGACGGTACTAGATAACTTCAACAATGGTTATTATGTGGGTTTAAATAATGCTGACGAATTATTTGTAAAGGAATCAACTCTTATAAAAGAATTAGCAAAAAAAGAATCTTGTGTAATAATAGGAAGATGTGCTGATTTTATACTAAAAGACAATAAAAACGTAATTAAAATATTCATTAGTAATAGTATGAATTCAAAGATAAAAAGAGCAACTAAATATTATGGAATGAATAAAGAAAATGCTGAAAAAGAAATTACTAAAATAAACAAATTAAGAGAAAATCATTACAAATATTATACAGAAAATAATTGGAAAGACCCATCAAATTATGACATTTGTATTAATAGCGATTCAATTGGAATTGAAAATTCAGTCGATATAATATGTAATTATACAAAACAAAAAGATAGTGGATATTAATTCTACTATCTTTTAAAATTCTAAAAATAGAAAATTTTAAATAAAATATAGTACAATTTATATTTTTATGATATATTTATATAAAATATAACTAAAGAAAGGAAGTTATTAAAATGAGAGAAAAGAAAATTGAAGAATTAAATGGTTTTAAAGACTTGAGAATAGTAGATAATTTTTATCAAACTTCAAGTTTTTTCCCAATGCCAACAACGGAAATAGGAACATTAAGTGAGAACGGAGAAACAAATGTGGGCTCATATTCACTATGTTTTCCATACTATATAGCAGGAAAAGAATATTATGCAATGATACTATGTTGCAGAAATAGTTCAAATACAGCAAAAAACATTTTAAGAACAGGAAAATGCACGATTAATTTTATTCCAGACAACAGAAAATATTTTAAAGAAGCAGTAAGACTTGGATATCCAGGAGAAACTACAGAAGAAAAAATGAAAGACACTATATTTCACTTAATAGATGGAAAAAAAGCAAGAGAAAACACTAATGAACAATTTCCAAAAATTATACAAGAAGCATTTCAAGTATTTGAATGTACATGGGTAAAAGAATTAGATGGAGCAGAAAACGATACTGTAAAAGATGAATATTTACCACCATATCATCAATTTAATGGAATTACAAGTGAACATGGAGCACATTTTATTTTAAAGATAGATCATATTTTAATGAAAGCTAAATATTATGATACCATAATAAATGGGGTAGATGCTCGAAGTTTTCCATCAGTACCAGTTGATTATGGATATAGAGATAGTAAAAATTTCTGGTATACTAGATTTAAAAAACCAATAGCAGAACCTATACCAGCAAGCAAAGGAATTAGTTTGGATACAGTAAAATATGCAGCATCAAGAATAGATCCTGAAATCAAATTTACAGATGAAGCATGTAGCAAATTGGTTAAAGTGCCAAGAGTCTTCTTAAATACAGTGCTAAAAGGATGTGTTGCTTGGGCAAAAGAAAATAATGTAACATTAATAACTGAGAAAGAGATGACTATAATTCAAGATAAACGAAATAAAGAAAAATAGAAATTTATAGAGGTGTGGAAAAAATGAAAAAGAAAATCATTATAACTATAGTAATAATAACGATTTTAGTAATAACATTAGTAACATTTATATTAGTAAAAAATAATACATCAAATAAGAATAACAATATACAAGATAAAACAATATATGAAACTTTAAAAAATGATTTTGAAGAATATTCACTTGTTAAGATATATATAAATAAAGGCTTACCACAAGAAGATGTAGATAATTTATATAATAAAATTAAAAATATGAAATATTTTAAAAACATAGAATTAGTTACTCAAGAAGATGCTTATCAAAAAATGAAAAATCTATATAGCAATGATAGTGATTTAATAAACAAAATAAATATAGATGATTTACAAGAGTATATTACTGCAGGTTGTTATTATCTTGACGATATAACACTTTTAGATGAGAATTCGTACTTCGAAAAAATTAAAGCAGATATTAATGATGCTGATGAAAATAAAATAATATCTAATATTGTAACAATAGGAATTATAGATTTATATAATCAAGAAGGAATAGAAGGCGTAAATAACTATATAGAGAAATCAAACAAAGCTAATAATCATTCTGATACTTCTCTTTCTACTAATAAAACATTAAATACAGAATCACAAGCAGAAAATATAACTCAAAAAATAATGAATAATAATTTCTTTGATTCTGGAAAGATAACAAAAATAGATGATAATTATATTTATTTTTTGAATTATAAAAATAAATTATTTTATATAGAAAAAAGTATGTTTAATTATTTAAATGGTAGAACTTGTAAAAATATTAATATAGCTGATATAAATATAGGAGATTATTTGGATCTAGTAAGTAAACAAATTTTAATTTTTAGGAATATTACTGGAGATGAATTAGAAAATGAGCTATTGTATAATATGACATTAACATCTGATGAACAAATAAAATACGAAAATACAATAGATCTAGAAAATATTAGTATCATTAACGATGATATTGCACAAGTAACGATAAAATATGGAGATATAATTGGAAATACTTTAACAGATGAAACATTTGAAACAAATGTAGAATTTAATAATAACACTAAATTTTATAGCAGAGGAAATAATATAAATTCAATAAAAAATTTAGAAAATGCTAAAGGAAATATAAATTCTATTCATTTAGAAAAAAATTCAATTAATAAAAAGAATCTTCCAATTGTAAAAATTTTTGAAAGTACAGACACATAAGAATAAATGTTAAGGATATTAGAGATGTTAAGAATAATAAAACTTAATATCTCTTTTTATTTGCAAAAAAGCAAAATTTAATGAATAATTTTAGCTAAAATAGGAAGAGTAGGAGAGAGGGGCTGTTTTGAAAATTATAGATTAAAAATAAAAAGATAAATATAAATAATATAAATGTAAATTTTTCAAAACAAAATCTTTTAATTCTACTAAATATACAAAAAATATTTCTAAAAAATTTTTATAGAACAAAATCATAAAATATAAAATATAATTTAAAATAAAATTAAAAATTAAAATTAAAATAAAATTTTGAAATTTGTAATTTTTTAAATTAAGTTTTAATTTTGCGCAATGTGAAATTTATAATAATTTTATACAAACAAAAAATTCAAACCGAACATTTGTATAAAATGATTTTTGATAATATTTTATTGATATAATCAATAATTATTTTATAAATTTTTAAGGATTGACTTTAATTATTAAACTAATAATATTATTTATAAATTAGACACTTCAAAATCGTTTTTAAGGCAATTTTATATAAAGTCAAGCAAGTTATATGTTTAAAATTTAAAACCTAAATATATAATTTATAAGAAATATTATATAAAGCTAGTGAAATATTGATAAATCAGGTATTTCTAAAATATGCAAAAAATGGTCAAAAAAGCGACGCACGAGAATCGATTTTAAGGCGTTTTTATTTTAAAGACATATAGTTTGTTGTTGCAAAAATACGGCAAATATAGTGATTTGAAGATTTTAGAGATTTTTGTAAAATTTTAATATAAAAAATAATTTGAATATAAAATTATAAAGGATAAATTATAAAATCAGTTAAGATTCAATTATGAATTGAAATAAGATAAAAAATCTGGGACAAGACTAACAATATTAAATATATAAAGTAATAACATTAGTCAAACGATATTTGATAACAAGCTATAAGAGGGTTGGTTGTAAGTAAAGTGGTTGTAAGGCATTAAATGGTATGCCTATATATTTTACTCCTACACCTTATTGCGCAAAACTTTGATTTTGTGCAATGTTCTGTATTCCTTTTTTTACACTTTTCCATATCTACTTCTACCTATCTTATATTGCTTATTGATATGTTAAAGTGAATCCAATTATAATTTACTATTTTATTATTTTATGTTTTTTTAAATTAGCTTTCGCAATGATTTTATTTTAAAAATTATTATTCTTCTTTTATTATGATTAAATTTTTGATTATTAAAAAATATTTGTAACTTTTATAATTTTTTCTTTTATTCCCCTATCTTCTTAAAAATTAGTAATTTTACTTAAATTATAAACAACAAACTATATGCCTAAATCATAAAAAACGCTTAAAAACGATTATCATAAGTCTTTTTTTAACTAAAGGTGGGTATATTTCGTTTACCTTATTTTGATTAACATTATAAAACATATCACAAGTCGAATGCTATCGAAATGTGAAATCATAATAGATTTTTATGATAATTTATGACAATTTATGATATTTCTTGATAATTGCAAAAAAATAATAGCCTAAAACTAGGCTATCATTGAATAAAAGAAAATTATTATTTTTTATCATTAAAAAACATATTTAAAATCAGTAGAATCGGTAAATATAATATAGTAATAATTATTATAAAAATAATTGCTAGTCTAGTATATGTCTCAATTCTGTGCATAATTTTCTCCTTAAATAAAATTTAATTTTATTACTTATTCTACCTGATGTTTACTATATGTTTTCTTTGCACAAATTAATGCTATAACCATCATAAAAATATAAGTAATTATAGTCATCATAGGTAAATCAATAACAATATTTCCTAACTTATATGATACCATTT
>CAKPQH010000006.1 GCA_934178475.1 uncultured Clostridia bacterium
ACTAGTAACAATGACAATGAACCTATACCATTTTTTTTATTTTTCATTACAAATACCTCCTCGATAAATTACTATTTTATTTTGTTTCCTCTAGTTTTATTTGCTCTTTTATTTCTAATTTTTTCTTTTCTCTTTCAAATTCTTTTAAACTCTTTTTAGGTGTTGGCATTTCTTCTTGCATCATTCCACCAATATCTACTATTGCCTTTCTAACTTTTTACCGACCTCATAATATACATCTTTTGCTTCTTTTTCACATTGTACATTATCTTTTATAAGTTTTTGCTTAGTTTGATTTATTCTAAATAAATTAGCTACTAGTTCGTCTTCATTCATATTATCTAAAATATCTTCTCTATAACGTAATTTTTTTCTTTTAAAAATATCATCAGCAGTTTCTCAATTATATAAACCTTTATAACCTACATTCCGACGGTGTTATTTTCATCAAGTTCACCACTATTTAATATATTATTAATATGTTCAGTTATTGTACTCCTTCCTACATCAAACAATTCTACAATCAAATTTTGAGTAAGCCATATATCGTTATTTATTAACATTACACTAACATTAACATCATTGTTTGAATCCCAAGCTTTTTTCCAGAAAAATTTTTCCTACTGTCAACTTTGTTCTATTCTAAATACATTATTTCTTTACCTAATTTTTTAGCATATTCTATTTCTTTACCAGTTGAACTGCCAATATATCCATCAACATTAATTACATAAATAGCATCACTTATTTCAATTTTTTTATAGTGCAAGTCTGATAAAATTTGTTGTTCTTCTTTATTAAACTTTCCATCACTATAAACACATTGAATAACTATATATTTATTTTTGATTTCCAACTCTTTAGCCATTTCAATCATTTTATCTTTAAATTTCATACTTCCACAAATAGTAACTATTTTATTCATACCTATATCTCCTATAATCATTCATATTTTAACATAAAAACAAGTGACTTTCAACTAATCACTTGTTTTTAAAACTATAAATTTAATATATCTAATAATTCTATTTTAAATTTCAATCTGTTTTTGCACTGATTAATACATCAGTATCATCTACTTTTAAAGCAAAATAAGGTTTTTGTTTATCTTGTTCTTTTAAATATAATATAAAATCTTCATTAAAAATAAATTCTCTCCCTTTATTTGATATTGCATTTTTTAATGCTTCTATTAAAGCCTCACTCTTTACACTTCCACCATAATTATTCAATTCAAAATCTATTGTTTGAATTGCCTGTCTAATATACCAATCTGTTCCCTTAATCATTCTTCCACAAAGTTCATCATAATTTATTTCATCACTAATTTTTATAATTGGTATATTTAAAATATCATTTTGATTCCATTTCTTTTCTCCATCATATTTTTCTTGTTTCTTTTGCATCTCTTGATAATTTTCTTCAAAAGACTTATTTTCTCCAGTTGTTCTATACAAATAAACTTCTTCATTTTCTTTTGTTTTCAATTTTATTGCAAAATCCTCTTTTGAATTATAAAATAATATTTCTATATTTTTACCTGCGTCTTGCGATGTATCTGGTTCAATCCCAAAATATTTTACTTTTTCTGTTGAATTTCCAAATGTATTATCTTTTAGTGTAGGGAACCTTTCTAAATAATTAAATTCTTTTTTCAACATTGCATATAAAACATATGATTCCGGAATTTCCCAATCTACTTTATCTAATATTTTACTATTTTCATTAAATTTTTGTTTTACTCCATTTTCAATTTCACTCTTTAAATCTAATGTTGCTCCACCATGTATTTTAAAATATGAATTAGAATTCAAGTCATTTACTGTAAAAGATTGTTTATTTAATTCTTCTGCTAAATCTGATGCTCCATCTTCAAATTCTATTTTTCCGCCAATAACATCATCCATAAAATCATTCCAAACTAAATTAAACGTTCCAACCCATACTTTATTTGTATCAATTGATGATATTTTACTTGTATATGTAGGTGTAATCTTTGCCTTTCCCACAAATTTTCCTACAATTCTACTTACTGCATATACTCCTCCTGCAAATAAAATACTTATACATAATATTACAATAATTACTTTTGAAACTTTATTCATTTCATCAAATCCCTTCTTTATTAAAATTTTTCGTAACTCTTTTTTGCCTCTATGGATAAGATTTTTTACATTTTGAATTGATTCACCAAGTATTTGTGCTGTCTCTTCATATGTTAATTCTTCAATTTTAACTAAATACATTGCATTTTTATATCTATCATCTAGCATATTTATAGCATTTATTATCTCATTTTGTTTTTCATTTCTAGTCACAATATCTATAATGTCTTTTTCAATCTGTTCTGATTCATTTGATAAATATTTTTCGTTTATTTCTGTTCTTCTATTTTCCATATTTATATGGTTATATGCTCTACTTTTTGCAACCAAATATATATAATATTTGAAAGTATAACCTTCTTTTATTTTACTCTGCAAAACATACATAAAAGTATCTTGCGTTATATCTTCTGCTTTCTGATAATCTTTTACTATATTATAAACAAAGTATTCTATTTTTCCCTTATACTTGTTATATAGCAATTCAAAAGCTTCCTTGTTTCCTTTTAAATATTCATTATATAATTCTATATCTAAATCTTTTTTCATATCTTACCCTACTTTCATATATACAAACATATGAAATTTTAAAAAGTTTCAAAATATTGTAATTTTTTTCATTTTACCACATTGTATAAAATATAAAAAGGCACTAACCTTAATAGTCAATACCTTTCTATATATTAATATATTTTTTCACTTTACCATATCTAATACAAATTGATGTAAACTCTTCTCTTTTTTTATTTAAAATCTTATCTACTTCATCAGCCACATTTACAAAATTAGTACTCATAAAATGCGTAAATATATATTCAACATTATGTATTTCTTTTCCATATCTAAAGCAAAATTCTCTAATAGGTATTGAAATACTAAATACCCATATTGGAGAAACAATTATTACTTTTTTATATTTTGATAAATCAATTTTTATGTCATCAATCTTCATATTCCATTTATGCATTCCAAATCTACCGCACCACCAAAATTCTATTGTCCCTTCTATTCTTTCTTTTGCTTTTAACTCAACTATATCTGCTCCCAAATCATTTGCTCTTTCATATGCAATCTTTTTAGTATAGCCCATCCTTGAAAAATAAACTATAATATTAATGACCTCTTAAATCAAAATCACTCCATATTCCTTTTGATATCCCCCATGAATAAATCATAAAGTATTTATCTTTATCATTCTCATTATACTTTTCAAATTTATAACTTCCATGTTCAATCTTATCAATCTCGCTTGATTTTACCTTTGACACTAAAAAATCCCATTCATTTTTCCTATATTGTTTATAATAATCTTCTAACTCTTCTTTTGTCAATTCAGTTTTTATTAATATTGCTCCAAAATATTGCATTCCATTTCCATTACCAGTTAATTTACCTGCAACAGAAATAGAATCAACTCTCTCTGTATTATTTGGTAGCTCTGCATCTTTTAATTCATTTTCAACTCTTTTTGCAACCATATCATTATATACAGTTATATATATTAAAGTCCCTATTAAAATAAATAAAATTATTAAAATAAAAATTAATACTTTTTTACTCATTTTTAACCAATACTCCTTCTTACATATTTTCGATTTCTTTTACAAATTCAATTATATCCGAATTAACTTCTCTAATTCTTTTATCATCTAAAAGTTTTTTATAAGAAAACCACTTATAATTAATTCCATTTATCATAAATTCTTTATTAATCATTATATTTTTTTCATCATCAACTTTTACCAAATAAAAATAGTGATGATATTCTTTATTAACTTTTGCACTTTGAGAAAATTTTGTATGAACTTTATCCATTTTCATTGATATATCTATAACATTCACATTTAAACCACTTATAGCTTCTTCTACGTTCTTAATATTCAAATTATCATCTATTTTACAATTAGGAAATAGATAACAATCCCATCTACTATCATAATATTGTAAATATTCTCCGTTTTTATTTTTTATAATTATTATCGCATGTTTGCTTTCCATACATTATTCCTCCAAATTCTTTTTATTTATCATTACTTATCAATTATATATCAACCATACAATTAATGTCAATGACTTGTTTCTTAGCTTTTCTTGCCACTCTAATTTGAAAAAATCTTCTTTTAGGTGTATAATAATAGTAGCACCATGGTAAAGGAGGGAAACATATGTTGAAACCTTTTGAAATTTTTTTATTTCCAAAAGATATTGAGGCCTTCTTAAAAAGAAAGGTTTCTGGTTTTGAATGGAAAGAGTGGACTGACAATCTTGATATTTCTTCTGCAAGAAATTGCATAATTAACGAAGAAAACACAGAAGAAAGATTCTATCTACTTCCAATTCCATCTCAAGCCTAAACATATTATATAAGCACGATATCTATTTTTTTAGATATCGTGCTTCCCATTTTATTTATTTATTCATTTATTAGTCTTTCAGTTTCTTTAGCAATCATTAACTCTTCATTAGTTGGAACTACCCAAATTTCTACTTTAGAATCTTCTTTTGATATTTTCTTTTCTTCTCCTCTTTGGTTATTTAATTCTACATCTAAATTTACACCCATAAACTCTAATTGTTCACATATCCATTTACGTATATTAATTTGATTTTCTCCAACTCCACCTGTGAATACTATTGCATCTACGCCTTTCATTGCAACTGCATATTTTGCAATGTAACTTGCAATTGTATATGTAAACTCACTTACTGCAATTTTTGCTCTTTCATTATCTGTATATGAAGCAGCTTCTATTTCTCTAAAGTCTGGTACTAATCCTGATAAAGCTTGAAGTCCAGATTTTTTATTTAAAATGCTTTCCATTTCTTCTGGTGAAAGATTCTCTTTTTTCATTATAAATGTTACAACTGAAGGATCTAAATCTCCTGATCTAGTAACCATTGGAAGACCTCCTAGTGGTGTTAATCCCATAGAAGTATCTATTGATTTTCCCCCATCAACTGCACATATACTAGATCCTTGTCCTAAATGACAAGTAACAATTTTTAAATCTTTTATATCTTTACCTTTTATTTCTGCTAATCTTTCAGAAACATACATATGAGATGTTCCGTGGAATCCATATTTTCTTATTCCATATTTTTCATAATATTCATATGGTATTGGATAAATATATTTCTCTTTTGGCATTGTTTGATGAAATGCTGTATCAAATACCCCTACCATTGGTTTTCCTGGCATAACTTTTTTACAAGCTTCTATTCCCATTATTCCTGCTGGATTATGAAGTGGTGCTAAATCTATACATTCTTTTATAACAGAAACCACATTATCATCTATAATGCATGATTTACTTATTTTTTCTCCACCATGAACTAATCTATGTCCAATAGCATTTACTTCATCTAAACTATCTATTACTTTATATTCTGGGTTAGTTAATTGTTTTAATGTAAATTCGATTGCTTCTGTATGATTATATGCTTCATGTTCTATTGTTACTTTTCTGCCACATGCTTTATGTGTTATAAAAGCTTCTTTTTCTCCTATTCTTTCATATTTTCCTGAAGCCATAACTTCATCATTCTCCATATTTATTAATTGATATTTCAATGAAGAACTACCACAATTTAATACTAAAATTTTCATTTTATTCTTTCCTTTCACTTTTTATTTTTAATATATTATCCTTGTGCTTGAACACATGTTATTGCAACAACACCAACTATGTCGTCTGAACTACATCCTCTTGACAAATCATTTACAGGCTTTGCAATTCCTTGACACAAAGGTCCATATGCTTCTGCTTTTGCCAATCTTTGAACTAATTTATATCCTATATTTCCCGCATCTAAATTAGGAAATATCATTGTATTTGCTTGCCCTGCAACTTTACTTCCAGGCGCTTTACTCTTGGCTATTTCTGGAATAATCGCAGCATCAAATTGAAGTTCTCCATCTACATCTAAATTTGGTGCTTTTTCCTTTACTAATCTTGTTGCCTCTATAACTTTTTCTGTAAGCTCTGATTTTGCACTTCCATATGTTGAATATGAAAGCATTGCAACTTTTGACTTTTTACCCACCAACTGTTCAAAACTCTTTGCAGAAGATATAGCTATTTCAGATAATTCATCTGCATTAGGATTTTGATTAAGTCCACTATCTCCAAATATAAAAGTACCTTTTTCTCCATATTCACAATTTGGTACACACATAACGAAAAATGCTGATACAAGTTTTGTTCCAGGTGCTGTTTTTAATATTTGAAGTGCTGGTCTCAAAGTATCTGATGTTGAATGTGCTGCTCCAGATACTAATCCATCTGCATCTTCTGACTTAAGCATCATCATTCCAAAATGTGTAGGATCTAATACAACTTTTTTTGCTTCTTCTAAAGTCATTCCTTTATTTTTTCTAAGTTCATATAGTCTTTCAGCATAAAGTTCTTTTTTATCTGATTTTTCTGGATTTACTATTTGAACTGAAGTCAAATCAAGTCCATATTCTTTAGCACTTTCTTTTATTTTATTTTCATTGCCTATTAATATAATTTTAGCAAACTTTTCTTTTGTTACTTTTGCGGCAGCTTCTAATACTCTTCTATCTTCTGCCTCAGGAAGTATAATTGTTTTTATGTCTTTACTTGCTCTTACTTTAATTTCTTCTATAAATGACATATAGATTCCTCCTATTCCGCAAAACATTTTATAATATTATTTTCAAAAATTCAATACTAAATAAAAAAATAATAAAATATCCCTCTAAGTTTGTTAGAGAGATATTATACTTAAAGTAATATTGGTTCTATTTGTTCATTGTCTAATGCTTTTTCTACCGTCGGAATTATATATGCTGAATCAAAAACAACTGAACGAGGTTTTGTTATTGGATTATCTTGTTTAAATGGAACAAAATAATAATTCTTCCTATTTAATAATGTTCCTATATTTATTGCAGCTGCTGCTAACCCATTATTAGTAGATGGCGCTATAACAACTGGTAAATTATTTCTTAAATGTGATTTAACAGCCATTAATGCTGGTGTATCTATAATATCACTTGCAAGTTTTGCCATTGTATTTCCACTTGCAGGTGCAACTATCATAATATCTGTTAAATGTTTAGGACCTATAGGTTCTGCTTCTTGTATAGTATGAATAATTTTATTTTCACATATTTTTTCAATTTCATCTATAAATTCTTTTGCTTTTCCAAATTTTGTATCAAATGAATATGTGTTATATGACATTATTGGTAATATATCTGCTTCCATTTTCTTTAAATCTTTTATTATTGGAATCACTTTTGAAAAAGTACAAAATGAACCTGTAAGTACAAAACCAACTTTTTTTCCTTTAACCTCCAAAATTCATCAAATCCTCCTTTCATATTACATTTATATATAATATGAATTATTTTTAGTTAAAGTTTTACTTTTTACATGTATTTTTTACTTTTTCAAACAAAATGTTGAAGAGCGGGATAAAATCCCGCCCTTCATGAGGTTAAGAAATAGAATTAATCAAGTTCATCTTCGAAATCAACGTATCTATCAGCTGTGGTATAATAACCATTTGACCAATAGTCGTCTTCTTCGTCAAAGTATTCAAATCTAGTACCAATCTGAATACGTTCTGATGTATCTGTTTCACCTATAGGCATTGCATATACATAGCCACTTGTGGTAGCGTATACAATATACCCATCAGTAAATGTGATTTCATCAACAGACGATGCAATTGTTCTTGATGTCGATGATGAATTATTAGTTCCTTTATAATACAAAGTACTTCCACTCATTAAATACTTATAGTATCTTCCTGAACTTCTGTAATAGTAGTAATAACTACCACTTTTCTTTGCATATGGATAATCATCATCATAATAGTCATCATCGTCATCATCGTAATCAAGTTCGTCTTCGAAGTCAACATATCTATCAGCTGTGGTATAATAACCATTTGACCAATAGTCGTCTTCTTCATCAAAATACTCAAATTTAGTACCAATCTGAATACGTTCTGATGTATCTGTTTCACCTATAGGCATTGCATATACATAACCACTTGTGGTAGCGTACACAATATACCCATCAGTAAATGTGATTTCATCAACAGACGATGCTATTGTTCTTGATGTCGATGATGAACTTGTCGTTCCTCTGTAATACAAAGTACTTCCACTCATTGAATACTTATAGTATCTTCCTGAACTTCTGTAATAGTAGTAATAACCACTTTTCTTTTCTACATAAGGATACTCATCATCGTCATCATAATCATTGTCATAATCATATCTTGAAGAAGATGATGTAATAGAAATATTTCGGCTTCCATTATACATACTTGTTATCCATGAATCATTATCATAGATAAAGTACTTAAAATTAGAGCCTACTAAACTTCCTTTGCTGGTACTTCCAATAGATGTACGATATACCTGCTTTGATGTATTTACATACACAAATGAACCTTTGGCAAAACCAATCTCTGTAACATTTGATGCTACTTGTCTGCCATTACAATAAGCATACTTATTCTTCAGTTCATACGAATATGTTTGTGAAGAAGTATGGTAATAGTAAACATTTCCGCTTTGCGTTAAATAATCAGACGAACCATAATTATAATTATTGTTATTGTTGTTATTATAATTATTACCTGATGTACCATTAAGCAAAGCATTTAGCTCAAATGTACCATTATCGGAATATAATAAATATCCGATCTTTCCAGCATCACGCTGGAAACCTGTACAACTCCATACAGAAGTATTTTTGAGTAACTCAGTACTTCCCGCCTTTAATAAATATAGCTGTTTAGCTGTATCTATTATCCATGCATTTCCGAACTGATCAAAACACCAGTATCCTGTATTATACAAATTGTACATTATTGGCTGGCTATTAAGCCACAGTGTATGTCCTTCTCCGGCAATGTTCCGTTGCCATTGTCCTTGTGCATTATAATAATTAATGCACTGTTTTCCTCCTATCCAGGTTTCCTGAAGATATGCTCCCGTTGTGTTCGCATAAGTTCCGTTCGTTCCCGGATTGTAAGGTACCCAATCTGCAAAGGCATTAATCGAAAGACCAAATGCCATTGCAACTGCCAGTATTACTGACAACATTCTCCGCTTAGTTACTGTGTTTTTCTTCATAAAAAACACTCCTTTCTTTGTTTTAATTTTCTTTCTGCGGATGTCTTTCTTAACCTCGCCGTTTTAGCTAATGCAACATAGCATCAACATAAATAAATACGGCTTCGTTTTTATTATACCATAAACTGTCAAAATATTCAATAATCAAGATTTTAATAACTCTTTCAACCAATATAACAAAACAAAATTACCAATAACTAAAAATTAATTTAATTATTGGCAATTATATTTTTAATTTTCAAAAAATTCTTTAAATTGTTCTGCATTTATTTTTTCTTGTCTTAATAACGTTTCCGCAACCTCTTCTAATTTATTCATATTTTTCTTTAATATAGTTTGTGCATCTCTATATGCTGTATCTATTAGACCTTTTACTTCTTTTCCTATTTTATCTCCTATATCTTTTCCAAACATTTCTAATGGATATTCTCCATTTTCATCCTTTAATGACATTGGTCCTATAGTATCATTCATACCATATTTAGTAACCATATCTTTTGCTATTTGCGTTGCAACTTCAATATCATTACTTGCACCTGTTGATATATCATCTAATGCTAATTTTTCAGCAGCTCTTCCACCAAGTAAAGCAATCAATCTTTCTTCCATTTCTGTTTTTGATACATAAGATTTATCTTCATCTGATTTATACATTGTATATCCACCAGCCATACCTCTTGGTATTATTGATATCTCTTTTACATCTTTTTGTGTTGGCAAAAACCAACTTACAATTGCATGTCCTGCTTCATGATATGCAGTTAACCTTTTATCCTTATCTGATATAACTCTATTATGTTTTTCAAGTCCAACAGTAACCTTCTTAACTGCTTCTTCTATATCATCTTTTTCAATAACTTTATGATTATTCTTTGTTGCAATTATTGCACCCTCATTCAATATATTTGCAAGCTCTGCTCCTGTAAACCCTGCTGTATCTTCTGCGATATCTCTAAAAGATATATCATCAGCTAAATTTTTATCTTTTCCATGAATTTTTAATATTTCTTCTCTTCCTCTTAAATCTGGAGATGGTATTGTTATTTGTCTATCAAATCTACCAGGTCTTAAAAGTGCCTTATCAAGCATCTCTGGTCTATTTGTTGCTGCTAATACTATTATTGTTTCTTCCGTTGAAAATCCATCCATTTCAACTAATAATTGGTTTAATGTTTGGTTGTTTTCTGACTCAGCTCCACTATTCGAAGTCCTTCTAGAACCTATTGCATCTATTTCATCAATAAAAACTATACATGGTGCTAATCTTCTTGCCTTATCAAATAATTTTCTTACTCTTGATGCTCCAAGTCCAGCAAACATTTCTATAAATTCTGATCCACTCATTGATATAAATGGTACACCTGCTTCTCCTGCAATTGCTTTAGCTATTAATGTTTTACCTGTACCTGGTTTACCATATAAAAGCACTCCTTTTGGAATCTTAGCTCCCATATCAGTAAATTTTTTTGGACTTTTTAAGAATTGTACAAGCTCTACTAATTCCTCTTTCTCCTCATCAAGTCCAGCTACATCATCAAACTTTACTTTTGTTTTTCTTTCTGTTTCATCGTAAACTTCGCCTTTTTCACCAAGTCCTTGCATTTTAAATATCATTATAAATAATGCAAGCATAATTGCTGTTGGTAAAAAAGAAATTATATATGAAGGAATTTGAGATAAAACACCTTTGCTTTTTTGTTCAAAATCTATATCATTTCCTTTTAATGTTTCTTGTTGGATTAACTCAACAAAGCTTTGATTGTTAGGTATTATCGCTGTTTTTATTAGTTCTTTATTAACTTCTTTATTGTCATCATTTTCATTTACTTCTTCACTTTTTGTTTCTTCAAATTGTTCTTCCTTTTCAACTTTGCTTAGTCTTTCTTCTAATTCTTCTTGTGATATTATTTCCTTTAGAGTTACTTTAGCCGTTGCAGCTCCTGTAGTCATTTCTATTTTATCTACATTTCTCACTGTTATTTGTTTAATTAAATCTGTATATGGTAATATTTTATCATCTTGATCCTTAATATTGTACATTTGATACAATATAACAGCTAAACACACTAAAGTTACAAATATTAATATACTCCAATATAATAAATTTTTATTATTCTTTTTGTCATTATTATTTTGTTTTTTCATAAAAATCTTCTTCCTTTCAATTTTTAAGCATTTGACCCCTCACTATTTATATCAGGAGTTTCTTCTTCACTACCTTCTTCTTTTTTGTCTTCTTTCTCTTTTTTCTTTTCTTCCTTCTTTTCTTCTTTATCTTCCTCTTTTTTCTCGTCGTTTTCTTCTTTTCTCTTTTCTTCTTTTATTTTTATCATTTCAATATACTGTTTTATTATATCAGATTTTATCATAAATATTGCTGCAGCCAAACAAATATAAGAAATCGCGGTATACATTATATCAAAATATTTCATTTCAAATCCTGTTAATATATTTATAATATTATATATTAACTCCAAAATTATTGAAATAGTAAGTGCATATATTGACATTGAAAATATATATTTATATTTCATTCTAAATCTTGCAAATAAACATGTTATCACTCCAAATATTGATAATGTTAGTACATCTATCATCGTTGTTATAAAATAAAGTATAAACAATTCTATAGCAAATAATAATATTATTTCTATATAAATTATTGGACTTGATACATATTTTAATATTGTTTCATTATCAAATTCTGGTACTTTATATTTTTGAAGTGCATCAATATATGAATATTCATTATTTATTGCTGAACTTTCAACTCTAAAAGTTTCACTATTTAAAATTATCTTTGTATTGTTAGAACTATCAGTATCAATTTCGTCATTTTTATTCTCTGTATCTATGATTATCAAGCCAATTGGTGTATCTTCTACAATTTTCTTATTTGCACTAAAATTAAATTCATTTTCCTTATAATAAACATTTATACTTCCATCTTTTATATATCCTTTAAATGTATTTATTGTATTTATTAAAGGATATACTGTAACTATTGCTAGCAATATGGAAAATATTATTAATAATTTACTAAAATATCCAATTGCTTTTCCTGCTCCTTCTTCTGACATTGCTGGATACTTTTCAAAATTTCTTATAGAATACTTTATTTTCTTAAAAAATCCTATTTTTCTAATGTCTTTTTGTTCCATTATCTATACTCCCTTCTTATGCTACTATCAACAAACATAGGACTTACATTAAATTTAACTTCATCATCTATTTTAATTTCTTTTCCAGTAACATCAACTGAAACATGATACATTCCAATTCTTCCTAATACTTTACATTTAGAATCATTTATCTGAACATAAAGATTTTTATCTTTCAAGCTATCCTTTATATCTCTTACAATATAACGAAGTCTATCTCTTTTTCTAAACATATCTCTTTGTTCTCTTACATTAAATCCATCTGCATATCCACAAGGTACTATAGCAATTTTAGTATTTTTCTTTGTTATATAAGCATTTGAATATCCTATATTATATCCTTTTGGTAATTCTTTTATTTCAGAAACATTTGACTTTAAATAAGCTATTTTCTTTAAACCATATATATTTGGAATTGCTATTCTTCCTAAAAAAGCTGACCCAACCCTTACAGCATTAAGTCTCATACTCTTAAACTTTAAAAATGCTGATGAATTACAGATATGTAACATTCCTGTATCTATTTTATTTTCTTTTAAATACCCAACACATTCTATAAATCTATCAAACTGTTCTCTTGTATATTTATCATCACTATAAAAAGCAAGTGAAAAATGTGAAAATGTTCCTTCTACTTTTAGGTTGTCCCATTTCTTTATTGCATCTAACATACTTTCTTTTTCAGTATATATAAATCCATATCTTCCAAATCCTGTATCTATTTTTAAATGTACTTCTACTTTTTTATTTAATTCTTTCCCAATATCATTTGCAATATCTCCTGCTTCTCTAGATCCTATTGAAAGAATAATATTATTTTCTATTAATATTCTTACATCTTCTATAACTGCTGTTGAAGATAACATTATTATTTTTTCTTTTATTCCAGCTTTTCTTAAAGCTATTGCTTCTTCAACTGTTGAAACTGCGAAAAAATCTATACCATTATCTATTAAAAATTTTGTATATTGAACTAAACCTAATCCATATCCATTTCCTTTTACAACTGCAATAACCTTTATTGTTTTGTTATTATCATCTTTTCCTGTTTCCTCAGCTATTTCTTTTATTCTTTTTATATTGTGTTTTAAATCTTCCTTATTTATTACTAAAGATTTCATTATTAATCTCCTTCAGAATTTCTATTTCTTTTTAAATTTTAATTTTAATGCTCTTAAAGTTCTAAACGCCTTTTCTGAAAATCTATACATCTTATATGTCAAAGGTTTAAATGCAATATATACTTCTCCTATAAATTCTGTATATTCAGCTCCAAATCCTTTTTTAAATCTATATAGTCCATTTGAATTATCAGCAATTCCTGGTACTCCCCTTAAATCATATATATCACTCTTATTTTTAATTGCAATTTTTATCATTTCCCATTGTAATAAATAATTTGGCATAAGATTTCTATGTTCATTACTACTTGCTCCATATAAATACCAAGTTTTATTTCCATACATAATTGGAATAACACCAGAAATTGGTTTTCCTTCATAATAAGCCATTAGTAACTTCATATGTTCTTTTCCTAGACAGTCATACATTTTTTCAAAATATGAAAGTGGTCTTGTTATAAATCCATCTCTTATTCCTGTTGTTACCATTATTTTATGAAAATCCTTTAAATCTTCTCTAGTTCCTTCTTTAACTTCTACTCCCTTTTTTGTTGCTAATCTTATATTATATCTTGTTTTTTGATGAAAACCACTAAATATTTCATCCTCTGTCTTATTTTTTGTATCTAATCTAAACACATATCTAGGTTGGATTTCTTCTCTAAAATTCTTAGCATCATCTTTTATTGAATATCCCAATCCAATCATTATATTTCTAAATTCTTCATCATCACTTTTAATATCTGGTTCTATTCTTAAAACTATTGCTTTATATTTCTTTGCAAGTTCTTTCGCTCCATCTGTTAATTGTTTTAAAACCTCCATATTATGAATATCACATACTGGTCCTCTTGCAGAATACATTATATTACCAAATATAGGAATTTTCCTTATCCAAATAGCAAGTGAACCTATTATCTTTCCACTTGCATCTTCTGCTAAAACAACTTCTGTTTTCCAACTAGTCTTAACTCTTGACCATTCAATTGACTGTTGAAAATTACATCTCTCATGTCCTTCTAAAAACTTTGTATATTCTTCCTCTGATTTTTTATCATTTACAAATCTCATTATTTTCTCTCCTAATTCCTTTTATGTATTTACTATTTAGATATTTTTTCTAAAATCGGTTATATTATACTATATCTAAGTTTTTGTTTCAATATATTTCCTCATAAGTTTTTCTTTTTTTAAAACTCTCCATCAATCAATCATAAATTAGTAAAATTTGATATATTATGTAAAATAGTGTATAATTATATTGATATGTATATTATCATATCAGTTGGTACTATTATTTTATTAATTAACTCAAGGAGGATTACTTTATGGAAAAAGAAATAATATTCGTACCCAAGAACAAATGTCCATTGGATACTCTTGCAGAAATGGGAGAAAAAATAAAAAATTCATGGATTAATTTTGATCAGAATCTTGTTGAAGAACTTGCAGCTTCAGCGGACATCTGCTTTTGCACTTCCACAACAGAAATGACAGCTTACAAATTAACTTGGCGTGCTAAAAACAGAACATCTAAAACCGAAATCGTTTTAAAATCTGCAACTTCAGAATGGTTTTCTGTAAGTTCAATTTTCGCAAGTAATATTGCATTCAAATATGCAAGTAACGATCCAGATTCTCTCTATTTCTTAACACAGAAACCAGACAAATAATTTGTTCTAATCAATCAAGAAAGAGTAAGATATTAATCTAATACCTTACTCTTTTTTCTTATTTCTACGTTAACATTAAGTCTAGTTGAATTATCATCTATTTTTATATACCAATATTAAGAATTTAAACTAATAGAATCATATTTTGTTTTTGTAAGAACTAGCTTGATATGTATATACTTCTCCGTTTTTATTTATAAAATAATGTATAGACTGTGACCTAAATATAATTTTTCATTTACGACACTTCCTGTTGAATATAAGTCGATATCAGCATCCATATATTCATCTCTTCATATATCTTTCAAACACTATTCTAGAAAATATCTTCAAATTACTTTTCTATTTTATTCTTCTAAAATTATACACTATATTTCATCAAATTTTAAGCCCAAAATCCCAATGCAAATGAAGATACTACTAATAATACATAAATAATAAAGAATTTTAGTGCCTTTTTCCAACCAACAATTTTCCCATAAAGAATACATGAAAAAACTTTAAGAATAGCAGTATTTATAAACCAAAAGAAAGAATATCCTAAACCATCCCAACCAGAATGCTCAACAAAATAGGTTTGATAAAAAAAGTAAAGCGCTATAACTAAAAATACTAAAATACAACCCCCAATTGTTTTATTTACTTTATTGTTATAATTTTTATAAGATAACACCATTCCAATAATTATAGGTAAATACATTAATAATGGAAATAATATTCTATTGTCTCCTTGCAAATTCAATATAACAAAAATTAACACATATATTGGCATTATTAATAAAATTCCAATTAAATTTTCCAGCTTATTATCCTTTTTGGTTTCAATATTTTCTTCCATTAAGCCATCTCCTTTCAAAATGTTACTTTACAACACAATTATATCATATTTTTTATAAAGTACATATATTTTGCAAAATTTATAAGTGCAGTTTTATATTCTTCATCAATATCTTTTAGCATAGTATCAAATTTTTCATAATTTTCTTTAGCATTGTATATAAGACCTGACCATTTGCTTTGACCTATACATATTGCTAGTCTTAATTTATCTTTTATATCCATATCATTACAGTCACTATCCTTTCTTGGATGACATTTTTGCAATAAAAAAATACCATCCATTTCTGAATGATATTTGTATCAATCTGTTCTATTAGTTCGAACCAATTCGTTATTGGTGGAGGTGAGGAGAGTCGAACTCCTGTCCACTACGCTTTCCACATAAACTTCTCCGAGTGCAGTCTATTATTTTTATTCATCTAACTCTTGCAAATAGACACGCTTGAATTAAATATATTCTCTATTTACCCACTATTTTCGAGACTCAAATAGTTTTGTTTCCTACAAAAATGACACCTTTATTAAATGTGTAGGTCAATTAACAAGGCGAAGCTGCAACTAAGCAGCTAATGCTAATTCTCTATTATCAGCGTTTATATTTATTTTGCTTTTTTATAGTGGCCGAAGCAACCATCCACTACTCGCTATCTATGCTTCTGGTATAATGTCGAAACCATTACACCCCCATATATATTTAACATTTTTATTATACAATATTTTTAAAGTTATTGCAATGCCAAATAAAAAATAAGCTACTTGTAATAGCCTATTTTATATTTAAAGTATTTATTCATTTGTTGATTCACTACTGTTGTTTTCTTCTACTATAGCATTTGAAGAAGTATTATTGTCATCACTTTTTGTATATTTATTTGCAAAGACAATTCCAACAATTAGTAGAATTAATATCACTATCATCCCCAATATTTTCAATAATTCCATTTTCGTATCTTTGTCCATATTTTTTCTCCTTCTTTCTTTTAAACTTTGACTATTCTAACATATTATTTAAAAAAGCTCAAGTCTTTAATTAAAACTTTCTGGATTCTATTTTCTAAATTTTCCTTTGATTTAATTTTTATCATCATATAATTTTTAGTATGACCAATATAAAAACCTTCTTGTTCTTCTTCAAATAAGACTTCGACTTCTTTTCCAATATATTGCTTTTGGAATTCTCTTTCATTTTCGTTTGATAATTTTATTAACTTATTACTTCTTTCATCTTTTATTGCCCCATCTACTTGATTTGGCATTTTTGCAGCAACAGTTCCATTCCTTTTTGAATATCTAAAAACATGCATTTTATAGAATTTAATTTCGCTTAAAAATTCATATGTTTTATTAAATTCTTCTTCTGTTTCTCCCGGAAACCCAACAATTATATCTGTTGTCAAATTAACATCTTTAAAATATTTTCTAAGTATTTCTGTTACTTTTTGGAATTCTTTTGTAGTATAATGTCTATTCATTCTTTTTAATGTTTCATCACATCCACTTTGAAGTGATAAATGAAAATGATTACAAATTTTATTTAATTTCGAAAGTCTTATTGCCCATTCTTCTGTTACTATTGTCGGTTCCAATGAACCTAATCTTATTCTTTCAATTCCATCTATCTTATTTAATTCTTCTAATAAATCAATTAATTTATATTCATTCTCAAAATCTTTTCCATAAGATGCAATATGAATTCCTGTAATTACTATCTCTTTTATCCCTTTTTCTGCAATTTGAGTTACCTCTTTTATTATGCTTTCTGGTTTTCTACTTCTAATTCTTCCTCTTGCATATGGTATTAAACAATAAGAACAAAAATTATTGCATCCATCTTGTACTTTTATATTAGCTCTCGTTTTTTCTGAGTATGTAACAATCCCCAAATCCATAAATTCTTGTTCTTCATTAATATTACTTACCATATTAATTTTTTGTTTACTTTCTATATATTCTTCGACAAATTTCACAATTTCCTTTTTTTCATTATTACCAAGAACTAAATTGATTTCTTTCATATCCTCTAGCACATCTTTAGCAACTTGCACATAACATCCGAACTGCTACAACTATTGTTTTTGGATTTTTATCCTTAATCTTTCTAAGAACTTGTCTTGATTTTCTATCAGATATGTTTGTTACTGTACATGTATTTACAATAGCGATATCCGGATTTTCATCTAACTTACATATCTCATATCCATTTTTAATAAATTTCTGTTCCATTGCGCTCGTTTCATATTGATTCACCTTACAACCGAAGTGTATAAAACGCTACTTTTCTATTTTTCATAAATTACTCCATTCGTTTGATATTTCTGTTTATAACTTTTATTAATTTTTTCTATACCATTCAGCAAACTTTTGCATAGCTCCATATGAACCATCTATTTTTCGTCTGTCTTCTCTTTCTTTTTCATTCATTTCAGCTAAAGTCTTTTCAAAACCTTTTGGTTTAAATATATACCATAAGTCAGACCATTTTTCTTTTCTATCTTCTCCTTGTTTCTTTATAGATATATTTCCAGGATGATTTCCATAAAAGTATAAAATTTCTTTTCCATCATAATATGCTAAACACTCTTCAAAATGACACTCTCTATTTTCTTTTCCTTCCATTAATTTTAATATCCCGTCAATTCCAATTGAATCTAATGTAAAATTAACAAAAGCTTTTGGAAAACCATTTAGTTCATTAATAAAAAATCCTGTATCTAAAGCCATACATGGCTTTTTAACAACTTCATATGCCTGCATAACTTTATATTTTGCAATTTCTTTAACATCTTCACTTCTAGGTTCATCTAGTTCAAAATTATATGTACTTATTTTCAAATTTTCAAAATACTTTTCTGCCGATTTAGCTTTTCCTTTATTGTGTGTTACAAATACTATTTCTTCCATCTACAAAATCCATCCTATAATCATTTACACATATTTTACATAAATTTATAATTCATATATATTAGCTTTTAATATCATCTGTGAAATTTTATTTTTTTCACTCATCGGAATATTCCATCTACTAGCATATATAGTTTGTTTTCTCTTATACTCTTCTGATGGCTTTCCTAATACCTTTAACAACTTTCTCTGCAAATCCACTTTATTAGTATATACTGATATAACCTGTTCTTTATATAATACATTTATTGTTGTTTCTTCTTCTGATTTTATTGGTTCATGATAACTTTTTTTCATAATAACTCCTAATCTCAATTGCTTATTTTGTTATCTTTGGTATATTTATTTTGTATGTATATCAATTTGAGTATATGGTATTTCTATTTTTCTCTTATCTAACTCCAATTTTATTATTCTATTTGCATCTCTTTTAGTTTGAGGTTTAAGTTCAGGTTTACATGATATTCTAATCTTATAATATATAGCTGAATCTCCAAACTCATTTACACCTTTATATTCCACTTTTCTTACACTATCTAGTTTAGATATAATATTTACTATTGTTTCAATAGCTTCTTCTATTTTATCAATAGGTTCTTCATATGGAAGTGGAACATCTATATCCAACTGTGTTGATAACGTCAATGCTTGACTTATATTTCTATTTGCAATAGCAAGTAAATTTCCATTATTTACATCTTGCATCTTTGTTGTTTTAATCCCAACTTGTAATACTTTTCCCTCTATATCTCCAATTTTTATAACATCACCAACAGAAAAATAGCTATCTACAATAATATTTATTCCCATTATAATATCTTTTAAAGCATCTTGAAGTGCAAGTCCTACAATTACAGACACAAGTCCCAGTCCAGCTACAATTGATGTTACATTTACACCATTTACTTGAAGTACTAATAAAAATACAAGAATAATTATAAGATATTTAAAAATACTATTAAACAATCTAATATACGTTCTATTTTTCTTATTAATCTTATCATTATTTTTATTTATCTCTATAATTTTCTTCATAATCTTTTTAACAAAAAGATACAATAAAATTCCCACAACTATAATAGCTATAGATATTAAAATTCTCTCATTTTCCATTAATCCATTTAATTTATCCATATACTCACACTCTTTCTTTTGTTATTTTTTCCAATATAAACTACCAATATAATAACACAAAATGGAGTTTTAGGCAATTAGAAAAAACAATTAATATATAAAAAATCAAAATAAAGAAAAAACTAGTCAAATTCACTCAATTCCACTTGAGAATTTTCAACTAGTCGTTTTTTTATTATTTTATATAAAGTGAGAGACGAGAACCATAATCGCTATTAGCAGAACTAGGTACATTACTGTTACGGTACCCAGGAGCATAGCTATCATTATAATCTCCACCTCGAAAAACTCTGCAATTTATGTCAACAGTCTCCATTATCCATTCATGATGACATCCATACAAATCATATACATTATTTATTATATCATTTTGCGATTTTCCTGTTACTGTTTCACCAGCTGTTCTTCTCGACGTATCATATCCTATTCCAATTTTTGTCCCCGTCTTTTGCATCCATATCATCATTACACTATATTGATTTCCCCATATCATACTACTTTCTACACCATCTAATCCATTATCTTTTGCCATTGTCCTTTGTTTATTATATAGTCCATACCACATTTTTGTATCTGTCTGTGATGCATCTGCTGTTGCTGTATTATTATCTGTTATTGATGCATTTTTTGACACTGCTTTTCCTTCTTTTATCCCTGTTTCATATCTTCCTACATAAAATCCACCATATTTAGCCACACTCTTTACCATATTATTATACTCATCTTGCATATCTTTTCCAAATTCTTTTGCATCACTATAATTTCCTGCTAAATTATAATATTTGGCATCATAGTTTGTTCCCGCTATCGTATCTAATAATGCATATGTATCATTATCGCTTCCAGTTACTAAACTTGGTTCTCTGTAATTTGTTTTTCCTAGTCCGCATTTTGATAAATCATATGCCTTTTGCTTTTCTTTTATTTGATTTAAATCATATAATACTCCTTGATAATTTTCTGTTTCTCCTATTTTTCTTGCCATTGGTGCATATGTTCCAACTGTTATTGCTGTTTTCCCATCATATATTGCATTTGGTACTGGCACCCATACAAACTCTCCTGCTTTTGTATTTTCAATTACTAATCCCGTATTTACTGTTCCTTCTTTATACTTAAAACCAGCTGGTATTACTGCTTTTTCTATCTCTCCAGATTCTGTTATTGATATTGCTTCTTTTCCATCTTTAGATACAAATGTTCCTTCTCCTTTATAAGTATATCCCTTATCTGTATATGCTTTCACAATATCACTATCTTCTGTTAATTTACTTACATCTATTGTTCCTTCTCCATCTATTAAAGCTGCTTGAATTGCAAGTTTTTCTTTTTCTTCTTCAGTTGCTTTATTTTGTGCATCTTTTGCACTTGTTGCTTTGCCCAGTATTCCATCTTGGCTTGATATCATACTTATTGATACTCCCGCTAAAATTAGTAGTACTATTATCGTAATTACTAACGCTATCAATGTAATACCTCTTTTGTTTCTTAATTGGCTTCCCATTTTATTTTATCCTCCTTTTATCCTTACTTTACCATTTTTACTATTTCTTTTACAGTGAGTATTATTCATACTCTTATATCATTACTATTTTTTCTTTTCATAACAAAAATAAGACTTCTATTGCTATTTTAAGCAATAAGACAGTCTTATTTTGGTTCTTGTATTTTATTATTATAAAATTCCTTTATTTACATCATCTATAAATTTTTCAGCTATATTTGGCGGCATAAGTGGTATATTTTCTAGTTCTTCTTTCTTTACTATTTCTGGTAAGAACTTTCCACTATCTATGTATTTAGGATCCCCATTAAATTCTGGTCCATCTCCTGTTCCAAACTCACCTGATTTATATTTACACAAAAAATAATATGATTTTTGTGCAAATTCTAATGATTCTTCTTCATATAACTTTTGTAATACTTCAACATCAATACCAAATTCTTCTTTTATTTCTCTTGCTGTTCCTTCTTCTAAAGTTTCTCCTTCTTCAAGTCCTCCACCAGGAAAAACATAGTATTCAGACATTGGTTTATTTTTTACATCTTTTCTATGCATTAAAGCATATCCATCATTTAAAGGTATAATCCCTGCAACTCTTATTCTCATAATTTTCTTCCTTTCTTTTTGTAGCATTAAGAACCGTTTTTAATAAAACGGTTCTTGTATAAATCATAATTAAATTTTTACTATTCCTGAAATAGTTTTGCTTTCTCTATCTGGTAATATTCTTGATCCACCAGTAACAACAACTGTATCTCCTTTTTCAAGGATTCCTTGTTTTTCTAGTTTCTCAATTCCAGCTTCTACAGTTTTTTCAATAGTTTCTTTTGATTCAACATATACTGGATGTACATTCCAAACTAAAGCTAATTGTCTATATGTTCTCTTGTTATCTGTAACTGCAAGTATTGGGCATCCTGCTCCAAGTCCTGCTAATCTTCTTGCAGAATTTCCTAAATTTGTATAACAAACTATAGCATCTGCATTCATTATTTCTGCAGAAACACATACTGAATAAGCAACTTGCATTTTAAAATCAGATAAATCAATATCTTCATTTTCATCAAATCTCTTCCAGTAATTAATTTCTGGTTCAACTCTATTTGCAATTTTAACCATTGTTTCAACACATTCAACTGGATAATCACCTTGAGCACATTCTCCAGAAAGCATTATAGCACTTGTTCTATCAAATATAGCATTTGCTACGTCACTTGCTTCTGCTCTTGTTGGTAATGGTTGATGTGTCATTGACTCTAACATTTGTGTAGCTGTTATAGCTGGCTTACAAGCTTTGTTAGATAATTTTATAAATTTCTTTTGCATGATAGGTGGTTCTGTAAAGTCTGTTTCTGTAGCCATATCTCCACGAGCTATCATTTGTCCATCAGCTAAGTCTACTATTGTTTCCATATTTGATATACCTTCAACATTTTCAACTTTAGTTATTATTTTTATATCTTTTCCACCATTTTCATCTAATACTTTTCTAACTTGATTTATATCATCTGCATTTCTAGCAAAAGAAATTGCAACAAAATCGTAATCATGTTCACAAGCTGTTTTCAAATCTGCTATATCTTTTTCAGCTAAACCTGGTAATCTTATTGTTGTTCCTGGTAAGTTCATTGTTTTTCTACTTCCAAGACCGTTTCCGTGAACTACAGTACATTCAATATCTTTTCCTACTATAGCATCAACTTTTAATTCAATAGCACCATCATCTATTAAAATTTTAGTTCCTGGTTTAACATCTTTGTATAATTCTTTGTAAGTTACTGAAACTTTTTCTTCGTTTCCTTCAATATCATCATTTACTAATGTAAATTTTTGTCCATCTTTTAATTGGATTTTTTGATTTTTACCTGTATATAACATTCCTGTTCTTATTTCAGGTCCTTTCATGTCCAATAACATTGGTATTGGTAAATCCATTTCTTCTCTTAATTTAATAATTGTTTCAGATTTTTCTTTTTGTTCTTCCCAGCTTCCATGTGAATAATTTACTCTACATACATTTAATCCTGCATTAAATAATTCTGGTAATCTGTTTTCACTTGCTGGTCCAATTGTTCCTACTATTTTTGTTTTTCTCAAAGTTTTCATATATTCTCCTCCTTATATTTAAAACCGAAATTTATTATATCACATATTCTTGTAAATATTCAAGTTTTTTTGAATATTTTTTTATTTTTTGGTAATTTTATATAAAAAGGAGTTTATTTTATGAATGTCAAGAAATTTTTTATAATACTTTTTATTCTAATTTTAATAGGAATTTTATCGTTTTTTGTTTACAAATACTTTACCAACAATAATCGTAATTCAAGCAATAACAATTACTCTAGCAGTAAATTAAGTTCAACTAACAACACTAATACTAACAATGAATCTACAAATAATACTTTAAACAACAATTCTAATAATACAATTAACACAATTAACAATTCCACAAGCACAACCAAATTAAATACTAATAATGAGCAAGATAATCCCCTTCAACCTAAAGAAGAAGAAATTTCTTCTTTTACAACAAAAATATACACTAAAGATTCTGAAAGACAGAATAATATTTCTATTACTTGTTCTAGTTTAAATGATACAGTCATAAAAAAGGGAGAAACCTTTTCTTTTTGTGATACAGTAGGAAAAGCAACATCCAGCAAAGGATATCAAAAAGCAGATGTTTTTCAAGATGGTAAAGTTGTTCAAGCTTTAGGCGGTGGAAATTGTCAAATAAGCACTACTTTATATAATGCAATTTTAAACACATCAAACCTAAATGTAACAGAAAGACACAGTCATAGTAACTCTGTTCCTTATATCGAATCTGGTAAAGATGCTGCAGTTGCTTATGGTTCATATGACTTTAAATTTGTTAACAATAATGATTTTGATATAAAAATAAAGGCTGAAAACACCAAAAATGAAGTCATAATTAAATTGTTTAAAATTTCTGTTTAACCTATATTTTTGGAATATAGGTTATTTTATTGCATATAATTTTATTAGTATTTATTGGAGGTACAACTATGAATCTTAATAAAAAAAAACTTATTCTTATATCTTTTACAATTTTAACAATTATATTTCTTCCCATATATAGTTTAGCAAACTATTCAGATTATACTTGGAGTTCTACAAATTACTTATCAATTCCCACTTCATCTAACATTTCATCTGAATATACAGATGATACATCTAATCCACTCAATTTAGAATGTGAATCAGCTATATTAATAGAGCAAACTACTCGGTCAAATTCTATACTCATATAATTCTCATGAAAAACTTCGTCCTGCAAGTGTAACAAAAATCATGAGCATATTACTTATAATGGATGCTATAAATAATGGAACTATCAATTATGATACCAAAATTCCATGTAGCGAAAATGCTGCTTCTATGGGTGGATCTCAAATATGGCTTGATACAACTGAAAGTCTATCTGTAAATGACATGCTAAAAGCAATATGTGTTGTATCAGCAAATGATTGTGTAGTTGCAATGGCAGAATATTTAGGTGGAACAGAAGAAAACTTTGTTAACATGATGAATCAAAAAGCAAAAGAATTAGGTATGAATGATACTACATTTAAAAATTGTCATGGAATTGATGAAGATGGTCACGAAACATCAAGTTATGATATATCTCTTATGTCAAAAGAACTTTTAAACAAATATCCAGAAATAACTAAATATACAACAATTTGGAGTGATAACTTAAGAGAAGGGAAATCAGAACTTATAAATACAAATAAACTAGTACACAATTATAATGGTTGTACAGGGTTAAAAACAGGTTCAACATCTCAAGCATTATTTAACTTATCTGCTTCTGCAACTCGTGATAACTTATCCTTAATTGCTGTAGTTATGAAAGCTCCTACATCTAAATTGAGATTTAGTAATGCTACTAATCTTTTGAATTATGGATTTAACAATTTTGAATACAAATCTCTAGCAAAAAAAGGAGATATAATAACAAATATTCCTATTAATAAAGGAAATAAATCTAGTTTAGATATCATAGTAAACCATGATGTAGGTATTATAACTGCTAAAGGTTATAGTAACAACATAGACCAAAAACTAACTTTAAATGATAATATTTCAGCACCTATTAATGAAGGAGACATTCTAGGAAGTATAGAATATTCTGTTGACAACACTACTCTTACCTCATCTGATATTGTAGCTCAAACCTCTGTTGAAAAAATATCTATTTGGAATATGATATCAAATATTTACTATAAATGGTTTAATATTATAAGATAAAAATATGCAATAAAAAACTAAGCAAAATTGAAATTAAATTGCTTAGTTTTTTTCTATTATATATTTTTGTTTATCTGTATAGCAGAATTTATTTCTAAAAAGTCAAGCTTGGAAATTTATTTGTTAACCATTTTTTAAAATTATCAAAACTACTTATTGTATCAACTTTTTCAGTTATTCCACTCTCATCATCTTGTGCAGTAATTTTAGTATTATCAGTTCCTTTTGAACCTATACCTTTTATTGTATCATTTGTATAATAACAATTATTTACACTTGCTGTACTACTTGTATTCCATTGTCCAACTATTTCTCCAACTGCTTCTTCATTTTCAAACTCACAACTACTATAACAATACTCTACTATACCTTCATCACTTAAAAGTCCAATTATTCCTCCAGTTGCCTCTTGTGTAGCATCATTATAATTGCCACTAGATATTTTACCAGTATTATAACATTTTTCTACTTTTCCACCTTTTTTGTTATTGTCTCCCTGCCAACCTACTATTCCTCCTGTAACTCCTTTTCCTCCAATCGAACATGACTTCACATTTCCTTTATTAATACACCCAGTTACTAATCCATCAGCTATAGCTCCTGTAATTCCACCTGCTTGTTGACACCCAGCTATTACTTCTCCTTCATTTATACAATTTTCGATATTTCCGACATCCATGCCTCCAACAATACCACCTGCACTATTTAGCTTTGCAGTTATATTTCCCGAATTAACACATTCCTTAATTACAGCATTACCATTCATGATCCATCCAATAACTCCCCCTGCCATATTTGAATTTAAAGTATCATTTACTGGTTCTGTACTCACATCTCCATAATTTTCACATCTAACTACGCTTAAACTTGTACCACCTTGAAATGAAGCTATTATACCACCAGCTTGTTGATATTGACTTACAACTTTTCCATAATTTTTACAATCAGTTATTTCCAAACTAGAATCAGTTGTACATGCAACAATACCTCCTGCTATTTTACCCCTACTAGTTTTTCCACATTCATCTTTAGTTAAAACATTTCCTTTATTAATACAATTTTTTATTGTTCCTCCTGCTTGTCCAACAATACCTCCAGCCTGTTCTCCTGTTTGGCTTTTATTAACATTATCTATTGAAGTAATTGATGCATAATTTCTGCATCCTTCAATAGTGCCTTCTGAGCCTCCAGCAATACCTCCAATTATTACTGCTCCATTTACTTTACCGCTTCCAACTATTACATCTTTTATTTTACCATTAGCTCCTAGATTTCCTACTAATCCAACTAATGCATTGTCTTCTTGATTTATATTTAATCCGTATATTATTTTGTTACTTCCATCTAATTCACCTTTAAATTCTTTAAGTACTGTATCTTCTTTGCTTAAAAGACTGCTTTCAATACCACCTCCAATAGGCGTCCACTCTTTATTTTGAAGATCTATATCATTTGTCATTTTTAATACTTTTCCTTCAAAATCATTTCCTTCATTTACTTGTTTAGCCAAATACGCAAGTTCTGAACCATTACTTATCTCATATGGATTATCAGCTGTTCCATCTCCTTTTGAAAAACTCTCAGCAATACTTCCATCCCACTTTGAAGCGCTACCTTCATTTGCATATATTGCCATCTCGATTTTCTGTTCCTCTAACATTTCATTTTCTTTTTCTTTAGCCTTTTCAGTTGCTTCCTTAGCAGTTACTGCTTTATTTAATATTCCATCTTGACTTGATATCATATTTATTGTTATCCCTGCTAATATTAATAACACAATTATTGTTATTACTAAAGCAATTAATGTTATACCTTTTACATTTTTTAATACCTTTTTCATTTTTATCTTATCCTCCTTAGTTTTCTATTATTTTTCTTTACAACTTTTATTATTAGTTTTACAGTGATTATCATTCATACAATATATGTATCTTTTTCTCCCTTCTCTTTTGGATAAAAATGCAAAATAAGACAAGAAACCTATTACCTCTTATGGTAATAAGCTAGTCTTATTTATCAAATACATTATACTTACTCTATTATCTAAACTATTCATGTGTGTGCGCGTGTGTGCGTCACTCTCCTAACGGTTTCAAGTTTTTCTATCTTTTGTATTTTTTTACCTTTTTTCTTTATCTGTATAATATACTATATATTCTATTAATTTTTGTCAACAACAATTCTTTTACATTTTTATTGCAAATATATTACATCTTCTTATTATTTTCATTTATGTTTCTTATATATCCTTATTTTAATTTTCTTTCTATCAAATCAGCAATTTCTCTTGCTTTTTTAGTAATATATTCTTGATTTTCTCCTTCTATCATTACTCTTACTAAAGGTTCTGTTCCAGAAGGTCTAATTAAAACTCTTCCATTTCCTGCAAATTCTTTTTCCAACTTTTCAATAGCTGATTTAATTTCTTCATCTTTTTCATAATCATACTTTTTATCTGAACTTACTTTACTATTTATTAAAACTTGTGGATATAATTTTATAATACTTGCAACTTCTGAAGCTTTTTTATTTTCCTCTGATATTGCTAATATAAGCATTAGTGATGTTAATATTCCATCTCCAGTAGGGTTATAATCTAATAAAATAACATGACCTGATTGTTCCCCACCTAGATTATATCCATCTTTTAACATTTCCTCTAAAACATATCTATCTCCAACTTTTGTTTGAAGCAATTCTAGTCCATTATCTCTTGTAAATTTATTTAATCCTAAATTACTCATAACAGTAGCAACAATTGTATCTTTTTTTAGCATTCCTTTTCTTCTTAAATATGTAGATATTATAGCTAAAATCTTATCTCCATCTATAGTCTCACCTTTTTCATCAATAGCTAAACATCTATCTCCGTCTCCATCATACGCAATTCCTAAACTTAGCTTGTTTTCTACAACAAACTTCTTTATTCCTTCCAAATGTGTAGAACCACATCCATCATTTATATTTATTCCATTTGGGGTATTATTAATAATTTTATATTTTATTCCTAATGCTTTAAAAACTCTTTCTGCAACTTTATATGTAGCTCCATTTGCAGTATCTATTCCAACTACAAAATCATCTTTCAAAACCTCTTCAATTTTATCATCAAAATTCTTTCTAAAGAAATACACATATTCATCAATTAAATCTAAAGCATATTCAGAAACTCCAATTTTATCATTTACAGCTGTTAACTTTTCCATTTTTTCTTTGGATTCGATTATTTCTTCTATTTCTTCTTCTAAACTATCTTGAATTTTCATTCCTTTATTACTGAAATATTTAATTCCATTAAATTCAAATGTATTGTGTGATGCAGAAATTACAACACTAGCATCTGCATTTAATTTCTTAGTAAGATATGCAACTGCTGGTGTTGGTATAACACCTAATAACTTTACATTAGCTCCATAACTTAAAAATCCTGCAACCATTGCACTTTCAATAAGTGTTCCTGAAATTCTAGTATCTCTACCAATTAAAATAGTTGGTGCATGATCTGCATGTTTAGCTAAAACGTAAGCGCCTGCCTTTGCAACTTTAAAAACTAATTCTGGAGTTAATTCCGTATTTGCAATTCTCCTAATACCATCTGTCCCAAAATATTTTCTCATAAAAATCATCCTTCCTTTTTAACGAGTCAATGTTTCATATATTTCAACTAATAAACTTGTTCTTATTATATCATCTACATTGTCACTTTTTAATATCTTATATACACTTTTTATTGTTTCATTGTATCTTCCATTTAAATACTTTTCACTTGCCTCAAGTAAATTAAATAAATCTGTATACCTATAAAAAGTCCAACTGCTCATTCTTATTTCTTTAACAATATATTTTATAATTTTATTAGTCACAAAATCAATACATTTATCATATTCTTTATTCTCTATATACTCTTTATATAATTTATCTTCCATTAGCTATCTCCTCTTTTTCTTTTTTAATTTTATTTTCTTTTACTTCTTCTCCTGTAACAATATTTATATATTTTTTAGGTGGAATAACTAATATTTCCTTTCCATTTACTATCTTCTTTTCCTTTAGGTGATTTGGATATTTGCTTCTGTCTTTTATATATAATAAATGTTCAAGAAAATTAACTGTTTCTCTATCATATGTATTCTTTTGAATAGCATCATTAATAACTTTTTTATGTTTATTGCTAACAGGCATAAGTACATTAGTCGTTACAAGTTTCTTTCTAACAAAAAAGTCTTCACTACCTTCATATACTGGCATTATTGTTTTCCCTGTATGTGTTATTAAAAACTTTTTCAAAAAATCTTTTTCCATATGTAATCTAACTGGCATATTCATACCTTCATAATCAATTCCAAGTAAAACATATTTTGAATTTGCTTTATCATTATCTTTTTCATTAATACATCCCCAATTGCCGATACCTTTATTATCCCAAAGCCAATCTAATATATTTATAAGCATACTATCTTTTCCAATATAGCTATTTTGAAGTTGATTATGTAATACTGCATATTTATTATAATCACTTACTAAATTATTTTCTTTTCCAACCGTCATACTAGAAATTATTTCATCATATTCTTTTGCAAATGGCTCTAACATATTTTCACTAATTTCATTTGCATCAAAAACTCTACAATTTTCCTGTTTTTCATTTTGTATTTTATTTTGAATTTTTACAGATATTACATCAGATATACTTTTCAAAAAATTAGTTTTCATTTTTATTAGCAAATAATCTTCATCCAAATAATTATATTGCTTTCCGCTATCTATTATCTCCAATTCAGAAACAGCAAAAAAGGCATTATTTACCTTTTCAGAAGCTTTAGCAAATCTATTTTGCCAAAAAGCATTTAATACTAGTAAATCATCTATATCAAATTGTCGCAAATATTCCTCTGAAAAAAGCTTATTTATCTCAATTTCTTTCTTGCCAAATTTATCTTGATACAGTGGTACCTCTAATTCTTTCAAATATATACCTCTCAATTCAGCCGTTTGTGCTTTTTCATATATTTCTATTAATCCAAATCTATCAAAAAATTCTCCCATACATTCCATTGTTTGTATTAAATTATCTTTTAATCCTTCTTCTAGTTCTGGATTTATATATTCTATCAAATTATAAACATTTTGAACATTATCATCAGAAGTAGTTGCTATATATTGTTTCAATATATCTCTATCTTCTTTTGATAACCCCTCCATAATTTTTTTCTTTTCTTTTTCACTCTGCTTTTTATATTTTTCTCCAAAAACACGTGTATATGAACTAATGCTTCTATTCTCCAATGCTTTTATCATTTCTTTAACTAAAACCTCTAAAGAATGCTCATCATCAGAATTATATATATCATCCAAAGATTTATTGTTTTGATTTTCCACTTTTTCATATACTTCTTTCAATTTCTTTTTATCCTTGAGTAAAGTCTTTGCAGCTTTATACTGAAAAAACTTTCCTTCTAAATTGGCATTTTCAGAGAATTTCATAAGTGTTTGGTATTGTTCTTCAAAAAATAAATCCTTCATTTCATCTATTGTAATATTAGGCTTTTCTTTTTTGAGATTATCAAAGTATTTTAGGATCATATCTAAATCTCTATTTAAAATTCTTTTTTCTTCTTCAGTCATTTTTTTAGTTTTCTGCATTCTTTGTAGCGCCATTTTTATCTCTGTATTTTTCATAAAATTGCTCCTAATAAATTTTATTTAACCAACGCTATTATATCATAATAAATATTATATATACAATCTATTTTTTATTTTTGTTCTTATTAATGTATGTTATAACATAAAAATATGAAATTAAAATCATTATAGTTTGGAATATATTTGTATTAACATTGATATAATACTTTAAAATCCAATATGCAATTTGTAATATCATTGGCAATGTAAATGAATAAATAGCTAAACTTAACATATCTTTTTTTGATTTAATTTCATCTTTAAATATTTTCTTAACTATTATTTCTGAAGCAACAATTATTATTATACATAAAGAAAATGTTATCACAGACATTACAAAATAAATAATAAAATATTGTACCCAATAATAAGTTACAGGACGTCCCCCTATATGACTTGTAAACAAATCTTTTGAAAAGCTCTCATCTGTATTTATATTATATCTTCCAAGAAACTCATTATACGTATATTCATAATTATTATTTTTATTTTCATCATTTAAATCTTGAATTTCAAAGCCTTTTAATAAGTATAGTACTTTATCTTTTAAAAAGATTATACAATTTTCTTCTTTTATTAAATCAATATATTCATTAATAGCTTCTTCTTTGCTTAAATTTGTATTTATTATTATTCTTCCCTGAATTATATTTTCAGTTTCATTTTTATCTAATATAGTAGCTTCTCCATCTTCTATATTTAACTCGTTATTTTCGACAGTAAAGTTAGGTATGTTATCATCTATATAACTTACAAACTCTTTAATACTTTTATTTGTCTCATATGTAAAAAATATTGAACTAACAATAGCTATCACTGAAACAAGACTAAAAAAATATTTTATAGATTTTTTTAGTCCTTCATTTATCATATTTTCATATTCATCTAATTTAAAAATCGAATAATAAATCTTTTTCCAAAAATTTATCTTTTTATCATTTTCTACTACTTTTCCCATTTATTCACTCCTAAACAAAAAATAAAAATCCCCCGCTTTAGCCGTATCGAATTTTTAATAACCTGCCTCTCACAACAGGTGGGTGCCTACCTAAATACTCATGGGCTTCTTACTATATAAAATGTAAGCTTGCACGCCATATTCAGAGATCAGCCCCTCTTTAAACTTGTAGGTTCTAAAAATTCTGTCTACACGCACTACGCAGGGCATTTTTGATAATTAATTTATATTATAATTATATTATCATTTATATATATGTTTTTCAAGTAATGAAATAAAGCTTATTTTTATGATTTATAGTAAATTAAAGTGTTTTTTATATCTTTATTCTTTAATCCTTTATTTATATTTCATTTTCATTACTTGACATTTAACTTATTATAGTATATTAATCTATGCTCTGCTATTATGACATATGAAATAAATTATTTGATATTCTTTTGACAACTCTTTTATTAATTTAATAGCATTTTCTGTTTTTTCTTTATCTAAATTTACAAAAGGATCATCTAATATAACAAATGGGCATTCGTCCTTATATAAAGCTCTTATTAAGCTAAATCTCATACAAATATATATTAAATCTTTATATCCTGTACTTAAAAAATCAATATCTTTCTTGCTTCCTTTATATTCTATTTTAGTATTTAAATTCACATCTATATTGCTAACGATCTCTTCTTTATTTATCAATTTAATATATTTATTAAATCCATCTATCATATCATTCAAATAATGTGAAGAAAATTGTTCTTTTGCCTTTTCTAAAATCTTCTTTGTATTTTCAATGACTTTATATCTATTTTCTAGATTTAACAATTTTTCTTTTTCTTCCATAAGTTCTTGTTCCAAATCAATATTTTCATCTATTTCATTTTCTATTTTTTCTATTTGGTTTTTCAAATAATTTTTCTCATCATTTAATATATTAATCTTCTCATCTAATTTAATTAAATTCCCTTCTAGTTCCTCTTTCGTTATATTATCTTCTTTCTGCTCTTTTGCATTGTTATCAATATTAAGCTCATTTACATCATTGTTTTTTTCATACTCTTCTTTTTGTTTTTTCTTTTCTTCAAAATCTATTTTAACAGCATTAAGTTCTTGTTTTCTTATTTTTATATCTTCTGATAATTTAGTATATGGTTTATTAATTTCTTTAAAATATTTTAAAATATATTCTTTTATACTATCTTCTAATAATTCTAATTTACTTTTAGTTAAAAATTGTTTTTCTAAAATATTATTGAAATTATTATTTAAATCTATATACTTATTAAAATCACTTTTTATTTCTGTAAGCTTAATCAAAATATCTTCTTCATTTTTATTATCAGAGAACTCCTCTATAAAATGTTTTACACTACTCTCTAATTTTATTTTTTTCTCTTTTAGTCCTTCATTTGTCTCATCTAACTCTCCACTCTCTAATATTTTATCATTTAAAGATTTCTTTAAACTAGCTCTATTATTATTTTTCACCAAAATAATAATACCTAATATAATAGCAATACAAACAGGAATTGCTCCCAATAATTTCTTCTGACTTAAAGTTAATATTATTCCTACACTTACAATAATGCAAAGTATAGTAAAAACAATTAAGATAATATTTGCTTTTTTATTTTTATTTATTTTTTCTTTTATTTGATCAGATTCTTTTACTATATGTTCTTTATTTAATTCTGTCATATCCATCTTTTTTATAATATCTTTAATCTCATTATAATCAGCAATATTTTGTTTTATAATATTCTCATCTATTTCTTTATTTTTGAAAAGATTATTTAATCTTTCCAAATTATTTTTTTCTTCTTCAGAAATACCATAATTTTCAAATTCAACTTTATATTTCTCTACTTCTAAACATTTATCTATCAAAACATCAATTTCTTCATCTTCTGGAATCTCTCCATTAAAAAACTGTTTTGCTTCGTTATACTTTTGATTTGCTAATTCATAATTGTTTTTAATTGTTTGATATGTTTCTTTTTTTGCATCTTTTCTTTTCAAATCAATTATAATCGTTATATTTTTTTGAATTTGCTTTTTTTCTTCCTCTTTTTCCTTTATTTCATTAATTATCTTATTTAATTTTTCTTTCTTTTCATCAATATTATTTTCTTCTAATTTAGTAAGTTCAATTTTTTTCTCAAGATTTTCTATATTCTTCTCAGCAATATCTATTAACCCTCTATTTCCAGTCTTTTTATACTTTTTCATACTATCACTTAATTTTTTTATTGCAACTTCAGAAGTATTAACATCATTTTCGCTTTCTAATACATTTCCAAGTTTAGCATTAATACTATCATTCATTTGAATTTTTAAATTCTGCTGTGGTATATAAGTACTTCTTTCATACGCTTCTTTATTTATTTTAAAAATTTCTTCTCCTATATTTTCTGTAAAATCTTTGCTTTCCAAGTTTGTTTTTAAATCATATAATCTAAATATATCTTCTGAGTCTTTTTTTCCAAAATACCTTTCAATTTTATATTTATTATTATTTATTTCAAACTCTATATTACCCCCAAAGTTTCCACCTTGCCAAGGCATATACTTTTTTCTATCTGTTAAAGCTGTCGTCCTTCTAGCTGTACTTTCTAACCCATAAAACATAGCCTTTATAAAATTTGCAAAAGTTGTTTTTCCAAATCCATTGTTTTCATTTATAACATTTAACCCATCTTCAAACTCATATCTAAAATCTGATAATTTACCAAAATTCTCTACATAGCACCTTAAAAGTTTCATTAGTCAACCTCCTCTCCAGAAAGTGCTTTAATCCCTGTTGTTATTATTTCTTTCTTTTCTTCATCTGTTAAATCCTGCTCTAATACCATTCTAATAAATTCTCCTTTAAGAGAAACATCATTTTTATAGTCCATATAATTAATTTTTAAAGTAGTTTCATCATATATTTTCAAATAATATACATCCGTTTCAAATCTTTTTAATAAGTAATTTATATCTCTTTCTGACTGAATATCAACTTTTCCCTCTAAAATTATCTTAACAAGATTTTTTTGATCTATATCTTTTAATTTATCACTAATCTTAGATTCTACTTCACTAGTAGTAACAGTATCTGAAATATCTATATGTAACTCACGTACTTCTCTTTGTGCAAATTCAATAAATTTACTTTCTATCTTTCCATTTTCCACATCTAAAAGAACAAATCCTTTTTTACCACATTCATCAAATCCTCTTCCTTCTAAGCAACCAGAATAACAATATATTCCCCTTTTATCTAACTTTTCTTGTTTATATGAATGAATATGACCTAATGCTAAATAATCTATATTTTTATTTTTTAATTCTTTTAAATTTATTATTTCTGTTTTATCTTTTATATCTATTTGTGACTCTTGCCCATGCATTACCACAATATTTACATCCTGTTTATTTAAATTCAAAGAATTATATATATCTATATCATTTCTTCCTTCAATTTCTCTTCCCGTTATAACCAAATTATTTTCATATTCATATTTTATCCATTCATATTTACTAAATAATTTTAAATTAGATGGAATTTCATCATCTTCTATAAATCTGGTATTATCATGATTTCCCTTTAAATATATAAAATCTATTTCAGGGTTATCTTCTATTGCAAATTTTACAATATTCTTAGTTTTAACAGAAATGTTTTTTCTATCAAATAAATCTCCTGCAATTATTATTATTTTTACTAAATTTTCTTTTGCATATTTTACCATATTCTGAAATGTTATTAATATCTCGTTATTACGTTCTTTTGCTTTTTCTTTACTTAAGTTTGATTGCATTTGTGAATCTAAATGTAAATCGCTACAATGTATTATTTTCATTACTTATATATAACTTAATTACCTTAATAATTAAGTTAATCTCCTTTCTTTAGATTGTTAGTTAAAATTTATAGCATATTATTTTCTTATCTATTATGATTACTTAAATCATATGCATTATATATCACTGTACAAATGTTTGCAATACTTTTTTTCTATTTTACTTTATTTTTATAATAAAAACAGATAATAACTTATTATAATTATCTGTTTTCTCTATTATAACTTTTTATTTAAATCTACTTTTTAGAAAATACTTTCTGTTTTTTCTATTAATAATTTCTATATTGATTTTTATCTGCTCTGTCGTCTAGTTTTCTATCAAATTTATCTCCCTCAAAAAACCAATCTGTTTTTTTATCTTTGTGTTTATCTGCATCCTTTCTATCCATTAAAACATCTATAAAAACAAAAAGTGCAATTAATATTCCTAAAGCTGCTACAGCAGCATTTTGAACAAGTGCTATATCTGTTTGTGAATTCATAAGCTTTGGCATTGCATCCACTGCAAGATAGCTTCCAAAATAATAAATATATGTACCTAAATATGCAACTGCTCCAATTAAATTTCTTCTTAATATTAAAATAAAGCATGCTATTGTAATAAAAATGGTTATTATTTCAATATTAAAATTAAATGATACAAATCCACCTAAAGTACTTTCTTGTTGTGTTTCAATTGCAACTATTATCCTAAAAATCCAAAACATTACCATAAAAAATATTAGTAACCAACTTGACATTCTTTTCATAACTAATAACTTCCCTTCACCCTAAAAATATAAGCGACCTTATATTAGGTCGCATCTATTTTAGTTAGCATCATCTATAAAATCAAATTCATCTTTAAATTTTTCTTTAAATATTTCAAAAACCTTCATTAATGTATCTTCATCCTCAACACTAACATATGATTCTTCTTCTGAATCTTCTTCGCTATCTTCCACTTTTAATATTACTACTTCTCCATCTTCTTCATCTTCTCCATCAGCCATTGGTAATAATACAACATAGTCCTCATCTTCAAAATTTATTAAATCTAAAAATTCAAATTTTACCTCATTTCCTTCTTCATCATTTAATGTAACTATATTATCTAAGTTTTCATCTTCGTAATTTTCGTTCATTTTTTTCTCCTTTCAAATTATATATTTATCCATCTTATATTATTTTTTCAATGGATAACTTTTTATTTTGGAAAATTATATTATTAATAATTTTCTCAACATTAATATCTTAGTTTTCAGAATTTTTCATTTTACTTATATACATTTCTAATATATATACTGCAGAAATAGTATCTACAATATTTCTTTTTTTATGTTTATTTATATCTAAAAAATTCATTGTTTTATGTGCTGCCACAGTTGTTAATCTTTCATCCATATAATCAATTTTTATATCATTATATTTACATTTTAATTTGTGTATAAATTTTTCTGTAAGCTCAACTCTTTTAGATTTTGTACCATTCATGTTATATGGCATACCAATTACTATTGTATCTATCTCATACTTTTCCATATATTCATCTATTTTTTTCAATATACTTTTGTCATTTCCATTAGATACAAATGTTTCAAGTCCTTGAACTGTAATATTCAAACTATCTGTAATTGCAAAACCTGTCCTAGTTTCACCGTAATCAATTCCCAAAATTCTCATTATTTATCAATTCCTATATAATACTTAACCATTTTTTCTAATAATTCGTCTCTTTCGACACATCTAATCTTATTTCTTGCGTCATTATGACTAGTTATATATGTTGGATCTCCTGATAATATATACCCAACTATTTGATTTATTGGATTATATCCTTTTTCAACCAAAGCTTGATATACATCTTTTAGAATCTCTTGAACATTACTTTCCTCGTTTTTATCTACCTTAAAACACATTGTCTTATCAAAATCCATATTTATCATCCTTTCCATTATATATTACTTATTAAATTTTCTTCATTTGAATTATCATCAACATATTCTTCCATCTTCTTTAAAACTTCCTCTATTCCAGTTCCTTTATAATAAGTTGATAATACAAATTTCAATGCTGGTTTAACAACCACATCTTTCTTTTTCTTTCTTCCTTTTGTTTTCTTTTCTTCTAATTCTTTTACTTCAAAATTATCTTGCAATGAAATATTAAGTCCCTCTGCACTTTCTTTTAAATCGTTCACAAAATCAGTTATATTCTCTACTGTAACTCCTGTAAATACAATTACAAACTTAGGACCATTATATCTAACAAATATATAATTTTCAGAAATACTGCCTTTAATTTTTCTACAAACTTCTGTAATTGTTTTATTTCCAAGTTCTCTTGCCTTTTTATTTATTTCTTCTATATTAGAAATTTTAAACATACATATCGCTGAAGTAGCATTTTCATCTATTATTTTTTTACCAGCTCCATATAAATATTCTGCTGTATATAATTCAGAATACAAATCTTTTCTAACAATACTTTCCAATGTTTTTTGATAATTCATAGTTTTTAAAACTGTTACTATATTTTCTTTTACAGTATCTAATATAGTTGTATCTATATTATCAAAATCATGTGGTACCCCACTTTCTATAATCCAAAATCCAATATACACATTATCAATATACAAAGGAAAAAATATTGCCGATTTTGCTCTACCAAATTCCATCTGTTGATATGGTAATTTTTCGTTTTCATTATTTATTGTTACATATTTAGCTGAAGCCGTCATTATACTATCTTTAAATATATCCACTTCATGTAAATTTTTAAGAGTCTCCCAATGTTTTTCATCAACATTAGTAGCTTTTATACAATATTCAGTTCCATCAAACACAACTATTGTAGAATATTTAAATTCATATTTGTCAATTATAGTATCATTAATTGATTTTATTTTTGTTTCTACACTTTTATCGCTACCAACAATACTCATAAAATCTTGCAATACATTTAAATTTGTAACTTTTTGATGCATATTTTGAAAATTTTGTATTTTTTTATGTATTGACATATTATAGAATATTAAAAGCAATATTATAAAAACTAAAGCTATTATTATATATGGCAATTTATTTTCCTCCAATTATTAATATTTTTTCTTCATATTATTTAATGTATTATTTACACTATTTGAAAATCCATTAGAATATTGCGTATTACTTTTTTTGTTTTTATTATAATTATATCCACTATAACCAGATTTAGGTTGTCTCATTATTTGTGGATAAACCATACTAGCTAAATTTTTTAATATAACCATAAAATCTTTAGAATACTTTCTTATAGATATATCACAATCTACAACTCCATCTAAATATTTTTCGTATATATCTTGGTAAAATGGTACTTCTTGATATTGAACGGTATCTTTATTAAATAATTCTGTCATAAATGACATTTCTGGATCATTATAATATGCCATTCCACCAATTATATTTTTTGATGTAATTTTCTTTAATCTTACAACTTTATTAACAATTATTTTAATTTTCTCATCAGTTAATATATTTTTAGATTTTAATTCTCTTAAAAATGCAGTAAGTGGTTGAATTGTTAATATATCCATACTTTGTACCAGATATATTTCTTGAGCATTTTCAAAATATCCAAAAGGTGTATTAAAATCACAATCAATCAATATAACTGAATGATTTTTAACTAATGTTTCAAGTATTTTTCCATAATTTTCTATATTGTCATCTTGATTTGGTACAGTTGTATATACTGTTAAATCTTCTTTAACCTTTATTCCTCTAGCATCACCATTAAGTAAATTAGTTATACTATACGCTGCTCTTGAACGTAAGTCATCCTCGTTTTGAGTATATATATAATATGAATTTTTATTTTGCGTTGCATCTAATATAGCAACATCTACCCCATATTCTGATAAATATTCTGCAATATTATTTACAGTAAATGAAACTCCATTTTTACTTGCTCCAACGAATGCGGCTATTTTATTTTTTTCTGTTAATAATCTTCCAATATCTATACCTTCTATATATTCTCTCTTAGGTTCTTTTCTTGAAAATCCTTTTGTATTTCTATTTTCCTCTTGTTTATATTGACTTACCTGACTCACTGGTTGTCTATTTTCTTTTTTAAAACTATTATCTTCCTCAAATCCAGGAAGGAAATCTTCATTCTCTTCATCTTGTTCAAATCCAGGTAGCATTTCATCTTCAGCATCATCTTCTCTAGCACTTTCAACACCTGGCAAAACATTATTATCATTATCATCTATGTCTTCAAATCCAGGTAATATAGTATCTTCTTCAGAACTTTCATCTTCAAATCCTGGTAATATATCATCTTCTATTTTATTAGTTTCTTCGTTCTTTTTCTCAAACCCTGGTAATGAAATATTATCAATATCATCAACAACTTTTCTTGGTCTTCCTCTTTTTTTAGGTTTCATTTCCTCTGGTGATGGTATAGGATTTTTTCTTGGTCTTCCTCTTCCTCTTTTAACTGTCTTTTCTTCTATTTCTTCCTCTTGATCATCATTTTCAAATTCTTCAGGTATATTTTTTTGTTCCTCATTATCTTCTTCTATCAAATCTAATCTGTCATTTTGTTCAAAATCATTTTCATTGTCAATATTATCCTCTACATCTTCGTCTATATCATCAAATTCATCATCTAAATCTTTTAAGCTTTGGAAATTATTTTTATTAGCAGCTTTAGTAATAATATTTTTGCTTAAAGATGTAGGTACAATAACAGGGTTATTTTTAACATCAATTGTTTTAGATTCTAAATTTATAAGTTTTTCACTAGGTCCTGATTTAGGTGTATTTGCAATTCTTTTTACTTTTGAAGCTTTTCCACTCATAACCAATTTTTGATACTCTATAGAATTAGTCTCTAATATAGCTTTTACATTAGTAGGTAAAACTGCAATAATCGTTTTAAGTTGTTGTTCATTATATTGACTAACTATATTATTAAAACTTTCAACATATCTATCTTCATTTTTACCTAATCTTGAAAAATGATTTAATATATTTTGCATTTCATCTTCGCTAACTTCATTTTCGCTTTCTGTTTGATAATTTACATCTTCTGCATCTATTTTATAATATAACTTTGCTTCTTTTTTTGTACGTGGTTTATTTATAAGTCTGCAAACCTGGTCTATACTTCTATCATTTCCTATAATTGCATCATAGATTCCAATTCCAAATAATTTAACCAATATTTCTTCTGATTTAACTCTTCTTTCAGCACACAAAAGAATTATAGGTATATTGTTTCCTCTACTATTAGAAGCTTCATCACTTATATTATCTAGTCTTTCAAATATATATCTATCTTGTTGTTCATAACTTGTACTAGAAAACTCTTCCAAATCTTCACTTATTACTATTCTATCATAGTTTTTATCTCTTTGTAATTCTTTCAAAATAGCATTGAAATAATAAACATTTTTATATGATATTATTTCTTTATATTCTTTTTGATATTTCTTTACAATTGCTGCTGAACTTTTCTCATCATTAACTGCAAATAAAATCTTCATTCGTTTACTCCCTTCCAAACTTTACAACTATAGCAAATATCAAAGGTAATACCTGACATATTATAGTTAAAGTAACAATAGAAACCATCATTCCCAATCCTTTTTCTAAGTTGGCCATTTGTCTTCCACCAATTATAACTTTATATATCATACTAATTACAATTCCAAAAAAACAAATAGGAATACTATATAATTGAACAATATGTAGAACATATGCTGTAACACCATATGTCTTAGATCCATACTTTTCTTCATAATCTTCTATACTTTTTAATTGTTTTTCTTTAATTTCTACTAATTTGCTTTCTGTTTCTTCATTAATTACTTCTGCCGCATGCACTTTATTTATTGTTCCAGCTAAAGAAATTAATATTAAAATTGATACTATTATTGTCAATATTTTCTTCATTTTTTCTCCCCCTAATTACATTGCAAATTCTTTTATTTTTATTACTTTTATATCATAACAAACTATGTAAAAAATAGCAAGTAAATTATTAAAAAAAATCATTTTTCAACAATTAACTATATCTTATCATATAAATATTTCATATGTTTATAAATAGCATTTGCCCAGTTTTTATCTGTAGCATATTTTTTATTAACAGCAGTAAGTGTATTTCCATTATAATATTTACCAGAAGCAGTCTCTCCATCATATATTTTGGTTCCTTTAGGATTTAAATAATATTTAACTAATACTCTTGCAATTAAATCTATTGATTCTGAATAATTTTCAAATGTATATGCACCATTATATGGATTAGAATCATATGCACCATATCCAAATAAATTATATTTTTTCCTTGCTATAGTTGATGTTCCCCATCCACTTTCATGTATACCTAAAGATGCAACAAAGACACCATTTATATTATACTGATCTTCTATATAATAAAAATACTGTGCATTATCTTCAAAAACTTTATTTTTATCTTTAGAATCTGTCAGAATCTTCTTAAATTGTTCTAAACTCAATCCACTTTTTTTATTTAAAGCTATATTAAATGATAAATTATTATTTCCGCTAACCTCTATTTTTTGTTTTGTTCCTATATCTATTATCTTGTCTAAAGCTGCTTTTGTTACAATTGCAGAAACCTGTTCTCTTGAAATTTCATTTCCGTTTTCATCATAACAAACCTTTGTAGTAATTGTCTGTATTCCTTTTCTTCCTTCTTGCGATACTGCTGTAGTTCCTATATATAAATTATTGTTATTTCTATATTTAGTGGTATATTCTAGTTCTTCTTCTGCAACTACAATTTCCTCTTTATATCTATTATTTTTACTGTTATTTAATATAATTTCATCAATATCTATTTTCTTTGCATCACTGTACTCTATCTCATCAATTTTAATATCCTCATTGAAAGTATCTTTAGTTTCTATATCTTTTGCATAAACACTCTGTCTATAAAAAATACTTGATATAATTCCTGTTAAAACTAAAAGCAAAATTAATATCAATGCAAATATCTTTTTATTTCTAAAATCCACATTTTTCAACATAAATCACCTAAGATAATTTTAATATTTATGATGATTTTTGTCAATAAAAAAACCGCTTTCGCGGAAAAGAAATTTTTTCTTTTTTTATTACAGGGTTACCGTCCACTATCCATTATTAGTCCAATCCATGCTATTGTCAAAATCACAAATATCGCACAACATGCAAAACTTATTTTTGCAGCCATTACATAACCAAGCTTTAATTCAATAACAAGATCTATCACAGTCATAATTAGCATAAATATTGAATATTTTGCATTTAATCTAAAATTATGTCTATGATAGCGTTTACGTCTTTTTCTTAACTTGATAGCATAAATAATTGTTACAATAATAGTAAGTATATTGACAGCTGATAATGTTATCTCCAACATTATTTCCCCCCCTTTCTTTTTTATAATCATATATCATAAAACTATAAAGAAGAGGTATTTCTCTTCACTAATTAGTGAAAAAAGATTATCAGATATAGGTCAATCTCCATACCTCTTTTATTATAACATAAATATAAGTTTTTTTCCACATTAAAAGAAAAAAGAAAAAAGAATACTAGGAAACTAGTACTCTTCATCTTTTATTCTCCATTATATTCCATTCCATATAGGCCATATATCCATTTCATATAATTAAATGGTTCAATTGTATCAGGTTTTCCATAATCAACGCCATTTGTTTCTACTATTATTGATGAAATTTTAACATCTTCTACAGGTGTTGATACTTCTGAACTTGTCTCTGTTTCACCATCACTATTTTCTTTAGTTGTTGCTTTACATTCTACTTCATTAATCTTCTTTACAACATCTAATCCTTCTACAACTTTTCCAAATCCAGCATAATGTCCACTAAGTGATGTATATTTATCACTTGTCATTATGAAAAATTGAGAACCAGCTGAATTATATGACTCTTCTGATAATGTTGCAGAATAATTCGTGTAATCAGAACGTGCCATCGCTATAGTTCCTTCTGTTAAATTTAGTATATTCTTTTTATAACCATTTGCTAGCATTTCACCTTTTATAGCATATTTTTTATCTTTATCACTGTCTTTTTCAATACTTGAATCTATACTGCTTAATGTTGGACTTCCAGTTCCATCTCCATTAGGATCTCCACCTTGTATCATAAAGTCTTTAACAACTCTATGAAATTTCAATCCATTATAAAATCCATTGTTTGCAAGTGTCACGAAGTTTTTAACTGTATTTGGAGCAATATCAGGATATAATTCCACTTTAATAGTTCCATAGTTTTCCACTTCAATTGTTGCAACTGGATTAGGAATATTTAATGTAACTTTTTTATAATACCCCCATCCTATAGTTCCCAATATAGCAACTAATAAAACTAATGCTATAATAGTTACTATTAATTTCATATTATTTTTACTCTTTTTTGTATTCTCTTTCATTTTATCCTCCTAAAATTAATCTAAAATATTTTCAAAAACAAATTGTTCTTTCATTCTTGTTATTGAATTTTTTATATTTTTTGCCCTTACTTCACCTATTCCATCAACTTCTTCTAAATCCTGTGTATCAGCGCTCACAATATGTTGAAAAGATTTAAACTCATCTATTAGATTTTCTACTATATTAACTGGCATTCTAGGTATTTTATTCAATATTCTATATCCTCTTGGATATATACCAACTTCATCATAATTTTCAAAACTATCATATCCTAATATTTTTGCAATATTACTTTCCTTTAATAAAGCTTCATATGAAAGGTTTTCAAGTTCATCCATTATTTCATTTTCAGATTTATTCTTTACAATTAGATAATCTTTAATTATTAATTTTTCTTCTTTTTCAACTCCACTAACTAATTCATCCAATTGCATTTGAACTAATCTTCCATCTTGTCCTAATTCTGCTATTTGACTAATTATTTCATCAACAATTCTCATAACCATTTCTGCTCTTTGAATTACAGTAACAACATTGTCAAGTGTTACTATATCATTAAATTCATATTCATTTAAAATGTTTAGTTTACTATCAAAAACCTTTTTATATTTTTCTAATGTTTTAATAGCTTGATTTGCTTTGTTAAGTACAACTTCTGTATCTTCCAATATATGTCTATCATAATCTTTAAATATTGTTATAACATTTCTTCTTTGAGAAATACTTATTACTAATTCTCCTGTTTGTTTAGCTGTTCTTTCTGCAGTTCTATGTCTAGTTCCTGTTTCAATAGTAGGGATTGAATAAGATGGTATAAGTTGTGCATTAGCATATAATATTTTTTTCATATCTGAACTTAAAACTATAGCTCCATCCATTTTAGCAAGTTCGTATAATCTTGAAGGAGTATAATCTTCGTTTATAAAAAATCCACCATCTACAACTTCTTCTAAAACCTTTTCGTTATCCGTAAATAATATTAATGCTCCTGTCCTTGCCTTTAATATGTTATCTAAACCGTCTCTTATAGCTGTTCCTGGAGATATTTTCTTCAGTATTTGAGTTATATGATCTTCATTTTCAGCTTTCACTTTCAAACAGCTCCTCTCACTAACAAATCTTTCCATATATTATAACAAATTTATACATATGTCAAGAATTTAACGAGAAATTACAAATTAAACAAAAGACTAGAGTTTAATCTCTAATCTCTTGACATAAAATATAAAAGCATTTAAATATCTATCCCCATATACTGCTTATTGCTTCTCTTATATTTTTTACTCCCACAATTTCCATCTTATATGAATTTTCTAAAAACTTTTTATTATTTTCTGGAATAATACATTTCTTAAATCCTAATTTTTCTGCTTCTTTAAGTCTTTTTTCAATCATGTTGATTCTTCTAACTTCACCTGTTAGTCCAACTTCTCCCATTATTACAACGTCTTTTGGTATCGCTTTATTTTTAAAGCTAGATGCTGCAACCATACATATTCCCAAATCTGCAGCTGGCTCGTTTATTCTTATACCGCTTACAACATTTACATATATATCTTGTCCACCAATCATGAGATTAGCTCTTTTTTCTAGCACCGCAATTAATACTGATAATCTATTAAAGTCTATTCCTATAGCTGTTCTTTTAGGTATTCCATATACACTTTGTGTAGTCAAAGCTTGAAGTTCAATAAGCATAGGCCTTGTTCCTTCAATTGTAGCAATTATACATGAACCTGATGGATTATCCTCTCTTTCAGATATGAGTATCTCAGAAGGATTTTCTATTTCACAAAGTCCTTCTCCTTTCATCTCAAACATTCCTATTTCATTTGTAGAACCAAACCTATTTTTAACTCCTCTTATAATTCTATATGAAAAATACCTTTCTCCTTCTAAATACAAAACCGTATCCACCATATGTTCTAAAACTCTAGGACCTGCTATAGTTCCATCTTTAGTAACATGTCCTATAATTATAGTTGTAATATTTTGAGACTTGCATGTTCTCATTACTTGAGATGTTATTTCTCTTACTTGACTTACACTTCCAGCAGCTGCTGAAAGTTCTTCTGAATACATTGTTTGTATAGAATCGATTATAACAAGTTTAGGTTTTTCTTCTGATATATTTTCATTTACAACTGAAATATCAGTTTCTCCCAAAAACAAAATATTATCATTGTGTATTCCAAGTCTATCTGCTCTCATTTTTATTTGCTCTGCAGATTCTTCTCCTGACACATATAAAACCTTTCCATCTGCTTTTATTTTATCACACAATTGTAAAATTAAAGTTGATTTTCCAATACCTGGTTCTCCTCCTAACAATATAAGAGATCCTTGAACCATTCCTCCACCTAAAACTCTATCTAATTCATCAAATCCTGTTGATATTCTTATATTGTCTTTTCCTTCAAAAGTATTTAAAGCTTTAGGTTTGTTTTTTTCTTTAACTTTTTTTACTCCATTTTCAATATATGTTTCAACTTTCTGTTCAAAAAAAGTATTCCAGCTATTACAAGCTGGACACTTTCCTAACCATTTTGCACTTTCATATCCACATTCATTACAAACAAACACGGTTTTATTTGATTTAGCCAAAATATTTTCCTCCTAATTTAATTCAATTATTGCATGTAATACTTTATTATTCTCACTTTTTATACAAAATTTATGTTTTCCATTTTTACATGTATACAAAACATTTACTTTCTCACCAAATTTAATTTGTTTTTTATACATAATTCTTACATTAGGAAATTCCTTATTTTCATAAATTTCTTCTGGCATTGCTTCATATGCTATATTTAAATAATTCAAATTGTGCACATGCTTATTCATATCTATATCTGCTTTTCTTACTTCATAACATACTTTATTTCTGAATTCTTCATCACTAATTAACTTTTCAATTTCTTTTTCTTCAAAAACATGCTTATCTTCTGAATCATATCCTTTTATCATTTCGTCAGTTATTTTTACAATTCTACCAGTATCCGCATCTATCATAACCCATTTAGAAGTTGCAATTGCAACAAGTTTGTTTTCTACGTATATTTCAAAATCACGATATGTATATGCAACTGGGCAAGAACTTGGCAATCTACTCCATGTCTTTATTGTTAAAACATCACCATATATAGGCCTTTCCATAATCTTAAGTTTCCAATCCATAAGTAACCATACTCTTCTTGTTTTTGGTATATCATTTATCCCATATCCAGCAAGAGCTGAATGTTCAGAAGCAACTTCTTCTAAAAATCCTAACATTCCTATATTACTAAGTTTATTGTCTTTTCCAATTTCTCTAACACCAACTTTGTATTTTCCCTCAAATTGCAATTTTATTACCTTCCTTCTTTTAATATCCTGGTTTTTCTAATAATTTAAACATATTCTTTTTATATTCTTCAACACCTGGTTGATTAAATGGATTTACTCCCAATATACTTCCAGACATAGCACATGCAAGTTCAAAGAAATATATTAATTCTCCTAAATTTTCTTCATCTAATTTATCTATAGTTATAAGTATATTTGGAACTTCTCCGTCAACATGTGCTTTTATAGTTCCTTCCATTGCTTTTTTATTTACATAGTCTAAACTTTTTCCTACTAGATAATTTAATCCATCTAAATTATCATCATCAGCACTTATATCTAGATTAGAATTTGGATTTTCAATACTAAGTACAGTTTCAAATAGCATTCTTTCTCCTTGTTGTATATATTGTCCCATAGAATGTAAATCTGTTGTAAAATCAACACCAGCTGGGAAAATTCCTTTATTTTCTTTTCCTTCACTCTCACCATAAAGTTGTTTCCACCATTCAGTGAAATAATGCATTTTAGGTTCATAATTTGCAAGAATCTCTACAAATTTATCTTTTTTATATAAAATATTTCTTACTACTGCATATTGATAACATTCATTATATTTTAAATCTCTATCATTATATTTTTCTTGTGCTAATCTAGCTCCATTCATTAATTTATTTATATCTATTCCAGCAACTGCTATTGGAAGAAGTCCAACCGCTGTTAAAACAGAATATCTACCTCCAACATTATCAGGAATAACAAATTTTTCATATCCTTCATTATCAGATAGTGTTTTTAAAGCTCCTCTTACTTTATCTGTTGTTACATATATTCTGCTTCTTGCTTCATCAATTCCATATTTATTTTCTAATATTTCTCTAAATATTCTAAATGCAATAGCAGGTTCTGTTGTAGTTCCAGATTTAGATATTACATTTATAGAAAAATCTTTATCTCCTATAACTTCAATCAAATCATTTATATAGTTTGGACTTAAATTATTTCCAACATACAATATTTTTGTTTTATTATCTTGTTTCATATTTTCAAAAGTACTTGTTAAAGCTTCTATAGTAGCTCTTGCTCCTAGATAAGAACCACCTATTCCAATTACAACTAATATATCAGAATCGCTCTTTATTCTCTTTGCAGCTTCTTTAATTCTTTCAAACTCTTCTTTATCATAATTTGTTGGAAGTTCTAACCATCCAACAAAATCTTCCTCGTCATTTGCTCTTCTATGTAAATCTTTATGAATATTTTCTACCTCTTCTTTATACTTCATAATTTCCTTTTTATCAATACCAACATTATCAAAATTTATTTTTATCTCTGCCATAAAAAAACCTCTTTTCTTTATAAATTTATAATCACATTTTATACTAATACATAAAAAAATTCAATATTTTAATATTAATATTTTATATTTCCCAATATAATTTATTTTTTCGTTATACAAAAACTGAGCAAATTAATTAAATATCTTAAAAAATTGCTCAGTTTTATAAATTTATAAAATAAAAAAATTACATTGATTTTATCGTGCATTTATTTCTTCTTCAGTCAATATCCCTTCATATAATTTAGCAGAATAAAAAGAACCATTTCTATATTTATTCTCTATATTGGATTTTGAAAGCATGTATATTTTAATATTATTTACAGAAATACTATCATTTGTTATAAAATGTACTAAATACTTATTATCATTAACCCAACTATATGTATAACTAGTAATCTTATTAGCTTCCGAATATGAATTAGCTACAAATGCTGGATATATATCTGCATACTCTTCTGTTCCCAAAGACATATTAACTAGTAAAGTATATGCTGTATTATTTTTTAAACTTTCAGATAATTCAAGCGTCTTTAAACATGTAGTATATTGTCCATTATAATTCAATACAGATTCTGTTCCATTAGTAATCAGATTATTTCTATTTAACTTATTGTTTGTTGAATTAAACGGAAATCTCGCAATTAATGTTGCTCCATTACAATATCCATTGTTACTTCCAGAGTCTGTTTTCTCCGTAAACAAGTTTATAATCTGCATTCCTGCAACATTAGTATTGTTTCCATGAAAAACTAATAATTTATCTCCATCTAATCTATCTATTACAATTGAAGCGTGAGTAATTCCCATAAAATATTCTGCATTTCCACCATTCGTCTTCCAGAATATAACATCACCAGCCTTTACATTTGTTACATCCTCATTTGGCAAAAAAGAATAATTGTTATCATATGCATAATGAGCTATATCATTTGATAGCCATCTTCTGTCAGCATAAGAATTATCAGGTAATTTTATTCCATATTCAAATGTTTGTACATTAGAAGATTTTGAATTATATTTTGATTGTTCATATGGAACCCCTTCTAAAACTAATTGTAAAAAAGATGAACAATCAATTTCATTCTCAGTTGTATCATCATATGCTGTTTTTAATGATCCAAATTTTAATTTAGACACATTATTTTTATATGTTTGTGCCACTGAAAATAAATCTGCTATTATTTGCTCTCTATTTTTATTTCCTACATAGTCATCTATCAAGCTATCCATCATATCCATTTTATCTAACTCTTCTTTTGCACTTTCTTCTGCTTTACCTTTTGCATCTACTGCTTTTTTTAATATTCCATCTTGACTTGATATCATACTTATTGATACACCTGCCAATATAAGTAATACTATTATTGTAATTACTAATGCTATTAATGTAATACCTGTTTTGTTCCTTAATTTGTTTTTCATCTAATTTGTTCCTCCTTTAATTTTTATCATTTAGGTAAAAAAACGCAAAAATAAGACTAGAAACCTATTACCTTTTTTGGTAATAAGCTAGTCTTATTTACTATTTCTATTCTATTTACTTTATTTACTAAATTATTGCTCTCTCTCTCTCTCTCTCTCTCTCTCTCTCTTAGAGTCTCAAGAGATACATCGTTTTCTATCTTTTGCATCTTTTTACCCCATTTCTCACTTTTTATTTTAGACTTTTTTATGTAATTTTGTCAATAGTTTTTACAATAATCTTTTGCATTTTTTATTGACTTTGAACATAACATATAATATATTATAACTAATATTCAAAGGAGGAAAAAATGTCAAAAATCACATTAAGAAAAAAAGACATATTGCTTACAACAATAGTTGCAATATCTTTAATTATCCTTATATTATTACTCATAAAAACATTCACTTATATATCAAATATAAATAAAGCAAAATCATGTGATAAATTTGCACAAAAATTTATTGAAGAAAATAAAGACACAATATTTTCGATAGATAAAATTGTATATTTCAGTAGTTGTGACGGACAAACCTCAATAAACGGTAATTCATCTTTCACTATATCTGATTTATACCAATATACAGATATTGCAATATTTATTAATAATACTAATTCATCAGATGAATTCACTGCAAAAAATACTTTAAAAAATGTATCTTTAGATAATATAAATTTTAGTCTTTCCCCTTCGGTCGGAACTCCAAGTTTATATTATAAAAATTTAAATGATTTTGCTTCATCTAAATATAATATTGAACAAAAAATTGAAAACTCAATAAACTTTGAAACTACATCTGAAAATCAAATTGATTATAATTCACCTAAGCTTTATAACAATTGCGCTAACCCAATTTGTTTAACATATATTAATGAAAATATAAAAAAAGATTATACACTAAAAAACACAATATCTAATCTATCATATAATGGTTTACTTTTAAAATATTGTAACATAACTCTAAATTCTATTGCATGTCAAATAAGTATGACAATTAATATCACTAATAACTTAGATGAACATTTTTCTTGTCCCATAACAATACAAATACCTCTTTCAACTGAAAATTCCACAATCTATGATGGAAATATAACTTTAAAACACTCTGTCAATTACAAATTTATAAAAAATATTTAAATTAAATAATAACTAAAAAAAGAAACATATAAATTTATTTTATACGTTTCTTTTTTAGTTTATTTATTCTCACTTTATATTTTTTCACTATCTAGTATAATTGTTACAGGACCATCATTTACCAAATCGACTTCCATTTTCGCCCCAAAGATTCCACTTTGAACAATATTTACTTTATTTTTACACTCACTAATTATATATTCATATAATTCATTTGCTAAATCTGGCTTAGCAGCTTCTATAAATGCAGGTCTATTTCCTTCTTTGCAATTTGCATATAAAGTAAACTGTGATACTAAAAGCAACTCACCATTTACCGAATTAATATTTAAATTCATCTTATCGTTTTCATCTGTAAAAACGCGTAAATTAATAAGTTTTCTTATCATTTTATCAGCTATCTCTTTATTATCTTCTTGTGATATACCTATAAGTACCATAAACCCTTTATCTATTTTACCAACTACTTTTTCTTCAACCGAAACAGAAGCTCTTTTTACTCTTTGAATTACAAATCTCATTTTCTATCACCCTTTAATCATAATCACTTCTACTTAATTCTGGATAATTAAATATTTTTCCTTCATCTGTAAATTGTCTAGAAATTTTATGATCTCTATCAAATGTTGCTGTTCCTTTTAGAAAATACTTATATTTTGTTTTATTAAATACAACTCCTTTTCCAACAATAACAGGATCATCCCATGTTGCATCAAGTTGATACCATGCATTTGCTACTTCAACACAATTCCAAGCATGACTTTCTGTAGTTCCATATGAATTAGTTGCTTCTCCTTGTAGTATTTCACAATTTATTCCAGCTGCATTAGCTAAATATTTAAAAGCTTTTGCATACCCTTCACATACACATTTCTTATCAATTAAAGCTCCATAAAGAGTATATCTACCGGCACTTTCATACTCAGAATCATATTCAATATTATCTACTAAATAATCATGTATCATTTTTATCTTTTGATAAGTTGTTCCTTTTAAGGTATTCACAAAAGAATCTCTCTTTTCTTCAATCTGTTTTTTTGCAGCAACCACTTGATCATATGAAGTAAATCCTTCCGAATAATAATTTCCATTTTCATCAGCGCTTATATATACACTATATGTCGTTCCAGTTAATCTCTTAGTTGATTCTATATTTATATACATTTTATTAACATCTAAAAAAAACAAATCAGGATTATCATGTGTAAAAGCTTCAATAGTTGCTTGATAATCGTCTCCGAGTATTTTTCCACCATTTTCTTGATTTAACACATCAGAAAAAATATTTCCAAACTCAACCTTATAATTTCCATACATTAAATTATCTTTATTATTTTGTAACCCACTATATAATTTTTTTTGACTATCACTTAACTGATTATAAAAATAATTTTCATTTAAAACTGCAATTTCAAACTCAGTCTCTTCCTCTTTTTTAAGAACTTTTTGAATTGCAAGATTTATTTTTTTTCTCCATTTATCAAATGTTCCCAATTCTTCTTCATTTTTATCTCCATCAACTATAGCCTCACCACTATTTGTCTCATTATATGTTGAGTCAAATGTTCTTACCTCTGTAAAATTATAATATACTACAGCCCCTAAAAAAATTATTGCCAGCACTAAAACTATTACTAAAATCACTGATAAATATTTAAAAGCACTTTTCATAAATCCCCCTTAAATACGACAAAAGAATAGCAATAGACTTATTGCTATTCTTTATTTAACTTCTTAATTTTATAATTTTTTATAATCATTTAACTTTTTATAAGAATATACTGCAACAATACCACTTACTACTATTATTAATGTTAATATAGAATTTGTATCTCCTATACCTGTTTTAGCTAACGAATTTGTTGTACTTCTATTAGTATTATTTAATGTGTTAAGAGTATTACTTGTATTATTAGTACTATTGTTTGTAGTATTATTTCTACTTACAACATTTTTCTCAACTGCATTTTCAAATTCATTTGTATCATTTGTAGTATTATTAGTTGTATTATTTGTTGTGTTTGTTCCACTATTTGTATCGAATAATGCATTTATATCAGTTTCATTATCAGCAAAAACTATATTAGATATAGAAATCATCATTACTATAGTTAATATTATAGTTACTATTAATTTTAATACGCTTGTATCGTTTTTCATCATTTTTCTCCTTTTTGTTTTATTATTCTATTTTTATTTTATACCACTTTATTATATATGTCAAATATTTTCTTAATTTTTTACATTACATTTTTATTTCATTTTTGTTACATATTTATTACACATTAAACTTAAATAGCACAATATCGCCATCTTGCATAATATAATCTTTTCCTTCCATTCTAACCAATCCTTTTTCTTTTGCCTGTAGCATGCTTCCTTCTCTTACTAAATCTTCAAAAGAAACTACTTCTGCTTTTATAAAACCTCTTTCTATATCAGAATGGATTTTTCCAGCTGCTTGTGGTGCCTTTGTTCCTTTTTTTATTGTCCATGCCCTAACCTCTGGTTCTCCTGCTGTTAAAAATGACATTAATCCTAGTAAATCATAACTCTTCTTTATTAATTTATCTAATCCAGATTCTTCTATTCCAAGTGCTTCTAGCATTTCTTTTTTGTCTTCGTCATCTAAAGTAGATAATTCTTCCTCAACTTTAACTGATAAAGTAATTACTTCTGATTTTTCTTTTTGAGCATATTCTCTAACTTTCTTTACATACTCATTATCTTCTTCATTTCCAATTTGCTCTTCTGATACATTAGCTACATAAATAATTGGTTTTGATGTAAGAAGCCATAAATCTTTTACAATCTCTTTTTCTTCTTCACTATAATCAATGCTTCTAGCAGATATTCCTTTTTCTAAATTCTCCTTGATTTTTTCTAATAAATCTATTTCTATTTGATATTTTTTATCTGCCTTCAACATTTTCTTTGCTTTATCTAATCTTTTATCAACTGTTTCTATATCTGCAAATATCAATTCCAAATTTATTGTTTCTATATCTCTTATAGGATCAACACTTCCGTCAACATGTACTATATTTTCATCATCAAAACATCTAACCACTTCAGCAATAGCATCTGTCTCTCTTATATGTGATAAAAACTTATTACCTAATCCTTCACCCTTACTTGCTCCCTTAACAAGACCAGCAATATCTACAAATTCAACAACTGCATGTGTAGTTTTTTGTGGATGATACATTTCAGTAAGTTTATCTAATCTTTCATCTGGTACAGCAACAATTCCAACATTTGGTTCTATTGTACAAAACGGATAATTTGCACATTCTGCTCCTGCTTTAGTAATACTATTAAACAATGTACTTTTTCCTACATTGGGTAATCCAACTATTCCTATTTTCATTCTACTCATCCTTTCTAGGATTATTTAAATATTTCAACTACACTATTTTAATACTTTTCTCGCGAAAAGTCAACCAAAGTATTGCTTTTTTTTATTTATTCTATTATAATACTTTTAGTTTTGCTTTCATAGCTCAGTTGGTAGAGTGCAGCCTTGGTAAGGCTGAGGTCGCGGGTTCAATCCCCGCTGTAAGCTCCAAATAAAATATAATAGAGGTAGAATATTTAGTATAACATTCTACCTCTATTGCTATAGATAATTAACTATCATCTATAAACATTTATTACTTCTCAAAAAAGTTTCCATTCTCCATGTTTTTTCATGGATTTTAGATCAACATATACCTTTGATTGTGGTATTAAAATAACTGGACAAATCCCAAAAGAGCCTTTGAATTTTCTTTCATTAGAAAAATACATAAATTCAACATTTATTGTCTCAGAATGATTCACTGAAAGCATTCCTACATAACAACAATCACTAGCAATATCCACTTTACTAAAGCATGATTCAATCCACCCCGATTTAGAAAAAAGTTTTTCTAAAACCTCTTCAGATATACTACCATCTTTTAAAATGTATATATCATCTTCAGTCGCATTCTTCGCTTTCATTCCAATATACGGATTAGAATATACACTACTAATTTTTTTTAAAGCTTCTAATCCATTCTCAGAGCCAACTTTTCCGCATAATGAAAGTTTTGTCTTTGTTGAATTACCAAAAAGAGCAAATCTTTCATCTTCATCAGTTGAAAAGATCCAATTTAATTTTTCTCTTTTAAATATTTGTCTCTTATTAACACCAGTTAAATCAGAATCAACAGTTATTTCGATTTGTTCATTTCGAAATATTTTTTCTGGATTTATAAAATCTCCTTTCTTTATTATTTCTTTCCGAACAGCCTCATAAAATTCCATTGTTCTTTGCATATTTTCCTCCTCCTATTTTTAATAATAAATGTTAACATCTAATTGCATTTGCCTTAGATTAAATTGCATAATTAGATAACCGAATTATACCTTATTATTCACAATTTTTCAACTTCATAATATATCCTTTTTTTTGTAAATAGTTTCTTTTTTAATTGACTTTAAGCTCATTTTGTTGTATTATATATTTTGTTAAAATTTAAAAATATATTTTAGAAATGAGGAAAAATAATGACATTATGTAATATTTGTAAGAAAAAACCTGCTGTTATCTTTTCTAGTAAAATTGACGAAAATGGAAAAAGACAAATGGAAGGTTTATGTATAGAATGTGCTAAAAAACAAGGAATTAATACAGAAGAAATATTAAATGCACAAGCAGTTAATAGCACTATTAATCCACAAGATATGAATAAACAAATTGAAGGATTAATGAAAAATTTAACAGAAAGTCTTGGAAATATTGAAGGAATTGAACTTGGTATCTCCCCTTTAGCTGACAATTTTGATGAAGATGAAGATGAAAATGAAGATGATATGCAAGATAATCCTCGTAAAATATTTGCTGGTGCTATTCCTTTAGGTTCAATATTTGGAGACCTAAACAAAAAACAAAAAAATAATATAGACAAACAAAACTCTCAAAATAATTCAAATAACCCCAAAAAATCTAAAAACAAAAAGAAAAAATATTTAGATACATTCGGAACTAATTTAACAGCAAAAGCTAGAAATAATGGTCTAGATATGGTAGTTGGTCGTGATAAAGAATTAGAAAGAGTTATACAAATACTTAATAGACGTACTAAAAACAATCCTTGTTTAATTGGTGAGCCAGGTGTTGGTAAAACTGCAATTGCTCAAGGTCTAGCAATAAAAATTGCTAATGGAGATGTTCCTGCCAAACTTTTAAATAAAGAAGTTTACCTATTAGACATGACTTCTGTTGTTGCTGGTACACAATTTAGAGGTCAATTTGAAGCAAGAATGAAAGGCATTATTGAGGAATGTGTTTCTTTTGGAAATATCATTTTAGTTATAGATGAAATACATAGTATAATAGGTGCTGGTGGCGGTGGAGAATCTAATAGTTCAATGAACGCCGCAAATATATTAAAACCTGCTCTTGCTAATGGTGAAATTCAATTAATTGGAACAACTACTATAAAAGAATATAGAAAATACATAGAAAAAGACACTGCTTTAGAACGTCGTTTCCAACAAGTAATGATTGATGAACCTTCTACTGATGCATCAATAGATATACTAGAAGGTATTAAAAAATATTATGAAGACTACCACAAAGTAAAAATATCAACAGATGTAATTAAACAAACTGTTATTATGTCTGAAAAATATATACATGACAGATATCTTCCAGACAAAGCTATTGATATATTAGATGAAGCTTGCTCTAGAATTAATCTAGAAAATAAAGATTTGTATAAATTAGAAATTTTAAATAAAGAACTTCAAGAAATTAAAGAAAAACAAACTGAAATACCTGAACCTACTTCTGAAGAAGATTACAAGAAAGTTGCTGACTTAAAAACTGAAGAATGCAGAGTTCAAGATGAAATAAATTCAATTTCATCTAATATGAAAACATATAATTTAACTATTCAAGATATTGCTAAAGTAATTGAAAGTTGGACTAAAATACCTGTTACAAAAATAACAGAAGCTGAAACTCAAAAATTATTAAATCTTGAATCAAACTTACATAAAAGAATAATTGGTCAAGAAGAAGCTGTAAATGCTGTTTCAAGAGCTATAAGAAGAAATCGTGCTGGTTTAAAAAGTACCAAACGCCCACCTTCATTCATATTTGTAGGGCCTACTGGAGTTGGTAAAACAGAATTAGCAAAAAGTTTAGCATATGAAATGTTTGGAAGCGAAGATTCTATAATAAGAATTGATATGTCTGAATATATGGAAAGTAATTCGACTGCAAAACTTATAGGTGCGCCTCCAGGATATGTTGGTTATGATGACGCTGGTCAATTAACAGATAAAGTAAAAAGAAAACCTTATTCAATAATTTTATTAGATGAAATTGAAAAAGCACATCCAGACGTATTTAACATATTACTTCAAATATTAGATGATGGACGTCTTACAGATGCACAAGGAAATACAGTTAGTTTCCAAAACACTATAATAATTATGACTTCTAATGCTGGTTCTAACTTAAATAATAATTCCATTGGTTTTGGTAATGAAAAAATAAATAAATCTAAGGTCGAAGATAGATTAAAAGATGTATTTAGACCTGAATTCTTAAATAGAGTAGATGAAATTGTTGTATTTGATAGTCTAACAAAAGAACAACTTTTACAAATAGTTGATTTAATGCTTCAAGATACAATTAACGTCCTTAAAGACAAAAACATTTCTTTAGAAGTATCAAAAGAAGCAAAAGATTTCATTTTAGAAAAAGGAACAAATTTAAAATTTGGAGCAAGACCTTTAAGAAGAGCAATTCAAAGATATGTTGAAGATGAAATTTCCGAAAAAATATTAAGAAGAGAAATTGTAGATGGTCAATCAATATTTATTTCACTAAACAAGGATAATACATTAAAATTTGAATCATCAAATAAATAATAAAAATAAAAACACTAATACTCAAAATTTTTAAGTAATTAGTGTTTTTATTTTTTATTATTTTATATTTTATTCCTCTTCTATAACATAAGTATTCTTTTCTGCAGCAAGAATCAATTCAAATATTGGATCTAAGAATAATAATCCTAATCCGAATAATGCACCTCTTCCAAATGCATATGAAAGCTTAAATCTAGATACTATCTTTACAACTGTATATGCTATATTTCCTAATATTGGAATTAAATTTAATAGTATAAACCATGGACTTATTTTGCAAACATTTAAATATGTAATCTCGTTATATATAGGAACAATTGCTGCCCATCCATGTTTCTTTGCTTTTGCAAAAATTATCCATCTAACAATTATTTTAAATATTAAATACAAGCTTATACCTAATAACACTTGTTTAACTATAACATTTGCTAATAATACTTTAAATCCAAGTTCAGCTATTTTTTCAGGCGTAAAATATTCTGTTACAACTGTCTCAAAATCTTCACCATTATCAATTCTATCTTTAATTTGATTCCAATCTAAATCTTGATTAATTATATTTTTTAAAGATTTCTCATCCGTATTTCTTAAAAAATCTGCACCTTTTTCAACGTCTTCTTCTTTAATATCAAGTTCTTTACTTATCTCTTCTTTGTTGTCTTCAATTAATTGTGCTAATTCCTCATGAGAATACTTTTCAGTTATTTCGTTATATATAGCTAAAATATCTTCTACTGAAGCTTCTCCTCCATCTTCTGGAGCTTTACCATTTATAATATTTATAATATCTTCTTTTTTTGTATCACTCGCCTTTACTTCATGTATTTTCTCACTTAACTCTTCTTTTATGTTTGTATCTTCATTCGTATATTCATCACTAATCGATTTTACACTTGCATTTTTTGCTGCATTAACATTTATTGAAAATAACAAACTCATTAAAATTAGAATAGGAACTATAATTCCAATTTTTTTCAATAATTTCATTTAATTATCCCCCTTAAAATTTTTTTATTTATTATAACTTTTTACAGTATAACATTTTTCTTATTTAATAGCAATAAAAAACTTATTTTTATTTTAAAAAAAGCAAAATTTAGCTCCCATATTTTAAATGGGAGCTTGAGGTCTTAAAAAGAAATTGTCCTTGATATAATCTCTTTTTTCTCGAAAACAATTTTGTCACCTTCTATGATTGCCTTTGCTAATTCTTTTCCTTTTGCATTTGCAAAGCGTATTTCCTGTAACCCTTTATCAGAGGTAAGTATAGAAATTGCAACATCGCTTTCCATATTGTTACATTCAATAGGGATTTTTATTCCCCTTTCGCCTTTCTCTGCATATATGAAAAACTCCTCATTCTCTTCTAAAAGAGAAAAATTCACCTCATATATGCCTGCAATCTGTTTCTTCATCATTTGTATCATCCTTTCATTAATTAGATTGTATTATAATTATTCATATGACCTCACCAATGAATAATTATAAATTTCAGCAAACGCATTTCGCGCCTTCTATATATTATACCATAAAACTTGAATTTATTCAACTTTATGTAACCTTTGTACTTATATTCTGTTGTAACTACAAATTTAATATTATAAATCCAAAATTTTAATAAAATAAAAAATAAGACCTTAATACAAAGTCTTATTTTGAATAATTAAATATCAATTTTTTGGCTATTCGCCACTTTTCTTTTGGATAAAGAAATTTTTATATTAATACCATTCTATATACTTATATTTCTTTCCAAAACCAATCTAAACTATTGTCTATACTCTTTATATTATTTGCTTTAGCTTCGATATCATCAACCCATAAGTAAGCAAAGAATGTTAATAATATAAATCCAAAGTCTAATGCTAAACATCTATATAATAGACTTACTAATACCTCAGATCCTGATGATACAGTTGCTATTTGTATAACATGTATTACTAACAATGTTAAAAAAGCAAATAGCGGAATAGCAGCAATATAACTTTTTTTAACCTCTTGTGCTAAAAAGATTAATAAAGCTACTGCTAATACAATTAAAAGTAATGTTAATGGATTTGTTATATTTAATATAAACATAATATTCCTCCTATCCTTTGTATTATTCAATATATTAGTATAATATCACTTATATATATTTTTTTCAATACAATTTGTATTACATTTTTTTTACAAATTTATTACACTAATATTTCAAAAAGCATTTTCTATTCTCTTTCTCTTTGATTATCAAGTTCAATATTTATTTCGTTATTTCTCAATTTATTATACCCCATATTTCTAGTAATATCCGTAGTTTCTTCAAGATGTTTTTTAGCTTTTTTCTCTTTTTCTGATATTTTTTTCGCAGGTTCCTTTTCTTCTAAATTAAAAGGTATTGATATTTTTGCCATAATTGTCATAAATAATGCATCTTTTTTTATTTTTTCTGATATTTTTTTGCTATCACAATCAATTGCAGTATTTGCATATTTAATAGCTTTTTCTTTCTCTCCTTTTATTAATGCAATTCTAGCAAGTTCAAAATAACTATCTGCTTCCAAATCTTCATCTTGAATTGTTTGTAAAAAGTATTGTTCTGCTACATCTAATTCTTTATATAGTAAAGCTATCTGTGCCAAATTATATTTAGGATTATATATTAAACTATTTAATTCTGCTGCTCTTTCATAATATTCTTTAGCTTTATCAAAATCATTAAGCATAGTATACACAATTCCTAAACTATATATTAATTCATAATTAACTTCGTTATATTTTAATGCTGACTCATAAATATTAGCTGCTTCTTTGTATCTCTCTTTTTCTATTAATAAATTTCCTAAAGTTAAACTTGCATCTAAATAATCAGGTTTTTTATTTGTTAAATTTTGTAACATCTCTATAGCTTCATCTTTTTTATCTAAATCATTTAAATATGTAGCAATCTTATAATACGAGTTATAATCTTTTTTATTTATATCTATACAAAGAACATATTCGTCTATTGCTCTTCTTATTCCACCTTCTTGTTCATATATTTCTGCTAACTTTTTATGTGCCATATAATTTTTAGGATTTTTTTCTGTAAGATTTATTAATATATCTTTTGCTTTTTTATCATTTTTAAAAAACAAATAAAAATCAACCTTTAAAACATTAATCCTATTAATTACATCTACTCCTTTACGTTCTAAGATTATTATGAAAAGTGGTAAAATAATTGCCATTATATATGTAATAATTTTAAAGAAAATATTAATTCCTATTCCTGATATGTAACCTACAAAATCTATTATTAAACCTAATGCTTCTATAACTAATATTACTATATATTCATTTTCATTATATTTCATCATTTTGTAAAACATATACACAAAAAGTGTGATTGACAATATTGTAAAAATTATCTGTTCTATCATATTCCCCTCCTAAAATATAAATTCATTCTACAATAAAATCCTTAAAATATCAATATATTTTTTCAAAAGTATTTATTTTTTTCCTTGTTTATGATACAATAACTCAAAATCAATATAAAACATATAATTAGGAGGAATAATTATGGAAGTAAATAGATGTGCACGTTGTGGAGCTTTTTATACAAATGGTGGTTATGTTTGCCCAAAATGTACAAGTAAAGATAATATTGAACTTGCTACATTCAAAGATTTTGTAGAAGAAAATGGATTGGAAATCGATTCTTTAAGTCAAATTTCTTCTCAAACTGGTATTTCAGAAAAAAACTTAAATCGTTTTTTGAATTATGATGGATTAGAAGGATACAATAAATTATTTAACAAATAGGAGGATTTAATGGAAAACGTATTTAAAATATTACAAGAAAGAAATTATATAGAACAAATGACTCATCCAAAAGAAATGGAAGAAATGTTTAGTAAAGAATCTGTTCCTTTTTACATTGGAATTGATCCTACTGCAGACAGCTTACATGTTGGACATTTCGTTTCACTTATGGTGGCAAGTCATATGCAAAAATGTGGTCATAAACCTATAATATTAATTGGTGGTGGTACTGCCATAATTGGTGACCCTTCTTTAAAAAATGACATGAGAAAAATGCTATCTAAAGAAGACATTGAACATAATATTTCATGTATAAAAAAGCAAGTTGAGAAATTCGTTAGTTTCGAAGGTGATAATGCTGCTATTATAGTAAATAACGCTGATTGGCTATGTGATCTAAGTTATATCAATTTTATGAGAGATATTGGTAGCAAATTTACAATAAGCAAAATGCTTGCCGCTGAATGTTATAAAAATAGGTTAGAAACTGGTCTAACATTCTTTGAAATGGGTTATATGCTTATGCAATCATATGACTTTTTACATTTATATAATACATATGGTTGTAAACTTGAAATGGGTGGAAATGATCAATGGTCTAACATAATTGGTGGAGTTGAACTTATTCGTAAAATAGGTAAAGATGATTCTTTTGGTATGACCTTTAAACTTCTTACAACTAAAGAAGGTAAAAAAATGGGAAAAACAGAAAAAGGTGCATTATGGTTAGATGCTGAAAAAACTTCCCCATATGAATTCTATCAATATTGGAGAAACATTGAAGATGATAGTGTTAAAACTGTTCTATGCATGCTTACTTTCCTTCCTATGGATGAAATCAATAGACTTTCTTCTCTAAAAGATGAAAAAATTAATGAAGCTAAAAAAGTATTAGCTTATGAAATAACAAAACTTATTCATGGTGAAGATGAAGCTAAAAAGGCAGAGGAAGCATCAAATGCTTTATTTGAAGGTCAAGGTTCTCTTGATAATATGCCTACTATAAAATTAGAAAACAGCAATTGTTCTTTAGTTGATGCTATTATTCTATCTGGTATTGCTCCATCAAAAGGTCAAGCAAAAACATTAATATCACAAAATTCAATTTCTTTAAATGATGAAAAAATATCTGATATTTCTTATTGTCTATCTGATAAAGACTTTAAAGATGGTTTTGCAATATTAAAAAAAGGTAAAAAAGTCTTCTATAAATTAGAAAAATAAAATAAAATAAAATAAAAATAACGAATACATTAATTAAATAGTTGTATTCGTTATTCTTATTTTTTATTCTTCTACTTCTTCAAATACTATATTTTTTATATAATCAGTTACGTTATTTTGAGACTCATCAAACATTGATATTCTAAGAAAAGGTTTTACATACTTAGTTCCAGGTCTAAATTTACCTAATCCATCTGTATGTCCATTAGTTTTCTCTCCCTGAATAAAATTCGTACGACTTTTCCAAGTCTCAGAAAATCCTGCTGGTGTAACTGTATAATGATTTTCCGCACCTTGACTTCTTTGGCTAACTTCTGTTCCTGCTTCAATTGTTCCATTTGCCCATGGTTCTTTTAATTTTATTATATTTTTTTCTTTATCTATTGCTGGTTCACTTTCACTATAGTCAAATAAATCACCATATACATTTCTTGAATATGTCAGTGGTCCATATTGATATCCTGTACTATCTTTATAATTCCAAAATATAAGCCCTCTTTTATAATCTGGTGTGTTTTGGTTATACTCAAAATTAGATATATTATTTAAATGTACTTCTGTATCTCCATTTTTCAAATCTTCTGTTAAATATGTTAATGTATTTTTAACATACATAAAATTTTGCGATAATATAGCATTATAATCAATATCATATTCGATAATACCTAGATAATTACTTGCATTTACATTACTTGTTTTAAATGTATATGATTCTCTGTACTTTTTTGATGTATCTACTGGTATATATTCTGTCGACATATATGTTAAATAACGAGGAAAAGAATTACTATTTCCCACAACATACAAATACCCATCTTGATTGTAACTAAACTTTGGAAAATTATCATTATTTTTATTTTCCAAATATCCGTTTTTTACCAAGTTCTTACTTTTATTTCCTACTGTAACTTTATTTCCTTCACTTATAGTAATAACTGTATCTCCTGATATCCATGTTAACGGTTCACTTAATTTTGCTGATGCAATTTCATCTTTACTTTCTAGATATTCTTCAAGCGTTGTAGTATAACTATCATTACTTTCCTTTTCTAAGTTCCACTCTGTTACAGCTAATTCAACTTTTTCTTCAAATTCGCTATACTTGTTTCCTCTTTAGCTTTTGTTGCCTTATTTAATATTCCATCTTGCGATGTTATCATATTTATACTTATACCTGCAAGCAACAGCAATATTATTATAGTTATTACTAACGCTATTAATGTTATACCTCTTTTGCTTTCTAGATTACCACATTTTCCTTTTTTTAGGTCTTCAATATTTTCTAGTCTATAAAACCAGTTCATACCCAAACTCCTTTTTCTCTTGTTATATTTTTTTAATTTTATCTCACTTTATTTTTATTGTCAACTTCATTATTTTCCTGTACCGTAATATTATTGTTTGTGTTATTATCTTCACTTGTATTATCTATAGCTGTATTACTTACTATATTTTTATCTTTCTTTACTTCTTTTCTCTTTTTATCCAAAGTATTAATTAAATCCTGTAACTTTTGAATATCACTACCCATTAATTCTAAATTTTTACTATCTATAGAATTAGAAAGATTTCCATTTGCTTTTATTATTGATTCTATAATTCCCTCTATATCATCTGTTGTGTTTATATCAATATTAGTAGCATATTGTGAAATTAAATTTGTTATTGCTTCTTGTAAATTGTTTCCTATTGATACTTTGCTTCCAGATGCCACAACAACTTTACTTAGAACTGGTATATTTTCTTCATTACGTCTTGTTTGATATATAGGTTCTACATAAAGGATTGTATCATTAATTGGTACTATTATCATATCTTTAGTAATTTCAACTCCTGACACATTTAAACTATCTAATTCACTTTTAATCTCCTCATTTTGAGAAATTTGATTATCTAATTGAGTAGGTCCAAGTATTGTTGTATCTGAGTTAAATCTATTTATTGTCAATTTATTTTTTCCATCTTCAACAGTTCCAACTAAATATGATATTATATTTTGTTTATCTTTAGGTGTATATATTTGAACTAATCCTATATTTCCATTATTTAAAACTGTGTAATATGAATCCAATGTTGTAGCATTTTTCTTACTTGATGTATTAGTGTTATATTTAGCTTTCTCCCAACTATCATCATCTCTATATAATACATCTGGTTTTATATTATGATATTCTCCTAAAAGAGCTGATTGTACTTCATATAAAAATTTTGGATATGTAAAGTTCTTAGATATACTTTCATCTATTTGACTATCTTTATATTCAAATAATCCTGGATACATCTTAGCATATCCCATTGCTATAGGATCATCTCTGTCAGTTATATAAAATTTCATGCTTCCATCATAAGCATTTATAATAACTTTTATCGAATTTTTTATATAATTTAATGTTATTCTTTGATTATTGTATACTATTGTTGTATAGTTCGAATATGGATAACTTGTAGAAGTTGTATATGCATCCAATACCCAATAAATATCTCCATTATCATCAACAACTGTATATGGTTCTTTATCATATACTACATTTGGTAAAGCAAGTTTTGCTCTTTCTATTATATTTCTATTTATTAAAATTTTACTTTCCTTAGTTGTATTTCCTGAAAAAGCTAAACCTATATCTTTTTTCTCTAATCCAAGTATTATTCTATCTAATAAATTTAATTTCAAGCCAGAATTTCCCTCATAATTTGTTGTATATTCAACACCTGAATTATCTGTATAATCATATTCATTCTTTCCTTTAGCATTTGTTATAATTGTACTATTAGTTTCCATTCCATAGTATATTTGTGGTGTATTAATATTAACCATACTATCATTTCCAATTATATCATTTTGTACATATTTAATATTTCCATCTTCGTCCATATTTGTTGCTGAGGTTAATATTAATCCATATCCATGAGTATATTCATAAGTTTTACTGTTATATGCCCTTTGGTTACTTAATATTTCTCTAGGAGAAACATATACATATTTATTTTCACCATTTTCATTATACTTTGATAAATGTGCTGTTGAATATGTATAATATCCAGTTTGTGTTTGTGTCTCATTTAAATTTTTTAAAACTAATTTTGGATTTACAATAGCTGTATTATCAACAATTTCCTTATTTTCATTTACTTCATCTACAGAAATAGTTCCGCTATAATTTAATGTATTTATATCAAAATTAATTCCATATGCCTTTTTTGTAGCTGAAATATTTTCTTTAATATAATTTTCTTGATTATCATATTCATTTGTTCTTACAAAAATAAAATCAAATCCTACCATTACTATAAACATACAAACTAAATATGCTGGTATTACAACCAATCTTTTTAATGTCTTAGACATTTCATTTTTCTTCAAACCTGTTACTGCACGCCATATAGATATAATTAGTATTATAGCAAAAATAATATTTCCCCATAATTTTATTGTGGTTTCAACTAATCCTGCACCATTTAATTCTAAATCAGAATTTGTAGTTATAAATTTTCCAAAAACTATATCCAATGTACCAACTAAAGTATATGCAGCTAATGCAACAGCAAAAATTCTAATATTTCTGAAAATTTGCTTCATTAAACTACTTTTCTTTAAAGTTTCTCTGTCTATTCCATCAAAATATTTATTAAATACTACTACATGATATATTCCTGAATACACTGTTAAACCTATTATTAAGCCTATTATATATATAATTGCCATTTTAACAATTGGTTCAAAGAACATATAAAATGATATATCTAATTTAAATATTGGATCTGTTTGTGCAAAAGATGCATTACTTGCACATAATATAATTTTAGGCGTAAAAATTATAGCTACTGCTATACTAACAAGTACTGAAACTACCAATGATATTGATTTATTTGGTAATCTTGGTATTTCTTTTTTCTCTTCTTCAAAAAATACTTTTAAATCTTTTTTTATTCTTCTACCATTAAAATACATAACTAAATATAAAAATATGAAGTTTCCTAACATCACATAATATTTATATTTAATATTTGTCCAAAATATAGATATATATTTTTCGCCTAATTCTTTATATTCTAAATAGCTTCCTTTCAAACTGATACAGCTTATTAATACACATATTGCTAAAAATAATAGTACTAAAGCTCTTCTAACTGTAAATATCTTTTTTATTTTACTCATTTAATTTCTCCTTTTAAATTACCTATTTTTTTATTTTTAGCTTTCGTAATATCCAATTAAATTATAACTTTTACAAATTCTTCACTATTAAAGATTTCCATGTCATCTACTTGTTCACCTATACCAATAAATTTAACTGGTATTTTATTTTCCTCAACTATTCCAACAACAACTCCACCTTTTGCAGTACCATCAAGTTTTGTAAGAACTAATCCTGTTACATCTGTTTCTTGTTTAAATGCTTTTACTTGACTGATTGCATTTTGACCTGTCGTTCCATCAATTACAAGCAAAACTTCTTTAGAAGCATCTGGCATTTCCTTATTTATAACACCTTTTATTTTGTGTAGCTCATCCATTAAATATTGTTTATTATGAAGTCGTCCCGCAGTATCAACAATTAAAACATCTGCATCTATTTCTTTGGTCTTTTTTATTGCATCATACACTACAGATGCAGGGTCTGCTCCCTCTGATTTCTTTACCATTTCAGCTCCAACTCTGCCTGCCCATATTTCTAATTGTTCAACAGCAGCTGCTCTAAAAGTATCTGCAGCAGCAATGACAACTTTTTTTCCATCCTTTGCTAATCTATTTGCAATTTTTCCTATTGAAGTTGTCTTTCCAACACCATTTACTCCAACTACCAATATAACTGATGGTTTTGTTTCTAATTTCAAACTATTGTCAACTTCATCAAATATTGCCTGCATTATTTCTCTTAAAGCTGCTTTAACTTCTTCTTCATCTTTTATATTTTCTTTCTTTATTTTCTTTCTCAAATTATCTACTATTTTTACAGAAGTATCCATACCTATATCTGACATTATTAAAATTTCTTCTAACTCTTCTAAAAAGTCTTCATCAACTTTTCTAAAATTACTAAATACTCCATTTATTTTGTCATCAAATGACTCTTTTGTTTTATTTAAACCTTTTTTTAATTTATCAAAAAAACTCATATTATCTCTCCCTACAATATTATACCATAAACTCCAGAAAATTCAAGAAAAAGATAGCTTTATTATAATAAAATCAAGTTATTTAACAATCTTCAATTTCATACCATAGCCATTATAATCATATGGTACTTTTGTAAATCCACATTTTTCATAGAACTCTTCTTTTCCATTAATAGAAATTAAATTCACACTACATTCCTGATTTTCACAAGTTAAAAATCTAATTTCTTTTAAGATTTCTCTCATAACTATTTTTCCAATTCCCTTTCCTTGATATTTTGGATTTACCACAACATCTGAAATTAAATAACTCATCCCATCACCTATTGCTCTTCCCATAGCAATAGTTCTATTTTCAATTACAACTTTCTTAACAACACTGCTACTTTCTATTGCTTTTTTTACAATTTTCTCATTCTTACTTTTCCATCCTACTGATTTAACTAATTCATTATATTCTTCTACCAATAAGTCATTCTTTACTTCCATATACCATCCATTCCGTATCATATACATAACTTATACAAATTCATATTCCACAATATTATAAAACTTTTTTATAATATTTTCAAACAATATTAATTCAAAAATTATGGAAAGGGAATTTTAAATATATTTCTAGAAAATAAAAAAGTCGATTAAATCGACTCATATTTTCCAAATAAATATTCACGTTTTCTTGAGTTCTAGTAGTATCAGCTCTTTGCAATAGTTCAATGAAAACATATAATGGAGCCACAAAGCAGAATTGAACTGCTGACCTACAGGTTACGAATCTGTTGCTCTACCAACTGAGCTATTGTGGCATATATCAAACTTATTGCATTTTGCAATAAGTTTTTGTTTTCTATTTATTTATTTTATTTTGACTATTTGATTTTACTGTTGTAGATGTTTTTAACTGTATTTTTTCTCCACCATTTAATCCTTTTGTAATTTCAATATAAGATGGATCAGAAAGACCTGTTTCAACATCAACATTTGTTGTCGTTTCATCATCATTTATAACAATCACATATTTCTTTCCATCTTCTGACTTTTGTATTGCTTCAACTGGAACCGCAATAACGTTTTCTGCTTTTTCAAGTATTACTTTACATTCAACAACTGTATCTTTTTCTAATAGCATTGGTTCATCAAACGTTATTGAAATTGTACAATTAGTTTCACCAACACTCTCAACATTAGTAATAATTCCATTATACTTCTTAGTTGAATCCTTTTCTTTTATTGATATTTCTAAATCTTTTTTTAACTTTTCTTTATCCATCTTCTCTATAGTAAGATTTATCTTTGCATCTTTTTCATTTGTTATCTTTCCTATAACTTGTCCTTGTTCGTCTATAATATCTGAATAATCTTTTTCTTCTCTTATAATCTTACCATTTCCACTTAAAGTATTTTCTATTGACACTCTAGATACTGTTGTTTGTACAATACTAGTTGATGTAACTATCTTTTCAGGTTCTATACTATTTATTTTATGATTTAATACTAAACTATATATTATTGATATCGCAAGTGCTAATCCCATTATCCCTACAATTAGCCATGTCATATTTTTCTTCATACTTATCACCTTTATTTATTTTATAATAAAATACTTATATTTGCAATAATATTATTTATTTTTCTGTTAAAATTATATCTCTTTTTAACAAATTATTTTCAACTATACCTATACCTACAAAAATATTATTTACATCATACATTCTATAAATTTCATTTTCATTTTCTATTTTTATCTTTACTCCATTTAGTATAAGATGTAATTGTTTTTTATCTAACTTTATTTTTTTACTTTCTTTAAATAATTCTTCTATTGTAATAAAATGCTTATTCATATATTCTTTATTCGAATAGTTTTCTTTAAAATCATTAATTTTTATAGCTTTATCTATATCAAAAATTCCTACTTTTTCTCTTCTTAATTTTTTCATATGTCCTACTGTGCCAAGCTTTATTGCAATATCTTCGCACAAAGTTCTTATATAAGTTCCTTTTGAGCAACTAACTCTATACGTTATTTCTCTATCTTCTGTATTTATATTTAAACATCTTATTTCATATATTTCTATTTGTCTAGGTTTTACATCAATTTTTTCTCCTTTTCGTGCATATTCATAAAGCTTTCTTCCATTTACTTTAATTGCTGAATACATTGGAGGTATTTGTTCTTGTTTTCCAACCAAACTTGTAAAAACCATATCTATATTATCCTTATTTAATATATTGCTATCTACTTCTTTTTCTTCTATTACCTTACCCTCAGAATCCGCTGTATCTGTCTTTGTTCCCAATTTAATAGTAGCTGTATATATTTTATTATGATTTACTAAATACTTTGAACATAAAGTTCCTTTTCCCACTAATATTGGTAACACTCCTGTCGCTAATGGATCTAAAGTACCACAATGTCCAACCTTTTCATTTAATGTTTTTTTTACTATTTGTACTATATCATTTGAAGTATAATTTTTTTCTTTATCTATAACTATTATTCCATCCATTTAAAATCTCCTTTTAGCATATTTTACTATATATTTCATAGTTTTACAACCAAAAACAAAAAGATTATCAAATATTTAAACTTGATAATCTTCTTAGTCTTATTTTAATTGTTTCTTTATTTCTGCTAAAACTTTTTCTCTTATTTGTTCTACTGTTCCAGGTATCCATGCTCCCGCTGCTCTTAAATGGCCTCCACCACCAAACATTAAGCATACATCTGACACATTTACATATTCACAAGATCTTAAAGAAAGTTTGAATCCATTATCTTTTCCTTTATTTTCATGTAAAAATACTGAAACTTCTACTCCTTCAATACATCTTCCAATATCAACCAATCCTTCATGATCTCCAGTCTTAGCTCCAAACTTTTCTTCATCTGCTAATGTTATGTATGTAAATGCAACTTTTCCATCAAAGAAAAATTCCATTCTTTCACTTGCTAACCTATTAAGTTCAAAATTAGCTTTTGTTTTTGTTTGCATTGTTCTTTTATATACATCTGCTGTATTTACACCTTTTCTCAAAAGATCTGCTGCAAATTCAAATGTTTCTGCAGTTACATTATAGTTAAATCCTCCTGTATCTGTTATGATTCCTGTTATAATACATGTTCCTATTTTTTTATCAATATTTACACCTAGATATTCAAACATACCAACTAATATTTGACAACAAGCTGGAGCAACTGGATTTACAAAATTTATATCTCCATACATTTTGTTACTTCCATGGTGATCAATAACAATTTTAACTTTAGCTTTTTCAAAATATGGATCAAATCCCTTTAAAATTTTATAATCTGCACAATCAACTGCTATTGCCAAATCGTACTTTTCTACTTTTGAATCTTTAATTATTTCATTTGTTCCAGGTAAAAACTTAAAACAATCTGAAAATTCTGGTATTATAACATCTACTTTTTTTCCAATTTGAGCAATAGCATGTTTCATTGCTAATGCGCTTCCAACAGCATCTCCATCTGGAGTTTCGTGAGTAAGTATAACAATTTTATCTGCTTTTTTTATTTCTTCTAATATATCATCTATAATCATGTATTCCTCCTATTTACTCTTCATCTTTTTGAGGCATTATTTCTTTTAATATATTTTCTATTCTATCTCCATATTCTATAGAATCATCCAATTCAAAAATTAATTCTGGAGTATATCTTAAATTTATTTTTTCAGCAAGTCTAGATCTTATAAATCCTGTTGCCTTTTTTAAGCTTTCCATTGTATTTTTCTTGCTTTTAGAACCTATAATACTTATATATACTCTAGCGTTTTTTAAATCTGGTGAAAGTTTTACTTTAGTCACACTAATCAATCCTGTTATATTTGGATTTTTAAGTTCTCTATCAATAATATTACCTAAAGCTCTTTTATATTCTTCACTAACTCTATCAACCCTATTTGTATTTTTTCTTTCTTGCATATATCCTCCTATCTTTTAATTTCTTTCATTACAAATGCTTCTATAATGTCTCCTTCTTTTAAGTCATTATATTTTTCAATTTGAATTCCACATTCAAAGTCTTTAGCAACTTCTTTAGCATCATCTTTAAATCTCTTTAATGAAGCAAGTTTTCCTTCATGAATTACAACATCATCTCTTATAACTCTTACTCCTGCATTTCTTGCAACTTTTCCAGAAAGTACCATTGCTCCAGCGATTGTTCCAACACTTGATATCTTGAATACTTGGCGAACTTCTGCTGTACCAATAACTTCTTCTTCAAACTCAGGATCAAGCATGCCTTTCATTGCAGCTTCAACATCATCAATTGCTTGATAAATTACTGAATATTGTTTAATTTGTACTTCATCTTTTTCAGCTACAGATTTAGCAGTAGCTACTGGTCTTACATTAAATGCAATTATAATAGCATTTGAAACTTTTGCAAGTGTAACATCTGATTCTGTTACAGCTCCTGCAGCAGCATGTATTACTTTTACTTTAACTTCTTCATTAGTCAATTTTTCAAGTGATTGTTTTAATGCTTCAACAGAACCTTGAACATCTGCTTTAACAATTAAGTTTAATTGTTTCAATTTTCCTTGTTCCATTTGATTGAATAAATTATCTAATGTTACAGAAGAAACTTGATTAATTGATTTTTCTCTTTCTTGTCTCTTTCTTCTTTCAATTAAATGTTTTGCCATTTTTTCATCTGAAACTTCATAGAAGATATCTCCAGCTTGTGGTACTTCTGTAAGCCCCATAATTTCTACTGGCATTGATGGACCAGCTGACTTAACTTTTTTACCCTTGTCATTTATCATTGAACGAATTCTACCGATTGTTGATCCAACAACTACAGTGTCTCCAACATCAAGAGTTCCTCTTTGTACAAGCATTGATGCTATTGCACCTTTATTCTTATCAAGTCTTGCTTCAATTACAACACCTTTTGCTTGTTTATGTGGATTTGCTTTTAATTCTAGAACATCAGCTTGTAAAAGAACCATTTCTAATAATTGGTCTATATTTATATTCTTTTTAGCAGAAATAGGTACAAATATAGTATCTCCGCCCCATTCTTCTGAAACCAATTCATATTGCATTAATTCTTCTTTTACTTTTTCAACGTTAGCATCTGGTAAATCTATTTTATTTACAGCTACTATTATTGGAATTCCTGCAGATTTTGCATGATTTATAGCTTCAACTGTTTGAGGCATTACACCATCATTTGCTGCTACAACTAATATTGCAATATCTGTTATTTGCGCACCTCTTGCTCTCATTGCAGTAAACGCTTCATGTCCAGGAGTATCTAAAAATGTTATTTCTCTATTATTAATCTTAACTTGGTATGCACCAATTGCTTGTGTAATTCCTCCTGCTTCTCCACCTATAACATTAGTCTTTCTAATTGTATCTAAAAGTGAAGTTTTACCATGGTCTACGTGTCCCATAACAACAACTACTGGTGGTCTTGTAACTAATTCTGATTCTTTATCTTCAGATTCATCAAATAATATATCTTCTTCTTTGATTTCTTCTTTCTTTGTCGCCGTAACTCCAAATTCACTTGCAACTAAAAATGCTGTATCAAAGTCCAACATATTATTAAGAGTTGCCATTACTCCCAGATTCATTAATTTCATTATAACTTCTCCAGAAGTTTTCTTAAGCTCAACAGCTAAATCTTTTACAGATATAGATTCTGGTATAACAATATCAGTAAGTTTGAATATTTTTTGTTTTGTTCTATTTTCATCATTTTTAATATTCTTCTTTTTACCTTTTCTTCCACGCTCTGTTGTTAAATCATAATAATCAAGCATGCTATTGTCTTGGTCGTCAAACATATTAGATAATCTATCATGTTGTTTTAAGCTTTTTAATTTTCCTTCATTAATTTCATAATTATTTCCATTATCTCTTCTAGCTTTTTTCTTAGTATTTCTTGAATCATTAAATTTGTCATTATTTTTCTGTCTATCAATTGCTCTACTAAATTCTCTAGAATTATCTTTTTCAGGTATATCATTTGTCATAATATCTTTAATATTCTTTTCGATTCCTCTTTCATCTAATGGACGTTTATTAAACCTATTATATCCATTATTTTGGCCATTATTATTTCTTTGATATCCATTACCATTTTGACTATTATTAAATCTATTATTATTGTTATTATTATTTCTAAAATTGTTATTTGGTCTTCTATTTCCAAAATCATTTCTGTTATTATTTCTTCTATCATTATTATAATTATTATCTCTGTTTTGATTGTTAAATCTGTTATTTGGTCTATTGTTTCCATCTTGATATCTATCATTTCTTCTATTTTTATTAACATTACTCTCATTATTTGATGTTTTTTTAACTTCTTGACTAGATATCTCTTGTTTTGGCTGTTCTTCTGCCTTTACCTCTTTAACTTTTTTCACTTCTTGTTTTGTTTCTTCCTTCTTTATTTCTTCTTTTTTTATTTCCTTTTTCTCTTCTTTTTTATTTAGTCCAAATAGTTCACTAACAGTCATTGGTTTTTCCGGTTTATTTCTTCTTGGTGCTGTATTAAAATCGTTTCTGTTATTTCTTTTTACAAGATTTGAACTATTCATATTTTTTCTATGTAAGTCATTTTTATCAATCGCTTCTTTTTTCTCTTCTTTGTGTTCTTCAACAATCAATTCTCTTCTTATAATAATAGGAGCTTGTTTCGTCTCAGCTTGTTTTTTAGTTGAATTTTTTTTATTTTCTTTATTTTTATCAGCTTCTTTTTTATTATTAGTGAAAGCTTTGCGTATTTTTTCAACGTCATTTTCTTCTAATGAACTCATATGACTTTTTGCCTCTATTCCTATACTTTTTATCTTTTCTAGTAATTCTTTGCTTGAAAGATTTAATTCTTTTGCTAATTCATGAACTTTCATTTTACCCATTTACTACACCTCCACTAATTATTTCTTTTAATTTATTAAAAATTTCCTCTGAGAAATTTTTATTTAAAGCCTTATCTAATTTTTTAGTTTTTATAGCTTTTTCTAAACATTCTATATTATTACATATATATGTTCCTCTACCTTGCATCTTGCCTGTTAAGTCAACATTTACTTCATTTTCTTTATTAATAACAATTCTAAGTAAATCTTTTTTATCTTTTTTTATATTACACCCTATGCATGTTCTTTGTGGCATATTTTTCAATAAAATCATTCCCCTTCGCTTTCAATTTCTTCTTCATTTTCTTCACTTTGGCTAGCTAACATTTCTCTAAATTGACTTTCAGATTTAATATCAATTTTCCAATTTGTAAGCTTAGCTGCTAATCTAGCATTTTGTCCTGCTTTTCCTATTGCTAAAGATAATTGGTCGTCTGGTACAATTACTTGTGCAAATTTTTCATCTTCTTTAATATCCACTGCCATAATTTGTGCTGGAAGTAAAGCTGCAGAAATATATATTGATGGATCTTCATTCCATTCTATAACGTCAATTTTTTCTCCTCTTAATTCATTAATAACATTTTGTATACGTATTCCTCTTTGTCCTACACAAGAACCAACAGGATCAATATTTTCATCTTGCGAATATACAGCTACTTTGCTTCTCTTTCCTGCATCTCTTGAAACACTCTTTATTTCTATAATTCCTTCATAAATTTCTGGTATTTCAAATTCTAAAAGTTTTCTAACAAAATCTGGATGACTTCTTGAAACTCTTACTTGAACAGAACCTTTTTCTCCTTTTTCGACATCAGCAACGTAAACTTTTATTTTATCATTTACTTTATAAATTTCAGTTGGTACTTGATCCTTAGCTGTCATAACACCTTCTATTCTTCCCAAATCCATAACAACAATGTTTTTATCTGCTTTTTGAATTATTCCTGTAACAATTTCACCTTTTTTCTCACTATACTCATTGAATAAAACATCTCTTTCTGCCTCTCTTAATTTTTGCATAATTACTTGTTTAGCTGTTTGAGCTGCTATTCTTCCGAAATTCTTAGGTACTATTTCAATTTCAACTGATTTCCCTATTTCAGCACCTTTTTTTATTTTTTTAGCTTCTTTTAATCCTATTTCTTTTACTGGATCTTTTACTTCCTCTACTATTTCCTTTACTGAATATACATATGTTGCCCCTGTTTGTCTATCCATTTCAATTCTAACATTATCACTTGAATCAAAATTTCTTTTATATGCTATAACTAATGCTGTTTCAATTGCTTGTAATAAATACTCCTTTTTTATTCCTTTTTCCTTTTCTAATTCTTCTAAAGCTAATATTAATTGTTTATTATCTATTGCTTTCATCTTTTAATCATTCCTTTCTTTAAAATTCATATACTGTTTTTACTTGTGATATATTTTTCCTATCTATTTTTATATTTTCTTCTGTTTCTATTTCTAATATTAATTCATCTTCTGAAACTTCTTTTAAAATTCCTATATATTCTTTTTTGTTGTTTTCATCTTTTTTAAACATATTCACTTCTACATTACTTCCGATAAACTTTTTAAGTTGCCAATCTTTTCTTAATATTCTTTCAATACCTGGTGATGATACTTCTAAAAAGTATTGTTCTTTTATTAAATCTTCATCATCTAATAAATCTGTTATAGCATTATTTACTTTTTCACAATCTTCTAGATCAATTCCGTCTTCTTTATCTATAACTATTCTTAAGGTATAATTTTTTCCTTCTTTTATATACAATACATCATAAAGTTCGTATCCTAATTTTTCAATTGGTTCTTTAACTATATTTTCAACCTTTTCTTCAACTTTTGCCAAAATTTACCTCCTAATATTCATAATTTAAGAGCGGGATTTTTGTTCCCGCTCTTTCTCTATTTCTTATGCTTTTTATATTATACCCTAAAAATCTAATAAATGCAAGTATTTTCAAAAGTTTTTTTGTTTTTTATAATTTATTTTCGCTTTTAGAATTCACTTTTTAACTTTACTCAAATGTATAAGTTGAATTAGAATCTAAATTTATATTTCTAGATCTTACCGTTGTTTCTCCATCTTTGATAATTTCCAAACTAACATTTACAGAACCTTTACCAGTTACTTCTCCTATATGAACATTTGTAGATGATTTTGTAAACTCAATATTTGAACTACTATATATTGTGTTTCCATTATTTTTTACATTTATTTGTACAGTTTGTTTCTTAGTCTCTGTTGTTGTATTTTCATCATTTTTCTCTTCTGGAGCACCTAATAAACTTACTAAATTAACATATAATTTACATGTTTTTTCTGTAGCTTTTTTATTTACATATATAGTTATTGAGCTTCCTGTTTCAACTTCTTTATCTTTATCTATACTTTGAGTTAAAACAATACCATTATCCTTTGAGTCATCTTCTTTATACTTAATATCTACTTTAAGTCCCATATTTGTAAGTGTTGAATTTGCCTCATCTTCTGGTTTACCTACAACATCAGGTATTGTTACTTTTTCAACTCCTGTACTTACATGTATCTTTACTGTATCTCCAGCATACACCTTTGTATTTGGATTTGTTTCTTGACTAATTACATATCCCTCTTCAATCTTTTTGCTTGCTTCTTCAATAATTTCAGATTTAAGTTTAGCTGCATCTAATGCTGCAATTGCATCTTCTTTTGACATTCCAGTTACTTTAGGTACAGTTGCCTCTTCTATTCCTAAACTTACTACAACAGATATTTTGCTTCCTTCTTTAACATTATAATTTTCTGCATAAGTAGGATCTTGTGAAATAATATATCCTGCTGCATATTCACTATTATATTCTTCTTTTGAAACTTCAAAAACTAATTTCTTTTCTTCTACTACTTTTTTAGCATCTTCTTTACTAATTCCAACTACATTTGGCATAGCTACTTCTTTTGGATTAGTAAGTTTGAAATATAATAATGTTCCTCCTAAACTTATTGCAAATAATAATATCAATCCAATAAATGAAGATAATACTTTATGTTCTTTAATAAAAGTTTTTAATTTTCCTTCTTTTTTCTTATTTGTATCACTTTTTTCAGTTTTAATTTCTTCATTATTAAGTGTTGGTATTTTCTGTGTCGCCGCATAATCATCAACATATTGCCTATTATCAACAAAATCCCCATTTGGATCCCTTAATGCTCTATTTAAATCATTTAACATTTCTGTTGCATTTTGATAACGTAAATTTGTATCTTTTCTCATTGCCTTTAGAATAATATCATTAACTGCTGGTGGTATCTTAGGATTTCTTTCTATTGGTGGAATTGGTTCTTCTTGCATATGTTTCAATGCCACTGATACAGGTGTATCTGCATCAAAAGGAACTTTTCCTGTAAGCATTTCATACATTACCACACCTAATGAATATAAATCAGACTTAGCATCTGTATATCCCCCTCTTGCATGTTCTGGTGAAAAATAATGTACAGATCCAATAGTTGTTCCAAAAGCTGTAATTGTAGAATTAGAAACTGCCTTTGCTATTCCAAAATCTGTTACTTTTGCAACTCCATCTTCAGTTATAATTATATTATGTGGTTTTATGTCTCTATGCACGATATTATTTTTATGTGCCACATCTAACGCAGAAGCTATTTGAATAGCAATATTTACAGACCATTTCCAAGGTAGTGGTCCACCTTCTTCAATTATTATATCTTTAAGTGTTTTTCCTTGAATTAATTCCATTACAATATAATATAAATTACCTTCATGTCCAACATCATACACTGAAACTATATTAGGATGTGTAATACTAGCTGCTGATTGTGCTTCTGCTGAAAATCTTTTAATAAATTCTTCATCTGTAGTAAACTCATCCCTTAATATTTTTACTGCAACATATCTGTTAAGCACATGACATTTTGCTTTATAAACAGTTGCCATTCCACCGTTTCCAATTTTCTTGATTATCTCATATCTATTTCCTAACAATCTTCCTTCTAAATCCATTTTTTTCTACCCTTTCTTTTGAATGAATTTTATAAATTTTTTATTGTTATAACTGTTACATTATCTATTCCACCATTTTGATTTGCTCTTTCTATCAACTCTTTAGGTGCTAATTCAAAATTTTCCTTTACAACATTAAATATATCATCCTGTTTTACCATATTTGTTAGTCCATCTGAACATATTATTAATATATCACCTTTTAAGAAACCTTTTACCATAACATCAGGTTCCACAAAAGCATTACATCCTAAAGCTTTCATAAGCATATTTTTTTGTGGATGATGTTCTGCTTCCTCTCTTGTTATCGTTCCATCTTGTACTAACTTTTGTACGTAACTATGATCTTGTGTCAATTTCCTCATTATTTCTTTTCTTATTCTATATATCCTACTATCTCCAATATGTCCAATATAAGCTCTATTATTATATATTAAGCATATTTCCAAAGTAGTACCCATTCCTTCAAATTTTATATCTTCTAATGACTTTTCATACACAACCATATTTGCATACTCCATACTACTAGCAAGAAGTTGTATCAAGCTATCCTTATCTTTTGGAGTATCTTTAAAATTGTTTTCAACATAACTTTTAGCACATGATACTGCCAGTTTGCTTGCTATATCTCCAGCATTTGCTCCTCCCATACCATCTGCTAAAAGGAATAATTGTACTTCACTAAACGAATCTTCTGTTATATAAAAAGCATCTTGATTAATCTCTCTAGCTTTTCCAATATCCGATTTTGCATATGCTTTTATCATTTTTTCACCTCTAATTTCTAAAACTTATAATCCAAATATTAACAATCCTAATTTTAAAATTCCACTATAAACCACATTTATAATTGGAGATACTATTGTTCCTGCAATTCCAAATATCCATAAAACTACAAATATCATGTAGAAAATTCTTTCATTATTTTCAAACCATGTTTTTGCATTATATGGTAAAAATGGTTTTAATACTTTTGATCCATCAAGTGGTGGAAGTGGTATTAAATTAAATATTCCTAATCCAACATTTATCATAATTGTATATTGTATCATAATTATTATAATATTCCCAATTTGATTTAAAACTATCATAGGTGCAAACTTTAAAATTGTACAATATATAATTGTAAACAAAAATGCTAACACAATATTCATTGTAGGTCCTGCTATAGAAACAATAGCATCTGCTTTATCCATTGATATATCTCTATTATAATTTCTTGGATTTACATTTACAGGCTTTCCCCAACCAAATCCAGCAAATAAAAGCATTAATGACCCAACTGGATCTAAATGTGCTAATGGGTTTAATGATAATCTTCCTTCATTTCTTGGTGTATCATCACCTAATTTGTCTGCTGCAAAAGCATGAGCAAACTCATGAAATGTTATAGCAACTAAAACTCCTGGTATTGTTAATAAAAGTCCTAATAACTTAGCTGTATTAGTTAAATATCCATACAATCCCCAAACTAGCATAATTGCCATAATTATATATAAAGTTCTTTTGTCAAAATACATACACACTTCTCCTTTTTTATATGATGCCATTATATACTAAACAAATAAATTTGTAAAGCAAATTTGTAAATATTTATTTGCATGCTAAATTTACTTTTATACAATTAAAATGAGTTATCAAAAGATAACTCATTTTAATATATACATATTTTATCTATTCTTTTTACTTTTTTTAGTACACTTCATAACAACTATTCCAACTGCAGACATAACAAATATTACAACATATGTAAATATATTATCTCCTGTCTTAGGCATGTTTCCTTTTGCTTCTTCTGCTCCTATTGTGAATGTTGTTTCAACTGTTTCTCCACCAATAAATCCAACTTTTAATGTATGAACTCCTTTTGCTAAAGTTTTTGCATATTCACTTGTAAATGTTATTATTGTGCTTCCTGATTTAGATGTATAATATTTTGTATCTAATAAAACACCATCTACATAAACTTCATTATTAAATAAGCTATAATCAGCATCTATTCTAAATGATATTACTTCTTCGTTACTTTTAACCTTTTGCTCAGCACCTTCTATAAATTTGTAACTATTTACTACTTTTTCTGTACTAACCTCTATTGTAACATCATCATTTATATTTTCAAGAATTAGTTTATCTTTTTCTAATGGTAATTTTTCTATACCATTAACTTTTACAGAATTTAACTTATATCCTTCATTCGCCTTAATTATTATTTCTTTATTTTCGCCCTTTCCCACTGTAAATTCAGATTCAGGATTCACTGTTATATTTTCTCCATTAACCTTTATTGTATATGTTTTGTTTTTCTTTTCTGCCAATGTATATATACTAAAATGGTTTGTATTAAATATAGCATAATTACCATCAATTGTTACAGGATATTCTGTTTTCTTATCTCCCTCAACATAATATACTACTAAATCCTTACCTCTTAATTCTTTTGAAACTGGTACTTTCACTTCAAAAGAACCATCTTCTAATTTTGTAACATATTTATTCAAAGAACTTGAAAATAATTTAAAATCAAACATTTCATTATTAGCTACATCTAATATTTTTAATATTTTATTATATTCTTCACCACTTATTATCTTCTCAACACTAAATACTGTGTCAAATGGTATCTCAGCTTTATCTGTTGAAACTGAAACGTCTGTTAAAATGTCTGAATTTTTATATGTAGGTTCATATATTTTTGATGAATCTTTATTTATTACAAAATAATATGACTCTCCGTTTATAACAATTTTATATATATGTCCATTAGATGCTTTATCTAATGCAGATGTATTGCAGTCATTATACTCATCTTCACCTATTTCATTTTTTATTGTTTTTTCCCATTCGCTTATCGTTCCGCAGTCTATCAATTTTGCTTTATTTTTTCCTATATAATTATCAATTCTCTCTTGAGCTACTTCCATTAATTTTGAATCATCTGTACCTGTTGGAACATATATTATATGTGCTCCTTCAATAGTCATAAAAGGATTTATATAATATATTGTATCTTTATACTTAAAACTTGCTATTCCCGCTTCCTCAGTATATACTACTGGATACACCCCTGCTCTTGCTTCTAATTCAAAACCAAAATTACTATGCTCAACATATGACATAAGTTCACTTGAATAATGTGCTATTCTTGAACATCTAAATATTTCTCCTTGGTTTACATAGTAATTAATTATTTCCAAATCTTTAATTTCAAAACTATCTTTTCCACTAGGAATTTTTTTAATAATTTTGTCTATTTGCTCTTTTACATTTTTATCATATTTGTATGCTAATTTAATATTACTATAATAATTTTTATTATCTTCAGCTTTAAGTTTGGTATAATCATTACTATCAAAAGTTATCCATGAAAGCATACTATTAGTTTTCATTTGAAAATCTTCAAAAATAAAATAAGCCTGTTCCTCATCTTGTGGTATAATTGAATTAATTGTATACTTAACTTCACTTGAAATTAATTTTTTCAAATATATAATACTATCTTTTTGAATATTGTAATCTGCTAATGTTCTTCCATCTTCTAAGAATAATCTTTTTTGTGTAAATGGTTGATTAAATATTAAAAACTGTTCATTAGGATTCATTCCATTTTTGTCTTGAATTTTCTGCTTTACATTATCTATAGAATCTCCAGATTCAACCTCCAAATTAAAAGCTTTATTATCATAGCTAATACTAATTTGCATTGCATATGTTTTTGTAGCACCTATAAGAATAAAAGCCACTACAGTAATTAAAAAAATAAGTAAGATTTTTTTTGTTTTTATCATTTGATTTTCCCCCTTCAGAATTACATTTTTAATGTAATTCTTTTCAATTTTCTTTATATCATATACTACATTTTATAGCAAGCTTTTTTATGAGATTTTCACTTAAGCTTAAAATTTACAAATAAAAAACCTAATAGAAAAAAATGCATTTCTATTAGATTTTTCAATTTATTTAAACTTTTTTATTTTATATTAATGATCTGAAAGTGGTTTCATTGTTGGAAATAATAAAACATCTCTTATTGATGCTTGGTTTGTAAGAAGCATTACTAATCTGTCAACTCCTATTCCTAATCCACCTGTTGGAGGCATACCATATTCTAGAGCTTGAATAAAGTCTTCATCCATCATTCCAGCTTCTTCATCTCCTGCTTCTCTTGCTTCAACTTGTTTTTTAAATCTTTCATATTGATCAATTGGATCATTTAATTCTGAGAAAGCATTTCCATATTCTCTTCCACCAATAAATATTTCAAATCTTTCTGTTAATCTTGGATCAGAAGGTTTTCTCTTAGCTAGTGGAGAAATCTCTACCGGATAATCATATACAAATGTAGGTTGAATTAATGTTTTTTCAACATATTCATCAAAAAACATAGCTATTACATCACCACGAGTCTTTTTAGTTTCATCTACAAATTCTAATTTTCTTTCTTCAGCTAATTTAACAGCTTCTTCATCTGTAGTTATTTCATTAAAATCAACTCCACAAGCTTCTTTAATAGAATCTATCATTGTTATTCTCTTAAATGAAGGTGTCAAATCAATATCTTGTCCTTGATAATTAATTTTAGTAGTACCACAAACTTTCATAGCACATTTATAAATAATTTCTTCTGTTATATCCATCATATCATTATAATCTTGATATGCAGCATATAATTCTATTGAAGTAAATTCCGGATTATGTCTTATATCCATTCCTTCATTTCTAAAAATTCTTCCCATTTCATATACTTTTTCATAACCACCAACTATTAATCTCTTTAAATTTAATTCTGTAGCTATTCTTAAATACATTGGTAAATTCAAAGCATTGTGATGTGTTTCAAAAGGTTTAGCTGTAGCTCCTCCTGAAATTGTGTTTAATACTGGAGTTTCAACTTCTAAATACCCCTTACTATCTAATATATTTCTAATTTCAGAAATTATTTTACTTCTTTTAACAAAAGTTTCTTTTACTTCTGGATTCATTATTAAATCAACATATCTTTGTCTATATCTTAAATCAGGATCTTTTAGTCCATGGAATTTTTCTGGAAGTGGTCTTAATGATTTTGAAAGTAAAACCGCACTTTTTGCATGTACTGATATTTCTTCTGTTCTTGTTTTAAATACAAAACCTGTAATTCCTATAATATCTCCTATATCCCATGTTTTAAAAGCTTTGTAACTCTCTTCTCCTAAATCATTTATACTAACATAACTCTGAATTTTTTCATCATTATCTTGTATTGTACAAAATGAAGCTTTTCCCATTATTCTTTTAGCTATTATTCTTCCTGCAACTGTAACATCTTTTTGTTCAAATTGTTCATAATTTGCTTTTATTTCTCCTGCTGTATTAGTTCTATTAAATTTTGTTATCTCAAATGGATCTTTACCATTATTTTTTAATTCATCCAACTTCTCTCTTCTCACTTGCATCAAGTGATTCATATCTAACTCTTGTTCTTGGTTTTCATTTTCTTGCATTTATTTATCATCCTCTCTACTTTTATTTCAATATTGTTTAGTATTATATACCAAAATAGCTTAATTGTAAAGGAAAAATCGTTTTTTTACAATTTTCGTATCTCATTTATAACAAACTGTACACATTTTTCAAATTCTTCATTAAAAATATCCTCATTAAATACTTTATACTCTTTATTGTAATCTCTTTTTTCATTTATATTTTTTATGTATTCAACAATCTTTATAATATCTTCTCTGTTTAAAATAACTTCTTCTATATTATTAACATTTTCCTTTATTTTGTCTATATTAAATTTAGGTACTTCGACCATATTATTATTAACTAAATAATTAGAATAATTTTTAAAATCTTTTTGTTTTATTGTCCTTCTTTCATCTTTACTACAAATATATTCTTTATTAGTATTTAGTCTTATTCCAATTGAATCTCCATTTTCATCTTTTATATAATAATTCTTAAAAGTTAATCTATTCCAATAAAAATCTGTTAAAAGATGTGACAAATATCCTAAAACTAAAGGATTGTTAAATTTATTTTGATATTTTTTTATAAATTCTTTATAATCTGGTAAAACTTCTTTTACACCTTCTATTCCATTTTTTGCAAAATGTGAATATTTATATAAAACCTTATGTGATGGATTTTCAATTATCCATCCTTCATTATCTGGCATTATATTTCCAAAAATAAATAATTCTTCATCTTTATTCAAAACTTCATTTACTTTATTTGCAACTGCAATATGCATCTCCCATGCTGGCATAGTTTCTCACCTCTTATCTTGTTTATAATATTATCATAAGAACATTTTAAATTCAATATTTTCAATTGACAAAATAATTTTATATGTTTATAATACTATAGATTTTATACAAAAGTAATAAAGGAGAGAAAAATATGATATCAAATTTACCAATATTTATGAAATATATACTAACTTTTCTTGTTAGTATGGTTCCTATCGTAGAGCTTAGAGGAGCAATTCCAATTGCAGAAAGTTTAGGTTTAAATATTTTTATTTACTACCCTATAGCAATAATTGGAAACATGTTACCTGTTCCAATAATTTATTTATTTGCACGAAAAGTTCTTGAATGGGGAAAAGATAAAAAGTTCATTGGAAAGTTCTTTACTTGGTGTTTAGAAAAAGGTGAAAAAGGTGGAGAAAAACTTAAAAAATCAGCTGGAAATAGTGGTATATTTTGGGCATTATTAATTTTCGTAGGAATTCCGCTTCCAGGTACAGGTGCTTGGACTGGAACACTTGCTGCAAGCTTTCTAAAACTTGATTTTAAAACAAGCGTTATTGCAGTTACTCTTGGTGTTCTACTTGCTGGAATAATAATGTCTTTAGGAAGTAAGATAGTTTCTATCTTTGGTTGGATTGGTGTTATAGCATTAATCGTTATCATTGCAATTATTATTTTGGTTTCTATCTTACTGAAAAAGAAAAAATCTAAAAATGTTTAATTTAAAAATAAACATTCTAAAAGAGGGCGTCCTAAAATAGGAATCCCTCTTTTACTTTATACTTCTTTATACTTTATAATTTTTAAGATATTACAAAACAACCACCGGACGGAACCCATTACCGCTGAAGGCACTGCCACCCGTACCGTGAGTACTAAACACACCATTAGCAGCACCACTGTCCCAATAGCCGCCACGAATAAGAAAAGGTAAAACGAATGTTCCCATTAGCATATAGTCACTATCATATAATCCTGTTGCATAATCGATTGAAACTTCATGATTTGTTGCAGTTACATTTCCATTATCATCATATGTTGCTTTTAACCATTGCTCTGTATATTTTCCTCCATAATATCTTATTCCATAATATGAAAATTCACTTCCATTAATTACTTCATACATAGCATCGCCCTTTACACTTTTCATTAATTGTACTCTGTCATATATATATTTCGCAAGATTTGTATTTTTCGTAACTATATTTTCTGCATTATTTGCCATCTTCCATGTTGCATCTCCGGTTGTTCTTTTCATCCTTGCTTACTTCATATTTATCCCAATATATTTCAAATTCACTATTTAATTTATTTCCATTAAATAAATTTACTTCTTCTCCATCTACTGTTATTTTTCCTGCATATGAGTTTAAACTACTGCTTCCATTATCCCAGTATGCCGCCACTCTTTCATACGAACCTCCACTTAGATCATATATTCCTGTTACATTTCCTGTTGTACTTTGTGTTACATTTGTTTTATAATCTTTTGCTCCTGTATATGAATGATACTTTCCTTGTGAATCAGCACTTCCTTTTCCTGATTGACTTATCCCCGGTATTACTCCATATGGTGATGCTGCTAAATATGCTACTGCTCCCCATTCGTTATTTTTTATCAAATGTGTATCTGTTCCTTTTGATAATTTGTATACGTCTTTACTTTTCATGTTATAACATACTTCAAATGATTTTCCCATACTTATATATCTCCAACTTTCTGCATTGGGTAATACTTTTACCGTCTTTGTACTTGCATTATTATTTGCTGTTGTTGTATTTTCATTTGTCTCTGCCATACTTGCTTCAAACTTTGCTACCCATATTCCTCTTAAGTTTGCTCCTCCAAATGTGAATGCTGGATGTACTATCATTGTTGATTTTTCTCCGGCTGTTTGCTTTGTTATATCATAATCTGTTGGATATGTATTTCCATCTTTATCTTCATTTGTTGTTCCCTTTAAGAATACCACTTTCGTTATATTTTGTGTTTTCCCATTGTTAGCATCTGTTGCTCCTTCAACTTCAGCTTTATACTTTGTCATACTATATGCAAACCTTGGTATCCATACAAACATACTTCCCAATTCATTTTCTTCTACTACTTGTCCTTC
>CAKPQH010000007.1 GCA_934178475.1 uncultured Clostridia bacterium
GATGTATCTAAATTAACAACAGAATTACCAAAAATGACAAAATATGTAGATAATACAAGTACAGTAAATAAAGAGGCGATAATCCCAAGAGGATTTAAAATATCAAGTAAAGCAGATGAACAAAAAATAGATACTGGACTAGTAGTAATAGATAAAAATGGAAATGAGTTTGTATGGGTGCCAGTACCAAATGCAATATATGATGGAACAACTGCAATAACAGTTGGAACATATGCACCAATGGCAAGAAAAATAGGAGAAACAGAAAATTATCAAGGCGTATTATATGATTTAAATCAAACAACAGCAAACCAAAAAGTATTAGATTTTTCAACAAATGGAGTAGGAAAACCAAAATACAGAGAACCAAGTTTAGTAACAGATAGTTCAAGTGATATATCTGCATTATTAGATACAATAGTAGGAACAGATTATGATGCAAAGTATTATAATTTAGCAGGAAATTATAGTGATGCAAAAGCATTTGGAAAAGATATGCAAGAAGAGTATAATAATATGGTAAAGAGTGTAGCAAAATATGGTGGGTTTTATGTAGGAAGATATGAAACAGGAATAGATAAAACAAGTAAAAAAGCAGTATCAAAAAACGCAACAGAGAAAGATGAAAAAGGAATTTTAAAAACAACAACAGCAGATGCATCACAGGCAGATACAAATAAATGGTATGGACTATATAATAAACAAAGAACAATGGCAAAAGATAATGGATTAGGTAGTGTGGAAAGTAGTATGATATGGGGAAGTCAATATGATGCAATGATGATATGGATGCAAAAAACAGGGACAACAGTAGGAACTGAATATGATACATCGAAAAGAAAAGCAGATGAAACAGTAACAGGAAATTCACCTAATGATATAATAAATAAGGTATATGATTTATACGGATGTCATTATGAATGGACATTAGAGTCCGACAGCACTGTCCACAGAGTCCTTCATGGTGGCAGCTGCAATTTCGACTTTGCACCTAGCCATCGTTTCAATAGCAATCCAGTCCTTGCTGACGGCGGCAATGGCTCTCGTCTCTCACTTTATATAAAGTAGAACTGGATGCTTAGAGCGATACAGTTGGATAATTTAATAATAAAATGAATGCGAAAAGCAATCTATAAGTGCTTTAGCGAATGGAGATACGCTAAAGTCAAAATTTTTCTTGCATGTCTTTAGGCATGTGAGGAAAATTTTGATTAGCGTGGCGTCACTTATGGTGGCGCTTTTTTCATTTTAGAAAATAAAAATGAAGAAATATTGCTTTTTATTGGAAAATATGGTAAAGTTATATATAGATAAAATCCTTAAGAGGAGGAGAAAATGGAAGAAGAAAATAAGATAAATGATAATGAAAAAGTTGATGTTATAGGAACTATGGAAAGTATTTTTAGAACAGAAGACAAACAATTGTCACAAGAAGAAGCAATAAAAGCTTACAAAGAGACATATAATAGGAAAAAAAAGAAAAATTATTCTGATGAAGATGAGAGTGCGTATAATGAGGAGTTAGAACATTTAGAAAGAGTAAAAAAAGAGCTTTTGGCATCACTTGAAAGAGTAAAGAAACTGGAAGAGAAAATATTTGGAGAAGAGAAAAAAGAAAAAATGAAAATTGAAAAAGTTAAAGTAAATAATAAAAATGGGGGAAAAGGAGTTAAAAAAGAATTAGATATAGAAACAAAAGAAAAAATAGATGAAGAAAAAACTAGAGAATAAAGAATTAAAAGCAGTGAAAGAGAGAAAAAAATGAATTTGATTATGACAGAACTTACGAAAAGTAAGAAGTTTAATAGCATACTAGAAAGAATAAAAAATAAAAAAGAAAAAAGTCCGATACTAATATCGGGCTTAACTGACGTGTCAGAAATGTCTTTTGTAGCAGGAATAAATGAATATTCTAAAAGACCTATAATGCTTATAACATATAATGAAGTTCAAGCACAAAAATTGTTGAAGGATTTGAAATATTTTACAGAAAATGGAATTTTATTTCCTAAAAAAGAAATTGTAGTTTATGATTATATTGCAGAAAGTAAGGAGATTCCATATGAAAGAATAAATGTACTTAATCAAATATATGATAATAAAAATATTATTGTAATTACTACAATTGAAGCTATTAGACAAAAAATGATTCCAAAAGATGTTTTATATAAAAATGTTTTGGATTTTAAAGTAGGACAAAGGTGTAATTTAGAAGTTATAAAACAAAAATTGATTGATTTAGGGTATGAAAGATTTGATTTACTTGATGCAAAGGGCGAATTTAGTGTACGTGGGGATATTATAGATATTTCTGTTGATGAAACAAAAGGTGTACGTATAGAACTTTGGGGAGATGAAATAGATTCAATAAGACATTTTAATATTATAAGTCAAAGATCAACAGATGCCATTGATAAGGTTAAAATATATCCGGCACATGAGTATATATTAGAACAGAAAAAAGATAAAGTTGTAGCTAGTATAAAAGCAAATGTTGAAGATTTATATGATGGAAAACTTTTAGAGAATATAAGAAAAGATGAAGAAGAAATATCAAATGGAAATTATATAAATAAAATAGATAGATATTTTGATTCTTTTTATGAAGAACAAGAAACAATAATTGATTATTTAAGCGACAAATATTTAATTTTTTTAGATGATTATTCAAAAATAAAATCAAGAATTAAAGGATTAAGCTTAGATGAAGAAAATACAATAAAAGCATTAATAGAAAAAGGAAGAATAGTTCCAGATAGCATAAAAAATACAAGTGACATAGAAGAAGTAGAGAGCAATATAGCAAAAGTTCAGACAGTTTATTTGGAAAAATTTGATTATATTGGTATTTCTAATATTGAAAAATATGATTTGAGATATAGAGAACTTAATTATTTTAAAAGCGGAATTGAACTATTTGTAAATGATATAAAGAATTTCCAAAAAGATAAAAAGAAAGTTTTTGTTTTAGTAGATATAAAAGAAAAAGTACCTAAAATAGAAAAGTTATTAGATGATAATGGAATTTTACATAGATTTGATGAAAAGCTAAATAAAAATATAATAAATGATAATAGTGATATTGTGACAATATCTGTTGGAAGTTTATCGAATGGTTTTGAAAGTTATGATTTAAATCAAGTATTAATTGTAGCAGATGATTTAGTTGAAGCTGATAGAAGAATTAGAAAAAGAAGAAATAAGCTTTTTAATGAAGCAGAAAAGGTTGTATATGCTGATTTAAAACAAGGAGACTATGTTGTACATAGAGACCATGGAATTGGAATATATTTAGGAGTTAATACTATTACTGCAGATGGAACTACAAAAGATTATATAAAATTGAAGTATAGAGGTGACGATGTTTTATATATACCTACAAGTTCGTTGGATTTAGTTAGAAAGTACATAGGTGGTGGAGAAGAATCATTACAACTAAATAAATTAGGTTCAAAAGATTGGAAAAATGCAACTGCTAAAGTAAAAAATAATTTAAGAGCAGTTGCTAAAGAGTTGATTTCTTTATATGCCAGAAGAGAAAAATCAAAAGGATTTGCTTTTAGTAAAGATACAGAATGGCAAAAACAATTTGAAGGAAGTTTCCCTTATGTAGAAACTGATGATCAACTAAGATGTATAGAAGAAGTTAAAGCAGATATGGAAAAAGATAAACCTATGGATAGACTTCTTTGTGGTGATGTTGGATATGGTAAGACAGAAGTTGCAATAAGGGCGGCATTTAAAGCTGTAATGGATGGAAAACAAGTAGCATATTTAGTTCCGACAACAGTACTAGCTAGTCAACAATATGAAACTTTTAGGGAAAGGATGGAAGAGTTTCCTATAAATGTTGAGTTATTAAATAGATTTAGAAAACCAAAAGATCAAACAAGAATTATTAAGGATTTAAAACTTGGAAAAGTTGATATTGTGGTTGGAACTCATAAGCTTTTAGGAAAAAATGTTGAATTTAAAGATCTAGGGTTGCTTATAATAGATGAAGAGCATAGATTTGGAGTAAAAGCAAAAGAGAAGATAAAAGAGTATAAGGCAAATGTTGATGTACTTACTATGACAGCGACACCTATTCCAAGAACACTTCATATGTCGGTTGTTGGAGTAAGAGATATGTCTCTTATATATGAACCGCCTCAAAATAGAAAACCAGTTCAAACCTATGTATTAGAATATGATGTGGAAGTTGTTAAAGAGGCAATAACAAAGGAATTAGAGAGAAATGGACAGGTGTTTTATTTATATAATAGAGTTGATAATATTGAGGAAAAAGCTGACTTTATTTCACGATTAGTACCTGAGGCAAGAGTTTCTTTTGCTCATGGAAGAATGACTGGAACAGAAATGGAAGATATAATGAAAGATTTTGTGGATGGAAAGACTAATGTTTTAGTTTGTACTACAATTTTAGAATCTGGAATTGATATTCCAAATGCAAATACTATAATTGTTGAAAATGCTGATAGAATGGGACTGGCACAGTTATATCAAATAAGAGGAAGAGTTGGTAGGTCTTCAAGACAAGGTTATGCATATATAACATATAAAAGAGATAAAATGTTGTCAGAAGGAGCAGATAAAAGATTAAAGGCAATGAAAGAATTTACTGAATTTGGTTCTGGGTTCAAAATTGCTATGAGAGATTTAGAAATAAGAGGCGCAGGAAGTTTAGTTGGAGAAATACAACATGGGCATTTAGAAGAAGTTGGATATGATACTTATTGTAGGTTATTAGATGAAGTAATAAGAGAAGAAAAGGGAGAAAAGATAAAAGAAGAAATAAATGTACAAATAGATTTGAATGTAAATTGTTATATACCAGATACATATATAGAAGATTCAAAACAAAAAATTGAAGTATATCAAGATATTGCTTTGTGTAAAACAGAAGAAGATATTGAAAATGTTGTTGATGAACTTATAGATAGATTTGGTAATATGCCAGAAGAAATTGAAAATCTACTTGAAATATCAAGAATAAAACAAAAGGCGAAAGAAAAGAGAGTTATTAAAATAAAGAGTAATAGAATGGGGATTTACTTTACTTTTGAGGATGGGGCAGATATTGATATAGATAATTTGATGAAAAAATATAAAAATAATATAATAATATCTAAGAATTTAAAGTCAACAATTATATTGAAAACAACATCAAGTGATGAAAAGGAAATATTGAAAGAAGTAAAAGATTTTTTAAAATAATACTTGTATATTAAAATTAAATGTGATATATTAAGCGTAGTAAAGTGACAAATTCCTAAGTAAAGGGGTAGATTTTGTGGAAGAGCCTATGGAAGATTATAAGAAAACAGTAATGATAGTAGATGATGAAAAGATGATTATAAATTTATTATCACATAATTTAAAAAAAGAAGGATATAATGTAATCGAAGCTTATGATGGAGAAACAGCAGTAGATATGGCATTAAAACAAAAACCAGATCTTATATTATTGGATATAATGATTCCAAGACAAGATGGTTTAACTGTTTGTAAAAAAATAAAAAATGCTATGAATGTTCCAATACTTATGGTTACAGCTAAAGATACTGAACTTGATAAAATCATAGGACTAGAATTAGGTGCAGATGATTATGTTACTAAACCTTTTAGTGTTAGAGAATTACTTGCGAGAATAAAAGCTAATTTAAGAAAATTTGAAGTAGTAAAAGAAGATAAAAAGGTAGAAAAAAAAGAAGAAAAAGATAATAAAGAAGATAAGAAAAATATAATTGAAGTTGGTGCTTTAATTTTAGATTTAGATAGATTTGAAGTTACTGCTAATGGTAGAAATGTAGAACTTACACTTAGAGAGTTCGAACTTTTGAAATATTTAGCTGCTGCACCAGGACAGGTGGTAACAAGAGAATCTTTACTTGAAAAAGTTTGGGGATATGAATATTATGGAGATATAAGAACTGTAGATGTTACTGTAAGAAGAATAAGAGAAAAAATAGAAGAAGATACATCAAATCCAAAAATTTTAATGACAAAAAGAAGTGTTGGATATTATATTGCAACAAAATAAAATAAGAGCTTAATTATCAATTAAGCTCTTTAATTTCTAAAAGAAAAAGGAATGATTTGTATGAGAACTACTACTAGAAAAATTAAAGTAGGAAATGTAGAAATTGGTGGAGAAAACAAAGTAGTAATACAGTCAATGTGTAATACTAAGACAAAAGATATTGATTCAACTGTAAAACAGATACAAGAACTAGAAAATGCAGGATGTGAAATAATTAGAGTTGCTTGTATGGACATAGAAGATGCAAAAGCAATAAAAGAGATAAAAAAGAAAATCCATATACCGATTGTTGCAGATATACATTTTGATTATAAAATAGCATTAGCTGCAATAGAAGCAGGAGTGGATAAAATTAGAATAAATCCTGGAAATATTGGCTCAAAAGAAAAGGTAAAAGCAGTTGTAGATAAATGTAAGGAAAAAAATATTCCTATAAGAATAGGGGTTAATGGAGGTTCTTTAGAAAAAGAATTATTAGAAAAATATGGAAAACCAACAGCAGAAGCTATGATTGAAAGTGCTAAAAAACATGTAGAGATATTAGAAGAACTTGATTTTTACGATATAGCTATTTCACTTAAAGCGTCTGATTTGGATTTATGTATAAAAGCGTATGAAATGGCAGATAAAGTTTTTGGTTATCCTCTTCATTTAGGAATAACAGAAGCTGGAACAGAGTTTGGAGGAACAATAAAATCAAGTATTGGATTAGGAATTCTTTTAAGAGAGGGAATAGGAGATACTATAAGAGTTTCTCTTTCAGATGATCCAATAAAAGAAATAAAAGTTGCAAAGGAAATATTAAAAAATTGTAACTTATATAAAAAAAGTCCAACGTTGACATCTTGTCCTACGTGTGGTAGAACACAAATAGATTTAATTCCTATTGCTAAAGAAGTTGAACAATTTCTTCAAGGAATTGAATCAGATATTAAAGTTGCAGTAATGGGATGTGCAGTAAATGGACCTGGCGAAGCAAGAGAAGCTGATATAGGTATTGCAGGTGGAAAAAAAGAAGGACTTTTATTTAAAAAAGGTGAAATAATAAAAAAAGTACCACAAGATGAAATTGTAGAAGTACTGAAAGAAGAAATTTTAAAGATGATATAAAGGGTGAATTAATTTGGAAGTTATATTAGGAAAAACAGCAGGGTTTTGCTATGGAGTTAAAAGAGCAGTAGATGGAGCAAAAAAAGAACTTGAACAATCTAAGGAAGTTTATTGTTTGGGAGAGATTGTTCATAATGAAAATGTAATAGATAATTTGAAGAAAAAAGGACTTAAGATTATTCAAAATGTTGAAGATGCTAAAAAAAAGGTAATAATTAGAGCTCATGGAGTTGAAAAGAAAGTTTATGAAAAAGCAAATGAATTAAATTTGAAGTTAGTAGATTTAACATGCCCAAAGGTGCTAAAAATACATAAAATTGCAGAAGAATATGCGTCTAAAGGATTTTTTATTTTATTAATTGGAAATAAGAAACATCCAGAAATTATTGGAATTAAAAGTTTTTGTTCAGAAAATGTATTTATTATTGAAGACAAAAATGATATTGGAGATGCAATTGAAGCTATACAGAAAAGTGAAATAAAAGATATTTTAGTGATTTCACAAACAACTTATAATTCAAAGAAATTTGACGAGATTATAGATTTAATAAAAGAAAAATTAAATGAAAGTGAATACGAAATAACAGTTAATAAAACAATTTGTCCAGCTACAGAAATGAGACAAAAAGAAACCGAAGAAATTGCTAAAGAAGTTGATTATATGATAATTGTAGGCGATAAAAAAAGTTCAAATACAAATAAATTATATGAAATAGCATCAAAATATTGTAAAAATACAGTTTTTGTAGATGATACGGAGAATTTAAATGTTCAAGAAGCAAAAAAAGCTAATAAAGTTGGAATAATGGCAGGGGCATCTACACCAGATGAAGATATAAAAATAGTTTTTGAAAGAGTAATTTTTTAATTAGGAGATAGTTAAAGATGAAAAATGATATAATGAAAAAAAATAATGGAATAACATTGATTACATTGGTAATTACAATAATTATTTTAACAATTATTGGTTCAATAACTGTATATGAGGGTGTTCAATCTATAGAAGAAGCAAAAGTGCAGAAATGTATTACTAATATGCTTTCTATAAAGTCAAAGGTTAATGGGTATTCAGAAGAGATAGATAGTAAGACATGGGATAAAAAGGAAGCAGATAGTAGGAAAAGTGCAAAAGTACCTTTGTTTGAACAAAATAAATTAACTGTGGCAGCTAGTGTGGATAAAAATATTTTTGCTAATAAAAGACCGGAGAGTAGTAATTTTGTTTTTTATAATGTTACAGTAGAAGCATTGAAAAATATGAAATTAGAAGATTTAATTGAAGATGAAAGCAGTAATTATATTGTAGTTTTTTCAGTAAGTGATGATGGAACTTATGGAGAAAGTGATGTTATTTATACAAAAGGAGTTAAATATAAGAAACAAATGTATTATACATTATCAGAGTTACAAGTAGTTATGGATGGAGAATAAAATGAAGGAAAAAGAAGAAGAAAGATTAAAAGCTTTAAAAGAGATTGATAAAGAGTTTTTCAATAAAGGTTTAAGCTATGTTGCAGGTATTGATGAAGCAGGAAGAGGACCATTAGCAGGGCCAGTTGTTGTAGCATGTGTCATTATGCCCAAAAATTCTATGATAGAAGGAATTAATGATTCTAAAAAGATTTCTGAAAAGAAAAGAGAGACTTTATATGAGAAGATTTTAGAAGAAGCTGTTAGTTATGGAGTAGGAATTATTAATCAAGAAGAAATAGATGAAATAAATATTTTACAAGCAACTAAAAAGGCATTAACAGAAGCTGTTAAGTCTATGGAAATAAAACCTCAAGTTATATTAGTAGACGCACTGACTGGAATAGATACTATTGGCATTCCATATAAGTCAATAATAAAAGGAGATGCTAAAAGTTATTCAATTGGAGCAGCTTCAATTATAGCTAAGGTTACAAGGGACAGAATAATGAGAGAATGGGATAAGGTATATCCACAATATGGTTTTGCAGGTCATAAAGGATATGGAACAGCTAAACATATGCAGGCAATTAGAGAATATGGAATTTGTCCATTACATAGAAAGACTTTTGTTAAAAATATAAAATAGTTGTTGATAAATACTATAAAAACAGGTCAATATTGTGAAATGCAATATACCTGTTTTTAATTTTTTATTATAAAAAGTTACAATATCTGGTTATAAATATTGAATTTTTGAATAATTTAGTGTAAAATAAATTAGCAAAATAAAATTAAAAGGAGAGATGGGTTTGTTTGAAAATATTTTAGAAAAAAGCAATATAAAAGTAAATGAGCCAATGTCTAAGCATACGTCCTTTAAAGTGGGAGGAAATGCAGATTATTTTGTAAAAGCACAAACAGTAGAACAGGTAATTAATGTTAGAAAATATGCTGAAGAGAATAATATTCCTTTATATGTAATTGGAAATGGAAGCAATATTTTAGTTACAGATAGGGGAATAAGAGGTATAGTATTAAAAATAGATTTACAGAAAATAGAAATAAATGAAGAAGAAGTAACAGTTGGTGCAGGCGTAAAAGTTATGGCATTGGCACAAAAATTATTGAGCGAAGAACTAACTGGATTTGAAGAACTATCAGGAATACCGGGAACTATTGGTGGAGCAATTAGAATGAATGCTGGTGCATATGGAAAAGAAATAAAAGATATATGTATTCAAACTACTTGTTTAGATGAAAATAACAATATAAAAATATTAAAAAATAATGAACAAGATTTTTCATATAGGCATAGTATATTTGAAGATAAAAAGTACATAATTTTAGAAACAAAATTGAAATTAGAAAAAGGAAAAAAAGAAGAAATAAAAGGAAAGATGGAAGAGTTATCAGCTGAGAGAAAAGAAAAACAACCTTGGGAATATCCATCAGCAGGAAGTACTTTTAAAAGAAAAGAAGGAGTTATAACTGCAAAACTAATAGATGAATGCGGATTAAAAGGGTATAGCATAGGTGGAGCTGAAGTTTCTAAAAAACATGCTGGATTTGTTATTAATAAAGGTAATGCCACTGCTAAAGATATATTAGATTTAATAGAATATATAAAAAAGAATGTTTATGAAAAATTTAATATTGAAATTGAAGAAGAAATTGAGATAATAGGAGAGAGATAAAAAATGAAGGGATTATTTTACTGGTTTAAAGATGGAGCAAAAATGAAAAGATGGATAATGCTTATTTTAGTTGGAGTTGTATTTGCTTCATTTGGAATGGCAAATATTTTTACAGCAGGAGATTCAATATCATTTAAAGAAGCTGCTAAAATAGTTATATATTTTGTAATTGGTTTTACATGTGTGGTTTTAGGGCTAATTTTTATAAATAAAAGAACAATGGAATTATTTATAGAAGCAACAGATGATAGAATTGAAGGAGATGAAAGAGTAAATGTAAATAATTTGATATTTAATAAAAAAATATATGAAAAAGGACCTAAAGTTGTAGTTCTTGGTGGCGGAAGTGGTTTAAATAATCTTCTTACTGGATTGAAACAATATACAAGTAATATTACAGCAGTTGTAACAGTTTCGGATTATGGAGAAAACCTTACAAATAATAATGAAAAAATGAAGTATATGCAATTGGAAGATATAAAAAATGGTTTAGTTTCACTTTCATTTAGTGAAGATAGTAAAATGAAAGAACTAATGAATTATAAATTTAAAAATGGAAGTTTAAAAGATGTACCTTTTTCTGATTTATATTTTTCAGCAATGAATGATATTTCGAGAGGAACAGCAGAAGCTGTAAAAGATAGTAATGATATATTTAAAATATATGGTAAAGTTCTTCCTATAACAGAAGAACAAATTAAAATATGCGCAGAACTAGAAAATGGATATGTTATTGAAAATAAGAGTAAAATATCAGAAATGGTTTATGATAAAATGACAAATATAAACAGAGTTTATTTAAGTCCTACAAATTGTAAGCCAACTCCAGGAATAATAGAAGCAATAAATGAAGCAGATGCTATTATAATTGGACCGGGAAGTTTATATACAAATATAATTCCTAACTTATTAGTAAATGGGGTAGCAAGAGCAATAAAAGAATCAAAAGCAATAAAATTATATGTTTGTAACATAATGACTGATCCTGGACAAACTGATAATTATACTGTGTCAGACCATATAAACGCTATAGTAGATCATTGTGGAGAAGGATTAATAGATTATTGTTTATATGATACAGGTGAAGTTATACCAGAATTTATAAAGAAATATAACAGAGAAGGTGCAGAACTTGTTGAACAAGACATAAGCAACTCTAAAGATAAAAAAGTTAGATTTTTAAAAGAAAATTTATCAATAATAGCAGATGATACTATAAGACATGATGCAAATCTTATTTCGGATGTTGCAATAAAACTTATCTGTGATGATCTTAGATTTAGAGATAAACAAAATGATCCAGAATATTTAATGATGAATACTAAGCTTAAAGAAGACAAAAGAATAAATAAACAAAAAAAGAAAGCATTAAAAAATAAAAATGATAAAGACTCAAAAAAGAAAAATGTAAAAGATAAGAAGAAAAAAAGTAGTTTTGCAGCTAAGTATAGTGACAGAATAGAATCTATAAAAACATCAGATGCTAAAGCATTGCAAAGAAAAAAGATGGCTGAAGAAAGGAATAATGAACAGAAAAGAAAAACAAAAGCTAATACAAGAGAAGAAATTGAAGCAAGAAGAAAAGCAATGAAGAAAAAAGAAGAAATTGCTCAAAAGAAAGCAAGTCAAGCAGGAACGCAAGGAAAAGAAATAAAAATAAATCACAAAACATTAAGACCAGAAGATTATGAAAAAATAAGAAAAGAAATGTTGGACAAGTTTAATAATAGCAAATTAAAAGATTAATTGGAGGAAAAAAATACGAATGAAATTTGAAGGAGAATCATTAAATTTAGAAAATGGATTAAAAAAAGAATGGTTAATAACTAATGGAATAGGCGGATATGCATCATCTACAATACTTGGTGCAAACACGAGAAAATACCATGGTTTGCTTGTAGCAGCTTTATTGCCGCCTGCTAAGAGAAGAGTAATACTTTCAAAATTGGATGAAAGTATAGAAATCGGTGGAGAAAAAATTGATTTATATACAAATGTAGGTAGAAATTACATAGCACAAGGTTATAAATTCCAAGAATCATTTCAAAAAAATATATTGCCAGTGTTTAAGTATAAGGCAAAAGATGTTGAAATTACTAAAACAGTATGTCTAGAGTATGGAAAAAATACGGTACAAGTGTATTATAAAATAAGAAATGGTGAAAAATATTCTAAATTAAAATTGGCTCCTATATTTAATTTTAGAGACTTTCATACAATGAGTACAGGACATGAATTTAAATTAAGACAAGAAAGGAAAGATAATAATAAAATTAAATTAATAATAGATGAACATATTGAAACACCAGTATATATGAAGATATCTGAAGGAAAATATATAGAACATTATAATGATATATATTGGAATATGTTTTATATAGAGGAAGAAAAGAGAGGGTTTTATCCAGAAGAAAACCATATTGTAAGTGGTGTTTTTGAAATAGATATAAATCCAAATGAAGAAAAAGAAATCTCTTTTATATGTTCACTTGAAGACAATATTGATGAAATATCAAGTAAAGAAATAATAAACAATGAAATTATAAGACAAACGGAATTATATAATCAATCTTTAATGATTGATAATAGGCCAATAAATAAGACTGTAGAAGAAGTAAAAAAAGAAAATATGAAAAAAACTTTTCTTACAGCTATTGATAATTTTATTGTGTATAGACCTACATTTGGACTTCATACAATAATAGCTGGTTACCCATGGTTTTTAGATTGGGGAAGAGATGCCTTAATTTCTTTTGAAGGTTTATTACTTAAAACTAAACGTTTTAGTGAAGCAAAGGAATTATTACTTACTGTAACTAGGGATATTAGATATGGCTTAGTTCCTAATGGTTATTCAGAAGTGGATAATAGTCCATTATATAATAGTGCTGATAGTTCATTATTACTTTTTGAGCAAGTTCAAAAATATTTGGAATATACAAATGATAATAAATTTATAAAAGAAAACATATATCCAAAATTAAAAATTATAATTGAAAATTATACAAAAGGAATATATTTAGATGATAATAATATTTATTTAGATGATGATTATTTAATAGTATCAGGAACTGATATAACGCAAAATACGTGGATGGATGCAAAATATCAAGGATTTGCAATAACACCGAGAAATGGAAAAGCGGTTGAAATAAACGCATTGTGGTATAATGCTTTGAAAATTATGACAGTACTTTGCAAAAAATATGAAAAATTAGCTAAAAAAATTGAAAATAAAAAATATGAAGAATTAGCTGAAAAATGTAAGAAGGCCTTTGAAGAAAACTTTTATAATGCAAAGAAAAAATGTTTATATGATGTTTTAGGTGATGGGAAGGTAAGGCCAAATCAGCTTTTTGCATTAAGTTTAACATATCCTGTAATAAATCCTACATCTGAAATTGCTAAAAATATGATTGAAACAGTAGAGAAAAAACTTTTAAATAATTATGGATTGAAGACATTAGCAAAAGGTGAAAAAAATTATGTTGATACTTATGAAGGTGATGGATTTAGAAGAGATATGAGTTATCATCAAGGAATAACTTGGCCATGGCTTTTGGGACTATATTATAATGCTTTAAGGAATATGAAAGAAGATACAAAGGTAAAAGAATTTAGAGAAAAAGTGGAAAAGACATTTAAAAAAGAATTGTATGAAAATGGATGTATAGGTTCAATATCAGAATTATATGATTCTAAAAGACCTAATTTACCAAAAGGAACTATTGCTCAAGCATGGAGTGTTGCTGAGATATTTAGAATTTTATATTAATGTTTTATTATAAAGAATAGTTCGTTTAGAGCTATTCTTTATGTCTTAAATAAGGTTAAAGCGAGGGATAATATTGAAGATAGAAGAATTAGAAAAAAATCTAAAACAGGAAAAATTAGAATGTTTGTATTTACTTTATGGTGAAGAAAGATTTTTATTGGAGAATTCGCTAAAAAAAATAAAGAAAAATTTTGGTGAATTATTAAAAGGTATTAATTATGTAATAATAGATGAAACAAATGTAAATGATATAATATCAAATATAGAAACTCCTTGCTTTGGTTTTGAGAAGAAACTAATGGTTATAAAAAATACGGGATTATTTAAAAAAGAGTTAAAAACTAAAAAGAAGGCTGAAGATGTTTTAAGAGAAAAAATAGTTAATTATATTAATGAGAATATAGAAGTTATAAAAGAAACAGTGGTATTGGTTTTTATAGAACAAGAGGCAGAGAAAAATTCATTATATGAATTAATAGAAAAAAATGGGATTGTTTGTAATTTTGAACATCAAGATCAAATGAAAATTATAGCTAGGCTTAAGGGAATATTAGCAGCGTATAAAGTAAATGCAGAAAATTCAACACTAGCATATTTAATTGAAAATTGTGGAACAGATATGCAAGAACTTATAAATGAAACGAGAAAATTGATTGAATATGCAGGTGAGGGCAATATAATAGAAAAGAAAGATATAGATGAACTATGCAATAAAAAAGTTGAAAGTGTTATATTTGATTTAACGGATAAATTGGGTCAAAAAAATACTAAAGCGGCAATAGAGATTTTAAGAAATCTCATACTTTCAAAAGAGCCTTTGCAATTAATTCTTATAAATTTATATAACCATTTTAAGAAATTGTATTTAGTCAAAATTGCAATTAAAAATAATTTAGATATAGCTAGTAGTTTAAAATTAAAACCGAATCAAAAATTTTTAGTTGGAAAATATAAAAAACAAGCAGAATATTTTAAAGAAATGGAATTAAGAAATATAATACAAAAGTTATGCGATTTAGATTATAAATATAAAGTAGGATTAATAGATTTAAATGTAGGATTGGAAAGTATAATATGTGCTTATATTTAAATTTGGGGACAGTCCTTTTTTGAAAATATTTTCAAAAAAGGACTGTCCCCAAATTGAATAAATTATCTATTTATGGAAATAATATTCTTGGTGATGATATTGAGAAAGAAATTTTTAATAAGTATATTATTTGTATTTTTAGTTGGTTTAATTTCATTTTTTGCTTGTAGACAGTTTAATTCAGTGGAAGCTTTATCTAAGTATGGCTCTAATGGAAATGAAGTTAAACAAATTCAAACAAAACTTAAAAATTGGGGATATTATAATGGAAATGTAGATGGTATATTTGGAAGTAAGACTTTGTCAGCAGTTAAAAGTTTTCAAAAAAAGAATGGTTTAAAAGTGGATGGTATTGTTGGAGAAAAAACATTACAAGCATTAGGAATACAATCAACTAACAATTCTAAATCTTCTACTAATACGAATTCTAATGATAAAGATTTGTTGGCAAGACTAATCCATGGAGAGTCAAGAGGCGAAAGCTATGTTGGAAAGGTAGCAGTTGGTGCAGTTATCTTAAATAGAGTTAAAAGTAGTTCTTTTCCTAACACAATAGCAGGAGTTATATATCAACCTGGTGCTTTTGACGCAGTGTCAGACGGACAAATAAATATGACACCTGATAATGAATCAAGAAAAGCTGCACAAGATGCTATAAATGGATGGGATCCATCATATGGTGCTATATATTATTTTAATCCAAATACTGCAACTAATGCTTGGATTTGGTCAAGACCTTTAACGGTAACTATTGGTAATCATAGGTTTTGCAAATAATGATAGCAAAAAAGAATAAAAAATTTTTTACAATAAAAATAAGAGAAAATAAAATAAAAATCATCTTTTTTGTGATAAAAAAATATTTTATCACAAAGGAGATGTTTTCTGTTGAACAGAAAAGAAAGAAGAGAAAAAATAAGAAAAATTAAAAAAATTATGGGTATGTAATAAGATTAGATTATTAAGAGGAAAACAATAAACAACAAAACAATTAATATTACAAAACTATTACATAAAATTTACAATAAAAATACAAATTTGAAAGATAAATAAATGTTATTGACATCTAAAACAAAGTGTTTTACAATTATAATTGTAAAATAGCAAAAATTAAAAATAAACAGTAGAACATTGAAAATTTAATACCTTGAAACCAATATGTGTGTAAATTTGCATATGTAATATTGTTTATTTTTAAGAAAGCAAAAACACATAAAATAAAGAAAAAAAGAAAGACCAAACAGAAAAGACAAAATAAAGAACAGAAGTTAAGAAGAAAAAGAGGAGGAACCAAAATGAAAAGAAAATTAAAGGATTTTCAAGGTATTACATTAATAGCATTAGTAATAACAATAATAGTATTACTAATCTTAGCAGGAGTATCAATAACAATGATATCAAGTCAAGATGGAATACTAAAGAAAGCAACAGGTGCAAAAGATGCACAAAAGAGCGCTCAAGACAAAGAAAGTAGTCAAATGGCAGCAATGGAAAATATGATGGAGTATGAAACAATAGAAACAGTTACAGATGTATCTAAATTAACAACAGAATTACCCAAAATGACCAAATATGTTGATAATACAAGTACAGTAAATAAAGAAGCAATAATTCCAAGAGGATTTAAAGTATCAAGTAAAGCAGAAGAACAAAAAATAGATACAGGACTAGTAGTAATGGATAAAAACGGAAATGAGTTTGTATGGGTGCCAGTACCAAATGCAATATATGATGGAACAACTGCAATAACAGTTGGAACATATGCACCAATGGCAAGAAAAATAGGAGAAACAGAAAATTATCAAGGCGTATTATATGATTTAAATCAAACAAAAGCAAACCAAAAAGTATTAGATTTTTCAACAAATGGAGTAGGAAAACCAAATTACAGGGAACCAAGTTTAATAACTGGAAGTGATAGTGATACATCTGCATTATTAGATACAATAGTAGGAACAGAGTATGATGTAAAATACTACAATTTAGCAGGAAATTATAGCGATGCAAAGGCATTTGGAAAAGATATGCAAGATGAGTATAACAACATGGTAAAAAGTGTAGCAAAATATGGTGGATTTTATGTAGGAAGATATGAAACAGGAATAAAAGATGGAAAAGCAGTATCAAAAAATGCATCAATAACAGATAACAATACAACAACAGCAGATGCATCACAGGCAGATACAAATAAATGGTATGGACTATATAATAAGCAAAGAACAATGGCAAAAGATAATGGATTAGATAGTGTAGAAAGTAGTATGATATGGGGAAGTCAATATGATGCAATGATGATATGGATGCAAAAGACAGGAATAACAATAGGAGCTGGATATGATAAAACAAAAAATAATACAAATACAACAACAGGAGAATCATCTACTGATATAACAAATAAGGTATATGACTTATATGGATGCCATTATGAATGGACATTAGAGTCCAACTACACGAGCTACAGAGTCAATCGTGGTGGCTATTACAATATCGACAATGCACCTAGCTATCGTGGCATCGACTGCGATCCTGGCAATGCCTTCAGCGTCTTTAGCTCTCGCCTCTCACTTTATATAAAGTAGGACTGAATGCTTAGAGCGATATAGACGGATGAGTTAATATTAAATGAATGCTAATAGCAATCTTTAAGTGCTTTAGCGTGGCGCCACTTAGCGTGGCGCTTTTTCTGCGTTTTAGAGCAGAAAAAGCGGTATTAGTTAGGAGTGGTGTAAATGGAATTTTTAGATATGTTAATAAGATTAAAAATATTACATGATGAAAAAATAGTATTAATATCATGTGGAGCTTTTTATATAGCTATTGGAGGAGATGCTGAATTATTAAATAAAGAATTAGGACTTAATAAAAACTGTGTAAGTAGACATATATGTAAGGTTGGAGTTCCCAAAAGTTATATAGGAAAATATATAGGTAAAATAAGAAATATAGGATATTCATATATAGTATTAAATTATGTAGCTTTTATCTGCAATCGAGTAAAACTCTATTGTTATAGAACTCTACGGAAATAATGATAAATTACTTGATTTTTTAATAAATTTTGTATATAATTGATGATGATATTAAAGTATATTTAATATCATTTTTATTTTTTGGGGTATCGCCAAGCGGTAAGGCATCGGACTCTGACTCCGACATGCGTAAGTTCGAATCTTACTACCCCAGCCATTTTTTTATTTAGGAGAAAAGTTATGAATAATAAAGTGATGATTTCAACTATAATTCCAGCATATAATGCTGATAAATACATTGCAGAAACAATTGAATCTGTAATAGGTCAATCATTTGGATTTGAAGAGAATATGGAGTTAATATTAGTTGATGATGGTTCAACTGACAATACAAGAGAAGTTTGTGAAAGATATGCTGAAAAATATGAAAATATAAGGTATTTTTATAAAGAAAATGGTGGAGTAGCTGAAACTAAAAATTATGGTTTGAAATTTACTAATGGTAAATATGTTAATTTTTTAGATTCTGATGATATTTTAAGCAAAGATGCATTGAAAAATATGTATAATTTTATAGAAAAGAATGAAAATAAAATAGACATGGTAGCTATGCCAGTTGTTTATTTTGAGAAGAAGAATGGAATACATGATAGATATTTGAGATTTAATAATCAAACATGTATAGTTGATTTAAGAAAAGATCCTCAGGGATATGTTTTTTCAACTGTAGCAATGTTATATAAAAGAAGTTTGTTTAATACAGTTAAATTTAACACAAAACTAAAAATAGCAGAAGATTTATATCTAAATACAAAACTTTTTATAAAAAATCCTAAATATGGAATGATGTCTGCTGATGAGGCAACTTATTTTTATAGAAAAAGACATGCAAACGATTCAATAACAAGTGAAAATGAATATAAAGAAGAATGGTTAATTGATGTTTTATTGTATTTAAAAAAGGGAATAGAAGAATATTGTGCTAAGTATACAGATAAAACACCAGATTTTGTTAAGTACATATTAATATATAATATTGTTAAGAGATTAAAAACTCCAAACTATGTTGATAAAAAGAAATTAAATAGATTTTATGAAGTTAGTAAAGAAATTTTAAGTGGAATAGATGATGGTATAATTTCTTCATATCAATATGATGATTATTATTTTTTAGCAATGATGTTTATGATGAAATATGATATTTATGATATAAAAGAACTTATATCAATAGATAAGAAGAATAATGTTGTTATAAAAAATAAAATAATAGAGAATATAGAAACATATAGTATACAAATTAGTAATATAAAGGTAAATGAAGACAAACTATTAGTACAGGGATATTTTAATGATATTATTACAGATGATTATAAAATATGTTATAAAAAGAATAAAGAGGTTTTTGATACACAAGTTGAAGAAACAGATAATATATTTTTACAAAAAAGATTTTTTGATAAAGTGATTAGTCATACATATCAAGTAAAATTTGAATTACCATTTGTAGCAGGGGGATATAGTTTAATATTAAAAAATGGTGATAGAGAAACAATATTACAATTAAAAAATATTTATGGTGATGAAAGTATATTGGTTAATAAAGAGTACACAATAAATGAAAAGAAATATAATGTAAAAATTAATAGTAAAAAGATTTATATAAAAGAATCTGAAAGTTAAGATTTATTAGAAAATCTCTATTTTATAGGGGGGTAGAGATTTTCTAAAATTATATTTTTTTAAGAAACCTTTAGAAAATGAAAAAGAAACTATTGACAAAAATTAGAAAAACAGTTATAATATTAATGTTGATATGGCGATGTAGCTCAGTTGGCTAGAGCATTCGGTTCATACCCGAAGGGTCAAGAGTTCGAATCTCCTCATCGCTACCAATAAAAATAAAGCAGGATTCGATAGAATACCTGCTTATTTTAAAATTATATAGGTGATAAAAGTGGAAATAGAAGAAAAAAAATCTATAATTGAATCGATATTATTTAGCGCAGGAAGAGTTGTTAAAATAAAAGAATTAGAACTAGCACTAGAGTTAACTGAAGAGCAAATAGAAAAAATAATTCAAAGTATGCAAGAAGATTATAAAGAAAGTAGTAGAGGAATAGATTTAATAAAAGTAAATGATGGATATCAATTGTGTAGCAAAAAGAAAAATTATGATTATATATGTCAAGTAATTGATAAAAGAAATAAACCTAAACTTTCAAATGCTGCGCTTGAAACTTTATCAATCATAGCTTATAATCCTAAAATTTCAAGAGCAGAGATGGAGGCAATTAGAGGAGTAAGTGTTGATGCGACAATATATAAATTACTAGAATATGGATTGATTGAAGAAGCAGGAAAATTAGATTTACCTGGAAGACCAATGTCATATAAAACTACAGAAGAATTTTTGAAAATGTTTGGATATTCAAGTCTAGATGATTTGCCGGAATTACCAAGATATAAAGTTGATGAAAATCATCAGATAGTTATTGATGAAGTTATAGAGGAGGAATAATAAATGAGATTATCAAAAACAGGTTTAGGAACAATAAAATTAAACAATATAGATGAAATGTATCCAGCACAAAGTATATTACTTCAATCTGGACAATTAGTACAATATGGGGCAGGTTTATTTGCATACAATAATATACCATTGCTAGTAAGAAGAAATGTTGAGAAAATAATTCAAGAAACTTTAAATAAATATGATTGTATAGAAGTTTTACTTCCAACACTTCAACCAGAAAAGATTTGGAAAGATTCTGGAAGATATGATCATTATGTAGATGATGGAACTATGCTTACAGTTGAAACAGATAAAGGAAATTTTTGTTTAGCTCCAACAGCGGAAGAGGCTATGCTTGAATTTGCAAGAGAAAAATTGAAGTCATATAAAACATTACCTGCTACATTTTATCAAATTGGAGAAAAAATTAGAAATGAAATAAGAACAAGGGGATATTTATTAAGAGGAAAAACATTCCCAATGCTTGATGCATATAGTTTTGATGTTGATGAAAATGGGATGATTAAAAGTTATGACAATTTAAGAAAAGCATTTATAGAAATTTTTGAAAAAATAGGACTTCCAATTATGCCTATTGTTGCAGATAATGGTGCAATTGGAGGAAAAAAATCAGAAGAATTTATGATGCTTTCATCAATGGGAGAAGATAAGATATTATATGATGAAAATACAAAGATTGGATTAAATACTGAAATCTTAGAAAGAGAAGATTATAAAGAATATTTAAAAGATGAATATGGTATAGAAGATATTTCTAATTTAAAAGAGATGAGAACAGTTGAATTAGCACATATATTCCAACTAGGAACAAAGTATTCTGAAATGATGAATGGTAAATTTATTAATAATGAAGGTACAGAATCACTTTATTATATGGGATGTTATGGAATAGGTGTTAGTAGGACAACAGCTACAATATATGAAGCAAATGTAGTAAATGGTAAAGATGGTAAACCTTGTGGATTTGTACTTCCTGAAAGTGTTGCACCATATAAGATTCAAATTATACCTAAAATGGAAAATGAAGAAAAAGTTGCTCTTGCAGAAAAAATATATGATAGGTTAAATAAAAAGGGAATTGAATGCATATTAGATGATAGAGAAAAAATTTCTTTAGGAGCAAAAATAAAAGATGTTAAAATATTAGGAACACCATATATGTTGGTTGTAGGGGAAAAAGCAACAGAAAATGAACTTGAGATAGAAAATGTAAAAACAGGAGAAGTAAAAAAAGTTTCTATTGAAGAAATATAAAAATTTAAAAACGGGGACAGTCCTTTTTTGAAAAATAATTTTTTTCAAAAAAGGACTGTCCCCGTTTAAAAAAAAATAAAAAAATATTAAAAAAAGTATTGACAAATGGTAAAAAGATATATAAAATTTAAACAAAGTGGTACAAAGTGGTATGAAGTGGTATAAATTTTGGAGGTGAGATTTCGAAATGTTAATTGGTGAATACGAACATACTCTAGATGCAAAAGGTAGAGTTTCAATGCCTGCAAAACTTAGAAGAGATATGGGAGAAGCATTCGTTGTAACAAAGGGATTAGATGGATGTTTATTTGCGTTTTCACTAGAAGAATGGAGTAATTTCGAAAACAAACTAAAAGCTTTACCACTATCAGATAGAAATGCAAGAAATTTTGTAAGATTTTTCTTAGCAGGAGCAACAGAATGTGAAATAGATAAACAAGGTAGATTTTTGATTCCTGCAAATTTAAGAACGGCAGCATCATTAGAAAAAGAAACTATTATAATTGGTGTTGGAACAAGAATTGAAATTTGGGATAAATCTACATGGCTTAAGAAAGATGAAGAAATATCTGCAGATGAAATAGCAGATAATATGACAATGCTTGGTATATAACCTTTTTTATAAAAGTTTATATAAATCTCACACAGCTGAATTTATGAAGATAAATTTAGCACAAGAAAAAAATACAAAAGATAGATGTACGAAAGAAAAGATAACTAAAGAAAAATCAAACTAAAGATAAAATTTTAAGATACTTAAAACTAAAGACAAAAAAACTCCCTATTTTTAAAACACTAAAGAAAAAATAACTAAAGATAAAAAATACCAAAGATTAAAGTACCAATGTATTATTAAGAAACAAAAGTATTACAAAAGATTATATACTTATGAAAAAAGTACATATGAATTTTTAAATACTTATGAATAAGGCAGCTGGTACTAACAAAAATGCTAGCTGCCTTAAGTTAATCTTATAGAGGGGTGGAACATTGGAATTTAAACATAAACCAGTTTTATTAGAAGAATGTATAGAGGGACTGAATATAAAAGAAGATGGAATTTATGTAGATGGTACATTAGGTGGAGCTGGTCATAGTAGAAAAATAGTAGAAAAATTAAATCAAAAAGGATTATTAATAGGTATTGACAGAGATGAAGAGGCTTTAGAAGCAGCAAAGAAAAAACTAGAAGAATTTAATAATGTAAAATATGTTCATGGAAATCATGATGATATAAAAGAAATTCTACAAACACTTGATGTGGAAGGCGTTGACGGGATCCTTTTAGATTTAGGTGTATCTTCATACCAATTAGATGAGAGAAATAGAGGATTTAGCTATTTAGGATCTAATGAGCTAGATATGAGAATGGATAAATCACAAGATTTAACGGCTAAAGAAATAGTAAATACATATAAAGAAGAAGAGTTAGCAAATATAATATATGAGTATGGAGAAGAAAAGTTTTCAAAAAGAATTGCTAAAAATATATGCATATATAGAAAAAATAAAGAAATAGATACAACAGATGAATTGGTTAAAATAATAGAGAGTTCTATTCCAAAAAAATTACAGAATGACGGTCATCCTGCAAAAAGAACTTTCCAAGCGATAAGAATAGAAGTTAATAATGAAATTAAACCATTAGAAAAAACAATAGAAGATTGCATAGAAGTTTTAAATCCAAAGGGAAGGTTATGCGTTATAACTTTCCATTCATTAGAAGATAGAGCAGTAAAAAATGCAATGAATAAAGCAAAAGGGATATGCACATGTCCAAAAGATTTACCATATTGTGTATGTGGTGCAAAGGAATTAGGAAAAGTAATAACTAAAAAACCAATAATAGCAAGTAAAGAAGAACAAGAGGAAAATTCAAGATCTAAAAGTGCAAAATTGAGGATTTTTGAGAAAAAATAAACAGAAGAGAGGTGAATATAAACTTATGGCAAGACTAAGTTATCAGTATGAAACAAGTCCTAGAAAAATACAACCAGAGTATAGTCCGAATAGAACTAAAAAGCAAAGAAATACAAGTAAAAAAGTGTCAGATTCTAATAAAAAAATAACTAAAGTTCAAGAACAAAAAAAGAATCAGGTAAGAAATATTGCTTTAATTGCTGGAATGTTTTTTGTATTGCTTGTTGTAAGTTATAGAAATTCACTAATAAATGAAAAGTTTAAAGAGATTCAAAGTATGAAGTCTGAATTGTCTTCTATACAAAAAACAAATGAACAATTAAAGGTAAGTCTAGAAGGAAATTTGAATTTAGAAAACATTGAACAAGAGGCAAAAGAAAAATTAAATTTACAGAAATTAGATAATAGTCAAAAAGTATATATATCTTTACCAAAGAAAGATTATACAGAGGTTGCTACAGAGGAGATAAATATAGAAAAGAGTAAAACAAATATATTTGAGAAAATTATTAAAAATATTTTTGGAGAATAAAAGAATATAAAAAAAACTATGTAATAAATTGTATTATATAGTTTTTTTATTTTGGGAGGAAATAATGAGTTTAAGTAGCAAAAAGAAATTGTTTAAATTTTTGATTATAATAGGGATGATTTTGATTATATTAATAATTCGTTTGGCATATATTCAATTTATTCAAGGAAAGGAACTTCAAAATTTAGCATATGAGCAGTTAGTTAAAGAAAGAAATATTAATTCTAAAAGAGGAACTATATATGATTCAACTGGAAAATATATTTTAGCAGTAAGTTATACTGTTCCAACGATAACAATTAATCCTACTAATATTTCTAACGAGAATAAAGAGAAAGTTGCACGTAAGCTTGCAGAGATTTTTGAGCTTGACTATGATAAGGTTTTAAAAAAGGTAAAAAAAAGGAGTTCAATAGAAACAATTGCTAAAAAGGTAGATAAAAATAAAGCAGATGAACTTAGAAAATGGCTTATTGAAAATAACATAAATACAGGTATTAATATAGATGAGGATACGAAAAGATACTATCCATATTCAACTTTAGCTTCACAGGTAATTGGCTTTTGTGGGGCAGATAATCAAGGATTAGATGGTGTTGAGGCTAAATATGATGAAATACTTTCTGGAAAAAAACGGTTCTATTGCAAGATCGACAGATGCGACAGGAACAAAAATTGGAGATGAGAGCGAAATATATAATGCAGCTACAGATGGTAAAAGTGTGATTCTTTCAATTGATATGACTATACAGTCTATTGCTGAAAAATATCTAGAAGAAGCATGTATTGATAATGTGTGTACAGATGGTGGAAATATTGTTATAATGAACCCTAAAACAGGTGATATATTAGCAATGGCTACATATCCAGGATATAATTTAAATGAACCGTATACAATTAATAATGAAGAATTGTTAAATGTTTGGGAAAATTTAGAGCAAGGTGAAAAGAGTAGAAATTTACAACAAATGTGGAGAAATAAGGCTATATCAGATACATATGAACCAGGGTCTGTTTTTAAGTTAGTTACATCATCAGTAGCTTTAGAAGAAGGAATTACAGATACTGATAAGTCGGGAGAGTTTTGTTGTACTGGTGGAATTACAATTGCAGGAAGATATATAAAATGTTGGAGGTATTATAGACCACATGGACCTGAGTCACTAAGGCAAGCACTTATGAATTCATGCAATCCTGTATTTATTGGATTAGGACAAAAAATAGGAGTAGAAATATATTTTAAATATTTAGAAAAATTTGGATTACTTAATAAAACTGGAGTTAAACTTCCAGGTGAAGCTAATAGTATATTTATTGCTAAAGATAAGTGTGGACCTGTTGAACTTGCTACTATTAGTTTTGGACAGCGTTTTGAAATTACTCCAATACAACTTGCTACAGCAGTTTCTGCAATTGCTAATGGTGGAGATTTACTTACACCTAGAATTGTTAAAGGAGAAATTAATGAGGAGACAGGAGAAGTAACTGAATATGAAGTTGAAAATAAAGGGAGAGTTATATCAAAAGAAACTTCGGAGAAAGTTTTAAGTATGATGGAATCTGTTGTATCAGAAGGAACTGGTAAAAATGCAAAGGTTGCTGGATATAAAATAGGAGGAAAAACAGGAACATCAGAAGATGGTGTAAATACAGGTAAATATGTTACTTCATTTTGTGGAGTTGCTCCTACAAATGATCCTGAGGTTGTATGTTTAGTTACTTTATATAATCCAACAGGAGAAGGAGGACACCAAGGAGGAGGAGTTGCGGCACCTGTCGGGGGACAGATTTTGTCAGAAGTATTACCTTATTTGGAAGTAGAGCAAGGAAATCAAGAAGAGATTGAAGAAAAAGAAGAAATAAAAATGCCTGATGTGAAAGGGAAAACAGTAAAAGAGGCAGAAAAGATTTTAAAAGAAGTAGGATTGGAAGTTAAACTGGAAAATGAAGAAATAAATAAAGATGAAGTTATTGTAAAAAATCAAATACCTGAATCTGGAATTAATGTATATAAAGGAAGATGTGTTTATATTGATTAAAATATATTAAAAGAAATATTTACAAATAATATAAATAATGATATTATAATAAAAAAATTGGTGGGTGATAATATGACTGATATAGAAATAGCAAGAGCTACAAAACTTGAAAGAATAAATGAAATAGCAAAAAAAATAGGACTAAAAGAAGAAGAAATAGAAGAGTATGGAAAATATAAAGCAAAAATAAATGAAAATGCATTTGAAAGATTGAAAAATAAAAAAGATGGAAAACTAGTATTAGTTACAGCAATGAATCCTACACCATTAGGAGAAGGGAAAACAACAGTATCAATAGCAATAGCTGATGGATTAAATCAATTGAATGAAAATGCAGTTTTAGCACTTAGAGAACCATCATTAGGACCAGTATTTGGAATAAAAGGTGGTGCTACAGGTGGAGGAAAGGTACAGGTTGCACCAATGGAAGACATAAACCTTCATTTTACTGGTGATATACATGCAATTACATCTGCTAATAATTTACTATCTGCAATGATAGACAATCATATATATTATGGAAATAGTTTGAATTTTAAAGAAGTTACATGGAAAAGATGTATGGATTTAAATGATAGACAATTAAGAAAAATTGAGACAGGGCTTTCAGGGGAAAGCAAAATTGTGCCAAGGATAGATGGATTTGATATAACAGTAGCTTCTGAAATAATGGCAATACTATGTCTATCAAAAGATATTAGAGATTTAGAAGAAAAAATAGGAAATATAATAGTTGGTTATAATATAGAAGATAAGCCAATATTTGCTAGAGATTTAAAAGCAGAAGGAGCAATGGCTGTTTTATTAAAAGATGCAATAAATCCTAATTTGGTACAAAGTTTAGAGCATACACCTGCAATTATACATGGGGGACCTTTTGCTAATATAGCTCATGGATGTAATTCTATTAGAGCTACAGAAATTGCACTAAAATTGGGAGACTATGTTATTACTGAAGCGGGATTTGGTTCTGATTTAGGAGCAGAAAAATTTTTAGATATTAAATGTAGAAAAGAAAATTTAAAACCAAGTGTTGTTGTATGTGTGGCAACTATAAAAGCAATAAAATACCATGGTGGAGCATCAAAAGAAGAAGTGTTAAACAAAAATGATGAAGCTTTAGAAAATGGAATGCATAATTTATATAAGCATATAGATAATTTGAAAAATGTATATGGATTAAATGTAATAGTAGCATTAAATAAATATAATACTGACTTAGATGAAGAAATAAAATTTGTAAAAGAACAGATTGAAGGAAGAGGTTATAAATTTAGCATTGTAGAAGGTTGGGCAAAAGGTGGAGAAGGAGCAAAAGATATTTCTGAAAAGATAATTGAGTTAGCTAAAAATGAAAAAAATCTTACTCTAGCTTATAAAGATGAAGATAGTGTAAAGGATAAAATATTGCAAGTAGCTCAAAAAATATACGGAGCAGAAAATGTGGAATATACAGAAGAAGCAGAGAAAAATATAAAAAGAATAGAATTAATGGGATATGGAAATTTACCAATATGTATTGCAAAGACACAGTATTCACTTTCAGATGATCCTAAAAAACTTGAATGTAATGATAAGTTTGATATTACAGTAAGAGACGTAGTATTAAAAGCAGGCGCTGGATTTATAGTAGTATTAGCAGGAAAAATAATGACTATGCCAGGACTTCCAAAAGTACCAGCAGCAGAAAACATTGGATTTGATGAAAAAGAAAATATTAAAGGAATATTTTAAAATGGGGACAGTCCTTTTTTGAAAATTTTTTCAAAAAAGGACTGTCCCCAGAATAAAAACTTGCTTTTTTTAGATAATATAAAAAAAGGAGGTTTTTTTATGTACAATTTTAGAACAGATTTAGCTGTTGAAAGAAGAGATATTTATAAAAATGCTAATAAATTGGAAAATATTGATGGAATTGAAAGTGAAGAAGAATTAGTAAATGATAATATTGGTGTTACAAGAGTTAAAGTTACTAATAATAATGGAGAAAAAGCTATTGGAAAACCAATAGGAACATATATTACAATTGATATTAAAAATTTAAAGTTAGCAGATGAAGATGAGATTCAAAAGGCATCTGAAACATTACAAAAGGAATTAAAAGTTATTATAGAGAAACATGTTAATTCTAAAGATGACATTTTGGTTGTAGGTTTGGGGAATATATATGTTACACCAGACTCATTAGGTCCAAAGGTAGTAAATGAGATAGATGTAACAAGACATATTATTAAATATATGCCACAGTATATAGATGAAAATACAAGACCTGTTAGTGCAGTTTCACCCGGCGTTTTGGGAACAACTGGTATTGAAACTGTTGAGATTTTAAAAGGAATAGTTGATAATGTAAAGCCTAAATTAATTATTGTTATTGATGCATTAGCTTCAAGAAGTATTGAAAGAATAAGCAGTAGTATACAAATTTCTGACACAGGGATTGTACCAGGAGCAGGAGTTGGAAATACTAGAAAGGAACTTTCTATAAATACATTAAATGTTCCAGTTATTGCACTTGGAATACCAACAGTTGTGGAATCTGCGGTGATGGTAAATGATTGCTTAGATTTGTTTATAAAGAAATTACAAGATGAAGCAAAATCAAATGATTATTTAAATGAATTAAAGGAAAAAGATAATTATGAAGAAATAAAAGAAGCTTTAATACCAAATGATTATAATATGATTGTAACTCCAAAAGAAATAGATGAACTTATTGAAAATATGAAAGATGTTGTGGCAAGAGGAATTAATTTTTCGGTAAATTAGAAGTTGATATAATATTTTTTGAATTATCTCTTGACAAAATTATATAAAAAAGTCTAAAATCATATATATGAAAAGGGGTAAAAGAATGCTAAGGATAAGAAGTAAAGTAAATTATCAATATATGGGAGATAAAAGTAATTTAGTGGATAAAATAAATGGAATAAAAATAAGACTAGCTTATTACTAAAAAAGTAATAAGAATGAGGTCTTATTTTGTGCTTTTTATCTAAATAACGAAAAATATAGGGGGAAAAAAATGAAGATTAGAATAAGAAACAAAACAGGTATTACATTGATAACATTAGTAATTACAATCATAGTGTTACTAATACTAGCAGGAGTATCAATAAGTATGATAACAAGTCAAGATGGAATACTAAAGAAGACAACAGCAGCAAAAGAGACAACGTATAAGGCAACAGAAAAAGAAAAGATTAGTAGGGCGTTTTCAAGTGGTGTTATAGAAAAGTATGAAAAAAATGAAGATATAGTAAGTTTGGCTAATTTTAAGGATAAACTATACGGACAAAAAGGAAATAGTTTTACTATAATTGATAATGGTGATACAAGTTTTACCGTTGTAACGGATGATAATGAAGAATATGAATATATAGTTAAACAAAATGGTGAAGTAACAGAAATGCAATATGAAAAATGGAATCTAGATGTTACTGAGCCAACAGAAAAAACAAATTCGGAGATTCATATAAAATTGCCATCAGAACTTAAATGGTTAGCTAATCAGGTTAATGATGGAAATTCATTTAAAGGTTATACTATTTATTTGGATAACAATTTAGATTTTTTTGCTAGAAAAGATGAAAGCGGACAATGGGAAAATAGTAGAAATGAACAATATAGTTGGATTCCTATAGGATTGACATATGCTAATAGACTAGAAGCAACATTTGATGGAAACGGACATACAATAAAAGGAATTTATGTTACTTTAACAGACAAATATGGTGGAATATTTGGAAATGCTAATACTATAAGAAACTTAATTGTGAAAAGTAGTTATATTAAAAGTACATCTACTGCTGGAGGAATAGCTGGTGCAATAAGAGAGGGAATTTTGGAAAATTGCTATAATATTAATACGGAGGTCATAGTAACAGCAGAGCAGGCTGCGGGAGGATTAGTTGGACAATTTACTGGAACTAATATAACTAAATGCTATAATACGGGAAAAATATTAACAGAGGGAAAAATAGCTGGTGGTATTGTAGGATTATCTAAAGATGGAAATATAGAAAATTGTTATAATATTGGTAATGTTTCTGGAAAAAATCAATTTATTTCAGGAGTAATTGGATATATTGCAAATGAAAAAAGTTTCAATATATTTAATTGCTACAATTTGGGAAATATTGAGGGAGATAAAGGTTGTGTTTCTGGAGTAGTTTCGATTGTTACTGGAGAGCAACCTAAAATAGAAAATTGTTATAATGCAGGAGATATACGCGGAAATGGAGAAATTGTAGGAGGATTGCTTGGATGGATGGATTGCAACAATATGACTGTAAAAAGTTGTTACAACAAAGGTGAAGTGGTTAATGGAGGAAAATTCACAAGTGGTGTATTGGCTTATGCTACAAAAGCAAATGAAATTACAATAGAGAATTGTTATAATGTTGGAAATGTAACTGGAGAAGGTATGTTTACATCTGGAGTAGTAAGCACAGATAATTCTGGCACGGTAAAGAAGTGCTATAATACAGGAAATATAAATGGCAAAAGTGATTTTATTGGCGGTGTAGTAGCCTTGAATAATGAAAATAGTAAAATTGAAGAATGCTATAATAATGGAAATGTAGATGGAACAGCTGATGGTACAGGAGGAGTTGCTGGTGCATCTTCTGGAAATGTTTTATCATGCTATAATACAGGAAAAGTTACAAATACAACAGGAGAACGTGTAGGAGGAATAATGGGAGAACTACAAGGCACAGTTTCGTTGTGTTATAATAAAGGTGAAGTAATTGGAAATAAATGTGTAGGTGGTATAGTAGGCATTGCATTTGGAAATATAAGTGAATGCTATAATAATGGAAATATAGAGGGAGTGACTGATTCTGTAGGAGGAGTTACAGGATCATCATCTGGAAATATTTTATCATGTTATAATACGGGAACAGTTAAAGATACAACAGGAGAACGTGTAGGAGGAATTGCTGGTAATTTGGAAGGCACGATTTCTTTGTGTTACAATAAAGGTAAGATAATTGGAAATCAAAATGTAGGTGGTGTAATAGGTATTACATTTGGAAATATAAGTGAATGTTATAATGAAGGCTCTGTAATATCGACAGGCTATGGAGAAATAGGAGGTATATGCGGACAAATAGGAATGAATCATGCAGTTATTATTGAAAATTGTTACAACACGGGAGATATAATTGCAGATGCTTCGTCAACTGCGTATATAGGAGGAATTCTCGGATGGTTATCACAAACGGGTACTTCTGGAAAGATAATAAATAATTATAATATTGGAAAGATAGTTATTAAAGGTTCTGGAAATTCGAGTTATAGTGGAATAATAGGACGTATAGTTACTGATAGTTTATCTAAATTTGAAATAGCTAATAATTATTTTATTGAAGGAACATTGCAAAAGGGAAGCAATATACAAGGACAATCAAAAAGAGGAGAAGAAATGAAAACGAAAGATTTTGCAGAATTACTTGGGATGGAAAAATGGCAAATAATTAGTTCAAAAAATAATGGATATCCTATATTGAAAAATATCAAATATTAATTTTGAAAAGGGGGAAAGAATTTGAATAATAAAAAAAATATTATAGTAATTTTATTATGTATTATTGTTTTTTCAATTATTATATATAGTGTTATAAGCAAAAAGAAAGAGAATATAGCACCAGAGAATAATATAGATGATAAAATAAATTCTAATATAACAGTTGAAGACAATTTTTATAATTCAAAAATAACAGATAGCGAAAATAATTCGGGAATCAATAATAATAAAAAAATAGAATCAGAAAAAAATAGCAAAATGGAAAAACCAACTGTTACATTCATGGAATAGATAGGAGAGTTTTATAATCTAAAAATGAAAAGTGTTGCAATTTTATAAAAATAACTAAGATTAATTCTTCAAGGGTTATGCTTTGCATAAGATAATAATAAAAATTGTGAGAATATTAAAATATTCTCACAATTTTTATTATTATATATATTTTTCAATTTCATTCCAAACTTGCTCAGTATAAATTTTCTTTTCAGAAGAGAAAGGAAACATATCTTTATCCATTAAAGGATTAATTTGTTTTTGAAGGGCAAGTGTTGTATCTTGAACTTTTGTAGGTGCTATTTTATCAGCTTTGTTTGCCAAGATTATAAATGGATGATTAGATGATATTATATAGTTATACATAAGTTTGTCATTCTCAGTTGGATTGTGTCTTATATCTATAAGGAAAATTATTAAAGAGATATTTTGTCTGTTAAAGAGATATTCTTCAATAAAGTTGCCAACTTTTTCTTGTTCCGTTTTTGACATTTTGCTATATCCATAACCAGGTAAGTCAACAAAATAGAATTTTTCATCAATATTATAAAAATTTATTTGTCTAGTTTTACCAGGCTCAGAGCTTGTTCTTGCAAGTTTTTTTCTATTAATCATTGTATTGACAAAACTTGATTTTCCAACATTTGATTTTCCAACCAAAACAATTTCTGGTAAGTTTCCTTTAGGATATTGTTTTGGTGACACTGCTGAAACTTCAAACTGGGGATTTTTTACTATCATATTTTTTCTCCTATATTATTTTTTAGGTTCAATTTTTTCTTTTCCACCCATGTAAGGTTGAAGAGCTTTAGGAATGCTAATGCTTCCGTCTTCATTGTAATTACATTCAATCATAGCAATTAAAGCACGAGGGGTTGCTAAAACAGTATTATTTAAAGTGTGAACCAATTTATTTCCATTTTCTGTTTTATATCTTATACCTAGTCTTCTAGCTTGTGCATCTCCTAAAGTAGAGCATGAACAAACTTCAAAATATTTTTGTTGTCTTGGAGACCATGCTTCAATATCACAAGATTTAACTTTTAAATCTGCTAAATCTCCTGAACAACATTCAAGTTGTCTAACAGGAATATCTAAACTTTTAAATAAGTCTACAGATAATTTCCACATTTTATTGTACCAATTCATAGAATCTTCTGGTTTACAAATAACTATCATTTCTTGTTTCTCAAATTGGTGAACTCTATATAATCCTCTTTCTTCTAATCCATGAGAACCGATTTCTTTTCTAAAACATGGAGAATAAGAAGTTAGAGTTAAGGGAAGATCAGCTTCATTTAAAATTTGTTCTTTAAATTTACCAATCATAGAGTGTTCAGATGTACCAATTAAATATAAGTCTTCACCTTCTATTTTATACATCATAGCTTCCATTTCTTCAAAAGACATAACTCCATTTACAACGCTACTTCTAATCATAAAAGGAGGAATGCAGTATGTGAATCCATTATTAATCATATAATCTCTTGCATAAGTAAGCATTGCTTCATGAAGACGAGCGATGTCACCTATTAAATAATAAAATCCCATTCCACTGGTTCTTCCAGCACTTTCTTTATCAAGACCATTGAATTTATCAATAATATCTGCATGATGAGGAATTTCATAATTTCTTTTAAAAGGTTCACCAAATTTTTCTACTTCAACATTTTCACTGTCATCTTTACCAATAGGAACAGAAGCATCCATAATATTTGGTATTTTCATCATTCTTTGTTTAATTTCTTCTGCATATTCATCTTCTAATATTTCATTTTTTTCAAGTTCAGAATTAATTTCATTAACTTTTAGTTTTATTTCTTCTGCTTGTGCTTTTTCACCAGATTTCATTAAGCTTCCAATTTGAGCACTTAAAGTTTTTCTTTCATTACGTAAATTATCACCTTTTAATTTGACTTCACGATTTTTTTTGTCTAATTCAATTACTTCATCAACTAATATAAGTTTTTGGTCTTGAAATTTCTTTTTTATATTTTCTTTTACTAATTCAGGATTTTCTCTTAAGAATTTTATATCTATCATAAACAAACACTCCTTTGATTTTTAATAGTGCTATTATATAATAAAATTCCTTTAATATCAACAATTAGTGGGAAAAATGTTGATAAAAATATTAGAATATGTTAAAATTTTAGCGTAAAGAAGGTGAAATGATGTCATTTACAGGAGAAGTAAAAGAAGAACTAAGTAAAATTCCAAATTTAGCAAAAAAAGAAGAAGTTATTCATGAGTTAATTGGATATTTTATAAGTAATAATTTTGTAGAAGAAAAAAATTTATTTAAATATTCTACTGAAAGTGAATATAATATAAATCGTTATGCAAAAATTCTTAGAAATGTAAATATAGAAGATTTTAAAATAGATGTACAATCAAAAGTATATTATATAACATTTAAGAAAAAAGAATTAAAAGAAGATAAAGTTAAAAATTTAATAGAAGAAATTAATAATTTTGATAAATGTGAATCATTAGATTTTATAAATTTAAAGGCAGTGTTAAGAGGTGCTTTTTTAGGTTCTGGTTCTATAAACAATCCTGAAAATAATTATCATTTAGAGATTGGATTAAAGAGTGAATTTTATATAGATAAAATTATCAATTTGGTAAATAAAACAAAAGAAGTTGATATAAAATTAAAAGAAATGGAAGGAAAAATTTATATAAAAAATAGCGAAGAAATATCTAAATTTTTAGCTTTAATTGGAGCAACAAAAGCAATGCTTAAATTTGAAGATATAAGAGTACAAAGAGAAATGAGTAATAAAGTTAATAGATTAGTTAATTGTAAGGCAGCAAATTTAAATAAGACTTTAAATGCATCTATAAACCAAGTAGAAGCAATAAGAAAGTTAAAACAAAATGGTAAGTTTAATAAGTTACCAAATAGCTTGAAAGAAATTGCAGAATTAAGATTAGAATATCCAGATATGTCTCTTGTGGATTTAGGGAAAAAATTAAAAGAACCACTTGGAAAATCTGGGGTTAATTATAGATTGAAAAAAATTGAAAAATTAGGTGAAGAATATGAATAAAGAGATAGGAATATATATTCATATTCCTTTTTGTAGGAGAAAATGCTTTTATTGTGATTTTGTATCTTTTGAAAATGAAGATAAACAAGAAAAGTATATTGAAGCTCTAATAAAAGAAATTGAGTATTGGAAAGAAAAGAATAAAGATAAAAAAATAAAAACAATTTATATTGGGGGAGGAACACCATCTTTTATAAATAGTAAAGATATTATAAAAATAATAAAAAAGTTAGAGCCAACAGAAGAATGTAAAGAGATAACAATTGAAGTAAATCCAGGAACTGTAAATAAGGAAAAGTTATTAGATTATAAAAATGCAGGAATAAATAGAGTAAGTATAGGACTTCAAAGTACAAAAAATGAATTACTACATGAGATAGGAAGAATACATAATTTTGATGAATTTATGAAAACATATTATTTAGTTAAAGAAGTTGGTTTTAAAAATGTAAATGTTGATTTGATGATAGGACTTCCTAATCAAACATTAAAAGACGTAGAAGATTCATTAGAAGAAATAGTAAAGCTTAATGTAAATCATGTGTCTGTGTATTCTCTTATTATAGAAGAAGGAACAAAATTATATACTAAAATAAATAATGGTGAGTTAAAATTACCAGAGGAAGAATTAGAAAGAAAAATGTATTGGAAGGTTAAGAGATATTTAGAAAGCAAAGGATATAAACATTATGAGATTTCTAATTTTGCTAAAGAAGGTTATGAATCAAAACATAATTTTGATTGTTGGAATCAAAAAGAATATAAAGGATTTGGATTAGCAGCACACTCATATATTAATGATATACGATTTTCTAATATATGTAATTTAAACAGTTATATAGAAAACATAGAAAAAGGCAATTTTGAAAAAAACATTGTAATAGAGGAAAGAAAACAAACTAAAGAAGAAAAACAAAAAGAGTATATGTTATTAGGATTAAGAAAAATAGATGGAATTAAAATAACTGATTTTGAAAATAAATTTAATGTTTCAATAAATATTTTCAAAAATGAGATAGAAAAATTATTAGATGAAAAATTGATAGTAAAAAATAATGAATGTATTAAACTATCAAACAAAGGTATAGATTTAGCAAATATGGTATGGGAAGAGTTTATATAGAAGTTTGATGTTCTAAGAGAAAAAAGCAACAATTTAATAAATATGAGAAATAAGACTAGTTTGTTACTAAAAAGGTAATAGGTTTCTAGTCTTATTTTTGTGTTTTTCTCAAAAAGAAAGGAGGCGAGAAAATATAAAAAAGTATGAATAATAATCACTGTAAAATAAATAATAAAAATGATAAATTAAAAATAGTAAAATATAAGGAGGATAAAATAAAAAAATGAAAAACAAACTAAGAAACAAAAAAGGAATTACATTAATAGCATTAGTAATAACAATAATAGTATTACTAATACTTGCAGGAGTATCAATAACAATGATATCAAGTCAAGATGGAATACTAGGTAAAGCAACAAATGCAAAAGAAAGTCAAAGAGATGCAACAGAACTAGAAAGAGTAAAATTAGCAGTGCAATCAGCATTGGTAGATGGAGAAGGAACTATTGACTTAACAAAAGCGACAGATTCAACAAAAGCAGTAGGATTAGAAAAAGCATTACAAGAAGAATTTAAAAATGACGGTAAACAACCTACTTATGAAGAAGGAAAAGTAACACTAACAAATGGAGACATATATAATGTAACAACATCTGGAAATGTAGAAAAAGCAATAACATTTAAGAAAAATGGAGAGTTAGCAATAGGAAGTGAAGTAACAGCATCAAATGGAGAATCATTCTATGTAATAGGATTTTCAGAGGACAATACAAAAGTAAACTTGTTAGCAAAATATAATTTGAAAGCAGATGGAAGCAGTCAAGATACAACAGGAGAGACTAATCCATGTGCATTTTGCTCAGAAACTGCTTGGAGTGGTGCTAATGTTGTAAGTGGAGATAACTTGAATAATAAAACAACAATTAGTTCTGAAACAACAAGTGCAGTTGGTAAGGTAGAAGCATATGGTAGTAAATTAGGGGCAGAAAAAGGAAGATTAATGGTAAAAGAAGAAGCAGATACATTAAAGACAACAGCAAATACAGATATTTTATATGGAAATAAAGATGGAAAAAAATTAAATTATTGGCTTGGATCTGCAAGCGACAGTAGCAAAGTATGGCTTATGTATGGCGAGGGTAGCGATTTGAGCAACGATGACTTCAACATTGTCGTCATCTTTGGGGTGCGCCCAGTTTTAGAAGTCTTAACATCTTCAATCAAATAAGCGACGTAAGGAGCTTATAGGATAGGTGCAAATAATAGCACCTGTCGATAAATTTTAGTCTTGCCAAATAACGAAAAGATATAGAAAACAATTATTTTTCAAATCAATTAAGATGAAAAATAATTATGAATGTTAGCGAAGATTAGTAAAAATTATTTGAAGGTTTGAGTTACGTGAAACCATAATAGATTGGACTCTCTGCAAAATAAGTAGAGAGTTATTTTTTAGTGTTGTAAAAATGTTAGAAGAATATTATAAATATAAAAGCATTTCAAAGCAATTAATAGAAATAAAGAATTTATATAAAATTGAAAATAATAGCTGAATATGGTATAATAGAGATGTATAAAAAATTTTATTTTTGGGGGATTTAAAAATGAAAAGACGGAATTTAGCAAAACTTATCACTCTCTTAATTATGATAGTTGGAACTATCACAATAATAAAAGTTGCAAACAAGGTAACATGGACTTCATTTGAACTTATTGGGTATAATTTTGATACACAGTATTATAATGAGGAATATAGAAAAACAGACTCTATGACAGAGAATTATGCTAATCATGTAATGGTCAAAAGAAATGCAATATATAATTCAGATGAAGCAATTGTTAAATGGTTTGCAAATTTACCAGGAATCATAAAAGTTTTGGGAACAATAATTGCAGTGGCAATGTATCCTTTATTTATTTGGTACTGGTTAGGAGTGATATCCATTATTGTAAAGAAAGAGAGAAAAAGAAAAATCCATAGACGGAGAAGTTATTGATCCGTTTCAATTTGGGGACAGTCCTTTTTTGAAAATATTTTCAAAAAAGGACTGTCTTATTTATATATGTATTTATTTTACTTTATAAAATGGAAAAAAATAAATAAATAAATAAAAGAATTCTTGAAAAAAACAATATAAATATGTATAATAGGTTTGAATGAAAATAAGTAAATATTTGGAGGCTGTTTATGAAATTAAAATGGGTAGTATTAGTTGTATTAATAATTATTTTGTGTTTGATGAGTTCTAGTATTGTATATGCATATATTCAGATAATTCAATACAATACAATGGAAATACAAAATGTGAATGATGAAAGTAATATATATGTATTATTAAGAGACATAGTTTTTTCTGAAATACAGGAAGATTATAAAGAGAACGAAAGAAATTTTGTAGAAACAATAGATAAAAAATCTATATTTATTCAACAAAAATATGATAAATTACCAAAAGAATTAGAAAATACTAATCAAATTGTAGAAGTTGATGGAAAAGATTATATTAAGATTAAAGTAATAAAAGATGTCAAAATTGCTTGGGTATCATCAATGGTTTTAGTTGCAAAAATAGTTAATGATGAAATTGAGGTGATTGATACAAGTAATATAGATGCAATTGGTTATAATGACAGTCTTCCAAAAGATTATGGCGGTAATAGAATTAATAGAAAAGCGATGATATATGATGCATCAAAAAATGAACTTAAAGATATAACAGAAATAAAGGTTAAAGAGGAAAAAGAAAAAATTGAGAGTATTAAAAAAAGAGAAAAATATGAAAGCAAAATAGCTATTGTTAATCTTATAATTATTGCAGGAATATTTATTTACATAATATGCAGCAAAAAAGTAAAAATAATAATTAGTAAAAAATCAAAATAAAATAATATAAATAAGTTCTAAAAAGTTCTAAAATTTTAAGAAAATCAACTTAAATTTTAGAACTTTTAACATTTTAGTCTTCAAAAACATAAAATATATCAAAAAAAGTAAAAGGGAGGCAAAAAATGTCAAGTTACATAATAGAAGGTGGTAAAAAATTAGAAGGAGAGACGTATGTATCTGGATCTAAGAATGCATCTCTTCCAATAATTGCAGCGAGTATTTTAAATAAAGGAATTACTAAACTATATAATGTACCGAATATTCATGATGTTCAAATGATGATAGAAATTTTAAAAGAATTAGGATGCAAAGTTAAAAAATTAAACAATAAGGTGATTATAGACTCATCAAATGTAAATAAATATGAAATTCCAGAAAATTTAATGAGGGAGATGAGATCATCTGTAATATTGGTTGGAAGTTTAATAGGTAAATACCATAAAGCAGTTTTTTCATATCCTGGAGGATGTGATATAGGTAGTAGACCAATAGATTTACATCTTAAAGCATTTGAAAAGTTAGGTATTGAGAAATGTGAAGAATATGGAAAAATAATATGTAATACAGAAAAGATTTTGGGAACAGAAATTAATCTTGATTTTCCAAGCGTTGGAGCAACAGAAAATATAATTTTATCGTCTGTATTGGGAGATGGAGAAACTAAAATAATCAATGCTGCTATGGAACCAGAAATTGTTGATTTACAAGAAATGCTTTGTAGAATGGGAGCAAAAGTAAGTGGAGCAGGAACTAATGTAGTTACAATAACAGGTGTTAAAACATTAAAAAAGGAAGTTAGCTATAATATAATGTCAGATAGAATTGAAGCAGGAACTATTCTATGTGCAGTTGCAATTACAGGTGGAAGTGTTAAATTAAACAAAGTAAATCCAGAACATATAACTCCAATAGTAGAAAAGCTAATTGAAATGGGATGTGATATAAAGATTGAAAAGAATACAATAATAATGAATTCGCCAAAAAAACTTAAAGCAACATCAATAAGAACAATGCCATATCCAGGATTTCCAACAGATATGCAATCAATTATTGTAGCTCCTTTATGTATAGCATCTGGTACATCAATAGTTACAGAAAATATTTTTGAAAATCGATTTAAGTATACACAAGAATTAGAGAGAATGGGAGCTAAAATTAATATAGAAGGAAGGACAGCTATTATAAAAGGAGTACGAAAATTATATGGAGCTACAGTAAAAGCAAATGATTTAAGAGGAGGAGCTAGTTTGGTTTTAGCTGGATTAGTTGCAAAAAGAAAAACTGAAGTAGAAGATATAAAATATGTACTTAGAGGATATGAATGTTTAGATTCAAAACTTAATATGTTAGGAGCGAAAATATATAGAAAATAGAAAGCTTGCACTTAAAGTGTAAGCTTTTGTCGATTATTTCTTTTTTTCTACAATAAGAAAAGACAAACTTTTTGGATTTTATATAGTACAATAGCAAAGGTGAGAAGATGACAATATATATAGATATAATTTTATTAGAAAATTTAGTATTAAATTATATTATATTAATTGCAACAGCTATTGTATTAAAACTTAAACTAAAACAATATAGAATTTTTGTGGCAAGTTTAATAGGAGCAATATATGTAGTTATTTATTATGTTATTAATTTAAGGTGGTTTGTTTTTGCTAGTATGAAAATTGTGTTGTCAGTTGTAATAATTTATATTGCATTTAACGCGAATAATTTTAAAAATTTAGCAAAGCAAATAATAATTTTTTATTTGATATCATTTGTTTTTGCAGGAGCGTCTTTAGCTGTAATATATATGGTCAATACGCATAATGTAAGTATACAAAATGGAACAATTATAGGTACATATACTTTAAGAACAGTGTTAATAGGGATTATTTTATCATTTGTAATAATTGTAATTTCATTAAAATTTTTAAAGAGAAAAAGGAGCATTTTTTGCAAAATAAAAATATTTCTAAATGGTAAAGAAATAGATACAACTGCAATGATTGATACAGGAAATTTATTAAAAGAACCAATTACAAATATACCGGTTGTAGTTGTTGAAAGCACATTATTATACAATACAATACCAAAGCAAATTTTAAATAATATTGAGGAAATTTTATGTGGCAATTTTAAAAATGTACCAGAAGAAATAGAAAATGAATACATATCAAAATTAAAAGTTATTCCATTTACATCATTAGGTAAACAAAATGGTATGTTGTTGGGAATAAGAGCAAAAAAAATAGAGATGACTATAGAAGAAGATACAAAAATTGTTAATAAAGTAATTGTTGGAATATATGATAAATCTTTAACTAAAAGAGGAGAATATAGGGCTTTAGTTGGAAATGATTTAATAGATTAAAGCTAAAAGAAAGGAAGTCAACATGAATATATTAGATGTTTTAAAAGAAAATATAAATACTTTGTATGTAAAATATATAAAAAATGAGGAAATAATAGTTGAACCTATTTTTTATATAGCAGGAAGTCAAACTTTACCACCTCCACTTTCAGAAGAAGAGGAAGTATTTTATATAAATAAATTATCAGAAGAGAATAACTTAGAGGCAAGGCAAGTACTTGTTGAAAGAAATTTGAGATTAGTTGTGTATATTGCTAAGAAATTTGAAAATACTGGAATTAATATAGAGGATTTAATCTCAATAGGAACTATAGGATTAACCAAAGGTGTGAATACATTTAATGCAGATAAAAAGATAAAGCTTGCAACATATGCCTCAAGATGTATAGAAAATGAAATTTTAATGTATTTAAGAAGAACAAATAAAACTAAAGGAGAAGTATCAATAGATGAACCACTTAATAAAGACGTAGATGGAAATGAATTGTTGCTTTCAGATATTTTAGGAACTGATCCAGATATAACATCAAGAGATATTGAAGATGAAGTAGACAAAAAACTTTTAAGAGCATCCATTGGTAAATTAAATGATAGAGAAAGAGATATAATGGAGATGAGGTTTGGGTTTAAAACAGGAGATGAAAAAACACAAAAGGAAGTTGCAGATGAACTTGGAATATCTCAAAGTTATATTTCAAGATTGGAAAAGAAAATTATAAAGAAAATGAAGAAAGATATAATGAGTAAAACAGGGTAAATAAAAAATATAGATATAAATGTATGATAGCTGAAAAGCTATCTTTTTTGTATAATAAAAATTTTTTCTAATATTAGTATAAGTAGTAAAATAATTAGAAAATGAAAGGTGCAATTATTGACAAAAAGCTATTTTCAAAGTAAAATAGAATAATGATAAAATAAAAAAGAAGGAATAAAAAATGAAGTTAGAAGAATTTGATTATTATTTGCCAGAAGAATTGATAGCACAAGTGCCAATAAAAAAAAGAGATGAATCAAGATTACTTGTGTTAAATAAAGAAAAAAAAACAATAGAACATAAGGTATTTAAAGATATAATAGAATATTTAAAACCAGGAGATTGTTTGGTAAGAAACAATACAAAAGTTATACCTGCTAGACTATATGGGAAAAAAGAAACAGGAGCAAATGTTGAGTTCGTACTTTTAAATCAAATAGAAGGAGATATATGGGAGTCAATTGTTAGACCTGGAAATAAGTTAAAACCAGGAACTAAAGTAATATTTGGTGATGGAATGTTAGAAGCTGAAATACTAGATATTATGGAAGGCGGAACAAGAAAAGTAAAATTTAAATATGATGGGATTTTTAACGAGATATTAGACAAAATTGGTTTAATGCCACTTCCACCATATATACATGAAAGCTTAAAAGATAAAGATAGATATCAAACAGTATATGCGAAATATCAAGGGTCAGCTGCAGCGCCTACAGCAGGATTACATTTTACAGATGAACTTTTAAAAGAGATTGAGAAAAAAGGAATAAAAGTAGCTAATGTAACTCTTCATGTTGGAATTGGTACATTTAGACCAGTAAAAGAAGAAAATATCGAGGAACATAAAATGCATACAGAACATTTTTATATAAAAGAAGAAGATGCACAAAAAATAAATGAGACGAAAAAAGCAGGAGGAAGAATAATTGCGGTTGGTACAACTTCTTGTAGAGTATTAGAGACAATTGCAGATGAAAAAACAGGATTTGTCAAAGCAAAAGAATCAGATACAGGAATATATATATATCCTGGATATAAATTTAAGTGTATAGATGGATTAATAACAAATTTTCATTTACCAAAATCAACATTATTGATGTTAGTATCAGCATTAGCAGGAAGAGAATTTATACTACAAGCATATAATGAAGCAGTAAAAGAAAAATATAGATTTTTCAGTTTTGGAGATGCAATGTTTATAAGTTAAAAAGGAGCAAAATATGAATTTAAATGAACCTTTAGCGTATAGAGTAAGACCTAAGACATTAGAAGAGTATGTTGGACAAGAACATGTTTTAGGTAAAGATAAAATTTTATATAGAACAATAAAAGCAGATAGATTATCAAGTTTAATATTGTTTGGACCTCCAGGTTGTGGAAAGACATCACTTGCTCAAGTTATAAGTGAAACCACTAAATATAAATTTTATAAATTAAATGCTGTAACTGCTGGAGTATCAGACATCAAATCTGTAATTGAAGAAACAAAGAATTTTATGATAAATCCAATAGGTAAATCAATTTTGTTTATAGATGAAATTCATAGATTTAATAAGCTTCAACAAGATGCACTTTTACCATTTGTTGAAAATGGTACAGTAATTTTAATTGGAGCTACAACAGAAAATCCATATTTTACAGTAAATAAGGCGTTGATTTCTCGTTCGATGGTAGTACAGTTAAAACCTCTTACAGAAAAAGATATTTATAAAGTTTTAAAAATGGCGATTGAAAAAAAAGATGGACTTGCAGAGTATAATTTAAATATTAAAGATGAAACATTAAATAAATTAGCTTTAATATCAAATGGAGATGTAAGGACAGCATTGAATGCATTAGAGATTGCAGTATTAACTACTCAAATGGATTCTAATGGAATAATAAATATAACTGATGATGTTATTAAAAATTGTATTCAAGAAAAGAAAGCAATTTTCGATAAAGATGGAGAAGCTCATTATGATAATATAAGTGCTTTTATAAAATCAATGAGAGGATCAGATCCAGATGCAGTAACTTTATATTTAGCAAGAATGTTAGAAGGTGGAGAAGATCCAATGTTTATAGCAAGAAGAATTGTTATAGCTGCATCAGAAGATGTGGGAATGGCAAATCCTATGGCTTTAGTTGTGGCAAATAATGCTATGCAAGCTGTACATATGGTTGGAATGCCAGAAGCAAGGATAGTACTTTCAGAAGCTGCAATATATGTTGCAACATCTAAAAAATCAAATGCTTCATATCTAGCTATAAATAAAGCAATAGAAGATGTGAAAAATAAGGATACAGGAGAAGTTCCAATGCATTTAAGAAATGCTCCTGTCGAAAATATGGAAGCTTTAGGATATTCATGTGGATACAAGTATCCTCACGATTTTCCAGGACATTTTGTAGAACAACAATATATGACAGATAAAATGTTAGGAAAAAAATATTATATAAAAGATGAAAATATAGAATAGGAGAAGTAATGAACGTAGGATTTATATCACTTGGTTGTAGTAAAAATTTAATTGATACAGAAGTTGCAATTGGAAAATTTAAAAATCACGAATATAAAATTGTAAATAATCCAAAAGAAGCGGATATCATAGTAATTAATACATGTGGATTTATTGAATCTGCAAAAGAAGAAGCTATAAATACGATTTTAGAAATGGCGGAATACAAAAATGCAAGATGTAAATACTTAGTTGCAATGGGATGCTTAGTACAAAGATATTATAATGATTTGGTAAAAGCTCTTCCTGAAGTGGATTTATTTTTGAAATTAGAAGATTATGATAATATGTGGAATAAAATTGAAGACCTTGTTGAAAATAAGAAAAGTAATCTTAATGAAAATAGTAAGGATAACAAAAAAATAAAACAAATTCCAATGTTTAAAGAAGATGAATATTTGGAAAGAACAGTGTCTACAGGTAATAATTATGCTTATTTAAAAATAGGAGAAGGATGTAGCAATATGTGCACATATTGTGCAATACCATATATAAGAGGTTTATTTATTAGTAGACCGTTTGAAGACATAATTGAAGAAGCTAAAGAATTAGCAAGAAAAGGAATAAAAGAATTAATAATTATTGCACAAGATACTACAAAATATGGTGTGGATTTATATGGAAAATCAAGACTTGCAGAATTATTAAAAGAAATATGCAAAATAGATGGTATAAAATGGGTAAGATTTTTATATGCTTATCCAGAAGGAATAACAGATGATTTGATTAATGTTGTAAAGAATGAAGAAAAGATATGTAAATATTTTGATATTCCAATTCAACACATATCAGATGAAGTATTAAAAAGGATGAACAGAAAAACTTCTAAAGAACATATAATAAAATTGATAGAAAAAATAAAAAAAGAAATACCAGGTGTTATATTGAGAACAAGCTTAATAGTAGGATTCCCAGGAGAAACTCAAAAAGACTTTGATGAATTATATGATTTTGTACAACAAACTAAGTTTGATAAGTTAGGGGTTTTTGAATATTCGAAAGAAGAAGGAACTCCAGCTTATAATATGGAAAATCAAATACATCATATGACTAAAAAATCAAGATATAACAAAATAATGAAGCTACAACAAGAGATTTCAAAAGAAAGTTTAAAAAGAAGAATTGGAAGTAAAATGGAAGTTCTAATTGAAAATATATCATTTGATGGTAAATATTTAGTTGGAAGAACTAGATGTGATGTACCTGATATAGATGGTGTTATATACATAAGAAAAACAAAAAATAATGAAAAAAATATTAATGAGTTTATAGAGGCAGAAATTGTTGATGTTAAAGAATATGATTTAATAGGAAAATAAAAATTAATCTTAACTTTAGTAAAATAAAGTTGAGATTTTTTTTATTTTGTAAAAGAATTGTTACAACAAGATTACAAGAATATTAAGTTTGTATTACATTTGTTTGGATTTATTGAAAAAGAAATATAAGTTAAATATAATATAATTATATAAATATGTAATATTATGGAGATTTTAATGGGGGAAAATTTAAAAGTTAAAATATTTTCTATTATAATATTAAGTTTAATTATATTTAGTATAATTGGAATAAAAAGTTATGCTAATACTTCATATACAATTAGAGGTTATGTATTGGATAAAGACGGAAACGGAATACAAGGTATTAATGTAACAGATGAGAATACAAATAATAGTATTGCAACAGATTCGAATGGATATTATCAAATTAATACAAATAATAAAAGTAAAATTATATTCGAATATAATGGAAATAATTATAAAATTGAAGATATAAAGAAGAAAGAATATAAAAATTATGATGAAAAGTTAGAATTAGCTTATGTATACAAAGAAGCATCAGGAGCAGAGGAAAGACTTGCAAAAGTAGAAGAATTAACAAAAAGCATAGTAAGTAGTTCAGCATATAGAGGTTTCATAAATACATATAATAATGTAAGTGATTTTGAAATTAGTATAAAAAATTTAAAAAATGATGTTTCTAAATCTAGTGATAAATCATTTTGGAAAATGGGACTTAAAAATTGGGAATGTGTTACATTACTATTGTTTGACAATAATAAAGAAAATGTGAGACAGTATTTTAAAAATAAAACTTATACATGGAAAGATAGAGATTTATATAAATTGGCAATTGAAGGGAATAGTTCTCGCGTAGACAGTATGTTTGATGAAATATACAAAGTTTTAAAAGAAGAGGATCCTAAGGAAGAAAGCATAAAAGATGATAGCTCATTGGAAAATGGAAAAGTTAAAACAAAAGAAATTAATTTGAGCTATACAACTTTTATAAATGCTGTTTTTGAAAAATTAACAAATGATGATGGTGACGGAGATGGAGATGGAGATGCAGATGATCACAATGGAGATATAGAAAATCATGACGATATAGATACAGATGATGATGAAAAAGATTTTATAGTTGGAAAAATACAAGCAAAAGATATTGAAGGCAATGAAGCGACAATAGATAGAACAAAAGTACAAGTGAATTTGGTTAAAGTTGGTACGAATGAAAAGAAAACTATAAATTTAAATAATAACAATATATATAGTATTAATTATCCAAAAGATGAAGGAACATATAAAATTGAATATATTTTTTATGCTAATGATAAAGAAAGTATAAATGGGGAATATTATGATGTAACAAGTAGTTATAGAAAAATAACGAATTCAACAAATAATACAGAAACAAATGTTGCAAAGACAGTAGTAAATAATGCCAAGAGTTTAGGAATAATAAATAATGACACAGAAGAAAATGAATTAGAAGATGGAAAACATACTAAATGTAGATTAGTACTTGAAACTGAACCTTTTGAGGTTGAAAAAAAGAAAGATGATGGAACATATCCGACTGAAAAAATGAAAGGTGGAGTTTTATTAGAATATAGACCTAGATTTGCACTTAAAGTTGAAGAAGAAATTAATAATATTGTATTAACATTATCAAATGGACAAAACATAATAAATTGGACAAGTAGTGATAGAGGAAAAACTGATATTAGCTATGTATCTTCAATGACAGATCCAAGTTTTAGAACAGTAAGGATAGAATTAAATGACCAATTACTATATGGAAGTACATTATTTATTGGATATAAATTAACAGTGAAAAATGAATCAGATATAGATTGTAAAGAATATAAATTACTGAATTATTATGAGGGATTTGAATATAACGAGAATTTAAAGAATAAAGGAGAGACCAGTATATCAAATAAAGAATATAATTGGATTGCAATAGAAAAAAGTGAAGCTAAAAATTATAATTCAAAAGTAGATGATAGTAATGAACATATAAAAAATGGTAAATTCTTATTATGCACAGATTTAATAGCAGGAGGAGAAACAAAAGAAATATATTTAGCTTTTTCAAGAGTTATGAGAAATGAAGATGATGCTTATTTTTCAAATGAAACAGAATTAGTTGAATATAAAAATGATGAAGGTAGAAGAAATTATTCTTCAATAGATAAAGAAGGAGAAATATTAAAAGCAGGAAATCATAACTGGGAAGAAGAACCAAAGGTAGATAATGAAAGTGATTATGATTATTCGGGAGCTGTAAGTATTTCACCACCAACTGGATTTAGCAATTTGAAAAAATATTTGTTTATGAGCAACATAATTACAATGATTTTAATTGTGTTTGTAATAAAAAAATTAAAATGTAGGAGGAAAAAATGAAAGGAAAAAGAGTTATAACAGGACAAAGATTGGCTATATTATTTATTGGTATAGCATTAATAGCAGCATCAATAATAGCATTTGCTATAGTTAAGTTATTTGGCGGAAAAAAATTAATTCAAGAAGAAAATGTAGAAGATCTTTTTGCAAAAAGTGAATCATCTAATGTAAGTGAAGTTTGTGAAAAGAAAGACTGGGGAAAAGATATCATAGGAAGTACAACTAAAGAAGAAGTTCCGATTCCAAGAGGATATGAATATAAAAGGGGAAACTTATCTAATGGTATAGTTGTAAGAGAAACAGAAACAGGTTCTGAATTTTTATGGATACCATATCAAAAAGATACAAGCAAATATAGTGTAGAGGAGTATTATAAAAATGTTGATGTAAATGAAGTAAGTCCGGATACTATAAAAAGTATTAATAAATACAATGGATTTTATGTGTCATTAAACATGAATAAAAATATAGATGATTTAAAAGAGTTATCAAACGAAACTTATAAATCATATGCTAAACAATTAGAAGATGATCAAAATGAAAATAATAAACATATTTTATCAAAAGAAGAAGTTGAGCAAGCAGTAGCATATATAGAAGATAAAAAGATAAAACTTAATGTTGGTATAGAGGCTATGACTATAGGATTATATTCTTCATTAAATATAGCTGAAGATACAGAAACTACTGTTTCATCAAATAATATTGTTGCAACAAAAGCAAGTTATAGTACTTTTGATAGAACAAAAATTTCTAACCAAATTCAACTTGCTACTAATAATAATTCATCATCTAAATCTAATGGATATTACGCATATGTATCTTTTAATAGTGGAAAAGCAAAAGTACCAGTTCCATCAGGATTTAAATATTCAGTTTATAATGGTATTGTTACAATACAAGCAAAAGATAACAAAAATATGGTTTACATATGGGTACCTGCAACAATTGATGAATTAAATAATTCTAAAGAAGAATTAAGAAAATTATATGAAAAATATACGAGAACAGATGGAGAAAGTTATTCATTAGAAAAAGGTACAGATAAATATGATGCTTTTAATAATACAAGTGAAAAATTTTCAGATGAGTTTGTAAAAAGCATAGAGAAATTTAAAGGTTTTTATGTAAGTGAAGCTGAATTAGGTAATGATAGAGATGGAAATCCTTATAATAGAGCGAGAGGAATGATTAATTATTCTGCATCAGAACAAGCTGATGGAGGGGATTATTATAGAGTATCAAATCAGTCATTTAAAGGAAAAAATTTAAATATATTAATTGAAGAATCTAATTCGGAAAAATCTGTAGTAAGTCATCTTATGTATGGCGCTGAATACGACAGAATGTTAATGTGGCTATTAAAACAAAAAACTTTAAGTGAAGAAGAGTTATTAGAGAACAGTACCAATATTGGAAAATATAAAAATAGCGAAATAGGTAAAAATGCAACAGCTGAACAAAGTGGTAAATTTTTAAATGGAATATGGGGATTAGCTGGAAATTTATATGAGTTTACTGCTGAAAGTATGGAAAAAGATGGAAAGTCAAGCTATGTGTTAAGAGGAGGTTCTTATAAACAGGCGGGTAATGAGGACCCTATAGCTAATAGGAGATTTTTAGAGGATTTTGTTGGAGAAGAGTATGAAGATGAATTTGATAAAGGTTCGGCAATAGGTATAAGAACTTGTTTATATATTCAACCATCTGGAGTAAAAGAGGGAAATATAAAAGATTTTGATACTTTTGAAAATAAAGCTGATTATAATAGTAATAATGTCGAGTTTAATAAATTAAAAGAAGAACAGTCACTATGGGTAAATGACTGGGATGGAATAAAAGTTTACAGTGAAGCTGATAATACTAAAGAAGAAATACAAACATTACCATTTGCTACAAGAATAACAGTTAAAGCAAAAGCTAAGTATAAAACAAGTGAAGATTTTTATTGGGCAAAGGGTGAAGCAAATGGAGTTCCAGTGTATTTTAACTGTGTAAATGGAGTTACGAAAAATGTTGGAGAGGTATTGGCTTCTGATGAAAATGGTAATGATATTATTATAAATTTTGTAAGTGGAGAGCCAGTTAAAAGATTTACGGATGGAGAAATAAAAGTATGGGGAGACCTTACAGAAGAATATGAGACTGTAAAAACAGATGTAGTTACAGTAGATGCAAAAACGGTAGATTTTAAATATGCTGAAATAAAAATTGGAGAAAAATACTATTGGGTTTTAGCAAATGATTTAAGGAAATCTAAAGAATCTGATATAGAAAATATGAAATTTAATATATGGGAAGAAACAGTAGTACGTTATGCAAAGACTTGGGAAGGAATGACAATATTTGATAAACCAGATGAAAGTAGCAATGTAGTAGGAAGCTTTGGATATGCTGAACAAGTTCCTGTTACAGGAAAAGCAAAAGAAGCAACAAATGATAATTTGTGGTGGGCACAAGTTAGTTTGCCAGAAAACAAAATTGGATATGTTAATGCACAAAACCTAGCAACAGAAAAAGGGTTTGTTAATGTGGAAAATAACAGGAGAGCAGATAATATTGAAAAATTTTTGAAATCAGGACAAGCAATTAGATTTTTTGATAAGGGATTAACAGTATATTCAAAACCAGATTATTCAGAGCAAGCAGTACTTAAAGTATATTCTGATGAAGGAAGTATAAAAGTAACTGGTAAATCAATGGATGGAGTATGGACATCTGTAGATACGGACCAAGGAGAAGGGTATGTGTATTCTAAAAATTTGAAGAAGACTGAAAATGAATATAAAGATAATTCTTTGATATACAATGTTAGTACGTCAGCGAGTAAAAATATAGATGAATATCGTTTGTTTATAGGTACAAAGGATAAAGATTCAATAGAAAAGATAACGGTTAAAAATACAGAAAATGAAAAAAATGAAGAATTAGACACTTCAAAATTCAAATTTAATGAGGAAGAAAAATATTATTGGATAACGTATGATAAGTTAGATAAAATAGGTTGGTATGAAGTAAAAATATTATCAAAAGATAAAAAAGAATATGTATATAATGTTTATTATAATGGAAATAATCATAATGTAGTAATTAGTAAAAATGTTATATATACTTATGAAACTGGAAGAGAAGTGGAAAAAGTTAAAGTAAATGGAGAAGAAGTACTTTTTAAAAAGAATGAAAATGGAGATTATACAATAGAATCTGAATTGAATCAAGGAGAAAGAACTATTGAAGTTTGGTGCACAGATGGTAGCTATGCAAAGAGACATAATTTTATAAAATATGAAAAAAGTGAGAATGAGGCATATTTAACCTTTTTTGGAAAAGCAAGAACAAATCAAAAAAGGATAAGAGTTTATAAAGAAAAAGAAACAAAAAAAGTTACAAAAATAACTGTAAATGGAGAAGAAATATCATTTAAAGAAGAGAATGAATATTATTATACAGATTTTACTGATATAAAATGGGATACAAAATATATATTAGAAGCAACATTGGATGATGGAAGTAAAATAAGAACATATTATATACAATACAGTGATTAAATATAAGCTTAGATGGAAAGATGTTTTCTATCTAAGCTTTTGTAATTTGATTTATTACGATAGTATTACAATAGTATTAAGTTTTTGTTACATTTATTGCTAAAAATATAAAGTAGTATATAATATTTATGGAGAATTTATATTTGTGTTAAATGCAAACAAGGGGGATAATAATGAAAAGTAAAAGAAGGATAATAACAGGACAAAGATTAGCAATAATATTTATAATTGTTGCTATAGTTACAGCAACTTTGGTATCAATAGCGTTTATAAAAATATTTGGTAAAGCTAAGGAAAATACTATAAGTGAAGCTAGCTACATAGAAGAACTTTTTGCTAGTAATTTACCAGAAGTAAAAGAAATATGTGAAAAGAAAGAGTGGGGAAATGACATCATTGGAAGTGCAACTAGAGAAGAGATTCCGATTCCAAAAGGGTATGAGTATAAGAAGGGAGATTTATCAACTGGAATTATAGTAAGAGAGACAGAAACTGGTTCAGAACTTTTGTGGATACCATATCAAGAAGATGCAAGTTCAAATGTAGATGAATATTATAAAAATGTAAATGAACTTGAACTTGACTCAGATGCTATAAAAAGTATTGATAAATATAATGGATTCTATGTTTATTTAAATATGAACGTTGGAATAAATGATTTAAAAGATATCTCTAATGATAAATATCAAAATTATGCTAAACAATTAAATTCAATGGGAAAATATAAGGATACACATATTGTTTCAAAAGATGAAATTGCACAGATATTAACTTATACAAGTAAAAATAAAATAAATCTTGAAACTGGTGTAGAAGCTATGACAATAGGGTTATATTCTACATTAAATATAGCTAATGAAGATGATAAGGTATCTAGCAATGTAGTTGCAACAAAAGCAAGTTATGGAACTTTTGATAGAACGAATGTAGGAGTTCAGGTAGCTTCAAATAAAACAAAAGACAATGATGATGAGCCATCATATGCATATGTAACTGTTAAGGCAGCTAATAAGAATGAAACTGAAGTACCTATACCGTCTGGATTCGAATATTGTGTTAATGATGGAATAGTAACAATAAGACAAAAATCAAATAAAAATATGGTATATATTTGGGTACCTGTAAAAAGTGACGATGAGAATACTAAAAATATTGAAGTATTAAAAAATGCAAAAAAAGAATTACAAGATATGTATATTAATTATGTTTCAAGTGGTGATGACGATGTACAAGATCCAACAAAAAAGGGATCAGATTTATATAAATCATTCAACTATACTGAAGATGATTTTTCAGAAGATTTTAAAAAGAGTATAAATACATATGGTGGATTTTATGTAAGTGAGGCTGAGCTTGGTACTGATAGCGAAGGAAATTCTTATAATAAAGCAAGAGGTATGATTAACTATTCTGCAAGTGAAAGACTTGGAGGTGGAGATTACTATAGAGCTTCTAATCAGAATTTTAATGATCAAAATATAAAGAAATTAATTAGTGAATCATGTAAAGAAGAATCAGTAGTAGGTCATCTTATGTATGGTGCTGAGTATGATATGATTATGTGTTGGATAAATAAGACGAATAAAGCAGATAATTATAATTTATTAATAAAAGATAGTACATTGGTAGGAAAATATTCAAATAGTAATATTGGAGCTAATGCATCAAAAGAAGCAAGTTCAAAATATTTTAATGGAATATGGGGATTAGCTGGAAATTTATTTGAACGAACAGCTGAAAGATATAAAGAAGATAATAATGTTGAATTGGTATTAAGAGGAGGTTCATATAAAAATAAAGGAAATGAATATCCTATGGTATCAAGAAGCTTTATAGATAGTATGGATACTGCAAGAAAAGATGAAGATATTTATGACAAGGGTTCCGCAATCGGAATAAGATCATGTTTATATATTCAAAATGGTATATCAAAAAAGAGAAAAGTAAGCGAAGATGATGAATATGATAATAAAATATCTGAAAGTGATAATAATATCAGTTTTAAGAAATTATCTAGTGAAGTTTCAAGATATGTAAAAAATTGGGATGGATTAAAAATATATGAAAGTGCAGATGATACGAAAGAACCTATTTCTACAGAAGGATTTGCAACTAGAATTGTTGTAACAGAAAAAGCAGAAGAGTTTAGCGCACCAGGATTATTTTGGGGAAAAGGTAAAGTAGAAGGAAAAGGAAATGAAGTCTACTTTAATTGCATGGATTTATGTGAATTAAGAAATGAAAATACAGTAAATAATGTAGAGTTTATAATTGGAGAAGAAGTTAAAAGATATTATGATGATAAAATAGAAGCATATGAAAAACCAGATCTAAATAGTAATCATGTTACATTAAATAGTGAGATTATAATAATTTGTGGAAAATCAACTAATATGGAATGGGCAAAAGTAATAAATGAAAATAAAGTATATTATGTACAATCTCAGAATTTAAGATTAAGTGCAGAAAAAAATATAGATGGAATAAGCTTTTTGATTTGGGATTGGACTGAACCAAGATATATAAAGGTATGGGATAGTGTTAAAATATATGAAAAACCTAATGAATCATCTAATGTTATAATGGAACTAACAGAAAGTGATGCAGTTTGGGTTTCTGCTAAAGCTAAAGACGCTACAAATAGTGATTTACAATGGGCAAGAGTTGAACTTCAAGACAATAAAAAGGGATATATAAATGCTAATTGCTTAACTAAAGGTGATGAGATAGATGGTGTTGTATTTGCTAAAGCTAAAGAGAGTACAAAAAGATGGTATAGTGGATTAACATTATATAAGAGCCCTAAAGATGATGCGGAGAAAACTAAAGTTGAATATAGTGGAGAAATTGAAGTACTTGGAAAATCAGCAGATGGAAATTGGGCAATGGTGAGTACAGGAGAAGTATTATATGTAAAAGTAAATGAATTGTTAGGAGTACCTTTTGTATATAGAGATGCAGTAAAAAAATATTACCATAGTGATTTAACTCTTTATGATAATGTACCAAATGGAAGTACATCAAAACTTCAAGGGCATGGTGAAGTAACAGTTATTGGAGTATCTGTTATGGATTGGAACTATTCTGTTATAGAAAATGATGGATATAAATATGTTAAAACATCTGATTTGAAAGATACTGCATATGTTGAACCAAAGCAAAATACAGATAATAACAATAATAGTGGTAATGAAGATAATTATGAAAAGAATAAAGATGTAGTAAATGGAATAGAGTTTACAGCATATTCGAAAACAAGATATGCAAATAATTGGAGAGAAATAAAAATATATGAAAAACCTAGTAGCTCGAGTAAGATATTAGCTACATATGATATGGCAGATGAGGTAAAGGTAACTGCCAAATCAACAAATGGACGATGGGCAAGAGTAAAAAAAGGAAACTATACAGGATATGTTTTGACCAGTGGATTGTCAGAAGGAGAAAAGGTAGGAGATAAAATAATAATATCTGCTACAGCAAGAACAAGGTATATAGACGAATCTACAGCAGTATATGATAAGCCAGGTGGTAAAAAAGTACTAACGACATCTAGCATACAGGATATTCCTACAAAAGAGTGTGGAAAATCTACGGATAAGAAATGGAGTAGAATAATTGAAGGTGGAAAATATAGATATGTACTTTCAGAAAAATTGCATAATGTACAGAAAAAGAAATTTGAGATTAAATCATTAAAGGGAATAAAAATTAATGGAGTAGAAATGTTATTTACCAGAACAGAAAATGGAGAGATTAATATGAATAATCTTAATATGGAAAAACTAGATACAGAAAAATATAATGTTGAAGTAACTTATGAAGAATAAAGTATTATACAGAAGCTGAATAAAATAATAAATCCCCTATCTTAAATAGAGATAGGGGATAAAAAATAGAAGTAGGATTAAACTTACTTCTTATTTTTATATCTTATGATACTCTTTTTACTTTTCCATTTCTTAAACATTTAGCGCATACATGAACTCTTTTAACTTCACCATCAATTTCAGCTTTTACACTTCTTAAGTTTGGTTTCCAAGTACGTGGAGCACGTTTACTTATATGTGAACGAGTAATGCTTAGTTTATTTCCATGAACAGGTTCTTTTTGACATATTGCACATTTTGCCATGATAAATTGCACCTCCTAATAATCTTAAATAAAATTGACTAATAACAATTTTAACATAAAAAATATAAAAATACAAGACATTTTAAAAAAATCTTGAATTTTTGTTGCATTTTAATAAAAATGTGATATAATATTAAAGCGTATAAAAGATAAATAGTACGATAAAAGCAATTGAAAGGAAGATTTAGATGAATTGTAAGGTAGAAAAAACAAAAAACGCTAATGAAGTAAAATTAGAAATAACAATAGAGGCAGAAAAATTTGAAAATGCTATAAAAAAAGTTTATTTCCAAAATGTTAAATATTTTAATATACCAGGATTTAGAAAAGGAAAAGCACCTCAAAATATAGTAGAAAGATATTATGGAAAAGAAATATTCTATGAAGATGCATTTAATGATGTAGTACCTGCTGAATATGAAAAAGCTTTAGAAGATAATAAAATAGAAGCAGTAAGTAGACCACAAATAGATATAGTAACTATGGAAAAAGGTAAAGATTTAGTATTTACTGCAGTAGTTGCAACAAAGCCTGAAGTAAAAGTAGAAAAATATAAAGGTATAGAAATTGATAAAATAGAGTATAATGTATCTGATAAAGACATCGAAAATGAACTTAAAACAATGCAAGAAAAGAATGCTAGAATAGTAACAGTTGATGATAGAGCAGTTGATAATAAAGATATAACTGTTATAGATTTTGAAGGATTTGTAGATGGAGTTGCTTTTGAAGGTGGAAAAGCTGAGAAACATGAATTAGAAATAGGAAGTGGATCTTTCATTCCTGGATTCGAAGATCAAGTAATTGGTATGAAAATAGGAGAAGAAAAAGATATTAAAGTAACATTCCCTAAAGAATATTTCTCAAAAGATTTAGCTGGAAAAGATGCAACATTTAAAGTTAAACTTCATGAAATAAAGAAAAAAGAAATGCCTAAATTAGATGATGAATTTGCTAAAGATGTTAGTGAATTTGATACATTAGCAGAATTAAAAAATAGTATAAAAGAAAGACTTACAAAACAAAACGAAGATAGAGAAAAATATGAAAAACAAGAAGCTGTAATGAAAGTAATTTGTGATGAATTAAAAGCTGATATTCCAAGTGGAATGGTAGAAATGGAAATTGATAACATGATAAGAGATATGGAACAAAGAATGTCTTATCAAGGATTGACTATGGATAAATATCTTAAAATGTTAAATCAAACAGAAGCAGATTTTAGAAAACAATGTGAGCCACAAGCAATAGAAGCAATTAAATCAAGACTTGCTTTAGAAGCAATAATTAAAGCTGAAAATATTGAAGTATCTGATAAAGAATTAAAAGAAAAAATAAAAGAAATGTCTGAAGCATATGGTAAAAAATCAGATGAACTTTCAAAAAATGAAAACATTGTAAATTACATAAAAGAAGGAATCAAGAGTGAAAAAGCAATGGACATATTAGTTAAAAATGCTAAAATAAAAAAAGAAACAGTTAAAAAAGAAACTAAGAAAGAAACAAAAACTGAAGAAAAGAAAGAAAGCAAAACAACAAAATCTAAAACAACAAAAAAAGCTGAATAATTAAGAAAGGAGGGTGTTTTTAAAATATAAAAATTTTAAAAGCACTCTTTTATTTTAAATCTAATTTTTAAGGAGGAAAAAACTATGTTAGAAAAAGATAGCTTAGTACCATACGTAATTGAGCAAACAAGTAAAGGAGAAAGATCATATGATATATTCTCTAGATTATTAAAAGATAGAATAATTTTTTTAGGAGAAGAAGTAAATGCAACAACTGCTAGTCTAGTTATAGCACAAATGTTATTTCTAGAATCAGAGGATCCAGATAAAGAAATTTATTTCTATATAAATTCACCTGGAGGAAGTGTAACAGATGGATTAGCGATTGTAGATACAATGAACTATATAAAATGTCCAGTAAGTACATTTTGCTTAGGATTAGCTGCAAGTTTTGGTGCAGTTCTTTTGGCAAATGGAGAAAAAGGAAAGAGATTTGCCATGCCAAATGCTGAAATATTAATACATCAGCCATTAATTGGAGGACATGGAATTTCAGGACAAACAACAGATATAAAAATTCATGCTGATCAAATGATAAAAACAAGAGAAAGATTAACAAAAATATTAGCAGATAGGACTGGAAAACCAATAGAACAAGTAATGAAAGATACAGAAAGAGATAATTACATGACAGCTGAAGAAGCATTAGAATATGGTTTAATTGATGAAATTTTATACAAAAGGAAATAAGTAAAGGAGTAGATTTATGGCAAAGAATGATTCTATAAAAAATGTAAGATGTTCGTTTTGTGGAAAACCACAAGAGAGCGTAAGAAGAATAATTGCTGGTCCTGGTGTGTATATTTGTGATGAATGTATAGCTTTATGTAATGGGATAATGGAAGAGGGAGATTTCGAGGATGAATCAATTGAGCTTAATGGTTTAGAGGAAATACCTAGTCCAAAAGAAATTAAGAAAATATTAGATGATTATGTTATAGGACAAGAGGAAGCAAAAAAAGTACTTTCTGTTGCTGTATATAATCATTATAAAAGAATAAATTATGAAAAAGAAGAAAAAAAGGAAGATGTAGAAATACAAAAAAGTAATATATTGCTTCTTGGACCAACAGGATGTGGAAAAACATTGCTTGCAAGTACTTTAGCTAAAATATTAAATGTACCATTTGCGATAGCTGATGCTACAACACTTACAGAAGCTGGATATGTTGGAGAGGATGTTGAAAATATCCTTTTAAAATTAATTCAAGCAGCCGATGGAGATGTATCAAAAGCAGAAAAAGGTATAATATATATTGATGAGATAGATAAGATAACAAGAAAATCTGAAAATCCTTCTATAACAAGAGATGTAAGTGGAGAAGGTGTACAACAAGCGCTACTTAAAATTGTTGAGGGTACAGTTGCATCAGTTCCACCACAAGGAGGAAGAAAACACCCTCATCAAGAACTAATACAAATAAATACAGCAAATATATTATTTATTTGTGGAGGTGCATTTGAAGGTCTTGAAAAAATAATTCAAGATAGAACAGGAAAGAAAATGATTGGATTTGGAACAAAAATTCAAAGCAATAAAGAGATAAGCAAATACAAAGTATTTGAAGAATTATTACCTCAGGATTTATTAAGATATGGATTAATACCAGAATTTATAGGAAGACTTCCTATTGTTGCAACTTTAAAAGAGCTAGATAAAGAAGCATTAAAGAGAATTTTAGTAGAACCTAAAAATGCATTAGTAAAACAATATAAAAAACTATTTGAAATAGATAATGTTGAATTAGAATTTTCAGATGAAGCAATAGGTGCTATAGTAGATAAAGCTATAGAAAGAAAAACAGGAGCAAGAGGTCTAAGATCAATTATTGAAGAAATAATGACTGATATAATGTTTGAAATACCTTCAAATCCTAATATTGAGAAATGTATTATAACAGAGGAAACAGTCATAAATAAAAAAGATCCTGATGTTATAATAAACGAAACTAGAAGTATAAAAAAAGAAGAAAAGAAAATAAAAAAAGCAAGTCCAAAAAAGGAAACTGCTTAAATATAAATAAAAACTCTAAATATTATTTAGTAAAAATGATATTTAGAGTTTTTTATTTTTAAATAATTTAGTAGGGTCAGGCACTTTTATTTTTTTATTACATATAATTTATGTATAAGAAAGTTGAGGTGCAAGTATGTTTTCTAGTATTTGTATAGCTGGTTTTTGGAAGTTCTTGAGTTCAGCAATTTTTGTTGTTGGATACATATCAGGAAATAGTTTATTTCCAGAACCGTTGTCATCAGCAGAAGAAAAAGAAGCATTAATAAAAATGAAAGAAGGAGACGATGAGGCACGAAATTTATTGATTGAAAGAAACTTAAGATTAGTTGCACATGTTTGTAAAAAATATGCAAATACTAATGTAGAACAAGATGATTTAATTTCAATTGGGACAATTGGATTAATAAAAGGGATAAATAGTTTCGATATTGATAAAGGAGCAAGACTTTCTACATATGTTTCTAGATGTATAGATAATGAAATACTTATGTACTTAAGAGCAACAAAAAAATTAAATGCAGAAGTTTTTTTGAATGAGCCGATTGGTAAAGATAAAGATGATAATGTTGTTACTTTAGAAGAAGTATTGGAAAATGATGAAAAGAGTGTTGAAGAAGTTGTTGACTTAAAAATGAAAGTAAAAAAACTTTATAATAAAATGAAAGAAGTACTTAAGGATAGAGAAAAAACGATAATTGAGCTTCGATTTGGACTTAATGGGGAGAAACCAAAGACGCAAAATGAAATAGCAAAATCCATGGGGATTTCTAGAAGTTATGTATCAAGAATAGAAACAAAAGCAATAGGAAAATTAAGTGAGGAGTTTAAGGAAAGTTAATAAAAATAAAAATACAGAAAATGAAGTAAATTCAAATTCTGTATTTTTTGTTATCTGTTTAATAAGTAAACACCTAAATTTAGGTAAGATGCAAATAATATCCATAATAAATAAGGTATTTGAAGCAATCCAGAAGTTTTATTTTTGTTGTAAAATTTAATTATCATAATTATAACAAGTACATCTAAAAGTAAAATCCAAATAAATGAAAATAATCTCCATTTTAGAGAGAAAAAGAATATAGACCATAGAGCATTAACAAAAAGTTGAAAATAATAAATAAAGTTTATTTTAGAATCAACTTGTGAATTGCTTTCTAAAATTGCATATGAAATTCCCATTAAAATATAGAGAATAGTCCATACTATTGGAAATAAAATGCTAGGTGGAGATAATATAGGTTTAATTAAATTATTGTAATCAATGGATTTTGATATTATTAAGCCAATAATTCCACCAATAATAGCAGGTATTAAAATCGATTTTAAATAAATTTTTAATTTTGACATAAAATCCTCCTTAATGTAGTTTATTATAAAAAAAGTAAAATATACATATAAAAGGTATATATTACAGTAATTAATATCATTTTTATTTTTCGTTGAGTTCTATACTGAATTATGGTAATATAAAATACATATAGGAGGTAAGTTATGTTTGAAAATAGAATAGAAGAATTGAAAGAAGAAATTATAGAAAAAACTTGTGAATTAATAAAGATACCAAGTGTAAATAGTGAAAGTATAGATAAAAAAAAGCCGTTTGGAGAGGAGATAAATAGAGCTTTAGAATATACATTGGATTTAGGAAAAAAGCTAGGATTTAGAACAAAAAACATTGATGGATATTGTGGATATATAGAGTTTGGAGAAGGAGAAGAATTAGTTGGAATAATAGGTCATTTAGACGTAGTGCCAATAGGAGAGGGATGGATTCATAATCCATTTGAAGCACAAATAGAAGATGGAAAGATATATGGAAGAGGAGCAATTGACGATAAAGGACCAGTAATTGCATCTTTGTATGCTATGAAAGCTGTTATAGATATAGCTAAGGTAAATAAAAATGTTAGATTAATATTAGGAACAAATGAAGAAAGAGACTGGAAATGTATAAATTATTATAAAGAACATGAAAAATGGCCTACAATAGGTTTCAGTCCTGATGCTGATTTTCCATGTATATATGCAGAAAAAGGAATAGAAACAATATATTTTGAAAGCAAATATAACAACCAAAATGAAAAAATTAAAATAAAAAATATTAATTGTAAAAATAATGCTATAAATGTAGTGCCTAAATATTGCATGGTTGAATTGGAAATAAATGATACTAAAATATTAATAAAAGAAGTTGTTAATTTTATAGAAAAAATTAAGGAAAACAAAAGATTGGATGTTGAAATAGAAATTAAAAATAACAAAGAAATAAAACTAGAAACAAAAGGTGTATCAGCACATGCAGCACATCCTGATCTTGGAAAAAATGCAATATCAATAATGATGCAAATATTAAAAGAGGTTTTTGAAAATTTTGAAATAGATAATGATTTAGTTAATTTCTTTGATGAAAGTATAGGAATGGATTTTAATGGTAAGAAAGCAAAAATTTATGTAAAAGATGAATCAGGAGAACTTACATTAAATGTTGGAGATTTTAGTTTAGAAAATGAAGTTTTAAAATTTGGAATAAATTTAAGAATACCTGTAAATACAAATTTTGAATATGTAGAAGAAAAATTAGAAGAATGCATTGGAAATTACAAAAATCTTAAAATGACAATAAAAGCAAAACAAGACTCATTATATGTTGATAAAAATAGTTATTTAGTAAAAACATTATGTAATATTTTTAATGAAGTTACAGGAAAAAATGATGATCCTATAGCAATAGGAGGAGGAACTTATGCTAGAGCATTTAAAAATGTAATATCATTTGGAGCAAATATGCCAGGAAATAAAGATATGTGTCACCAAGTAGATGAATATATAAAAATAGATGATCTATTACTTGCAAGTAAGATATATGCTAAGGCAATTTATGAACTTGCAAAATAAGTGATTATTTTGGAAAAAAGATAATTTTAAACATTGAAATTTAAGCATATTTATAGTAAAATATTAATGTTAATTTATGAAAAAAGGAGATTTTAATATGTATATAAATGAAAATTTCTTAGAATTAAAAGATAGCTATTTATTTTCTACTATAGCTAAAAAAGTTGCAGAGTTTCAAAAAAATAATCTAGATAAAAAAATTATAAAATTAGGAATTGGAGATGTAACTAAACCAATAGTTCCAGCTGTTATTGATGCTATGCATAAAGCAGTAGACGAAATAGGAACTCCAGAAGGTTTTAGAGGATATGGACCAGAACAAGGGTATGACTTTTTAAAAAGAGCAATTGTGGAAAATGATTTTAAAAATTTAGGAATAGAAACAGATGAAATATTTGTATCAGATGGAGCAAAATGTGATTGTGGAAATATTGTTGATATAATGGGAGCAAATAAAATTGCTATTACTGATCCAGTATATCCTGTTTATGAAGATACAAATATAATGTCAGGAAGAAAAGAAAACATTGTATATTTACCAGTTAGAGCAGAGAACAATTTTGTTCCAGAGTTACCAAAGGAAAAAGTAGATATTATATATTTATGTTTTCCAAATAATCCAACAGGAACAGTATTAAAAAAAGAAGAAATGAAGAAATTTGTTGATTATGCAATCCAAAATAATGCATTAATATTGTTTGACGCAGCATATGAAGCTTTTATAACTGAAGAAAATGTACCACATAGTATATATGAAATAGAAGGTGCTAAAAATGTTGCAATTGAATTTAGAAGTTTTTCGAAAACAGCAGGATTTACAGGAGTAAGATGTGCATATACAGTTGTTCCTAAAACTGTTTATGGATATACGAGAAGTGGAGAAAAAATACTTCTAAATAAATTATGGAATAGAAGAATGACAACAAAATTTAATGGAGTTTCTTATATAATTCAAAGGGCAGCAGAAGCGACATATTCTGAAGAAGGAAAAAAACAAATAAAAGAAAATATAAAATATTATTTAGATAATGCTAAAATAATAAAAGATGGATTAAGCGAAGCTGGATTTACTGTATATGGAGGAGAAAATTCACCATATATCTGGCTTAAAGTTCCAGATGGTATGACTTCATGGGATTTCTTTGACTATTTATTAGAAAATGCTAATGTAGTTGGAACACCTGGAAGCGGATTTGGAAAATGTGGAGAAGGATATTTTAGATTAACTGCATTTGGAACAAAAGAGAATTCTATAGAAGCTATAAATAGAATAAAAAATATGAAAATATAAAGGAATGATATAAAAATGTTAGCTTATATAAAAGGAGAACTAGCAAGTAAAAATATTGGATATATAGTAATTGATGTTGGTGGATTAGGATATAAAGTGTTTATGTCTGATATAGATATGAATAATATTGGTGAAATTGGAGAGGTAGTTAAAGTACATACATATTATAGAGTTTTGGAAGATGATATAAGTATATTTGGATTTAGTACTCAAGAAGAATTAAGACTATTTGAACTACTTATATCTGTAAGTGGGGTAGGAGCTAAAACTGCTCTTACTATGCTTAGTAAAATAGAACCATCAACTTTTGCACTTGCTGTAATAACAAATGATTTAGACACTTTAAAATCTATACCAGGAGTTGGTGCTAAATCAGCTCAAAGAATAGTTTTAGAGCTTAAAGATAAGTTGAAAAAAGAACAGACAATTTCAGAATTATCTAAAGCAAGTGAAAAACAAGGAAGAAAAGAAAATAAAGTAGAAATAGTAGATAGTAAGACAGAAGAAGCAATGGCAGCTCTTCAAGTACTAGGATATACAAAACAAGATATTGAAAAAGTATTAGCAAAAATTGAGGACAAAGATAGTTTAACATTAGAGCAGATAATTAAACAAGCATTAAGTAATTTTTAGAAAAGGAAGATAATAAATGAAAGAAGCAATAACTTATGAATTATTACATGTAGACAAAAATTCAGGAGCAAGAAGAGGAGTTGTACATACACCTCATGGAGATATACAAACTCCTATATTTATGCCTGTTGGAACACAAGCAACTGTAAAATCAATGACTCCAGAAGAATTGAAAGATGAAGTAAAAGCACAAATTATTTTAGCAAATACATATCATTTATATTTAAGACCAGGACAAGATTTAGTCAAAGAAGCTGGTGGACTTCATAAATTTATGAATTGGGATAGACCAATCTTAACTGACAGTGGAGGGTTTCAAGTTTTTAGCTTAAGTGAGCTTAGAAAAATAACAGAAGAAGGTGTAAAATTTAGTTCGCATTTGGACGGAAGTAAGCATTTATTTACACCTGAAAGTGTTATGAAAACAGAAGAAGATTTAGGAGCAGATATAATAATGGCATTTGACGAGTGTTGTCCATATCCATCAACATATGAATATACTAAGAAATCAATGGAAAGAACCACTAGATGGGCAGAAAGATGTAAAAAAGCACATACTACTACAAATCAAGGATTATTTGGTATAATTCAAGGAGGATTTTATAAAGATTTAAGAAAAATATCTGCTGAGGATTTGACTAAGCTTGATTTCCCTGGATATGCAATTGGAGGGATTAGTGTAGGAGAACCAAAGGAGGAGTTCTTAGACATTTTAAGATATACAGCTCCTTTAATGCCAGAAAATAAGCCTAGATACTTAATGGGGGTTGGAACACCTGATTATTTGATAGAAGCGGCATTAGCAGGAATAGATATGTGCGATTGTGTACTTCCAACTAGACTTGCAAGACATGGAACAGCTTTAACTTCAAAAGGAAAATTAGTGGTAAGAAATGCAATTTATGAAAGAGATTGGAATAAACTAGATGAAGAATGTGACTGCTATACATGTAAAAATTATACAAGAGCATATATTAGACATTTAGTTAAAACGAATGAAATTTTAGGAATACGATTACTATCAATTCATAACCTAAGATTCTTGACTAAACTGATGGAAAGAGTTAGAATAGAAATAGAGAATGATAATTTATTAGAGTTTAGAAAAGAATTTTATTCTAAGTATGGTTATGAAATAATGTAGGAGGATAAAACATGAAACTTTATGATGAGAAGAAAAGAAAAGAACAAGAGAAGAAAAATGTGAAGATGAAAAAAACAATATTAATTTCAATAGTTGTGTTAGTAGTATTAATTATAGCAATAATTTGTGTTATATTGTATTTAATGTATGATCCTAATAAAATAACATTGAAAATAGATGGAAAAGAAAATGCTAAAATCTTAGAATTGTTAGATATAGAAAAAGATGAAAATGGAGAAGTGATAATATATGCTCCTATAAAACAAATAGCAGAATATTTAGGATATAAAGCATATAATGGAGAATACCAAGTTGCATCAGAAGATATAAATAAATGTTATATAATAAATGATTATGAGGTAGTTGAATTTGAAAAAGATTCAAAAACAATTTATAAACTTAATTTAGAGGCTAATAATACAGAGTATGAAGAATGTGAATTAAAAAATAAAGTTTCAATGAATCAAGAAAATGAACAATTATATATTGATGATCAAGGTTTACAAGAGGTATTTAATATAAGTATTGGTTATAATAAAGAAACAAGAACAATAAATATATATGAATTAGATACTATAGTAAATTCATATACAAAACATATGGATACAAAAGTATATGAAAAGGTTGATGAATCTTTTAATAATAAGAAAGCAGTGTTGGATAATTTTTTAATTGTTGATGGTTTAAATAAGAAAAAAGGTGTTTTAAAAATTGCTAATGGAAAGGCAACTGAATTGTTAGAAGCGAAATATGATGATATAAAATATATTGCATATGATTCTTCATTTTTAATAACAAATAATGGTAAGGTTGGAATAATTGATTCTAAAGGAGATACAAAAGTTTCACCTTCATATGAAACATTAACATTAATTGATAAGAAAAATAATTTATATTTAGCGGGTCAAAATAAATTATATGGTGTGATAGATGGTAATGGAAATATTATTATTCACATTGAGTATAATAAAATTGGTATAGATATAAAACAATTTAGTGATAGTGGAATAAAAACAGGTTATATATTAATGGATAAGTTAATACCAGTTATGTTAGAAAATAAATGGGGATTTTATGATGTAAAAGGAAGTAAAATTTCTGAGCTTAAATATACACAAATAGGATGTACAGGAAATTCAAGTAGTAATGTATATAATTTGTTAGATATACCAGAATATAGAGTTTTAGTTGTTGGAAAAGATAAAAAATTTACACTTATAAATGATAAAGGAGAAGAACAGTTTAATACTATAATAGACAAGATGTACATAAAAGTTACGAATGGTGAAAAGAGTTATAATATGGAATTTAATAATACTGTACATGATATTATTGAGTTTTTAAATAAGAAGGGTTTGAAACCGGTGAATGAATAGAAAAATATAATCGCAGTTTTTACTGCGGTTTTTTTGTAAATTTTATGAGAATATGGTATAATATAATTGAATTCTAAATTGAAAGGTAGGAAAAATAGATGAAAGTATCAACATCTATATTAACAACTGTTGTAGTGGGGATAATGACTTACATTTTAGATGGAATATTTATGTTGTTTGCAAAAGGACAACATTTCTATAGTGCAAGTGGTTATCTTTCTCAAGCAGCAGGAGGCTTACGGATTGGCTGTTGGGTCTTTCTAGTAGCAACAATAATAGTTGGAATTATAGCTTTTTGTATGATTATGCATGCTATATATACAGCTATTACAAAGAGGGGGTAAGCCCCTTCTTTTTTTAAAATTTAGGAATAAAAAGAAAATAAATAGCATATACATATAATAGAGGGGGAATTATGTATATGGAAAATGAAATGTTTAATGTTAAATATATACCATATTTAAAAAATGAGAGAAAAATAAAAAGGACAAGTTATAAGATTTGGGAGAGAATAAAAAAACACAAATTCATTATAACTATATTGTCAGTAATATTAATTGCAACAAGTACTAATGTATTACTAATGTTCAATTTTATAAAACTTCTTGAAACATTGAGGTAAAAATGGTATAATAGTAAGCATTAAAAGAGAGTAGAAAGGTTTGTAATAATGATTGTAGCAGATAATTGGAAAGATTATAAAATAATAGATATGGCAAATGGTCAGAAATTAGAAAGATGGGGAAACATTATTCTTTCAAGACCAGATCCACAAATAGTATGGAAAAATAAAAGTTTTCCAAGTGAATGGAAAAAAGCAAATGCTATTTATAATAGAAGTAAAACAGGAGGAGGGGCTTGGGAATATAAATCAAAGGTTCCTGAAAGTTGGCAGATAAAATATAAAGATTTAGTATTTAATATAAAGACAATGGGATTTAAGCATACAGGTTTATTTCCAGAACAAGCAGTTAATTGGGATTGGATGATAAATAAAATAAAGACAGCAGGTAGAGAAATAAAAGTATTAAATTTATTTGCATATACAGGAGGAGCAACAGTTGCATGCCTTTCAGCAGGAGCTTCTGTTTGTCATGTGGATAGTTCAAAAGGAATGATTGCATGGGCAAAAGAAAATGTGAATGCATCAGGACTTAAAGATAGTAAAGTAAGATATATAGTAGATGATGTAGTTAAATTTGTACAAAGAGAGATAAGAAGAGGAAATAAGTATGATGCTATTATAATGGATCCACCTTCTTATGGCAGAGGAGCAAACGGAGAAGTTTGGCATTTTGAAGATAATATATATGATTTAGTTGAGCTTTGCTCAGAGGTTCTTTCAGATAATCCTTTATTTTTCCTAATTAATTCATATACTACAGGAATTTCAAGTACGGTTCTTGCAAATATATTGAATTTGACTTTAGGTAAGAAATATAATGGAAAAATAGAAAAAGGTGAAATAGGGATTCCTATGGAAAATTCAAAATTAATTTTACCATGTGGTATTTATTCAAGATGGGAAGAAATATAATGAAAGTTCTGTATGAAGATAATCATATAATTGTAGTAGAGAAAGAGCCAAATATTCCGTCACAACAAGACAAAACAGGTGATATAGATATGCTTACATTGGTAAAACAATATGTAAAAGAAAAATATAATAAACCAGGAGAAGCATATATTGGTTTAGTACATAGATTAGATAGACCTGTTGGTGGAGTTATGGTTTTTGCTAGAACTTCAAAAGCAGCATCAAGACTTAGTGAACAAGTAAGAAATAAGACTATGCAAAAAACATACACCGCTGTTGTAGATGGAAAAATTGAAAATAAAAATGGAATATTAGAAGATTATTTATATAAAGATGAGAGAAATAATATTAGTAAAGTTGTAAACAAAGAAAAGAAAAATGCAAAGCTTGCAAAATTAGAATATAAAGTTTTGGGTTATAATGAAAAGACGAATTTAACTAGAGTAGAGATACATTTATTTACAGGGAGACATCATCAAATAAGAGTCCAATTTGCAAATTTTGGACATAGTTTATTTGGAGATCAGAAATATGGAACTAGGGGAAAAGGAAAACAAATAAGATTATGGGCAAGTAGATTGAAATTTGAGCATCCTGTAACTAAAGAAAAGATGTCTTTTGAAAGTAATCCAGAGTGGTAAATTGTGAGTAAACCCCTTGTGAACTTTAGAATAAAGATTGTAAGAAATAAGGTAGAAAAAATGTAAAAGATAAAAAAAACGTATATTTTGGTGCTTTGAGGGAAATACAAACATATAGAGTAAAAGATAAGACTAGCTTATTATTACCCAAAAGTGTAATAGGTTTCTAGTCTTATTTTTATGTTTTTTACCTAAATAATAAAATTTAATTAGAGGATATAATATAAATATAATAGATAGTAAGAATTTTTTATAAAATTCTTGCTATTTTTTTGATTAAATAGTACAATATACGATGTAAAAGAAGGTGAGTTTGGTGAAAGAAAAAGATAGTTCTAAATTTTTATATTTTGATAATGAAGAATTGGAAAAAGAAGAAACAGATAATAAGCAAGTATTTGTTACTAAAAGATTATCTGGAAAAGAAACACATAATATAAAAAAACAAATAAAAGTTGAGAAAAATAATAAATTTAAAGGTAAAGAAGAAATAAAAGAAAAATCTATAGCTGAAGAATTAGTAATAGATATACCAATAAGCCTAACAAATAAAGAAAGTAGCAAGAAAGATACTAAAAAAAGAAATGCGAAAATACCTAAAAAAGATATTAGAAAAAATAATAATAAAAGTAATGATAAGACTAATAAAAAAAGTACAAAACAGTCAAAAGAAAAAGTTGATAGAGATAATGTGATAGATATAAAAATAGATAGAATACCAAAGTCCAAAAAAGAAGATGGCAATAGTAGAAAAAATGTCAAATCAAGAAAAAAACAAGAAGAGCAAAAGAAAAATAAGAATGTAAAGAAAAAGAATTTTTTAGGAAAAGTAGTTACAATAATAATTCTTATTGTAGCAACATTAATAGTTACATTTATCACTCCAATATTTAATATAACAAAAATAGAAGTTATAGGAAATAAAAATATAACAGAACAAACAGTAGTTAGTTTATCTAGGCTAAAAAAAGGAGAAAACATTTTTAAGAATTTGAAGTCTAATATAATAAAAAATATAAAAGAAAATACATATATAGAAGATGTACAGGTAAAAAGAGTTTTACCTGGAACGATTAAAATAAATATTTCTGAAAGAGATATAGCATATCAAATAAAGGTATTGGAGAGTTATGCTTATATAGATAAGCAGGGATATATATTAGAAATAGCGAAAGAAGAAAAAAATGTACCTTTTATTGAGGAATATGATACAAAAGATGATGATATATTAAAATCTAAGAGATTGGATGAAAAAGATTTATTAAAATTAAACTCAATCCAAAAAATTATAAATTCTGCTAAAGCAATACAAATAGAAGAAAAAATAGATAAAATAAATATAAAAGATAATAAAGAATATATAGTGTATATAGGTAATAAAGAAATATATTTAGGTGATGATTTGAATTTAAATAATAAGATGGGATATATACAGATGATATTAAATGATGTAGGAGAAAGTGCAGGAATAATATTTGTAAATGGTGATTTTAATAATGGATTTAAAGCATATTTTAGACCACAAGAATAGTGTGGAAGGAGAGTGGATTTATGAACAACAATAAGTTACAATATATAATATTAGGAGCAATGGGATTTATACTTACAATAGCAATTTGTATGCAAATGAAAACTGTAAGTACAAATGGAAGTACATGGAGTTTAAATCAGACTGAAAGTGAACTTAAATCACAAGTATTAAAAATGAAAGAAAAATATGAGAACGCATATAATGATTTACAAAATGCGGAAAAAGAATTAGAAAGTGCAAGACAAAATGCAACAAACAATAATACGGAATTGGAAACATTAGAAAATGAAATAAAAGAGGCGAATAAATTATTAGGACAAACGAATGTAAAAGGAGACGGAGTGGTAATTAATTTAAAAGATGGTATTGCAACTCCTAATACATTAGATGCAAGCGCACTTTTAGTACATGATAGAGATATTTTAAACATAATAAATGAGCTTAGAAATGCAGGAGCAGAAGCTATAGAAGTAAATGGACAAAGAGTTGTGTTGACAACAGCATGCATGTGTGACGGAAATGTAATATTACTAAATGGTGAAAAAATTAGTTCACCATTTACGATATCAGCTATTGGATTACCTGAAAGTTTGGCAGGACTTAATAGAGCAGGAGGATATTTAAGTATCTTAAAAAAAGCACATGTATCAGTGGAACTAAATAAGACAAATAATATAAAAATATCTAAATATACAGGAATTACAAGCTTTAAATATGCAAAAGAAGTAAAATAGTATAAAAAGCTAGGAGGCCAAAAATGAAAAAAGGAAAAATAATAATGACAGTTACAATTGGAATTGCGTGTTTTTTATTAGTAATGATAATATTTATGCAATTTAAAATGGTACATGAAACTGATATAACTTCAATAGATACAATGAGAGAATCAGAACTTAGAAAAGAGCTTGCAAGTTGGAAAAGTAAATATGAAGATGTTGAACAAAAATATACAGAAGTTTCTGAGAAATTAAAAAGCTATAAAGAAGAATCAAATAATGATATAGAAACAAAAAAGAAATTAGAAGATGAATTAGCAGAACTTAATTTGATTTTAGGAAAAACAAATGTAGTAGGACCAGGAATAACTATAACAATAAAAGATGGTGATGGCGATACTGCTAAAGTGACAGCAGAAGAATTATTAATAATTGTAAATAATTTAAAGGATGCAGGAGCAGAAGCCATATCTGTAAATGAAAAAAGAATTGTTGATCAATCATATATAGTAGATGTATCAACTAACTTTATAAAAGCTAACGGTCAAAGGATAGTGCCACCATATGTTATTAAAGCAATTGGTAACTCGGCATATTTAGAAAGTGCACTTTTAGGTAATGGAGGGTATGCAGAAGAATTAAAAGCATTAGGAAAAGAAGTAACTATAACATCTGATAATAAAATAAATATTCCAAAATATGATGGTCAAATGACAACAAAATATATAGAGGAGGATGAATAAAATGGTTTTTATTGCAATAATGATAGGATGTATATTAGGGGCTATTGTAGGTGTGAATGCGCCAATAATAGCATATACATATTCAAGTTACTTAGCTATAGCGATAATAGCAGCATTAGACTCTGTTTTTGGAGGAATAACAGGAGTATTAAAAGGAAATTTTGATTTTAAAGTTTTTATTTCAGGATTTTTCTGTAATGCAATTTTGTCAATATTATTAACATATTTAGGAAATAAGCTAAATGTTGATATTTATTTAGCTGCAATTGTTGTTTTTGTTGGAAGAATGTTTATTAATTTAACGATAATTAGAAAGTATTATATAGATAAATGGTCAGAAAAGATAGCAAACTTTAAAAAAGAAAGAAAAACAGAAAAATAATATTACAAATATATTTCTAAAATATTACAAAAATATTTCAAAAATATTTCAAATTCTATTGACATTTGTCTAAAAATGTAATATATATAAGAACAAGAAAAAATAGTAAAAAATGGAGGAATTATCTTGGCAATAGGTGATATCATTGTAGGAATTGACATTGGTACTTCAAAGGTTTGCATGATTTTAGGAGAAGTAAACAACTTTGGACAAATAGAGGTAGTAAGCAGTTCTACATATAAGTGTAATGGTTTACAAAAGGGAAAGATAGTAAATGAAGATGATATCAGTTTAAGCATCTCTAAGACTATAAAAAAAGCAGAGGAAGATACAGAGTTAAAAATCAGTTCAGCCTATGTAACTATTCCGGGTAAATATGTAACGATAGTACAAAACAGTATTGTAAAAGAAGTAAAAGATAAATTTGCAGGGGTATCACAAAAAGATGTACAAAATGCAATAATGCAAGTAAAAGACATAGATATTCCTGAAAATCAAATTATAGTAGATATGGTAATTGATAGTATCATACTAGATAATGGAAATATAGTAAATGATCCTGTAGGAAGTTTTAGTTCAAATTTCACAGTTAATGCTGAAATTATACTAGCTAACAAAGAGTATGTTAGAAAGATTTCAAATATATTTAAAAAAGCAGGATTGGAAATAGATGGAATAGTACCTACATCTTTAGCTGAAAGAAATTTGGTTTTAGATAAAAATGAATTGTATGATAATGTAATGCTATTAGATATAGGAGCTGGAAATACAGAGATAGGTGTCTTTGATGGTAATAGATTTGTTTATACAAATACAATACCTTTAGGAGGAGACAATATAACACATGATATATCTTTAGTTTTAAATATTTCTGAAGAAGAAGCAGATAAATTAAAAAGACAATATGGACTAGCTTTAAAATCTTTTATAGATAATGATAATGAAATAATGTTAAATACATGTACAGATGATACAAGAAGTAAAGTTATAAAAAGTTCAGAATTAATAGAAATTATGGAAGCTAGAATTGAAGAAATATTTTCTTTAGTAAATAAAGATATAACAAATCAAGGAATAAAATCAAAGATTAACAATGTTATATTAACAGGTCAAGGAATTACAAATATAAGTAAGAGTGATGTGGCAGGAAAGATAGTATTAAATATTCCAGTTAAAATATCAACAGGTAGAGCAGTAAGTGCTGTAAAGCCTGAATATAGAACAAGTTATGCATTAGTTAGATACATTGCATCAAGACCTTTTGCTAAAAGTGTATCAAGCAGTATTGATACAAATAATCAAGAAAGCATATTTAAAACAATATTAGCAAGGATAAAAGAATTTTTTTATAGTTAATATAAAAATATATTGAAAAGTTTTTAATTTTAAATTTATATAAAGAGGGGCGATTAAGCTACCAAGAAGGAGGATATCTTTTATGATCGATTATGATGACAACAATATATCAATGATGGATGGAACAGCTACAATAAAAGTAATAGGAGTTGGTGGAGCTGGAAATAATGCAGTAAACAGAATGCTAGAGCTAGGAATAAAATCAGTAGATTTTATTGCTGTAAATACTGATAGACAAGCTCTACAAAAATCTAAAGCTAATACAAAGATACAAATAGGAGAAAAAATAACAAGAGGTTTAGGAGCTGGAGCTAATCCTGACATTGGAGCTCAATCAGCTGAAGAGACAAAAACAGAACTTGCTGAGGTAATAAGAGGAGCAGATATGGTATTTGTTACTGCCGGAATGGGTGGAGGAACAGGTACAGGAGCTGCACCAATAGTAGCTGGAATTGCTAAAGAAATGGGAATATTAACCATTGCAGTTGTTACAAAACCATTTACATTTGAAGGAAAGAAACGTTTATCACAAGCTGAACGTGGAATAGAAAGTTTAAAATCAAAGGTAGATACATTAATAGTTATACCAAATGATAAATTACTTCAAATTATTGATAGAAAAACATCAATGTCAGAAGCATTTATGTTAGCTGATGATGTATTAAGACAAGGTGTACAAGGTATATCAGATTTAATTACTGTTACAGGAACAGTTAACTTAGACTTTGCAGATGTTAAAACAATAATGCTTAATACTGGTATGGCACATATGGGAACAGGAAGAGCTTCAGGGGAAAATAGAGCAGAAGATGCTGCAAAACAAGCTATTTCTAGTCCATTACTAGAAACATCAATAGAAGGAGCTAGAGGAGTAATTATTAATATTACAGGTGGAGAAGATTTAGGACTTCAAGAAGTAAATACTGCAGCTGAATTAATACAAAGAAGTGTTGATCCAGAAGCAAATATTATCTTTGGTACTGTAATAGATCCAACAATGCAAGATGAAATTCAAATTACAGTTATTGCTACAGGTTTTGAAGAACCAGAAGATAATAAAATACCTCGTATAGATAATATAGTATCTAAAACATGGGAAAAGAAAATAAGTTCACCATCAAGTCAAGATCTAAGTGCATCACAAAATGATTTAGATATACCATCTTTCTTGAGAAAAAATAAAAATAAAAATATATAAAAAATATATAAGGGCTAATTCGGATTTTGGATTAGTTCTTTTTTTATTTTAAAGGAGGAATGAAAAAATTAATTTTAATAGTATAAAAGTAATAAATAATAAGATATTAGATATAATATATCCACCATGTTGCATAATGTGTGGAAAAGTTAGTAAATTAGACCTATGCAGAAAGTGTGAAATAAAATTAAATAAGAAAATTATATTTGAAGATAATATAAATATTAATAACATGTATTTTGATGAACATATATATTTATTTAAATATGAAGAGATAATTAGAAAACTTATATTAAACTATAAATTTAATGAGAAGGATTATATTTATAAGATATTTATTCAAATTTTAAAAAATAATAAAAAAATATATTGCAAAATGAAAAAGTATGATATAATAATACCGGTTCCTATAAGTAATAAAAGATTAAAGACAAGAGGATTTAATCAAAGTGCTCTTATTGGAAGGAATATAGCTGATTTTTTAGATTTAGAATATAATGAAAATGTATTATTTAAGATTAGAAATAATAATACACAAAGTTCATTAAATAGAGAAGAAAGAGAAAAAAATGTTAAAGGTGTATATTCTATAAAAGGACAGTTGATTATTAAAAATAAAGAAATATTACTGATAGATGATATATATACAACAGGAAATACAGTAAATGAATGCAGCAAAATTTTAAAAGAAAATGGAGCTAAAAGAATAGGAATATTTACAGTTGCTAAAGATTAGAGAAAGGAAGATGTGGAATGGAAGATTTAGTTGAAAGTATATTAGATTATATTAGATCGGATTACACAGATTATGCTATAATGTTAAATGGAGAGTGGGGTTCAGGTAAAACTTATTTTTGGAATAATCAAATAAGAAATAAAATAGAATCTTTAAAATTAAATGGAAAAAGATATACTACAATATATATGTCTTTATATGGTATATCAAATCTTGAAGAAATAAGTAAAAAGATTTTTATTGAAACTACACAATTGATGGATAAAAACTTAAGAAAATTTATGGCAAGTAGTGGACAAACTACTATTCCAGAATATGCTAAAACAGGTATAGATATGGCGAATTTCTTTGGTGTAACATCAAACGGAAGTAAAGTTAATTATGACGAATTCTTTTCAACTGATGATAAAGTTCTATGTTTTGATGATTTAGAAAGAGCAAATGTGGATGTAATAGATATATTAGGATATATAAATAACTTTGTTGAGCATGACCATATAAAAACAATAATAATTTGTAATGAAAAAGAGTTAGCTACTAAAATGAAAAGTAGTAATTTAGAAATGAAAACATTTATAGCTACATACTTATTGGATAAACAAGGTGATTTAAATAATAAAAACGATATACCAATGGTAGAAAAGATACAAGATAAAATAGAGCATGTATTTGATAAAGCTAATGATTATGAAAGAATAAAGGAAAAACTAATTGGTGAAACTTTTGAGTATGCTCCTCAGTTTGATTATATAATTAATGGAATATTAATGAGGTATGAAAAAAATCCAGAATTAATAAAGTTCTTAAGAGAAAATACAAGTTTAATTATGAATACTTTTAAAAAGAGTGGAACAAGAAATCTTCGTATTTTAAAACATGCTTTAAATGATTTTAAAAAGATATATGAAATGGTAGATAAAATGTATCCAAATACTAATAAAAAAGTAATGAGAACAATGCTTATATTTACGATAGCAGTATCTTTTGAAATAAAAGCAGGAAAAATAACTAAGGAAAAATTTAAAAATATTCAAAACAACGAAGAATATAAATCAATACTTGTTTCTTCAAGAGTTTTAATGGATAATAGACAATTTTATATAAAAGAATTTGATAGTAACTATTATTATAATTTTAAAGCTGAATATAGATTTTTCAAGTTTATAGAATATTATATAAGAACTAGAATATTTGATATGAAAATATTTAAAAAAGATATGGAAGAAGTTGAAGCTGTTTCTAAAGTTAGAAAAAATATTCCTGCATATAAACAATTATTAACAGAGGAATATTGGAAAATACCAGATGATAAATTCTTTGATATTTCAAATGAGGCTTTGGAAGACATAAAGGCAGGAAATGTTGAATTGATTGATATTGTAAAATTGTTTTCATATTTTGTATATTTCTCAAAAAATAATTTGATAAGTTATGATGTAAAAACTTTAAAATCAATGTTTTTAAATGGAATGAATTTATCTACATTACATTCTAGTTATTGTGATAATATTAATGAAGAGCTTGATAAAGTTGCAATAAAAGATTCTTCAGAAGAGATGAATGATATAATAAAACAATTTAATGTATTTAATGATAAATTATTAGAAAAATATATGAAAGAAAAAGCAGATGAAGTATTTAAAAATATTCCTATGAAAATGGATAAATTTTATGAAGAGTTTGATAAGGAATGCATGAATGTTCCTATATTTAAATATTATGATGCTTACCAGATTTTCCAAAGAATATCATGTACTGCTAATGAAGATACAGTTATAATAAAAGAAAGAATGGTAAAAAGAGCAAAAGAAAATCCAGAACTTATTAGTGAAGAATATCCTAATTTAAAGATGTTAAAACAGCTAATAGATGATTATGTAAAAGGAAAAGAAACGACAATAAAAATTGTAATATTAAAAGACTTTTCTAAAGAACTTGAAACTATTTTAGATAAATCAAAACCAAAAATATTTCCTAAAATAGGTGGAGATAAAACAGAAAAAAATGATAAGACAGAATAAAAATAATTTGTGAAAAGATAAAACTATTTTGTTAATAAAAGTTAGTAAAATAGTTTTTTTTAATCAATTAAAAAGTAGGAATAAAACTCACTGTAAAACCAATAATATATATGATAATATAAATATTATTAGAAAGATATAACATAGGAGGAAAGTGTTTTTATGGACGAATTAAAAAGTAGAAGAGGAATAACATTAATAGCATTAGTAATAACAATAATAGTATTGTTAATCTTAGCAGGAATAACAGTAAGTATGATAACTACGCAAGATGGGATATTAAGTAAGGCAATTAATGCTAAAAAAGCAAACGAAGAGGCTGCTAAAAGAGAACAAAAACAGTTAACAGAATTAAGTGAATTAATAGAAAATAATGGAGAAGCAAGTTTAATAGGATATAATGAAGAAAAGAAAACAAATAGTCCAAGGATAACAGGAAGTACATCAGAAGAGTCAGGATTAATACCAATAAAGTATAATGGAACAAACTGGGTAGTATGTTCAGAAACAGATAAAGAGTGGTATAATTATGCAGATCAAAATGAAAGTCCAAAGCAAGAATTAAAATGGGCAAATGCAATGTTATCAGACGGAAAATACAAAGCAGGGGATGTAAAAGAAGGACAAGTAGTAGAAGAAAATGAATTGGGAAGTAT
>CAKPQH010000008.1 GCA_934178475.1 uncultured Clostridia bacterium
TAAATACAAAAACAATTAATTTTTTATTAAATTTATTTCATTTACTAATATAATTTCTTATACAAATTACTATTTATTTCGCACCTATTATATCAATTTTAGTCGATTTTTACAATAAAAAAAAGTCAATATTTGAAAATAAAATAAGATGTAGGGAACACTCTTAATTCTCTACATCCTGTAATTTATATTTCTAACAACTCAATCACATCCACAAAACCATTTCTATAATATTTCTCATTCCAGTAATATAGGTAATTCATAAAGTTTTTTTCAAGTTGATCAAGTTGTTTTTGAACATATTTTTTATTCTGTTCAGGGACATTTTTTAGTATTCTCTCTGCAATTTCTTCAAAATAGATACAATATTTCTTATCTTGAGGAGTCATCTCACAAAATGCTGTTTCTTCTCGAAATTCTAACCACTCTTTTAATAAATCATCTTTTACTTCTCTTAAATTCTTCATTTGCACCATCTCCTACACATATATTAATTCATTAAAAACTATTTCTTCAGCTTGATTTTTAATAGCATTCATAGTTCCAACCCAATAAAGCATATCTGTATTTTTCATTTCTTCGGTTAAATCACTATTATCTTTTAGTTGTTTAATAATTTGTTCAACTCTTGATGTAGCTTGTTCTTGAATCTCTTTTAGGTGAGTGTTTAGTGTACCATCTAAAAGCATTATTGAATAGTCAGCTTTTTTATGCTCTTTTAGGTAATTTAATCTCATTTTGCCATATTTATTAAGAGTTATCTTTTCTTGTTTTGGCATTGTAAGATTTGGAATATAATAATCTCCTTCTAAATGATATTCAATTCCAGTTTTTTCATCTATCTTTGTTTTTGGTAATTCATTATTCATAATTATTTCACTCCTTTTTTTCTTTTAATCTTAATTCTTCATAATAATCCTTTTTAGCTTCCTTCCTTACTAAATACATACATTCTTGTAGAAGCCATTTTAATTCATTTGTATAAGCTAGATATATAACGCCTTCTTCTAATTTTCCATTAGTTTCTTTTTCATACAAATGAACATAATTATCAAACTTTTCCTTTAATCTTGTAGCTCTGTATCTAATATCATCATCTTTGCACTTTAGATTATCGTTTATTATCTGCATTAATTTATTGTATTCTTGTTTGCTAAAATATATTTTATCTTGATTTGACATATATTAAATACCTCCTTTAGTTTAGGTTATAATCGTTTTTCTTTTTTTCTTTCTTAGCTTGTATTTCAGATAATTCATCATTGGTTAATACTTTTCTTGTAGAATTATGAACTATATCTGAATCGTTATTATCAAATATTCCACTTTTTTCTAAATCTTCTGCTACAAGAGTATAGCTTCGTTTATCTTCTGGAATATCATAATATTTTTCATCAAATATTTTCATTTGAAATCTTTTAATAAGTGATTTCCAAAATCCTCTAAATTTACTTAATTCCGTTTTAGCTTTTTCTAAAGCACTACTTAGTTTGATAATTGTTTTATCTTTAGTTGATAATTCATCTTTTAATTCCTTTATATCATCAGCTTTTAGCTTTATTTGCTCTTTAAGTGAATAATTTTCACTCTCTATTTTAGAAGTAGCATGTTCAAATTCCTTAATTGACATATTTAAGTCATTTACACTTCTAACTGTCTGGGTAACATCTGTTACATCTTTAATATAATCTTTGATATTTTCTATATTCTCGTTTGAAATTTGGCTATTATTTTTATTAAAGGGCATAGGCTTTAAGTTATCTAATAACTCAATTATACCTTTACTTGAATTATCTAACTTTTTAGTTTGTTTATTAGCATTTTCAAGTTTTTGCTTTTGTTGTTCAAGTCTTTTCTTTATTTCTCTATAATTATCCATTTCTTTTACATTGATGTCTTGATTTCTGCCTTTTCGTTTAGCTTTTAGCCTACTATCAACACCATAAAACTTGTTATAAGACTTGATACAGGCATTTCTCATTTTATCTTGAATAGCTGTTAATGACTCTTTGGTAAACACTTTTGATTTACCAACTTGTTTTTTCATACCTTTTTTACAATTATCAATTACTGGTACACCAATAACATGCATGTGGGGAGAGGTTTCATCAAAATGAATTGTTGCATTAGCTACCTTAAAGTTTGGTACTATTTTATTTAAGTCTTGTATTTGCTCATTATATACATCAATCATTTTGAATCTATACTCATCATTTTTGTATTGCCAAAAATCCATATCTCCAAGTTCTATTATAATCTCACAAGCAATATCGTTCTGTAATGTACAAGCCTTTTCAAAATAATTATTTATTTTTCTATCATTTCTAGTCTGCTTATTATTAAACTCAATACGAGATTCTTCAAATTCATCTATATATACTTGCTTAACATCTTCAACAATATCGTTAGTTCCATATATAGTTGTAATCAATTCTCTTTGATTATCATAATCTCGCAAATTGTGTTTATTTGCTCTAGATAAATCATTTGCATTTTGTATAGCATTATTTGATAGAGAAGTAGTACCAGATACATTTCCTTTTGCTGTTTTTTTAGCTACTTTACTTTTGTTCTTATCACTACCTAAGTGAAAAGAATATGCTAATTCTTGCTCCATCTTTTTCCTCCTTTAGAACTTGCTTCGAAGCATAGGACTTTGACTCTGTCATAAGTCCTAACCCCCTATGAGTTTTGACATTCTATCAAAACTCGGGGGCTCTGCGAGGCAATAAATTTTCTCCTAACAGGATAAAATTTATTCAAATTAACTATCGCCACTTTCATTTTTACTTTGTAAAAACAAAACGTGCCATGTTAATTTGATTATTGCAACATAGCCCATAACCAAAGTAAAAGTTGCAACAATTATTTAGTATCTTCTTCGGAGAATTTTACTGGTTTTACAACAATTTCACTACGTTCTCCATTTTCAAATTTAATTGTTGTTTCATTATCGTCTGGTATTGCATTAAAGAATGGTTCAATATTATCTGCTTCTGTAATTTCAAAATCATCATAATTATCACCATTAATATAAATTATTCCAAATCGATATTCTTCCATTTTATTATTTGGATCTAATTTGTAATAATCTTCTAATGGGAATACTCTAACAATAGCACTATTATCTTCAACAAAATTAAAATAGAATACTTGCTTTTGTAGATAATATATTGCTTCCGTATAATGAACATCATAATATTGTTGTAATCTCATTATTATTTCTCCAAATTCTTCTTCTGGTAAATAGTTACTAAATCTGACATTTCCTAATACGTTTCCTAATAGCACAGGTTTTGTTGTATCAATATATCCTTTATCATATAATTCTTGACATGGTTTACAAATAGAGTCTCTAAAATTAATCTCTTTTACAATTACTTCACTTCCTATAAGAGTTAGTTTTATTTCATCAACATACTTCATTATAAGTTCAGCTTGTTCTTCACGAGTATAATCTTTCCATGTTTTTGTTCTTTCTTTATATTGCTTATTCATAATCATCTTATTAAGAAAATCAATATCTCGTTTTAATAAAATATCTTTGGGAGTAAATCTTAATTCTTCTACACAATCAGTAGCTTCTAATTCTTCTTTGAGATTATTTATGGCTTTTTCTATAACAGCAGTTTCACTAGTATATACATCTAAATCAAAAGCTCCATTGATATAAGCCTTTCTAATTCGTTCAAGTTTTGCATTTTGTTCATCAATTTCTTTTTGTAGCTTTTCTTTAGGCTCATCAAATCTTTGTCTTATCATCGGCAAAAAGAATTGATTTACAACAGAATCATATTCTACTAATTCATTTATAAATTGATTAAAGTATTCATTTATGGCATTTTCTTTAATGGTTATTTTGCAATCGTTACAATAGTAATAGAAGTAAGGCTTTCCATTTTTCTTTGTAGTTGCTTTACCACCTAAAATACGATTACATTTAGGACATTTTATTTTTTGTAAATATAAGTAAGTTAATGTTCTTTGATAACTTCTTGAATTTTTCTTTTTTTGGACTTGACAATCTTCCCACATTTCTTTAGAGATAATAGGCTCTACAACATTTTCATAATAAGTAGGAGATTTAGTTCTCTTTCCATGAACAAAATCGCCTTTATATATTTCATTTTGCAAAATATTCTGTATTGTTGAATCTCTCCAATTATCTTTACCTAATACTTTTTCTTCGTTGAATAACGTACTTATTTTTTGATAAGAATAACCATTAAAATACAATTCAAATATTCTAACAACAATGTCTTTGGTAGAATAATCTATTACAAGAGTTTTATTTTCATGTTTATAACCTAATGGAGCAATATGGGGAATATGACCTTGCTTTATTGCACCAGCTAAACCTATTTTTGTTCTCTCACTAGTTCTTTCAATTTCATTCTGGCTTACACTTACCAAAAGTCTTGAAATCATCTTACCATTTGCTGTAGTAGTATTTATATCATCATTAACACAATCTATATAGGCTTCATTTTCATCTAAAAAAGTTATAAGTTCTTCCCAGTCATAAATACTTCTTGTAAATCTATCTAATTTAAGAGAGATAATAGTATTTATTTTTTTAGATTTTATATCGTCTTTTAACCTTTCAAATTCTGCTCTGTAATTACCTGTTTTAGCACTAACGCCTGCATCTTCGTAGTAATCTACAATTTCATACCCCTTAAATTTACAATAAGCTTCTAATCGTTCTTTTTGTTCTGGAAGACTAAAGCCCTCACGAGCTTGGTCTTCTGTAGAAACCCTCATATACAATCCACATTTTTTCTTTTCATCAACCAATTTATAAACCTCCTAACAAAAAAGAGATATCAAAGAAAACACACAAGTTATCCTTGACATCTCTTAAATCTGTTTATATTACAATATATTTTCTTGGAACAAACCAAAAACATATAATCAACTCCTAACAGGTAAACATAAATAATTTACTGATAGTATTATATCACGATTTTCAGAAATGTCAAATTTTAGCTATTTTATGCTGTTTATATAATCTTCTAATTCCGATAATTTTATCTTTTTTGCTAGATTGGATATATAAACATCATTAGAATAATTAAAGACCAGAAATGTGGTATCTTTTACAATCACTCTATGTGGCTCAATATAAGAGATATTGGTCTTCTCAATTTTTCTTATACTACCATTAACAAAAGTAGGAGTAACCTTTGAGAATTCACATATAAATTCTAGCCTTTTCTTTAAGTTTTCCTCAAATCTCAGTTCTTCTTTAATTATCTTCATTTCAAGCACCATCCTTTCTTTTTAGGATATTGGATGATGTTTTTTGGGCAAAGAAAAAAATCATCCAACTACTTGAATGATTTTTAATCTATCTGTTAGTTCGAACAGATACGTCATTGGTGCAGATGGCCGGAATCGAACCGGCACGGTTTATTCAACCGCAGGATTTTAAGTCCTGTGCGTCTACCAGTTCCGCCACATCTGCATTTTATATAATCTGGTAGTTTGTCTTGCGACATTTTGTATTATATTATTTTATTTATAATTTGTCAATAGTTATTGGTAATTTTTTTTAATTTAATTCAAAAAGGTCCTAAGTACATTTATACTTAAAACCTTTTGTATGTACATTAAGCATTTTCACTTATTTTTGTTGAACTATCACCATCAAATGGAATAAATTTTTCAACAACATTCTCTTTTACTATGTCGTTAGCTCTAAACAACATAAATGAAGTATTTATATTGTTATCAACTCTTTCTTCTATTTCTTCTTGATTAGATTTCTCTGCTAAAACAAGTTCACTTACTAAAATTTGTTTAGCATTTACTAACATTTTCTTTTCTCCTGTTGATAATCCCTTTTCTTTTTGTTTAAAACTAAGATTTCTTACAATATCTGCAATTTCATAAATGTCTCCACTTTTCAATTTATCCATATTGTCTCTATATCTCTTGTTCCAATTCTTATTCATTTCTGTCTCATCTTTTAAAAGTATATTAAAAACTTTATCTGCTGAACTTTTGTCTATAATCTCCCTTACACCTACTTGCTCTGCTTTTTCTACTGGTACCATAACCTTAACTTCTCCAGGCATCTTTAAAATATAGTAAGATTGAGTCTCTCCTAAAATATTTTTTTCCTCTATTGAATCAATTGTTCCTGCCCCGTGCATTGGGTATACTATTTTATCACCTATATTAAACATTCTTGTCTCTCCTTTCAGCAAATTATGTTGATTACAATTATTACCAACATAATTATTATACTACAAAATTTGGTAAAAGTCAAAGCTTTTTTTATGTGTTTTTTATGTAAATTTTTCTAAACTTCTCTTATTTATTGCGTTTTTGTGCTTTTAAAAAAAAATAGTAAGTTTTTTTACTTACTATTTTTACTATATATTTTGGATTTATTATGTTCTAATTAGATGCCCATCTAAGCATTTTTATATCTTTATATTTATCAAGTACTTTATTATATTTATCTGATTCTTCTTCCCATAATTCATTAGGAACTTTATCAAAAGCTGTAAATATTTCTTCTGCTTCTTTCAAATAAATTAATTGTTCTTGTTGTGTCATTTGTTCATACTCCTTTGAGTATTGATATAATTTGTCTAGAGTTTGGTTTGCTTCAATAAAACTCCAAAAATCTTTTACATTCATTCCAAAAAGTTTTATTTGCAATACAGCGTAACCAATTAATGCAACTATTATAAATATTAAAATATATATAATTATTAATAAATTCATACTCCTCACCTTCTTAAATTCCTTTGTACAGTTATATTATACCATAAAGTTCCAGCTTTTGCAAATTTTTGTAATGTTTTTGTAATATTTCTGTAATGATATAAAAACATACACCTATATACCTAAATATAAGTGTATGTTTCAATTTATTCTATAATAATTTCATCATCTTTCACATCAATTATAGCTAATTTATTATTTTGAATTTTTCCTTCTAAGATAAAATCAGCAATTTTATCTTCTAATAGTCTTTGAATTGTTCTTCGTAAAGGTCTTGCTCCAAGATTCTTATCTATACCTTTGCTGGCAATAAGCTTCTTTACGCTTGGTTTAAACTCTATTTCATATTTTTGTTCTTTTAATCTTTTTTGTAATTTATTTAACATGATATCAATAATTTGACTTATTTCTTTCGTTTGTAATTTATGAAAAACTATTATATCATCTATACGGTTAATAAGTTCAGGTCTTAATCTTTTCTTTAATTCATCCATAACTTCTTTTTTAGTTTTTTCATATTCTTTTTCATTTTCATCATCATTTGATATATCATTTGAAAATCCTAAAGTTTTTTTATCGGTAATCAATCTTGCTCCAATATTTGAAGTCATTATTATTACAGTATTTTTGAAGTTTACTGTTCTACCATTAGAATCTGTTAATCTTCCTTCTTCTAATATTTGTAATAACATATTCATTACGTCTGGATGAGCTTTTTCTATCTCATCTAAAAGAATAACTGAATATGGTCTTCTTCTTATTTTTTCTGTTAATTGACCTCCTTCATCAAATCCAACATATCCTGGAGGCGAACCTATAAGTTTTGATATAGAATGTGGTTCCATATATTCTGACATATCTATTGTTACAATAGCATTTTCATCTCCAAATAAACTTTCAGCTAAAGCTTTTGATAGTTCTGTTTTTCCAACACCAGTAGGTCCTAAAAATAGGAATGAACCAATTGGTCTCTTAGGATCATTTAATCCTACTCTTCCTCTTCTTACCGCTTTTGCAACAGCTTCGACAGCCTCTTCTTGTCCTATTACTCTTTCATGTAAGCTTTTCTCTAAATTTTTTAAACGTTCATTTTCGTTTTCTGTAATTTTATTTAAAGGAATTCCTGTCCAATTTGAAATTATTTCTGCTATATTTTCTTCATTAATATTTATAATATTTTTATTATTTTTATTTTTCCATTTTTCTTCGTCCTCTTCAAGCTTTTTTCTTAGTTCTTTCTCTTTGTCTCTTAAAGTTGCTGCCTTTTCAAATTTTTGACTCCTAACAGCTTCTTCTTTATCTTTAGATACACTTTCTATCTCTTCTTGTAATTTCTTCAAACTATTTGGCTCTGTATATGTTTTTATTCTAGCTCTTGAAGAAGCTTCATCAATTAAATCAATTGCTTTATCAGGCAAAAATCTATCATTAATATATCTTTCAGAAAATTTTACTGCAGACTCTATTGCTTCATCAGTAATTTTAACATTATGATGTGCTTCATACTTATCTCTAAGTCCTTTTAATATTGCAATTGTATCCTTTTCTGATGGTTCACTAACATTAACTGGGCTAAATCTTCTTTCTAATGCAGCATCTTTTTCAATATACTTTCTATATTCTTCAATTGTTGTTGCTCCTATTAATTGTAATTCCCCTCTTGCAAGCATTGGCTTTAAAATATTTGCTGCATCTATTGCTCCTTCTGCTGAACCTGCTCCTACTATAGTATGAATCTCATCTATAAATAAAATGATATCTCCTGCTTTTTTTACTTCTTGAAGTGCCTTTTTTATTCTCTCTTCAAAATCACCTCTATACTTTGCACCAGCTACCATACTTACAATATCCATATTTACAACTCTTTTGCCCTTTAATATCTCTGGCACATCTCCTGAATTTATTCTTTGTGCTAATCCTTCTATTATAGCAGTTTTTCCTACTCCAGGTTCACCAATTAAACATGGATTATTTTTTGTTCTTCTCGTTAGAATTTGAATTACTCTTTGTATCTCTTCTGATCTTCCAACAACCGGGTCAAGTTTTCCACTTGCCGCCTTTCTTGTTAAATCCTCTCCAAATTGATTTAAGACTTGTGTACTATTATAACTTCCTTTATTATTATTATTATTTGAAGATGATTTTCTTCCTTCTCCTGATGTTTCTTCTGAACTATTTATAATACTTATAATTTCATTATAAATTTTAGGTATTTCTACTCCTAAATCTAATAATATTCTAACTGCAATACTATCTCCTTCTCTTAATATTCCAATTAAAAGTTGCTCTGTACTTATATAATCAATTCCAAATTTTCTAGCTTCAATAAAACTGTTTTCTATTACTCTTTTGGTTCTTGGGGTAAATCCTAACGCTGCTTGATTTTTTCTTTCATCTTCTCCAACTAATTCAATTATTTTATCTTGTACATCTTCTTCATTTATACCATTATTTTGTAAAACTCTACTTGCAACTCCTGAACCTTCTGCTACTAATCCATATAAAACATGTTCAGTTCCTATATAATTATGTCCTAAACTTGCTGCTTCTTGATTGGCTATTTCAATTGCTTTTTTAGCTCTTGTTGTAAATTTATATACCATAATACACTCCTTCCTAAAGTATACACTTTTATTTTTATTCTTTTATTATTTTCCTCATTGTTTCTGCTCTTTTTATATCTCTGTCATAATCATTTAATTTTTCTCCTACGTATTTTTGTAAATTATAAGGCTTAGTATATAAAAATAATTTTTTAACTTTTAAATCATCTAGTTCTTTTATTATTCCTAAATCTACGCCTAATTTAACATCTGAAAGTAACATTCTTGTTTCTTCTGATGAAATTTTTCTTGCTTCTTTTATTATTCCAAAACTTCTATATACAATATCTTCCAATTCTATTTGACTTTTTGCTAATATTTTTCTTGCTTCTCTTTCTTGTTCTATTATTTTTTCTGTTATAACTTTTAGATTTTTTATTATATTTTCTTCGCTTATTCCTAATGTTTGTTTGTTAGAAATTTGATACATATCACCTGATGATTTACTATTTTCTCCATATATTCCTCTAATCTCAACGCCGAAATTTCTTACAACATCAAATATTTTCTTTATATTACCTGTTTTTGTAAGTCCTGGTAAATGTAACATAACAGAAGCTCTAAGTCCTGTTCCAACATTTGTTGGACAAACTGTTAAATAACCATATTTATTGCTTTTAGCAATATCAAATATCTCTTCAATTTTTTCATCTATTTCTCTTGCTAAATTAAATGTAGAATCTAATTCAAAACTACTATTAAATACTTGTATTCTTAAATGATCTTCTTCATTTATCATAATACAAATATTTTCATCATCATTTATTAAAATAGATTCTATACCATCTTTATTCATTGCACATTCTGGACTTATAATATTTTTTTCAAGTAATGAATATCTTGTTATCTCATCAATATCTGATAACTTACAAAATTTTAACCCATATCCTAATTGGTATAATTTATCTTTTATGTCTTTATCAATTTTCTCTGCTTCTTTCTTTGAAGTTATATTAAACTTGTAGTTTCTGAAATTTCTAGCATACCTTATTCTAGTACTTATCACAACATCTGAATCATTTCCACTTTGTAAATACCAATTCATTTTATCACCTCACTTTTACTTTTCTTCTTTCTTTATTTCATCTCTAATTTTAGCAGCCTCTTCATATCTTTCTTCTCTTATTGCTGTTTTTAAATCTTCTTTTAATTTATCAATTTTATTTACTTGATTATTAACAAGATCCACTTTTTCATTTTCATTATTTTCCTTCTTTAAAATATTATTTCCATCTATTACTTTTCCTAATCTTCCTATATGTCTATTAGCACCATGTATATTTTTCAAAATTGGGTCAATTCTACTTTCAAATTCTTCATAACAATTGCTACATCCAAATTTTCCAGTATGCATAAAATCATCAAAATCTAATCCGCACTTTGAACATTCTAATTTGTTTACTGTATTTGCAAATCCTGATAATAAATTTGTACTTGGAATATCTTCATTAAAAAAGTCACTTAAAAAACTTGTAAAATCAATAGGCATATTAAAGTTCATATCGTTTATACCTAATTCTTTACCGCATTTTTCACATAAATACATTCTCTTTTTTTCTCCATTTATTATCTGTACATATTTTATATTAGCTTCATTTTCTCCACATCTATCACATTTCATTTTTATCACACTTCTTTCTTAAATAATATTTAGCAACATATTTTTAAATATATTAGCTCTTAATGCATCTCTTACGTCTTTAGAAATTGTAAGAACATTATCACTTGTTGCAACTCTTAAAAGCTTTGCTTCTTTTTCTGATACTAAATTATATGTGAGTAAATCACTTATTAATATTTCCACATCTGTATTTGACAATATATTTCCCATATTTTTTATTATATGCATTAAATAATCGGATTTATCCGTACTAACCTTTTTTATGGATATATATCCACCTCCACCCCTTCTACTTTCAACATAATACCCTTGAGATGGCTTAAATCTTGTTGCTATAACATAATTTATTTGAGATGGAACACAATTAAATTTTTGTGCCAAATCGTTTCTTTGTATTTCAATTTCTTCTCCATCATCAAATAATTCTTTTATAAAATCTTCTATTATATCTGACATTCTCATATTCAATTTCTCCTTTTTTGATTTTGACTTTCTTTGACCTTTATTGATATTATACTACCATTTTCTTTTTATGCAAAACTTAATTTTCGTCTTTTTTATGTAATTTTATTTGTTTTTCATTACAAATATTTATTTTTTGTTATTGTTCCTTCATTTTTTTACTTTTTTATTTATTTTTCTCTTTTTTATTCGTCATGTCATTTAATTCTTTTGCTTTCTCTTTTTGTTCTTCAAGCGTTATCCAAGTGAAATATGATGCCATCCACTCCCCATATTTAGTTTTATCTTCACTCATTTCAATATTAACATTTTCTATTTCTTTTCCATTTTTCTTTTTGTTTTTATCTTCACTTTTCACAAATATACACACACCTTTCATATAAAGTGTGTGCATATTTATTATTTTTATACATTTAATTTTATAATCCTGTTTTAGGTAAAACTTTATATGCTATTGTTTTCCATTTTGAAACTTGTTCTAGTTTATAACCTTTATATGATGCCATAATTTTTGCTTCATTTATAAAACTCTCCTCACTTTTTACTTTTTCTAAAATCTTTGCATATAATTTTGTTTTTTCTTTATTTTCTAATCCTATTTCCGCTTCTTTAAATTCAAATGTAATTTCTGTTATATATTCGTTATCTGCTAACTCTTTAATAAAATCAATTTCATAATTCTTTTTTGAATCTAGATCTTCTAAAAATAGTATATGTTCATTGTTTCTTAAATTAGTTTTATAATATATATTATAATTTGTACTTCTATTATAAATTCCTGTTTTTACCTTTGTTAATTTTATATAATTTGTATCAATTGTATCTGTCCATTTAAATTCTGATAACTTAACATTTCCATTATTTTTTATTTCTATTTCGTATTCAATCTCTTCTCCAACATTTGCTTCATTTGGTCCACTTTTTTTAATATCTATATTTGGGTTAATTGGTGTATTGTTTAAAAATACTTGTTTTATTTCATTGTTTTCATCTATATTAAACTCTGTTATTTTTTTATCTAGCAAGTATCCTTCTTTTGGAGATATTTCTTTTATTTTATATATTCCTTTTTCTAATTTCTTACTTAGAGCTTTTCCATTTTCATCTGTTATTAATTCATCTATTACATTTCCATTTAAATCTAATATTTCAAATTTAACTCCTTGTAACTTTGCTCCTGCTTTTTCTCCTGTTATTTTATTATCTTTATTACTTGTTTTCACAATTTCAACTTGTCCTTTTTTCTTCTCATTTGTAAAACCTACTTCAATTACATCATTTGGCTTTAATTCAACAATTTTTGTTTCTTCTGTAAGTACATAATCATCTAATGTTTTTGACTCTTTTATTATATATTTTCTATCTATAGGCAATAATTTAGATATTGCTTCTCCTTTTTCATTTGTAATGATACTATCCACTTCATTATTATTTTCATCATATATTTTAAATTCAACATTTGACAATGTAATTTCTTGATTATCTGCATCTTTTTTAATTACTTTTATTTGTCCTTTTTTCTTTTCATTAACAAAATTAACGTTTAAAACATTTTCTTCTTCTAATCTTACTGTTTTATTTTCTTCTAATAAAACATAATTATCTAAAGTTTTTGTTTCTTTTACTATATACTGTTTATCTATTGGTAATAACTTTGATGTTCCTTCTCCTTTCTCATCTGTAATTATTACATCTACTAAATTATTTCCTTCATCAAATATTTTAAACTCTACATTTTGTAATGTAATCTCTTGATTATCTGCATCTCTCTTGATTATTTTTATTTGTCCTTTTTTCTTTTCATTTTGAAACTTTACTGTTATCGTTTCATTTTCTGCTAAATCTATAGTTTGGATTTCTTCAGATAATTTATAACTTTCCAAAGTTTTACACTCTCTAATATTTATCTTTTGAAAATCTCTTATAGGATATTTTGAAGTCAGAGCCTCTCCATTATTATCTGTTTTTATCTTTTCTAGTACATTATTATTAATATCTAAAATTTCAAACTCAACTCCTGAAAGTCTAATCTCTTCATTGTCTTTATCTGTTTTCACAATTTTTACTTGTCCCTTTTTTAGCTCATTATAAATCTTGCTTTCATATGTTTCATTCCAATTTATTTTAATATCAGTATCACCACATAGGTTATACCATTCATTTGTCTTTTTCTCTATTAATCTATAATTTCCTGTTCTTAAATTATCAATATAGATTTCTCCATTTACATCAGTAAAATAAGTTCCTATAACTTTTCCAAACTCTTCACTATATAAATCAAATTCTATGTTTCCAAGTGCTAAATTTGTATTATCTTTATCTAGTTTCTTTACTTTTAAATTACCTTTTTTGCGATTATTTGTTATTTCTATTTTAGATTTTTCATTTGGTTTTACTTGTACTTCGTATTCTTTTTCATTTTTTATATAATCTACATTTTCTTTTGATTCTCTTATTTTATACTTTCCATAATATAATTCTGATACTGTCAATATTCCATTTTCATTTGTTGTTCCTGTATTTACTAATTCATTTTTATCATTATAAATTTGAAATTCCACATTTGGTATTGCTTTTTTTGTTTCTTCATCTATTTTATTTATTTCAATTTCTCCTGTATCTATCTTTTCCTTTAAATTTACTGTCCTATTTATACTATTTACCTTATTTTGAGTTACTACACAATCTTGTGCTCCTGTTATTCTTGCCTTTCCATAAAACATTCTGTAATCTTCTACTTCAATATTTACATTTATTCCAATATCTAAATTTTGTTTCATTTGAGATTTTGGAATCTTTACATAAAAATCTTCTGTTTTATAAAACTCTGTTTTAATATATCCTCTTTTCTCAGCTACAACAGTTCCTTCTGGTGCATTATTTATTCCTTTTATTTCATATTGTACTAAATTTAAACTAGTTCTTACTTTATATCTTTGTGAATAATAATTTGCTTCTTCTACTAAGTCACCTACTTTTTCAATGTAAGCATCATCTTTATATATTTCACTTCCATATAATCCTATATTAACTAAATTTCTTAAACTTGATAACATCTTTACAGCTTCTGCATCACTTTCATCTGCCGTAAAATCATCTATATTAGATTGTCCTAATATACAATATATTGCCATCTTTGTTACAACATAAGCATTCCAATCAGATGATACACCAATTTCACTTGCACTTTTATATGGATATCCATTTTTAATTGCTCTCCATACTCTATTGTCATTATATACAGAATTATTATCTACATAATAACTCCCTATATCTCCTACTCCATTAGCTGTCTTATCAATGCAATATGCTGGATAAAATTTGCCTTCATTATAATATCCAACAATTGATACCTTAACATAAGTATAAATGCCTTTGTTAGAATTATAATGTTTTAAATGATATTCTGCATCTCCTATTTTTACCAAACTCGCTTCTGTTATTTGACTGCTTGCATATATAATATTACTATTCATGCTTAATAAAAGTAATACTAACAATAATATTACACATATATTTTTTATTATTTTTCGCACAAAGCTCCTCCTTTTCTATATTAACTTTTTTAATTTTTGAATCTTTTAGAATTTAATATGGTACCAAAATTCTTTTGAAATACTTTATATAAAATATAAAGATAACTAAATAAAATATTTATGTCTTGCCAAAGTTGTTTGTGATTTATAAATTCAATATCAATTATAACAACATTTTTTGTTTTGTCAAGAAAAATCGTTCGACACCAAAATACAAATATCTACACTCAAAGCAAAAAATCTTATAAAAGTAACTTTTCAATTACTCTTATAAGATTCTAGTTTTATTTATGCTTTTTTAACTATTTCTGCAACTTCAGCAAATGCTTTTGCATCATTTACTGCCATTTCTGCAAGCATTTTTCTATTTATGTTAACATTAGCTTTTTTTAGACCTGCTATTAATTTGCTGTATGTAATTCCATTCATTCTTGCAGCAGCATTTATTCTTGCTATCCATAATTTTCTGAAATTACTTTTTCTATCTTTTCTTCCAACATAACTATATGCTAAAGATTTTAATACTGCTTGATTAGCATTTCTAAATCTATAATGTTTTGCTCCATAATATCCTTTTGCTTGTTTTAAAACTTTTTTATGTCTTGCTCTTGTTATTTTAGCTGTTTTTACTCTTGCCATTTAAATTTCACTCCTTCCGATATTAGTTACCATATGGTAATAACTTCTTTATTGTATTTTCACATGTCTTGTCAGCATAAGCTCCATGTCTTGCTGTCATTTTTTGTCTTTTTGTTTTATTTGCTAATAAGTGTCTTCTATTAGCTGTTGTTCTTTTAACTTTACCTTTAGCTGTTAATGAATATCTTTTTTTAGCAGCTTTATTTGTTTTCATTTTAGGCATAATTAAAACTCCTTTCAAATTTTATTTTGTATATATTAAGCTTTCTTTGCTAGCATAATAAACATATTTCTTCCTTCTAATTTAGGACTTCTTTCTACTACTGCTATATCTGATAATTGTTCAATAAATTTATTTAGTACATTTTCTCCCATTTTAGAATTATTAACTTCTCTTCCTCTAAATCTAACTGTAATTTTCAATTTATTTCCATCTTCAATGAATTTTCTTGCATTTTTACATTTAAATCCAAAGTCATGTTCCTCAATATTAGGAGTAATTCTAATTTCTTTTACTTCTAATGTTTTTTGTTTCTTTTTAGCTTCTTTCTCTTTCTTAGCTTGTTCAAATTTATATTTACCATAGTTCATAATCTTGCAAACTGGTGGCATAGCACCTGGTGCTACTAATACTAAATCTAAATTTAACTCTTCAGCTTTATCTAAAGCTTCTCTTAAAGAAACAACACCTAATTGTTCTGAATCTTCTCCTATTAATTTTACTTCTTTAGCTCTTATTTGACCATTAATTGGTAATTCTTGTTTTATAAAAAACACCTCCAAAATTAAAAAATTGACTCTGTTACAAGTCAATTTTATCCCACAATTAATAATATTATTTTTATTATTAAATTCTAACCTTTTCCTAAATAGTTAAGGTGAGAAGTGGAACCTTCTTCTTGTAACAGATTTTATTATACATTATTTTTTTTGATTTGTCAACGGTTTTAGAAAAAATCTTATATGTATCTAACTATTTCCGTTTTATTTTTGTATTTCTGCTTGAGTTTCACAATATTTACATCTATATATGTTATTATCTTTCATCTCAAAAACATGATTAATATTTCTTTCTGTATGTGTAATACATCTTGGATTTTTACATTTCATTTTATTAACTAATACTTGCGTTTTCTCTTTTTTAACTTCATTATTTTCATATTTAAGCTCTAACAGTTTTAAAATTAAAGCCATTCTTATATATCTTCCATATTCTACTTGTTTAAAATAACATGCCCTTGAATCAAAATCTACTTCTTTTGCTATTTCATTAACTCTTGGTAATGGATGCATAATACACAAATCATTTTTAGCATTTTTTAATTTTTCTTTATTTAAAATATAACAATCCTTTAACCTTTTATATTCTTCTTCACTTTCAAATCTTTCTTTTTGAACTCTTGTCATATATAAAATATCAAGTTTATCAATATATTTTTCCATATCTTGTGTTTCACACCATTTAATATTATTTTTATCTAAAACTTCTTTCTTTATATATTCAGGAATTTCTAATTCTTTTGGTGAAATTAATACAAAATTTATATTTTTATATCTTGACATTGCTGAAATAAGAGAATGTACTGTCCTACCAAATTTTAAATCTCCACATAATCCAATAGTTAAATCAGATAGTTTTCCCTTTTCTTTTTTTATTGTAAGCAAATCTGTTAATGTTTGAGTAGGATGACAATGTCCTCCATCTCCTGCATTTATAATAGGTACTGTTGAAACTTCTGTTGCTACAATAGGTGCGCCTTCTTTTGGATGCCTCATAGCAATTATATCTGAGTAACAGCTTACTACTCTAATTGTATCTGATAGTGTCTCACCTTTTGATGTAGAACTACTCGCTTGTTCAGAAAATCCTATAACCTTTCCACCTAATCCTAACATTGCTGATTCAAAACTAAGTCTTGTTCTTGTACTTGGTTCAAAAAACAAAGTTGCCAATATTTTATTTTTACATTTTTCTGAATACATTCCTTTATTTTTCATAATATCCTGTGCTATATTAATTAATTCATCAATTTCTTCTATAGATAAATCCTTTATATCTATTAAACTTTTCATATTTTTCTCCTTCTATTCATCTATTGTTGATATACAAAGAGTAATTTCTTCTAATACATCTAATAATACTCTAACTGTATCTAGTGCTGTAAACATTGCTATATTGTTTTGTACTGCACAACTTCTTATTTTACTTCCATCTGATTCTTGATCAATTGAATCTACATCTCTTGTGCTTATTACATAACTTACATATCCTTTTCTTATTGAATCTAAAATTTCTTCGCTTCCTTCACTTATTTTCTTCTTTATTCTTGTTCGTATACCATGTTCCTTTAAAAATTCAGCTGTTCCTTGTGTTGCCTCTATATTAAATCCTAAATTGTAAAATCTTCTTATAAGAGGTAATGCTTCTTCTTTATCTTTATTTGAAATTGATACGAAAATTGTACCATAATTAGATAATTTTATTCCTGATGATTGAAGCGCCTTATACAAAGCTCTAGTAATCTTAGTATCATATCCAATAGCTTCTCCTGTTGATTTCATTTCTGGTGATAAATATGTATCCATACCATTTAATTTAGCAAATGAAAATGCTGGTGCTTTTACATACCATTTTTCCTTTTCTTTAGGATATACTTCATTTATTCCTTGTTCCTTTAAAGATTTTCCAATCATAACAAGTGTTCCTATATCTGCTAAAGAATATCCTGTTGCTTTTGATATAAAAGGTACTGTTCTTGATGACCTTGGATTTACTTCTATTACGTATACTTTTTCTTCTTTATCTACAATAAATTGAATATTATATAATCCAACAATTCCAATTCCTAATCCTAATTTTACTGTATAATCAATTATTTGTTCTTTAGCTTTTTGGCTTACACTAAATGTTGGATATACACTTATACTGTCTCCTGAATGCACTCCTGTTTTTTCAACATGTTCCATTATTCCTGCTATAAATACATCTTTTCCATCACAAACAGCATCTACTTCTAGTTCTTTTCCTGTTATATATTTATCAACTAATACTGGTTGTTTTGTGTTTACTTCTACTGCTGTCTTTAAATATTTTTCTAATGCTTTTTTATTAGAAACTATTTGCATAGCTCTTCCGCCTAAAACATAGCTAGGTCTTACAAGTACAGGATATCCAATTTCTTCTGCAACTTTAATTCCATCTTTTATATTAGTTACTGCTTGTCCTTTTGGTTGCCTTAAGTTTAATTCCAACATAACCTTTTCAAATGAATCTCTGTTTTCTGCTCTTTCTATTGCTTTTACATCTGTACCAATTATTTTTACTCCCAATTTTGAAAGTGGTTCGGCTAAATTTATAGCCGTTTGTCCTCCAAGAGATGCAATAATTCCTTCTGGTTTTTCTAAATCAATTATATTCATTACATCTTCTACTGTTAATGGTTCAAAATATAACTTATCACTTGTTGTATAATCTGTTGAAACTGTTTCAGGATTATTATTTATAATAATAGCTTCATATCCCGCTTCTTTTATTGTTTTAACGCTATGTACTGTTGAATAGTCAAACTCTACTCCTTGTCCTATTCTTATTGGGCCTGCACCTAATACTATTATTTTTTTCTTATCACTTACTATTGACTCATTTTCCTCTTCATATGTAGAATAAAAATATGGAACGTAACTTTCAAATTCGCTACTACATGTATCTATCATTTTATACACAGGATATATATCATTTTTCTTTCTAATACAATATATATCTTCTTCCGTTTTATCCCAAAGCATACCTATATATTTATCTGAGAATCCCATTTTTTTAGCTTGTTTAAGTATTTCAATATCATTTACATTTTCTTTAATTATATTTTCAAGTTTTACTATATTCTTTATTTTTTCTAAAAAGAACATATCTATTTTGGTTATATCATATATTAATCCTAAATCAATTTTTCTTCTTATTAATTCTGCTATAGCATATATTCTGTCATCTCTACCATCTTTTATATATTCCATTATTTCTTCTGTGTCCATATCATCAAATTTATTCATATATATATGACAAACACCTATTTCTAATGATCTTACTGCTTTAAGTAAACTTTCTTCAAAAGTTCTTCCAACACTCATTACTTCTCCTGTTGCTTTCATTTGTGTACTTAATTTATTTGACGCTAATACAAATTTATCAAATGGAAATCTAGCTATCTTACAAACAACATAATCTAATGCTGGTTCAAAACTTGCTGGTGTATTGGCAAGTTTTATTTCATCTAATCTCATACCTACAGCGATTTTAGCAGAAACTCTTGCTATTGGATATCCACTAGCTTTTGAAGCTAATGCTGATGAACGAGATACTCTTGGATTAACTTCTATTATGTAATATTTAAATGAATTTGGGTCTAATGCAAACTGAACATTGCATCCTCCCTCTATTTTTAATGCTCTTATTATTTTAAGTGCACTATCTCTTAATAAATGATATTCTTTATTTGTTAGTGTTTGGCTTGGAGCAACTACTATTGAATCTCCTGTATGTATTCCTACTGGATCAAAGTTTTCCATATTACATACTGTTATTGCAGTATCATTACCATCTCTTATTACTTCATATTCTATTTCTTTAAATCCTTTTATGCTTTTTTCTACTAATACTTGATGCACAGGTGATAATTTTAAAGCATTTTTCATTATAGTTTTTAATTCTTCTTCATCATCTGCAAATCCTCCACCTGTTCCTCCTAATGTAAATGCTGGTCTTAATACTACTGGATATCCTATTTTTTCTGCTGCTTTTATTCCATCTTCAATTGTATGTGCTATTATTGATTCTAGAATAGGTTCTCCTAGTCTTTCACACAACTCTTTAAATTTTTCTCTATCTTCTGCCTGTTCAATTGCTTCTGCTTTTGTTCCTAAAAGTTCTACTTGGCATTCTTGCAAAACTCCTTTTTTATACAATTGCATTGCTAAATTAAGTCCTGTTTGTCCTCCAATTCCTGGAAGTATCGCATCAGGTCTTTCATATCTTATTATTTTTGCAACATATTCTAATGTTAATGGTTCCATATATACTTTATCTGCAATAGTTACATCTGTCATTATTGTTGCTGGATTTGAATTAACAAGAATCACTTTATATCCTTCTTCTTTTAATGCTAAACAAGCTTGTGTTCCTGCATAATCAAATTCTGCTGCTTGTCCGTATTACTATTGGTCCTGAACCTATTACTAAAACTGTTTTTATATCTTCTCTTTTTGGCATAATTATTATCTCTCCTTAATTTATTTAATATTTAATTATTTTATAAGTTCTATAAATTTATCGAATAAATAACTACTGTCTTGTGGTCCTGGTGCACTTTCCGGATGGTATTGTACGCTAAATACTCTATCTTTCTTATTTTCTACACCTTCTATTGTATTATCTAAAATATTTATATGTGTTGCTGTAAGTTTTGTTCCTTTTAAAGATTTTTCATCTACAGCAAAACTATGATTTTGACTTGTTATTTCTATTTTGTCTGTTTCTAAATTTTTAACTGGATGATTTCCGCCTCTATGTCCAAACTTCATTTTATATGTCTTAGCACCATAAGCTAAACTTATCATTTGATGTCCTAAGCATATTCCAAAAATAGGATATTTCCCTTTCAATTCTTTTACTAAATTTATTACTTCAGGTACATTTTCTGGATCTCCAGGTCCATTTGATAAAAATATCCCATCAGGTTTTAAACTTATTATTTTTTCAGCTAGCGTATTATAAGGAACTACTGTTACATTGCATCCTCTTTTATTTAAACTTCTTATAATATTTAATTTAATTCCACAATCTACTGCCACAACATTATATTTAGCATTTGCTGTTCTGGAATACCATTTTTTCTTACAACTTACTTTTGATACTGCATCTTTTGGTATTTCAAAGTTTTTTAATTTATCTAAAGCCTCTTCTTTACTTGTATTTATATCTGTTATTATTACTTTCCTACTTCCTTTGTCTCTTATACTTCTTGTAAGTTTTCTTGTATCTACTCCATATATTCCAGGTATATTATTTTCTTCTAGATATTCAGATAAAGTCTTTGTGTATCTAAAATTACTTGGCATATCGTTATATTCTCTTACTATTAATCCTCCGATACTAGGTTTCATTGTTTCATAATCGTCATCTGTTATTCCATAATTTCCTATTAATGGATATGTCATAACTACCATTTGATATGTATATGATGGGTCTGATACTATTTCTTGATATCCTACCATAGAAGTATTAAATACTATTTCACATATACTTTCCTTATCCGCTCCAAATCCATACCCTAAATATTCTTCTCCATCTTCTAATACTATTTTTTTATTAGCTTGTTCCATTTTCTCCATCCTTTCTCTATTTCTGCTCAAAAAAAAATAAGGAGAATATCCTTATTTAAACTATAATACAAATATAAATAATGAAAAAATTGCTAAAAAAGCTTTTGTAAAAGTTATTAAATTAGCTCTTTTTTTATTATTTTTCATTACTATTTTCCTCATTTCTTTTTTCACACTTTTGATATTATAACAAATATTATATATATAATGCAATACTTTTTATAAATTTTTAAATATGGGGACAGTCCTTTTTTGAAAATATTTTCAAAAAAGGACTGTCCCCATATTAAATTATATTCCTTTATATTTTTTATATTTTATATATCCACATACTCCTGATATTAATATTACTGTTCCCAATATAGTCATTCCAATTCCTAATCCTGTTTTTGGTAATATTTTTGTTGATGTATTTGGATTTTCTTTTCCTGATTGATTTGTTTTATTGTTGTTACTTCCATTATTATTATTATTATTACTATTATTATTATTATTGTTGTTGTTATTGTTATTATTGCTGTTTCCTGATTTTACTGTTATTTCTTGTTCAGCTGTTTTAGTTACTCCTCCCTCTGTATAACTAATAATTATTTTTGTATCTGTTGTTTTTAAAGCACCACTTGGAGTACATGTATATCCAGTTACTGCAGCACTACTTCCATCACTATATTTAGCTGTTACTACCATTCCAGATTTATTAAAGCTTTCTCCTTCTGTATAACTAGTTTTACTTGGTTTAGTTGTTATCTCTATTCCTGATAATGTTTTTACTGTTGGAGTTGGTGTTTCACCTTTTTTTGTTATTGTAAAACTTTTTTCAGCTGTTTCTACTGTATTATCTCCATCGCTTACTTTTAATCCACTAAATGTTACTGTTCCTGCACCTGTTGGATTAGATTTTACTTTTAATTTTATTGTTCCAATATCTTTTTCTGTTTTTACCGATATTCCAGCGTTAAAAGATCCATTATCACTATTTATTACTATTCCAGTACAATCATCAGAATTTACTGTTTCAAAAAATGTATTATTGTATGTTATTATTCCTTCCATTGCAGATACCTGATCATCCATTGCATTTGCTACATCTTTAACCTTTATTGTAAATGTAATCTCTTCTCCAGCATCTACTTCTGTTTTATCAGCTCTTATATCTACAGTTGCTTTTAGATCTGCTGCATTTGATATATTGGCTATACTTAATATATAAATTAGTAATATTAAAACTCCTATTATCTTTTTCTTCATAATACTTTATCCTTCCAAACTAATAAAAATACTCTTATTTATATAATACTATATTCCACTTGTTTCTTCAATCATTTTTATTAGAAAAAAGATTAATTTTTCTTTACAGTTTTATTACAATTTTATTACATATAAATAAACAAAAAGAGGCAGAAAAAACTACCTCAAACTCATATTTATACTGCTTTATTTTTATCGAAGTTAAACTCAATAAATATATTATTTATTGTTTCTAAACTTAAATTACTTCTTTTAGCTATTCTTATTAAATAATCTAATTTAGATTGATTAGCTTTTATTTGATATGAATAATAATCTATCAAATCATCTTCTGCAAACTCAAAATTGTTATGCGCTTCATTTAATGCTTTTCTTGTTTTTATTATATTTTCAATAAGTTCAAATTTCTTTTCTTTTTCTGACTTATCTTTCACAGTATTTTCTTTTATATATTCACCTTCCAACATAGCATACTCCTTTTTACTAATTATATGCTAAATTGGAAGGTTTTATTCAAAAATTCAATTAATCTCCACCTTCAAAAATCCAATAGTCATCATCACTTGTGGTATTCGTATTCTTCGTTATTATTCCTGCTAAAGCACTAGTTCCTGATACTTGTGTCAAATCATATTCAAATAGTTTTTCTCCATTTGATTCATTTGTTATAATTACTTTTAAATTTGAAACTAAATTTAAATTTGTAACACCGCTATATATCTGTGCTCTTGTCTCTATTTTTTTTATATTCGTTTTTGAAATATTCTCTAAATACATTTTTGTATTTTCTCCAGTTCCTCCTCTTGTATCATCTCTATCCAAATCAAATAGCAAATCTCCATTGTATCTTGCTTGTTTATTACTATAGAATATATGAATTCCTGTATCTGTATTTGTATGAGTATCAATATCACAACTAGATGTCCAATAAATATTAACATTCACTATATCATTTTTAGATAGTTTTACATTTTTTTCTCTCCAAATAGCTTTCATTGTTATTTTTTTAGATTCCCTATATTCTGAATTTAATTCATACTTTTTAGTTGTTCCATCAATTACCGCTTCCCAACCATCCAGAATCCATTTTTTTCCAGTAGAATTTACTCTCAATGTCTTATTAGAGTATACCGTTGCATATGTTCCTACATCATAAATAAACTTCTGATTATTATTGATTTCATTTCCTGTTGCAACACTATTATTATATAGTTTGTCACCTGCATCAATATTAAAATCATAGATAATGTAATATTTTGCATCTTTCCACTGAGCATATAATGTTGTGCTTTTTTTAACATTCAAAGTTCCACCATTATCCACATCTGTTCCAGACCCATCAGGTTTTGTATTCCAGCCAACAAATTCTTTCCAAGAAACAGTCTCCTCATCCCATAATCCCATTTCATCTTGTTGATTATCGTTTGTATTTGTTGGTGTTTTTGAAATATTTGGTATAGTATAATTTGTATTTTTTTTCATTAAAACATAATCCGGTGGCTTTCCATTTGTACTTCCATTTCCATCAAATAATAAAGCTGCCTGTGTCATTAACTCATCATTGTATATCTTAAAACTTGATTCTCTTTCTCTTCCTAAAGCGGTATAATATGTCACTTTTAATTTAGTTCCAGCTTTGCTTTTCATATAATCATACATATCTTGTGTAGAATTAACTCTAGAATTTCCTATTATGCTTGTATATGATCCCAAAAATGGTTCATATTTACTACCTGAAATATATACTCTCGAGTAATAATAAATAGGGTTTAAATATTTTCTTTCATAGTCAATATTTAAATATCCTGATGACTTTCCTATAGACTCATTTATTATTTTATCATCATTAGATTTAAAATATTGTTCTCCATATTCCATATATATTGATTCTTCATCAACATATTCTTTTGTTAAAGTATTTGGCACAACCGCATATCCATTATACGTCTTACTTTTTATTTTAAGTCCTTGTAAAAAGCTTATTGTAGTAACATTATTTTGAATGATTTCCCAATCTTTTTCAGATATTTTAGGCATAATAAAATTAGTTGATGCATTTGAATAAGCTGAAAATCCAGCAATTGCTGTCTTTAAATTAGTTTCTATCGTATATCTTATTACTGCTCTTCTCATTTGATTAAAATTAGAATTTTCGCTCTGTATCAATGTTTGTTTGGTTGCATCTCCATAATATGCATTTCCAAATATAATATAGTTTCCAAAATAACTTTCCAACGATTTATATCCACCAACTGTGCTTACATCTGACTCTACTGCATCTGCAGAATTTAAGTCATTTAATAGTATTCTTACTTTATTTGTAAATTCATATGCTTGCTTATAATAATTATATGCTGAATTATTTTTTTCGATTAAGCCTTTATATAATGAATATTCATCTTTATTTATTTTTTCTGACATTTGCACTCCAAATGCTCCATCTCGTATACTAAAAATTTCTTCGTTTTCTTCATCCAAATAATATTTTGTTCCATTTAGCTTTACATATTTATACATTTTATCTTTTACAAATTCTTCTAATTTTTCGGTTCCTACTATACAGTCATTTCCTGAATTATCCGGTTGATTTACGAATGTCACACCATCATATGTATAACTATCATTAGCACCTTTAGTTATTCCATCTACTAAATACCCTGATTCATTAACATAGTTTCCTTTTACAATTCCTTGTATTGTAATACTATTATCTAGTGTGAATGTTATTACAAAATCACTGTCTGTCCCTTTTTTAAATCTGCAACTATAATATACATATGTTTTTAATCCTTTTATATTCATATTATCTTCATATGTCTTGTCTTTATACACAGAAGTTTCAGTTAATATATTTTCAAATGGAGAATAAATATAATATCCATCATAAAGTGTATAAACAATTGCTGGTAAATATTCATCCATTACCGATACATCATATCCTGAATATCCAAAAGACGTTACCAAAGAATTTTTAAATGTATTAACTGAAGCCTCTATATCTGCTATTTTCGAATTTGTAACATCTGACTCTGTATTATTTATTGTGTTTAATTGATATGCTTTTATCGCATCATATGTACAATTTAGCAGTGTAGTATCATATTGACTTTCCATATTTATAGTTTCAATCTGATTTTCTACATAACTTGAAAATATTATTGATATTGGTAAAATAATTAATATAAACACTACTGCTAGATGTTGGATTTTCATATACTTCCCTTTCTATAAAAAAAGCATGTAATCACTTTTAATTACAAGCCTCTTTATTATATAATTTTAATTTCCTGTTGTAGTTACCATTCCAGATTCTGATGCAGTTATAGTTTTGTCGCCATTTCCTGTAACCTTATATATAAAATTTCTAAGTTGTGTGGCAATTGTTGTATTAGTATTTTGAACCTTTACCGAAATTATATCTCCCTCTTTTAATGGTATATATTTTTTTTCAGAAGAAGCTAAGTTATCTAATATCTGTGTTGTATAATCAGTATAATATACGTTATCTCCAATTGTTTGCTTACCATGTGTCGCTTTTTTTGCTGGATTTACATCTGAATGTTGTATTGACATCTCTACATCATAAGAATTTCCTGTAGCAGCTAAAGCTTCTACTAAGTTATCATATCCATCTTGTGTTAGCTTACCTGTATTCCTTACCGTATTTACAAATTCCGTTGTTGCCTTTTGTGCTGATAATTGTGCAACATCATCATTTTTATCAGCCATTGTCATAAGTGGAAAAACAAACATTAATATTGCTGCTATAAATATTGCAGCTATTGTCATTGCTGAATCTCCCATTTTTTCTTTCCTCCAATTCTTACTTTGTATTTTTATTTTTCAATATAAGTTATAATCCTCGTTCTTGTTTTGTTTGCATCTGAAATTTTTTTATGTTCCTCTGACTCATTATCTTTATCATCTTTTGAACATACATCATTTTGATAAAGCTCTCCTATATATTCTGTAAAATTCCTGTCCTTTATAACATTATATAAATTCATTCCATTTTCTCTATTATCATAGAGAACTTTTCCGTCTTTTTCTTTTTTTTCAGCATTAGCTAATATTGAATTCATTCTTTCTTTTGCATTTTGCAAATTATATTCAGTTGTTATCTTAAAAACTAGTATTGTATTTCCTTTATCAATTATATTGGTTCCTTTATATTTTTGATCTTTTTGGGCAGTTTGTTTTATATTTTTATTTTGCTCTTTATCTGTATTTATTAATCCAGAATAATCTTTAAGCTTTATATATACTGTATAATTTTCTTTAAATGACCTATACAAAGTATTAACTATGGTTTCTACCCCAACTTCTCTAACTTCTGAACTATATGTTATATAGTTTACTAAACTTCCAGATTCATCTGTTGCTAAATCAATTCTCTCATCATTCTCAACAATTTGATCTATTTGTGCAATTTGAGTAGAAAATGATGATATACCAACTGTAAGTGCAACTAATAACAATAATATTGCTCCTGCTATATATAATGCATCAACTGCATTCTCCATTGTATATCACCACTTTCTCTAATTGTTTAATTAAGGTGTTACATTTATTTCTGTAACCACACCTTTTGTGTATTTTAATTCAACATTATACATTTGATTTGATTTTACTTTATTTAATTTTGATGAATCTTGGCATTTATATCCACTAGATGTGTCACCTTCTATTGTTTGACTACCTCCTGATATGCTAGTAAATACAATTTTAACATATCTATCACCAATAGCTCGTCCTTCATTTTTAGATGCTATATTCACTGAAATAACTTTTTGTATTAAATCATTCACTTGAGAACCTGCAACATTTTCTCCTGAATACTTTATAAACTGATTATTAAAGTTAGATACTTCCTCAGCTGTCAAGCTAGAGTTTTTTTCAGAACTATCTCTAAAATTATTAAATACAACAATTCCTAATGAAATTACAACTAATGTAATTAAAATAGAGCCTGCAATAATAAGTGCTTTTGAAGCATTTTCCATACTCTTATCACCTATACATTTGATATTATAACTTTAGAAACAATTCCTTTGTTATATTCAAATTCAACTTTAAAATATTTGCTTGTAGAGAATGTTGGATATTTAATTCCTGTTGCATTTACTGCTGTTATTTCAACAGAATCATCTCCTGTAGCAACAGTTGCACCTGAAGCATCAACATTTACATATGTACATTCACTAAATTCTTTACCTGAAGCATCTTGAGCTGCATTATTAGAAGAAATTACATTTATTAAAGCTTTTACTTTTGTTCCACTAACTTTATCTCCTCCATATACTGTAAATTTGTCATTAAAAGTTTCCACCTCTTGTTGATTCATATTTGCTCCATTAATGTTGTCTCTTACATTATTTACTACAACTAATCCTAATGATATAATTACTATTGCAAGTAGGATTGCTCCTGCAATAATAAGTGCTTTTGAAGCGTTTTCCATAATATTTTCCTCCTTTAATTTTTATTTTTCTTATATATTTTTCTATAAATATAAATTTATGGATATTCATATTTATAATATTAAAATCTTTTGTTATTCAGATATTTGTTCAAAATACATATAATTAACTCGTCCTTCATCATTATATGTCAATGTAGTACATTTAAACTTAATTGAATTATAATATTGAACAAATGTTGTCATCGTTCCACTATATAAAGTTTCCATATCGTACAATGTTTCATTATCCGTTATATGAACTTCAACCTTTATAGAGTTTACATTATTTTGTATATATTTACCATTTTCATCTTTTGGAACTTCATTTTTTTCGTTTTGATTTATAGCTTTGTTAACAACTGTCGCAATTTCTGTTCCATAAATTTCTTTTTGATAATAACTTTCATATTCTAAATTGCTTTTTTTAAGTTCATTTAGCTTAATTTTATAATTCATATATTTTCCAATTATTATTGCTAATACAATTAGCATAATAACAAGTATTTTGGTTATATTTTTTTTCATATTAATCCTTTTCTAATTTTATATTGTTATTATAACATTTTATCTTTTATTGTCAATATTTTTTATAAATTATTATGTTGAGTTACTTTGACTTCATTTACTAGTAAAGTTTCCTTCGATGTACTTATTTTGCAAGTAAAATAAACTTTCATTTTCCAATTTTCTTGACTAACAGACGGTTCTTCTCTTACCTCTGCCCATCCATTTGACGTATATATTTTAATTAATTCTTTTGTATGATTTTCATAGTTATTGGATTTTAATACGTTTTCTAGCATTATCGTATTTCCGGCTAAATCATCAAAACTTCCAGTTACTTTTATATAATCTCTATCGCTTGACTTTAATTGATTCTTCTCATTGTTATCTCTTGCTAAATTCATTATTGAAATAACGTCCTGCATATTAAGATCTTTTCCCTCATATTTAAGAAATTGTTCGTTATATTTCATTGCTTCTGATCTTTCCATTATTTCGTAAAACTTGGCTGTCTGTTCTCCCATATTTTTCATTAAATATGCTCCTATAGAAACAACAATAATTGTAATTAAAACTCCACCTGCTATTAACAATGCCTTAGCAGCATTTTCCATTCTATTCCTCCATTTTATTGAATTTTTCCTGTAAATTCAAATTTTATCTTTTTTACCCTTCCTGAATCTATATCATAGTCAACTCCTGTACATTTAAAAATTCCCTTTTTGAACTGTATATATTCATAATACTTGTATACTAAGTCTTCTTTATGTAATAAAGCATTATAATCGCTTACATGTTTACTTGTATCTTTAATATAAGAATTATATTTTCTTATAGCTTCTTGCTTTTTTTGTTCTATTGTTACACCCTTTTGTTTTTCTTTAGTATCAGGTTCAATATCAAAAATACCTTTTATATCTTTTGCAATTTTATTTAATTCATCTTCTGTTCCAACACTTTCAATTGTTGATTTAATTGAATCTATTATTTTTGTTTTTATATCATATTTAGTATAATCGTTATCTGTACTAAATTTATATATTACATTTGCTGTGAATAGTTTAGGATTATTATTATATGAAAGATTTCCTATATTAGACCCCATAACAATTTCCATTTCAATTGGAGTGCCTTGAGAATTATTCCCTGCTTTATCTGACATTCTATCATTATAATCAATAATCTTATTGATTAATGAAATTAATTCATTTCCTTTAACATCATTTCTTTCGTAACTTGTAAATTGTTTATTAAATTGTGTTACATTTTCTATATTTTTAAATTCTTCTTGAGAGGCATAATAATCTGAATAATTCTGTCTAACATATAGTACTAATCCTATAACAAGCATTACCATTAGCATTCCTCCTGCTATTAATAAAGCTTTAGATGCATTTTCCATATATTCTTACCTCTCTTTCTAGCTTATTCCATTCATTGATGTTTGCATACTCTTTAATCCAATTGATACTAGTGGTACAATTAAATATCCAACAAACATTACTACCATAGGTGCAAAACCTATAATTTTTCCTATCATACCTTTTTTCTTTATCAATCTTTCATTCGTTGCCTTACGTTTATCTTCATAATAATCTCTTTCTGAATCAAGCTCATCAAAAGCTTCTACTATTGGTATCTTCTCAACTGCAGCTTGTAAACTCTCAATAATAGTTGCAAACAAAGGATATGATACTTCTTTTCTAAGCTCTTCTAAAGCTTCCCAAGGTCCAGCTTCATAGTTATTAACACATCTAGAAATTGGTTCTCTAAATATATTAGAATATCTTTCTAGCCACTCTAATATAATTTCAACATTAACTCTCTCAATTCTCATAAGCATTAATATAATAGTTTGGAATTGCATTACTTCATCTTCCATTTCCATTAATCTCATCTTATATTGGAATTTAAGCATTAATACCGGGAACATATATCCTAATATCATAAATACAATAGATAAAACCCATTCTACCCATTTTAAATATTCTGAATTAACAGTTTGCAGCTTTTTGTATACTCTTTCTGATGCAGTTTTTAAATCTTCATCGTTAGCAGTTGCATATTCATCGGTCTTTTTCATGGCTTCTTTGATATCTTCAACTGTAGTTTTATTTTTTCCTCTGAACATCTCTAAAAACTTATTGTCACTTTCAGTAAGTGCCATCGCTTTCTTTTCCTCAGACGCTGATAAACCACTAAGCATATCATAATCTGTTGTCGGCTCTGTATAAACCCAATTTATAGCTACTTTATGCAATTGATTGCATAGAAATAATGATATTATAAATACAACTATAGCAATAACAAGCCTATTAATGTATAGCCATTCTATTTTTAGTTTTGATGCCGAATCCTTAAGCATTTTCTGTGTTTTCTTATATTCCATAGTTCCTTTTTTTGGAAGGAACATATCTACAACTTTTTTTATGATTGGATTTTTGTATAATTTAGATTGCCATGGATTTTCCATATTTACAGCTTCTCTATCTGTAGATCCATTATTCTTTACTTTCCTAATTAATAGATAGCAAACTACTGTTAAAACTATAACTAGTATTTGTACAAGCATTCCTGCCTTTCCATTGTAAAAACTCTGTGTAAAAGAGAAATTACTTACACACCAATTTTTTAATGGTTCTAATAGTAAAACTGGCAATATTGATATTACTGATAAACTTTGAAATGTATAATCTAAATTATCTCTTTTCAAAATCTCAATTTGCATTTCCTCTGTTATATTACTTACATTTTTTAAATATAAAGAAGATTTATCTACTTTTCTATCTCCAAATTCTTTTGTTAAATAAGAAAGTCCTGCAAATTCCTTCAAATAACTATTAGGTGCAATATCATAATATTTTTCAAGTTCTGTCTCAGGGTCATTAGATATTAAAACTTCATATATTTTTTCACCTTGTTTAGAAATACTTTTTTCATCATCCTGTGAAATTTGATATATTGCCTCTTCTACCATGTTAAATTCATGGTAAGCATGTCTTATTTCAGCGAAAAAATCTAACTGCTCTTTAAGCAAATTATTATCCATTGCATCTACTCTTGAATCCACAAAAGAATCCATAGAGAAAAGTTCAAATATTAATATAATAGACATTAATAAATAGTTATTATGAGTAACTATTACTGATAAAGTAATTATTGGAATTACCATAAGTAATACTTTAGTTAAAATCTTGGCAGAATCTCTCCTTATTGCATATTCATCATTTACATTTAAAATTTCTAGTCTTCTTCTTAGTTTATGTATATATGTTTTTATATATGGTATTTTTGAATATGTAAGATATAATTTTTGATATAATACATCTGTTGAAATACCACTTACTGTTGTTCCTCTTTTTAATTTTTGTATTTTTTTGTATTCAGATTTATTCATCCTTTTTGCTAATATTATATAAGCAACAACGATAACTGCAAATAAACCTAATACTGCAAAAATCATATATTTAAGAATATCTGTTGACATTTTGCACCTCCTTTTTAGCCTTTATATTTGTTTTGGTTTTCTTCCTCTTTTTTTAGTAGCAGTTGGTGCTACAGATACTTTTTCTTTATAATCTGGAAGTCTATATACACTTTCTTTTCCCCAATTTCTTTCTACAAATGCATCAAATTCTTCTGCATCTCCATCAGTCATATTAAGTCTCATTTCTTTTATGTTGTTATCAGAGATTTTATTTGTTATTATATATTCTCCATCAACATATTCTAATATGTTTCTATATTCATATAACTGTTTATCTGTCGTTTTCATAAAATAATATGTGGCATTATCAAAAAATTTATCAAATTTTCCTTCTAATGTTTTTTCGTTTCTGTGGTCAAAAGTATATTCATTTTTGTTTTCAACTGGTATACATTCTGTAATTCTTTCTATATAACGATTACCTTTGTAATCTTTAACTAAATGTATATCAAAATTTAATACTTGTACAACTTGTTCTTCTGCTGTTTTTTCGTTTTTAAATACTCCTGCTCTAAGCATTGAGTTTCTTAGTGCTGTTACCAAATCTGGGAATGTTTTAGCGTGGTGAGTAAATAATGTAAATTTAGATGCAACCTGTGCTGATTGAATCATCCAAGATGCTACGGGGTCTGTTGCAACCTCACCGATGATGTTAACAGAACCATCTGTTTTTTTCTGTACGTCCAAACACTCTTGTCCAGCTATTGTATCTGTTTCCCTCATTGACAAGATATTTCTTGTTGGGTAAATTTTTCTTAAGTGCAACTCGAATGCTGTTTCTGTGATACGCAAGTTCATTGTTTCATATATATTTTCTATCATTGCCATAAGCATTGTTGTTTTACCACAACCTTGCTCACCAGTAAGTGATATAATTCTTGCACCTTTAACTAAGAATTTTAAAAGTGCTATTGTGTCTTCTTTTCCTGGATATCTAACTATTTGTTCAAGAGTTGCTCTTTTTACGTCGAATTTTCTTACAAAGAAAGCCCACGTTTCTGACATTGATGGTCTAACAACAACGACACGTGATCCGTCTTTCATTTCATTAATCTTATAACCATTTGTATCAGACAACTGTCCTGGATTATTATATTTATAAATATTTTGACAAACCCTCTTTAATTCTGCTTCTGTTCCAAATGAAAGAAACGCTAAACGTATAGATTTACCTTGGAAGAATATCCAAATACTATCACATGCTCTTTGAACTCTATGTTCTTTCAGTTGTGCTAAGTAATCTACACTTTCTGTTTGTGCAACTTGGCTTATAAAACTTTCTGGAAGTCCTGATACACCACCAGAAACCCCATCTATATTCATATCTCTTATTTCGTCTATTGAACTGTAGCCTTTGTATAGTTGGTATATTCTTTGAACTACTATGTTTAATTTATCATTAAAAGAAAGGACAATTCCTTCTTTTTCATATATCTCATTAATTTCTTCTTCTGTTATAACATAACAAGGTTTTGTTTCACCTTGAATATATTTTAGCTCTGCTAAGTTGTATTTTTTTATAAGTTCTGTCAAAGCTTCATATCCAAGTTCTTTTTTATATGTATATATTAATATATCAAATTTATCTTGTGTTGTAAGTAGTGAAGGTATATCAAATGGAATAGCTTTTGAAATGTTAATTTCGTCAACCCCATATTCTTTTGACAATAAATCATATATTAATTCTTTTACATATTTCTTATCATTAACGTCTCCATATGTACAACCTTTTAAAGCTTTTTTTAGTTCATATTTTTTGTTTTTTCTTCTTTGTAGTTCTTCTTCTGATAAACCAATATCATATAAGTTAATTTTTGTTATTTCATCTAATCTTCTTTTTATAAAGTCTATCATCATTTCTAAAGTATATGTTTTATCATCAACTTCTTCTTTTTCGACTTCTGCATTTTGTTTAGCTTTTAGATAATACATCACTGCAACAACTGCAACAGCAATTACTACAAATGTAAGCAATATATTAGTTATCGTCATTTTCTTTTCCTCCTATCCATTATATCTCATCATTTGTAACTCCTGTAATCTATTTTGAATATCTGTTGAAAGTCTTTTTATTTCTTGTATAAATTCATAATTGTCATCTTTATCTTTAACTTTCATCAAATTTAAAAATAAATCAATAACATTTGCTTCTTGAACTGCTTCGAAAAACAAGCTATTAAAAGGTATTGTGTTTATCAATTTATTTTGTCTAAAAATATTTCTTGAAATATTTTTAACATTATATTTTGTATCTTTGTTGTATTTTCCTATTAATATTATAGAATTTTTATTGTTAATTCCTAATTCATTATTTTCGCAGAAATTTTGTAAATACATCATTTCTTTTGCTGTTTGAACAGCAGTCAAAATAACTATGTCACTATGTTTTATAATAGCATTTTTAACTTCTTGTGATAGTTCTCTATCAATATCCACTATAACCATATCATAATATTGATTTGCAAGAAGAACAATTTTTTCATAATCCTGCTCTATATCTTCATAACTTTTTTCATGGTTTTTACCAAGTCCTAAAAGCAATTCCAATCTGTCTTTTAAAACAACCTCTGTATAGTCTTTAACAATATCTTTAGACATCTTATTACTTTTTATTATTCTATCTAGTCCTTCAATTCCACCTTGATTAATTTTAGGTTGTGTATTTTTAAATAGTCTTTTTATCGTTTTATTTTCATTAACAAAGCTTTCTTTTATTGTTTCATCTTTAAAACTAGTTGAAAGAAGTAAAATTTTCATATTATGTTCTATAGCCATTTGAGTTGCAAGAGCTATGCTTGACAAAGTATTTCCTGCTTCTCTTCTTGAATTATTATAAAAACTTATTATTGGCATATTTATCCCTATTCCTTTACTATTCTTAATATTTTACTTACATGTTTTTCTTCTACTATGTCTTGAACTATATAAGCCAAACTTTCTTTGTACCCAGCTGATAATCTTCTATGTTTTAGGCTTGCAACTCTTTGATTTTCTTTAATAACTTTGTCATCTTCTTCTGTAATCGGAAAGTATATTGTATATTCATTCCATTTTACTTTGCATTCTAAAGATAAGAAATTTAAATATTCTTCATCTTCTTTCGTTGTATCATAAGCAAACAGAACTTTTGTTACTTCCATAGTTCTATCTAAATTTTCTAATATCTCAATTCCTTTTCTTAAAGAGTATAAATCAAACCCTGTAACAAAATATTTTTTATCAGCATTCGCAATATCAAATTTTTCCAAATTTGCATTGCTATCAATATCAATTAAAATATAATCATAAGGCCAATCTTCTTCTTTTGTTTCCTCATGTAGTCCTATAAATCTATTTATTTCTTTCATTTCATTAAATCCTACTGCAACATCAATATCTTCAAAATCAGTTATATAAGACATAGTAGGATTTATAGTTGGTACTATGTATTTTGATTTTTGTAAAATTGTTGTATCTATAACTAATACTCTATTATTTAATAATTTCAATATTTTTGCAACATACATTATAAAGTCAGTTTTATCGTATGCACCTATAAATCCTATTTTTTTCATAAGAATTCCTTTCTTTTGATTATTACATTCCTAAAGATTCAAGATATGTTTTTCTATCTGTTTTTGTTGTTGTTATACTTTCTTGTATTCCAGTAGCGGCATTTTCTGTTGTTCCATTTTGTACTTGGCTGTTAATGTAATCATTTCTTAACGCTTTATTTGATTCAGAATATCTAGCTTTTAAAGCTTCTGATGCTTTATTTACAATATTAGCATCACTATTCATTAAATTAGTAACTTCTCCGCTTGGTACATAAGTAGCTTTAGCAGCTCCTTGACTTCCTGAATCAACATATTTAATTGCATATAATTTAGCTCCATTAATTTTGTAAGCTTCAACTATTGCACTAGACATAATTAAAATTTCTTCTTCTGATAAATTCATCCAAATTGTATCATTTAATCCATCTGGGAAAGTTACTGCTTTTTTAGATAATACTATAAAATCTTGACTATTTGGTAGCATCAATCTTATATCCACATATTCTCCAGCGACCAAATCTACTGGTAAGCTAATCATATTATATTCTGCTTTTCTAACATCATCTGTCATATCAGTTCTTTTAATTAAATTTGTTGTTATTACTGTGTTTTTTTTCATATCAACCGCAGCTATAACAGGTTTAGCATCTCCTTCACCTTCAGATGTTGATATATTATTTAATAATGTGTCTATATCTCCAGTAGCGTTAGCTGGTACTGCTGTATTACTTACTGCTACTCTGTTACACATTTCAGCTGTAATTGTTTGGTTTGCAACAACATCTTCTTTTAAAACATATACCATTGTTTTTGCTTTTGTTTCTTCATCTATTTGTTGATTTAATTTATTTATTTGCCTAAATAATAAAAATCCCACTCCTGCTGCTATAACCAATCCTATAATTAATCCTATCAATAATGAATTTCTTGATTTTCTTTGCATTGGATTTACTGCCATAATAAATTCCTCCTTAAAAACATTTTTATCTTCATTTTATACTCATTTTCTTTTTAATTTTACATCTTTTCTGTTCTTAAATCAATAGATTTGCATTCTGTCACAAAAACTTAATTTTTTTGTAATATTTTTGTAATATTTATTTTATATTTAAATTTTCTAATGCTTTTGCTACACCATCTTCATTGTTAGTATATTCTGTAATATAATCAGCAACTTCTGACACTTTTGGATTGCAGCCTTTCATTGCAATTCCCATTCCTGCATTCTCAATCATAATTTTATCGTTCATATTGTCACCAATAGTTATTATTTCTTCTTTTCTTATATTTAGTTTTTCTATTAAATATTCTATTGCATACCATTTATCTACATTTTCCATTGAAACTTCTGTATAAAAATATTCTATATCAATCTCTTCACTACCTTGTTTTATAACTTTTCTCGACATATGCGATACATCTAACACTTCTGTTTCCTTAATCATTTTTAGTTTTCTCATAATAGAATTAAACACCATTTCATCTTCATCACATATCATTATTTTAAGTATATTTTCATTTTCTGGCATAAAATTAATATAATCATACATATCTTCAACTATTGTTAAACTTGTTTTCTTTGACTCTTCTTTTTTTAGATTTTCTTTGAAATAATATAAAACATTATATTTTAATTTTTTTGTTAGAATTGTTTTATTAGTATAAACTGTATAAAATATATTGTTTTCTTCACATATATTCATTATTTCCATTAATTTTTTTCTTGGAATATATTTTTCATATATATTTTTATTTTCTTTTATATCATAAATTACAGCTCCATTTCCTGCAATTATATAATTTTCAATTCCAATTTCATTTGCAATCCCCATTATAGAATCTATTGTTCTTCCAGATGCAATAATAACTTCAGTTCCATTATCAATAATTTTTTTTAAGTCGTTTTTTGTTTTATCGGTCACTTCTCCATAAGTGTTTAACATTGTTCCATCTAAATCAATTGCTATTAATTTATACATTATTTTTATTCCTTTCTCATTTCTTTTACTTGCTAATTATATATTTTTTTGTTTTTTTTTACAATATATTTTACTTTTATTTCTTTATTTTTTATTTCCATATTTTTCTTTGTTTATTTTTTATTTTTTTGCGCATCATAAGTTTAGAAAAAGAAATCACTTTTTCTTTAATTTGTTAATGTTAACAGGAGGTGAATTAGGAATGGCAAATACTAATAGTAATAAAAAATTAGTTCCTGAAGCTATGAGCGCTTTAGATAAGTTCAAATACGAAGTTGCTTCAGAAGTTGGAGTTAATTTAAAAGATGGTTACAATGGTGACTTATCTTCAAGAGATGCTGGTAAAATAGGTGGAAACATGGTTAAGAAAATGATCCAACAAGTTGAAAACGGAATGGCTAACAAATAGTTTATGTTTCTATTATAGTTTTATTTAACAGTAGTTTCGGCAGAAGTATTTTTCTTGGTTTTACGTTTGAATGAATAGTTTTCTACTCATCAATACATAAAGGCAGGAGATGTGCTCCTGCCTTATTAATTTCTTTTTCATTTTCTTCACACTTTTCATTTTTATACATATAAAATTATAAAGGAGGATTTTATGTGTGGAATTGTAGGTTATGTTAATTATAAAAATGACGTTCCAAATTACAAAAACGTCTTAAATAATATGCTTCAAAAACTTTCTTATCGTGGACCAGATGAAGAAGGTACATATATTAACAAATATGTTTGTTTAGGTCATAAAAGATTAATTGTGTTAGATCCTAAAGGTGGTAAACAACCGATGATTGAACGTTATTCTTTCGGAGAATATGTTATAACTTATAATGGTCAAATTTATAATACTGATGAATTAAAACAAGAACTTTCAAATAATGGTTTTTCTTTTAATAGTTATAGTGATACTGAAATACTTTTAAAGGCTTATATACATTATAAGTCTGACGTTGTTAATCACTTAAACGGTATTTTCTCTTTTGCTGTTTGGAATACAAAAACACAGGAATTATTTTTAGCTAGAGATCATTTTGGAATTAAACCTTTATTTTATACTCTTTGTAATGAAAGTTTTATATTTGCATCAGAATTAAAGGCTATTTTTGAATATCCTGGTGTCAAAAAAATTATTGATAGACAAGGAATATCTGAATTATTTGGAATTGGCCCTGCTACAACATCTGGAATTACAGTATATAAAGATATTTTAGAATTAAAGCCTGGTCATTTTGCAATTTACAATAAAGATGGACTTCATATAGAAAAATATTGGGAATTAAAAACTAAGCATCATTTCGACGATTTTAATACCACTTGTGATAAAGTAAAATTCTTACTTGAAGATTCAATTAATAGACAATTAAAATCAGATATGCCATTATGTACTTTTCTATCAGGAGGTTTAGATTCTAGCATTTTGACTTATTATATCTCTAATTACAGAAAAGAACATAGTTTATCCCCACTTGACACTTACTCTGTTGATTATGTTGATAATGATAAAAACTTTGTTAAATCTGATTTTCAACCAAATTCTGATAATTATTACATTGATTTAATGACAAAACATGTAGAATGTAACCATCATACTGTTATGCTTGACACTCCTGCTTTGGCAGAAGCTTTAGAATCTGCAATGATTGCTAGAGATGTTCCCGGTATGGCAGATGTAGACTCATCTTTATACCTTTTCTGTAAAGAAGTTAAAAAAGAAAAAACTGTTACTTTAATGGGTGAATGTGCTGATGAAATATTCTGTGGATATCCTTGGTTTTTTAGAGAAGATAGTCTAAACTCTCATACTTTCCCTTGGTCCATAGCTATTGATGAAAGACAAAAACTATTAAATGATTCTATTTCTAGTAAAATTAATTTAAAAGAGTATATTGATTATAGATATAATCAAAGCTTAGCAAATGTTGATATTTTAGATAATGATTCAAGTGAAACTTCTGAAAAAAGAAAAATTGCATATTTAACTATAAACTGGTTTATGAATACATTAGTTGTAAGAGCAGATAGAATGAGTATGGCAAATGGTTTTGAAATCCGTGTACCTTTCTGTGATTATAGATTAGCTGAATATATGTATAATGTGCCTTGGGAAATGAAAGCTTATAAAGGTAGAGAAAAAGGATTACTTCGTCATATAATGAAAGGAATACTTCCAGATGAAATAGTCGATAGAAAAAAATCACCATATCCGAAAACGCATAATCCAACATATTTAAAAGCAGTCAAAGAAATGCTTACAAATATCATGAAAAATTATGACAGTCCAATCAATTATTTATTAAATAGAGATTATATTTTAGATATTATAAATACTGATGGCAAAGCATTTTCTAGACCATGGTTTGGTCAACTTATGACTGGACCTCAACTTATGGCGTATTTATGTCAGGTTAATATGTGGCTTGAAAAATATCAACCTAAAATTGAAATTTAAGTTTAAAATAGAGGTTTGAAAATAACCTCTATTTTACTTTTTATGTGTTATTTAAATTCTTTGTTTCAATCACTAGCTCATCAAAATCCGAAATATAATTTTTTCCATCTGAGGCAGTTACTCTAATTTTTTGAATAACTGATTCTTGTTCTAATTCCCCTGTTTTAAAAATGTTTTGTAAATGATATGTAATATTATTTTCTGCTACATTAAATAATTTAGACATTGATTTTTGAGTTAACCAAAAATCTTCTTCATTATACAAAACCTCTACTGATATATTTTCATTATTTTGGCTTTGGTAAATAATTAAATCTTTTAAATTCTCTATATTATTCAATATGTGGCTTGAAAATATCAAGCTAAAATCGAATTATAAAATATTATTAATGAGGTGATAACATATCACCTCATTTTACTTTATCTTATTTATAAATTCTTTCATACTAGTTTTTCCATCTATCCTAACTCTTGGCAATTCAAATTTAACCATTTTAGGTTTTACTCTTCCACTATTTGTTGTAAATGCTAATTTGTATCCACTTTCTTTTATCTCTTTTTTGCTTTCATCATTATATTGTCCAAAAGGATAACAAAATACTGTAGCTCCTCCTAAAATTTCACTTGAAGTTTTAGCATCTTGAATAATTTTATCTTTGCTCCATGAAAGTAATACTCCTTTTCCTCCTGCTCCCGCTTGATGCATATTATTTGAATGTGATTGATAATTTACATTCTTCTCTTTATTCTCTGCTCTCCATCCATACCATTCTGTAATTACAAAAGATGTCGCTGTAACATTATATTTTTGAAGAATTGGAACAGCTAAATCAAAAAATGAAGCATCTCCATCATCAACTGTTAATACAATACTTTTTTCAGGAAGTTTTTTTGTTCCATCTATATATTTTTCAACTTCATCCCATGTTGGAAAATAATAGTTATTTTCTGATAAATACTTTATTTGTTCTTCAAAATCATTTATTTCAATCCAATTTCCATCTGGAGCTTTTCTCTCATTTTTATCATAAAAGAAATGATACATAAGAACAGGCAATCCTTCCTTACTTAATTCATTATATACTTTAATTTTTCTTACTTTCTCACTCTTATTTCCTGAAGAATCTGAAACACAATATTTTATTTCATACTCTCCTGCTATATTAGTATCCAAATTTGATTTAGTTTTTATATTAGTAGTTATATCCCCATCTTTATCATCTGTAGCTACTGCACCTTTTTCAATATATTTTTCTCCGCAAACTAAACTTTCTTCACTATTTCCATTTAATTCAATTTTAGGAGGTATAATATCTTTTTCTATAATCTCATCTTTTTCTTGACTGCTTTCATGGGGATTTTTATTATTTATAGTTTGTTTTAGAAATATAATTCCAATAATTATTAAGCATATTACGAATATACACAAAAACACTTTTACTTTATTTAATTTCATTTTTATCCCTCTTTTATTTCCAGAAAAATAAGAGATTTTAAAAATCTCTTATTACTTATCTTCTTTCATTTTTCTTAAAAACTCTTCTAAGTTATCCATGTTTTCAAAATCATCTAAAGCATTATTTTCAATATATCTTTCTTGTTTAATATCATCCTTTTCTATTTTCTCTTCTTCTTGAACTTTTTCATTTAACCTAACATTTAATGCTTCAAACTCTCTTTTAGGATTTTCTTGTATTTCTTCTTTTTTATTTACTCGGTTAAATAAATCTTTATCATTTTGATTATCTAAATCTATTCTTTCTTCTTCATCTACCTTTGATTTTTTTTCATAAACATTGTTCTTATTTTTAAGTTTTATTTTAATTATTATAAAAACTATTGAAGCTATAACAATAAATCCAACTATTCCTAATATCATCATTTTTTGTTTTTTCATTTTCTCAGCAGCTTCTTTGCTAGCTTCATTTGCAGCTGTTAAATCTATTGAAACTTTTTTATTTACTATTATTTGATATGTTGTAGTTTCATCTGTTTCAGAATTATGTACTAATAAAGTTATTGTGTTTTCTCCTTCTTGTAACTCTGAATTTCCTGTTATATCTACTTTAATGTTTTCACCAGATACTGATGGTATAATTTCTAACTCTGATAAATCTTTATTTAATTCTAAATTATACTCATATATATCATTACTAAATTCAGGAGAAATCTTGAATCCTTTAACTTCCAATCCTGTTAGCCCAATTATATTTTTGTTAGACTCTTCAGTTTCATTATTTTCTTCATTTTCTGTATTTGTGTTACTACTTTCTTCTGCTGTTTTTCTTGTTATATTTAAAGTATATTTTTTAGTTGTTTTTCCATCTTCTGCAGTTACTTTGATTTCAAAACTATTTTGTCCTTCTTTTAGCTCTTTTTTTCCAATTCCTTCAACTTTAGCTTTATTACTATTTGCTGTTGCATATATAGTTATTGATGAAGCTTCATTTGGAACACTAACATCATATGAAGTTGTAGCTTTTTTAAATCCTTTAAAATCGTATTCTTTTGGATTAATTCCTAAATTTTTTAATGTTGCATCACTTGAAACTTTTGGTGTATTGTCAGTATTATTACTATTATTGTTTGAACTACTATTTCCAGTACTGCTGTTTCCTCCATTGTTGTTATTCGTTTCGTTTCCTTTTACATTTACAGTTATAACTTTAGAAATATTTTCTTCTACACCTGTTGTGCTATCAGCTACTGGACCAGTAACTTTTATTGTTGCACTTCCTTCTCCCTTTGCTACTATATTTACAGTTAATGAATTGTTTTCTATCCATGTATTTGAAATTGTTGCAGTGGCAACTGATGTATTTGATGAACTTACATTTAAGTTTCCTGTTCCATTATTCGCTGTAACAGTAACATTTGTACTTTCACCTTTTTTTAAACTAACTGTTGATGTCGATAATGATACTGACATAGCATTTACTTTAATATTAATTGTTATAATGCTAAGAATAACAATTATTCCTATAATTATTTTTGATTTTAATTTTTTCATAAGTTACACTCCTTAAAATTCAGTTCCTGACACAATATAATTTTTCACTAAAACATAGTCAGATGGTGATATTTTTCCATCATTATTTACATCTGCTGCTTTTTTTGCTTCCTCACTACTTAATAAATTTGTACCTATAATATGATTTTTAATTAAAACATAATCAGATGGTGATATCTTTCCATCATTATTTACATCACCCTTTTTGTATCCTATTGATGGATTTTCTGTAGGCGTATTAGGTTTATTATTACCACTATAATCATCATTATTATTAAGTTGAATTAAATATTGTTTAAATTCTGTCTCATAATCATATGTTGTTCTAGCAACATATCCTTGAGTTCCATTACTTTTTACCACTTTATCCCAATATGTTCCTGCAACTTTCTCACTTGCTCTTTCAAGTCTTGTAATATATTCTCCTGCATATAAATAACTACTTAAACGTGTTCCATTTGGAGAATCTCTTAAACTTATTGTATTTTTTACATTTACTCTAACCACATCTGACTCTATTGTCGAACTGCTAATTGTAGTAGATGGTCTTGAGCATGCATTTGCTGGCATATTTTTATATACTGGAATTATAAAAGTATATCCATATTCCAAAGCTCCTTTTTGGGCTAATGTTCCCCTTAAAGAAGTTCCTTCATTTTGAGCTGCTAATATATTTTGCATATATTGATGCCAGAAAATTTGTCCATCTGAATTATCTACATCAAACTTTTGCAAATACATTGTATTTTGTCCTACTGCTATATATTTATTAGCTATAATTTGTATTCCTCCTCTTAATGCTAATTCTAAACTTGTCCAACCATAATCACTTGCTTTTTTTAATCCATTTAAGATAACTTCTTCTTGTGTTTTTCCACTTGCACCTATATTGAATACATTATAGATTCCAACATATTGTCCATTATATCCATTCCCTGATGTTAAAACAGTTCCTTGCTTTTTTTGTTCCTGCAAAATTCTTGCAACTATGTAATAAGGATTTGTGTTATATATTTTACATGCATCTAAAATAACATCTATATATGTATCATTATCTAAAAAAGAACCACTAAGTACTGATTTTAAAACATTTCTATCATAACTATAAGAATTATCATAAGATAATTCCATAAATTGGAATATATCATTTGAATTTAAAGAATTTCTTGGATCCATCATATATTTTATTGCAGATTCTGAAGCACAAACCCAACTTCCTGTATCATATTGTCCATCTTTACATATAGGACATATCCAACTTCCTGCATACTTAGAATTTCCAGCACTAACCAGATTTTTAGGAGAGCCACCATGTCCCATATATTCGTACTTTATTGCATCTGCCCATTCAATATCTGTATATAATATTTTAAAATTCCAGTTTGGGTGTGTTGATTTTAAAGAATTAATCATTGATTTAATTCCAGGATATAAACTATCATCTAAAGAGTTTATATCTGAACTTACAGATTGATTTACAGCATTTGTTGTATAATTAAAGAAACTTATACAAATACTAAATATAATATTAAAAATAATTATTACTGCTAAAAATTTAAGTTGTCTGTTCATCTATCTTTCACCTCTTTAGTTTTTCTCTTAATCTATTTTAACATATTTTTACAAAATTAGTCATAATTCATTAATAGTATATCATTTATTATTTTAATAAGTCAACATTTGACACAAAAAAAATTTTTTCTAAAAACTTGCATCTTTTTTATTTTTAGTATAATATAATATACAAATTGAAAGTATTAAAATATTATGAAAGGAGTTATTTGTAAGCGCCAGGAGCTTTTTCATAAAGCTTGACGAGGTCTAAAGTTATCGAAATATTCGGCGGATGCTTTAGTGGTACCTACTTTACCAAAGATTTTTATAAAAAATAATGGTAACATTATAACAAAATAAAAATCAAAGTAATTACTTTCAATTCCAAAATATTTTAATTAGTCTAAATTATAGACGGAATGGAGATTATTAATTATGTGTGGAATTGTTGGATACATTGGAAACCAAAAAGCTAGCAAAATATTACTTGCTGGTCTTAATAAACTTGAGTACAGAGGTTATGACTCTGCTGGAATAGCTACAATAGAAGATGGAAAAATATCTGTTATAAAAGATAAAGGGCGTGTAGCTAATTTATATGAGTTAGAAAAAAACTCAAATCTAAAAGGAACTATTGGTATTGCTCATACAAGATGGGCAACTCATGGAATACCATCTAAAATAAACTCTCACCCTCATCTTGATAATGATGAAAATATTGCAGTTGTTCATAATGGTATAATAGAAAATTATGTTGAATTAAGAAAATTCTTACAAGATAATGGATATAATTTCTTATCAGAAACTGATACAGAAATTGTCCCTAATCTTATAAATTATTTTTATAAAAAAGAATCTGAAAATAGTGAATTAAAACTTTTAAGAGCTGTAAAAGCTGCTTGTGATAAATTAATTGGAAGCTTTGCTTTAGAAATTTTATCTAAAGACTTTCCTGATACTATGATAGTTGTAAGAAAAGATAGTCCTTTAGTTATTGGAAAAGGGATTAATGAAAACTACATTGCTTCAGATATCCCTGCTATTTTAAGTTATACTAAAGATTTTTATTTATTAGATAATTTGGAATTTGCTGTTCTTACAACAAATAATATTACTTTTTATAATAATAACTTAGAATTAATTAACAAAAAAACCGAAACTATTAACTGGAATGCAATGGCAGCTGATAAAAATGGCTTTGAAGATTATATGTTAAAAGAAATATATGAACAACCTGTTGCTGTTCGTGAGACAATTGGTACTAAATTAAACACCAATAAATGTGAATTTGATGAATTAAATTTCACAAAATCTTATTTATCTAAATTTAATCAAATATATATAATTGCGTGTGGTACTGCTATGCATGCAGGTCTTGCAACAAGAAAAACAATAGAAGATCTTTGCAAAATACATGTAACTGTTGATATAGCATCAGAATTTAGATATAGAAAACCTTTAATTGATGAACATACTCTATGTATATTTATCAGTCAATCTGGAGAAACAGCTGACACTATTGCTGCTTTAAAACTTTCTAAAGAGCATAAAGCAACAACAATAGCTGTTACAAATGTTATTGGAAGTTCTATAACTCGTGAAGCTGACTATTCAATTTATACACATGCTGGTCCTGAAATTGCTGTAGCTTCAACTAAAGCTTATACTTCACAAATAACTTCTTTAACACTTCTTGCAATTTATTTTGCACAAGTATTAGAGACAGCTGATTCTGAAACACTAGATAAAATATCAAAAGAATTATTAGAATTGCCATCAAAAATCGAAAACTTCCTAAAAAATAAAAACTATATTTCTAATGTGAAAGAGCTTTCAAAAAAAATATATACTTCAAAAGATTTATTCTATTTAGGAAGGGGTATTGATTATACTACAGCTCAGGAAGCATCATTAAAATTAAAAGAAATATCTTATATACACTCAGAAGCATATGCTGCTGGAGAATTAAAACATGGTACAATAGCTTTAATTGAAAACGGAATTAATGTTATAGGAATTGCAACAGGCCAAAATTTATTAAAGAAAACTATTAGTAATATGGAAGAAGTTATAACTCGTGGTGCTAATACTACTTTAGTTATAAGTGAAAACTTATTAGAAGAAATTAATAAATCTACTTTTAAAAATGTAATTGTTATTCCTGAAACTACAACTTATCTTTCACCTATACTTGCAATAATCCCTCTACAACTTTTAGCTTACTATGTTTCAAAAGAAAAAGGCTTAGATGTTGATAAGCCAAGAAACCTTGCAAAATCAGTAACAGTTGAGTAATTTAAAAATGGGGACGGTCCTTTTTTGAAAATTTTTATTTTCAAAAAAGGACCGTCCCCATTTTTAAATTAAAGTTTTTTCATTTCTTCAAACCTTTTTATTTTATTAGTTGTAGTCTTTGCCATTGGTTCTGTAGTTACCACTATATTTTTTATGTGTTTGTAATTAGGAAGTGTTGTATTTATATTTTTTATATCTTCCCATATTTTTTCTTTAGGATTTTCATCTTTTAATCTATCTTCATTATATACAACCTTTGCAGATACTACATAATCATCTTCCTTTGGTTTTCCAAAAACCATGCATTCCTCAACATATGGTAATCTTCCGATCAAAGTTTCTAATTCTTCTGGGTAAATATTTTTTCCATTTTTCAATACAATCACATTCTTTTTTCTTCCTGTAATAAAAATATATCCATCTTTATCTACATATCCAATATCCCCTGTATAAAACCATCCATTTTTTAATACTTCTTTTGTTGCTTTTTCATCCTCATAATATCCAAGCATTACATTTGGTCCTTTAGCTATAATTTCTCCTTTTCCTTCTTTATTTGGATTATCTATTTTCACTTCTACATTAAACATTTCATGTCCAACAGATCCTGCTCTCATATGCTTAGAATCTTCTGCTGCTATAACAGGTGATGTTTCTGTAAGTCCATATCCTTGTATCGTTAATATTCCCCAATCATTGAAATCTTTGGCAACTTTTTTGTCTATTGGAGCTGCTCCACTAATTACAGACCTAATATATCCTCCTAACCCATTTATAATATCTTTAAATAATTTTCTTCTTATATCTATTCCAAAAAACATTAAAAATTTGCTTAATTTTTGTGCCATTTTCAATTTCTTTAATTTTCCTTGTTTTTCAACCTCTAAAATTAATTTTTTATGCATCGCTTCTAATATTGCAGGCACACCAACAAAAACAGATACTTTATATTCTTTTAAATTTTTCTGTATATATCTAAGTCCATCACAGAATACATTCATACATCCTTTATTTAAATAAAACAATAATCCAGTAAATCCAAATGTATGATGATATGGTAAAAAGCTCATATTTACATCATTTTCATTTGATTCTTCTACTTTATTTAATGCTTCTATATTAGATGCAATATTTTTGTGTGATAACATTACAGCTTTTGATTTTGATGTAGTTCCTGAAGTAAATATAATAATACTCATTTTTTCATTATCAATTGGTAAATTCTTATATTTCTCTTGATTTCTTTTAGTCATTAAACTTTCTAAATTATCAAAGGTGTCATTTTTATCCATACAAATATAATGTTTTATTTCTGTGTTATTATCTTCTTTAATTTTTTTCATATCATCTATATATTTTTCATCAAAAACAACTACTTCTGCTTTACTTCTTATTAAAGAATTTTCTATTTCAGATACAGCTAATCCTTTATCTAAAGGAACAATAACTCCTATACCATTAACAACTGCTAAATATGTAACAATCCATTCATATCTATTTTTTCCTATAACAGCTATCCTTTTATTTAAAAATCCTTTTTCTAAAAATGCACTTCCTAAATTATTAATATCTTCATAAAAATCATTATATTTTTTATCAATATATTTGTTTTCTTTTTTTATCCTAAAAGCAATATTATTTCCATGTAATTCTACAGTATCTTTTATTAATTCTCTTATATTTTCCATAAAAAATCATCCTTTTCAATAAATATTATAATAATTATAGTATACAAATTATAATATTTATATTAGGATGACCGGTCGGTTTTATAATTATTCCTTTTTTTATTTTTTCCTAACACCATCTATTATATATCTACAAAACTCTTCATATAATTCGTTTACATTTACATTTTTGTTTTTATTTTGTTTATATATTAAGCTTGATGTTATTACTGTAAAAATTCCATAAGCTATAGCTCCTGTATTTCCCGCTTCAATTTCTTGTGCTTCTATTCCCTGTTTTACAATTCCTTCTATAATGTCTGTATACTCAATTATACAATTTCTACATGCTTCATTTCTTTTTTCTTTTCCCCATAATTGACTTAAAATTAATGCTATAAAATCTTCATACTTCAAAGAAACTTTTATTTGTATTAAAATTATTGCTTTTATTTTTTCTATTGAACTTTCTAAATTAGCTGTCTTTATTTCAATGTTATTTTTTAATAGTTTCATTCCCTCTTCTATAAGAAATTTTAATATTTCTTCCTTATTTGAAAAATGATGATATAGTGTACCTTTAGCAATACCAACAACAGAAGTTATTTCTTCTATACTTGTTCTATCATATCCTTTACTTGCAAAAAGCTCCATTGATTTTTCAAAAATCTTTCTCTTAGTTCTATGCATGAAAATCTCCTTTCACTTTAATTTTAAAGTCTTTATATTGTGTTCCCCCTCAAATAATCCTTCGCATTCATCTTCTTTCCATTTTCTCCTTGAATTTCAAGCACTTCAATTATTCCATCTTTTGCTTTTATATATAATCCTTTTTTGCAATCTGCCAAAACAATATTTCCATTATCTATTTCAGCATATTTAACATCAAATCCTTTTTTATCAAAATCCTCAAATGTATATGTTTGAACTTTCCAAAATTTTAGTTTTTTATTATTTATAAATGTATAAGCACCCATTATAGGATTTAATCCTCTTACTAAATTCTTTATTTCTTTTGCAGTTTTATTTTCAAAATCTATTTTTGCAATCTCTTTATTTAGCATTGGTGCTACAGTGTATTTTTCACCTTGTTTAGTTCTAGAAGCTGTTCCTTTTTCTATATCTTTTATCGTCTGTACTAATAATTTTCCGCCTATTTTAGATAGTCTTTCCCATAATTCTCCTGTTGTTTCATCTTCTCCAATTTCAACTTCTTCTTTTAAAATCATATCTCCTGTATCCATACCTTTATCCATATACATTGTTGTAACTCCTGTTGTCTTATCTCCATTTATAACTGCCCATTGAATTGGAGCAGCGCCTCTATATTCAGGAAGTATTGAACCATGAACATTTATACAACCATATTTAGGTATATTTAAAATTTCTTCTGGTAATATCTTTCCATAAGCTACAACACAAATCACATCAGGATTCATTTTCTTTATCTCTTCTATAAATTCTATATTCTTTTTTATTTTCAATGGTTGATATACTTTTAAATTCTTCTCTACAGCAAATTCTTTAACAGGTGATGCAATCATTTTCATTCCTCTACCCTTTGGTCTATCGGGATTTGTAACAACACCTATAATATCATATCCGCTATTATATAAACACTCTAAAGACTCTTTTGCAAAATCTGGTGTCCCCATAAATAAAATTCTCATTGTCTTTCTCCTTTTTATTTTTTACTCAAAAAATCTTTCTTTAATATCACTTAAATATTCTCCGCTTCCAAGTTCAACTTTATATGTAGGTCTTTCATCATTTTTATTTTTTATATAGCTTTCCTTCCATGCTTGATTATTAATCATCTTATCAATAAATTTTTTATTATTTTTTCTTTCTCTCATCCTTTTTTCATATTCTTCTTGCAAATTTTCTCCTGCATATACTAAACAGTATTTAATATTATTCTCAACAATATATTTAAGTAAATGTTTGCTTCCACTTGATATTAAAATAATATTTCCTTTTTTTATTTCTTTTTCTAATATTTTAATTGCATATTCTGTTGAATTGTCATTTACAACTTGACCTCTATTTAATTTTCCAAATTCCTTTTCTTCTCTAGTGGCATTTTCTAATCCATATTTATAATTTGCTTTAATATCATCTAAATCAATAAATCTATTATCATGTTCTGCTAGATATGTTTTTCCAATTGCAGCTCCACAAACAATTACATTACATCTGTAATATTCATTATTTTCCAATTAAATCCTCCATCAAATAATAACTATCATAAGTGGCTTTAATTCACTACATAAATTATTTTATTCTAGTCTTCCTTTGGTGTTATATATTCTAAAGTTCCCTCTATAACTCTGTCTATAAAAAGTATTCCTTCTAAATGGTCGCATTCATGACATACTGCTTGTGCTAATAAATCTTTAGCTTTTAATTTTTGTTTTTTAGCTTCTCTATCATAAAATTCAACAATAACTTCTGTTGGTCTTATTACTTTTCCATATTCATTAGGAAAACTTAAACATCCTTCATCACATTCTTTTTCACCTTTTGTTTTTGTGATTATTGGATTTATTAATACATAAACGCCATTTCCATCATCAACATCAATTACAATAACTCTTTTTAATACTCCAACTTGAACAGCAGCTAGTCCCACTCCATTGCTGGTATGCATTGTTTCTATCATATCATCAATTAAATCTTGAATTTTTTCTCCTGTTATATCATCTATTGCAACTTCTCTTGATTTTTTTCTAAGTATCTCATCTTTTTGTTCTCTTATTTGTCTTAATGCCATTTATCTCATCCTTTCTACATCATATTATTTGGGTTTATATCTACTACAATTTTAGTCTTTCTCATATTTTTTTGATATAAATTATGTAAGCATTTATTTATAATAACATTTATTTCATCTGTCACCTTTCCTTTTGCAATAATTCTCCATCTGTATTTGTTTTGAATTTTATCTATAGGAGCAGGCATCGGTTTATATATATTGATTCCATATTTTTCTAAATTAACTTTAAACATTTTATAAACATATTCACTTACTTTTTTTATTTCTTCTTCATCTTCTCCTGTAAAGCCCACAACTATTATATCGCAAAATGGAGGATATTTCAACTGTTGCCTAAGTTTGATTTCTGTTTCATAAAACAAATCATAATTTTGCTTCTGTGCAAATTCTATAGTGAAACTATCTGGGTTATAAGTTTGAATTATAACTTTTCCCTCCAAATTTTCTCTACCTGCTCTTCCTGCTACTTGAGTAAGTATTTGAAAAGTTTTCTCATTTGCTCTGTAATCATCTATATTAAGTGAACCATCTGCTGCAATAACTCCTACTAAAGTAACTTTTGGAAAATGATGTCCTTTAACAACCATTTGAGTTCCTATTAAAACATCAATATCTTCATTTTTAAATTTATTTAATATATCTTCATATGAATTCTTTTTAGTAACTGTATCAATATCCATTCTTATTGTTTTAGCATTAGGAAATATTTTATTTATTTCTTGTTCTAATTTTTGAGTTCCTGTTCCAAAATATCTGATTTTTGGACTTCCACAACTTGGACAATTTGATACAGGATTTTCTTCATGTCCGCAGTAATGACATTTTAATATATTTTTATATTTATGATAAGTTAAACTTATATTGCAATTTGGACATTTCATAGTATATCCACACTCTCTGCACATAATAAATGTCGAATATCCTCTTCTATTTAAAAATAAAATTGTCTGCTTTTTATTTTTTAGATTATTTTCCATTTCCTCATATAAACTTCTACTAAGCATTGATCTATTTCCAATAGCAAGTTCATATTTTAAATCTATAATCTCAACTTTCGGTAATTTAGAATTATTAGCTCTCTTTTTAAGTTCTAATAATTTTATTTTTCCATTTGTTGCTCTATAAAAAGTATTTATGTCAGGAGTTGCACTTCCTAAAAGTAAAACTGCATTTTCTTTTTCTACGATCTTTTTTGCAATTTCCTTGGCATCATACCTAGGAGAGGAATCAGATTTGTATGAAGAATCATGTTCTTCATCTATAATAACAATTCCTAAATTTTGAATTGGTGCAAATATTGCAGATCTCGCACCTATTACAATTTTAGCTCTTCCCTCTTTTATTCGTATCCATTCATCATGTCTTTCTCCTATGCTTAATTTACTATGTAAAACTGCAATTTTTTCTTTTCCAAATCTTCCCATAAATCTATCAATCATTTGAGGCGTTAGTGATATTTCCGGAACTAATACAATTGCTGTCTGCTTACTATTTATAACCTTTTCTATTAATTGAAGATATATTTCCGTTTTTCCAGAACCAGTTATTCCATATAATAAAAATTCGTCAAAAACTTTTTCATCTATTGATTTGGATATCTCATTATATACTTTTATTTGTTCATCATTAAATACTAACTTTTCATTTTTACTGATATTTTTTAATGCCAAAGGATTTCTATCAACTTTTTCATCTTGAATTCTTAAAAATCCTTTTTCTACTAATCCATTTATAGTTGATCGTGAGCACTCTGTAAAATCCTTTATTTCTGATATGGTACACCCTTCATTTTTCATAATAAATGAAAGTACTTTTTTTTGTTTTTCGCCTCTTAATTTTTCAATATCTATCTTTTCTTTTTCTATATTTAAATATACAAATTCTAATGTTTTATCCGTTATTCTCTTTTCTTTGCTTTTACTTCTTGTTCCTGGAGTTAACATTAATTTTATGCATTCTGATACATTACAAAAATACTTTCTAGCCATCCATCTAGCTAACTCTATTCTATCTTTACTTAAATTTTCTTCTAATCCCGCAATTTCTTTAACTTCAAAATCTGTTTTCTCTTTGATTTTTATAACATATCCTTCTTCCAATGTCTTAAAATTAGCAAAAGGAACCAATACCTTACTTCCTTCAGTTATTATATCTTCTAAATCAGTAGGTATTTTGTAATCAAATTTTCTATTCAATTTTTTTGCATTACTATTTATGATTACTTCTGCTATCATTTCTATCTCCTTTTTACATTATTGGATGTCTATATATTAAACTTATAATTACATCTATCATAATAAGTATAAACAAACTTATACATATTATATTACTCATTTTCTTACTAATTTTATTTTCAAATTTTTCTAATGTTGGTTCAACCCAATATATCAACATTAGTCCACCTATTGCAAAACTTACAACAGATCTTAAACATACATATCCACTTATATTCAAAAATAACCCATTATAATCCCATAAATGTATCTTCCATATTTTTTCTAATTCTAATCCTGTAATATATTCTACAACACCTGTAAGAATCATTGCTGATATAAAAAATATAACTGGTTTATTTTTTACTTTTTCTAATAAAAGACTCATGAATACAGCTCCAAATCCGTATACTGGTAAATATGGGCCATAAAAAAATCCATTATTTCTAAGAACTCCTTCTGTTACTTTGTAAAATATAAGTTCATAAAACCAACCTATTATTGCTCCTATGGCAAAAATATAAAATACTGTATTTATACTTATTTTTCTTTTTTCTTCTTTTAATTCACATTCATTATAATTTTCAATTATTTCTTCATTTTCTATTTCTTTTATTTCCATGTATAATCCCCATCTATTACAATATTTCTAAAGCTTTTCCAATATATACTGAATAAATATATACTTTATCTACTTTTTTGTTTAAAGCATTCTCTAAAGCTTCTTTGTATAACATCAATTGTTTTCTATGTTTCTCTATTAAATTACTTTCTTCTCCTTTTGGAACATAATCTGTTTTATAATCTAAAAGTATTAAGTTTCCATCTTTATCTATATAGTATAAATCAATTATTCCTTGTACTAATATATTTTCATATACATCATTTTTATATATTATATTTGCAGGCACATTTATATAGAAAGGTTCTTCCTTATGAATTTCTTTTGCCAATTTTAATTCTTCCCATATATTTGTTTTAGTAAATTCATATATTTTTAAAGGATTTATACTTTCTGCTTCCTTTTCTGTTATCATTTCCTTTTCTCTTAAATCTTCTATCATATTTTTTATATCATCTAAAGAATAATTTTTATTTATATCTAGACATTTCATACACAAATGAACTAAAGTTCCTTTTTTAGATGGTGTTATTTCTTCTATATTATTTTTTAAAAATTTCGGTATATTAAATTTTATTTTTTCATTATTCTCATCTTCTACTCTGTCTATTTCTGTATCGTTATTGATTTCAATATTTAACTTATTCTTATCTTCACTTATAATAGCCGTTACAGATGTTTTTGTTGGAATATTTATATAATCTTTATATTTATATTCAAAATCTAAATTCTCTTTTTCTTCAATCTTCTTTTCTTTTTCATCGCTTTCTTCTTCAAATACTTCTTCTTTTATTACATCTTCTTTATTATATATATTTAATATGCTTAAATCTTTCATTTCTTCTTTATTATACTCATTTACTAATAAGATCCAATCCAAATAATTTTTATATTTTTTTATTAAAATAGGATTTATTTTATCATTTTCTTTTTTATAGATTTCTACCATTTCTTGCATTTTTTCATATGATTTACTATAATCTTTATTTACACCTGTAATATATAATTTTTCTTTTGCTCTGGTTAAAGCAACATATAAAATTCTCATTTCTTCAGATAAAATTTCGTCATGTAATTTGTTTCTTAATGCCTGTTTGGTTAATGTATCATATTTTATCTGCATATCATAGTCAATATATTTTACTCCTATTCCTATATCTTGATGTAATAAAATATCTTTATTTATATCCATCATGTTAAAATTCGAATTTGCACTTGATAAAAATACTATTGGAAATTCCAAACCTTTACTCTTATGGATACTCATTATTCTAACAACATCTTCGTTTTCTCCAATAAGCTTTGCAGCACTTAAATCTCCACTTCCTATATGAATCTTTTCTATAAAATTGATAAAATTGAACAATCCCTTAAAACTTGCTGTTTCATATTGTTTTGCTCTTTCAAATAACATTTTTAAATTTGCTTGTCTTAATTGCCCATTTGGAAGATTACCGCATATTTCGTAAAATCCTGATTCTTCATATATATTCCAGATAAGTTCGTCTAAAGCAAGATATTCGTTTTCTTCTCTCCATTTTTTTATTTGCATTAGAAAATTATCAATTTTCTTTTTTAAGCTATCACTTACAGATAATTTAGACTTTATAAGAGTAGTGTAAAAATCACTTTGTTTATCTGTTAATCTTATTTCTACTAACTCATCATCTGTAAAATTATAAATTGGTGATTTAAGTACCATTGCAAGAGGTATATCTTGCATAGGATTATCTATTATTTTTAAAAGTGACATTATAGTTTGGATTTCATATGATGATATATATTCTTGTGTACTATCTGAAAATACTGGAATATTTTGATTTATTAGCTCTTTTTCAAAAATAGGTGCCTTTAATTTTGTACTTCTAAGTAATATTACAATGTCTTTATACTTTATATCTCTAAACATTTTTTTCTTATTATCATATATTTGAAATTTACTTCTTATTAGTTCTTTTATCTTTTTAACAACAAGCTTTGCTTCAATCTCAATATTTTCAATTACAACAAATTCCTCTTGTTGCTCATCTACATTTTCTATATTGTCATTTATATCTATATTTTTATTTTCATCACTATCAGATATTTCTTTATCATCACTTAAATTTATTATATCAATTTCTGTTTTTAAACTTTGTTCTTGTTTTGATTCGAATTCAGCTCCTAAATTCAAAAATTCATCTATACTATATTCTATCTCTCCTAATTTTTCGCTCATTATATTTTTGAAAATAATATTTGTAAAATCTAAAACATTTAATCTACTTCTAAAGTTTTTAAATAATTTTATTTTCATTCCATTTTCATCTATTTTATCTGCATAATTCACATTTTCTAAACCATAATTTTTATATTTTTTTAAAAATAAATCTGGAACTGCTTGTCTAAATTTATATATACTTTGTTTTACATCTCCCACCATATATATATTGTTTCCATTTGATATAGATGTTAGAATATACTCTTGTACTAAATTACTGTCTTGATATTCATCTATTGCTATCTCTTTGAATTTCTTTTTATATTTTTCAGCAACTAAATCTTTAGATAAAATTTGAAGTGCAAAATGTTCTATATCACTAAAATCTACTATATTTTTATCTTTCTTTTTTTTAGAAAAGGCCTTGCCAAAATCTAATATTAAATTTTCTAGTTTAATCGAAATTTCATACATTTCTTTTATATCTATATTTGCTTCTTCTGAATTAGAGGTAAATACCTTTTCAAGCTTTGCTTTTAATTTCTTTTTTACTGTATCTCTTATTTTTTTTGCTTTTTCTTTTTCTTCTGAAACTACTTTTAAAGTTGGCCATTTTATATATTCTATACTATTAGCTAAAGTATATGCTTTATCCCATGAATCTAAATTTACTAATATTGTTTCCATAGATGTTATATCTGCTCTATACACTTGTGACAATTTTTCTAGCTCGTTATCCACTGAAAGTCTTAACTCTTCTGCTTTTAATGTTTTTATATCATCTATTAGTTCCTCTTTTACATCTTCTAATAAAATCTTTCCCCATATTGTTTTTGAAAAATCCTGATTAATTTCTTTTATATTAAATTTTTCTATTTGTTTTTCAATCCACTCTTCAGGAAAAGGACTTGATTCTATATATGTGTATATTTTAAGTACTAATTCTTTTAATGGAGTATCATCTCTATAACTTGTATATGTTTTTATTAATTTTTCAAAATCTTTATCTTCACTTTCGTATTTTTCTTCAAAAATTTCTTCAAGAACTTCTTGTTTCAATAATTCTATTTCTGGTGTATCTGCTATTCTAAAATTAGGAGATATATCAAGTTCATAAAAGTTATTATGTATAACATCTAAACAGAAAGAATCTATTGTACATATGTTAGCTTTATTTAATAATGTTATCTGTCTTCTAAGATTATCTTGCTCTCTTTCATCTTCTATTTCATCAATTTTCTTATATAAAGCATTTAATATTCTTTCTCTCATTTCTGCAGCTGCTGCATTTGTAAATGTAACAACTAATAATCTATCAATATCTATTTTCTCATTAATTATTTTATTTATTATTCTTTCGACCAAAACAGCTGTCTTTCCACTTCCTGCAGCTGCTGCAACTAATATATTACTTTTATTTTCATATATTGCTTTTTGTTGTTCTGGAGTCCAATTTGGCATAACAAATCTCCTTATAAATCTTTTTAGTTATTATATTATGTTTTGACATTTTTTTCAATTATTTTATTCAAAAATCCAACAAATTTGAAGTTTGACATTATTTATGGTATAATATAGGTGTAGGTCGTATATTCGACTACAACCGATTTCGCCCATCGGTGCAAAAAATAAATTAAAAAAAGAGGTAATTTTAAATGAAAAATTTAAGCAAAAAACTTTACGTGGCAACAACAGCAATCGCAGTAATTGCGATTTCATGGTACCTTTTGAAAGCATTCAGCTTTCTTACTGCTTGGTGGGCTCTGCCTACTACAGCTCTTGTAACTGGAATTTTTGCAGCAGTGCTTCCGTTTATTCTTAGACGGTTTTCTGCACCATTTGCAATCATTTCAACTGGTTTAAGCTTACTTATTATTCAAATAATGGGTAACTTTATCAGCACAACAAACACAGTAGCTTTATTTATAGTTATTTTTGCAATAGCAATTATTACAGAAATCGCTACAAATAGTTCGCTACATTTAGGTTCACTCATCTTAGATGCTTTGCTTAGCTTATTAGCCGCTTGGTTAATAATTTACTTTAGTAAAGCATTGGCAACAGTTATAACATTGTTTATCTGTTACCTGCTCATTATATTGGTAGACTTCGACTTTAGATTTACCATTAAGAGCAGAAAAACCGTTGAACCGGTAGAGTCAGATAATACCGTAGAGTAAGTTCTAGGGCGAAAGAATTTATTCGAATCTCGATAAAAGCTACATAATCATTCGATTATGTAGCTCTTATTTTTTATTTATTTTTAGATTGCTTTTCTCATTCATTTTATTATTAATTTATCATCTGTATTGTTCTAAACATCCAGTTCTACTTTATATAAAGTGAGAGACGAGAGCCAAGGTTGATGTTAGTAAAGTCTGGACTGAGGTCGCTACGATAGCTAGGTGCATTGCCGCTAACGGTGGAGGTGCCACCACGATGGACTCTGCGGTAAGTGCCGTAGGCCTCTAATGTCCATTCAAAATGACATCCGTATAAATCATATACTTTATTTATTATATCATTAGGTGAATTTCCTGTTGTTAATCCTGTATTTTTCTTTGTTTTATCATATCCTGTTCCTATTGTTGTTCCTGTTTTTTGCATCCATATCATCATTGCATCATATTGACTTCCCCATATCATACTACTTTCTACACTATTTAATCCATTATCTTTTGCCATTGTTCTTTGCTTATTATATAATCCATACCATTTATTTGTATCTGCCTGTGATGCATCTGCTGTTGTCGTATTGTTATCCGTTATTGATGCATTTTTTGATACTGCTTTTCCATCTTTTATTCCTGTTTCATATCTTCCTACATAAAATCCTCCATATTTTGCTACACTCTTTACCATGTTATTATACTCTTCTTGCATATCTTTTCCAAATGCTTTTGCATCACTATAATTTCCTGCTAAATTATAATACTTTGCATCATAATCTGTTCCTACTATTGTATCTAATAATGCAGATATATCACTTGAACTATCTGTTACTAAACTTGGTTCTCTGTATTTTGGTTTTCCTACTCCATTTGTTGAAAAATCTAATACTTTTTGGTTTGCTGTTGTTTGATTTAAATCATATAATACGCCTTGATAATTTTCTGTTTCTCCTATTTTTCTTGCCATTGGTGCATATGTTCCAACTGTTATTGCAGTTGTTCCATCATATATTGCATTTGGTACTGGCACCCATACAAACTCATTTCCATTTTTATCTATTACTACTAGTCCAGTATCTATTTTTTGTTCTTCTGCTACACTTGACACCTTAAATCCTCTTGGAATTATCGCCTCTTTATTTTTTGTACTTGTATTATCCACATATTTTGTCATTTTTGGTAATTCTGTTGTTAATTTAGAAACATCTGTAACAGTCTCTATTGTTTCATACTCCATCATATTTTCCATTGCTGCAATTTGACTACTTTCTTTATCCTGTGCATTCTTTTGTGCCTCTTTTGCTGTTGTTGCTTTTTTTAGTATCCCATCTTGACTTGATATCATACTTATTGATACTCCTGCTAGTATTAGCAATACAATTATTGTTATTACTAATGCTATCAATGTAATTCCTTGAAAATCTTTTAATTTTCTTTTCATTTTTGGTTCCTCCCATTTTTTCTTAACTTCTGTTCTTTATTTTTCTTTTATGTTTAGTCTTTATTTTATGTATTTTTAATTTTGCTATTCTACGCTTATAATTTTAAAACAGTTTGTTTTAATTGTCAATGAAACATATTTATTTTTTAAATTTGTATTTTTATTGTAAATCTACTGTAACATTTCTGTAATACTCGTTGCTTTCTTGCTTTTTTTTTATTTCTTAATTATTTTATTTATAAAAATAAAAAATAAGACCTTTTATGGTTATTTCATAAAAAATCTTATTTTTATATTTATTATTTATAATTAAAATTCTATTTTTTCATTTATATAGTTTTCAACTTCATCAATTGAAATTCTTACTTGTTCCATAGTATCTCTATCTCTTAATGTAACTGTGTTATCTTCTAAAGTATCAAAATCTACAGTTAAACAATAAGGAGTTCCAATCTCATCTTCTCTTCTATATCTCTTTCCAATAGAACCTGCTTCATCATAATCACACATAAATTTCTTAGATAATTTTTCATATACTTCTTGTGCCTTTTCAGATAATTTCTTTGTAAGTGGAAGTACTGCAACTTTATATGGTGCTAAAGCTGGATGAAGATGTAAAACTATACGTGTATCATCTTCTGATACTTTTTCTTCATCATAACCATTACATAAGAACATTAACATTAATCTATCAACACCAACAGATGGTTCAATAACAAATGGTACATATTTTTCTCCTGTTTCTGGATCTTGATATGTTAAATCTTGTTTTGTAGCTTCCATATGTCTTGATAAATCATAATTTGTTCTATCAGCAATTCCCCATACTTCTCCCCAACCAAATGGGTATTTAAATTCTATATCTGTTGTAGCATTACTATAAAAAGATAATTCTTGTTTAGAGTGATCTCTAAATCTTATTAATTCTGGATTTGCTCCTAATGATAATAAGAAGTTTCTACAATAATCTTTCCAGTATTGATGCCATTCTAAATCAGTTCCTGGTTTACAGAAAAATTCTATTTCCATTTGTTCAAATTCTCTTGTTCTGAATATGAAGTTTCCTGGTGTTATTTCATTTCTAAAAGCTTTACCTTGTTGGCAAATACCCATTGGTAATTTTCTTCTAGTTGTTCTCATAACATTTTTAAAATTAACAAATATTCCTTGAGCTGTTTCTGGTCTTAAATATATTTCTGATTTAGCATTTTCTGTTGTTCCTTGGAACGTTTTAAACATTAAATTGAATTTTCTAATTGGTGTATAATTAAGTTTTCCACAATTTGGACACACTATGTTATTATCATTTATATATTTAACAGTTTCTTCATCTGTCCATCCATCTGCAATTACATCTTTTCCGTTTTTTGCAGCCCATTCTTCTATTATTTTATCAGCTCTATGTCTTGTTTTACATTCTTTACAATCTATTAATGGATCAGCAAATGTACTAACATGACCTGTTGTTACCCATACTTCTGGATTCATAAGAATAGCACAATCTAAACCAACATTGTATTTATTTTCTTGTACCATTTTTTTCATCCAAACTTTCTTAACATTATTCTTTAGCTCAACTCCCAAAGGTCCATAATCCCAAGTATTTGAAAGTCCGCCATATATTTCTGAGCCTGGGTATACATATCCTCTATTTTTACATAAATTAACTATTTTGTCCATTGAATCTAACATTTGCATCCCCCTCTTTTATAATTGATGTTTTTAATTCTACTATAAAACCAATTTTTTTTCAATAGAATTTTGCTATTTATTTAAATATTTTTCCAAAAATTTTCCTGTATAGCTTCTTTCATTTTTACAAATTTGTTCTGGAGTACCAACAGCAACTATTGTTCCTCCACCTTCTCCACCTTCTGGTCCTAAATCTATTATATAATCAGCTGTCTTTATTAGATCTAAATTATGTTCAATTACAACAATAGTATTTCCTGTATCTACAAGTCTTTGTAAAATATCTACTAATCTATGCACATCTGCTATATGAAGTCCTGTTGTTGGTTCATCTAATATATATAATGTTTTACCCGTAGCTTTTTTAGAAAGTTCTGTTGCAAGTTTAACTCTTTGTGCTTCTCCTCCCGAAAGAGTAGTTGATGGTTGTCCAAGTTTAATATAACCTAATCCAACATCACATAAAGTTTGGATTTTATTTTTTATTTTTGGAATATTACCGAAAAAATCCAAAGCTTCCTCTACTGTCATCTCTAATACATCAGATATATTTTTTCCCTTAAATTTAACTTCTAAAGTTTCATGATTATATCTCTTTCCATGACATACTTCACAAGGTACATATACATCTGGTAAGAAATGCATTTCTATTTTGTGTACTCCATCTCCTTGACAACTTTCACATCTTCCACCTTTAACATTAAAACTAAATCTTCCTTTATCATATCCTCTAAGTTTAGCTTCATTCGTATTTGCAAATAAATCTCTTATTTCATCAAATACTCCTGTATATGTTGCTGGATTTGAACGAGGAGTTCTTCCTATTGGAGATTGGTCAATATTTATAATCTTGTCTATTTTGTCCAATCCTTTTATTTCTTTACATTTACCAGGTTTTTCATTAGAACCATGAAGTTCTTTTGCCACAGTTTTGTATAATATTTCATTTATAAGTGTTGATTTTCCTGATCCTGATACTCCTGTAACACAATTAAATACTCCTAAAGGTATACTAACATCTATATTTTGTAAATTATTTTCTTGTGCTCCTTTTATTTGTATACAATTATTTTTTATAGATTTTCTTCTTTTCTTTGGAACTTCTATTTTCTTTCTTCCACTTAAATATTGTCCTGTAATTGATTTTTCTATATTTTTAACCTCTTCTGCTGTTCCCTGTGCCATGATATTACCGCCATGTACTCCAGCTCCAGGTCCAATATCTATTATTTGGTCAGCAGCATACATAGTATCCTCATCATGTTCAACAACAATTAAGGTATTTCCCAAATCTCTAAGTTTTTTTAGTGTTGCCAAAAGTTTATCATTATCTCTTTGATGAAGTCCAATACTTGGTTCATCTAAAATATATAGAACTCCTGTTAATCCTGAACCGATTTGAGTTGCAAGTCTTATTCTTTGTGCTTCTCCTCCTGATAAAGTTCCACTACTTCTTGAAAGTGTTAAATATTCAAGTCCAACATCAACTAAGAATTGTAATCTTTTATCTATTTCTTGCATAATCATATCTGATATTAATTTTTGAGTATTATCAAGTTCTAAGTTTCTTAAATATTCCTGCATTCTCTTTATTGACATTTCTGTTAGCTCATTTATGTTTTTATCTCCAACTTTTATTGATAATATTTCCTTTTTCAATCTTGCCCCTTTACATGTTGGACAATCCAAATTACTCATATATAACTCATAAAAAGTTCTCATTCCTTGTGACTTTGTCTCACTATGACGTCTTTCTAAAGTTGGAATCACTCCCTCAAATGGAGACTTAAATTTTCTTGTTCCTAAACTTGATGTATATTCAAAATCAATTTCATCATTTCCAGTACCATATAAAATCTTTTCTAAAAATTCTCGTGGTAATTTTTTTATTGGAACCTTTATATTAACTCCATAATGTTTTCCAATTGATTCAAAATACATTTTTGCCATTGTATCTCCACGTTTCATAGTACTTGCTCCAAAAGCTTTTACACCATCATATAATGTTTTATTCTTATCTGGAATAATTAAGTCTTCATCCATTTTCATTAAATATCCAATTCCCATACAATCTGGACATGCACCATATGGATTATTAAATGAAAACATTCTTGGATTTATTTCTGGAAAACTAAATCCACAATCTGGACATGCATAATTACAACTAAATAAAACATCTTTTGTTCCATCTTTTTGTTTGTTTCCTTCAAATTTATCTGTTGAATTTTTATCTATATTTATTACAACCATATTATTTGATTTGTTTAATGCTATTTCTATTGATTCTGTTAATCTACTTTTTATATCTTCTCTTATTACTAGTCTATCTACTATAAATTCTATAGTATGTTTTTTATTTTTATCCAAATTTGGAGCTTCTTCAATGTTATAAACTTCGCCATCTATTCTCGCACGAACAAAACCATCTTTTTGACCTTGTTCAAGTTCTTTTCTATATTCTCCTTTTCTTCCCCTAACAATTGGTGCAAGTACTTGGATTTTTGTTTCTTCTTCTAATGTCATTATCTTATTTACTATTTGATCTAAAGATTGCTTTTCTATTTTTTTATTACAATTAGGGCAATATGGCACACCTATTCTAGCATAAAGCAAACGTATATAATCATATATCTCTGTAACTGTCCCAACTGTAGATCTAGGATTTTTAGATGTTGTCTTTTGATCTATTGAGATTGCTGGAGATAACCCCTCTATTCTCTCTACATCTGGTTTTTCCATTATTCCTAAAAATTGTCTTGCATATGAAGATAAACTTTCTACATATCTTCTTTGTCCTTCTGCATATAAAGTATCAAATGCTAAAGAAGACTTTCCAGATCCTGAAAGTCCAGTTATTACAACTAATTTATTTCTAGGTATTTCTAAATTTATATTTTTTAAATTATGCACTTTGGCACCTTTTATTAATATTTTGTCATTCATCGAAAATTCCCCCACTTGCTATATTCTATCAAAATCCAAGCAATTTATCAAGAACTTTTGTTCAAAAATGCAAAAAAATATAGTCAAAATTTTACTTATATGTTTTAACATATGAGAAAAATTTTGACTTGCATATATATTAATATTTGCTCAATATTCTTTTCTATAAATATAAAATTGGTCTAAACCCTATACTATCTCCAGCATCTCCAGTGAAGCAATCATCACGGTAACATGTATTATATCCATCATAGTCGTAAGCCCCTCCACGTCCAACGCATGTAATAGAGCCAAAATTCTCTGTACTCCATTCTTGACAGTTACTTGCCATATCATATATATTACATATTTTGTCTCCGCTTGCTCCTGTTGTTAGTAAAGTTTTATTTAAACTTTTCTGTATTGAATATGGCGTATTTTGATCTTCTCTATCGTCAAATGTCTGTTCAAATAATATTGCTGTATCCCATGCAAAACTATTTACTAAATCACTTTTAAACTTTTTATTTTCATACATCTTTTCTGATTTTATTTTTGAATCTGGTTCATTTATACGATTATATACTTGTTTTCCAGCTTTACATACTAAAACTCCATCATTCATGTCTTTTCTTGCTTCTATAGCATTGTTGTCTCCAGCTTCATACCTTCCTATATAATAACCTTTATTTTCTTTAGCACTTTTTACAAATGTTGTTTCTATAGTTGTTTCTTCTACAAAATTTCGATTATTTGTAGATATCTCTTCTGTTGCTTTCGTTTTTGTTAGTTCTTCGTCTATTGTTCCATCTTCTTTAAATACATACCTTGCCAGCTCTATTTTCTTGGTATTTTCTTCTGTCTTTACTTTATCTTCTGTTGTATATACATCTCCTACCGGTATCCATACAAATTGGTTTCCTTTTGATATATTATCATTTGCTGATACATCTTCTATTACGATTCCTTGTGTTACATTATCTGCATCCGTTGTTATTTTAAATCCTGCTGGTACTTTTATTTCATTTCCATATTTATCTACTACTGTTGATGTTTCTGTTTCACTTAATACTTTTCCTTGTGCATCTGCCATCTTCATTGCTTTGTTTTCTTCTAATTCTCCATTTTTTGTTATTGTATATTTTGTTCCATTTATTGTGATTTCTGCTGGCAAACTATCTATTGTATATCCTAATTTACCTAATTCTGTTTTTAACTCTGTTTCATCTATTGTTCCATTTTCATTAATCATAGCTCCTTGTATTGCTAACTTTACCTTTTCTTCTTCTGTTGCTTTCTTTTGAGTCTCTTTTGCTGTTGTCGCTTTCTTTAGTATTCCATCTTGGCTTGATATCATTGTTATCGATACTCCTGCTAATATCAGTAACACTATTATTGTTATTACCAATGCTATTAACGTTATTCCTTTTTTGTTTTTCATTCTAATTTATCCCCCTTGTTTTTTATCTTAAAATTATTTCCTACTATTTTAAACTTACGTAAAAATAAAAGAGACACTATTGGCATCTCTTCTATTTCTTTAATATATCCCAAAATCCTTTGAATGAGATTTCCTGATGTAAGAATTCATTAATCTCATCTTCAACTTTTTGTTGATATGGTGTAAGTTCAATTTTTATAGGAGCTGTTAAATCAATTTCTTGGAATAAGAAAGATTTAACTTTAGACCAGAATCCTTGTTTAACCATACTTTTTTTATCTTCAACAGGTTTAAACATTGTTCCAGCTTCTTCTTTTACTTCTCCTTCATTAAAGTTTACATCTACAAAGCCTTGGTTTCCGGCATTTTGTTCAAATTCAACTCCACCAAATACATTATTATTTTCTTCTGACATTTTTCCTTCCTCCTTTGTATTTAAATCTAAATACTTTATATTATATATACTACATTTCAATTTATTATTCAAGTATTTATTCAAAAAAATATATTTCTTTTTAGTTACATATATATTACAAAATTATTACATATCTTCTTCTTATTATACATTTAACTCCCATTTCGGAACATATTCCTCTTCATGTTCGCCTAATTCTTGTATAAAACCATTATTTAAATCTAATGAATACAAATACTCTTCTATTTCATTATATTCTTCTTTTGTTAATTTTCTGTTGAGTTCTTTTATTTCTTTTGCTTTATATGTTGGAAAATATTGTGCCATTATACTAACATACGCATCTTTCATATTATCATTTATCCATTTTAAAACTTTTTTGCTATTTGAAACATGATTTGGTAGTACTAAATGTCTAATAATAATTCCCTTCATCATTATTCCATTTTCATTAAACTCTATTTTTCCTGCTTGTCTTTTCATCTCTTTAATTGCGTCTGTTGCTATTTCAAAATAATTATCAACCTTTGAATATTTAACACCTAAATCATTTTCAGAATACTTTAAATCTGGTAAATAAATATCAATATATCCTTCTAATTTTTTTATATTTTCAACATTTTCATATCCATTTGTATTATATACAATTGGAATACTTAATCCCTTACCTTTTGCAATTTTGATTGCTTCTATGATTTGATATGTATAACTAGTTGGGGTTACTAAATTTATATTGTGCATTCCCCTATATTGTTGTTCTAAAAATATTTCAGCTAACCTATCTATCGTTATTTCTTTTCCTAATCCTTTTTGACTTATTTCATAATTCTGGCAAAAAACACAATTCATATTACAATTAGAAAAAAATATAGTTCCTGAACCATTATTTCCACTTATGCATGGTTCCTCAAAATTATGTCTTGATACTAATGCAACTTTTACTTTATCTGTTGATTTACATCTTCCAATACTTCCATTTATTCTATTTACTCTGCAGTTATGTGGACAAATCTTACACTCTTTTAACTCTTCTAACATTTTTATCTCCTATATAGAAAAAACATATCAATTCTAAGTTATACTTAAAATTAATATGCCATTTTCCTAATTTTCTTAAAATTCTGGATTTTTTAAATCATACTCATATTTTATTATAGTCATAATAATTTGTACTGTTTTTTCTAAATCATTATTCTTTAATACATAATCATATTTTGAAATTTTTGACTCTTCATAATCTAGTCTATTAAGTCTTAAAATAATTTCTCCTGGTGTCTTTTCTTGACCTCTTTGTTCTAATCTTCTCTTTAATTCTTTTTTAGGCACTCTTAAAAAAATTGTTATTATTTTCACTTCATCTTTTAATAATTTCTTTAAATTTTCTGTACCATTAACATCAATATCTTTAACAATTATTTTTCCACTTTTTATTTTTTCATTTAAAAGCTTTATAGATGTTCCATAATAATTGTCATGATGTATATCATACTCATAAAATTCATCTTTTTTTATCATTTCCTCAAACTGATCTTTAGTAACAAAATAATAAGCTTCTCCTTCTACCTCTCCATCTCTCATAGGTCTTGAAGTAAAAGATGATAATGTTTCTACATTTTCCATTCTTTTTATTAATTCTTTTTTTATTGTATCTTTTCCAGAACCTGACACACCAGATAAAATTACTAACATCTTTTTATTCCTCTTCTTTACTTTCTTCTATTTCATTATTTTCTTCATTTTTTTCAGTTTCTTCTTTTTCATCTTCAACTATTTTAACTTTTCCTGCAACAATCTCATTTGCAGCAATAGTTACTGGTGCTGTTTCCTCTGTTTCAACTAAAACAGTATCTCCGTTTGAAACTTCTCTGGCTCTTTTTGACGTAGCTATAACTAAAGCATATCTATTTTCTACATGCTCTAATAATTCTTTAACAGTAGGTTTTTCTATCATCTATTTTTCCTCCTTACTAGCAGTTATTTTATCATCTTGGAAAGCATCTTTACCGAATCTACTAGCTACTGTTTCTGGTTGAACTGCTGATAATATTATATGTCCAGAGTCCATAATTATAACAGCTCTTGTTTTTCTTCCATAAGTAGCATCTATAATATTTTTTCCTTCTTTAGCTTCTTGTACCATTCTTTTTATTGGTGCAGAATCAGGGCTAACTATAGCTATCATTCTTTCAGATGAAATTATATTTCCATATCCAATATTTATTAATTTCATTTTTACCTCCCAATATAAAATATATTTAATTTACTTTTATTTATCTATTTTACTATAAAAATCTTTAAAAGTCTAGCCTTTTCTTGATATTTTATAATTTTTCTTATTTTTTCTTTTTTGTTGCTTTCTTTTTTTGAGGTTTATTATCAACTATCTCTCTAATATCACTTAAACTATCTAAAAATTGCTTTTTTTCCTTTGTATATATTAAAATTGCTTTCATAACATAATATATGGAAACAACATATGATGCAACTAAAATATATAAATTAAAATCAAAATCATTTACTGTAATAACATACGTTATTGACAAAATAAAACATGATAATACTAAACTTTCTATTCCATTTATAGCAAGTTTACCACTATCTTTCTTATATGCTACTTCAAATATTATAATTGTTAATCCCATCAAAACACTTGAAGCTATCTTCATTATTAATTTTAATTGTTCTTCATTAACTTTACCATATAAATAATTAATTCCTATAAATAATGCCATTAAAATAACAGCTATAATTATATTCTCAAAAACTTTTTTATTTATAATCTTATTATTTTCTTTTTCCTCCATTTTATTTATCCTTTCGCATTTTAATATAAAAACTAGAGATATTTCACTCTAGCTTTCATTTTTTGTTTTGGTGACCCCTACGGGAATCGAACCCATGATTCCACCTTGAGAGGGTGGCGTCTTAGCCGCTTGACCAAGGGGCCTTATTAACTTTACTATATTAGTTTATCATCTTTTAAAGAATTAGTCAATATTTGGATAATAAAATTTTTCTTTCTTGTATATAAATATATTACATATTTTTTGATAATTTATTGACTCTACTATAAAATGATGATAATATACATTGCATAAATACTCTATTTATGATTGTTTCAAAAAAGTTTAATTTTAATTTTAATTTTAATTTTAATTTTTATTTTTATTTTAATTCTAGGCATTTCACCTAAAAAATCAATAAATAATTTAGAGAAAGAATAAGGAGGAGATTACAGGAAACAATAATGAAGAAAACTTAAAAGTAACAAATGATTATGTATTTAAAAGAATATTTGGACACAAAGGAAA
>CAKPQH010000009.1 GCA_934178475.1 uncultured Clostridia bacterium
ATAATTATACCACTCTTTATCTGTTTCTGAACATACTACCCAGTTTGTTCCATTATACTTTATTGGTATTAATCCTGTCTCTTCTGATGTACTTCCTGTTATCCTTGGACTATTTGTTTTTTTCTCTTCATCATACCCTACTAAACTTGCTTCTCCATTATTTTCTATTAATTCATTTAATTCAGCAAGTTGTCTTTGTTCTCTTTTAGCGGCCTCTTCGTTTGCTTTTTTAGCATTAATTGCCTTATTTAATATTCCATCTTGATTTGTTATCATACTTACTGATATTCCTGCTAAGATTAACAATATTATTATAGTAATTACTAATGCTATTAATGTTATTCCTCTTTGGTTTCTTTTTCTTTGCATCTTTATACCCTCCATTTTTTTCTTAATATATATTTTTTATCACTTTTCCTATTTTTTGTCAACAAATTTTGCGTTTATATTTCATTTGTAATATAATTGTAATATTTCCGTAACCATTTGAAATCAATAGTGTTTTCGTTATCATTCTTTCAATCTCGCACAGCTCTAATGTTTCCTGTAGGAAACACTTTTAGATTTACATAATCTTTTTTTGACTTCTTGTAATTTATTTTTTATAAATTATTTTTCATGTTATAGGAAATTTCTCAAATAGCTTTTTAAAAACATAAAAAAACGAGCCCAAGCTCGTTTTTCACGGATTAATCATCATTACTTCTTACTACATTTTGTTTTTCACACCATTTTCCAAATTCTTCCCAATCCAAAAATGTAAACTTATCACTATCAAGGTTAACTTTATTCAAATATTCATTTATAGAATATTCTTTGAAAACTTTAACTTCAAATACTTCCATATATTTTTCTCTTTTAAATGTTCTTCTAAGGTTGCTATCATAAATTCTATTATCTTTTTGTAAAACAGCATGTCCACAACATTTGCCTAATGATTTAATACACATCCATACTATTTTAATATCAGGACTTCTTAATGTATTAGCTAAGAAATAACTTATATAATAGCATTTGTGATCGCATTCTGCAGAACGAGACATTTCATACAGCTCCCGGTTATTTCTTTTAATATTAATCCAATCAATAAAAGATATAACATGCCAATTTAGAAGCCATAAATTTTGGAATTTTTCAATCATCCAATCAACAACCTCATCTATCGTATTTTTCTTATACTTAAATTTATATATAATAATTATTTCTATAATATGAAAAAACACAATTAGTGCCAAATTTATAAATATAAATATACAAGAAAAAAGATTCCTTACTTTACAACATAGTGCAATGTCTATACCAAGTAAAATAAATGATATAACAAATGGATAAATTGTTCCAATAAAATTGTAAGCTAACCACATAGACAAATACTTATGACCAAATAGTGTAAGATGCTTTCGTTTTTCTTTAGTAGTAACATTTTGAAAAATCCGTACATTTTCCAAAATAAATCTTTCGTATAAATACATTTTTACTTCTCCTATCATTTCCTTATAACGTATTTCTTTATATGTAAAACTAAAAAGATAGAGGATAATCCCTCTCACTATTTAGTGAAAAAAATTTTTGATACAGGACTTACCTTTATCAATCTTTATTATATTATAACTTTACATAATTCACAAATAACATAAAAACCACGTCTATTTTCAAGACGCAGTTTTATTTTTACAATTCAATTATTTTTTCCCATGGTAAGTCATCTTTTCCAAAATGTCCATAATTTGTTGTTTTTTCATATATAGGTTTCTTCAAATCTAAATATTTTATTATTCCATCTGGAGTTAAATCGAATTTTTCTTCTATTAGTTTGACAAGTTCCTCATCTGTTTTGCTTCCTGTTCCAAATGTATTAACATATATTGATATAGGTTCCTTCATACCAATTGCATAAGATACTTGTATTTCACATTTTTTTGCATAACCATTTGCTACAATATTTTTAGCAATATGTCTAAGCATATATGCTGCTGATCTATCAACTTTACTTGCATCTTTTCCTGAAAAACATCCTCCTCCATGTCTTGCATAGCCACCATATGTATCAACAATTATTTTTCTTCCTGTAAGTCCTGTATCTCCTAAAGGTCCACCTATAACAAATCTTCCTGTTGGATTAATATATATTTTTGTATTATCATCAATCATATCTTTAGGTATAATTGGTTTTATTACGTTCTCTATAATATCTTCTTTAAGTTCATCTAATGAATGATTTTCTAAATGCTGTGTAGAAATAAGTATTGTTTCTATTCTTTTTGGTAATTCATCTTCATATTCAACAGTTACCTGTGTTTTTCCATCAGGTCTTAAATAAGGAACTATTCCCTCTTTTCTAACAAAAGTTAGTCTTCTAGCAAGTTTATGTGCCATTTCAATTGCATATGGCATATACTCAGGAGTTTCATCACATGCATATCCAAACATTATTCCTTGATCTCCTGCTCCTCCTATGTCTACTCCTAAAGCAATATCAGGACTTTGTTTTGTAATATTTGCATTTATTTTACAAGTTCTATAATCAATGTCTGTTTCTGCATTATCATATCCTATTTCCTTTAATTTTTCTCTTACAATCTCACCTATCTTAATTCTAGCCGTTGATGTAATTTGCCCTGCTATTGTAATAGTATCATCAGCTGCAAAAGTCTCTATTGCAACTCTTGAATTTTCATCCTGTTTTAAGCATTCATCTAGTATTGTATCTGATATATTATCACAAATCTTATCAGGATGCCCCTCAGTTACACTTTCTGAGGTAAAAAAGTATTTTTTCATTTTTTCCTCTTTTCTAGTACAAGTTGTACATTTCAAAATTTTCTAATGACAATATTATACTATAAAATCTGATTAATTTCCACAAAAAAATAAAGAAAAATAGCTTTTCAGATTATATATCTCAAAAACTATTTTTCTTTTATTTATTCTAATTCTTTTTTACTATTTTGAACTGTTTTTATTGTATCTTCTAATGACATTTGCATCATACTTAAAGCTTCTCCCATGCTTTTTTGTAAATTAGTTAATGTATCAGTTAAAACTTTTTCAGTTGAATTCAATAATCCCTCAGCATATTCTTTTGTTCCATTAGTAATTTCTCTAGACATTTCATTAGCAGTTTCAATTATTTCATTTTTTTGTTCATATGCTTTTCTAGTAATCTCATGTTCATCTATCATTGAAATTATTCTATTCTCAGCTTCTTTAACTATATCATCTGCTTCTTTTTGAGCTTCAACTAAAATACGTTGTCTTTCTTCTTTTACCCATTTAGCTTGTTTTAACTCATCAGGTAATTTTAAACGTATTTCTTTTATAACATCTAAAATTTCTTCTTTATCTACAATTGATTTACTAGTAAAAGGTACTGATTTGCTTTTTTCTAAAATATCCTCTAAAGTTTCTAATAATGTAAAAATTTCCATAATATTCTTCCTTTCTATATTCAAAGCCTTTTATATCTTTTCTAAAAACATGAGATTTGCTCGTCCATATTTTCTTTCATCTATAATACTTAATTTATTTTCACTTATTTCTTTTTTCACTCTATCTTTTTCATCTGTTTCTAAAATTATTATTCCATTTTCATTTAAACAATTATTTTCTAAAATTGCTTCTATAGATTTCTTTATAAAATCTGTTTTATATGGAGGATCCAAATATATTATATCAAATTTTTCAAATTTAACTTTATCTAAAGCTTTCTTATAATCCATATTTAATATTTCTACATTTTCTTCCATATGTGTTTTTTGTATATTTTTTCTTATTATATCTACAGCATCTTTTGATTTATCACATAAATAAGCTTTTCTTGCACCTCTACTTAAAAATTCAAGTCCAATTGCTCCACTTCCAGAAAATAAATCTAATATTAATGCATCCTCTATTCTACCCTGTATTATATTAAATAAAGATTCTTTAACTCTATCTAAGGTTGGTCTTGTTTCCAATCCATCTAAAGTATATAATTTAGTTCCTTTTGCTTTTCCACTTATAATTCTCATATTTGCCCTCTATTTTTTATATTTATATTTTATACCTTTTTTTTACAATGTCAATAATATTAACATAAATGTAATATAGATTTAATATTTTTGTAATAATATTACAAAAAGACTATTCTTTTTTTCATTGAATAGTCTTCTGTTTATTTTATTGATCATTATTTACATCTTTTAATAACTCTAATTGTGATATTAGTAAAGCTTCCATTTTTGCTTTATATATATCAAACTTTTTTTGTAAATCTTCTAATTCTCTTTTTTTCATTAATATTTCATTTGCTAACATATCATTTTCTTTTTGCGCTAATGCTTTTGCATCAACTACAATTTGTTCTGCTTTTTGTTTTGCAACATTTTTTACTTCTTCAGCAGTTGATTGTGCCATTAACAATGTTTTTTGTAATGTATTTTCAATTGTTTTATAATGTTCTAAACTATTATTTAATTCTTCTATTTTCCTATTAGCTTCATTTAATTCTTTATTTTTCTTTGCGTAATCTACGCCTAATTCATCTAAAAAATCATCAACTTCTTCAACATTGTATCCTTTTATACTTTGTCTTGAAAATTTTTTATTTTCAATATCTAAAGGTGTAATCATAATATTCCTCCTAATAAAATTACTTACATATTTTTATTAAGCCATGAAACAGATAGTTTATTTTTAATCTCTTCTCTAGCCATTTCATTTGTTATTTCATAATTCATTGGTGCAATTAAGAATATAGAATTTGATATTTTTTGAATATGAGCATCTAAAGCATAAACTCCACCACTAATAAAGTCTACTATTCTTCTAGCAACATCTTTATTAACGTATTCTAAATTAACAATTACAGATTTCTTTTCTTTTAAAAATCCACAAATTTCTTCTGACTGTTCAAAGCTTGTAGGTTGTGATATAACCATTCTTATAGATTGACTTGCTTGCATTGGAACAACTTTTTTCTTTAAGAAACTTTTTCTTTCTTCAGCTTCTGGTTCTTCCTCCTCGTAATCATAGTCATACACATCTTCATCTTCAAATTCTTCTTCATCTCTATCAATTCCTAATAGTCCCCATACCTTATTCATTATTGCACTTGACATTATAAAAACCTCCCAAATTTGTTTCAAAATTATTTTCATATTCTCATAAGATAACACTAGTATCACACTTTTATATTTTTTTGTCAAGTACTTTTTTCTTTTGTAATATAAAAAATATATTTCTGTAATATTATTGTAATATTTCTTTTTAAATTTTATAAAAAAATTAATAAAAAACACTTGAAATTATTTTTAAATTAGTATAGTATATATAAGAAATATAATTATACTTAGGAGGATAAAATAAAAATGGCAAGAAGAACAAAAGATGTTACAGAAAAAGAAGAAAAAATAGAATTAAATAAAAAATTATCAAAAGAAGTAGAAAAGCCCGCTAAAAAAAGTAGTTCTTCTGCAAAAAAAAGTAGTTCAAAAGCTTCTACAACTTCTAAAGCGACAAAATCCGCATCAGCAAAAACAACAAAAAAGACCGCAGAAGGCAAGAAAACTACAACTACTAAAAAAACAGCAACAAAGAAAAAAACAACTACTACTAAAAAAACGGCAGCTAAAAAAACGACAACAAAAAAAGCTACTACTAAAAAGAAAAAAGCTACTACAACAACTACTACTAAAAAAAGAAAGCAGACTTATTCTCCTGAATATTATGAGTTACCATATAGATATAATCAAACAATTGTAAAAATATTAGCTCAAACACCTAATACATTGTTTGTCTATTGGGATATATCAGATGAAGATAGAAAAAATTTAAAATCAATCTATGGAGAACATTTCTTTGAAATAACAAAACCTGTTTTGATAATTTATAATGATACAATGGGATATTCTTTTGAAATTGATATAAATGATTTTGCAAATAGTTGGTATATAAAAACAAATGATGCAAATTGTACTTATAGAATAGAATTAGGTAGACGCCCTATTCCTATAAATTATAATTACATTCAAAATTATAATCCTGATGAGGAAATAAAACCTGTACAAACATCATATATATATTTAACATCTTCAAATGAAATAAAAGCACCTAATGATAAAATATTATTCAATATTAATAAAAATGTATATTATAGAAATGTAAAAACAAATGAAGTTGTTAGTAAAGATATTTCAAATATATTATTATTATCAAATATTGGTAGATTTTATAATATTTTTGATTTATATAAACATTTTTATAATGAAGAAGAATTATTAACTAAAGAATTTGATTTAAGAAGCTCATCATCATCTGGAGGAAATCCTAGTTCAGGTTCTCTTTCATCAAAATTTAAATAAAAATATAAAATCTATGTTTGAAGTTAAAAATTCATTTTACTTCAAACTTTTTTAATAAAAAATTAAAAGGAGTAAAAAATGAAAGAACAAAATAAAGAAAAAGGTTATGTAAGTTTTGTATTACATGCTCATCTTCCATTTATTCATCATCCAGAAAGTGATGATTATTTAGAAGAATCTTGGTTATATGAAGCAATATCTGAAACATATATACCATTACTTAAAAATTTCCAAAAACTAGTAGATGAAAAAGTTAAATTTAGAATTACAATGTCTATGACTCCTCCTCTACTTTCAATGCTTGATAACAAATTACTTCAAAGAAAATATATAAAATATTTAAAACAGTTAATTGAACTTTCTAAAAAAGAAATTGATAGAACTAAATATGATGAAAGATTAAATAGACTTTCAAAATATTATTATGAAAGATATTCCGAAGACTTAAGATTATTCAGAGATGTTTTTAAATGTAATTTGATAGAACAATTTAAGCACTTCCAAGATATTGGAGTATTAGAAATAATAACTTGTGGAGCCACACATGGTTACTTCCCTATATTATATGTTAATGAGAAAACTGTAAGAGCACAAATTGCAGTTGGTGTTCAAACATATGAAAGATATTTTGGAAGAAAACCTCGTGGAATCTGGCTTCCAGAATGTGGATATGTTCCAGAAGCTGATAAATATCTAAGAGAATTTGGTGTTGAATATGCAATAGTTGAAACTCATGGCATTTTATATGCAAACCCTACTCCAATCTATGGTACTTTAGCTCCAATTGTTTCACCTAGAGGATTTACTGTTTTTGGAAGAGATTTAGAATCTTCAAGACAAGTATGGAGTTCTATAAATGGTTATCCTGGTGATTACAATTATAGAGATTTCTACAAAGACATTGGATATGAAGCAGATTATGAATATATAAAACCTTATATTGCTCACAATGGAGTAAGAGTTCATACTGGAATAAAATACCATCGTATTACAGGAGACACTGATAATAAAGATATTTATGATGTTCAATGGGCAAAAGATTCTGCTGAAAAACAAGCAGGTCATTTCTTAGATAGCAGAGTAAAACAAATAAATGAAGCAGCACCTTATATGGATAGACCACCATTCATATTATGTCCTTATGATGCAGAACTTTTCGGACATTGGTGGTATGAAGGACCTTATTGGCTTTATGTTTTAATAAAGAAAGCATATTATGATGATTGTAATTTTACTTTAATTACTCCATCAGACTATATAGATAAATATCCTGAAATCCAACAATGTGAACCTTGTATTTCAAGCTGGGGTGCAAATGGTTATAGTGAAGTATGGCTTAATCAATCAAATGATTATGCACATAGACATCTTCATAATACTGGCGATAAAATGTGTGAACTTGCCTCTCTTTACCCAAATGCAAAAGGTACTAAGAAAAGAGCATTAAACCAAGCAGCTAGAGAACTTTTACTGTTACAAAGTAGTGATTGGTTATTTATTATAACTAACGGTACAATGACAGATTATGCACATAAAAGAATTAAAGATCATACAGGAAGATTTAATAAACTTTATGAACAAATAAAAACTGATACAATTGATTTAACATTCTTAAAAGAACTTGAAAAGAAAGACTGTGTCTTCCCAGATATTGATTATAGAATTTATAGTTAAAAAAAGACTATCTTTTAGATTTTATCTAATTGATAGTCTTTTTTATATTTTATTGCCAACTTAAAATTGGATAACCATTATTTATATTATTCGTATCCATTTTCCAAGCATTTCCATCTTGATTTAGCAAAGTTACAAATTCTTCATTGTTTCTCATTTTATCTTCTGCTAATACCATTGTTGAATTATCTCCAATATTACCATTTCCTATTGCCGTCATACCTTCTGTCTCTTTATAGTACACATTCGTTACTTTTGATATATCAACTCCGTTTTTTCCTATAAGCATACCTTTCCTTATATTCTGTCCCTCTAAAACATTAATGTTTCCAAAGTTATAGCAAGAATTCACGCTATTAGACCAATTGTTTCCTATAACTCCACCAATATTTGCAATAATATTTGAACCAACTTTTAATTCTCCCATATTATAACAATTTGATATTTTTCCTCTCCCTACTCCTACTACTCCTCCAAACTGAATATTATTAACTTTGCTATTAATTACTGTAATATCTCCAAAATTACAAGAATTTGTAATTTCACCATTTGCTCCCATTCCAGAACAAATACCTCCAATACTTATACTGGCACTATTGTCATCATTATTTTCCATTTTTTCATCTTCTGTAACATCTATCCTCGTGATATTTTTACAATTTATTATCTTTCCACTTGAATATCCTGTCACTCCTCCAATTCCTGACTTTCCATTATTTTTATAAACGATTGTTCCTGATGCAATACAACTTTCTATTTGTCCAGTTTGCCCATTTTGTCCACTTACCCCTCCTATTTGACTTGATACATTATTATTATTTTCAATATATAAATTACTATTTAAAACCTTCAAATTTTTTATGATTCCAAAATTAATACAAAATAATCCTTCTCTAAAATCTTTACTTATATTTATTCTATTTATATATAAATTACTTATACTGTTATTATTTCCATCAAAGGTTCCTCCAAAATTTTTAGTTGAATCTGTTCCTGTTTCTTCCCCTATTTTTTTAAACCCTCTCTCCGATGTTAATAATGTTTTTAGCTCTCCATCATATCCATATTTACCATAATCTGTTCTATATGGGTCTACATATGATTTCGTTGAATTAAAATCTAAACTTTTTCCTAATTTTACCGTTTTTCCTGAATAGTTATTTCCATTTGTTACATCATATGCAAAAAACACTAAATCTTCTATACTATTTATTATATAAATATTTTCGTCTGTTTCATCTCGTTCTAGTTCTCCTGGTTTTGTATCAGTTACTTGTTCTACTATTTGACCTGTTGTAGTTTCTGTTATTAACTCCTCCATTTGTGATAGTTTAGTTTTTTCTATTTTTCTTCCTTCTCTATCTCTTTCTTTTGCTTCTGTTACTTTACCTAAAATTCCATCTTGACTTGATATCATACTTATTGACACTCCTGCTAATATCAATAGTACAATTATCGTAATCACTAATGCTATCAATGTAATTCCTCTTTTATTTTTCATTCTTTCTTCCTCCTTATATTGTGGTAAAAAAACGCAAAAATAAGACTAGAAACCTATTACCTTTTTTGGTAATAAGCTAGTCTTATTTACTATTTTTATTCTATTTACTTTATTTACTAAATTATTGCTCTCTCTCTCTCTCTCTCTTAGAGCGTCAAGAGATACGTGTTTTTCTATCTTTTGCATCTTTTCTACCTCTTTTTTCTTTATTTACCATAAATATTGTATCATTTATTTTATTTTTGTCAATTGCTATTTAAAAATTTATACTTAAGTCCTGTATTTCTTTTTTTACTATCTATATTTTGAATCATATAAGAAATTGTATCATTTCCACCTATTATAATCAAAAGCTCTTTTGCTCTTGTAATTCCTGTATATAATAAGTTTCTCGTAAGCAAAAATGGAGTCGTTCGTGGTGCTACTATAATAACAACATCAAATTCGCTTCCTTGTGCCTTATGTATTGTAATAGCGTAACTATGTTCAATTTGTTCTAATTCAGAAAATTGATACCACACTAATTTTTCATCATCAAATTTAATCGTTACAACCTTTTCATCATCATCTATATCTAATATAGTACCAATTTCTCCATTAAACACACCTTTTCCGTCTTCTTTTTTGCCATCTCGTCTTTCCCAATAAATTTCATAATTATTTTTCACTTGCATTATTCTGTCTCCAACTCTAAAAATAACACCATTTGCCTTTTTCTCTTTTTTGCTTTCACTTGGTGGATTTAAATATTGTTGAAGAGTTATATTTAATTCTTTAGTTCCCAGCACGCCCTTCTTAGTCGGAGTTAAAACTTGAATATTATCAAGAAAGTTATAATTTCCAAATTTTTGAAGTCTACCAGTACAAAGTGAAATCAACTCTGAAAGTATTTTTTCTTGATTAGCTTCCTTTATAAAAAAGAAATCTTCCTTTGAATCCTCTTGTACTTCATCTTTTGATATAAAATTTTCTCCATTATTTACCTTATGTGCATTAACAATTATCTTACTTCTTGCAGCTTGTCTAAAAATTTTATCTAAATGGATTGTAGAAACCTTTTCAGATTCTATAATATCCTTTAAAACACTTCCAGGTCCAACTGAAGGAAGTTGATCTGAATCACCAACTAAAATTAGTTTTGTTCCTTTATATATACATTTAAGTAAATAATTCATTAAAAACATATCAACCATTGACATTTCATCAACAACTATTACATCTGCATCAATAGGTTCCCCTTGATAATCATTTTCTTCATTCGTAAACAAAGAATTTTCATCAAATTTTCCTATTTCTAATAATCTATGAAGAGTACATGCATCCTTTCCTGTTGTCTCTTGCATTCTTTTTGCAGCTCTTCCAGTTGGTGCACAAAGTACCACTTTATTTCCATGTTTTTCATATATTTCAATAATACTTCTAATAATAGTAGTTTTACCTGTTCCTGGCCCACCTGTTATAACAAGTACATTATTATCATTAACCGATCTTACTGCCTCTTTTTGTTTTTCTGACAATTCAATATCATTTAATGTTTCAAAAATACTTAGTTCTTTATCAATGTTTTCTATAAATTTCATATTCATAGCATTATTTAGTAAATTTATTCTTTTTACTATTTCAAATTCTGTATTATAAAAGTTAGATAAATATACCCACTCTTCTTCGGTATCTTTTCTTTCTTCTATAACAACTTCTCCTAATGCCTTTAAACTAATTATATTTTCTTCAATTTCATCTACTGAAACATTTAACAAATTAGAAACATATTCTTCTAAATTTTGTAAAATTGTACACGAATGACCATTTACTGTTATTTTCATTAAAGCATACTTTATTCCACTTTTTATCCTTTTAGAATTACTCGCATCTATCCCTAAATTTAATGCCATATGATCTATCTGTTTAAAATCTACACTCCTTGTCAAATCTACCAAAATATAAGGGTTATTTTCTATTTCGTTTATTGCATTACTTCCAAGTTTATCATAAACTCTTTTAGCATTTTCAGCACCAATATTAAATCTTTCCAAAAATCCAACAATTTGCCAAACTTCAAAATGTTCTATAAAGCACTCTGATATTTCAATAGCTTTATCTTTACTAATTCCTTTTACTTTAGCTAATTCTATTGGTTCATATTTAATAACATCAATTGTTTTATCGCCAAACCTGTCCACAATTTTCTTTGCAGTAGCAGGCCCTACCCCTTTTATCGTTCCATTCCCTAGATATCGTTCCAATGCATCTAAAGTTTCCGGCATAATTTTTTCAAATGTATCCACTTTAAACTGTCTACCATATTCTTTATGTTCAACATATTTTCCTATAAGCTTTACGCTGTCTCCCTCTACAATAAAAGGCATATATCCAACAGCTGTTATAAGTTCTTCATTTTCTTCGTCAAAGAGTTCTAGTATTGTATAACTATTCATTTCATTCTGATAAATAATTCCAGTAATTTCGCCCTTTATTTCCAAAGTCATTCCTCCTTTTTATTTTGGGGACAGTCCTTTTTTGAAAATATTTTCAAAAAAGGACTGTCCCCAATTTTAAATTCTCGTAAAATATAAAGCTATTACTATTAGTCCTATTATTACTCTATATATAGCAAATATTTTAAAACTTCCTTTTTTCAAATAGTCTAATAAAAATTTTATTATTAAAATTCCTACTATAAAACTTGATATTATTCCTATAAATAATGATACGTTAAATACAAATTTATCTAAATCAAATATTACTGCTGCAAAAGTTATTGGTGTAGCAAGTAAAAATGAATATTTAGCAGCACTTTCTCTATCTATTCCTAATGCTCTTGCTACTGTCATTGTTATTCCAGAACGTGACACTCCTGGGAATGCAGCTGCTAACGCTTGTGAAGCTCCAATTAATACTGATTGTTTTAATGTCATTTTCTCATAACTTATATTTGATTTTGCTTTTTTATCAACTATGTAAAGTATAATTCCCATTACTATTAATGTTATTGCAATTACTAACATTTCCAAATTCAAATTATTTTCAAATAACTTTCCTGATATTTTATCTAATACTAAACTTAATATTCCAGCAGGTATTGTTGCAATTACTAAATACCAAAATACCTTTCCATCTGTTGATTTTTCTTTTTTTACTACTTGTTTATATCCTCCAACGAATAAATTTATCCAATCTTTAAAGAAAAATATTACTATTGCAAGTAAAGTTCCTATATGAAGAGCTACATCAAATGAATCTGGCATTTGCTCCCAATTAAATACCCATGGGAATAAATTTAAATGTGCTGAACTTGATACTGGTAAAAATTCAGTTAATCCTTGCACTACTCCTAAAATTATTGATTGTATAATACTCATTTTTTTCTATTCTCCTCTTATTAAATTATATTTCTATTTTTTTATAAAATTCTTTATTACATATATTTATTATTATTTTACTGTAAGTATAACTCTAAAAGAAACATCCGAATAAGATTTATTTTGTTCTCCCTCAGAAGCACCTTCTAAAATATCTTCATATACAGAAAAAGTTCCACCTCTAATCCAAACTTTATCTTCTTCTTTTTGAACATACTCACTTCCTCCACCGGACATATCATATATTCCATAAACATTTTGAGTGGTACTAGCTTTTTGTCCTTCATTTGTCCAATACTCATAAAAATTCTTTGCATTTCCTAATGATATCTTTCCTGTATTTTCTGTCTTTATTATCTTCTCAAAAGATGTTTCTGTAGTAGAAGTATTCTCACTTCCTTCTGCTCCTATTCCTACCATTCCGGTTCTAGTAATTGCTACATTGTCTTTATTTCCTTCAAAATATGAATTATTATAAATCATTGCATTCGAAGTAACTCCTTTAGACAATATTGCAACCGCTTCCCAATCAGAATCTTTAATTATATCTGACGAAATTTTCACACTATCAAAACCATATATATTGTTATCAGTTGTTAAATTTTGAGAAATAGTATATGCTCCATTTTCTCCATTATAAACTATATTTTTAACACTATTAACATTTGGTTTTACATTTAAGTTTCCATTTGAATCATTACTACATTCAAATTTCGAAACCCAAATACCTTTAGCTTCGCCAAAATCTATTCCTTCTTTTGAATATGAAACATTATCATCTATATCATTAGAATACCTTATACCATCAACAGTTGTAATTTTGTTATTTTCATCTCTTGTTGCATTGTATGTAAATCTTGGTATCCATACAAACATTCCATTTATATCACTCATTAATATCTCAGTTCCAATTTCAGCATTCTGGTAAAATTCTCTACTATATGTTCCATTTTGATTTACTGTTACGACATTTGCCCACATATTTGAATCTTTATTATAATTATACCAAGAATTATCTAAATTGTCTTTATCTGCTTTTATCCAAGATAGTCTTTCTCTATTCCATGTAACAGGTATCATTTCTTCTGTTAATTCTGGTGAGTTTGCAGCTGCCTCTATTGGATTTACTTCGACATTATCATATTCAATAATCTTTCCATCTAATAATTCCACTTTCAAAGAATAAGTTCCTTTTTCTCCTATTACTATTTTATTACTATCCCTACTTAAAATCCATTCATTTTCGTTCTTTTTCTTATACATGATTTTGTTAACATTAGGTTTCTCCACATCATTGCCTCTTATCTTTTGGCCTGTTCCTATTATTCCATAAAATCTATTGTTAACCACATCATATAATCCTACAACATCATCACTTTTTCTATAACAAGGTTGCCCATAAAATATTGGTGTATCATTCTCTCCTATATAAACACTTCCAAAATTTCCACTGATAGCTTTAAATAATACTAAATTTGTATTTACATTTCCTTTTACCTTTGATACTTCATCAACAATAGTTTTATTATTTGCTATATATGTTCCATCGTTTTTAATTACAATATCACCTTTCATATCAGATAGAGATATCTGTGAAGCATTACCAGAAGTAAAATATTTATAAAATCCCATATTAGTTGAAGTTGAATACGCAAGAGTAATTTTAGGGTCTCCATTTGAATTTGTAGATACAAACAATGCTCCCCCTGTTGAATCTGTGACATTTACATTTGAAAATTTAAAGTCATACCCAACTTTTGGAACTATATCTGTCTCGATGTACTGTCCTATTGTTGTTCCTATATATTCAACTTGTTGATATTCATCTGGCAATTTTATTCCCACCTTAGCATCACTTATAGTTATCGTCGAATTTCCAATTCCATCTTTAACATCATATTTAAATCCATTATAATCAACATTAAAAACATCTTTAAAATCTTCTATTACATAATATGTAGTGTTATCATATGTATAACCACCATCAATGATTACTCTTCTTTTCTTAAAATTAATCAAAAATCTTAAGTCTTGTTCTACATCTTTTATTCCAAAGATTTCCTCTACTTGTACATATGTATAAGACTTATAATCAGATTTATTTCCTATTTCAATATTTTTTTTCTCCACAACACTAAACGAATCATTGCTCTCAGCTACGTCTTCCCCTGTTATATCAATTCCGCTTTTTTCTTCATATAATTGATTTAACTTAAGTTGCATCGTTTGCATCTGTGAGCTTAATCTTTCAAATTTAGAACTTTCTACACTTAAATCTCCATAATAAAATCCTGTAACAGCTAATATTAATAATATTATTATAGTAACTACTAAAGCAATTAATGTAATACCTTTATTATTTTTTATCATAACTTGTCCTTTCATCTATTTTTTTAGCATTTTTTCTAACACATTAATAAACATAGCATGACTCCATCCAAGACCTATTACCCAATTTGCTTTCAATGTTGAATTATCAACTTGCTCTCCAAGTAAATTATGTGGTCCAACTGTTTTTATAACAAAGTCAAAAGTCTCTTTTGCTTTTCTATTTTCACCTTTTTCAAGATAATATAAAGTCATCCAAAGATTTGCAATTGGCCATGGATTACCATTCATATAGTTATCTCCTTCAAATCTTTGATATCCCCCTGTATATGTACGAATTGTCATATTCATTCTATCAATAGTATTTATCATTTTCTTTTCCCTTGGAGTAAAAACTTTAAATGGTACTACTGCTCCCAAAATACTTATATCCATTTTTTTATCTTTATCATTTCTTACATAACATTTTTTCTCTTCATCATAAAAATTATTATTAATGTATTTTTTAACTTCAGTTCTCAATTTTTCAAGTTCTAACTTTGATTTATTTACTTTTTCTTCTTTTAGTCTATTTCCTCCTTCAAAGTCAGAAATATTCTTTCCTAGATTATCATATATCTTTATCATTGATTCAAAAGCAGAGTATATAGCTGCAAATGAATATAAGCTTTCAGCCTCACACATCTCCCATAAATCATAGCTTATATGATATTTATTTGTCTTATCAAAAATATCTTTTACATATCTCTTTAAAAAGTCAGTCGCTTTTTCACACATTTGAAGTGTTGCTTTTAAAAACTTTTCATCTTTTGTATATAAATAATGTTCATATACTCCTGCAACTACTGATGCTGTTTCATCTATTTGATATCCCCAACAAGGAGCTAGTCTTCCATCTGTAAAAAATCTTTGCTCCCACATACCATTTTTACTTTGAGTTTTTTTACAAAATACTTTATAAAATCTTTCTGCTTCTTCTTTCATTCCTAAAATATCAAAAGCTTTTACTATAAATGAAGCATCTCTTGTCCAACAATAAGCATATCTTCCACACTTAGTAAAATCTTCATCTATTTCAGGTGATGCAATAATTCCCCCTGTTTCATAATTTGTAAGTAAAGGAAATAATAATATACTTCTATAATATATATCTTGCATCTTCTCTTCATAACTATTTTTAGGTTCTCCTAAATCTAGTTTATCATGTTCTTTTACATATTTTCTCCAATAATTTTTTGTTTTAACATATTCAGACTGAAAATCTATTTTTCTAATTCTTTCAATTTCTTTTTCTATGTCTGACATATTTTCAGGTTGTTCTTGTAATAAAACACATATATCAATTGTTTTCTTCTCTCCTGATTTTAATATTCCTAAATCATATCTTATACTTGATTCATTATTCATTCCAATGTAATCTTTATCTGATATAACACCTGTATAAACATTATTTTTACTATGATGAATTTGATGACTATCAATTTTTTCACTTTTAGCAAATGTTGATACCATAAAATCATGTGCATATTGAATCATTCCATTATCAATTACTTTACAACTAACAAAATTATTTTTATCAGAAAGAAGTCCTTCATGTATTAAAAACTTTATATCTAAATCTATAGCATTTTCATTTATAAGCGTATATCTTTTTACTAATACATTTTCTTTCATTGGAACAAAATCTGTTTGTAATAGTTTTACTTCAAAATAAGTATTTGTTATTTCTGTATTTAATATATTTGTATTTACATCATAAAACTGTTTATATACATTATTTATATCATCATGTAAGTATATTAAATTTGAGTCATTTATTTTTAATCCTACATTAAAAAATTCTATATATTGTCTATTATCTTTTGCAGGATAATACATCCTTTGTAACTCTCCTTTAGTTGTATAAGTTGCTAATATCTTTTTGTTACCTATTATTGCTTCATTTAAGTACTTTTCCATTTTATTTTTTCTCTCCTTCTAGTTTATACTAACCTTCAATAATCCTTAGTATATTTGCTTCTAAATCTTTCATTTTTTCATTTATTCTGAATATATCTTCATCTTTCAATTTTTTATTACTTATATCCTCTTTTACAGAATCTTTCATATCATCTATTTCGTCTTGTAATTTATTTAATCTCTCTAAAACTTCATTTCTCATTGTAAAATATTTTGGTGTAGCAACCTTTCCTGTCATAACAACTTGATCTTTTAATTCATATGATTCACCATAGCTAGGTACAATAACAGGAATGCCTGTTTCTTCTTCTATTTTTTCTTTTAAAACAAATTCAGATTCTTCTTCTCCATGCACTAAAAATACATTTTTAGGTTTTTGGTCTTTAAATGAATATACAAAGTTAAGTAACCATTCTTGATCTGCATGACCTGAATATCCTTCTATATATTCTATTCTAGCATTTACTGCAATTTCTTCCCCAAATATTTTAACTTTCTTAGCTCCATGTACTATGCTATATCCTAAAGTTCCAGGGGCTTGATATCCAACAAATAGTATTGTATTTTTAGGATTCCATAAATTATGTTTTAAATGATGTTTTATTCTACCAACTTCACACATACCACTTGCAGATATTATAATTGATGGTATTGTATTTTCGTTTAATGCTTTAGATTCATCAGCTGTTTCTGTAAATTTAAGGCCTGGAAATTCTAATGGATTATCTCCTTGACAAATTGCATGTTTAGTTTCTTCATCAAATAATTCCATATTTTCTCTAAACACTTCTGTTGCTGAAATAGCAAGTGGACTATCTACATAAACAGGTGCTTTCATAAGCGTTTTATATTGTTTCATAAATTCTTCATCATTTCTTGTTTCTTTTATCTTATTTATTTCATATAATATTTCTTGTGTTCTACCAACGGCGAATGAAGGTATAACAACATTTCCACCATTATCTAATGTTTCTGAAACTATTTTTAAGAATAATTCTGCTTTTTGATCATTTCTAATATGAAGTCTACTTCCATATGTTGATTCCATAATAACATAATCTGCTGACTCTATCATTGTTGGTTCATTAAGTAAAGGCATATCATTATTTCCAATATCTCCTGAAAATACAATCTTTTCTTCTTTCTTTCCTTCTTTTGCCCAAACTTCTATAATACTTGAACCTAACATATGTCCTGCATCATTAAATCTTACATGAATTTCCGGAGAAACTTCTATTATTTCATCATATTGTATAGGTACAAATATTTCCAAACATCTTGCGGCATCTTCTGCTGTATATAATGGTGGTAAAGGTTTTTCACCTTTTCTTTCTCTTTTTCTATTTTGCCATTCAACTTCCATTTCTTGTATATGCCCACTATCTGGAAGCATTATGCTACATAAATCACATGTTGCCTTATGTGCATATACTGGATTTCTAAATCCTTCATTATATAATTTTGGTATTCTTCCTGAATGGTCAATATGTGCATGTGTTAATAACATGAAATCAATTTCAGCTGGATTATAAGCAAAAGGTTCTTCATTTTCATATTCTTCTTCAGCTTTTCCTTGATACATTCCACAATCCACTAAAAATTTTTTTCCTGCAGCTTCTACTAAAAAATTTGAACCTGTAACAGTTCTAGCCGCTCCTAAAAAAGTAATTTTCATATTTTATCCTTCTTTCTCTTATATAAATAATTTTATCTTTTTATTTAATCTTACATTTAAATCCTTCTTTTTAAGATTTCTCTCTATTTTAATTCTTTCATCATTTGTCTTTTCATCTAAAAATTGAAGAAATAAATTTTCTTTTTCCTTTTGTATTTTAAAATTAATATCTTCTAATGATATAATTCTTAATTCAAAAATATTTTTTAGAATATAATAATTAATATTTCTATCTTTAGATACTTCCGTTAATACTTTCATTTCTATTGCTTTATTAATAATTTTTCTTTCTATATGTTCAAAATCATTTAACAGCTCTTTATTTGTTCCTATACTGTTTCCATCTTGAAATGGAATCAATTTATAATATCTTAATTCATATAATATTTCTACTATTTCCTCTTTATCATTTGCATTATCAATCTTTTTCTCAAATGCTTCCATTATTTCTTTTTGGAATATAATGATTTCACTATAAATTCTTGTTTCTCTATCTGATTCATTTAACAATTCATAACGTTTTAGCTCGTTTTCTATTTTTCTACATTTTTCAATATATTTCTCAGGTTTAATAGATATATTATTTTCATCTATATTTTTAAGTAATTCTTCTCTTTCAGCTTTCAACATTTGCGTTAAAATCCTTAAACTAAAAATCTTTTTTTCCAAAGGAAGATTACTATTTTGTCTTTCATATTCATCTTTAAGTAATGCTTTATTATTAATAATAGAATCTATTTTTCGAATTCTTCTGTTTTTTTTCTTATTATCTTCTATTACAAAATTTACATACTCTTCTTTATTTTTTATTCTACTATATTCTTCTTCTAACTCTTCCTTTCTTTTTTTAAATTTATTTAATCCTTCTTTGTCTACTTGCAAATCAATTAATACTGCTATCTCAAATAATTTTTCTAAAAGTTGATTTGTTAAATCAATTCCATATAATTCATTTAATATATCTCCAAATATTTGTAAATAGTTCAAATCAATATTATTATCATTTGTCCATTTTTCAAACATACTATTATCTACTAAAAATAACAAATCTTGGTATATTAAATTATAATATTTATTCTCAATATCCTTACTGACTATATTCCATGAAAATCCATTAAAATCCCTTAATGGTTCTATAACATTAATATTATTACCAACATTTAACAAGTCTGTTAATGTTTTATTTAATAATTCATTTTTACTTCTTATTATATCTTCTTTTTTATCCATTTTAGCTAAAGCATATAATACTTTTCTTTCAATTGGATATGCAAGAATGACTTTTTCTTCTTTATCTATCTTGAAACTCTTTCCTTCTAATAATGTTTCTTTTTCAGAATTTGGAGATATCAATTCTATTTTTTTACACTCTTGAATTAAACTTATCAATTTATTTATATACTCTTCTTTTGATAACACATTCTTTTTAATTTTAGAATAATCTTTATATGATATTTCAATTTTATATAACATATCAAGAAGAAGACTTTTCGTTTTTTCGTCAAAATCTTTTTCAGACAAAACTTCTTCTAATTTGTTATTATAATCTTTTTGAATTATTTTTCCTAAAAGTTTATCTTTTCCCTTTTTCAAAATCTTCTCCTTCTTTCAAAATTATTCTTATATTCCATATTTTTTTACTATCTCTATCAGTTTTTCCTCATTTTGTTCAATTTGCTTTAAAATCTCTATTTGTACTTTAGCTCTATATAAATTATGATCTTCTATATCCTTGTTTACATTAAAATATATATCCCCATTTAAGTAATCTGCCATAAATCTTAATGCATTTTCATATGTCATCATCCATGCTCCAAGTAATAAAGTATTTCGTTCCTCTTTAGTTACAACGTATTTCATACCCTCTAAAAATCCTTTTGTAAATGCTTCAAATCTATCTAAATTAACAATTACTTTAGATAAATCTTGTTCATCTTCCTCAGCAAGCGAAATACTTGTCCTTACGCCTTCACCGAAATCATATGCTAAAGCTCCTGGCATTACCGTATCTAAATCAATTAAACATACTGACTTATTTGTATTTTTATCAAATAAAATATTACTCAATTTTGCGTCATTATGAGTCACCCTATATGGTATTTTTCCACTTTCTAACATATTTATTATTATATATGTTTTTTCTGTTCTTTTTCCATCTAATAAAAAGTCTATACTTTCTTTTGCTCTACTGAATCTTTCATGTCTTTTTTGTTTATTTTCTTCATTACTTAAAGCTTCTATCAATTGGTTTAATCTATTTGGTGTATGATGAAATTTTGGTATTATTTCATTTAAATTACTTGTATCAAAACCATCTAAATACTTTTGAAATTTTCCGATTGCTTTACCTGATTCATACAAAATATTTAAATCATCAGTTGTTAAAAATGTTTTCGTATTTTGTATAAATTTTTCCATTCTCCAATTTTCATCACAAATTGAATACATATTATTATCAATTGTATCCATCATCATTAATGTAATTCTATCTAAATCTTCTTCATTTTCGTTTGCTTTTTTTCTAATATATTCTGTTATATTTTTTATATTTAACATCAATTCTTCTAACTTTGGAAATATATCTGTATTAACATATTGTAAAATATATTCTTTGTTTTCTCCAAAATCATCATATATTATTTTGTACGTTTTATTTATATGTCCACTTTCTAAAATCTCAACATCAATAGGATTACCTTGGACTCTAAATTTTTTTGCCTTTTCAAGCAAATAATTTTTATCATTAAACTCTTCTTTTAACATTATTCTTCTTCCATCATTTTCTTTCCTTGATTCAATTCTGCAAGTTTTTCTATTGTCCATAAAACTTCTCTTGGTTTACTTCCTTGAAAACCTGATATAACTCCTCTTGCTTCCATTTGATCAATTATTCTTCCTGCTCTTGAATATCCAACCTTAAATTTTCTTTGTATAAATGATGTTGATGCTTGTCCTGTCTCAACAACAACATTTATAGCTTCATCTAAAAATGGATCTGTATCATCATCTTCATCATCACTAATATCTTTTTTATTGTCTCCTTTTGTTTCTTTTTCAATTGAATCTAAAATCTTAGTATCATATGTTGCAACTCCATTTGATTTTATAAACTCAACTATACTTTCTACCTCATCATCTGAAACAAATGCTCCTTGTACTCTTGTAGGTTTAGGTGCTCCTGATGGAAAGAAAAGCATATCTCCTTTTCCCAATAATTTTTCTGCTCCTACTTGGTCAAGTATTGTTCTAGAATCTATTTGTGATGATACTGCAAAAGCTATCCTTGAAGGTACATTTGCTTTAATTAATCCTGTTATTACATCTACTGATGGTCTTTGAGTTGCAATTACTAAGTGCATTCCAGCAGCTCTTGCCTTTTGAGCAAGTCTACATATTGACTCCTCTACTTCTTTTGCTGCAACCATCATTAAGTCTGCTAACTCGTCTATTATTATTACAATTTGTGGTAATTTTCCTCCATCAACATCATTTTCAACTGCTTTGTTATATCCTTTTAAATCTCTTACTCCTTTTTTAGCAAATAAAGAATATCTATTATCCATTTCTTGCACTGCCCATGCTAAAGCACCTGCAGCTTTTTTTGGATCTGTTACAACTGGTATCAATAAATGTGGTATTTCATTATAAACTGAAAGTTCAACTACCTTTGGATCTACCATTATCATTTTAACTTCACTTGGTTTTGCATGATAAATTATACTTGTTATTATTGTATTTATACATACACTCTTACCTGAACCTGTTGATCCAGCGATAAGAACATGTGGCATTTTTGCAATATTTGCTATAACAGCATTTCCAGCTATATCTTTTCCTAATGCTACACTAAGTTTTGATTCTTCTCTTTGGAAATTTTCATCTTCTATTACTTCTCTTAATGGAACCATTTGTTTTTCTTTATTTGGAACTTCTATTCCTACTGCTTGTTTTCCAGGGATAGGTGCTTCAATTCTTATTGTTTCAGCTGCTAAATTCAAAGCAATATCATCTGCCAAATTAGCAATTTTACTTACTCTAACTCCCTCAGCAGGTTTTAATTCATATCTTGTAATAGCTGGTCCTACTGAAACATTTTCAACCTTTGCTGATACCCCAAAACTATGTAAAGTTCTTTGAAGTCTTGCTGCAGTTTCTGCTAAAGGTTTAGTTCCGCCTTTCAAAGCTTTCTTATCTGGTTTACTCAAAAGCTTTATTGGAGGGAATTCATAATTATCTTCTTCAACAGTTAATGTATGTTCCAATTGCAATACTTGTTTAGTTTTATCCTCTTTTTTCTCTTCTTCTTGCTTAAATAACATTGTATCTTCTGATACATTTTCCTTTGAATTACCTATAGAGTTAGCCATACTTGATATAATTGACATTTTAGATTTCTTTTCTGGTCTACTATTATCTTTTAACATTCCTCCATTTAAATTAATTTTTATTTGTTCTTCTAGCTCTTGTTTCTCATCATTATTACTTTTTTGTATAGCAGCTTCTCTACGAGCCTTTCTTTTTTCCATCATTTCAGCTCTTTGTGCTTTTAATTCTTCTCTGCTTTCTCTTCTTGCTTCATCTCTTTCTTCTTTTCTTTCTAATGCTCTTTCCAATAATTCACTTATTATTTCCGAAACATTAATTCCAAAAACAAATACAAATAACATTATTGCTACTCCAATACTAAGAGCAACTGCACCTGCTTTACCCAATAATTTTACAAGAGGCACAGCAGCCAATGTTCCTATTGCTCCTCCTCCTACATTTGCTCCACCTAATGTATACGCTTTTTTCATTATTTGTGATAAATCTTCATTTATATCAATTGTTCCTTTTGATATTTCATACACACTCATAATAATTGCAATACTTATAAGTAATATTGCATATTGTACTAATTTTTGAGTAATATATTCATTTTCATTCATACATGCTAATTTTATAGCTATTGCAAAAACTCCTATTGGTAGAACATATCTTAAAATTCCTACCATTCCTCCAAAAATTTCATTTAATGTTCCACCAAGACTACCAGAATTAGTATATAATAATATTGCTAAAAGTGCGCTAAACACTATAGTTCCTACTATACCTACATTCATATTTGCTGCTTGTTTAGACTTTTTCGTGTTATATTTTCTCTTTCTTTTTGCCATACATTAACACTCCTTTTGTATATTTATTTTTATATCTTATTTTCATTAATATTAAACCTATTTTTCCAGTTCATATTGTATCAAAACAAAATAAAAATAGCAATAAAAATTACTATTTTTATTGCTATTTTTATTATAAACTTAAATTATTATCATTTTTATTATACAATTTGTTTCATGCGTCCATATACTAAACTAACCCATGTATCTGATGCTGGGCAGAAACATTTTTTTACACCACTTAATGTTTTTCCATGATAAAATCTTCCTGATGGTGATAAATAATTATCATGTAATTTTTTTGCAGCTGTCTCTAAACCATTTTCCACTGATGAATATTGAATAAGTTTTCCATTACTCATCAAACTTATATAATTATAAGTTCTTCTATGGTTTGATGCTATATTCCATCCTGACTCTGCTGAAATAAGTCCACAGAAAAATATTTCATTTATTTCATATTTTTCACATAAATCATATATTAATCCCGCATTTTCTTCAAAGAATCCTGATGTATCTGCTTTTACTCCTGCAATTAATGTTATAAAATCTTCTCTTGATAAACCTGTTCTTACTGTTAAGTCCATGTTTTGAGATATTTTGACGTCTTCAATTTTAGTATATACCACTTCTGGCACTACTTCTTTTACTTCTTCTTGCACTTGTATTTCTTCTACTTTTGCTGTATCTTCAGCTACTTGTTCTTGTTCTTTTGCTGGCTCTTCTTGTTGAGTTTGTTCTTCATTTCCAGCTACATTTTCTTGTTCTTCAGTTCTTCTTGATTCTGTTAATGATCTTGATGTCACTATTTCTTTATTAGTTTCATTATTTTTATTTTCTTCTACTTTTGCTATTTCAATAGTTGTTTCTTCTACTTTGTTTTGTTTTGCTATTTGTACATCTTTATATTTTACATTTAAAGATACCATCATTGCTATAATTATTAATACTAAATTCATGATTGTAATAAGTCTTATCGACCCACTCTTACTCTCATTGTTTTTCATATTTTCACTCCTTTTTTTGACGCCAACTATTTCATTATAGCATTTTTTTACACTTTTGTCAAATTTTGCATATGGGGACGCTCCTTTTTTGAAAAAATTTCCAAAAAAGGAGCGTCCCCGGTTGTAATTTTTTTCTTCTTACATATTATTAAATAAAAAGGACTGATTTTATTGAATTTTATTTTAGATTTTATAAAAGGTATTGCTATAGGTGCAGGTGCTATTCTTCCCGGTATTAGTAGTGGAGTTATTTGTGTTATTTTTGGTATATATGAAACCTTACTTAATTGTGTACTAAATTTTTTTAAAAATATTAGATATAATTTTAAAATATTATTTCCTTTGGCTTTAGGAAGTTTTGTTGGAATTATACTTTTTGGAAATATATTAAAATATTTTTTCTATGCTTATCCAATCCAAATTAAATTTATTTTTATTGGTCTAATATTAGGAAGTATTCCCTCTTTAATGAAAGAATCTACATCTAAAACCAAATTTAAAGTTTCTTATATTTTATATTTATTATTTTCTCTTGCATTAGGTATTTTCCTAGTTTTATTAGAAAAAAATATATCTATAAATATATCTACAACCGAATTTAATATATTCTTTCTAATTTTATCTGGATTTTTGATGGCAGCAGGAGTAATTATTCCAGGAGTTAGTAGTACTTTAATTTTAATGCTTTTAGGTGTTTATGATGCATATTTATTATCTATTTCCACACTATATCTACCCTTTTTAATTCCTATTGGAATTGGATTAATAATAGGTTCTATTGTATTTATGAAACTAACAAAATATTTATTAGACAATTATCATGCTCCAACATTTTTTAGTATAATCGGATTTACACTAGGTTCAATATTAGTACTATATCCAGGATTTACTTTTGATATTAACGGAATAATAAGCATATTTAGTCTTATTTTAGGGTTATGTATTTCTAATTTCTTTTAAAAATGGGGACGGTCCTTTTATGAAAATTTTCATAAAAGGACCGTCCCCATTTTTATTTTTTTCTTCTTATTATCCAACCTTCTTCACTTTTTATTGGAAGTTTTATTTTTACTTTTTGTCCACTCTTTCCTGGATTCACAAAATCTATCTCTTCATCTGTATCTATATCCCATAACTTTTCTATCTTAAATTCTATTGGTTCTAATTTGTAAGGAACTATTAACTCCAAACTGTCTCCTATAGCTAATCTATTTCTAATCTCAATGACAGATTTAGTTTCATCATATTTTATTACTTTTCCACCAAATTCATAGTCATTATTATATTGTCGTCCTTCATATTCTTGTATGTCTTTGTTATTCCTATCATTAAAGTAAAAAGTTGTTAATCCTCTTGTTTTTACTTTTTCTATTTCTTTCATATATTTTTTTTCATCATAGTTTTCAGGATTTTTATAATAATCATCAATAGCGTTTCTATAAACATTTATTATACTTGCTAAGTAATATTCTGTTTTTAATCTTCCTTCTATCTTTAAACTATCAATTCCCATTTCAATTATTTCTGGAATTTCATTTATTAAGCATAAGTCTTTTGAAGAAAGTATACTTGTTGAATGTTCTTCTATTTCAACAGGCATCATATTTCCCGGATTGTTTTTTTCTTCTAAATACATATTATATGACCATCTACAACTTTGAGCACAATCTCCTTGGTTTGCACTTCTTCCTGCTAAAAAGTCACTTAGAAAACATCTTCCTGAATATGAAAAGCATATCGCTCCATGTACAAATATTTCTATTTCCATATCCTTTGGCTTATTTTCCATTATATATTTTAATTGCTCTTTATTTAATTCTCTTGCCATAATCATTCTTTTGCAACCTTGATTATACCAGAAATTACATGCTTCTAAGCTAACCAAATTTGACTGTGTACTTACATTTATATTTACACTTGGAGCATATTTTTTTATAACTTCAATTACTCCTGGATCTGCTGCTATTATCCCATCTGGTTTAACTTCTTCTAATCTTTTTACCATTTCTATTATTTCTGGATACTTTTCATCAAATGCAAATATATTAAGTGTAACATATATTTTTTTATTTATTGAATGTGCATATTCTATTGTTTTTATCAAATCATCATCTTTCATATCTGCTCTTGTTCTAAGAGATAATGAAGATGTACCACAATACACCGCATCTGCTCCATACATAAAAGCAATTTTTGCTTTTTCAAAAGAACCTGCTGGTGCTAATAATTCTACCTTATTCATAATCTTTTTTCTTCCTTTTTATCTTTCTCTTATTTTAAAATACTTTTTAAGTATATCACAAAAACCGACATTTTTCAAGCATTGACTGTATTTATAAAATATGTTATAATAAGTTGCTTGGCAAAATTGTCTTGCAAAATTTTACTTAAAGAGGAGGCCATTCAAAATATGGATATATCTACGATGTTTCGGAATTGTCTTTATTCATCAAAAGATATTCCAGAAGCATTAGAGGCATTTGAAAAAATGCTAACAGAAACTCAAGACCCTAAAAATATAGCTCATGCAGCTAAAATTAGGCAATATCGATTACTGATGAAAAATCGACGTTTTTTGTCTAGCTTGCGGAAAAACTTTAATGAGCTATATAAAAAAATCACAGCACTCTATCCTGAAACTCGTTTTGTAATTGAAGGTAGACGAAAATCTATTTTAAGTTATGAAATGAAAATTCTTAAAAGCCTATCTGAAGGAGAATCATTAGATTTAATCCGTGATATGATGGGACTAAGAATTGTTCTCTTTGGAGAAGCTACACAAGAGCAATTAGAAGATTGCTATGAAATTTTAGAAATGATTATAACTTTTTTTGAAAACAAAGGTTATATTCTCTGTGAGAGTGAACCTATAAATCATCATGAAAAAGTTCCTTCTGGTATACTTATACCTAAACAATCTAAAATTTCACCATTACATGCTATAGGTGTAAAAGATTATCTATTACATCCCAAGTCAAATGGATATCAATCTCTACATTCTGTTTTCAGAACTGTAAACGGAGAATGTTTCGAAGTACAGGTTAGAACCATGCAACAGCATGTATTTGCAGAAAGCTCTCTAGCAAATCACAGAGACTATAAAAAGAAAAAATACGGAGATTCTAAAATCGACTTAGATTATTCAAAAATTCAAATACCAGGATTTCAGTATTTTAAGGAGACTAATGAACTTTTTGATTTTATCGGTCTTGAAAAATCCCTGCTAATCTTGCAGAGAAATAAAACCTTCTAAAAAAACATACTCACCAAGCTTTTGTTGCAAGGTGAGTATGTTTTATTTATTAAATCTTGTTATTGCAAGTCCATCTCCTACTTCCAATATTTCTGTATTCAAATTTGGATTTTCTGTAACTTCTGCAATATATTCTCTTAAATTTCTAACTGCTGTTCTTTGTTTATGTAAATTATAATCACTCATAACATACCCTTTATATAATATATTATCAGCAAATATAATTCCATTTTGACTTAACATTCTTAAAGATTCTTTTAGAAAGAATGGATATTTTCCTTTAGCTGCGTCAATGAAAATCATATCATATTTTTCATTTAACATAGGTAATATTTCTACTGCATCTCCTTCATAGATGTTAATCTTTTTTTCCAAATTCATATCTTTTATATTCTCTTTAGCTTCTTTTATTCTGATTTTTTCCCTTTCTATAGTATCAATTGTTCCGTCTTCCGATAAATATTTTGAAAAACATATAGCAGAATACCCCACAGCTGTTCCTATTTCTAAAATTTTTCTAGGTTTTAATTTTAATGCATACTTTTCTATCACTTCTAATGTGTCATCCATTATTATTGGAATGTGTTCTTCTAAAGCTTTTTTCTTTATTTTTTCTATAGATGTCATCTTCCTTCTCCCTCTTCTTTTAATCTTTTTTGAAGTTTTTCCTGCATAAGTTTTTCTCTTTGATATTTTATATAATATTTCATTACTTCTTCCCTTGGAAATTCCTCTAAAAACCAACCTATAATAATTTTTTCATCAAAAGTTTTTAAAGTGCATAAAATTTGATTTAACGTTTTTCCTTCATTATACATTTTTATTGCTATTGCTCTAGGTCCTTCTTTTCTTTCAGTATTCTTCTTTTTTTCTACCATAGCTCCATAATGATATGACCTATTAAATCTATTTTCTATACCACTTATTCTATTTCTCATAAAATCACCTTATTTCTTTTTTATTTCATATTATTTCTAGCAGCTCTTTCTCTTTCTTTATTATTTAATATTTTCTTTCTTAATCTAATAGACTTTGGAGTTACTTCAACAAGTTCGTCTTCTTCAATAAATTCAATTGCTTTTTCTAATGACATTTGAAGTGGTGGTACTAAATGAAGTGCATCGTCTGCTCCTGATGATCTAGTATTTGTTAAATGTTTTTCTTTACATACATTTATAGCTAAATCTTCTCCACGAGAATTCAAACCAACTATCATTCCTTCATATACATCTACACCAGGCCCAATAAATAAATCTCCTTTTTCTTGTGCATTAAATAAACCATAAGTAATTGATTTTCCATTTTCAAATGCTATTATAGTACCTCTAACTCTTGATAAAACATCACCTTTAAATGGTTCATAATCCTTAAACATACTTGCCATTGTTCCTGAACCTTTTGTATCAGTTAAAAATTCGGTTCTATATCCAATTAATCCTCTAGCTGGTATATTAAATTCAATTTTTGTATGTCCTTCTTCTGCTGGTTCCATGTTAACCATTTCACCTTTTCTTCTACCAAGTTTTTCTATAACAGTTCCCACACTATCATCAGGCACATTTACAACTAATGTCTCTATTGGTTCACATTTAACTCCATTTATTTCTTTTATAATAACTTTTGGGCGAGATACTAACATTTCATATCCTTCTCTTCTCATTGTTTCAATAAGAACAGCTAAATGAAGTTCTCCTCTTCCTGCTACTTCAAATGAATCTGGAGTTTCTCCTTCTTTTACTCTTAAAGATACATTTCTCTCTAGCTCTTTAAATAACCTATCTCTTAAATGTCTTGATGTAACAAATTGTCCCTCTCTTCCAGCAAATGGTCCATTATTTACACTAAATGTCATTGTAACTGTTGGTTCATCAATATTTACAAAAGGTATTTTTTCTGGATTTTCTAAATCACATATTGTATCTCCAATACTTATGTCTGATATACCAGCAAGTTCTATAATATCTCCTGCTGTTGCTTCTTCAACTTCAACTTTCTTTAATCCAACATGTGTATACACTTTTGCAATTTTTCCTTGAATTACTTTATCATCTTCTTTACATATAGAAACAGGCATACCAAGAGTTACTTTTCCACGTTCTATTCTTCCAACTGCAATTCTTCCAACATAATCATCATAATCTATATTTGAAACTAGCATTTGGAATGGCCCCTCATCATCACAATTAGGAGCTTTTATTGTATTTACCATTGTTTCAAAAAGAGGTGTCATATCACTATCTTCATCTGATAAATCAAGTTTTGATGTTCCATTTTTTGCAGATGCATAAACAACTGGGAAATCTAACTGATCATCATTTGCTTCAAGTTCAATAAATAGTTCCATTACTTGGTCTAATACTTTATTAGGTTCTGCACCTGGTCTATCTATTTTATTTATTACTACTATTGGTTTTAAATTTAATGCTAATGCCTTTTTTAAAACTTCTCTCGTTTGTGGCATTGCACCTTCAAAAGCATCAACTAATAAAAGTACACCATCAACTGTTTTTAAAACTCTTTCTACTTCTCCACCAAAATCAGCATGTCCAGGAGTATCTACTATATTTATTTTAATATCTTTATACATTACTGATGTATTTTTTGAAAGAATTGTGATTCCTCTCTCCTTTTCCAAATCATTTGAATCCATAACTCTTTCTTGTACTTGTTCATTTTCTCTAAATACATGACTTTGTCTAAGTAATGCATCTACTAATGTAGTCTTTCCATGGTCTACGTGTGCTATTATTGCAATATTTCTAATCTTTTGGTTAATCATTTTATATCTCTCCTTAAATTTATTCTAACTTTTTTATTATACTACTTTTAAGCTTTTTTGTCAATTTATGTCAAGTAGTATTTTTAAATATTTTTATAAAAATAAAATAATATTGGCAAGAAACATTACCAATATTATAAAACTTATTTTATTAAATTCTTATACTCTCATTAGTTACTTAATTCAATAATATTCTCCATTATAATATCTGTTACTTTTTCTAAAGTTTCTTTTTCCTTTTTAGTTTTTTTATACTCCTCAAATGATATTGGTTTTCCATATGTAATAGTCATTTTTTTAAATGGTTTTTCTCCACCTTTTATTCCCACTGGTACTATCTTAGCATCTGAATTTAATGCAAAAAAAGCCACTCCGTCTTTTACTTTTTCACCTTTTTCTAATCCATTTCTTGTTCCTTCTGGAAATATAGCAACATTTTCTCCCGCTTTTAATGTTTTCATTGTAGTTTTTATAGCCGTCATATCTTTCGTATCTCTATTTACATATATTACATTTGCTACTTTTCCAGCTAAACTTAAAAATTTACTTTTTGTAAGTTCCTTTTTAGCTAAAAACCTCATATTGCATCCACTTGTTGAAAATATTAGTGGAGCATCTAGAAAACTTCTATGATTTCCACAAAATATAATAGGTCCTTCTTCTGGAATATTTTCTCTTCCAATAACTTTAACTCTATATACTATTTTCATATATAGTGCAACGAAAAAAATTATTATATTTAAACCTATACCTCTTTTATTATCTTTCATAACACTATTCCCTTTCTTTTATAATAGAAATTATTTTATCAACAACTTGTTCAATTGTTAAATCACTTGAATCAACATAAACAGCATCCTCTGCCTGTTTTAAAGGTGCTACACTACTTGTTTTATCATTATTATCTCTAAATATTACATTTTGTAATATTTCTTCATATGATATATCTGTTATTCCACTTTCTAAATTTTGTTTATATCTTCTATTAGCTCTCTCTTCTGGTGTTGCATCTAAATATATTTTAACATTAGCATTAGGAAATACATTTGTTCCAATATCTCTTCCTTCCATTATTACTCTTTTTCCCTCTGCCATTTTTCTTTGTAAATTTACCATATTCTCTCTTACAACTGGTATATGTGAAACCTGTGACACAAGTTCATTAACTTCTTTTTCTCTTATTTGTTTACTTACATCTTCTCCATCTAAGTAAAATTTAGGTATGCCATTTTCTTTAGTAAGATTTATATCTATTTTTGTTAATAATTCTTTTATTTTTTCTTCTTCGTCTAAACCAATATTATTTCTTATCATATATAAAGTTACACATCTATACATCGCTCCTGTATCTATTGAAATTAGACCAAGTCTTTCTTCAACTAATTTCGTTATTGTTCCTTTTCCGCTTCCAGCAGGTCCGTCTATTGCAACAACAAATCCCATTTATATTCCTCTTTTCTTAATAAAATCTCAATTATTATATAATAATATAATTTAAAAATCAAGAAAAATATTTTAACTTTATATACGAAAAAACCTACGAACTTTTAATTTCGTAGGTTTTTAGTATGGTGCTCCCTCAAGGATTCGAACCTTGGACCCACCGGTTATGAGCCGGTTGCTCTGACCAACTGAGCTAAGGGAGCATCTCGTATTTCTTAACGCAGTTATTAGTATATATTATTTTTATTTTTTTGTCAATACTTTTTTTATTTTTTTTGTAGATTTTTTGTCAATATTTCTTTTATCATTTGTAATTATTAATTTTGCACTATTTTAGCGAATTTATTTCTTTAGCTGTTAAATATCTCCATGTTCCAAGTTTTAAATTCTTCACTTCTAAATTTCCAATTTTACTTCTATGAAGTGCTAAAACTTTCTTTCCTATAGATTCACACATTCTTCTAACCTGTCTATTTTTTCCCTCATGAATCACAATTTGAATTCTAGAAATATCTTTTTCATCATCAATCTTTAATATTTTAACTTTTGCTGGTTTAGTTATATAACCATCATCTAATGTAACTCCATTTGATAGTTTCTCTACATCATCTTTAGAAATAATTCCTTTAACTGTCACATTATATGTTTTGTTTATTTCATTTCTTGGATGAGTTAATTTATTTACAAACTCCCCATCATTAGAAAGAAGAAGTGCTCCTGATGTATACATATCGAGTCTACCTACTGGAACTACTCTTTCTTTTATTTTAACTAAATCAAGAACTGTATCCCTATTAAATTGATCTTTTGCAGTAGTAACATAACCTATTGGTTTATTAAGTAATATATATACCTTTTCTTCTACAGGTTTTACAACATTTCCATTATATTTAACCACGTCTTTTTCAGTATTAACTTTTGTTCCAAGTTCAGTAACCAAAACATCATTTACTAAAACTTTTCCACTTAAAATTAACTCCTCACATTTTCTTCTAGATGCTATTCCTGCTTCTGCTAAATATTTTTGTAATCTAACTTCCATACTCTCTCCTACTTTACAATATCTTTATTCCAAATTTGTCTAATTATATTTTTAAAATATTCTGGTAATTCTGCTTTCAATTCCATTTCATTTCCAGTAATTGGATGAACAAATTTTAACTTCCATGCATGTAAACATTGTCCTTGTATATTCCATTCATTCTTTCCATTAGAATATACTTCATCACCAATTATTGGATAACCAATATGTGATAAGTGAACCCTTATTTGATGTGTTCTTCCTGTCTCAATATTAACCATAAGCAAAGTATATTTATCACTTCTTGCTAGCACTTTGAAATGTGTTATTGCATTCTTACCTTTTTCTGTTACATCCATTTTCTTTCTATCTTTTGTACTTCTTCCTATTGGCATATTTATTGTTGCTTCATTTTCTTTTATGACTCCCCTAACTAATGCAATATATGTTTTTTTAACTTCATGATTTTTTATCTGTTCACTTAAATTAATATGTGCTTTATCATTTTTAGCAACTATGATAATTCCTGATGTATCTTTATCCAATCTATGTACAATTCCAGGTCTTACTTCTCCTCCAATACCAGATAAAGAATCTTTACAAATATTCATAACAGCATTAACTAATGTACCATTTGGATTTCCATTTGCTGGATGAACCACCATTCCCTTTGGTTTATTTATAACAATAATATCTTTATCCTCATATATAACATCTAATGGAATATCTTCTGCAATTAAACCTGTTTCTTTAGGCTCTTTTTCTTCAATTAATATTCTATCTCCTTTTTCTACTTTATACGAAGCTTTAACCTTTTTATTATTAACAGTTATATTTTCTTCTTCAATCATTCTTTGAATAGCAGTTCTAGAATAATCTTTATCTACACTTGGTATATATGCATCAATTCTTTTTTCAGCATTTATTTCATCTACTATTATCTCCTTCATTTTTACTCCTTTTTTCCTTTATTCTTTTATTCGTATAAATTGTAAGTAATACTGCCATTAAAACCCATGCTATACATATATACATATATGCTAAATTAAATTCAAAACTATTTCTTATTTTGTATGTAATTACTCTAGCAATCCACAATCTATCGATAGTATTACTAATTCCTCCTGCAATTGCAAAACTTACAGCAACCCTTGTTTGTATCTTTATTAATTCATTATTTTTTAATATATATCTTATTAATGCTGAAACAACAATTACGCTTGCTAAAATATAAGATATATTACTTGAAGTAAATATATTTTTCACACTTATTTCAACGTTATTTTCATTTTTGAATAACATATAAAATTTAACAAATTGATCAATTAAAATCAAAACGACATTTACACATAAAATTATATTCTTTTCTTTTTTATTCATTTTTATAGTTATTTAAACTCCTTTTTATGCTTCTTCTATTTTACTATAAATCCTCAAAAAATTCAATTAAAAACGCTAATTCTATATTTACAAGTATATATTTTTGTGATATAATCAAAAAAAATTATTGTAAGGAGTAGCTATTATGGGAATTAATAAAGATAATAGCTTGGCAGAAAATAAAGTTCTAATATTATATATTTTAGAAAACATTAATGATAACATTACTAGTAGCAACCTATTTAGAATTATGTCTTCAATTAATGATATTAACTACTTTTATTATAGACAACTCTTAATAGATCTTGTCGAATCCAAGCTTGTAGGAACTTACACTAATGATGACTTAACTGTTTATGAAATTACTTCAGAAGGCAAAAATTCTTTAGACCTTACTATTGATGTATTACCTGGTTTATTAAAATTAAAAGCAGATAACGTATTAAAAGATGAAATAAAAAATATTATTAATGATTCTGCAATCACAGCAGAATACATACCAGATGACGAAAAGCACTACACAGTAAAAGGAAAAATAATTGAAAATAATAAAACTGTTTTTGAATTTCAAACATTTGCAGGATCTAATGAACATGCTAAATTAATAGCTGATAACTGGAAAACAAATGCTTATGAAATTTATCCTCAAATTTTAAATTTACTTACAGGAAACAAATAAAATTTAAAGTAACTTTTAGGGTTTCTCCCTATTTAGTTACTTTTTATTGATTTTACTGGAACTTTATGGTATAATTAAATCTGTAAGTGTACTTAGGAGGGATTTATTATGTGGGAATTTTGGTTAATTGCTGCAGGTATATTTTTTATAATAGAAATATTTACAACTGGCTTTTTAATTTTTTGGCTTGGTCTTGCTTCAATCTTAGCTATGATTACAAGTTTTTTCACAACAAGTTTAATTATTCAAACCACAGTATTTGTAATATTTTCCACAATATTTATGATTTTCACAAGACCTCTTGTTAATAAATTTACTAAAAATGCAAAATTAATACCAACCAACGTTTATAGCGTTATAGGTAAAAAAGGAATTGTATTAGAAGATATCAATAACATCGACTATACTGGTAAAGTTAAAGTTGCTGGTGAACTTTGGTCTGCTATTTCTTCTGAAAATCTAGAAAAAGGAACTAAAATAGTAGTCACAGAAGTAGATGGAGTAAAATTAAAAGTTGAACCAATAGAAAATACAATTCATACAAATTAGTTATTAGTTTTTTATAATATATAAATTAAATATAAGGAGGAAAAAATATGCCATTAGTATTTTTAATTATCTTATTAATAATCGTTGCATTTATTGCCTTTTCTTCAATAAAAGTTGTTAATCAATCTGAAGTGTATATTATTGAAAGATTAGGTAAATTTGAAAAAGTTGCAGATGCAGGTCTTACTATTATAATTCCATTTTTGGATAAAGTAAGTTCTGTCGTATTATTAAAAGAACAAACAATGGATATCCCACCTCAAGGGGTAATTACTAAAGATAATGTTACAATAAATATAGATACTGTTGTTTTCTATCAAATAACAGACCCAGTAAAAGCAGTTTATGAAATTCAAAACTTAAAAAAAGGTATAGAATACCTTGCAATAACAACAATTCGTGATATTGTTGGTAAAATGGACTTAGATGAAACATTTGGTTCTCGTGATAACATCAATTATCAATTACGCTCTATCTTAGATGAAGCAACTGATAAATGGGGATGTAAAATCAATCGTGTTGAAATAAAAGACATTAACCCACCAGCAGATATTAGAGATGCAATGGAAAAGCAAATGAATGCAGAACGTAATAAAAGAGCTTTAATTCTTGAAGCTGAAGCACAAAAACAATCTGATATTACAGTTGCAGAAGGTAAAAAACAAGCTGCTATTCTTCAAGCAGAAGCTGATAGCGAAGCTAGAATAAGACGTGCAGCAGGTGAAGCTAAAGCTATAAAAGAAGTAGCAGAAGCTAAAGCAAGAGAAATCGAAATGGTTTATGAAGCTATGAAAAAATCTAATCCAGATGATAAACTAGTTCAATTAAAATCATTAGAAGCTCTAAAAGAAATAGCTAACGGTGATGCTAATAAAGTATTTATACCATTTGAAGCAACATCTACATTAAGTAGTTTAGGTGCTATCAAAGAAGTCATAAAAGATGATAAAAAAACTGATAATAAATAATAAAAAAGTATAAAAAGAAGGAAAAAACTCTATTCCTTCTTTCTTTTTTATTTTAGCTTCAATATTTTAAAAATTAAAACCTTCTTCCCCTTCTTGTAACTCTTCCATAAATATTATTATATGGTAATGAACTTATTTCAGCTTCTCTATTGCAACCACATGAACCATTGCTCGTATCATCATTATCATCATCTATTGCTTCATTGCCACATGAACTATTAACTGTTAATAAGTCATTACTTTCCCCATTTGAGCAATTACAACTTATTGTTAACAAATTATTGTTGTTATTTGGATTACACTCATTTGAGTTACTATTACCCACATTACTACAAGAACATCTTCTACAACAAGAAATATTATTTAATCTTTCTTTTAAATTATCAATCAATTGAACTATTAAAGCTGTTATAAATGCTATTATTGTATAAATAATAGTTGCAATTATTGCTTCTGCTAAATTTGATGAAAAAGCTGCAAAAGCTACTATCAAATATATTGCAAAAAATGTTATTGCTACAAGAACAGGACATTTTAAAATTCTTTGTAACACTATAGCTAAAAGTATAGTTGCTAATGGTAATGCAAAAAATATAAGTAAATTCATAACTTCTCTCCTTTTACCCTTTTTATATATTTTATGCATTTTTTTATTAAATGTTAAAATTCTACAAAATTTTATACAATAAACTCACAAAATTCTCACATACTTGAATTATAAAAATTTCTAAATTCATATCCTTCTTGTTTTAAATATTGAATTGAACCCTCTAAAGCTTCTGAACTATCACTTACATCATTTGTATCATGCATCAATATTATTAGTTCTTCTTTATTTTTAGATGTCTTTTTTAAATTTTCTAACAATTGTCTTTTAGTATATTTTTTCATAGAATCATTATTTAAACAATTCCAATCAACATATACATAATTTAATTCTTTTAATATATCTACAGCTATTCTTTTTTCTCTTTTATTTATTTTTGACATATAACCATTTGGAAATCTAAAAATTTTCGAACAATAATTTTCTACTCCTACTGCCCTTCCTATTGCTTCATCAGTCATTTTAATTTCTTTTATAAAACTTTCCCTATTTTTATACAAAATTTTGTTATTATGGCTATATCCATGATTTGCTATATAATGCCCTTCTTCATATTCTTGTTTTACTATTTCGGGATATCTATCAACATTTTTTCCCACAACAAAAAATGTCGCCTTTACATCTTCTTTACGCAGTATTTCTAATATTTTAGGTGTAACAGATAATGAAGGTCCATCATCAAAAGTTAAATATGCTACCTTTTTATTATCTTCTTCTATATTACAACTATTTTTCTTTAGCTCCACTGCTACTTTAAACTCTTTCTCTTTGCCAGTTAATAAGAAAATCAAACTTATTGTAAAAATAACTAAAAAAATACCTATTATTTTATTTAGCTTTAAAATTATTATTTTCATATCATCACCACTTCTTGTTAATACTATGTAATTATTTTTAGTTTTATTTGCAATTTTGGCTAATTTGTAGTATTCTATAAGTATTGAAAGGAAAATAAATATGGAAAAAATTAAAATAATATCTAATTCTCCTAACGATACACTAAAAATTGCAAAAACAATTGCATCAAAACTAAAAATAGGAGATACAATTGTTCTTACAGGAGAACTTGGAGCAGGCAAAACAAAATTTACAGAAGGTTTTTTATCTTTCTTCAACATGCAAGATGAAATATCGAGTCCTACTTTTAATATTGTAAATGAATACACATCAAATGATACAAATATTTATCATTTTGACGTATATAGATTAGAAAATAGTGACGAATTCTATGCAATAGGCGGAGATGAATACTTTGAAAAAGGTATTTCAATTATTGAATGGGGCGAAATTATAGAAGATGCTCTTCCAAATGAATATTTGAAAATTGTTTTTCAAAAAGATACTAATAATGAAAACAAACGAATTTTATCTATATGCTCTATTGGAAATAAATACACATCAATTATAAATAAACTAAAGGAGGATTTTCATGAAGATATTAAGTATTGATACATCAAGTAAAATATGTTCAGTTGCCATACTGGAAAATACAACTTTAATAAAAGAAATATCAATAAATAATGGATATACACATTCTGAAATATTAATGCCTACAATAAAACAAATATTAGAAGAAACTAATTTAAAACTTAAAGATATCAATTTATTAGTTGTTGATAAAGGTCCAGGTTCATTTACAGGTATAAGAATTGGAATAGCAACTGTAAAAGGATTTACTGACTCATTAAATATTCCTACAATTGGAATTAGCTCTTTAGAAACACTAGCATATAATCAAAAAGAAAACAAAGTTATATGTTCACTAATTGATGCAAAAAACGGTCATGTATATTCTGGAATATTCGAAAATATAAATGGAAACTATGTAGAAAGAAGAAACTTATCTTTTGATGATATAGACGATTTATTAGAAGAACTAAAAAACTTGAATCTAGAATACTCAATTTGTTTTATTGGTGATGGAGCTATTTGTAATAAGGAACTTATCATTTCTAAATTACCTAATAGTACTTTCTGTCTAACCAATGATGTATCTGCATATAACTTAGGACTTGCAGGATTAAATAAATTCACATCAAATGGTGCTGACAAAGATATTCTACCATTATATCTTCGTAAACCTCAAGCTGAAAGGATGTTAGAAAATAAAAATGGAAAATAATGTTTTAATATCAAAAATGACAAAAGAAGATTTAAATTCTATTGCTAATATTCTTCAATCAGATTTTGATGATTTTTGGAATTATAACATCTTATCTAATGAATTAAATTCTTCTAATTCAATTTACCTAGTTGCTAAAATAAATGATGAAATTATTGGTTTTGCTGGAATCACATTGATATTAGATGAAGCTGAAATAAATAATATTGTAATAAAAAAAGATTTCCGAAAAAAAGGATATTCCAAAATACTTTTACAAAATTTAATTGACTTATCTAAAAAACAAAATATAAAAAAAATTAATCTTGAAGTAAATATTGAAAATATAATTGCTATTAATTTATATCACTCTTTTAACTTTAAAGATGTTGGTTTAAGAAAAGGATATTATAAAGGAAAAGATGCTATCTTGATGAGTTTATTCATCTAATAGCATCTTTTTTATCTATCTATATTGCTCTAAGCATTCAGTCCTACTTTATATAAAGTGAGAGGCGAGAGCTTACGCGGTCGTCGGCATCGCCAAGACCGTAGCTGACACGAAAGCTAGGTGCACTGCCGAAATTGTAACGGCCACCACAACTGACTCTGTGGCTCATGAGGTAGGACTCTAATGTCCATTCATTATGACATCCATATAAATCATATACTTTATTTATTACATCATTAGGTAAGTTTCCTGTTACTTTTTCTGTATTTTTTCTTGTTGTATCAAATCCTAATCCTATTATTGTTCCTGTCTTTTGCATCCATATCATCATTGCATCATATTGACTTCCCCATATCATACTACTTTCTACGCTGTCTAATCCATTATCTTTTGCCATTGTTCTTTGTTTATTATATAGCCCATACCACATTTTTGTATCTGTTAGTGAGGCATCTGCTGTTGTAGTATTGTTATCTGTTATTGATGCATTTTTTGATACCGCTTTTCCTTCTTTTATTCCTGTTTCATATCTTCCTACATAAAATCCTCCATATTTTGCTACACTTTTTACCATGTTGTTATATTCTTCTTGCATATCTTTTCCAAATGCCTTTATATCACTATAATTCCCTGCCAAATTATAATACTTTGCATCACAATCTGTTCCTGCTATTGTATCTAATAATGCAGATGTATCACTATCTCTTCCTGTTACTAAACTTGGTTCTCTATAACTTGTTGTTCCTACTCCATAAGATGACATTACTACTTGACTTCCTTTTGCCTTATTTAAATCATATAATATTCCTTCATAGTTTGTTGTTGAACTTTCTTGTAATTTTGCCATTGGTGTATAATATTCCTTATTATCTGTACCTTGTGCTACTTTTATTTTTGTTGTTTCTTCTGCTTTCGTTCCTGTATATATTACATCTGGTACTGGTACCCATACAAACTCATTTCCGTTTTTATCCATTACTACTAGTCCTGTATCTATTTTTTGTTCTTCTGCTTTACTTGATACTTTAAATCCTCTTGGAATTATTGCTTCTTTATTTACTGTACTTGTATTATCAACATATTTGGTCATTTTGGGTAATTCTGTTGTTAATTTAGATACATCTGTAACTGTTTCTATTGTTTCATACTCCATCATATTTTCCATTGCTGCCATTTGACTATTTTCTTTATTCTGAGCTTTATTTTGTGCATCTTTTGCACCTGTTGCTTTTTTTAGTATTCCATCTTGACTTGTTATCATTGTTATTGATACTCCTGCCAATATTAGTAATACTATTATCGTTATTACTAATGCTATCAATGTAATACCTCTTTTGTTTCTTAATTTGTTTTTCATTTTAATTTTATCCTCCTTGTCTTTTTTATTATTTTTAATTTATCACTTTTATTATTTATTTTACAGTGATTATTATTCATACTTTTTATATTTTCTATCCTTCTTTCTTTTTTTGCAAAAACGCACAAATAAGACTAGAAACCTATTACCTTTTTTGGTAATAGGCTAGTCTTATTTCTTATATTTATTCTATTTACTTTATTTACTAAATTGTTGTTCTCTCTTAGAGCGTCAAGAAATACATATTTTTCTATCTTTTGCATCTTTTTACCTCATTTCTTGTTTCTTATTTTAAACTTTTTTAGGTAATTTTGTCAATAGAAATTTTATTTTTGTTTCTTTTTTATTTATTAATTTCTTTTATTTATTAAATAACATTTCTTATGTTTTTAATACATTCCTTCCATTCCACCAGGCATTCCTACTTCATGATTACATCCACAAGATTTTGGTTCTGGAGCATCTGTAACTAAACTCTCTGTTGTAAGAACCATTGAAGCTATTGAAGCAGCATTTTGAAGAGCACTTCTTGTAACTTTAGTTGGATCTACAATACCAGCTTTTTTCATATCAACATATTCTTCTTTTGCAGCATCAAATCCAAATCCTACACTAGCTTTTTTTACATTGTCTAATACAACAGCTGGTTCTAATCCTGCATTTCTAGCTATTTGTTTTAGTGGTTCTTCTAATGCTTTAAGAACTATTCCAGCTCCTAATTTTTCTCCATCTTCTAATGAATTCATTAATTTTTCGATTTCTGGAATAACATTTATTAAAGCTGTTCCACCTCCTGAAACTATACCTTCTTCAACAGCAGCTTTAGTAGCAGAAAGTGCATCTTCTATACGAAGTTTCTTTTCTTTCATTTCTATCTCAGTAGCAGCTCCAACTCCAATTACAGCAACTCCCCCTGCAATTTTTGCTAATCTTTCTCTTAGATTTTCTTTATCAAATTCACTCTTAGTTTCATCAATTTGAGTTTTTATTTGTCTTACTCTTTCTTGTAATTTATTTTTATCTCCTGCACCATCTACAATTATAGTATTTTCTTTTTGAACTTTTACTTGTTTTGCTCTACCTAATTGACTAATATCTGTGTCTTTAAGTTCTAATCCAAGCTCAGATGTTATAACCTCTCCACCTGTTAAAATTGCTATATCTTGAAGCATAGCTTTTCTTTTATCTCCAAATCCAGGTGCTTTTACTGCAACAACATTTAAAACTCCTCTCAATTTATTAAGAACTAATGTAGATAAAGCTTCTTGTTCAACATCATCACATATAATTAAAAGTTTTCCACTTGATTGCATTAAATTTTCTAAAAGTGGTAATATTTCTTGAATATTACTAATTTTCTTATCAGTAATCAATATATATGGATTATCAAGTATTGCTTCCATTTTCTCTGTGTCTGTAACCATATAAGGTGAAACATATCCTTTATCAAATTGCATTCCTTCAACAACATTGAGTTCTGTATTTGATGTTTTTGATTCTTCTATTGTTATAACTCCATCTTTAGAAACTTTATCCATTGCATCTGCAATTAATTGACCAATTTCTAAATTGTTTGCTGATATACTTGCAACTCTTGCTATATCATCTTTTCCATTTACTGGTGAACTAATATTTTTAAGTCCTTTTACAGCAGCTTTTACAGCTTTGTCCATTCCTCTTTTTATACTCATTGGGTCAGCACCAGCTGCTACATTTTTTACTCCTTCTTTAATCATACTTTGAGCTAAAACTGTTGCTGTAGTTGTTCCATCCCCAGCAACATCATTTGTTTTAGTAGAAACTTCTTTTACTAAACGTGCTCCCATATTTTCAAACTTATCTTCAAGTTCAATTTCTTTTGCAATAGTTACACCATCATTTGTAATAAGTGGTGCTCCAAAACTTTTATCTAAAACAACATTTCTTCCTTTAGGTCCAAGTGTAACTTTTACAGTATCAGCTAATTTATTTACACCTTCTACTAAAGATTTTCTTGCGTCCTCTCCAAATTTTATTATTTTTGCCATTTTAATTATCTCCTTCCAAATTTAAAATATTATTCAACAATAGCTAAAATATCTTCTTGTTTTACAATAATGTATTCTTCACCTTCATACTTTATTTCAGTTCCTGCATATTTACTAACAATTACATTGTCTCCTTTTTTCACACACATTTCCTGAACTTTTCCATCTTCTTTCTTTCCTGGTCCTACTTCTATTACCTCTGCTATTTGTGGTTTTTCTTTACTACCACCCGCTAAAATGATTCCACTTTTTGTAGTCTCCTCATTTTCCTTCATTTTAATTAACACCCTATCATTTAATGGTTTTATCATTTTACATTCCTCCTTTTTAGCAGTCTTTATCTTTGACTGCTAACAATTTATACCTTTTATTATAAAAAGTCAATACTTTTTAGTATTTTTTATATATTTTTTATTTCAGCATTATGTAAAATGCATTGAAATAATATCTAAAAAATGTTATAATTACTATGTTTTATACATGTATACACAACATTTTATTTGTCTGTGTTACATTATATTCCAAAAAAGATTTATTTTATAAAAATGTTTAGGAGGTATTAGCTTTATGAAAAAAGACTTCGATTTATTAACACTTGGTGAAGTGTTACTACGGCTTTCACCACCTACCAATGAAAGATTAGTAAGATGTAACACTCTTATAAAACAAGTTGGAGGTGCTGAACTTAATGTAGCATGTGGAGTATCTTTATTAGGATTACGAACAGGTATAATTTCAAAACTTCCTGATAATGATTTAGGCAGATTTGTTGAAAACTCAGTACGTTTTTGTGGAGTAAGTAATGACTTTATCACTTTTGATAACAGTAAAAATGCACGTTTAGGAACATATTATTATGAAAATGGTGCAGCTCCTAGAAAACCATCGGTTATTTATGACAGGAACTACAGTTCTTTTCAAAAAATTCGCACTACTGAATTTCCATCAAAAATGTATAACTCTGCCAAAATATTCCATACTACTGGAATAACTCTTGCTTTGTGCAAAAACAGTCTTGATACTGCTATAAAAATGATTAAAAGATTCAAAAAACATGGAACTTTAATTTCATTTGATGTAAATTTCAGAGCAAATTTATGGAATGGTACAGCAGCAAAAGAATGCATTGAAAAAATATTACCTTATGTTGATATTTTCTTTTGCAGTAAATCTACCGCTGAACTTACATTTGGGAAATCAGGAGATATGAAAAATATTCAAAAAGAATTTTGTAAAGAATATGGCATATCAATTATGGCATCTACTGACAGAATTGTTCATTCTCCTAAATCTCATACTTTTAGCTCAACAGTTTACAGTTCAACCGAAAATGCTTTTTACACTGAACAGCCTTATGAAAAAATTGATGTAGTTGATCGTATAGGTAGTGGCGATGCTTATATTGCCGGTTTCTTATATGGACTTATCAAATATGATGGTAACTGTCAGAAAGCATTAGAGTATGGCAATGCATCAAGCGCAATCAAAAACACAATTCCTGGTGATATTCCTTGCAGTAAATTAAGCGAATTAAATGATGTTATAAAATCACATCAAAACATTGGTTTACAAACTGAAATGAATAGATAATCTTTTTTGGAAAATATTAGATAGTGTCTTAAATAAAGGCACTATCTTTCTAAATATAAAAAACTAATATTCCACTTGAATATGGTGCAATATCATATTGTTGATAATAAATTGTTATCTTTCCATTATTATTTATATAAAAATTCTCGACTCTAAAATTAGCTGATGTTAAACAACAATAATCATCAAAATAATAATTATTTCCATTATCAATATTCTGTTTAATCTGATCATTTATTTCTTTTATTATATATGAAACATAATTTGGTTCTTTAATATAAAAATCTTTTAGCATTACCATTGATCTTTCATTTATATTCCATGTTTGGGAAGTTCTATTCGTAGTTCCATGAGCTCCTCCTGTAAAAATATAATCATCAATATATAAACTTACAAAATCATAATTATTATATGTTACCTTATAACTAGATACTATCTCAAAAACCATAAGTGGATATCCGTTCTTTTTATTTTCTTCATATGTATCTTTTGCATTATTAAATAATTCTGTTTCAGCTTCTCTTTGTAACTTTATTGCTTTATTATAATTATATAAATTAAATTCTTCAAAACCATATATAAATGGATATTCTATTTTATATTTCAAAATAACTTCCCCATTATAAAGCATATTCCTTTGTAACAATCTAGTTTCTACTCTAACCATATTAAACTCCTCCTAAAAAATAATATTCATTTTAAAAAAATTTGTTAATAAAACTTTTTAAAAATATTCAACATCTTATTACTTTTATCATATATATAATAGGAGTGATTTAAATGGCATATTCAGATAGAGAATTATTAGCAAGGATTGTTCAATGTGAAGCTGGTGGAGAAGGCGATAATGGAATGAGAGCTGTAGCAAGTGTTGTTTTAAATAGAGTTAACTCATCCGAAGGAGAGTATTCTAGAATATCACAAGGTGGAAATATCAGAAATATTATATTTCAACCTGGTCAATTTGATTGTGCATCTGAAACTCTTTTAAACAACTATAATCCACAAAATATTTACAATATGACCCCAACAGATATACATTATTCTATTGCTGATTGGGCATTATCAGGAAACAGATTAAATGAAATAGGTAATTGTTTATGGTATCTTAATCCCTTTCGTCCAACATGCAGTCAAACATTTCCATCTAATGGTAGTGGAACTTTGCATACAAGACTCGCTAATCATTGTTTTTACAGACCAACTGAAAAATACAAAGATACTTAATTTTTATTGAAAGGATGATTTTAATATGAGTGAAAATGCTGCAAATGTTAACCAAAGAGAAAATAGGCAAAACGAGATAAATCAAAACTCACCTGAAATACTAACTAACCCTATTTATACACCAGGATTTTTAAGACAACAAATTGGAAAACTAATGAGAGTAGAATTTTTGATTGGAACAAATAACTTAGTTGATAGAATTGGAATTCTTCAAGATGTAGGAGCAAGCTACATATTACTTCGTTCTTTTGAAAGTGATAGTTTAATATATTGTGATATTTATTCAATTAAATTTATTACTATTTCTGCAACTTATAATTCGAACAATAGATTTTATTACTAATTTATAAATGTAAATTAACCTAAACTACTTGATTATTTAAGTAATTTAGGTTTTATTTTTTATGTTCATATATTATTCATAACTATATCCTTTATACCTCCTTTTCGCCTCTTTTGAATAGATATCCTTAGTTGAAAAATTATGTAAAATATGTTAAAATACTTTCTACATAGCGGATTGCTATTTAATATACATTTCCTTTTATTATCCTAAACATTAAAATTATGTTAGGTTTTTATATATAATATAAATTTATACATTAAAGGAGGAATCACATTGGATTACTATTGTTTTCCAACAAAAACTGGAGATATTTCGATATTTCTTAATCTAGATCAATACACTAATTCTAGAGAAAGATCTTTTTATCAAATTGCCCAGGAAGACGTACTGCTAGCAAAACAAAAAGGTAAGTTATTATTATTTGATTTAAGAACACAAACTTTTATTGATTGCAATGGCAACACTATCAATATCAAGGGAAAAGAAATTTTCCCAAGGTGTAAAATTCAAGAATCAGAACAATTACTTACTGCAATTGAAAATAACGGTGGAAACTCCATTGTTACCCTATCAGATTCAAAAATTGTTGAAAATTGGTTTGAATATATTGATGTTCAAAGAAAATTCTTACGGACTACATTTGGAGAAGTTCAAAACAATCTTCAATTTTACCAGAAAAAATTTGGAAATACATTTTTTCTCAAAACCATAAAAAAACAGTTTTCAAACACTTGTCAGATTATACCAATTGACAACTCCATAGGTTTATTCTCTTTTGTAGGTTGCAGTTTATTCGGTGGAAATATGTTAATATCCGATAACTCAACACCTGTATTGGTAACAAATGCGCTTTCTATTATTAATGATAATTATGGAAAACGTGAATGGCGAGTTTTTGTTGTTAAGGGTAAAATTTGGTGTATATCCAGAGTATCTGATGATTTAGTAGATATTGAACCGTATGTAATTGAAAAAGTCCAAAGAAAAATAAATCAAATATCCAAAATACCTATTTTTCCCTCATCATATTGTGTTGATTTTTTCGAATATGATGATAATGATAAAGTAGTCTTTGATATCTGTGAATTTAATTCAATTGAAAGTTCTGGTGTATACAGAAATAATAATCTAGTTTTCTAGCACGCAAAAAGACTTGAGATAAACCTCAAGTCTTTTTTATAAATTTGTCGATTTAAAATAATGCTCATATGTTGAGACATACATACGCAGCTTGTTGTATTGAAGTTGAAATTCATGTAGAAATCTTGTAAAAAAACTACTTGGACATAATATTTCTATAACAATTAATATCTAGTTGCATTATAAAAATCGTAGAAATACTAATTTCTCAGTACCTCTACGATTTTTTTAGTGGTGGGTAGGGTTGGATTCGAACCAACGTACGCTCTCACGGCCAGATTTACAGTCTGGTGCCATTAACCACTCGACCACCTACCCATATGTCTTTGCTAGACACATTTGTTATTATAAATGTTTTTACTCATTTTGTCAATAGTTTTTTCGTTTTTTTTCATTAAGTTAGTAAAAAAAATAAAAACTTCTCAAAACTGCATAGTTCTAAGAAGTTTTTATTTTTATTTTCTTGCAAATTTTCTTTCTATTTCATATTTTGACATTTTTATTACTGTTGGTCTTCCATGTGGACAAGTAAATGGATTTGGTAATTCCAAAAGTTTTTTCATTAAACTATCAACTTCTTCTTTTGAAAGTGCCATATTAGCTTTTACTGCTGCTTTACATGCCACAGTTGCTATGAATTTTTCTTCTTTTTCTTGTTTAGCAGTTCTAGCTACTGTATTTATTTCATCAAGTGTTTCCATAAATAGTTCTTTTGTATCCAAATCAACACATACATCTGGTACTCCTGATAACTTTATAGTATTTTCTCCAAACTCTTCTAGCATGAAACCTGCTTTTTCAAACAATTCAAAATTATCTCTTGCAATATTCATTTCTTTAGTTGTAAGAGTTATTATATCTGGTAATAATAACATCTGACAATTCTTTTCTTCATCGCTATAGAAATTACTTTTTACTTTTTCATACATTATTCTTTCATGCGCTGCATGTTGATCCATAATATATAATTCATTATCAATTTCTAACAAAATATATGTTTTAAAAGCTATTCCAATAAACTTATATGCTTGAGGCTTTTTATATTCTTCAGCTTCTTCAAATACAGAAATATTTTGAGCTGTAGTTTCTTCATCATTTTTTGAAGTATCTACTTTTTCTACTTCTCTTCTTCCTCCATAAGGTTCTTTTCCAAACATTTGCTTATACATTTCTTCAAAAGATAAAATTTTCTCATTTGCTTCTTCCATTTTATCTTCAGGTTGAGTTTCTATTTCTTTGTTATCAACTACTTCATTATTCTCTTGTTCAACTACTTCATTTTCTGTATTTAATTCTTCATTTTTTGTTTCCTGTTCTTTATTAATACTTACATCTTCTGAAATTGGAACAGTATTTACAACAATTGTTTGAGCAGTATTATCTTCAATTTCTTGATTTATACTATCTACATTTTGAGAATTATTCTCTTCTTCAATCTTCTGACTATTTGTTACTTCTTCTCTATTTAATTCTTCATCGTTTTTTTCTTCAGCTACATTTTCTATTATGTTATTATCTTCTATAGTTTTAACTTCTTCATCAACTACATTATTATCTATAAGATTTTCACTATTATTAGCGTCTTCTATTATTGAGTTGTATTTTTGTTCCATTTCTTTATATGTATCTGTAAATTCTAAATTAGGATTTGAATTAACTTCTTTTTTCAAGTTTTCTTGTAATTCTTTTATTTTTTGCATAACATCAAAATTACCATTTAACACTCCAAAATCAATTTTAGGAGAATTACTACTTTCAACATTTGATACTACTTCTTCTTTTGTCTTTTTTTCTTCATTTCTCTTTTTATAGATATCTTCTAATATATTATTTTCTATTTTAAAAGCATCTTTTGACGCTTCTTTTATTTCTTTATTTTTTTCTCTTTCAGGCATTAAATTTTCTCTTAAAAGAGCATCTTTTATAGCATTATACACTGCTTTAAATGCTACACTTTCTTCTTCAAATCTTACTTCTAACTTAGCAGGATGAACATTTACATCTACTTTATTAGGATTCATTTCTAAATCTAAAACCAAAAATGCAAATTTTCCAATTGGAAGCATTCCTTTAAATGCTTGCTCAACAGAAGCTGATAATGTTTTATCTTTTACATATCTTTTATTAACGAAAAACATCTGAGTTGATCTATTTGATCTCGCTATTTCTTTTCTTCCAACTACTCCATTAATTTTTATATATTCATACTCATAAGAAACTGGCAAAACATGTTCAGCAATATCCTTCCCATATATACTATATATTACAGTTTTTAAATCTCCATTACCATTTGTTTGAATAATAGTCTTTCCAGAATTTATAAGCTTAATTGAAATCTCTGGATGAACCAAAGCGATTCTTGTAACTATGTCTTCTATATATCCTGCTTCTGTAAAATCTTTTTTTAAAAACTTATATCTAACAGGTGTATTATAAAACAAATTTCTAACCGTAATACTTGTCCCTTGCATACATGCTGTATCCTCTATTCCTAATACATCTCCACCTTCAATTATAGCTTTTGTCCCTATTTCTTCATCTTTTGTTTTTGTAACAAGTTCAACATTTGCTATAGCAGCAATACTAGCTAAAGCCTCTCCTCTGAACCCCATTGATCTTACATCTTGTAAATCTTCTGCTGAACGTATCTTACTTGTAGCATGTCTTTCAAATGCAAGTTCAACATCGTCTCTAGCAATTCCTTTACCATTATCTGTAATTCTTATATATGAAATTCCTCCATTTTTTATCTCTATTGTGACATTATTTGCACCTGCATCTATTGAGTTTTCAACCATTTCTTTTATAACTGACGCTGGTCTTTCTATAACTTCTCCTGCAGCTATTTTGTTTATTGTTAAATCATCTAATAATACTATGTTCCCCATAAACTTTCTTCCTTTCAAAATCTGACTCGATTATATCATTCATAAATTTTTTTTTCAATATTATTTTCTATCTTGTAACACATTTTTTTTTTGCTCATAGTATATAGCATACAAAAGATTAACAAAAGTAAAGAACAATTTTTCTTACAAGGAGGTTAGCCTATGTGTTGCTCAAATAATAACGCTGAAATTCTTTGGTTTATTATTTTATTTTTACTTCTTTTCTGTGGCGGATGTGGTAACAGAGGATGCTGCTGTAATACATCACCTTGTTGTTAATACTTAATTTCTTTAAGTTTATATTTTACTTTGAAAGGAGGGAAATATCGATGCAAGAAAACAGAGGAGGATGCGGTTGCGGATTTGGTTTCGGAGATGACTGCTGCTGGATAATCATTTTAATAATATTAATTTGCTGCTGTTGTGGTGGAAACAGAGGAGGATGTTGCTAATTTAATGTCAACGAAGAGACTGCTTTATCAGTCTCTTTCCTCTTTTTTATTTTATTTTTTAGTTTTTTTAAATATTCTTCAAAAACTATTGTAAAAAACTTTATTTTATGTTATTATAAATAATGTCATTAATATTTAGGGGTATAGTGTCAATGGTAGCACATCGGTCTCCAAAACCGCCTGTGAGGGTTCGAGTCCTTCTACCCCTGCCAATTTAAAAGTAGCTATAATTTAGCTACTTTATTGTTTTTATATGCTTTATTTTCACACAACTATTGAAAAAAACATAATATAAGTATATAATACTCTAAGATTGAAAATAACAGGAGTGAATACAAATGCCTAATATAGATAGATTAAAAAAATATAAAAAAATACATATGGTTGGAATTGGTGGAGTAAGCATGAGCGGTATAGCTGAAATCTTGCTTAATTGGGGCTTTAATGTTACAGGAAGCAATAATGTCGAAACAGAATCAACAAAAAAACTTGAAAAAGCTGGTATAAAAGTTTTTATCGGACATAATGCAGAAAACGTTGTTGGCAGTGATATTGTAATTTATACTGCAGCTATTAGTAAAGATAATGTTGAACTTCAAGCAGCAAACTCATTGGGAATTCCTACTATTGAAAGAGCAAACTTTTTAGGTGAAATTACTAGATGTTATGCAAACACTATTACTGTAGCTGGAACACATGGAAAAAGTACAACAACATCAATGGTTTCTTTATGCTTTTTAGAAGCTATGAAAGATCCCAGCATTCAAGTCGGTGCTGATTTAACTCAGATTCAAGGTAACTATAAAGTTGGTAATAGTGAGTACTTCATTATTGAAGCATGTGAATATGTTGAAAGTTTTTTAAAATTCAGTCCACATTCCACTATTATTCTTAATATAGATAATGATCATTTAGATTATTTTAAAAATTTCGATAATATAAAAAATGCTTTTCGTAAATATATAAAACTTCTTCCAGAAGATGGTTTACTTGTCGTAAATGGTGATGACTCTAATTGTCTAGATCTAATCAAAGATACAAAATCAAAATCCTTAACTTATGGCATAACAAACAAAAACACTGATTTTTTTGCAGTAAATATAGTATTTGATGATAATGGTTTTGCTGAATTTGATGTTTATTCTCACAATACATTCTTAGATAGAATTAAACTTTCTGTACCTGGAATGCACAATGTATTAAATTCTCTTGGTTGTATTGCCCTATGTATGGAATATGGTATTTCTATTAACGATATAAAAACTGCCTTACTTAAATTTACAGGAGCTAATCGTAGATTTGAGTTTAAAGGAAAAGTTAATGGTGCAAGTATTTATGATGATTACGGACACCATCCAACTGAAATAATTGCAACTGCAAAAGCATTAATGAATAAAAAATATAATAAATCTTGGATAGTATTTCAACCTCACACATATAGCAGAACTAAAAATTTACTTGATGATTTCGCAAAAGCCCTTCTTAATTTTGATAACATCATTGTTTTAGACATATATGCTGCAAGAGAGCAAAATACTTATGGAATTACTTCAAAAGATTTGGTTGATAAAGTAATATCTCTTGGAAAAGATGCTAAATATATTCCAAATTTTGATGATTGTGTAAAATACTTAAAAGATAATGTAAAAGAAAATGATATAATATTAACTCAAGGTGCGGGAACAGTAACACAAATAGGTCCATTATTGCAAAAATAATTTTTAGATAAAAAAATAGCTTGGAATTAATCTTCCAAGTTATTCTTTTTATTTATTTTAACTTTTAAACATCTGTCCTTAAATTATTTTCAAAAAAGGACCGTCCCCAAATTAAACTAACATTAATATTGCTGTTTCTGCAGCATCTCCTCTACGAGGTCCAGCTTTAACTATTCTTGTATATCCTCCAACTCTATCTACATACTTTGGAGCTATTTCATTAAATAATTTTGATGGTACATCAATGTTGTTTCCTTCAGAATCTTTAACTTTGTTAACTTTTGTCATTATTTTTCTTCTAGCATTTAATCTTGATGGCATATCTTTTTGTCTCTTTTCTGTAGTTTCTTCTTTAACTACTTTTAGATATTCTTTACCATTTTTGCTTTTTGCTATTTCTGTTACTTTATTTCCTTTTGAATCTAATTTAGCTTTAACTACTTTCATATCAACCATTTCAAAGTTATCTTTTTCTTTAACAGCAAGTGCTATTAAGCTATCTGCTATAGATTTTACTTCTTTTGCTCTTGCTTCAGTAGTATTTATTTTTCCATATACTAATAAATCTGTTGTTAAAGATTTTAACATTGCTTTTCTTATATCAGTAGTTCTACCTAACTTTCTATTTGCCACTTAACTCGCCTCCTACTCATCTTCTGGTGCAAAATCTAATCCTAATGAATGTAATTTTGCAATTACTTCATCTAATGATTTTTTACCTAAATTTCTAACTCTCATCATTTCTGATTCTGTTTTATTTGTAATATCTTCAACTGTAGCAATACCAGCTCTTTTTAAACAGTTGAAACTTCTTACAGATAATTCTAATTCTTCGATTGATTTTTCTAAAATTCTTTCTTTTTTATTTTCTTCTTTTTCAATCATTATTTTTGTATTTTTTGTAGCTTCTGATAAATCTATGAACAATTCTAAATGTCCTGTCATTATCTTAGCTGCTAGACTTAAAGCTTCATATGGTTTTAAACTTCCATCAGTCCAAACTTCTATAACTAGTCTATCTAAATCAACCATTTGTCCAACTCTTGTGTTTTCTATTTGGTAATTTACTTTTTTAACCGGTGTATATATTGAATCTATAGGAAGTACAGATATATCTTGATCAGGCTTCTTGTTTTTATCTGATGATAAATATCCTCTACCTCTATCTGCAGTAAGTTCTATTACTAGATGTCCTCCTTCAGATACTGTAGCTATATGTAAATCAGGATTTAATATTTCAACTGTACCATCTGTTTGAATGTCTCCTGCTTTAACCTCTCCCTCACCTTTGAAGTCTAAACGTAGTATTTTTTCTTCATTTTCATCAAATTTAAGTCTTACATTTTTTAAATTAACTATTATTTCAGGTATATCCTCAACTACATTTGGAATACTTGAAAATTCATGTAATACTCCCTCTATTTTTGCACTTGTTATAGCACAACCAGGAAGTGATGAAAGTAATATACGTCTTAAAGAGTTTCCTATTGTTACTCCATAACCTCTTTCTAATGGTTCACAGACAAATTTTGCATAATTATTTTTATCATCAATTTTTATACATTCAATATTTGGCCTTTCAAATTCTATCATTATTTACCTCCTAATTATTTAGAGTATAACTCAACTATTAGATGTTCTTCTAATTCGATATCGATATCCTCTCTTGCTGCAAGTCTTATAACTTTTCCGCTTAATTTTTCACTGTTTCTTTCAAGCCATACTGGTGTAGGTCTTGTATTATTAGCTTCTATATTAGCTTTTATTGTGCTGTTATCTTTCTTAGATTCTCTAACAGCTATTTCATCTCCAGCTTTAACTAGATATGATGGTATATTTACTTTTTTACCATTTACTTCAAATTGTCCATGGTTAACTAATTGTCTAGCTTCAGCTCTTGAAGAACCAAATCCTAGTCTATATACAACATTATCTAATCTACTTTCTAATATTTGTAATAAGTTTTCACCTGTTACACCTTTTTTATTTGAAGCCATTTCAAAATATTTTCTGAATTGTTTTTCTCCAACTCCATAATATGATTTTGTTTTTTGTTTTTCTCTTAACTGAGTTCCATATTCAGATAATTTTGCTTTCTTTTGACCATGATCTCCAGGAGCATAGTTTCTTCTAGATACACTACATTTATCTGAATAACATCTTTCACCTTTTAAGAATAATTTACATCCTTCTCTACGGCAAACACGACATTGTGCGTCTACATATCTTGACATTTTATTTTTCACCTCTTTATTTTTTTATATTTCTATTAAACTCTACGTCTTTTTGGTGGTCTACAACCATTGTGTGGTATTGGTGTTACATCTTTTATTGCACTTATTTCTAATCCTGCTGTTTGAAGAGCTCTTATAGCTGCTTCTCTTCCTGAACCAGGACCTTTAACAAATACCTCAACAGTTTTTAACCCATGTTCCATAGCTTTTTTAGCTGCTGTTTCAGCAACTTCTCCTGCTGCAAATGGAGTGCTTTTTCTTGAACCTTTGAATCCTAATTCTCCAGCACTTCCTGTAGCTATAGCATTTCCAGCTACATCTGTTATAGTAACTATTGTATTATTGAAGCTTGAATGAATATGTGCAGCTCCTCTTTCAATGTTTTTTCTATTTCTTTTTGCAACTGTCTTTCTTGTTACGTTTTTAGCCATTGTCCTAACTTACCTCCTCTTTTTTATTATAAAGATTTCGTTATATTGCTTATTTCTTTGATTTACTTACAACTTTACGTGGACCTTTTCTTGTACGAGCATTAGTTTTTGTTCTTTGTCCTCTTACAGGTAATCCTCTTCTATGTCTTAATCCTCTATAGCATCCAATTTCTGTAAGTCTTTTTATGTTAAGAGCTGTTTCTCTTCTTAAATCTCCTTCAACTGTGTAGTTTTCGTCGATTACTTTTCTTATTGCATTTACTTCGTCGTCTGTTAAGTCTTTTACTCTAACATCTGGACTAATTCCTGTTTTTTCAAGTATTTTTTGAGCTCTTGCTAAACCTATACCATATATGTATGTTAGTCCAATTTCAATTCTTTTTTCCTTAGGTAAATCTACTCCTGATATACGAGCCATTCTTGTTTACACCTCCAAAAATATAAATCATGAGACTGTTTGTCTCTTTGTTTAATTGTAAAAAAGTTTAAAGGTGAAATGCACTAGAAATAAACTAGTCTTTAAACTAATCTTACAAAAATATATATAGACACAAATAGTATATTTAGCTATTATTTAGCTAAACAGCCGCTACCAATTTGTGTTATAATCAAAAAATTTAATTAATAATTATGAATTATCCTTGTCTTTGTTTATGTTTAGGATTTTCACATATAACTCTTATTACGCCTTTTCTTTTTATTACTTTACATTTGTCGCACATTTTTTTTACTGATGGTCTTACTTTCATTTTTTGCACCTCCTAAATGCTTTAATTATTATTGCTTTTGCTTACTATTTAGCTCTCCAAGTTATTCTACCTCTATTTAAATCATATGGTGATAGTTCAACCTTAACTTTATCACCAGGTAGAATTTTTATGTAATTCATTCTTAATTTTCCTGATATATGAGCTAGTATTTGATGTCCATTCTCTAATTGAACTTTAAAATTTGTGTTTGGTAATGTTTCTACAACAGTACCTTCTACTTCTATAACATCTTCTTTAGCCAAATTCTCGCCTCCTTAAAGAGCTTTATTATATAAAAAGGTAAAGCTATTAATTTTAATATTATGTAACTTAGTTAAAATTACGCACTTACCCTATTATTAACAATAGCTTTACTATTATATACCATATTTATTTTAATGTCAATACTTTTGGTTCATTTTCTGTAATTAAAATTGTATTTTCATAATGTGCAGATAAACTACCATCTTCGGTAATGATTGTCCAACCATCATCTAATTCTAAAATATTAGGATTTTTCTGTATTACCATAGGTTCAATAGCAAGTGTCATTCCAGGTTCTAATCTTATTCCTTTTCCTGCTTTTCCATAATTAGGTATACCTGGATCTTCATGCATTTCTTTGCCTATTCCATGTCCTTGAAATTCTCTTATTACTGAAAATCCTTGTGAATGTACATATTTCCCTATTGCATGTGAAATATCTCCAATTCTATATCCTGGTTTTGCATATTTTATTCCCTCAAAAAAAGCTTGTTTCGTAACTTTGACTAATCTTTCTGCTTCTTTTGATGTTTTTCCAACAATAAAAGTTCTTGCAGCATCTCCATTATATCCATCTTTTAATGCAACAGTATCTATACTAACCAAATCCCCTTCTTTTAATATTTTATTTTTTGAAGGGATTCCATGTATTACTTCATCATTTACAGATATACATGTTGCTGCCGGATATGGTGGAATTCCTCTTATTCCCGGATCATATCCTATTTGAGCCGGAATTGCTCCTAAGCTTCTCATTATTTTTTCTGCTTTTTTATCTAGTTCATATGTTGAAATTCCAGGTTTAATTTCTTTTTCTAGTTGTTCATAAAATTCAGCAACAATTTTACAAACATTTTTCATTAATTCGATTTCTCTTTTAGATTTTATTGTTACCATAATACGTCCTTTCTAAAAAGATTATCCTTTATTTATAATTATTTATTTTTTATATATTCAATAATATCTTTAGCAACATCTGGTCCTAATCTATTAATTTTTATACTTAAATCTTCTCTTAATACAACACCTAATCTATCATAATGATCTATAACAGGTTGAGTTTGAGTAAAGAATATGTCTAATCTTTTTTTCAATCCTTCTTCTGTATCATCTGCTCTCTTAGAAAGTTCTACATTGCAATCATCACAAAACTCTCCATTTTTAGGTTTATTTAAAACCATGTTATATTCTCTTTTACAAATAGGACATTTTCTTCTAGCCATTACTCTTTCTATTATCTCTTCTGTTGGAGTGCAAAGATTAACTACTAATTCAACTTTTTTTCCTAATCTATTTAATATTTTATCAAGCTCTTCTGCTTGTTCTAAATTTCTAGGATATCCATCTAGTATAAATCCGTTTTTACAATCTTCCTCTTGAAGTCTACTATCCACCATTTTGTTTGTAATATCATCTGGTACTAATTCTCCCTTATTTATTAAAGCTTCTGCTTGTTTTCCTAATTCAGTTCCCTCTTTTATGTTTTTTCTAAACATTTCTCCTGTTGAAATATGAGGTATGTTAAGTTCTCCTTTTATTAATCCTGCAACTGTTCCTTTTCCTGTTCCTTGTGCTCCCATCATTATAATATTCATAAATATTTCTCCTTTTTTATTTCATTTTGAACATCAACAATTTTATATCTTTTACGCTTATTTGTCAAGGTTTCAGACATGATTATTTGTTAATATTATATTAATATTTATATTTTTAAATTAATGTTACCCTAAAAAACGAAACACCAATTATAAATTAGTGTTTCGCAAATTGTTATTTAGTTAGCTCTCTATAACAGAGTTTTATTTTTGGTTAAAAGAAATCTGATATCTTACCACATCATACTTTATTCCATAGTTATCTAAAATCTTTTTATCATAGCTACTTAAAACTCTAAAATATTCTTTCCGTCCACTTTTTTTCTTATAGTGAATTTCTTTTAAAATATTTTCTTTTAATTTCTTAGCTTTCTTAAACATCTTTGTTTCTATTCTATATAGGTATGGTTTAACATCATACCCTAACCTAGTAATAAATTCTACCTGCTCGTCTTTTAGTTTCCAAAGCAAGCTTTTTTCCCGATTCTTATTAGATTTTAATTTAGAACTTAATTGATGTTTTATCTTAGAATTGTAATATTCTTTTTTCTTCATATCAAAGTCCTCCAATCAAACTAACTTTTAACTTTCTTCTGCTTATTAAATTAATAAGCATGATTATATTAACATAATTTTAGCAATAAGTAAATAACTTATGTTAATTTTCTTCTATTATTTTTAATTTTCCTTTGCAAATTCCACATCTGTATTTTTTTACCATATACTTCTTACATCTCTGTCTATAATAAACATATCCACAATTCATACACACAATTTTATAATTATAATGTATTAATTCTTCTTTATAATCAACATTACTATTTTTATAATCTTCTTCTCTGTTTCCTACTCTTGAAATATCATAACCTAATTTTTGATTTATTACTTTTGAATATTCTTTGAAAACTTGACCATGATTATTGCAATATGGAAAACAATGGATTAATTCATGCATTATTGTATTTTTTATTATTTTATCATTAAGTTGCATAACCCATTTACTTATTTCAATATGATGAACATTGAATTTATAATATTTAATTTTTCCCTTTTCTTTATATCTAGTCTTCTTATCAGGTTCTTCTTGTTTACAACATCCATACCTTTTAGCATTTCTTTTAGCTATAGATATATCGATTCTTCCACATTCTTTTATACTTATTCCAATAGAATTTAATTCTACTATACATTCATTATATAATTGTACTAGTTTTTCTTCCATAACATTCATAACTATATTAAAATTTCACATTCTATAGATTTATTTATTAATTTTTTAAACTCTCTTGCATCCTCTTTTTTTCCAACAATTTCTCCATAATGAATTGGTATAGTCTTTTTAGGTTTTATTATATTCACAAGTTCTGCCGCTTCCATGTAATTCATTGTATATGTACCACCAATTGGAACTAAAGCTATATCACATTTAACTTTTTTATTCTCCTCTGTTATATCTGTATCTCCTGCAATATAACAACTAATCCCCTCTACATTTAAAATATATCCAACCCAATTATTTTCTTTTGGATGAAATTCTTTATTTGTATTATAAGCTGGAATTGTTCTAAAATTTATCCCTTTTACACTATACTCTTTATTTGGAATTACAGTATGTATCTTATCTTTTTCAAAACCTAATTTTATTGTTTTTTCTAATAAATCATTAGTTATTACAATTTCTGTCTCAGAATCTTTTACCTTCAAAATATCTTCTTCTGAAAAATGATCATAATGAGAATGGGTTATAAAAATTACACTTGCATCATTTCTACTTTCTTTTACATTAAATGGATCTATGTATATATTTCTTTTTTCACCTATTATATTTATAGAACTATGACATAACAAATCAATTTTCATATTTTTTCCTTCTTTCTATGTAAAGGATTTTATCATATAAAAAATTCTTTGTAAATATCTATATTTCCTTATAAAAACAAATTAGTCAAATAACCAAAATCATTTGACTAATCTTACTTAAATTTTTATTAATCTTTAATTCCAAAAATAAACTTAACTATCCCTCTAAAAGCTTTTGGAACTTTTTTCACTACTATAGTCATTTTATGTACCTCCTATTCTAGCATGCTAGCCAAATAAATCCAATGCTTACTATTGCTACTCCTATTAAAAATAACCAGCCTGTTATTGGAAGTAAAAGTACTAATAATATTCCTATTCCCAATCCGATTAAACAAACTCCCAATGTCTTTCTTAGTACATTAATCATTCTACTTTACCTCCACTTTTTTACTATATTATATTAAATTTGTCGTATTATGTTACTTTTTCAATTGACTAATTTAATTTTTCAAGATATACTATTGAAAAATACTTACTTATTGAGGTGATTTTATGACTATAGAAGAAACTAATAAAATGATTAATATATTAAGAAAAACTTATCCATATGCTAAATGCAGCTTAGATTTTAATGAACCATTTCAACTTGTTGTAGCTGTTATGTTATCTGCTCAATGTACAGACGAAAGAGTAAATAAAGTTACACCTGCATTATTTCAAAGATGCAAAACTATAGATGATTTCGCAAATATTGACATAAATGAACTAGAAAATCTCATTCATTCTTGCGGATTTTACAAAAATAAAGCTGCTAATATAAAAAAATGTGCTAAACAAATATTAACAGATTTTAATGGAATTGTTCCAAATGATATGGACAAACTTCTATCTTTAGCAGGAGTTGGTAGAAAAAGTGCTAATGTTATACAATTAGAAGTTTTTGGAATTGCAAATGGTATAGCAGTAGATACACACTGCAAACGAATTTCTAACAGAATAGGTCTTTCTAATGAAAAAGAACCCACAAAAATTGAAATGGATTTATTAAAACAAATCGATAAATCTAACTTAAAAGATGTTAATCACCTATTTATATGGCACGGAAGATATACTTGCACTGCCAGAAATCCAAATTGTAATAATTGTACAATAAAAAAGTTCTGTAAATTTTATAAATCAAATAATATATAAAACATAAAAAAGTTAAGTATTCATAAACTTAACTTTTTTATGTTTTATTCTTCTTTATTATCATTATCTTCTTCTAATTCAACTTCTATTTCAATTTCCTCATCATTTTTTTCTTCATTTTCTTTTATTTCTTCTTTTATTTGCTCTTTTTTCTCTTCACATCTTTTTTTCATTGTGTTAATTATTTTCTCTGTTGCTTCTTTCTTTTCTTGTAATTTTTGATTAAGCATACAGTTAGTTTTTTCTAACAAATCTGGAATATAATCTAAAATCTTATCCAATGCTGTCGAATGATCTACAGGCAAAAGCTTTACCATATTTGATTGTATAACCAAAAATGCAATAGGATTTACTGTTACTCCTGCACCTGCTCCTCCACCAAATGGCAATCTATATTGTATTAATTCATCTTTGTCTTTTTTATTATACTCGTCAATTGTTTCACCTTTAAATTCACTACCACCTGCTGCAAAACCAAACGATACTTTTGAAATTGGTATAATCACTATATCATTAGATGCTTGGATTGGATCTCCTATTATTGTATCAACATTAATCATATCTTTTATACTATTCATAGCCGTTAACATAAGGCCTTCTATTGGATGTTCTGACATTTTCTTTCCTCCTTACTTTTTTCATATTATAAATTATATAAATAATATGTATCATTTTTATTGTAATTATACTTTCAATTGATACATTTAATATATTTTTCCCATAAACAGGCAAAACTAAAAATTTTTGATTATTAACATCTTTAATCAAGTTTGCAATAACTCCAGATACTCCACCTACTAAAATTGCAGTTGCTTCCGCATCTTCTATTCCTAATCTTATATCTAACTTTAATTTTTCAATTTTAATATTTAAATCTTTTATAAATTTTAAACTTTTAATATCAAAATTATTTTTATCTTCTTTCAATTTTTTCTTGAATTTGTCTACATTTTCTCTTATTATATTTTTTTCTAATTTATCTTTAGTAACATTTAATTTAAAAATCTTAATATTAAAGACACATAAACTTACTATTACTTTATAGTTTTTATTTATATGTCTATTATCTATTTTCTCTGTTGATAATCTTGTATTATATATTTCTATCTTCAAAGTTGAAAATAGAGCTAATAACATATATAATATCACAATGCCAAATAATATATACAAAAAAAACAATACTATCGCCTCTTTTCTAAGCTTTAGTATTATTTTTTCCTAAAAATTTAATTTAATACTTCATTTTTTTCATTTATCATTTTTATAATTTTCTCTGCAATATGAAAACTATCAAGTCCATAAATCTTTTCAATTTGATCTACAGTTCCATGTTTTATAAATTCATCTGGATATCCAAATGATTCTATTTTAATATCTTTTATATTATTTTCTATTATTAGTTCTTTTATTGAGCTTGAAAGACCACCACTTAAACTATTATCTTCAATCGTAATTACATTTTTTGTTTTTGAAATTGAACTAATTATTTTATTTTTATCTAACGGTTTTAAAAATCTTACATTAACAACTTCTGCATTAATTTTATTTTTTTCTAATTCCTTTGAAACTTCCATCGCTTTAGATACCATTTTTCCAATTGCAAGTATTGTAACATTATCTCCAATTTTAACAATTTCAGCTTTTTCATTTTCTATTTCTTCATAATTTGTAAATTTATATTTACCTTCTCCTCCTCTAGGATATCTAATTACAATTGGTCCATCATCATTTACTGCATATTCTAACATCATTTCCAACTCTTTAAAATCTTTTGGAGCTAAAATTTTTATATTAGGAATTATCTTAAAGAATGAAAAATCTAATATTCCTTGATGAGTCTCTCCATCTGCTCCAACTATTCCAGCTCTATCTACACACATTACAACATGTAAATTTTGCATACAAACATCATGTATTACCTGATCATAGCATCTTTGATAGAAAGATGAATAAATTGGTACAACTGGTATCATTCCCTCTTTTGCAAGACCAGCAGCAAAAGTTATCGCATGCTGTTCTGCTATACCTACATCAAAAAATCTTTCTGGATACTTGTTAGCAAATTCTCTAAGTCCTGTTCCATCTTTCATTGCTGCAGTAATTGCAACAATATTTTTATTTTTTTCAGCAAGCTTAATTAATTTATTTCCAAAAACTGCTGAATAATCAAGTGTTTTTTCTTTTTTTGCTTTTCCATCTTCTACATTAAATGGACCTGTAGCATGAAAACTATCTGGATTTTCTTCTGCTGGTTTATATCCTTTTCCTTTTTTTGTAAGTATATGAATAAGAACTGGTTCATCTAAATCTTTTGCATTACTCAAAAGATACTCCATATCCTCTATATTATGTCCATCTACTGGTCCTAAATACTTAAATCCAATATCTTCAAAAAACATCTTTGGTATAATAAATTGCTTTATACTCTTTTTAGTTCTTTGAACAAATTTAATAACTCTTTCTCCAACAAACGGTACTTTAGCTAATATTCTCTTTCCAGAAATATTTGATTTATTATACATTTTTCTTGCTCTTAATTTACTTAAGAATAAATTTATTCCACCAACATTTTTTGATATACTCATTTCATTATCATTCAAAATAATTATCATTTTTGTTTTTGAACTTCCAACATGATTTAAAGCTTCTAATGCCATCCCTCCAGTTAATGCTCCATCTCCAATAACTGCAACTACTGAATTTTCTTCATGTTTTATATCTCTTGCTTTTGCCATACCCATTGCCGCAGAAATAGAAGTACTACTATGTCCAGTATTGAAACAATCTGTTTCTGATTCCGAAGTTTTTGGAAATCCTGCAATTCCATTTAATGTTCTCATTGTTTTTAGCTCTTCTTTTCTTCCTGTCAATATCTTATGTACATAAGTTTGATGTCCTACATCCCATACTATTTTATCATTTGGTAAATCAAATACGCTATGAAGGGCAATAGTCAATTCCACAACACCTAAATTTGAAGCTAAATGACCACCTGTATTTGACACAACATCAACAATATATTTTCTAATATCTTCTGCCAATTCCTCTTTTTGTTTTATATTTAATTTTTTTAAATCTGTACTATTATTTACTTTTTCTAACATTTCATCACCTGCAATATTCTTTATTGTAATTATATTCTACAACATCTTTTTCTATTATTTTTATTCCAATGTCTATTCTATTTCTCCTTCAAAAACAGTAGTTGCACTGCCTGTCATATATATATTATTATCTTTTTCATTCCACTCTATTTCTAATTTTCCACCTAAAAGTTCAACACAAACATTTCTACTTGTATATCCATTTATATATGATGCTACAACAGATGCACACGCACCAGTACCACACGCTAAAGTTTCTCCTGCTCCTCTTTCCCAAACTCTCATTTTTATATTGTTTTTATCAACAATATTAATAAATTCAACATTAGTTTTATTAGGAAATACAGTATCTATTTCAATTTTCCTTCCATATTTAGCAACATCAAAATCTTTTAAATTGTCTTTTATAAATGTAATAGCATGTGGATTTCCCATAGATACACATGTAAAATTAAACTCTCTATCTTCAGCTTTTATCTTTAAATCTTTAACTGGATTCAAATTAGATTCTACAGGTATTCTTTTTGCTTCCAAAATAGGCTTACCCATATTCACTCTTACTTTTTCAACTTTTCCATCTTTTATTGTAAATTTTAATTTTTTTATTCCAGCTAATGTTTCTATTGTAACTTCTTCTTTATCTGTTAATCCTTTATCATACACAAATTTACCAACACATCTTATTCCATTACCACACATTTCAGCTTCTGTTCCATCTGAATTAAACATTTGCATCCTAAAATCTGCAACGTCACTTTTACATATCAAAATTAATCCATCTGAACCTATTCCAAAATGTCTGTTGCTAACTTTTTTTGCAAGTTCAGATCTATTTTCTATTTTTTGATTTATTGCATCCATATAAACATAATCATTACCAAGTCCATGCATTTTTGTAAATTTCAACATATTATCAACCTCTTTTCCTTTTTATATATTACCACAAAAAAAATAAATGTCAATTAATATTAATCTTATATTAATCTTTATCATTATATATATGATAAAAACCAACTGTAATTTATTTACAGTTGGTTTTCTTGGTACTCTCTTTATGCTATCATCTTTTCACAGATGCTTAGCATTTTTTCATAATGACTTTTAAAAAATGGAATTACTTGGAAATCTACAACAACCTTACGCGAAAATGGGTTTTCCTCATAACCTTTTGGGTTTTTAAGCCACTGCTTTGAAAATCCTCTATATACGCTTTCATTTTTGATCCAATCTTCTCCTGAAAAAGTATAAAGTCCGAAAATGTTGCCCCAATAAGTGTTATCAAGCGTAACTTTTTCACCGCATTTTGTGCGATTAATTCCGTACTCACAACGTCCAGCATTCTCAATATGCTTATTTAATGTTTCTTGTTCTTTCAAGATTTCTTCCGGTGCATTTTTAATTAATCCTTCATCCTGGAAGCTTGAAACAATATTAAAGAAATTTACTGCATATTTAAAAGCAGATACCGAATCTTTAGGAATTTCACCTAAACTATTCAACTCTTCCCGAAGTGATATAATTCGTTGTCTCTCCTGCACCCATTTTTTCCTTCTTTCCTTTTCATTTTTTCTTTTTTCAAAGTACCTCATATTTTTTCCTCCTAAATTAATTGTTGATCATTTAGTTGTCTGTATCAAGATGTCAATCCTCCGACAACACGAGGAAAGCTCTAATAATCGCCACTTGCGATATACTAATACAATTATACCATATTATGTTAATTTTATCAAACTTGTTTCTTTTCTAAACTCCTAACACCTTATTTTTTATAAAAATTAAATCAAATATAAAAAGTTCAGTATAAATATCTTTACTACATTCCAATATTTTTCAAAATCTTCTTTCCTTCTTTTTTTACTCTTTTCTTTAAATTTTGATTTGAATCCATATACATCATTGCAACACCAGCTGTAACAATAGTACCTAACATAACACCTTTTACAAATTTCATTTTCATTCCTCCTCTAATTTTTGAAACTATTTTTATTATTTGTTTTATTATGTTTTTTATACAGTTTAAATAAGGAATAAAATTCATTTATTGCTATTAAACACAAAAAGTATCCAAAACATTTTCTAAGTAATTTTACATCTAAATTTACAGAAATTTTTGCACCTATAATTGCACCAATTATTCCACAAATTATAACAATTATTCCATTTTTTATGTTTATTTTTTTATTTTTTAAATTCATAATAATTGCAACTACACATGTTGGAATAAAAAATATTAAATTAGCTCCTTGTGCTAGATGTTGGTCTAATCCCATAAAACTCGTAAGTCCAAATATTAATATTGTTCCTCCTCCGCATTCCCATACTGCTTACAATTCCTGCAATTGTTCCTAATAATATTTCCCCCATTAAATTACTCCTATCATTTTAACTGCAATATATAAAATAAAAAATCCAAAACTTAATTTTAATATCCATTCTGGCATCTTATTTAAAATTTTAGTTCCGAAAAATCCTCCTATTATTCCTCCAATTGCACAAAAAATAGATATCTTCCAATCAATGTAATGATTTTCATAATAAAAAATACCACTTGTTAATACCATTGGTAATATACAAAAAATGGATGTTGCTCTAGATTCAACAGAATCCATTTTTAATAAATAATTAAAAGCAGGTACTAATATCATTCCTCCCCCTGTTGAAAATAGTCCTGATATTATTCCTGCTACAATTCCTATTATTATTTTTTTCCACATAATTATCCTACTTTTCTTATTTTAGGATAACCTTTATTTTATAATTTATTCATGCATTTGAAATACATCTTTTGATTCCCCACATACTGGGCATGTCCAATCTTCTGGTAAATCCTCAAATTTTGTTCCTGGTTTTATCCCTGCTTTTTCATTTCCACTTTTTGGATTATATATATATTTACAAACATTACATTCATATTTTGCATTTTCGTCAGCTTCTTTTTGGTCCATGAAATTTCTATATCCTAATGCTATAGCTGCAATTACCATTAATAAAAATGATATTGCTTTCCAAAAACCACTATCTAATAAAATTATTGCAAAAACACCAAATGTTGCACTAATACCATACAATATTAATACTGCTTGTTTTTGTGAAAAACCTCTTCTTACTAATTTATGATGTAAATGTCCTTTGTCTGCCTTAAATATTGCCTTTATTGATTTTCCTTTTATTAACCTTCTTATAATTGCCATTCCAACATCTAATATAGGTAATCCTAAAACTAGAATTGGCAAAGCAATTACAGTAGCTGTATATGTTTTTGCTGCACCAATTATTGCTATTACAGATATTATAAATCCTAAAAAGTTAGAACCTGTATCTCCTAAAAATGTCTTTGCAGGTGCAAAATTAAATGGCAAAAATCCTACAATTGCTCCAATTAGTGATGTCATCATTAATATTGAAACCATTGGAGAACCGTTAAGCGAAAATATTATTACCAAAGACACACATGAAATTAATGCAATTCCAGATGATAATCCATCTAATCCATCAATTAGATTTATTGCATTGGTAATACCAACTATCCAAATTATAGTAAGTATTGTTGAAATATTTTCAGTCAAACCAACATTTCTAAAAAATGGAATATCTACTGTATCTATTTTTATACCAAAAAATGTCACTACACATGCTGCAAGAATTTGTCCAATTAATTTTTGCCATGGTTTTAAAGTTTTTACATCATCAAATATTCCTGTAATAGCTATTATAACTATTCCCCAAAATACACCTAGCATCTTTATTCCATATTTGCTTTCTCCAAATAATTCTATGCTTCCTTCTATATTCATCATAAATAACAAATATATTATTGAAACCAAAAAACCAACTATTATTGCAATACCACCAAGTTTAGGCATTGCTTTTTTTCTCATTCTTCTTTCATCTTTTGGAACATCTATTGCTCCTATTCTATTAGCTATTTTTATTGAATATGGAGTCATCATAAATGCAACTATAAATGCTAATAAAAATGATATTGCTATATTTCCCCACATAGTTTGCCTCCACTATTTCATATTTTCTTTTTCTATTTCTTCTACCATGTCTATTCTTTCTTGATATCTTCCACCTTTAAATTCAGTAGCTAACCAATTTCTTATTATGTTTACAGCAACATTAACTGTTACATAATCTCCACCAAGAGCTATAACATTAACATTGTCATCTGCTTTTGCAAATCTTGCTTCATCAGTATTTTCAATATTAGCTGCTCTAACACCTTTAAATTTATTAGCAGTAATTACCATTCCATGACCTGATCTACAAATTAGAATTCCTTTATCACATTCTTTATTACTTACAGCTTTTGCAACTTCTTTTGCATATATAGGATAATCTGTCCTTTCTTCACTATATGTTCCAAAATCTTTATATTCTATTCCTAATTCATCTAAATATTTTTTTACTTCTTCTTTTAATTTATATCCTCCATGATCACAACCAATTGCTATCATTTTAAATCCTCCTTATTATTCCTATTTTTCAATTCTTTATTATAATAACATATTAGCAATATAAATTCAATAAAAAAATGTAGGTTTTCCTACATTTTTAAGTTGAAAAATTATATTTTTTCATTTAATATTAAATTTTTTAAAACTTCAAAGTATTATAAGACAACCACCGGACGGAACCCGTAGCTGTAGTGGTCGCCACCGCCCGAACCGTAATTGCAGAACACACCGCTGCTAGTACCCAAGCCCCAGCTACCACCACGAACAATAAAAGGTAGAGCGAATGTTCCTATTAACATATAGTCGCTATCATATAATCCCATTTCATATTTTGTAGTTCTGTGATTTGTTTCTATTATATTTCCATTATCATCATATGTTGCTTTTAACCATACTGCTATATAAGTGTAGTTTGTATCATCTTTATTTTTCTTATATTCTTTATACCCATAATATGAAAAATTATTTCCATTAATCACTTCATATATAGCATCACCTTTTATTTTTTTCATAAATTGTACTCTATCATATGCATATTTTGCAAGCTTTGTATTCATCTCTGCTATTTTTGCATTTGTTTCTGATGTTGCTGTTATTCCATCTTTCATAGCCCACGTTGCAGCTCCATTTGTTTTTTCATCTTCACTTACATCATATTTATCCCAATATGCTGCAAACTCACTATTTAATTTATTTCCACTAAATAAATTTACTTCTTTTCCATCTACTGTTATTTTTCCTGCATATGATGTCATACTACTACTCCCATTATCCCAGTATGCTGCTATTCTCTCCCATGCTCCTCCATTTAAATCATATATCCCTGTTACATTTCCTGTTGTACTTTGTGTCACATTTCCTTTATAATCTTTTGCTCCTGTATATGAATGATATTTTCCTTCTGCATCTGCTCCTCCACTTCCTGATGTATCTCTTGCTGGTATTACACCA
>CAKPQH010000010.1 GCA_934178475.1 uncultured Clostridia bacterium
CAAGATGAGAGAGAAAGAGAACTTGCAGAACTAAGATTAAAATATATTAGAGATCAAAATGCTATAAGAGATTATGGATATGATAGAGGAAAAGAAGAAGGAATAAAAGAAGGAATAAAAAATGAAAAAATAAATATTGCAAAAGTTATGCTTAAAAGAAATATTCCAATTAAAGAAATAATAGAATTAACAGAATTATCAAAAGAAGAAATTGAAAAACTAATATAATAATAAACAAAATCATAAAGAAATTAAATAGAGTATAAAAATAGATATTATTAAACTTACAATTAATAATATCTATTTTTATATTTTTATTTATTAAACATTTTCTCCTCTACCTTCTGGTAAAGCATTACTTGGTAATTCAACTCTTATTCTGATTCTAAATACATATGTTGCAGCTCTAACAAATTTACTATTTTTAAATTTTTGCCAAATTGAAGGTTTTGCTTCAAAAGTTGTTTCTTGTTCATATTGTTGTTTAGCTTTTTCAAGCTCCTTATCTTCTTCTACTATTATATTATTATTTTCAGCTACTACTTCTTCCTCTTCTTTTATTGCTTCAATTTGTTCCTCTGGTGTTGGTATTAATTTCAAAGCATCTGCTATTTCTATTCCTATAAAACTTAATGCCTTTGAACTATCTTCTAATCTTTCCATATCTATTTCTATATGTAAATTAGATTCAAGATTGTTTATTCTTGCTTTTAATATTTTCATAGAATCTATATATGATTGACTTTGTTTACTTTTACTTTTTCCAACTGTAATTAAAGCTTCCATTATATCATCAAGAAATTTTTCATTAGCACCTTTTAATTTTTCTTTCCATCCATCTTCTTTATTATCAACAGCTTTAACTATCTCTTTTAGTTCTCCTGCTAATGCTATATTATCTTCTCTTTGTTTAATTAATTCCTCAATATTTTTAGTATTTTCCTCAAATTGAGTTGTAGCAAACTCTACTAATCCATAAGCTGCTTTATATACACTTAAAGGGAAATTCTTCTTTTTAGGATATTCTACTATATATGATTTAATAGATTCAATTAAGTCTTTAAAATATGTGTCTTCTTCTAATTGAACTATTTGCTTTTTATTATTTGGATTTATCATTTTTTGAACTTTATCTATGTTAGATAAAATCTTTTCTTCTGTTATTACCATTCTTACATTTACTATGCCAGCCTTTGATTTAGACATTGTAAATTACCTCCTTTGTTTCGTATTACATAATCTACTTTGATTATACAACAACTTTCAAAAAACTACAAGATTTTCAGGTCCTTTTTAGTTTACATTTTTATTACATTTATATTACAAAAATATTACAGATTTTATTTTTGTACTTTTAAAATCTTTTCCATCTCTATATTTCTTTTTGTTTTTAATGTAGTTGTCTTAACAAGCTCTTCCGTAGTCAAAATCATATTTCTTATATACTTATACTTTGGCATAGTTTTATTTATTTCTTTTATCTTTGGCCAAATTAAATTTCTTAACTCTTCTTCTGTTATATCTCCATATTGATCTTTAACAACTTCTTCATCATAAACTATCTTAATACTAATTGCTACATCTCCATCATCTTCTGGCTTTCCATATACCATACATTCTTTTACTTCATCTAATTTATTAACTAATGTTTCAAGTTCTTCAGGATACACATTTTTTCCATTTTTAAGTACAATTACAAATTTCTTTCTTCCTGTTATATATATATATCCATCTTTATCAATTTTAGCTAAATCTCCAGTATGGAACCATCCTTCCTCATCAAAAGCTTCACTATTAGCTTCATCATTATTATAATATCCAAGCATTACACTATCTGCTTTAACTATAAGTTCTCCGATTCCCTTTTCATTAACATCTGCTAATTTCACTTCTACACTAGGAAATTTCTTTCCAATTGAACCTAATCTTCTTTGTGATGGAATCTCAGCAGCAATTACTGGTGATGTTTCTGTAAGTCCATATCCTTGCTCTAGATTAAATCCTAAATCATTAAATCCCTTTTCCACTTCTGGATCTAATGGTGCACCTCCTGCAACTAGAACATTTATATTTCCGCCTAGATTTTCATGTATTTCTCCAAATAGTTTCTTTCTTTTGTCTATACCTATTTTTCTCAAAACATTACTTACTTTTACGCCTTTTTTAACCTTTTCAAGTTTTCCATTTTTTTCAATTTTTTTCATCATTGTATGATACATTTTTTCATATACTACCGGAACACATATCATTGCTGAAATTTTAAATTCTTTTAATTCATCAGAGATATGTCTTACACCTTTTGAAAATACAATGCTTGCGCCCCTAGCTATTGGGAATAAAAATCCAACTGTACACTCAAAAGTATGATGCAAAGGTAAAAAAGATAATAATGTATCTTTTTCTGTGACAACATAAAAAGATGAAACTATATCAGCAATATTAGTGCATAGATTTCTATGAGATAACATTACAGCTTTTGATGTACTTGTAGTTCCTGATGTAAATAACATTACTGTCATTTCTTCATTATTTATTTTTCTATCTAAATATTCTTTATTTCCGTTTCCAATAAACTCTCTACCTTTATCAGTTAATTCTTTTTGTGAATATTTATTAAAATCATTTTTTTCTAAATCCATAGATATAAAATATTTTAACTTCGTATTTCCTTGTTTTTGAATTGTATTCATGCATTCTTCATACTTATTAGAATAAAATATCGCCTCTGCTTCTGATCTTAAAATTAAACTTTCAATTTCATTATTAGGTAACGCTTTGTCTAGTGGTACAACTATTCCAACTCCACATGTTATAGCTAAATATGCAACTTCCCATTCATATCTATTTTCACTAATTACCGCTATTCTCTTATTCTTTAGTCCCATTTCTATCATTGCAGTTCCTAAAGCATTAATATCATCTCTAAATTCTTTATGTGTTATATATTTTATTTCATCATTTTCTTTATATTTAAAAGCTGGTCTATCTCCATATATTTCGCCAGTTTTTTCCAACATTTCTTTTAAATCTCTGTACGGATTTATTTTTTCTAAATTCATTTTACATTTCCTTCCTAGTTTGTTAATTTTATCTTTGTTAAATCTGGATATGTTAGCAGTTTGTCATATATAGATATCTTTATATATTTTGACATATCTACTTTTAAAGCTTCTAATTCACTATCCTTATATGTATCTACAATAGAATATTTTTCATTTTTTCTTAAAACTTTTACCAACATTTTACTGTAATTACCTGTTTTTTTCCTAATAACATATTTAAGTCCATTTTCTCCTTCTACTATTGATGAATTTTTTATTTTTAATCCTGAAGCTGTCCACCAAGTAATATTAAATGATATCTTTCTATATGAAATTAATTCATCAATTAAAGTATCTAATTTCAATATTATTAGCATTTTTCCATTTTCTTGTTGATACTTTTTATATATAATGGCATTTAAATCTTCTCCGCTAGACAATGTTATTGTCACATTAGTATTTTCTGCTACCTCTTTAGCTTGATCAGAGTCCAAAAACGTTATAATATAACAGTTAAAATTATCTATTACTTTAGCTCCTTCATTGCTTGCAGAAATTAATTTTCCAGTCTTTATATCCATTTTTTCAAGACTTTCTTCTGTTAATTTATCTGCACTTTCAATAGTTAAAATATTTTCTAAATCATCTATTCTATAAGATATAATCCCTGACTTTGGTGTTACCATATATTCTGAACTTTTTAATAATTCATTTTCTAGCTTTTCTCTTTGATCTGTTAATTCTTTAATATATGAACCCGTTGGACTAAGTTCACCAACCATTCTTGCTTTTTTATTTAATAATTCTGATATATTTTTATAATATTCATTTATACTTTGTATATCTGTTTCTCTATTTAGCAACTCAAGTTTATTATCAATTTGCTTTTCAATATTTTTTATATCAGTTTTAGGTATTGTATTTTGATTTGCTAATGCTTTTTGTAATTTTTCATCTGTATCAGCAATTTCCTTTTTTATTTGTTCTTCATTATTTCCATAATATCTAAATACTGTTTGATTTTTTGCTGCTTTTTCTCCTTCTGGTACAATCTGGTACATTCCATTTTTATAGTTCTCACCTTTTATTACAGTTTCATCTCTAATAATACAACCTATTGCACTTTCATCTAATGCAACTGTTCCAGTTTCAACCATATATGTATCTGTTGAATTTTTACATAGTAAATATATAGTATAAATAATATATATAATTATTAATATAAAAATCAAATATATAAATATTTTGTATGTTTTCTTCTTTTTAGTTGCTTCTTCTAAATTAATGATTTTACTCAATCTAATCCCTCCAAAATAATTTCTACATTATTTTGTATATCATTTAATCCATCTATCCAAATAGTTTCTTTGTTTTTTCTGAACCATGTTAGTTGTCTTTTAGCATAATGTCTTGTTTCTTTTTTTATTTTATCAATCATTTCATCTTTAGTCAAATCTCCATTTAAGTACTCTACTACTTCTTTATATCCTATTGCTTGCATAGCTGTAGAAAATTCTTTATATTTTTCTATTAAGTTTTTGACTTCATCGATTAATCCATTTTCTATCATAATATCTACTCTTTTATTTATTCTATCATAAAGAATTTCTCTATTTATATCAATCCCATAAATCCTATAATCATATTTGACACCATTTTTACGAGATTCTTTCTCTAACTGGGTTTTGTTTTTCCCAGTAGAGTTGTATATTTCTAAAATCCTTATTATCCTTTTTTTATCATTTCTGCTTATTTTTTTTATTGCTTCCTCATCAATTTCTTTTGCTTTTTCATATAAGTAATTTAAACCTTCTTCTGTACTTGCTTCTTCTTCCAATTTTGTTCTATATTTTGAATCAAATTTCATTTCATTATAATCAATTCCATAAATCAAGCTATTTGCATAAAGTCCTGTACCACCAACTATGATAGGTACCTTTTCTTTTTTTATTATTTCTTCTATTGCTTTTTCTGCTTCAGCTTTATATTCAGCTACACTATATCTTTTTTCCGGACTTACAAAATCTATCATATAATGTTTTATTCCTTGCATTTCTTCTTTTGTAGGCTTAGCCGAACCAATATCCATATCTTTGTATATCTGCATAGAATCACATGAAATAATTTCTCCATTTATTCTTTTTGCTAGTTCGATCGATAATGCTGTTTTACCTGATGCTGTTGGTCCTACAATTACAATTACTTTGTCCATTAATTCCTCCAAATTACAATTTCATTATATTTAAAATTCCTATTTGAGTATTCTTGAAATAAAATACTTCAAATATTATAACTCCTATAAAAATTAAAGTTATCATATATATTCTTTTCTTCTGATTTTCACCATCTTTTATTTTGTTTATAATATTAGCTATTATAGGCATTGTAATTAACCCATTAAGTGGAGTAAACGTTAATAAAATTAATTTTCTTACATTTTTCATAATGTTTACATTTGGATAACTTATACTAGCTTTTGAAAAATGAAAAATTATGCTAACAATAATTAAATTTAATACCAATCCTAAAAATATATATCCCACTTTTGATACTGTGTTTTCATAGTTTTTGACACTATTCCATGTCCATAATATTAATACAACAAATAATATTACAATTATTAGATATATCATTAATCCCATAAAAAACTCCATTCCATTTTCTTTTTATTTTATAATAATCATTCTAAAATATCAATATAAATATTTATTTTTCAGGAATATAAACACTTTTAGCTATTACATCCATTTTTAAAACATTCATTGATGTTAGGTTTTCGATTTCTTGAATTGTTTTTCTTTTAAATTCTTTTAATGCTTCTGTAATATTAAATCCATATACAACTGTAACTTCCATATATATAGCTGGACCTTCTCCGTAATTTTGTACTCTAGTTTTTAAGACTTTATATATTTCAGGTAATTTAGATGCTTGATATTCTGCAATTTGTCTAAAAACTGAATCTGATATTGTAAAGTTTCCCATATAACTAAAAGTAGGTCTTATTATAGACTTTTCTGATATGTATGGTTTCTCACCTTTTCCTTTTGATTTAAATATTTGTAAAGGATCTAATAAATACCCTGAAAAATCTTTTTTTATTTCAAATGTCGGAACTGGTATAACATGTTTTCCTTCTATAACCCTTATTCTTCTTGCAGTCTGCATTTCCTGTTCAGTTGCAACATCTTCTATATATATTGTTTCTTTTATTCCATCAAATCCCAAATTTTTAGCAATTTTTTCTACCATTCCATCTGATGTTCCTAAAATTAATAAGCTTTTAGCTTTATATTTTTTTAACGCTTTTTTTATAATATCTTGTTCTTCTTTATTTTGGAATAAAGCTTTTTTTACTGTTTCTATTTTAGTTGACGCTTTTTTTGCAGAGACTCCTGCTATAACTTCGTTATCATGAATGAGCAATCCATCATCTATTATATAATGTACATCTTTTTCTCCCGCTACCATTTGAGCTCTATAGCTTTTTCCTGTCCCTGATGGTCCCACAAAAGCATATACATCCATTTTTTCAAACATAAACACACATCCTTACAAAACAAAATATACCAAAAAAGCTTATAACAATAAAACTCTTTTGGTACACTTTATTAATTTATGCAACTTCTTTAATTTTTATATCTCTAACGTGTTCAATTTTTTCCCATTTTGTATCACGTTTAAATAAACATTTAAAGTTGATTACAAGCCATGAGCCTATAAATAAAGGATAATATAGGCACCATTTAAGCATAGGTTTTATCGGTTTTTTCTCTAAATACATTGTAAATAATGCAGAAACTATTGGGAATAAGAATGTTGGAATAACAAATCTACCAATATTTAAAATAAGTTCTCCAATTCCCATAGCATTTAACATATATATTGCAAAATTTGAAAGTAATAACACTAAAGATGCGATAAACATTGGTATACTTCCTACAATATATAATAATCCATCAAAATTCATTAATGTTTTATTTTCTTTTGCTGCTTTTGCTAATTGTTTAGTATAAATTTTCATACATTGCATATGTCCAACAGTCCATCTGCTTCTTTGAGACCATGATGCTTTAAATCCAACTGGTTGTTCATCATAAACTATAGCATCAGTTGCCCATCCTAATCTCTTACCTTTTATTATTCTCTTTAATGAAAACTCAATATCCTCTGTTAATGTAATTGTATCCCATCCTGTATTTTTTACTAAATCAAATTTAACCATAAATCCTGTACCATTTAAAAGAGGTGATAACCCTACATTATATCTAGCTAAATGGTAAAATCTATGCATTGTCCAATAGAATAATGCATATCCTGCTGTTATCCAGTTATCTGTTGGATTTTTAATATCTCTATATCCTTGAACAACTTCTTCTCCTTGGCATAACTTTTTATTCATATTTTTTGTAAATTCTTTATCTACTATATTATCTGCATCAAATATAAAGAAAGCATCATAATCTGCATTTTCTTTTATTTTTTGTTTTAGAAACCAATCTAATGCATATCCTTTTGTTTTTTTAGATTCATCAAATCTTTCATAAACTATAGCTCCTAAATCTCTTGCAATTTGAGCTGTTTTATCTGTACAATTATCTGCTATTACATATATATCCAATAATTCTTTGTCATAATCCTGTCTTTGTAAACTCTCAACTAAGTTCCCTACTACGGCTTCTTCATTATGTGCCGGTATTATTGCCATAAATTTATGCTTTTTATTTGTTATTAATGGTTTATCCTTAAATTTTATTAATGAACATATACTTATTATTAATTCATATATCCAAAATATTGTTATTATATATACTAATGCTTGCCTTAATATATATACATATTCCATACTTTTACTTCCTCTCTTTATTATATTTATATTTTTCCACTTCTTATATTATACTATCATTAGAAAAATTTTGCAACAATTTTGTAAAATTTTCTCATTCTTACGCAAATAAGGCTTTAAAAATTGGGACGGTCCTTTTTTGAAAATTTTTTCAAAAAAGGACCGTCCCAATTTTTAATTTTCATAACTAGAACACATTGATTCATCTGGGTTGCTTGTATTTACACCTTTTACCGGAGTAACTATTATAGAATTTAACTCACATTGTTTCTTTTGACAATTATTATATTTACAACTTTCTACTGTACAATTTATTTTCTGTCTGTTATCCATTTTTTCTAATTCCTCCATAATAAAATTTTGCAATTTCTTGCTTATATTATTATTGTCATTTTTTTATTTTTTATTCTGTTTTTTATTATTGGAATTTTTTTCACTTAAATTTTTTAAACATATTTTTTCGCTTTCTTCAATTTGTTGTACTTCTATCTTTTTCATGCACTTTTTATCTGATTCCTTAAAACTTAAATACCAACTCATTCCATTATTATTTTGTTTTATATAATTAACTCTTTTCTCAAGTTCATTATACGTTTGTGGCATAGGAACTATAACAGGGTCTCCCAATTTCCAGTTTGCAGGTGTATAACCATTAGTACATTCTGACATTTGTAAAGCTTCAACTGTTCTTAATATTTCCGGAATAAATCTTCCAACATTTAATGGATATATTAAAATTGTTCTTATAATTCCATTATTATCTATAATATAAACATTTCTTACTGTTTCAGTAGTACTAACATCATTTGATATCATCCCATATTTTCTCGCTATTTCTCCACTTCTATCTGCAACAATAGGAAACGGCAAAACTATTCCTGTCATCTGATAAATATTGTGCATCCATGCTAAATGTGAACTATTTGAATCTATACTTAATCCTAATAATTCAGTATTTAATCTCTTAAAATATGGATATGCCCTAGCAAAAGCTATCATTTCTGTTGTACAAACAGGGGTAAAATCTCCTGGATGTGAAAAAAATATAAGCCACTTACCTTTATATTCATTTAAATTAATTTTTCCGTATGTACTCATCGCTTCAAAATCAGGTGCCATTTGTCCTATCTTCACATTACCATTCATCATAAGTTCATAATCCATAAACCGAACCTCCTCGCATAATTTTTTATATATTATGTAAGAAGATTCAGTTTAGTGAATCAATATATATTTAGAATTTTTATTTAGTTTATAGCCACTCCATTAACATATTTGAAATTTATATTACTCTAAGTACTATCTGTATCTTCTAAAGATGTAACATATGAATCTCCTGTTAATGTTATTTTTGATAAATCCTCAACATCATATATTTCACTCTTTGCTTCATTTTCTAATTTTGCCAAATTTAAAAGCTCTGTTATTAATTCATTCATTCTTTCAGATTCAGTTTTTATATTATAAAGCCATTTTTCTTCATCCGGCTCTCTTTCTAATGCTTCTGCATTTGCCATTATTACCGCTAATGGTGTTTTTAATTCATGAGATGCATCTGTTATAAACTGTTTTTGTTTATTAAATGATTCTATAACTGGCTTTATAATCCAATTTGTTATTCTTAAAGAAATTAATATTATTACTATTTCTAATAAAACAAATATAATAATAGATGTTTTTATAAGATTTATTAATTTTGTTTTTACACTCATATTATCTATAATTGTAAGTGAATTGTGTCCTTTAAAAGAATATGAAAATTTTTCAAAATATAAATTTCCTATTTTCATATTTTCTTTACTTGGATTATCTAATATTTTTTTAGCAATATCTTTTATCTCATCATCTGATATATCTTTTTGTGTATGATTTAATATATCAATAACTTCATTTTGATCATTGTAAATTATAGTATATGCAACTACATCCATAAAAACCAGAAAAGCTTTTTGTTCTTCACCCATCTCATTTTCATTTATATTTTTAAGTTCATCTGATTTAAATTTATCATTTTTATTTTCTTCCATTCTCATCAAGTTAGTTTCTATATTTGTTTTTTCATTTTTATAGTCTTGATAATTAAATGCTTAAAAGAAATATTGTTAATATTTCCCAAATAACCCAAAATATTTTATTTTTTTATTTTTTCATTTAATTCACCTCTAATTTATATCCTAATCCTCTTATAGCTTTGATTTGTACATTAGAACCAATCACTCTTAATTTTTTTCTAACAAAAGATATATATGCTTCTAGATTGTTTGATTCTATTTCATTATCTATTCCCCATACCTTATCATATATTTGTTCTTTAGATAATATTTGATTAAAATTCCTCATTAAATATTCTAATAATAAAAACTCTTTACATATAATTTCAATTGACTCATTAGTTGTTTTACAAAATAGAGTTGTTGTTTTTATATTTAATTTTAAATCTCCTACTTCTATATAATCTTTCTCTTGATTAGTATTATTTCCCCTTAAACTTACATTAACTCTTGCAACTAATTCTTCAATATGAAAAGGTTTTGTTAAATAATCATTTGCACCATAATTAAATCCTGTTAATTTATCTTCTAACATAGATTTTGCAGTTAAAATGATTACTTTTGCATTTATTTTTTCTTTTCTTATTTCTTCTAATATTTTAAATCCATTTATTTTTGGTAACATTACATCTAAAATAATTAAATCATATATATTTGTTAATGCATTATCTAAACCTTCTTCTCCATCTTGAAATATATCTACTATATATTTTTCTTTTTTCAATCTACTTGCTATTACATCAGCAAGTTTGAATTCATCTTCTATAATTAATATTTTCATTCTACCACCTCATTAATGATATATATTAAACAAATATTAAATAAACATTAAAAATCTATCATTTTTAATATTTATAGCATATATTTTTTATTAAACAAGTTTGTAATTTTCGATGTTTTAATTTTTATTTAAGTATAAATTGTAAAAAAAAGGTAATACTTTAATTAGGTGGTGATAATTATGACAAATAAAGAACTTTTATATGTTGAAGATGCTTTAGGACATGAATGTTTTATGAAATCTTGTAGTAAAAAAACAGCTACAAAATTAACTGACCCTACTCTTTGCACTTATATTGGTGAATTAGAGCAAAAACATACAGCATTATTTAACAAATTTTTAAATTTATTATAGGAGGTATTTATGGAAGATAGAGATTTAATGGAAAAAGAACTTCTAATAGTTAAGGGGGTATGTGATTTATACCTTCATGGTACAATAGAATCAACTACTGCTGAAGTACATGCTGCTTTCAAAGATGCATTAAATGAATCATTAGATATTCAAAATAAAATATATAATTTAATGGCTGAAAAAGGTTGGTATAAAACTGAAACAGCTGATCAAAATAAAATAAACACTGTAAAACAAAATTATGCTTCAAAATAAAAACTGCCTATAATGGCAGTTTTATTTTGATTATTTATTTTTATTTTCAAATAACTTTCTATTTAATTTATCATATATTGGCTTCATTTTGGTTTCTTTTGTATATTCTAATACTTTATTAATATCTATCCATTTTACACCACTATTTTCATCTTTTTTTACTTTTAACTTTTCATTCTCATCTGCTTCAAGTAAAAAACAACAATCTAAATGTACATGTGCTGGAATAAACTTATTATTTTTAATATGACTATCTACACTTAATATCTCTAAAGAAAAAATTTCTTCACTTAAAGGTCTTATACTATTAATACCTGTTTCCTCCTTTGCCTCTCGTATAGCCACATTTACTAAATCTTCTTCTCCGTCGCAATGTCCTCCTGTCCATGCCCACGAATTATATATATTATGATATGCCATTAAGACTTTTGTTCTTTCTTTATTAACTATCCAATTAGATGCTGTAAAATGACACATTTTATTATTTCTTGTTAAAACATCATTAAATTTATCTATATATTCTAACATTAATTCTCTATCCACTTCTTCTTGTTCATTATATGGAATATACTTTTCAATTTTTTCTTTTAAGTTCATATTTTTCTCCTAATTAACAGCATTTATACTATTTTATTGTCTCTAATGCTTTTCCTGTAACCTTATCTTTATCAAATTTATTTATAAAAAATATAATAATTGCCACTGCAACAATTACTATTGCATATAAAATAATTGCTTTCTTCCAATCTCCTACCACAATATTTTCTCCTGCAAGTGTTGATGAAATCACTGATGGAAATCTTGCAAATGTAGAAATAAGTATAAAGCTTTTTGTTTTTATAGGTAATAGTCCAGATATATATACTAATAAATCTTTAGGTGTTCCAGGAATTAAAAATAATATTAATAGTATATATTCTATTTTCTTTGGATTTTGAAATAATTTACTGTTTTGTATTTTTTCAACTTTTTTCTCATCGCAAAAATCACAGACAAATTTCTTTCCGAATCTTCTAACAAGCAGAAAAATCATAGTTGATATTATACATGCTGATACCATTATAAATATTGTTCCCCATACTCCACCATAACACATCCCTGCTAAAATTTCTATAGGTTCACCTGGTATTATTATTAAAAATATTTGAGCTAATTGAAGTCCAAATAATGATAGTAACCCTAACATTCCCGAATTATTTACTCTTTCTTTAAAAGCTGTTTGTCCCTCTATATTTGATAGATTTTTCATTACCGGGAATAAATATATTGTTATTCCCAATAATAAAATTAAAATTAATATCATAAGTACAATTTTAAATGTCTTTACTTTATCTTTTCTACTCATATTACCACTTCTTTTTTTCTTACACTAATTATCTTTTCTATAATTCTATTTTTTTCAATATTATAATCTCTTAATTTACCTTCATATACTAGATTTATATTTTCTAATATTTTAAAATCTTCTGGTTTTATCATATCAGGTAATTTTGTTTTAATTCCAGCACTTTCAATTATATATTTTACAAATTCTGCACAATAAAAAGAATTTTTCTTTTTTATTCTTTTATGTAATCCCACTGCAAATAATCCTATTGTATTAAACTTATATAAATTTTTATTTATTTCTATATATTTTATTTTTTCTTTCATTTTTTTATATTGCTCTTCATCTACATTTAATGAATATATTTTAGTTTCTGTAAACTTAAATCTTTTAAATGTTCCAAAACGTATTCCTTCATGAACAAATCCACCCAAAAAAGCATTATATGGATTTAATCTTCCGAAACTGTACATTTCTTCTAATTTATTATCTAATGCAATAGATGCATGTGAAAATTCATCTTTAGTGCAACTTTTTATTATCCTTGATAATATTGTTCCTGTATGTGTTAAAACTATGTATATTTTGCTCATTATATCTCCTTTGTTTTTACATCTTCTTTGTTTATTATTTATTCCTTATCTTTATCATTTATTCATTTTATTTACAAATACATTATCCATGTACTCATCAGGATAGTATTTATCTAGTAAAATTTCTATTTCATTTTTTGGATCTATATCTTCTCTTCTTTTTGCTTGTCTTATTGCAGCTAACCCAGAGATAGATATATTAAATATCATAAACAAAATTGCGAACTTAGTCAATACTTTTAGTTGCTTTCTTTCTAATAAAACACCTATTTTATCAATAAAGTTTTCTATATATTTAATATATAAAATTCCCGCTATTCCCCAATAAGTACAATGTAATAAGCTTGTTCTTCCATTCAAGTTAAAATATAAATATGAGTAATCCCATGATATTGTATGGAAAAGTTTTTCTTGAACAACAGAACTTATATATTCTGTCATTCCACCTAAAATCATACTTATTAAGAAAACCTTCCATAGATCTCTTGTTTTTATCTTTTTAAATACACAATAATATATTACTCCACCTATTCCATATACTGGTATTAATGGTCCATATATTAGTCCTTGTCGATTTTCAAAATGCCCTTTTTGAAATATCACTATTATTATTTCAAATATATACCCTAATACGCTTCCAATAATAAATACCCAGAATATTTTATTTAGTTCTTTTATTTGATTTTCTGTTTTTTGCATTTATTACACCTTACTTTATAACTATATTTTCTTTATTGCTTGTAACTATTGTTATTTCTATACTTTCAAAATCTTTGAAACTATCTAATAATGTAATTTGTGATTCTTTTGTATTTATATTTATAAAATCCCTTACTGATATATCTTTAAACTTTAATTTTTTATTTTCTTTATTATTTACTTTAATATTTACACTTGTTTCATTTGATGTCGGTATTTCATTTATTTTAAATTTTATTTTATCATTATCCAATATATTATTAAATGTTACTTTATCATTAAAACTATATGTAGCTTCTGTATGTTCAGTATATTCCATGATTGCAGATTTTATATCTTCATCATATAAAATTTTATTTATACCATAATTAAACATACTAAATATTGAAACTGTTCCTACTATTATTACTGTAAAAATTCCTCCCCATATGTCATATTTTACATTTTCTTTGTCTTTATACATCAATATCTCTATTCCTAAAATAATTAATACTAATGGCCATAACATAAATACAAATCTCAATATATCTAAACTTGTTAATGTTTGAATAAATATCATTATTCCAACTAAAATTAATACTACTCCAAAAGTTACTTTTCCAATTCTTATTTGTTTTTTGTTTTCTTCCATATATTTCTCCTATTCATTATTTTTTGATATAAATTTTACTCCTAAAACTATTGATATTGTTGCCACTATAATTGGTGCAAGATATCTTCTTATTATTCTTGTTATCTCTTCTGCTAATTCCCAATCATATTGTATTGCTATATTCATTAATACAGAATTTAATAATACATATACTCCTATAAATATTAAGCAAATACCTATAAATTTATTCTTTTTATTAATTTTTAATCCGCATAAAGTGTCTTTTACTTCTTGATTATCCCATATTGCTTTATCTTCTTCTTGTTTATCTGTTCCTATCTTTCCTCTTAAATTATATGTATCAAAAAATGAATATGCCAAAATCAATGGTATAGGAATTACAAAAATATTTATATTTGTAAAAGATGCAATAGCAATAAATATTGCTAGCAATGTCATCAATGACATTCCCTTTTTCATATATCCTTGATACATTTGACCAGCTCCTGGTATAAAACTAAAACAAAATGTTAAAAATCCATTCTTTTTCATTTTTCTTCTCCTCCTTTAATTATTTCTCCCATCATAAATTCGCTAAGTTTTTCAGTAATATTATATTTATCTTTTTTGCTTTCTTCTTTAATTATATCTATATTGTCTTTCACATAATATCGATTTTTCATATTGTCTATTTGTCTTATTCCTATCTCCCAAGACAATACAGATATTAATGCAAAACATGCTACTTTAACTAAATCAGTGAATTTATATGTTGATTTTTGTTTTATATTTAGTTTGTCATTATTTTCTTTTTGTATTTTATCTATAATCTCTATGCTGTTTGTAATTTTACTATCTAAATCTTTTGCAACTTCTATTTTTTCATTTTCTATTTTCTTTATATAATCTTCTAGTTCATCTTCATTTTCCAGCAGATTATCAATAAACTTTATCTTATCATCCATAAAATTCACCGCCTTATTTTTTTATATTTTCTTCTTAGAATTTCTTTTCCTCTATATAATTGTGTTTTAACTGTTCCTTTACTTGATTTCATTTTAATTGCAATTTCATCTAGAGTTTTTTCATTAATATAATATTCATATATTATTGTTTTATATGGTTCTTTTAATGAATATATCTCTTCTCTAATTTTTTCTTCTTTTTCTTTTTCAATTACATTTTCATCTAATTTGTTTTCTCTTTTTAAATCCTCAATTTGTATTATTTTATCATCTACTGATTCTTCATTTTTACTTTTCTTTGTTCTTAACAAATCTCTACATTTATTAAGAGCAATTTTGCAAATTAAGTTTTTCAAATCATTTTCTTCTAAACTCTCATATTTATCTAAATTTATGTATAAACTTATATATGTTTCTTGACACATGTCCTCCGCTTCTTCTGGGGAGTCAAGTACATTAAAACATATTTTATAAACCAATTTTTTATATTTCTCAATTAAATATTCTATGCTTAAAATTTTAACTCCCCCCTTTTTTTTTATAAATTCATTTAATATAACGAATAAAATAAAAAAAAGATAACATTTTTTGTTTTTTATTTTATAAATTATTTTTAATCTATTTTGATATTAAATTATTATCTTCAACTAATAAAATTTTCATATTATCTTCTCTGCCTTTATTATATCTCAAAATAGAGACTGTGTCTACTTTTCACCGCCTCTATTTCACTTTATATATTTTCATTTCTTATTGTTTCTATTGTATTTTGTTTATTAATTTTTGCAATCGAATATCTCATTATTATAAATACAAATATAAATACAAATATGGCTGAATTTATAATAGCATCTATTGGTATATATGCTTCTTTATTTATTTTTATAGAAAAAGCTTTATATAATGCAAATGTTCCTATTAGTCCCATTATTGTTCCATAAATCCATGATTTAGTCCCATAAAATATTATTTCTATATTTGTCATTCTGTTAAATTCTTTTTTCGTCATTCCCACACTTTTTAGCATTGCAAATTCTCTTTGTCTTAATTCCATATTAGATGTTATAGTATTAAATATATTGGTTACTCCTATTAATGTTATTACAGTTATAAATCCATATAAAAATATTTTTATTACTAGCATCATTGCTTTTCCATTTTTACTTGCTTCTTCTAAATTATATGTTTCTGCAAAACTATTAATTTTTTGTTTTTAATTTTTATATCATTAGAATTCCTCAATCCTTCAATAGGACTTACTTACTTGCTTTTCTTGCAGAACTTCTTGATGATAAATATATTGTAACAATTCCTAACACAATAGATATTAATATTTGAATTAATGAAACTTTAAAAATCAATCCATTTACATTTGAAAATAGACTATCTCCTAACAACATATTTACAATTTTATTAATACATATACTTCAAAAAATCCTGATATTATTTCTAAAGGAATTCCAATTGTTCCAATGAGTATTCCGTCTGTTATTACATTTTTCCTTATTTGTTTTAGTTGCTACAACACTTGCAAGCCTATAGTACATTTTTATTTTCTACTCTTCCATATTGTTTACATAGATTTTCTACTCTTAAAACTTCCATAAAAATTCATTCCTTTCGTTTTATTTCTTATTTATTATAAACTATATAAAATGACAAATAGATGACTTTTAAAAAATCATTTTTTATCTCTATATTTTTGTTGACTTTTTTTATAAATTTTGTTAATTTATTTGTAGGAGGAACTCTATATGAATTATTATATTGATTTTGATAATACTTTGTATAATACAAATCTTCTAACTAAAGATATGTGTAATTATATCGCCACTGAAATTCATAAATCCAGCCACATTAATTTGAATACTTGTATTGAAGAAGTTACAAATAATTTTAATCGTGAACATATTTATAATATTTATGAATTATGTGATTTTTTTGCTCAAAAATATAATTTGAATTCTTCTAAATTAAAATCTAATATTGACAAAATCATTTTAAATAGTTCAAAAAATGTATATAGTGATTCAATTGATTTTCTAAAATCGTTAAGGAAAAATGGTCATACAGTCAATCTTTTATCATATGTTACTCACGAAAACTTATCTTATCAACTTTTAAAATTAAATGGTTCAAAATTAAGTAAATATTTAGATGATATTATTATTTCTTCTAAATATAAATTTAATTTAGATTTAAATTATGAAGATGGTATCTTCGTTGATGACAATCCTCGTGATTTGGAAGGTCTATATAATAAAAATGCTAAAAAGGTAATTAGAATCAAACGTGAAAACAATAAATATTCTACTAAAGAAATAAATGTCAATTTGGATAATTATACTTCTTTAAAAGGTGTTCCTATCGTTTCAAAATAAAAAACTTTTTAAAAACACTTGTCAATTCAAGAAATATATGGTAAAATAGAGGATGTTATAGTTTATATAGACTAAGAGGAGGTGCTAGAATGCCAAATATTAAATCAGCTAAAAAGAGAGTTAAGATTATTGAAAAGAAAACTTTAAGAAATAATATGATTAAATCAGCATATAAATCAGCTGTAAAGAGTTTTGAAGAAGCTGTTGAAGCTGGAAAAATAGATGAAGCTAAAGAATTATTTGTTGTAGCTACAAAGAAAATCGACCAAGCTTGTACTAAAGGTGTTATAGTAAAAAACACAGCAGCTAGAAAAAAATCAAATTTAGCTAAAAAATTAAATGCAGCTATTGCTTAATCAGAAAAATAAAAAAATTATGCATAGTTTTTTTAATAAGGTTTGCTTTCGAGTAAACCTTTTAAAATTGGAGACAGTCCCTATTTTGAAAACATTTTCAAAATAGGGACTGTCTCCGTTTTAAAATTTCTTACTTTTGATTATTCCTGGTATATATAATATTATATATAGTAATTTGTTTATCGTATCTTTTATATTTTTCGTATTCATTTTTTTATTTGTTAACACTCCAAATAATATAAAGTGTTTTATTGCATATAATCTCTTTTTTAAAATTACACCTTTCATATTTTTTGATAATATTTCTTCAAAATATTTATAATACCCATATGGATATTTCTTAAACATTTCTGTTATGTTTTTTGTATATCCATTTTCTTGATATTCTATAATTTCAATTGCTTCATTTATACAAAGTGCACTATATTTTTCATCCATCTCATGATACATTCTTGCTTCTGTTACAAATTTTTCATTGTTTTCTAATTTATTTGTATACTCTTTTCTTATTTTAGAATTAAATACTATTATCTTTTCACCTTGTATATCTTCTCTAAAATATAAATCAAACATAGTAGATATTATTTCATTTTGTTTGAATTTATTCCCACTAACTTTTCCTTTTGTATCTACTTTTAGTAAAATCATTCCATAAAGTTTTTCATTTTTTATTACTTTTTCCGCATATTTATTAATTATTTCAAATGCATTTTCTGTAAAATAATCATCTGAATCACATTCTACTATTAGCTCTCCTTCTGATAATTTTACTGCTTCATTAATAGCTACCATTTTTCCAGAGTTTTTTTGATATTTATATTTTATATCTATTATATTTTCTTCTTGGTATTTTTCTATTAGAGCTTTTGTATTATCTGTTGAGCCGTCATCGAGTACAATCCATTCACATTTTAAGTTACTCTTTATATTCTTTTTTATGCTTTCATATAAGTTTGGTAATAATTTTTCTCTATTATATGTTGCAGTAAGTATACTTAATTTCATTATTTCACCTCAATTATTTTTTTTACCTGCTTAAGGATTTTTTTGTTATCATAGTCTGCTTCTTCTTCATTTAGAACAATATTTCCTTCTAGTACTTGTTTTAGCCCCTCATATATTGCATTTTCATTGTTTTCAAATATAATGCTTTTTGAATAATTTTTTACAACTTCTCTTGACGCTGTATTTGTTATAAGTATTTTTTTATTTAATATTTTTGCTTCTTCTAAAGTCATTGGATAACCTTCAAAATTAGATAGCAGTGCAAAATAATCAGCTTTTTTTACAAAAGGATATGGATTTTCTTTTGCACCTAATAAATGAAATGTATCTTCAACTTTTAGTTCTTTTATTAATTTATCTAATTCTTCTTTTTCTGGCCCATCGCCTATTACATAGATATTATGCTTTAATCCACAATCAATTAACTTTTTGTGAACTTTAATTAATCTATCTATTGCTTTTTGTTTTACTAATCTTGATACTGTAATTATTGATGTTTTATCAGTACATATAGTACTTACGTCTGCATTTTCATTTGATTTTTCGATAATTCTATTTCTATCTATATAGTTATAACAAACCTCTTCTTTTTCTAGAAGATTTTTATTATTTTCTTTTATATAAAGTTTATTAAATGCTTCTTTATTATCATTACTAACGAATACTATTTTGTCATATTTACTATATATATCTTTATCAATATTGTTTTTGATTTTTGACTTATAATCATTTCCAAAGACTTGTTTTATATCATTATGTATCCATACAATCTTTTTAGAATTACTTTTACTTGCAAAAATCCTTGTAATTGCACCTTCTAAAAATGCTATCTCAATATCATATTTGTCTTTGATATATTTATTGTATATTTGTTTTTTACAAGTTAATATTTTTAGAGGAATTAACTTTTTATTTAATTTTGACATTGATTCATATGAGTTATTATATATCGAAATTAATTTTATTTTTTTATCTAATTCTTTTTCGAAAGCTCCTCCAGAGTATATAGTAAATATTGTTATATCATATATATCTTTTAGGTTGTTAGCTATATCTACTAATACTCTTTCTGCTCCCCCTAATCCTAGACTTGTTATTCCAAATATTATTTTTTTCATAAATATCTTCCTTTATTTTAATCTATCAATAATATCTCTTGCTGCAACTAATCCAGTAGCTGCTGCTGTAACTATATTTCCAGCTTTTCCTGCTCCATCTCCAACGAAATAAATGTCTTTATCTAATAGCTTAAATTTATTATCCGTCTCAATTTCATTGCTAAAGAATTTTATTTCTGGTCCATAAAGTAGTGTTTCATCATTATTAACTCCTGGTATTATTTTATCTAACTTTTCTAATCCTTCTAATATATTTGTTATTATTCTATGTGGCATAACCAAAGCTAAATCACCTGCAACACAATCTTTTAGAGTAGGTTCAATAAATCCTTTATTTATTCTATGCCATTCGCTTCTTCTTCCTGATCTTAAATCTTTTAATGTTTGGATTATTGGCTTTCCATCTCCTAATACATTTGCTATTCTAGCAATACTTTCTCCATAAAGTCTTGTATTAGTTACTGGTTGTGTTAAACTTACTTTACTTATAAATGCAAAGTTACTGTTTCTTGATTTTATATCTTTTAATGAATGTCCATTTACACAAATATAACCATAATAATTCTCTTTTGTTACATACCCTCCTGGATTTGTACAGAATGTTCTTATTTCATCTGAATAAGTGTCTGTTTTTATAAATATTGTTGGATCATAAATAATCTTACATATATCTTCTAATATTTCTTTTCTTGTTTCTACTCTTACTCCAACTTCAATACTTTGTGAAACATATGGTATTTTATATTTATCTGCAAATTCTTGTGTCCATCTTGCTCCTTCTCTTCCAGGAGCTACTATTACATATTTAGAATAAAATGCTTCTTCTTTGTTTTGATTTTTATATGTAACTTTGTATTCATTTTCTTTCTCGTCTTTATTTATATCTGTTACAAATGTATTTTCAAATATATCTACATTATGTTTTTCTAAATAGTCTGAAAATCCTTGTATATATTCTGGTAAGTGATCACTTCCAAGATGTTTTTGTTTTATTACAAGTAATCTTGCACCACCTACTGCAACTTTCTTTTCTATTTCTTTAGCTTCTTCCATGTTTGATGGAAATACTTCACTATCCATATTAAATTTGTTGAAAATTTCTTCTGTTTCGTCTATTAAATTATATGCTTCTGTTTGAGACATATATTTAAATAAATCTGATTTTCCTATTTTAGGTATAAAGTTAAGTTTTCCATCTGAAAATGTACCTGCACCACCATACCCACTTAATATATTACATGGTTTACAATTTGTACATTTTACATTATTTTTATTCATTGGGCAAAATCTATTTCTAGCAAACTTACCTTTTTCTAATATTGCTACTTTCAAATCCTTTTTTTTATTTATAAGTTCGTATGCAGCAAATAATCCAGCAGGACCTGCACCTACTATTATTACATCATAATTTTTCATAAAAAGTCCTCCTCTTATTTAGTTATTTTACTACTATACTATATCATAAATTACCAAAACATACAATAAAATTTTTACTGTTTATATCTTACTTACTCTTTTTGAAGAAAAAAAGTGATATAGCAAGTTAACTACTATATCACTTTTATTTATATTCCTTTTCCAATTTTTCATTAAAATATACTTTACTAATTAGTTTTAATTCCTGTAAACTTTCATCTTTTAAGCTAAATGAAAATAATTTTTTAGATGGTGCAGTTATTATATATTTTAAAGCTAAATATGTACTTTCACTTATTTTTATTGCACCTTTATCTTGTCTAGCACATGCCATACATTTTATACCATTATCTTTTATACTAAAATATTCTAAATTTTCTTTTTCTCTGCAACTTACACAGCTTTCAATTTTAGGTCTAAATCCTAAATAGCATAAAAGTTTTAATTTAAATACTGCTGTTATAAAGTCCATGTCTTTATCTGTTTCTGATAACATATAAAGAGTATTTAGATATAATTGTAAAATCTTATAACTATTTTCATTTTCATTTGTAATATCTTGAATAATTTTTGTTATATTTACAGCTACACTTAGTTTATCTAAATCAGTTCTTAGATTATAAAAAACTTCAATAGATTCACATGAGTTTATTGTATAATGCTCTTTTCCTCTGTACATCACATATTCTCCAAAGCACAAAAATTGTGTGCCTGCCAAAAGAGCACTATTTGGGCGTCTTGCTCCCTTGGCTACACACGAAATTTTTCCAACTCCTGGAGTTAACATTGTAAGCATTTTGTCAAAATCACCCATATTATTTTCCGCAATTATTATTCCCTTCATTTTCACAATGCTCATTTAAATTCACCTTTTGATTCATAATCTGATTCTCATTTTGCATATTCTCCAATTGTTTTAATTCTAAAAATGTGTTAACATTTCCTGTTTTCTTAAATGTATTCCAAGCTAAATCTTTTATCATAATCGTCCACTTCCTTTATAAGTATTATTATCTTTTGAAAATTTTTTATTCATTTGTAAAAAATGAAGTATTATTTACCCAATCCTCTTTAACTTTTACCCACGTTTTTAAATTTACTTTTGTTCCAAAATTTTGTTCCATATCTTTTCTTGCCATCGTTCCAATTCTTTTTAACATTTCTCCACCTTTTCCTATTATAATTCCCTTATGAGAATCTTTCAAGCAATAAATTGTGGCTTCAATATTATAAATATCTTCTTTTTTTTCTGTCTTTTTCAATTGCATTTTTTCAACTTTTACGAAAATACCATGAGGTATTTCATCTCTTAAAAGTATTAATGTTTTTTCACGAATTGTCTCTTCAGCAAGTTGTCTTAAAGTTTGGTCTGTATACTCTTCTATATCATAATATGCAGGACCTTCTTTTAAGTTCTTTTCTATTTCATCTAATACTATGTCTTTATATTTATCTTTTAGAGCAGAAATTGGAATAACTGCTTCAAAATTATATTCATTTCTATATAAATCAATTAATTTTATTAATTCTTCCTTATTTACCAAATCTACTTTATTTATTATTAATATGCATTTCTTTTTAGATTCTTTTATTTTATCAAGGATTTTTCTATCTCCCTTTCCAATGTCTTTGCTATCTGCCTCAATTAAAAATAAAATAACATCAGAATCTTCGATTGCTCCCCATGAAAGCTCTATCATATTTTCATTTAGTTTTGTTTTAGGTTTATGTATTCCTGGTGTATCAATAAAAATTATTTGTGAGTTTTCTCTATTTACTATTCCTTTAATAGCTGTTCTTGTTGTTTGGACTTTATTTGCCATAGCTGCAATTTTCTCTCCAACTAATAAATTAATTAATGTTGATTTTCCCACATTTGTTCTTCCTATTATTGATACAAATCCTGATTTAAATTCTCCCATCTATTTCTCCCTGTTTTATTTAAATAATTTTAGTACATCAAAATATGTTATATATATTGATAAAGCTATTAAAAAAGAAAATCCCATAAGTTGTATTTTTATTTCTAAATCTTTATTTAATGGCTTTTTTCTAATCCATTCTATTATTAAAATTAATATTTTTCCTCCATCTAATGCTGGAATTGGAAGTAAGTTTGTAACCCCAAGTGATACTGAAATTACAGATATAATATATACATACTCAAAAGCAGTTTTAGTCGAAGCAACTACTTCTGATATTCCTACTGGTCCAGAAAAATCGTTTATTGAAACATTTCCTGTAAATAACATTTTTATACTATCTATAATTGATATTAAAAAATTTCCTGTAAGATTTAATCCTATTAAAGCATTTTTGTATATAATAGATGCTATTATAAAAAATACTAATACTCCAAACACAATATTAACTATTGCTCCTGCAGCAACTATAGCAATTCTTTGACTTATTTTAGCTTTATTAAATGATCTTTCATCTTGTGAGTCTTCATCTTCACCTTCCATACTTACAAATCCACCAAGAGGTATTAATCTCAAAGCATATTTTGTTTCTCCCTTTTGTTTTTTCCATATGACTGGTCCAAAACCTATTGCAAATTCATTCACTTTTACTTTACAAAATTTTGCAACTAGAAAATGTCCTCCTTCATGTATGAAAACCAAAAATCCTAATAAAAATACTATCTTTATAGCTGAAATTAAAAAGCTTATCAAAATATCACCTAACCTTTGAATTATATTATGCTATTACTAAAAACATATATAAAAATGGTGCAATAAATATTAAGCTATCTATTCTGTCTAACATTCCTCCATGACCAGGAAGTAAGTTTCCATAGTCTTTTACATCTGCAAATCTTTTTATGCTAGATGCCACAAAATCTCCTATTTGACTTATTAAGCTCAATATTAATGCCATTATTGATATAAATAAATACGAATATTCTATATTAACATATCTACTTATAATCATTATATATATTATTGAACAAATAACTGATCCTACTGTACCTGAAATACAACCTTCAATTGATTTTTTAGGGCTAACTTTACTAAATTTATGTTTTCCCCATTTTTTTCCTATCAAATATGCAAAAATATCTGTTGTCCATGCGACTACAAAGATATATCCAATATATGCCTTTCCATTGTGTGTACATCTAATTAATGATAAACACATTATAAAAAATGTAACATAAAAAATTCCCATAAATGTATATGCTGCATCTTTTATTGTTGTCTTCATGTTTGTAAATATTACATGTAAAAATAGTATTAAAATTATTATAGGAATTGAAAATACTATCACTTTCATTAACATATCTTGTTCTAAAAAACTAACAGCAGATACACCTAAAGTACTTAAATATGCTATCCATTTTATTGGGTGTGATACTTTTTCTATTACCCCTAAATATTCATGCATGCATATAATTGCAATTATTGTAAATAATGTATCTATTAAATATTTATTTCCAAAAATAATAGTTATTATTACAAGTGGCAATCCTAATACTGCAGTTAATATTCTTTTTAAATCCATAATCAAAAATCCCCTTTTATTTAATTTGCTCCGAATTTTCTCGTTCTTTTTTGATATTCTATTATAGCATCATCTAAATCTTTTTCATTAAAGTCAGGCCAATTTTTATCTACAAATAAAAACTCTGAATAAACTAATTGCCATGGTAAGAAATTACTTAATCTAATTTCTCCGCTTGTTCTTATAAGTAAGTCTGGATCTGGCTCATCTGCTGTATACAATCTTTTTGAAACTATTTCTTCATTTATATCATCAATATCTAAAATTCCATTTTTTACATCTTCAGATATTTCTTTTATTGCTTTTATTATTTCCGCTCTTCCACCATAATTTAATGCTATATTAAAAGTTACTCCTGTATTGTTTTTAGTTCTTTCAATACAATTTGCAATTCCTTTTTTCATTCTCTCAGAAAATACGGTTGTATCTCCTAAAAATTTAACTCTTATATTTTCAGAATCAGCTCTCTTAGAATAATCTTCAATATAATTTTGAAGTAATAACATTAATGCGCTTACTTCTTCTTTTGACCTTTTCCAATTTTCTGTTGAAAAAGCGTATACTGTTATGTATTTAAGTCCAATTTTGTTAGCATGTCTAACTATCTTTTCAAGTGTTTTTGCTCCTTCTTTATGTCCTAAAGCTATTGGTTTACCATTTGCTCTTGCCCATCTTCTATTTCCATCCATAATTATCGCAATATGGGTTGGTAATTCTTCTTTTTTAACCTCCACTTATGTTCTCCTTTATTATTTATTTCTCTCTTTAATATATATTGCTAAAAGTTTTAAAAATTCCGCTTTCTCGCCATATTTATTTAATATTTCAATTGCCTCATTTGTTTCTATTTCCAATATTTTTTTTGCTTTTTCCAAACCATATTTAGATACATATGTACATTTTTTCTTTTCTTCATCATTTCCTACAGGTTTTCCTGTAATTAAGGAATCCCCTTCAACAGATAATATGTCATCTTTTATTTGAAATGCTAATCCTATTTTTTCTGCATATTTAGTTAGATTCTCTAATTCTTCTTTGTTACAATCTCCTAGAATCGCACCCATTCTCACACATAATTTCAAGAATGCACCTGTTTTATTCATGTGGATATATTCTAAATATTCATTAGAAATATCTTTTCCCTCAAAATCTGTATCTACAAATTCACCTGCAATCATTCTATCTATAGCTAATGAAAATTCATTGAATATTTTAAGTTTTTTATTTAATTCATCATACTTTTCGGTTTTTAATAAATCTTCACTTATTACTTTATATGCATTATTTAATAAACCATCTCCTGCTAATATAGCAGTAGCTTCATTAAATTTTTTATGATTAGTAAGTTTTCCATGTCTAAAGTCATCATTATCTATTCCTGGTAAATCATCATGAATTAATGAAAAATTGTGTACCATTTCTATGGCAACTGCATAAGGCATACAAATTTTATAATCATCTTTAAATAATTTATATGTAGAAAGAACTAATATCGGTCTTAGTCTTTTTCCTCCTGCCATTAAGCTATATCTCATAGATTCATTTAACGTTCTTTCTGGACATACATCTTTACTTATATATTTTTCTAGTTCATCTTCTACAATTTCTTGATATTTTCTTAGTTCTTGCTTAAAGTCCATAATTTTAAATTCCTTTCAGAATTATATTGACATTACTTCTGTTTCTTTATTAGCTGTTATTTTATCTATTTCTTCAATATTTTTATCTGTTATTTTTTGTATTTCATTTTCTGCTTGTTTTAATTCATCTTCTGTTATTTCACTATTTTTTTGCATAGTTTTTGCTTTATCTATTCCGTCTCTTCTCGCATTTCTAACAGCTACTTTTGTTTCTTCTGCATATTTTTTTATTTCTTTAACTAATTCTTTTCTTCTTTCTTCATTTAATTCTGGGAAAGCAAGTCTAATAACTTTACCATCATTGTTTGGATTAATTCCAATATCAGATGCTAAAATTGCTTTTTCTATATCTTTTAAAACTCCCAAATCCCATGGTTGAATTACTATCATTCTAGCTTCTGGAACTGATACTCCTGCCACCTGATTTATAGGTGTTGGTGTTCCATAATAGTCTATTTTTATTTTATTTAATATTGCAGGATTAGCTCTTCCTGCTCTTATTTCTGATAATCTCTCTTCTAAATTCATTATTGATTTTTCCATTTTGTCTTTAATTTCTGAATAATCCATTTTAAACTCTCCTTTTTATTATTTATATTATTTTACAACTGTACCTACTTTTTCTCCTCTAACAGCCCTTACTATGTTTTCAGGATCTGCTATTCCAAATACTATTAATGGAATATTATTATCTTTACATAGCGCTGTTGATGTTGAATCCATAACTTTTAAATCTTTTTGTAATACTTCAGCATATGTTATTTCATCATATTTTACAGCTGTTTTATCTAATTTAGGATCTGCCGAATATACTCCATCTATTGCTTTTCCAAGTAAAATTGCATCTGCTTCTATTTCTGCTGCTCTTAATGCTGCTCCTGTATCTGTAGTAAAGAATGGACTTCCTGTACCACAAGCAAATATAACTACTCTTCCTCTTCCTAAATGTTTTAAAGCTTTTCTCTTTATAAATGGTTCTGCAATTTCTCTCATTTCTATTGCAGTTTGAACTCTTGTAAATACTCCTCTAGCTTCTAATGCATCTTGAAGTGCTAATGCATTCATTGCAGTTGCAAGCATTCCCATATAGTCTGCTGTTGTTTTTTCCATTTGCTCTCCATTTCTTCTTCCTCTCCAGAAGTTTCCTCCACCTACTACTATTGCAACTTCTACTCCCATTTCTGAGACTTCTTTTACTTTATCACATATATCTCCTACTACTTTAATATTAATTCCTGTTTTGTCTTCTCCTGCTAATGCTTCTCCACTTAATTTTAAAAGTACTCTTTTATACTTTACTTCTGACATTTTATTCATCCTTTCTTTTTTATAAGCAATACGCTATATTTTCTTGCATTGTATCATAAATAAAAAAAAATCACAATAGTTTATCTTTAAACTTACTGTGATTTTCCATATTTTTTATGTATTATTTCTAAAATAATAATTATGAAAATCTATTATTCCTGTTTATAATATGTTGCTTCTATATTGGTTGGTTTTATTAATGTATTAACTTTAATTATATGTGTTCCAATATTTGTTAATATATCTGGCAACTCTATTATTTCTTCTATTGGATTTATTAATATTTCATTATTTTCGCTTATTCTCCTTATAACTTTTTTGTTTTTAAAATCTATACAATCTACATAATCCCCCACTTTTCTTAGTGGTTGATTTAAATATATGCTAGTTATTCTAGGTTCTTGATATGATTTGTAATCTGTCATGCTTGAACCAATTTCTAATTGCATATTTTCTGCTTCCGCATGCCAAACACCTCCCTCATTTGAGCCATAATCAACCAATCTAATAAGCATCTTTGTCACTTCTTTATTTCCTGTAGTTATTTTAGCAGATATTTTTCTTTTTATTGAATCTTTTTTTAGCCAATAATACACATTATCATATGTACCATCAATATAATATGTTTGTATGCAAAATCTAGGATTTGTTCTTGTATCATCATTATAAATTATTACATCTTCGCTAAAATTATATGTTGTATTAGGCTTTAGCCAACAATTATCCGAACTATGAAATTCAAACAAAGCAGAACGTACATCCTTATCTGCTATAACTTTTGAATTTCTATCCCAAAGATTTTTTACATCTACTTCAATAGGTATCTCATATTTTCCTTTATAATCTCCTTCTATTACAATATCTCCTACTGATAAACTTATATCTTTTGATTTTTCAAATTCATCTGTATACACATTTGTATAAAACTTTCCTGCTATTAAATCATACATTCCAATTTTACCACTATCTCTTCTATAACAAGGTAACATATATTTTATTAAATTATCATCTTCATATATTTTAAAACTATACACTCTCATATTGTATGCTTGAATAGGAAAAATGCCTTTCACATTTCTTTTTCCAAATAATATTAATGTTTCTGTTTGATTTTCTGTTTTTGTTGCTATTGTTTTAGTAATCCCTCCATAAGATACTTTTCCACTTTCTAATGTTAATAAATTTCTATTGGTTCTTATTTTATCTGTAATATCTATGCTATATGCTGTAGCACCGTTCTTATATAATTTATCTGTCCAAGAAAATAATTCATTTTTTTGGTTTGGCGCTTCACCAAAATTAATTGTAAAAACATTTTCTTTATTGCTTGTTCCAAATATACTCGTATTAACTTTATTATTAAAATCTCCATCAAAGCTTAATTCACATTCAATCTTAGTGTTTGTTTTTGGTACATATTCTGTATCTATACATTGTGTTCCTGTGCTTTCTATAAAATTCACCTGTTGGTACTCTTTTGGTAATTCATTCTGTATACTATTTCCATATATTTTATAATCATATAAAACTCCTCCATCAGAATTTATTAATGTTATATTATCTTCTTTAGATTTTACTTTTTCTAATTTATAGTTACTTTTAACTATATTTCCATCGTTACTAACTTTATATCTTTTTCCCTCTACTATTATCAAAAAAGTTCCATCTTCATATTCATATACATCATTTGTTTTAAAATATTTTTCTAGTTCCGTTTTTAAATTATTTTTATTAATTTTATAATCATCATTAATTGTTGCAGCTGTCATTGCTAACTTTATTTTTTCTACAGTTGAAGATTCTTCTCTATTTTCTTTTGCACTTACAACTTTGTTTAATATTCCATCATCATCGGTTATCATATTTATTACTACTCCTGATAATATTAAAATTACTATTATTGTTATTACTAACGCTATTAAAGTTATTCCTTTTACACTCTTTAAAATTTTTTTCAATTTTCTCCTCCATTTATATCTTTTATAAAGCGCAAAAATAAGACTAAAAACCTATCTCTATTTTTGCAATAAGCTAGTCTTATCTACTATTTTTATTCTATTTATTTTATTTTTCAAATCATCTGTATGTATATATATTACTCTCCTAACGGTTTTAGCTATTGTCATTTTTAGTATCCTCCTAAACTTTTCATATGTTATTTTATATTATTTATTATATATTTTTCAATATTTTCTGTCAATAAATTTAGAGCAAAATTCCTTTTCATACAAAAATGGAATATTTCCTATCATTTAGGATAATATTCCATTCTAGTAGATTTATTTCATTTATTTATTATATTATTATTTATTTATATTAATATGATTCATATCAGCTAATCTTAGTATTTTAAAACTTCCATTTTCATATTCAACTTCATTTATAGCTGTATTTTGTTGACAGAATTTTTCTCTTTGTTTATTAAATGGTACATTTGCTACTTTCCTTAAAAAAGCTTCTATAGAAACTCCATGAGATGAAATTAATACAATTTTACCAATATTTAAATTTGCTATTTTTTCTATTTCTTCATACATTCTATCTGCCACTTCTTTTGTTGTTTCTTGATTTGGAATACCACAAATTTCATTTTCTTCTATTTGAAATTCTTTGATTTTAGGATTAATTTTGTTTACTTTTTTCCATTTCCATCCATCATATATTCCAAAATCCATTTCTCTTAAATTATCATCTTCTATTATTTTCTTTTTGTTTATTTGTGATAATTTTTTTACAGTTTTTATTGCTCTTTTTGATGTACTTGAATATATGGCGTCAAATTTTATATTTTTCAATTCTTCAGTTAAAAAATTTATATATTTTTTTCCCTTTAGAGTTATTATATAATCATGTCTTCCTGTTAATCTATTTTGAATATTCCCTATAGTTTGAGTATGTCTAACTATAAAAATTATACATTTATTATTCATTAACAAAGAAATCCTTATACTCATATGCTCTTTTAGGAAGCACTTGTGTATTTCCACTTTGCATAATAGCTTCTAAAACCACTCTCATTCTAAGAGGTATACTATTATTTTCATTTTTTATAAAACTTAATAAATATTTTTTATCTTCTATAGGTGTTATTTCATATAATTCTGTTACTTCTGCTAACATTCTATACCAATCAGAACATTTTTTTATTGTTGGCTGGGTCATTACACTTCCTTCTCTGTTTCTATAATATTTAAATATAGGAAACTCTCCAAAGGTTGTTTTTTGTGATAATATATTTCCTTTTATTGAAAATAATTCATCCTCATAATATATTCCTTCTTTAAATGTCATATCATTTTTTCTTAAAAACTCTGTATTCCAACATTTACTTGATACCGAGAAACTTTCATCACATATTAATCTAGCTATTCTTGTTGAATTTTCTTTATTTGAAAGCCTTAAATTATTTTGTCTTTTATTAATACTTACATATCCTAAATAAATAATATCATATTCATTATTTTCTATTAATGAATCTATTTTTTCTAATACTTCATTATCATATAATGCATCATCACCATCAAGAAATATTATATATTCTCCTTTTGCTTTTTTTATTGCAATATTTCTTGCCATCGCTGCTGTGCCTGAATTACGTTTTGTTTTTAATATTTTACATTTTTCATCTAAAATTTTTTCAGCTCTTTGAACTGTTTTATCGGTTGAACAATCATCTACTATTATAATTTCATAATTTTTAAAACTTTGATTTACAACACTTTTTATTGCTCTTTGTATATATTTTTCAATATTATAGGAACAAATTGCAACTGTAAATCTTACTTTTTTTGTTGGCATATATTCCTCCCAAAGATACTTTAAGCATCTTTTACTATACCTTATAAATTTTATTTTTAATTATAAATTATTAGATATTTTTGTTTTAGTTATATTTAGATATTTTATATCTTTTTATTTAATCATAAATATTCCTCCTTTTTTATAATTCGGCACAATGTAAATTATACCATAAATGTACTATTTTGTCAATGAAGTTATTCTTTTATAATCGTTGCAGCTGTAAGCGTTTGCCTTCGTTTTTTGTTATGTTTTTTTCATAAAAAATAGAGCCTAAATTCGACTTATTAGGTTCTATTTTTTATTTTACATATTAATAATTTAAAATTTTATATACTACAAAATCATCGTCAGAATATAGCAATTCATATTTCTCACTATCTGCATTTTTTATAAACATATTTATTTTTGATCCTTTGTATACTATAATATGTGTAACTTCATACTTTTTAAATATATTGCCATAATATGTACCTGTATTGTCTGCATTTAAAAAGTCTGAAAATATATTTTTTTCATTATCACCATTAAACTCTGGTGTATATAAATCTGCTCTTGAATCAATAAATACTGGTATATCTTTATACAATAGATAGCTTCCGAAGTTATATTCATTAAATAATTTTATTTGGCTTACATCTAAATTTTTTAAAATCCATTCTGAAGCTTTTACAGGATATGAGCTTTCATTTACATATTCATCATCTAATAAATCATTTATATATTGCATACTAATAATTATTATAACTGCTGTAATTACAAAAGCTGTAAATTTGTTTATAACATTTTTTGTTAAATCTTTAATTTTACAAATTCCATAAATCTCAAAAAGTTGTACAATTAACCTATTTAATATAATTCCTCCAATTAGTACAAACATTGTACTTTGTCTTTTTGAAGAAAACATTAAATAGCACAATCCTGATATCATAAACAAATCTGATAGTCTAATTTTACATTTTGTAAATGTTAGTACAGCTATATATATTATGATGGCACACATAATTGGTGTACTTTTGATTAAAGTAAGTGGCAAATGTTCATTGATATTTTGTGTAGTGTTTCCTTGCATGGTTTTATATAAATATGTAAATGGTGTATCTCCAAGAGGAGTTAAAAATCCTGCTAACGCACATATTATCATAACTATAATAATCCATTTTACATTTGGATTTTTTGTTATTATAATTTTGTATTTTTCTTCTTTTTCTCTTTCTTCTTTTATCTTTTCATTTTTTATCTCTATTTCAGTTAATTTTTTATTATATTTTTTTAATCTTTCTTTTAATTTATCTGAAATATTTTCTTGTTTTTCAATTGAATTTATTTTTGATTTATAATATAAACTACTAACTTTTCTATATATTATCCAATCTCTTACTATACTTATTATCCATTCTGCAATATATGGCATAAATAAAACAAATATAAATGGCCATGTTGCAACATGTATATTTGCAATTATTAGTGAAATAATTACCATTCCAACTGCATACTTTATTTTTTTATTTTCTAAAAACTTTTCAATAAAATATATGAATATAACAAATAAAATAAATGTTACTAGTTGTGCTCTAGCTGCAATGTAACTTTTAAGCATATACATACTTCCAATTGTAATAAAAAACGATATTAATTGGTTTTTATTTAATTTTTTATTTACTTTATACACAGATATTCCTAATATTGAGGATAATACACATGTTGAAATATATATTCCAAGCCATCCTCCTATATTGTAAATTAAAAACATTCCAACATCATATAACCAATGTGGATATGTATATGGAAGTTCATGCCAAGAAAAATGATCTTGCATATCAATTCCATTATTTAAAATTAATTCACCAATCTTAACTGTATAATAAGTATCATTTTGTAATGTTTTAGGTGAAATACTTACACTAAATAATATTATTAATAAAATTACTAATATTTCAAATCTAAATTCTTTATCATTTTTAACTTTGTTAATTAGCTTTTTTATCATAAAATCCTCCATAAGTTTAAAGCGAGATTAAATCTCGCTTTATATTTTTTATTTGCTTGTAGATCCAAATCCACCTTTACGAATTTCTGTAGAATTGTCATCATCTGCTTTTAAATATTTTGCAAACATTGCTTGTCCTACAGCATCGCCTTTTTTTATAACTAAATCTTCTTCTTTCAAATTTATTACTGAAAGCATTATATGTCCATCATTATCTTCATTTTCATAATAATCACTATCAACAACTCCTACATTGTTTGAAAGCATTATTCCCTTTTTATTAAATCCTGAACTTTTTGCATATAAATATAATACTTCATCTGGTTGCATATATGCCTTTAATCCTGTTGGGATTAAAGTTGCTTTCATTCCTTTTTTATAACTTGGAACTATCATATCTTCTGCTGCTTCTAAATCATATGCTGCTGAACACATTGTTTTTCTTTCTGGTATATTTATTCCTTTACCTTCAAATCCTTTTGCAATTTCAAATCCTCTTATTTTTTCCATTATAATTCTTCCTTCCATAATTAATCTTTTATATTTTTACACTAAATTTTATTAAAAGTCAATATTAATATATAAATCATTAGGAAATTCATATATTTAATCACTTAATTTATCTTTGACTAAAAAAATAGTACATCAAAATAAATTTTGAAATACTACTTTTTATATTTAATTAACGCCTATCCATTTAACAACTTTTATTCCTGCTGCAGCTCCCCATGGTGCATCAGTAATACCTCCTTGTTTATTATGAACTATTATTTCTTTTATATTTGTACTAGAAAAGCACCCACTCGCTATACTTATTACACTACTTGGTATTTCTATTCTCTCCAATGAAGAACAAAATTGAAATGATCCATTTATTTTCTTTACCGTACTAGGTATTGTTACATTTTTTAAATTATAATTATTATGAAATGCATAACTTCCAATTTCTTCTACTCCATCTGGTATTACTATTGTTTCTTCGTTTTTTAATGCATCTATTAACATTGTTTTTTCATAATTAAATAACATATTATTTTCTATTTTATAATTCAAATTTTCTGGATCTATGGTTACATTTGTACTTGAACCTATAGCATATAAGCTTAAACCTCCTAAACTACTAACATTTCTTCCTATTTTTATGTTACTTATATTTGTTGAACTAAACGCTTGGTTCTCAATGGTATTTAAACCTTCTGGTAAAGTTATATTTTTTATATATTTATTTTGTGCAAAACAATATTTTCCAAGAATTGTTACAGTACTTTTTATTTTATAGCTTTCATCTTGTGCATAATACCTTATTAATGTTGTTTCATCTTTATTATATAAAGCTTTTCCATCTGAAGAAAAATTTTGATTGCTTTCATTTAATTCTATATTGTTTAATTTTTTTAAATATGTAAATGTTGGATAACTTATAGTTTTTAGACTTTCTGGTATAATAATTTTTTCTAAATTTGAACATGTAGAAAAAATATTTCCTATTTCTGTAACTCCTTCTGGGATACTATACTCTTTCAAGTTTTCTCCTTGGCATATATATATTATTTTGGTTCCATCTTTTGTAATTAATGTATTTCCTATCATCTTATATTGTGGATTATCTTCTGACACTGTTAAAACTAGCTTATTAGATGACCCCAAAGCATTATTTTCTATATTGATTACTTTATCTGATATATATAAACTTTCTAAGTTTGTACAACTTCCAAAAGCTAAAGTACCTATTGTTGTAATATTATTTGATAGTCCAACTGTTTTTAAATTAAAACAATTATAAAATGTTTCGGAAGGTATACTTTTAACATTATTAAAAAATTCTAATTCTGTTAAATTTTCACAGTTAAAAAACATTCCTCCACCTATTGATGTTACGCTGTTTGGTAATTTTATTGTTTTTAAATTACTACATCCTCTAAAAATATAACTTCCCAGTGTTTCTACTCCTTCTTCTATTATTACCTCTTCTATTTGTTTTTGTCCATTAAAAACATTACTTTCGATTTTTTTACATGTTCCTGGTATTACTATCTTTTTTACATTTACATTTATTCCATTAAAAGCACCTGCTGATATTTTCTTTACTCTTTCTGGTATTCTTAATACTCCATTTTCATCTATTAGTGTTTCTACTTCATTTACACAAAGCAATGTTCCTTCTTTATCTATTACTGTTCCTGTTGTTGCTATTCCTATATCTTCTGCCCATTTTAATTCATCTGTATCTTCCGAATTAAATACCATTTCTCCTTTTTCTATATATATTTTTCCTTTATACTTTTTCTCTGCTTCTGGAACTATTGTATATATATTTCCTGTCTCTTCTTCACTTTTTGTATTGTATCTTAATTCATTTTCATCTGCATATAAACTATTGACGTCGAAATCATCACTTTCCATTACTTTGCTTGTTTTATATAATTCTATTTTCTCTTCAATTGCTTTTAGTTCAGTTTGTACAGCTGCCTTTTGTGCCTTCTTTATTGGTCCGTTTGCTATACTTAAAATCACTACTCCTGATAATATTAGTAATACTATTATTGTTATTACTAATGCTATTAATGTTATTCCCTTTTCTTTTTTCATATTAAACTTTCCTCCATTTTTTAGTAAAAACGCAAAAATAAGACTAAAAACCTATTGCCATTTTAGCAACAAGCTAGTCTTATTTATTATTTTTATTCTATTTATTTTATTTTCTAAACTACCTGTGTGTGTGTGTGTGTGTGTGTGTGTGTGTGTTACTCTCCCAACGGTTTTAGCCATTACCATTTTTATTTTTTCTCCTTTAGTATATTTTGTTTTTATCTCACTCTTATATTTTACTTTTATTGTAATCATTTTAACCTTATTGCTTATTTTTTGTCAAGAATTTTATTTATTTATCCAAAAGTTGTTCTAATTCTTTTATTTTATCTCTTATCTCAGCTGCCTTTTCAAATTCCATATCACTTGCAAATTTAAGCATTTCATCTGTAAGTTTTGTTATAACATCTTCAATGTCTTGTCCTTTTTCTAAACTATATTCAACTTCAATATCTTCAAGTTTGGTTGCTTTTATTGTTTCTCTAATATCTTTTCTTATAGTTTTAGGTGTTATTCCATGTTCTTTATTATATTCCTCTTGTATTTTTCTTCTTCTATTAGTTTCTGTTATTGCTTTTTCCATAGAATCAGTAAGTTCATCTGCATACATTATAACAGTTCCATCTGTATTTCTTGCTGCCCTTCCTATTGTTTGAATTAAAGACCTTTCTGAACGCAAAAATCCTTCTTTATCAGCATCTAATATTGCAACTAAAGATACTTCTGGAATATCTAAACCTTCTCTTAAAAGATTTATTCCTACTAAAACATCAAATTCTCCTAATCTTAAATTTCTTATTATTTCCATTCTTTCTAAAGCTTTTATGTCTGAATGCATATAATTAACTTTTATATCAATACTTTTTAAGTATGCTGTTAAATCTTCTGCCATCTTTTTAGTAAGTGTAGTAACTAATATTCTCTCGTTTTTCTCTACTCTTTTTCTTATTTGCTCTATCAAGTCATCAATTTGATTTGTTACTGGTTTTACTTCTATTTTGGGATCTAATAATCCAGTAGGTCTAATTATTTGCTCTACCACATTTCCTTTAGAATGTTCTTTTTCATAATCTGCTGGTGTGGCACTAACAAATACTACTTGGTTTATTCTTTCTTCAAACTCTTTAAAATTAAGTGGTCTGTTGTCATAAGCAGAAGGTAACCTAAATCCATAATTTACTAATGAATCTTTTCTTGCTCTATCTCCATTATACATCGCTCTTACCTGTGGGATTGTTGCATGTGACTCATCTATTAAAAGTAAAAAATCTTTTGGGAAATAATCAAATAATGTAAAAGGAGGACTTCCTGCTTCTCTTCCGCTAATATGTCTTGAATAATTTTCTATTCCTTGACAAAATCCCGTTTCTTTCATCATTTCAATATCAAATCTTGTTCTCTCTTCTATTCTTTGTGCTTCAATTAATTTATTATTGTCTTTAAAATATTTTACTCTTTCTTTTAATTCTTCTTCAATAGTTTTAATTGCTCTTTCCATTTTATCTTTTGTTGTAACATAATGTGAATTAGGGAATATCATTATATGTTCTCTTACACCTACTGTTTTTCCAGTTAAAGCATTTATTTCTGTTATTTTCTCTACTTCGTCTCCCCAAAATTCAACTCTAATTGCATTTTCTGATTGGTCAGAAGGGTATATTTCTAGCACATCTCCTTTTACTCTAAATGTACCTCTTTTAAAATCTATTTCATTTCTTGAATACTGCATATTAACAAGTTTTTTTAACACTTCATCTCTATTTTTACTCATTCCAGGTCTTAATGAAACTATCATGTGTTCATAATCAATTGGATCTCCTAAACCATATATACATGATACTGAAGCTACAATAATAACATCTCTTGTTTCAAAAAGTGATGCAGTTGCTGAATGCCTAAGTTTATCTATTTCATCATTAATAGATGCATCTTTTTCTATGTATGTATCTGAACTTGCTATATAGCTTTCAGGTTGATAATAATCATAATAAGAAACAAAGTATTCAACCCTATTATCTGGAAAAAACTCTTTGAATTCGGAATATAACTGTCCTGCTAATGTTTTATTGTGTGCTAAAACAAGAGTTGGTTTTTGTGTTTTTTCTATTATATTCGCCATTGTAAAAGTTTTACCAGAACCCGTAACACCTAGAAGTGTCTGAAATTTTTTGCCTTCTTCTATTCCTTTTGATAAATATTTAATTGCTTGTGGTTGGTCGCCTGTTGGCTTGTATTCTGAGTGTAATTTAAACATTTTTCCTCCCTTTGTGACCTAAAAATGTCAACTATCAACCAAGAAAATTCGTGTAATTTTAAAAAATTTGTGCAATTTATCTTTTTTTGGTTTCTTTTTAGTATTAAAAAATGTCCTTTTACAAATTAGGTCACAAACTTTATTTTTTCTAACTAAATAACATTAAATCATTCTAAATAATATTAGATAATACTTATATATTTATATCATTTTTTCCTCAAAAAAACAAGGTATTCTAAATATACCTTGTTCTTTGATTCATTTAATTATGCTAAAAAATATCCCTAACTAATTACTATTACCTAATTCATCTCTAATTTTTTTCTCTATTTTTCTAATACTGCATTACCATAAACTGCTCTCTCATTTCCTTGCTGTATCTCCATTATGATTTTTCCTATGTTCTAATACAAATAAAAAATAAAGCAGCTAACTTACTTGTTTGCTACCTTATTTTTCATTATATCCAAATTCCGTATAATATCTATATCTTCAGATGTAGTAATTTTTATATTAGTATAATCTCCATCTAAAATTTTCACTTTATATCCGCCTTTTTCAATTAATTCACAATCGTCTGTTATTTCATCAGATTTAAATTTCTCATGCAATGTTAATAGAACTTTTCTATCAAAACACTGTGGCGTTTGTATAATCCATGTGTTTTTTCTTTTAGTTGTACTTATAACAATACCATTATCATCTGTAATTTTTATTGTATCTTTAGATTTCACTCCAACTGTTGCTCCTTTAAAATCTTTCATACTTTCCAATAAACTATTTATATATTTTTGTTTGATAGCTGGTCTTGCTCCATCATGAATAACTACAATATCTGATGTAATACCTTTTATTGCATTGTATACTGATTCTTCTCTAGATTTTCCACCTGTAATAATATTTACTGTTTTATTTATTCCTTCTTTTTCTATTATGTTCTCAACAATTTTTCTATCTTGTTTTCTTATAACAATTATTATATTATCAATATAGTTATTATCCTCAAAAGCTCGTATACTATATGATAATACACTTTTTCCATTTAGTAACTCAAAATTTTTATTTCTATTTTTTCCATATCTTCTGCTTTCTCCTGCTACTAGAATTATTCCTGTTACAGCTTTATTTGATATCAATATTCTACCTCCTAGATACTTTTCCTTCAATCCATCTTGTTAAATTAGAGCAAGCTGGTTTTAGTTCTGGTATTGTATTCCAAATCCACTTCCTCCAAAAGTACAATATGCAACAATTGTTTTATTTAAAAAATCATATTGTTCTAAAAATGTATTTATTATTGTTGGGTCTATATACCACCATATTGGGAAACCTATATATAACATCTTTTTGTAACTCCACTACAAGAAAAATATACAACTAAACTTTTCATAATTATCTATCTTGTATGTCTTAGCATTTTTTCTATATCTTCAACTATTTTTTCTTTTGTTATTCTATTTACCTTTAATAATTCATCTACATTATATCTATCATAAAATGCTTTTTCTATACCATAATTTTTAACTTTAATATTCGTTTCTCCATAAAATCTTGTTATTTTTTCTCCAAAACCACCATCTAATATTCCATCTTCAAGTGTTATTACTATATCATGTTTTTCCTTTATCTTTTCCAATAATTCTTTATCTATTCCTGTGATATATCTTGGATTAATTAAAGTAGCATTTATATTCAATTTGTTTAAAATTTCATCTTTTACTTTTTCTCCTATTTGGTAAAAATCACCTAATGCTATAATAGCTATTTTTTCTCCACTACTTTCTATTTTGTATTTATTTATGTCACTATAATCTCTATCTACTTTTCTTTCATCTACTATTACTCCATTACATGGTATTCTAATTGCAACCGGATAATTTTGTTGTTCTATACTCCAGTCTAACATTGCAAAATATTCTTCTTTTGACGTTGGAGCTAAATAAACAATATTAGGTATATTCGAAATCATTGGTATATCATATAATCCTAAGTGGGTAACATCATTCATTCCATAAACTGATGCTGTATTTACTAAAATTGTAGCAGGATTATTATTTATACATAAATCTTGTGATAATTGGTCATATGTTCTTTGCATAAAGCTAGCATGTGTAGCAAATATTGGTTTTCCTCCATTTTTTGCAATACCAGATACCATTGCTACTCCATGTTCTTCTGCAATTCCAACATCTATGAATTGTTTTCCTGCAAGTATTCTTTTTTCTTTAGTAAATCCTATATTACTTGGTACTCCCGCAACTACTGCTACTATACTTTTATCTTCTTTCATTTTATTTAATAAATAATCTGCTGTCAAACTTCCATAATCTTCTCCATTAAAACTAAACTTTGATTTTCCAGTTTCGATATCAAAAGGCATAGTCCAATGCCACTTTTCTTTATTTTTTTCTGCTATTTTGTATCCTTTACCTTTTTGTGTATTTATATGAACTACTATTGGATGATCTATATTTTTAACTTTTTCAAATACTTGTATAAGTGATTCTATATTGTTTCCATCTTTTACATATATATAATCTAACCCCATAGCTTTAAATAAATTGCATTTACAATTTCCATTTGATTCTCTTAACTCTTTTAAATTTTTGTATAATCCACCATGATTTTCAGCAATAGACATATCATTGTCATTTACAATTATTATAAAATTACTCTCTTGATCTCCAGCAAAATCTAATCCTTCTAATGCTTCTCCTCCACTTAAAGATCCATCACCTATTACAGCAATAACATTATAGCTTTCTCCTTTTATATCTCTTGCTTTAGCCAATCCTGAAGCTAAACTTATTGATGTTGATGTATGTCCTACTTTAAAGAAATCATGATTGCTTTCATCTGGATTTGAATATCCTGTTACATCATCATATTTTTCTTCATAAATAAAAGCGTCTTTTCTACCTGTTAATATTTTATGTGTATAACTTTGATGTGAAACATCATATACTATTTTATCAGTTGGTGAACTAAATACATAATGCATACCTATTATAGCCTCAACCATTCCTAAATTTGGTCCAAAATGTCCCCCATGAATACTTAGTTTTCTTATTAAAATTTTTCTAATTTCTTCTGCTAATTTTTCTAATTCTTCTTTTGTCATTTCCTTTAAATCCTCTGGACTATTTATTTTATTTAAAACCTCTAAATTCTTTTTTTCCATAAATACCTTCCTTTCGCTTTTTATAATTTAATTATAATTATTTCATTTATTATTATATATCATTTAGAGTATACTCTAAATCAGAGTGTTGACAAAATATATTAAAATATTTTGTCAACACTCATTTACAATTTAATCATTTTTTTATTAACAATTGTTTTAATTAATATTTACTAAATAATATGTGCTGTAATAATTGTATAACTGTATAAATTAATTGTTATTTTTCCAATATTTGACCACATCATTATCAATTTTAAGATTTCTTTTTATCCTATCAATCCCCATATCTGTAGTATGTAGTTTATCAATATTATTAATCAATACTTGTTTCTCTCCTATAATTTAATAATATCTATTACTATTTCTCCTGCTATCATCAATCCTGCAACTGATGGTACAAAAGACACACTTCCAGGTACTTGTTTTTTCTTAGTTCCTTCTTCTTTACAAATTTCTTCAATCTTTTCATCTGGAGTAATTGGTTCTTCTTCAGAATAAATAACTTTTAATTTACTAATATCCCTTTTTCGTAATTCTTTTCTCATTACTTTTGCTAAAGGGCATATATTAGTTTTATAGATATCTGTTATTTTTAATTTTGATGGATCTAATTTATTTCCTGTTCCCATTGATGATATTATTGGGATACTTAACCTGTTGCATTGTTTTATTATTTCAATTTTTGCAGTAACAGTATCTATACAATCAACAACATAACTTAAATCTTCTTTTATAATCTCAGTTTTTGAATCTGGCATAAAAAATTCTTTATATGTTTCAACTTTTGCATCTGGATTTATTTCTAGTATTCTTTCTTTCATAACATCCACTTTATATTTTCCAATTGTTTTTCTAGTTGCAATCAATTGTCTGTTTAAATTAGTTAAGTCAACTGTATCATTATCTATTAGAACTAAATTACTCACTCCTGATCTTACTAATCCTTCAACCACAAATGAACCCACTCCGCCAATTCCAAATACTGCTATTTTTGATTTTTTAAGTTTATCTACACCTTCTTTTCCAATTAATAATTCTGTCCTTGAAAATTGATTTAATACATTCGCACTTTTTATATCTGTTTTTTCCATAAAAATCCCCTATCTTTTTTGCTATTTTATTTTTTATAATTATTTTATTTAATTAATTTATATTATAACCATTCACCATGTTTTTTTATGTATTTTTTCTTTATAAATTCTACTATTATTGAATATATTACTAATAAAATTAATACAAATCCATAATATTTAAGTGGTAATATTTCAAAATGAAAGCTCTTTAAATTATGTAATAATATTGGTGTAATTATTGTTCCTACTATTGTACCAATAGTTCCTAAAGTTAGCCATTTATTTGCTCTCGATTCTATAAATGGTTTTTTAGCTGTCCTTACGTAATGTATTATCATTGTCTCTGATATTAAGCATTCAACAAACCATGCTGTTTGAAAAAAAGTCTCTTTTGAACTATTATATCCAAATATAAACCAAAATCCTGCAAAAGCTAATACATCTATAACCGAACTTGTTATTCCCATTACATTCATAAAACTACTAATTCCTTTTGTACTCCACTTCTTAGGTTTTTCAAGAAATTCCTCATCAACATCATCATATGGAATTGCAATTTGTGATATGTCATATAAAAAGTCTTGTAATAACATTTGTATAGGTAATAGAGGTAAAAATGGTAGAAATATACTAGCAATGGCAATGCTAAATACATCTCCAAAATCAGAGCTTAACGCCATCTTCATATATTTTATTATATTTCCATATACTTTTCTTCCTTCAATTACACCATTATAAATTACATCTAAATTTTTTTCTAATAAAATTATATCTGCTGCTTCTTTAGCTATGTCTGTTGCTTTATCTACACATATTCCTACATCTGATACATGTAATGATGGTGAATCATTTACTCCATCTCCCATATACCCCACAACATGTCCATTATTTTTTAGAGTTTTTACCACTCTTTCTTTTTGAAGTGGGTTCATTCTAGCAAATACAGAAACTTCTTCAACCTTAATTTTTAATTCTTCATCACTTAATTTATCAATATCTATTCCACATAAGATTTCTTTGTTATCTATTCCTACTAAATTGCAAATATTTGAAGTAGCATATGGGTTGTCTCCTGTTAGAATCTTTGTTGTTATTCCTATTTTCTTAAGTTTATTTAATGTTTTTTTGACATCTTTTTTTGGTGGATCTAAAAATGCAACAAACCCTATAAAAGTCATCTCTTTTTCATCTTCAATATTAAATATATTTTCTCCTCTATATTCTCTTTTTGAAGCTAAACTAATTACTTGCATTCCTTGAGAAGCAAATTCTTTTGCTTTTTTTCTAACTAATTCTATCATCTCTTCTGTGATGTCTACAACCTTTCCTTCATATTTTACATGTGTACAAACTTTTAGTACTTCTTCCAAAGCTCCTTTTGTAAACATCCTATATCCGTGATTTTCTTTATTTTCAACAACAACACTCATTCTTTTTCTTGTATAATCAAATGGTATTTCATCTATCTTTTTGTACTCTTCTATTATTTTATCTGTTCCTGATTTATTTCCATAACTTATAATTGCTCTATCAACTAAATTTTTCATTCCAGTTCCAAAATAGCTATTTAAATAAGCATATTCCAAAATAGAGCTGTCTTCCTTTCCATTTACGTCAATATATTTTTGCAAAACGATTTTATCCTCTGTTAATGTTCCTGTTTTATCTGTACACAGTACATCAATTGCCCCTAAGTTTTGTATTGAATCAATATTTTTCACAAGTGTTTTCTTTTTAGCTAATACTTTTGTTCCTCTAGTCAAATTAACATTTACAATCATTGGCAACATACTTGGAGTTATTCCAACTGCAACTGATAAAGCAAATAAAACAGCTTCTAACCAATCATGTCTTATAAATCCATATATAATAAATACTGCTATTGATACAACAATCATGTATTTTATCAACATTTTTGTAATGTTATTCATTCCCTTTTCAAAATTTGTAGGTTCCTTTTTTGTTTCAATTTCTTTACTCATTTTTCCTAAATATGTTGAAAATCCTGTACTTATTACAATCCCTGTTCCGCTTCCACTTACAACACTTGATCCCATTAAACCAATATTAGAAATTGAAAAAATTTCTTTTTCTTTATCTGAATTATTGTTATTTAATTTTGTTTTTTTCTCGACAGGTACACTCTCTCCTGTAAATACTGATTGATTTATAAATAAATCTTTGCTTTCAAATATATACATATCTGCTGGTATCATTACTCCAGCGTTCAAATGAACTATATCACCTACAACAACATTTTCTACCTTTATTTCCTTTTCTTTGCCATTACGTACTATATTTGTTGTTGTGTATAATTTTGATTTTAGTTCTTGATTAAATTTATATACACTATAATCTTGGAAATATCTAATTAAAGCACTTATTATTGCTATTCCTAAAATTATGTATGTACTAAAGGCATCACTTAAAAAATAATTTATTAAAGCTAATACTAATAGAATAATAATAAACTTATCTTTAAAACTGTTAATTAAAAAATATATTTTACTCTTTTTTTCATTTTTTACTACTACATTATACCCGTTTTGTTTTAATAATTTTTCTGCTTTTTTATCATTCAATCCATCAAAACTGCTACCTGTATCATTTAATATCTCTTCAATATTTTTTCTGGATTTATTTACATATTTTTCTAAAATTTCGTTATCTTCTAATTTCATTTTTTTACGTTTTTTCTTAATATCAAATATTTGAATCATTTTTTCCTCCGTTTATAACAATTCTTTTCTAACCATTTTTTTCTTTTAAAATAATATCATAAAAAAGATATTTTGTTAAATATTTTTTGGAAAATTTTTTACTTTGATTTACAATATCTTCTTGTATTTTTCTGTATTAATAAAAAATAAACCTAAAATGTTAAATTTTTTTCTAACATTTTAGATTCATTTTATTTTTTCTTTGATTTAGTAAACTTTTCTATTATAATTCCTGCTATAAATCCTATAGCAGTACCACATATCATGCAAATACGCATATTTACATTAAATATCCTTCCAACAATTCCACCTAAAAATATGCCTATTATTGTTAATATTATTGTTAATATTATTGATACTTTTTTACTTATCATATTTTTTCTCCTCTTCTTATCCTAAAGCAACATCTAATATCATCATCATTACAAATCCTATTGCTACACCTATTGTTCCAATATTAGAATGTTCTCCACTTTGTGATTCTGGTATCAACTCTTCTACAACTACATATATCATAGCTCCTGCAGCAAAAGATAAAAGATATGGTAGAATAATACCTATAACTTTTGTAAGTAATATTGTAATAATTGCTCCAATCGGCTCTACAATTCCTGAAAGAGTTCCATATAAAAATGCTTTAGCCTTTGACATTCCTTTGCCTTTTAATGGCATAGAAATAATCGCTCCTTCTGGAAAATTTTGAATTGCAATTCCGAATTGCTAAAGCAATTGCACTTGTCATAGTTATCTCATTATTTCCACTAATTGCTCCTGCAAATGTTACTCCAACAGCCATTCCCTCTGGTATATTATGAAGTGTTACTGCAAAAATCATCATAGTTGTTTTCTTTAACTTAGTTCTTATACCTTCCGGTTTATCATTATTTAAATGTAAATGTGGTATTACACTGTCCAATATTAATAAAAATATTATTCCTAATAGAAATCCTACTGCTGCTGGAATCCATGCTATATTTCCTTTTGTCATATTTAGAGATGGTATAAGTAAAGACCACACAGAAGCTGCAATCATCACTCCTGATGCAAAACCTAATAAAAGTTTTTCTATTTTTTTATTTATTTTATTTTTCATCAAAAATACTGTTGCAGCTCCTATAGTTGTACCTAAAAATGGTATTGTAAGTCCAACTAATAACTCCATATATTCCTCTTTTCTATCTATTAAGTAATTGATGCTTTATAAATTTTCTCTATTACATTATTTAATTTCTCATCAAATTCTTCTTGTGTTTGATTTACATTTAAGTCCTGTAATAAAGCTCTTGAAAAACTTGCTATCATTTTGTTATTTTTAGAAAGTAATTCTACTGCTTTTTCTACATCATATCCACCTGATAAAGCAACAATTCTTACCACACATTCATAATCATATAAACTCATATAATAATTTGTAACTGTTGGTATTGTGAATTTAAACATTATTTTATCATCTTTATTCCATTCTTTTAATTGTTCCTCTACATATTTCTTTAATAATTCTTCACATTTTTCTTTTTCAGGAGCATTTATATCTACTTCAGGTTCTATTATTGGAACTAGCCCAGCATCACATATTATTTTTGCAAATTTAAATTGTTGTTTTACAATTGATTTTATTCCTTCCTCATTTGCTTCATATATAACTGATCTCATTTTAGTACCAAAAACATTTTTTTCTATTGCCTCTTCTAGTTCTTTTGATAGTTCAGGTATTGGTTTCATTAATTTTACTCCATCTTTTTGTTCTTCCAATCCTTTATCAACTTTTAAAAATGAAACAATCTTCTTTTCATTCCATAAATAATTTGCTGTATATTGATCATTTACTTTTGAAAGCATTGTTTTTTCAAATAATATAGCTCCTATTATATGTTTATTTGTAAATGCTTTACTTGTAAAAACTCTTTTTCTCATTTCATGTATTAAATTAAACATTTCTTCATCTGAATTATAGCTACTTTCTGGTATTCCATAATTTCTTAATGTTTTGCTACTACTTCCTCCGCTTTGGTCTAATGCTGCTATAAATCCTTTTTTGTTTTTCATAATTTCATACATTTCGTTATTCATTTTTATTACCTACCTTTTGTATTATTTAGATTTTTTAAGGATTTATCTATAAACCTAATTTATTATTCATTTCCTTTTAAGCTAGTTACCATGTCTATAGTTTTTACTTTTCTTGATAATATTTTATTTACGAATATTGCTACAACAAAACTTCCTACAGCTGATAACATATATGATAGTATCTTTATATTTGCCGTAAAATCATAATTATCTCCAAGTGCTGATTTAAATATATAATCAACCATTATATAGCCTAAAGGTAATCCTAAAACAATACCTATAATTGAAAGCCATAAATTTTGTTTTATAAATATATTTTTTATTTGTTTATTTTTAAATCCTAGAACTTTTAATGTTGCAAATTGATATTGCTTTTCAGTGAATGATAATATTCCTAAATTATATATTATAACATACCCTAGAGTCGCTGAAACTATAATAAGTAAAGCTATCATTGTTTTCATTGTTTCTAGCATACTTTCCATACCTTCTCTTAGGTTTGATATACTTTGAATTTTGTCTACACCTTCTATTGTGCTTACTTTACTTAAATCTTCATTCGTATATAGAGAATCTGCTTTATATGTTAAACCTAAAGATTCATAGTATTTTCTTGTCATATTTAAATTTTGATTTTGTGGATCGCGATTTAGTCCTGTTATTTTACAAGTATACCAATTTTCATCTCCAAATACATGCCAAGTTATATTATCTCCAACTTTTAATCCGTATTTATCAGCTAATTTTTCAGTTAAATATATACCATCATCTTTTAAATCCATATATTCTAAATCATGGCTTGTATGTTTTAAATAATTCTTTGCATCATTTACAACTAAATTATTTGCCTCTTTCTTGTCACCGCTTTTTATTTCTATTCCTAAAGTCTTACTTGTCTCATTGCCATAAGTGTTTGTTAAATTCTCATATTCAGAATCTGTATAATTATTTGATAGTGTAAGCTTATATTCGAAATTGCTAAGTTTATCAAATTCCCAATCTAGATATGAATTCATTGTATCTAGCATTCCAAAAGCACATACTAAAAGCATTGTACATCCAATTATTCCTACTACAGCCATTAAACTTCTGCTTTTATTTCTTCCTATATCTCTTAAATTCCATCTAGTAGAAATTGATGCTTTTTTGAAAATTCCTTTTGTTGTTAAATCAAATTTTGTGCTTTTTACTTTTGGTATTTCAACTCTTAAAGCTTCTACTGCTGATTCTTTTAAAATACTTCTGCAAGATAAATAAGTAACTAATGTTATTAATACAACCACTATTGCTGCTAATATATATACTTCTGGTATTAAAACAGTTTTATATACTGGTATTTCAAAATAACTTACTTCCATATTTAAGAAGAATTTTCCTAGTGTAAATTCTCCAACTACCATTCCTAAAATTGATGCAACTAAACTTGTATAAAATCCATAACTTACATAATGTTTTGTTATTTTATTATTTTTAAATCCTAATGCTTTTAATGTTCCTATTTGTGTCCTCTGTTTTTTTACAAACCTATTCATTGTTGTTATAACTGATAGCATTGCTATAAATAAGAACAAAAATGTAAATACTTTTGAATATGTTTCTCCTTCTTCAATTTCAGAATTGTACGTCTGATATGATGCACTTGAATCTCTGTCTGTTACCGCTATTGCAGATTTTATTTTATTTTCAATATCTCTTTTAGTATCATTTAATTTATTTGTATCTTCTACATCTACTATTATTTGATTAAATACATAATAATTTTCTATATTGAAATCTGGTATTGTTTTTTCAATTATATCATTTGTTATTGTACTTTTGTCAAGTGCTGCCATCATAGGATTATTTTCTATTATTTTATCTCTTAATTCGTCATATATTATTTTCTTAGGAAATTCGTCTACTGAAAGATATATATATCCATAATCTTTATGAGTTGGGAATATTGCAGTTTCATCTTTAACAGAATATACATGATCTGGCGTGTTTACTAATGCAATTATCTTTTTAGTTATTTTATATTCTTTATAATCAAGAGTAATTTCATCTCCCACTTTTAAATCAAGGTTCTTGGCTAAATAACTATCAAACCATATGCCATCTTTATCTTTTGAAAAATCTTCTCCTTCTACTATATACATTTTTGATATTTCATTAGATTCTATAAAATTTGTTTCTAATTTAACATCTTTATATCCATCTAATTCTGTTGGTATTGTTAACATTCTTTCAGCATTTTTTACATTTTCTATGTCTTTTACATCTTTTAAATCATCTTTACTAAAATTTTCTCCTGTTAGCCAAATATCTTGTAAATTGTTATTTTCATAATAATTATTTCCACTATATCTCATTCCATCCATATATGCATGTATTCCTGCGAAAACAAATACTCCTAAAAATACCATTATAAATATATTAAAAAATTGCATTTTATTTAATTTTATATCTCTTAATACTTTTTTATTTAATTTACTCATTTTTACCACTTCACCTCATCAATCTTTTTAGGATTTGGATTTGCGGTCACACTTTCAATTTTTCCATTCTTTACTTTTATGACTGTATCTGCTATATCTGCAAATAAACTATTATGTGTTACTATTATTACCGTATTTGTTCCATCATTTGCATCACATTGTTTTTTTAGTAGTTTTAATACTTCAACACCTGTTTTTGAATCTAATGCTCCTGTTGGTTCATCACATAATAATAGTTTTGGATTTTTTGCTATTGCTCTTGCAATTGATACTCTTTGTTGTTCACCTCCAGATAATTGATTTGGAAATTTATTCATATGCTCTTCAAGTCCAACTGCTTTTATAGATTCTTTACTATCATTCCCATTTTTTACAACATCTTTTATTAGTTCAACATTTTCAAGAACTGTTAGTGTTGGTAATATGTTATAAAACTGAAATATAAATCCTATATTTTCAGCTCTATATTCACTAAGTTTGCTTTCATTATACTCTGAAATTTCTTCTCCATCTATTTTTATACTACCAGTTGTTGGTGTATCCATTCCACCTATTAAATTTAATAATGTTGATTTTCCTGCTCCAGATGGTCCAAGGATTACTACAAATTCACCCTTATTTATAGATAAATCTATATTATCTATAGCTTTAAATTCTTTTTCTCCTGTTTTATAAATTTTACTTACATTTTTTATATCAACAATTTTTTCCATAAAACCTCCTATATATTTGAAACTTTTTTCATATTTTCATTGATATTATAATAATTTCAAATGAAAAAGTCAATATAATGTGAATTCTTTTTCACATTATATCGACTTTATAAATAATATTAAATTTATTTTTATTAATAAGTTAACGAATCTTAATTTTATATATTTTACTCATAATCTACAACATTTATCCATTTACTTAAAAATTCTTGTTCTTCTTCTTTTCCTTTAGACATTTGAGTTGCAGCAACTATAGGAATCCATCTTTGAATATTTGATTTTGCAATTCCTGTTTTTTCTGAAAATAAATTAATATATTTTTCAGCTAATTCAGTCTGTCCTTCAATAGATAGTATTAAAAATGTTCTTGCTGCATCTGCTGATGCATTTCCTTGTGTTACATGCGACCAGTCTATTACATAAGCTTCTCCATTATCTCTTATAATTATGTTACTTGGATTAAAATCTCCATGACATAATTTTGTATGATTCTTCATTCCCTCTAATCTTTGTAATAATTCATATTTTGTATTATCATCAATATTTTTAGCATTATTTAATTTTCTTCTAAATTTATCTTTTATTCTATTTAATAAAGGTACTGTTCTTGATAATATTTTCATTTGAATATCTACAAAAAGATTTAAATACTCTTCTTCTTTTTCTGGATGTTCTTTCATTAATTTATCAAGTGGAGTTCCCTCTATATGTTCTGATACTAATGCCCATCTATTATCTATTTTAGTTACTTCTAATAATTTAGGTACATTTAAATCTGTTCCTTCTTCAACTCTTGCTTGATTTAAAGCTTCATTTAATATATCAGCTTTTGAATAATTTTCTATAAATAATTTTATTGTCTTATCATTGTCTTTATAAACTGTTTTTGTTTTTCTTTCTACTATTGGATTATTTAAACTATAATTCATCTTTTTTCTTCCTTTCTACTTTAATTTATTATTCCCCATAATATGCTTTTAAATACATATCTTTAATTTCACTAACTAATGGATATCTTGGATTTGCACCTGTACATTGGTCATCAAATGCTTGTTCTGACATTTCATCAAGTCTTTCTAGGAAGTATTTTTCATCAACACCATAATCTTTAATAGTTTTCTTAATTCCAATTTTCTCTTTTAATTCATCAATAGCTTTAATTAAGTTTTCTAAACTTTCTTCGTCATTTGCTCCACCCATTCCTAAACTTTCAGCAACTTCTGCATATCTTCTTAATGTATGTGGGTGATCATATTGTGGAAATGTTCCCATTTTGCTTGGTACTTCAGCACTATTGAATCTTAAAACTAAATCTATCATTAACGCATTTGCAATTCCATGTGGTATATGATGGAAAGCTCCAAGTTTATGTGCCATAGAATGGCATACTCCCAAAAATGCATTTGCGAACGCCATACCTGCCATTGTAGCTGCATTTGCCATTTTTTCTCTTGCTTCTGGATCATTTGCTCCATTTTCATATGCTCTTGGTAAATACTTAAATATATTCTTTAATGATTCAATAGCTAATCCGTCTGTATATTCTGTTGCCATCATTGATGCATATGCTTCTAAGCAGTGTGTAACTGCATCTATACCTGATGCTGATGTTAAACCTTTAGGTGCATTCATCATCATATTGCAATCTACAATTGCCATTTTTGGTAATAATTCATAATCTGCGAGAGGATATTTTGTTCCTGTTTTCTCATCTGTTATAACTGCAAAAGGTGTTACTTCAGAACCTGTACCAGCTGATGTTGGAACAGCTATAAAGTAAGCTTTTTCACCCATTTTAGGGAAAGTATATACTCTTTTTCTAATATCCATAAATCTCATTGCCATATCTAAGAAGTCAACTTCAGGATGTTCATACATAACCCACATAATTTTACCAGCATCCATTGCAGAACCCCCACCAACTGCAATTATTGCATCTGGTTTAAATTCATTCATTGCTCTTGTTCCTTCTATTGCACAACTAAGTGTAGGATCAGGTTGAACATTTGAAAATGTTGTGTGTTCAATTCCTAATTCATCTAATTTATCTGTTATAGGTTTTGTATAACCATTTTGGAATAAGAATGTATCTGTTACTATAAATACCTTTTTCTTATCCATTACATTTTTTAATTCTTCTAAGGCTACAGGTAAGCAACCTCTTTTTATATATACCTTTTCAGG
>CAKPQH010000011.1 GCA_934178475.1 uncultured Clostridia bacterium
CTTGCAGAACTAAGATTAAAATATATTAGAGATCAAAATGCTATAAGAGATTATGGGTATGATAGAGGGAAAGAAGATGGAATAAAAGAGGGAGTAAAAAATATTGCAAAAGCTATGTTAGAAAATAATATACCTTTAAAACAGATAATGAAGTGTACAGGATTATCAAAAGAAGAAATAAAAGAGATAGGTAAAAAAATATAGTAAAAATAAATAGAGTATTTTAAATAAAATTAGTTGAATTTCATATGAAATTTTGCTAATTTTATTTTCTTTAATAGATGCAGAGGGTGTTTAGTTTGAGTTTTACATAATATTATGGTATAATATTTATATGCTAATGCATTAATAATACCTAGTTATAGGTAGAAAAGAAAGGTTGAGAGAAATGATATCATTACAAATTGAAGGACGGGTGTATAAAGAGATAACATCTGTAATGAACAAACTACAGTTCTTCGCACCAGGAAACAGTTTACTTGAAGTTCATTTCGATATTAATGGTGTACCAAGTTTAAAAGCGACAGATGGATCGGCTTATTGGGTTGGTATACCAGAACAAGACGAAAAAGAACTTTTAAGGATTGTTAAGGAAAAATATCCAAATGGATTTCATTCCAGAAATGATTCATCAATCGAATGGCTTAAAGCGCGACTGAAAGAACTTGCAGATAGTAAGTCTGTAAAAATTAAATTAGTTGACGAATATGGTTGTTTGATGGTAGATGGCGAAAGTGTTGATGCATATAAAGTTGAACTCGAAGATGAGAGCATAAGTTCAATATATATTGCAATGACAGAGAGAAAAGAAAGGTTTGTTGTTTTTCGTCCATATATTCAATTGGAGGAGTTTGGAGAAGCAGAAAATGTTTATCGGTTTTATCCAGAAACAGGTACAGGTAATTTATCTGATGACGAAAGCACATATATTTTCAAAGATGAAATTGTATCATACAAGGAATATATATATAAGTATGATAGCAATATCCTAAAGGGAACAAGTTATGGATTTAAAAATAACGAGTACGGTTTTATGAAGAAATCTAATTTTGGAAATTTTATGGGAGCTGGAGGATGTAAATTTTTCTAAATGACAACCTAAAAAAAGAAGTTTTTTCTTTCTCGCTTGTAAGGGCGAGTTTTTTTCGTATAAAAAATAAATTTATTTAAAAGATTATATATAAAAAGGCAAATAATGAGCATAATAAAAAGGAATGTTAGTTTAAGAAAAGGTAGATAAAAATATATTTATATATTGAAAAAATATATAATATTTTATATAATCATGATGAAAGAAGGAGAAATGATGCAGAGAATAACAAGTAAAGATAATAGTTTAGTAAAACATATAAAGAAATTAAAAGATAAGAAGGAAAGAGATAAGTCTGGTGAATATATAATAGATGGAATAAAACTTATAAAAGAAGCTTTAAATGAAAACGTTAAAATTAAACAAATTGTAGTTTGTGAAGATAGTAATAAGTTAGAAGCTATCGAGAAAACTTTAAAGTATGAGCTTGCAAAACAAGAATGTATTTATGTACCAGAAAATATATTTAATTTAATATCTGATGTTGAAAATCCACAAGGAATACTTGCTGTTGTAGAAAAAGAAAATATTGAAAAAAAGATAGATTATTCAGATGATATAATAGTTGCATTAGATGATATACAAGATCCAGGTAATTTAGGAACGATTTTAAGGACTGCTGACAGTGTGGGACTAAAACAAATATTAGTATCAAAAGGAACTGCAGATGCATTTAATCCAAAAGTTGTGCGTTCAACAATGGGAGCTATTTTTAGAGTCAAGGTGATTGAATGTGAGAATTTAAAAAAGACATTAGAAGAAGTAAAAAAGCACAAATTTGATATATTAGTTACTGAACTTGGAGCAACAGATTCAATATATGATATTGATATGAAGAAAAAGGTTATTGTAATAGGTAATGAAGCAAATGGTGTATCGGAAGAGATAAAAAATGTAGCAAATAAGAAGGTAATTATACCAATGTTAGGAAAGACAGAAAGTCTAAATGCGTCTATAGCTACAGGTGTTATTCTTTATGAATATGTGAGACAAAAAATTAAAAATGGGTAGGAATATTTAAATGGAAGAACAAAAATATATAATAAGAAATGTAGATTCGTTTGAACCAGTGGATATATTTGAATGTGGACAATGCTTTAGATGGAATATGGAAGATGATGGGAGTTATACAGGAGTATTTAAAGGAAATGTTTTAAATGTTAAAAAAATAGGAAAAGATGTTATATTTAAAGGAATTGTCCAAGGTGATATAAAAGATGTTGTTAGAGAGTATTTTGATTTTGATAGGGATTATCAAAAGATAAAGAAGGAGCTTTCAAAAGTTGATGATAATATGAAAATTAGTATTGAGTATGGAAGCGGAATTAGAATACTAAATCAAGATTTATGGGAAACGATTATTTCATTTATAATTTCTGCAAATAATAATATTCCTAGAATAAAAGGAATAATAGAAAGATTATCTAAGAAATATGGAAAAGAAATAGTTTGGAATGATAAGAAATATTATTGTTTCCCAACAGCAGAAGAATTAAGGAATGTTACTAAAGAAGAATATAGAAATTTAGGATTAGGTTTTAGAGATATAAGACTTTATGAAACTACAAAAATGATATTGAATGGAACAGTTGATTTAGAAAAATTACATAAAGAAGAGTCAACGGAATTAGTAAGAGAAGAATTACTTTCTTTATCTGGTGTGGGACCTAAGGTTGCAGATTGTATATTACTTTTTTCAACATTGAAGAGATTTGATGTTTTCCCAGTAGATGTTTGGGTAAGAAGAGTGATGAATGAATTGTACATAAAAAATATAGATGAAACAAAGGTTAGTAGAAAAGAAATTGAAAAAATAGCTAAAGAGAAATTTGGAGATTTGGAAGGAATAGCTCAACAGTATTTGTTTTATTGGAAAAGAGATTCTTAATGAAATGTAAAATATCTCTTGACAAAACTATATAAAAAAGTCTAAAATAGCAAGTAAGAAATGAGGTAGAAAAATGCAAAAAACAAAAGAACTTAAAACCGTTGGGGGAGTAACATACACAGATAGTTTAGCAAATAGAACAAATAGAATAAAGATAATAAATAAGACTAGCTTATTGCCATAAAGGTAATAGGTTTCTAGTCTTATTTTTGCGTTTTTTACCGAAATAATAAAAATCAAAGGAGAAAATTTTAAATGAAAAACAAATTAAGAAACAAAAAAGGAATTACATTAATAGCATTAGTAATAACAATAATAGTATTACTAATCTTAGCAGGAGTATCAATAACAATGATATCAAGTCAAGATGGAATACTAGGAAAAGCAACAACAGCAAAGGATACTCAAAAAAATGCAACAGAATTGGAAAGAGTGAAATTAGCTGTGCAATCTGCATTAATAGACGGACAAGGAACAATAGATATTGCAGATACAACAGGAACAGCAAAAGGAAGCTTAAAAAAAGCATTAATAGAAGAATTTGGAAGTACATCTTCTTTAGTAACAGGATATACTGCTGGAAAAGTGACAATAGGTGAAAAACAATATTCAGTAAAGTCAACAGGAGCAGTAGCTGAGATTAAAGTACAATGGACATTAACGACAGATAGTGGAGAGACTGGATTAAGTGTAGGAGATTTAATAACATCAAAGAAAAAGACAACAGAACAATTTTATGTAATAGGAATTGATGGAGATACAGTAAGTTTACTTTCAAAATACAATTTAAAATCAGATGGAAGTGAACAAGATACAACAGGAGCAAGTAACCCATGTGCATTTTCAAGTACAAACTACTGGGATCCTGATGGAAAATTAAGTTATCCGCTTGAAAATGGTAAATATCCAAATTTAAATGATAAAACAACATATCCACTTGGAACTGCAACATCAATAGTAACAACAGCAGAAGCTTATGGAGAATCATTAGATGTTACAGGAAGATTAATGACTTATGAAGAAGCAAATGTATTAAAAGATGTAAATTCTACAATTTTATATGGTAAATATGAAACAGGAAAATTCCTTAATTATTGGCTTGGGTCTGCGAGCGACAGAAGCGTTGTGGATTATGTGTCTGATGGGAGAGAGTTGGGCGCCAGCTTCTATGGCGATGACGGCAACTATGGGGTGCGCCCAGTTGTGGAGGTCTCTGCATCTTCAATCGAATAAGAGATGATAGGAGCTTATTGCAATTTGTATAATACCTTTTATGATAAAAAATATCATAGAGGTATTTTTTATTATAAATTATTTGAAAAATCTTGCCTAAATATTTTAAATATAGTAAAATAATCAGGAAAAGAGGAGAATAAATGTATTTAAAGAGAATTGAATTACAAGGATTTAAGTCCTTTGCTGATAAAACAGTATTGGAATTTAAACAGGGAATAACAAGTGTAATAGGACCTAATGGTTCTGGAAAAAGTAATATATCAGATGCAATAAGATGGGTGCTTGGAGAACAAAGTATGAAGTCGCTAAGAAGTGGAAAGTCTAGCGATGTTATTTTTGCTGGAACTCAAAGCAGAAAATCACTTGGATTTGCAGAAGCATCTTTGGTTTTTGATAATAGTGATGGAGCTCTTCCAATTGAATATGAAGAGGTTGTTGTAACAAGAAAGATATATAGAACAGGTGAAACAGGATATTATATAAATAAAACTAATTGTAGATTAAAAGATGTTTTAGAGCTTTTTATGGATACTGGTATTGGTAAAGATGGATATTCAATAATTGGTCAAGGAAAAATTGATGAAATATTAAGTAATAAATCAGAAGATAGAAGAAATGTTTTTGAGGAAGCAGCAGGTATTGTAAAGTATAAAACAAGAAAAGAAGAATCAGAAAAAAAATTAGAGCATACAAAATTAAATCTGCTTAGAATAAATGATATATTAAGCGAGATAGAGGGCAATTTAGAACCTTTAAAAATGCAATCAGATAAGGCAAGAAAATATTTAGATTTGAAAGAAGAACTTAAAAATATAGAAGTTGGTTTGTTTGTATATAATATTGAAAAATATAAAGCAGAACTTGTGAAAATTACAGAAGACATGGAGGCAATGACTGAAAACTGTAATTTAGAAGAAGAAAAACTAAATAATATAAAAGAAGAAAAAGAAAACTTAAAAATCCGTATTGATGAGGTAACTTCTCAAATTGAAGCGATGCAAAATATAGGATTTGAAAGTGAAAAGAAAAAAGAACAATTAAATTCAAATATAAATATAAGCAAAACGAAAATACAAAATAATGAAGAAAATGAAAAAAGATTTAATCAAGAAATAAGTGAATATGAAGAGAAAATAACTAAGTCTAAAGAAGATATGCAAAATAAAATGAATAAGAAAATTAGCTTAGCAGAAAATAAGGCAAAATTCCAACAAGAACTAGATGAGAAAGAACAAGAACTTGAAGTATTAAATAGTACATTATCAGAAAAAGAGTTAAAAATAGAAGAAGATAAGAAAAAGCTAGAAGAAAATGTGGATAAAAAATATGAAATAGAATCAGAAATAAGTGCTAAAAAAGCTAATATTTCAAATTTAGAAAAAAGATTAAAACAAATAGAAAATGATATTTCAAATAATATTAGAGAAAAAGATAATGAGGTTTTTAAAAAAGAGGAAATACAAAAAGGGGTATATGAAGTTGAAAAACAAAAAAATGAAATATCAAATAAGATGAAGGACATAAATCAAGAAAAGATAAAAGCAGAAGAAAAAATAAAGAGCATTGATATTCAAATTTCTAACTATAATAGAGATGTTCAATTTAAAGAATCAAGACATAGATTCTTAGTTGAAACAGAAAAAGAAAAAGAAGGATATGCAAGAGGAGTTAAAGCTTTACTTAAAGATTGTGAAAATATAAAAGAATTAGGAAAAGGAATGCATGGAGCACTTGCAGAACTTATTGATGTTCCAGAAAAATATAAAACTGCAATTGAAATGACTCTTGGAGCTTCACTTCAAAATATAGTAACAGAAAATGAACAAGATGCAAAAAGATTAGTTGAACATCTAAGAAATAATAAACTTGGTAGAGCATCATTTTTACCTATAACATCAATAAAAGGTAAAAAGTTAGATAAGATAAAAGGAAGTAAATTAAGAGTTGTAGGAATAGCATCTGATTTAATTGACTATGATAAAAAATATGAACAAATTGTTATCAGTTTACTTGGAAGAACAGTTATAGTTGAGGATATGGATACAGCAATTAAAGTTGCTAAAGAAAATGGGTATTCTTTTAGAATAGTTACATTAGAAGGAGACTTAATTAATGCCTCAGGATCAATAACAGGAGGATTTGTTGAAAAGAAAACACTTAATATACTTGGAAGAAGTAAAGAAATAGAAAATTTAGCTAAAGAAATATCTAAAATTAAAAAGAAAATCCAAGAGTTGGAAGAAGAAAAAGAAACTATTTTGAATAAAAATAAAGATACATTCGAGGAATATAAAAAGATAGAGTCTGAATATCAAACAATAGATATTAAGTACAGTGTAGAAAAACAAAAAGAAATTTCAGTTGATGAAAATATTGAGAGACTTGCGAGAGCTATCCAAAAATTAAGAGATGAGAGAGCAAAAATAAATGAAGAAGTAAAAGAAATCAATGAAAGCATTGAAAGTGCTGAAGAAAAAATTGAAGCAATAAAAAATAGTAATAATGAACTTCAAGAAGTTATTAATAAGTTTGCAGATGTTAATAAGGATTCTCAAAAAAGAATAGATGATTTGAATTACGATATTACTAATTTAAAAATTTCTGTGTCATCTTTTGATGAAAGTGAAAATTCAATAAATGAAATTTCTGATATGATTAAACAAGAAATTGAAGCATATACAAAAAATATTGAAAATAAAAAAGAACAAATAAAAAAACTTAAAGAAGAAAATATTAATTTAAATCAAGAAATTGAAGAAAATTTAAAAGAAATTGAAGAGATAAAAAGCAAAGTTCAAAATAGTGGTGAGACAATTGAAAATATGAAAAAAGAAAGAGTTGATTTGAATAGCAAATTAACTAAAAAAGAAGATGAACAAAATGATGAATTTAAAATTATTGAAGATTTAAAAGCTCAAATTGTAAAAATAGATGTAAGAAAAACTAAAATTGATGATGAAGTAAATAACCAAATCAATACATTATGGATTGAATATGAACTTACACCTAATGCAACAGCGGGATATGCTAAACCAGAAAATGTAGCTTTAACACAAAGAAGAGTAAATAATTTGAGAACTGATATTAGAGAACTTGGAAGTGTTAATGTCGATTCAATTGAAGAATATAAGTCTTTGAAGGAAAGATATGATTTTATGTGTGAACAAAGACTTGATTTAGAAAGTACAATGGCAAAATTACATAAAATGATTGCAGAGATTACAAATACCATGAAAAAACAATTTAAGGAAAAATTTGAGATTATAAATAAAAATTTTGGCGAGGTATTTTGTGAATTATTTGGTGGTGGAAAAGCTGAAATTACACTTGAAGATGAAAATAACATATTAGAGTGTGGAATTAATATAAATGTTCAACCGCCAGGAAAAAAACTTCAAAGTATGACTTTGCTTTCAGGAGGAGAAAAAGCGTTTACAGCAATTGCATTGCTTTTTGCAATACTGAAAGTTAATCCAGCTCCATTCTGTGTGCTAGATGAGATTGAAGCGGCATTAGATGATGTTAATGTAAATAGATATGCAGACTTTTTGAAAAAGTTTGCTGGAAATACACAGTTTTTAGTAATAACACATAGAAAGGGAACAATGGAAGCAGCGGATACAGTTTATGGAGTGACAATGGAAGAAAACGGTATATCTAAGTTACTTTCAATGAAATTAAAATAAAAAAGGAGAGAGGCATACAAAAGCCTCTCTTTGCATAGCTTAAAAAAAGTTTTTGGAAAATGGATTTACAATCCAAAACTTTCCAGAGTCTGACATAAGAATAACATCTTGACTATCACCATTTTTGGGGTAAAATCGGTGTTGAACTTCAAAACCAGTTGATGGAGTGATGATTGAATCTTCATAGTTATAATCATTTCCCATTTCTGTTTGAAATTTTCGTTTGATTTTATTTCTCTCTTTATCAGAAAGAACAACATAGATGGTGTTAGCGTCAACTCCTTTTTGAAAATGATATCTAGTATTTTGTCCATTCTTAGATGAACCAATGTACCTAAATGTATCATTAGCGTTGTGATGTGAAAAGACATTTCTGGAAGCATGGATGCTTTCAATATATGCTTTTGCTTTCAGTACTTCTGGACTTAATTGGATATAATCATCATTATTCCGATTAAACTTTTTCAGTTGTGATTTTAATTTGGCTAAAAATGACATAATAAAAATGCTCCTTTCAAATTAACTTACTATGCACATGTCTTAGACATACTTATATTATAACATAAAATGACTAATATGACAAAATTCAAAATGAGGAATTTTAGGAGATTAATAAAAAAACTTCTTCTATAACATAAGTTATAAAAGAAGTTTTTGCTATTCTTCATTGTTATCATTATTTTTCTTATTTCTTTTTAGATTAACATATATAGCATTATCATTGTTGAAATCAAATGGATTTGTAAGTGGATTATTTTTTACTGGATCTCCATCACCATTACTATCAACGAAGTTAAGAGTTTTTGTATTGAATTTTTTACTGCTTTTTGTAGATGTTTCAGTATCTTCTTTAGTATTTACTGATGATGCATTTGAATATTTTTCAAAATTATAATTTTTAGAAGGATGTTTAGTTTTATATTTAGAGCCTAGATAGTTTAACATACCTTCACCTAGTTGTGCTTTACCAGAACTATTTAGTAATCTATATGCACAGTGATCAGCTGGCAAACCTTGAAGTCTTTGATATGATACTTTTATTACATAACCATATTTAGGTTCTTTAAGTGTTGTTCCCATGTCTCCAGTTTTTAAATCATAATCTCTTTTAAATTGCCATTGTTTCCAGAAACCAATTTCCTCTTGCCACCAGTTTAATTCTTCTATAGGTGCTCCTCCTGTAAATATTTTGTTAGCACAATTTCCTATAATTACATGGTTTATTGTATCAGTTGATTCATCAGGATTTAATTGTTTAATACTTTGTGCTGATATCGTTGGAGCAACTTTGAATTTTCTATACATTGTAAACATTGATTCTGTTTCATTGCAAAGGAAGTCAGGGAATTCATCAATATAAAGGAAGTGAGGAATTCTAGAAGATTCACTTCCAGGTCTTCTAAATATTGCATCTTGCATAGATAATAGGTAGAATAGTCCAAATGCTTTGTGAGCTGCTTTTCCTGATTCACCTCTACGAGTACATACAAATATGAAATCTCCTCTTTTTAGAGATACATCAAAGTTTATATTATTGTGTCTATTACATAATATATTTTTTATACTAGATGAACGAAGTAAATTCTCCAATCTACTTGATATAGGATATACATATTTTTCTGTTTCTGCTTTTCCTTTACTATCAGAGTAGAAATTACGTTTAAAGTATGAAAGTTGTAATGAGTATTTTTGAGCTAATTCTTCATCTTTTTTTAGTATTTCACACATTTTCTCAACTAATTCAAAATTAGAAAGTAATTGTAATAAATCTTCCATATTTGGTAATAATCCATCATGCATTTGAGGATATATTACTTTTAAAAGTATAGATAAGTTTTCTAATATTTGTAAAGATATTTCTTCTTGGTAAGCATCTTTCATTTCATTTGCTTCATTTGTTGTGATTCCTTGAAGTGTTGAAGAAATAGTTACAGCTATTTCATTAGGTTTGTCATAAACAAAAGGATTTAATCCAATTGATTTTTCAGGTTGAGAAGGATCAATTAAGAAGTATTTAACTCCATAATTATCACAGACGTCAGTCATTTTTTGTATAGCATCATAATCAGGTGACATATATGTAAGACCTAAATCTTTGTACACTGTTTCACCAGAATTTGATAAAGTCATTTTTTGCATAAATGTTTTAAATAAAGTTTCTTTTCCAAAAGCAGGGGATAGCATATTTAAAGTGAAATTTTGATTTAGATAGTCGTTACTATAAGGTGCTGATAAAGTTGCTATTCCAGTTTTTAAAGCAGTGAAACCTAGTTCTTTTGAAGCTTCTCTAAAGAAGAATTTTTTTTCTATATCTTGTGCTATCATTGGTTCAAATACTAGTGCAGTTTTTCCTGTTCCAGAAGCTCCACATACAAATAAAGATTGAAATCTTCTGTTTTCAGCAAGTTTAACTTTCTTTCCGTCTTCGAAATCTGCAACTATACTTATATCACAGGCATATGCAGCATTTTTGTCTTTGCCTGATAATTTTATTCCTCCATAATCCCAAAGAGATTTTTTAACATCAAGAGAGTCATCCAAGTCAAGTATGATTTTCTTGATAAATGGGTAAACTGTAACTAATGGAAAATAAAGTGATATAGCACAGAATGCATGTTTAATTAAGCTTGGAAATTCTTCTACTATATTTACATAGTTAGGAGTAGATATAAGTAAAAGCCAACATCCCATATTTACCCATTGAGTTACCATTGATAGCATAATTATATATAATCCAATTAAGTAAGTATAAAATAATGTTATCTTTTTTGCTTTTGAGTCAGCAAATGCAGAAGAACCTGAGAATGAAAACGCTAGTACTGGACATGCAATTGCTAAAGTATATTTTATTGGACCCCAATAGCTGGTCGATACACCAGTAAAAATCATAAGCAACATTTCAACTATTCTGTCTATAGCAATATAAAATGTAAGTAGTGTGAATATATATGTTGCAAATGTATTTCTATTAGTATTTAGTTTTTTTAAAAACTTATCTATTAAATTCATATATTATTCCCTTTCATTGACATATTTTACAATATTTTCACTCCCTATATTATCCTATAAAATCGGGAAAAAAACAAGTATTTTTAAGAAAAAAATAAAAAAATTCAGCAAAAAGATTGACAAATTTTTATATTTGAAGTAAAATAATAAAGTATTGTTAAAAATGGTGGATGTGGCGTAGCTGGTTAACGCGCCAGTTTGTGGCACTGGAGACCGTGGGTTCGAGTCCCATCTTCCACCCCAGTAATTTTATATTGGACTGTAGCCAAGCGGTAAGGCACCAGACTTTGACTCTGGCATGCGCTAGTTCGAATCTAGCCAGTCCAGCCAAATTTAAAGAATATCAATAATGGTATTCTTTTTATTGTATAAAAAAATGTACACTTTTTATAGTGTACATTTAAAATAAATCTGAGTGTGTTCCGGTTCTTGTTAATGTTAAAATTAATATATCATTATCTATACTATAAACAAGTAACCAGTCAGGTTTTATATGACATTCGTATAGACCGATTGCTTTTTGGTTATAATATATGGTTGCAATACTTTTCTGGTAGTTCTTCTCCATTAGCAAGCATTGAAACTACTTTTATAAACTCTTTTTCATCAAAGTTAGTTCCTTTCATCATTTTTTTATAATCTTTTTTAAATTTATTAGTTCTGAATATAGTGTATTTACTCATGTCAATTATTTAAGTCCTCCATTAATTTATCTACATTTTCAAAAGATTTATATTGTTCAGGATTTTTCATAATTTCCTTTGTTTCTTTAATAGCTGATAAAGTTTCTTTATTAAATTTAGGCTTTTCAATTTTAAATGGTATGCTATCAGTTAATGTTACTTGTTTTAAAAATAGTTTAATAGCTTCTGCCATTGTTAAACCAAGGTAATTAAGAGTTTCCTCTGCTTCTTTTTTTAGTTCAGGTTCAATTCTAATATTAATATTTTCAGTTTTAGCCATTTTTAACACCTCCATATTATATTATATGTATTTTATCACAAATGTATGCACAATGTTAATACATTTGCTGGATTTACCTGGATTTTCTAAGTAGTATGCAAAAATAATACTATTGGACTCAATTTTTTTGACTGTATTTAGTGTAACCAAAAAAATAGAAATAAGTACATTATACTACATACAAAAATGAATGGGAGTATTGATACTAAATGTTTTTTGTAATAAAATAATAGTATTAAAAGTAAAAAAGATGATTTTTTGATAAATATAAAATGCAAACTTGTGGTTATTTTTTATGAAAATTATTAGGAGAAGAAAAATGAATATTAAAGATTATGGATTTAAAGAAGAAAATATAAATAAATATGAAAAGGGAATACCAGCAAGAATTATAACTACATATAGAGATAGGTATGAGATTGTTTGCAATAATGGTAAAGCATTTGCAAGATTAAAAAAGAGTGAATATGAAAACAATGATAAAGCTATATATCCTACAATTGGAGATTTTGTGTTAATTGAGTGGAAAGAAACAGGTGATAGCTTGATTATGAAAACATTAAAAAGAAAAAGTATATTTTGTAGAGCATCTGCTACATCAGATAGAAATCATGAGTTACATAAACAACATGAACAAGATGTTGCTGCGAATTTTGATTATATATTTATAATGCAATCATTAAATGAAAATTTTAATTTGAGAAGATTAGAAAGATATTTAACTTTGAGTTGGCAAACTGGGGCAATTCCTGTAATAATACTTACTAAATGTGATTTAGTTGATGATTATACTAATTATATTTTAGAAGTAGAAAACATTGCAATAGGAGTAGATGTTTATGCAATAAGTACAAAAACAGGAGAAGGTTTAGAACTTTTAACTAAATATTTTAAAAAAGGAAATACTCTTGTTTTCTTAGGTTCTTCTGGTGTGGGAAAATCAACATTAGTAAATACTTTGATGAAAGAAGAAATAATGAAAACGAGTGAAATAAGAGAAGATTCAAGAGGTAGACATACAACTACTAATAGAAAATTATTAATGTTACCTAATGGAGCGATGATTATAGATACACCAGGAATGAGAGAACTTGGAATGTGGGACTGTAATGATGGTATTAATAAAACTTTTCAGGATGTTGAAAAATATCTAGGAATGTGTAAATTCTCAGATTGTACTCATACAAAAGAACCAGGTTGTAAAATATTAGAAGCAATAGAACGAGGAGATTTATCAAAAGAAAGATATAATGCATATTTAAAATTAAAAAATGAAGTAAAGTATAATAGTAATAGTGATAAATATTTACAAGAAAAAAGAAATAAATTTAAACAAATTTCTAAAATTAATAAGAAGAATAAAAATATAGTTTAAATGTTTTATAATTTTTATCATGTGAAATTTTGTATTAAGTTTTTTTGTATTAAGTTTTTTTGGATATTTGATATTTTAAAAAAATGTGATATAATTTTAAAAGGTTTATAAATTAGAAAATGAGATTGGAGGAATTGCCTTGAAAATATCAACAAAGGGAAGATATGCTTTAAGAATAATGATAGATTTAGCAGAAAATGCAAATGGAGACTATATTTCATTAAAAGATATTGCAAATAGACAGGAAATATCTTTAAAGTATTTGGAACAGATAATATCTAAATTGAATAAAGCAGGTTTATTAAAAGCTGCAAGAGGAAACAATGGGGGATATCAACTTATAAAGGAACCAAAAGAATATAGTGTTTTAGAAATATTGGAAGCTACAGAAGGAGATTTAAGTCCAACTGATTGCTTGAAAGAAGATGCAAATTGTAGCAGAAAAGAAATTTGCAAGACATATTCTTTTTGGAAGGGAATGGATGAAGTAATTACAAAATATATAGCCAGTAAAACTCTAGAGGATTTATTATAATATAAAAAATATAATAAATCTTATTTTTTTACCACATATCCTATTGACTTAGTAGGAAATACATGTTATAATTCATACCGTAATAGTAGGAAAGGAGAAAGAAATGAAAGAGGTATATTTTGATAATGCAGCAACGACTAAACTAGATGAAAGAGTTTTAGAAGAAATGATGCCATATTTAAAAAATGAATATGGAAATGCATCTTCTATATATAAATTAGGAAGAAATGCTAAAAAGGCAGTAGAAGATTCAAGAGAAAAGATAGCTAAAGTTATAAATGCTAAACCTGAAGAGATATATTTTACAGCAGGTGGAAGTGAAAGTGATAACACAATAATTAGAGGAATAGCATATGAATATAAAAATAAAGGAAATCATATTATTACATCAAAAATAGAGCATCCAGCAGTATTAGAGACATGTAAACAACTTGAAAAAGAGGGATTTGAAGTTACATATTTAGATGTTGATGAAAATGGTATAGTTAAATTAGAAGAATTGAAAAATAGTATAAGAAAAGATACCATTTTAATTACGATTATGTTTGCTAATAATGAGATTGGAACAATTCAACCTATAAAAGAAATAGGAAAGATTGCTAAAGAAAATAATATATATTTTCATACTGACGCTGTACAAGCTGTTGGTATTGAAAAAATAGATGTAGTAGAAATGAATATTGATGCGCTTTCAATGTCAGGACATAAATTTTATGCTCCTAAGGGAATTGGTGCATTATATGTAAGGAAAGGTATTAAATTTCAAAAACTTATAAACGGAGGTCATCAAGAAAAAAATAAAAGAGCTGGTACAGAAAATGTTCCTGCTATAGTAGGAATGGGAAAAGCAATCGAGATGGCATATGAAAATATAGAAGAGCACAGAAAAAAGATTAAGGATTTAAGAGATTATTATATAAGTGAAGTAGAAAGAAGAATACCATATATAAAAATAAATGGAGATTTGGAAAAGAGATTACCAGGAAATGCAAATATTTCCTTCAGGTTTATTGAAGGAGAAGGTATGCTTCTTAATTTAGATTTAAAGGGAATATGTGCTTCAAGTGGAAGTGCATGTACTAGTGGTTCTCTTGATCCATCTCATGTATTACTTGCAATTGGATTACCTCACGAGATTGCACATGGAAGTTTAAGAATATCAATTGGTAAGGATAATACGAAAGAGGAAGTTGATTATTTGTTAGATAATTTGGAACAAATTGTAAAAAGGTTAAGAGATATGTCACCTTTATATGAAGAATTTCTAGAAAAGGAGGAGAAATGAATGGAACCATATAATGAAAAAGTAATTGAGCATTATTCAAATCCAAGAAATGTAGGAGATATAAAAGATGCCTCAGGTGTTGGAGAAGTTGGAAATCCAGTTTGTGGAGATATAATGAAAATGTATTTGAAAATAGAAAATGATGTTATTACAGATGTAAAATTTAAGACTTTTGGATGTGGAGCTGCAATTGCATCTAGTAGTGTATCAACAGAAATGATAAAAGGAAAAACAATTGATGAAGCATTACAGTTAACAAATAAAGATGTTATAAATGAGCTTGGAGGTTTACCACCTGTAAAATTACATTGTTCGGTATTAGCAGAAGAGGCAATAAGAAATGCTATTGCAGATTATTTTAGAAAAGAAGGAAAGATGACAGAAGAGCAAATAACTGAAAAATGTAAATTGAAGAAAAATGGCAGATGTGCACATTGTGGAGAATTTTAAAATTGGGGACAGTCCTTTTTTGAAAATATTTTCAAAAAAGGACTGTCCCCAATTTAAGTATTGACAAATTAGACAAATGAAGTTATACTGTTAGAGTGCTCTAACAAAAAGGAGGGATTATGAAAATAACTAATGTACAAGAAGAATATTTAAGAAATATATATATGTTGGAAAAAAAAGATAGTTTCGCAAGAATAACAGATATTGCTAAAAATATGCATAAAACAAAGCCTACAGTTAATTATGCTATGAATACATTAAAAGAAGAGGGATTAATAAATTATGAAATATATGGTAATATTTCTTTAACTAAAGAGGGAAAGAAAAAAGCTGAAAAGATAGTGGAAGCATATTATATAGTTTATTTATTTTTAAAGGATATTCTGAAGTTAGAAGAGAAATCAGCGGAAAGAGAAGCTATAAAGATGAAAGCTACATTAGAAGATGAAACTTTAAATAGGTTAGCAAGATATGCACATGAAACTTTAGGTTTATATAGTTTGGAATGTGGATATGATATAAATAATGAAAAGTGTTTAAAATGTTTAAGAAGGACTAAGAAAAATAAGAAAAGCCCAGAATAAATCTGAGCTTTGTGGAAATTTATTTGTATCGTTTGGATTTTCGTTCCTTTCTAATATCATCAAGACCAAAAGCAATTAAAATGATTGCTACTTGAATCAAAGGTGTTTCAAGTGATTTAGATGATAGAGTAGGATTTACAAAAAGTAATATTGTGATTACTATTCCGATAAGTAATTTCCACATGTTAACACGTCCTTTCAAAGGTGTAGTTATATTGTATATTATAACATATTGATATAAAAAAGTAAAATTAGTAAATGTAGATAGGAGAATAGAAATGATTGAATTAAAAAATATAAGTTTTAATAGAGATGAAAAACAAATATTAGATAATGTGAGTTTAAAGTTTGATGATAATAAATTTATTGCTATAACTGGACCCAATGGTTCAGGTAAATCAACTCTTGCTAAAATAATAATGGGAATTCAAAAACCAGATTCTGGAAAGATTATTTTTGAAGGACAAGATATAACGGATTTAGGGATAACTGAAAGAGCAAAGTTAGGAATTGGATTTGCTTTTCAACAACCAGTTAAATTTAAGGGAATAACTGTTAAAGATATGATAAACTTAGCAGCAGACTCTGAACTTAAAATGGGAGAAATATGTGATTATTTATCAGATGTTGGGCTATGTGCTAAAGAATATATTGATAGAGAAATAGATGGAAGTTTATCTGGAGGAGAATTGAAGAGAATAGAAATAGCAATGATAGAAGCTAAGAAGTCTAAACTTACCATATTTGATGAACCTGAAGCTGGAATTGATTTATGGAGCTTTAAAAGTTTAATAAAAGTATTCAAGAAGATGAGAGAGGAAATAAAAGGAACGATAATTACAATTTCTCACCAAGAGAGAATTCTCGAAATTGCAGATGAGATAGTGCTTCTAGTTAATGGTAAGATTGAAAAAGTTGAAAAGAAAGAAGAAGTAATGGAAAATAAACAATTAGTTAAATCTATTTGTAGATATTTGGAAAAGGGGGAAGAAAATAATGGATAATATAGAGAAAAATTTATTACGACAAATAGCAGATATAGAAGAAACCCCTATGGGAGCATATAATTTAAGAGAGAATGGAAAAAAAGTTGAAAGAAAAACAACTGCTAATATTGATATTGTAACTAAAGAGGATAAAGATGGAATTAATATAATAGTTAAAGAAAATACTAAAAATGAAAGTGTTCATATACCTGTAATACTTACAAAAAGTGGACTTAAAGATGTAGTATATAATGATTTTTATATAGGAAAGAATGCCGATGTTGTAATAGTTGCAGGATGTGGAATACATAATTCTTCATGTGAGACTTCACAACATGATGGAGTTCATAGATTCTTTTTAGAAGAGGGAGCTAAAGTTAAGTATATTGAAAAACATTATGGAGAGGGAGAAGGTACAGGAAAAAGAATTTTAAATCCTGTTACAGAAGTATATTTAAAAGATGGTTCAAGTCTTGAAATGGAAACAGTTCAAATTAGAGGAGTTGATTCTACAGTTAGAACTACAAAAGGTGAACTTGGAGATAATACAAGTTTTACAGTTAAAGAAAAGATAATGACTCATGGAAATCAAATGGCGAGAACTGAATTTGAAGTTAATTTAAATGGAAAAAATTCAAGTACAAATGTTGTTTCTAGAGCTGTGGCAAAAGATAATTCTAAACAAGAATTTATATCAAAAGTTTATGGTAATAATGAGTGCTTTGGACATGTTGAATGTGATGCGATAATTATGGATAAAGCACAAGTATCATCACTTCCACAAGTTACAGCAACTTGTATTGATGCAAGTTTAACACATGAAGCAGCAATAGGAAAAATAGCTGGAGAGCAATTAATTAAGTTGATGTCATTAGGATTAACTGAAAGTGAAGCAGAAGAACAAATAATAAATGGATTTTTGAAATAGTAAGGAAGAAATGAAATGAAAAAAATATTATTAGGTATGAGTGGAGGCGTAGATAGTTCGGTATCAGCAGTTATATTAAAAAAAGCTGGATATGAAGTATATGGTATAACAATGAAACTTTGGGAAGATGAAAATGAAGAAGTTGAAGGTGGATGTTGCAATTTATCTTCTAGTTTAGATGCAAAAAGGGTATGTGATAAACTAAATATACCTCATTATACATTAAATCTAAAAGATAAGTTTAAAGAAAATGTTATATCTGATTTTATATGTGAATATTCAAATTGTAGAACGCCTAATCCATGTATAGAATGTAATAAATTTATGAAATTTGGAGAGATGTATAGGAAAGCTAAAGAATTAGAAATAGATTACATAGCAACAGGACATTATGCAAAAGTTGAATATAGTGATAAATATAACAGATATGTTTTGAAAAAAGCTAAAAATAGAGTTAAGGATCAAAGCTATGTTTTATGGCAAATACCAAAAGAAATAATTGAATATGTAAGATTTCCATTAGCTGATTTTGAAAGCAAGGAAGAAATAAGACAAATAGCTAGAGAAAATGAATTATTGGTTGCAAATAAACCTGATAGTCAAGATATTTGCTTTATACCTGATGGTAATTACAAGAAGTTTTTACAAGAAAATTCTAATTTAAAACCCATTAAAGGAAATATTGTAAATAAAGATGGGAAAGTTCTTGGAAAACATAATGGATTATACAATTATACAATAGGACAAAGAAAAGGTTTGGGAATATCAAATCCTGTACCATTATTTGTTTTGGGATTTAATAATGAAAGAAATGAAGTAATAGTTGGAGAAGAAAAAGAACTTTATAAAAAAGAAGTTGAAGTAAGAGATATTAATTTATTATTATTTGATGAAATATCTCATGAATTAGAAGTTGAAGTAAAAACTAGGTATTCATCTAAATCTGCTAAAGCAAAGATAAGGCAAAATGGAGATAAAATAAAAATTGTTTTTGATGAACCTCAAAGAGCAATTACACCTGGACAATCAGCAGTATTTTATTTAGACGATATAGTTGTTGGAGGAGGAAAAATTATTTAAAATATGGAGAGATATGAAGAAATTGAAAAAAGTATAATTACAACATATCGTAAGGAGATTTGGAGTAAATTTGTTAAAGCAGTTTGTGAATATGATTTGATTCAGAAAAAGGACAAGATAGCTGTATGTATTTCAGGTGGTAAAGATTCTATGCTTTTAGCTAAATGTATGCAAGAAATTCAAAAACATGGAGATAGAGATTTTGAACTTGTATTTTTAGTTATGGATCCAGGGTATAGTGAAAAAAATAGACGAAAGATTGTTTCAAACGCAAAACTTTTAAATGTTCCAATAACAATGTTTGAAACAGAAATTTTTGAGAGTGTAGTAAGAATAGAGGATAAACCATGTTATATATGTGCAAGAATGAGAAGAGGGTATTTATATAGAAAAGCAAAAGAGTTAGGATGTAATAAAATTGCTTTAGGTCATCATTTTGATGATGTGATAGAAACAATTTTAATGAGTACTTTATATGCAGGACAGTTTAAGACAATGCTTCCAAAATTAAAGAGTACGAATGTTGAAGGAATGCAACTTATTAGACCATTATATTATGTTAAAGAACAAGACATTATTAGATGGAGAGATAGAAATGGTTTAGATTTCATACAATGTGCATGTAAATTTACAGAAGATATAAGTAAAGCTAAAGATAAAAATGAAGTTTCTAAAAGACAAGAAATGAAAGAATTGATAAGTAACCTTAGAAAGAAATATGATAAAATTGATATTAATATATTTAATAGTGCTAAAGATGTTAATTTGGAAAGCTTAATATCATATCATTTAAAAGATGAAAAACATAGTTTTTTAGATGATTTTTAAAATGAAAATTTAAATAAGTAATAAAATCACTTTTATATTTATATAAATTATATAAAGGTGATTTTTTATGGGAATTTTATATAAGAAAGTAACAGAACTGTCTAATTTAAAAGCAGGGCAGATTGCCAAAATAGTAAAAATTAGTAATAGTAATAAAAAGGTAAGAAGATATTTGCTAGATAGAGGGTTTACTAAAGGAATAAAAGTGGAAGTTATAAAAAAATATCCATTAAAAGATATGAAAAGTATAAGTTTAAGAGGATATAATTTAGATATATGTAGTAAATATTTAGATGAAGTGGAAGTTGAATTGATTGGATAAATTTATTGTTTTTTATTGTATTTTTATAATTTAGTAGTTATAATATATATTTATAATATAAAAGAATATAGGAGATATTATGGGAGTAATTGAAATATTATTGACTGGAATAGGTCTTGCAATGGATGCATTTGCAGTTTCTATTTGTAAGGGACTTTCTATGAAGAAAATGAGTTGGAAAAAAGCTATTATAATAGGAGCATATTTTGGTATTTTCCAGGGTATAATGCCTTTGATAGGATATTTTCTAGGAAGTACATTTGCAGACTTAGTGACAAGTATTGATCACTGGATAGCATTTGTTTTATTAGGATTCATTGGAATAAATATGATAAAAGAAGCTTTTAGTGATGAAAGCGAAAATATGAATGATAATGTTGATTTTAAAACAATGTTTATTTTGGCAATAGCAACTAGTATAGATGCTTTAGCTATAGGAATTACATTTGCATTTTTAGAGGTTAATATTATATTTGCAGTTTTTGCGATTGCAATAATTACATTTGTGATTTCAATCATAGGAGTTAAATTTGGAAATGTATTTGGAGATAAATATGAAAAGAAAGCTGAAGTTGTAGGAGGTGGAATTTTAATTTTACTTGGAATTAAAATTTTACTAGAACATTTGGGGACAGTCCTTTTTTGAAAATATTTTCAAAAAAGGACTGTCCCCAAAATAAAAAAATTATAAAAAACTATTGACAAATGAAAAAAAGATGCTATAATAGATAATGCGTTAAGGAGAATGATGCAGGTGTAGTTCAATGGTAGAACTTCAGCCTTCCAAGCTGACTACGTGGGTTCGATTCCCACTACCTGCTCCAAAACTTAACTTTAATTAAATAAATGCAGGTGTAGTTCAATGGTAGAACTTCAGCCTTCCAAGCTGACTACGTGGGTTCGATTCCCACTACCTGCTCCATTTCATAACAGCTTATGAACTGTAAAAGGTTTATAAGTTTTTTTGTATAAAAATAAAGTTCTCTTTCCAGAAAAGAGAATTTTTTATTGTTTGAATTTTTAGTGATAAAAGAGTTAGAAATTAATTTTGAGGTTCCAATTTGAAACCTCAAAACAAGATAAAAAATTTAGAGAAGAGAAGGTATATGCCTTTAGGACACAAACTTTTCTAATTATTTGTTTTTAACTTGATTAATTTAATTATATTAATAGTAGATGGAATTGTAATTATTATTAATGAAATAATAAAGAGTGGTATGAATATAACTCTTAGATGATCCCATCTATCAGTACCAATACATTGTATACCAATTGTCAGATCATAAAACGATAAAACTATATTATACAGCAGATAATTGATATTCTTTTATACATTTTAAATGGTTTCATATTATTTTTTTCTTTCTTTCTTATTAAATTTAATGATTGAAAAGTTTTTGTATTTTTTATGTATAAACCTTTTTACAGTAATTTTATTATTGACCTATATTCCATTTTGGAGGATAGATATATTCTATTTTCTTACTAGTTGGAACATATTTCTTTTTTATTTTTGTTCTATTTGATTTTAATTCTGGTAATGCTTGTCTACAATATTTATCTAATTCACAAAATATGTTTTGACAATCTATTAATTGTAGAGGTCTATTTCCAATTTTTTGGAATTTTAAATTTAATCTTTCAAACTCTTTATCTTGATTTTCATACATATATCTAATTATATCTTCATTTGTCATTTTACCAATATCAATAAAACATTTTTTTATGCCACGAAGTGAACCTGGTCCTGCTACTGTAAATTCGTTTTCAGTCCAGTCTACGATATCACTATAGTTTATATCTGTAACTAATTGATATGCCATGAAATTACCTATTAGAGGGTAACTTTTTAAAATATTAAATGCATTTTCCATTGTTTTTGAATTAAGAATTTGTATATAAGATTTATCAATATTAAATATTTTATCAAGTAAAGCTAAATGATTGTCATGTTTTCTATCATATCCGAAAGCTTTGTTTGCACAACTAATATAGGCATCATTATAAATTTTTATGCCGTTGGATATTGCATTTTCTAAAGTTTTGGAATACATTTCTCTATTAAATGTTTTTAAAGTTATATCTGAAAAACTTTTTAATAAGAGTTCCCATGTAGATTCTTTATTAAAGATTTTAAATAACAATATTCTAAAAAGCATATCTTCATTAGAATATGTTTTTCCATTATATATTACATTTTTTAATAAATATTGACTAACTCTATCGTTTACGCGATAGCTATTACAGAATTTATATGTTTGAAGTATAGGATCATCGGTCCAAGGGGCAGGTTCTCCATTTTTCTTTTTTATAAATATATTTTGTCTTTCACAAGCAAAATACCAATACAGATTGTAAACTTCTTCTCTTTTTTTCATAATTACCTCATGTTATTAATAAAATTATTTGAATTATAATATAGGTATAAGAAAATTTCTACAATTAATTGAAAAAATATTGTAAAAAAATAAAATTATTTATATAATTTATTTATTAAAGATGAAGAGAGGAGCTGTTTTATATGTTATATGTTTTGATAGCAATAGTTTTCATTATTTTATTATATATCATAATAACTTATAACAAATTAGTAGGACTTAAAAATATTGTGAAAGAAGCTTTTTCAACAATGGATATATATTTAAAAAAGAGATGGGATTTAATTCCAAATTTAGTTGAAGTGGTAAAAGCTTATGCAAGTCATGAAAAAAGTACTTTTGAGGAGATAACAAATATTAGATCTAAATTATATGATTCATTGAAACCAAATGAGAAAATTTCTATAAATGAAAATTTAAGCAATGATTTACCACAAATTATTGCTTTGGCAGAAAATTATCCTGAATTAAAAGCAAATGAAAACTTTTTGGATTTGAGTAAACAATTAGTAAAAATAGAAGATGATATTGCAAATTCTAGAAAATATTATAATGGTGCAGTAAGAAAATTAAATACAACTATTCAAAAATTTCCAAATAATATAGTTGCTAATATGTATAAAATTGGAATTGATGATATGTTTAGAACTACAGATGAAGAAAGAAAAAACATAAATGTTGATTTATAAACGAAAGAAGGGATGTTTATGAAAAAGATTAAATTATATATAATTTGTATTTTGGTTTTTATAATATCAATAGTAATGCCGAATAAAGTTAAGGCAAGTTATGATTATTATATAAGTTCTTACAATGTGGATATGGTAGTAAATGAATATAATTCTTATGATATTACAGAGACTATAACTGCTTATTTTAATGTTGGAAAGCATGGAATTATTAGAAAGATACCAATGATTAATAATGTGAAAAGAGCTGATGGTAGTAAAAGTAAAACGCATGCTAAAATATCAAATATACAGGTTAATGAAAAATATAGCAAAAGTAAATCTAATGGATATCAAGTTATAAAAATAGGAGATGCTAATAAAACAGTAAAAGGAGAGCAAACGTATATAATAAAATATACATATGATTTAGGAAATGATGTATTGAAAGATAAGGATGAATTATATTTTAATATTGTTGGAGATGAGTGGGATACAAGTATAGAGAAAGTTTCTTTTAATATAACTATGCCTAAAACTTTTGATGCAAGTCTATTAGGATTTTCAAGTGGAAGAAGAGGTACTATAGGAAGCGATAATCTGACATACAATGTAGATGGTAATTCTATATATGGAAGTTTAAATAAGTCTTTATCTAGTGGAGAAGCTTTAACAATTAGATTAGAGTTACCAGAAGGTTATTTTATAGGTAGCTCAAGTGTAGATAATTATTATATAGTTTTACTTGTTTTGTGTCTTGTTTTTATATTAATTGCTGACAAATTGTGGAGAACATATGGTAAAGATGATCCTGTAATAGAAACAATAGAATTTTATCCGCCAGAAGGATACAATAGTGCTGAAATATCTTATATGTATAAAGGTACAGTAGACAACAAAGGCATTATTTCATTGCTTATCTATCTAGCAGATAAAGAGTATCTAAAGATTGAAGAATTTGAGACTAAAGGTTTTTTGAGTACAAAAAAAGATTTTAAAATTATAAAACTAAAAGATTATGATGGAGAGAATGAATATGAAAGAATATTTTTCAATGGATTATTTAAAAAATATAATACTGTAAGAAAAGCTACTTTAAAAGAAATTATGGAAAAAGACGAAAATGCTGTAGCGTCAGATGATACAAGTGAAGAAAAAGGAAAAGATGAATCTGTAACATCAGATGATTTATATAATAAGTTTTATATAACAATACGTAAAATTTCTGAAAAGATGAAAGATAATTGGGAAAACTATAGAATGTATGATAAAGAAGCTTCAAGTAAAAGAAAATGGACAGTTTTAATGATGGTAATTATATATTTAACTATTATTATAAAACCGATATTATTAAATGTTGGACTAGAAATTTTTGTTAAAAGTTTGCTTTTCAATATTTTCTGGCTTGGCATAACTGGATATTTATTTTTAAAAAATGGAGGAATAATGGAGAAAGTAATTGGATTTTTTGGTACTTTAATTGGTCTTTTATTATCTACTTTAGTATATGGTATGGATTTGTTTGAAATAGATAAATTTGCTTTTGTATCTTCAATGATAGGTGTTGTGTGTATTTTGGTTTTATTGGTATACACAAAAATAATGGAAAAAAGGACACCATTTGGAATTGAAATGATGGGTAGATTAAGAGGCTTTAAGAGATTTTTAGAAACTGCTGAAAAAGAACAACTTGAAGCCTTAGTGGAAAAGAATCCAGAGTATTTTTATAATATTTTACCATATACATATGCTTTAGGAATTTCAGATAAATGGATGAAGAAATTTGAAAATATTGCATTGAAAGAACCTGATTGGTATTATAGCGATATGAATGCATTTGATTATTATAGATTTAATTCATTTATGCATACAACGATGAGAAGCGTATCTAATTCCATGTCATCGGCTCCAAGTGAATCTTCAGGAGGATTTTCTAGTGGAGGAGGTGGAGGCTTCTCTGGAGGAGGTTCTGGAGGAGGCGGAGGAAGTTCTTGGTAAGAATTTTTTAATCCCCAAAAAAAGAAAAATTAGTATAAGATTTAATAATCCTAGTTTGTTTAGCAATCTGGGATTTTTTTATAATATGGATTTTTTCGTTTGATGGTAAATAGACAATTAAGTAAATTTGTGATATACTAGTGGTTATTAAAAAGGATATAGAAAGGATATTAGATGGATTATATTGTTGTAATAGGTGGAGGTTTAGCTGGATGTGAAGCAGCATACCAAATAGCTAAAAGAGGAATAAAAGTAAAATTATATGAAATGAAACCGAAAAAATATTCTGCAGCACATTCAAACAAAGATTTAGCAGAAATAGTATGTAGCAATTCTTTCAAATCTAATTTGCATACAAACGCATGTGGACTTTTAAAAGAAGAGCTTAGAATATTAGATTCTTTACTTATAAAAATTGCAGATGAGACAAGAGTTCCAGCAGGACAAGCTTTGGCAGTAGATAGAGAGATTTTTTCAAAAAAAGTAACTGAAGAAATAGAGAATAATCCTTTAATTGAAATAATACATGAAGAGGTTAAAAATATAGAAGAGTTAGCGAAAAATACAATTGTAATAGTTGCAACAGGTCCACTTACTTCAGAAGGATTATCAAAAGATATTATTAGTATAACAGGAGAAGATAAATTTTCTTTTTATGATGCTGCAGCTCCTATTGTGACAAAAGAAAGTATAGATTTTGATATAGCTTTTTATGGTGAAAGATATGAGCAAGAAAAGAAAAAAGACGAAGATATTGAAGAGTGGAAAAAAAGAATAGACAGACAAGAAGCAAGTTATATAAATTTGCCAATGAATAAAGAAGAATATGAAGAATTTTGGAGAGAACTTGTAAATGCTGAGATTGTAGAATTACATGAATTTGAAAAGGGAGAGATATTTGAAGGTTGTATGCCTATTGAAGTTATGGCGAAAAGAGGAATTGATACATTAAGATTTGGACCATTAAAACCAGTAGGATTTGATAATCCAAGAACTGGAAAAAGACCATATGCTTTAGTACAATTAAGACAAGATGACTCGAATGCAACTATTTATAATTTAGTTGGTTTTCAAACGAATTTAAAATTTGGAGAGCAAAAGAGAGTATTTAGTATGATTCCAGGACTTAAAAATGCTGATTTTGTTAAATATGGAGTTATGCATAGAAATTCATACATTAATTCTACGGTTTTGTTAGATGAAACATATAATTTAAAAAAGAATAACAATATATATTTTGCAGGGCAAATAACAGGTGTTGAAGGATATGTTGAATCTATTTCCTCTGGTTTAATTGCAGGAATTAATGCCGCTAATAAATTTAGTGGTAGAGGAAAAATTGAATTTAATGAATATACGATGATAGGAGCACTATCTAAATATGTGTCAATTCCAAATGAAAAGTTTCAACCAATGAATGCAAATTTTGGGATAATACCTGGGCTAGAGGAAAGAATAAAAGATAAAAAAATTAAATATGGAAAATTAGCAGATAGAGCTATAGAAAATTTAAAAAAATGTATACAAATAACAGAAAATGGTGTATAATTAGCGTGCTAGTTAAAGAGAATAAAGGAAAGTAGGAAAAGTAATGAATGCAATTGAAATAAGAAATAAATATTTGAATTTTTTTGAAAAACATAATCATAAAGTGATTCCGTCAGCACCTTTGATACCAGAAAATGATCCTTCTGTATTGTTTACAACTGCTGGAATGCAACCATTAGTGCCATATCTTTTAGGTGCAAAACATCCAGAGGGAACAAGACTTACGGATTATCAAAAATGTATAAGAACAAATGATATAGATGAGGTTGGAGATAATAGACATTTAACATACTTTGAAATGCTTGGAAATTGGTCTTTAGGAGATTATTTTAAAGAAGAATCTATTAAAATGAGTTGGGAATTTTTAACTAAAGAATTAGAAATTCCAGCTGAGAAAATATCAGTAACATGTTTTGGTGGAAATGATGATTTACCAAAGGATGAAGTTTCAGCAAGGTTATGGGAAGAAGCAGGAGTACCAAAAGAAAGAATATATTTCTTAAAAGATAATTGGTGGATTGCAGGAGAAACAGGACCTTGTGGCTCAGATACAGAAATGTTTTATGATACAGGTAAACCTAAATGTTCTGAAGGATGTAATCCAGATTGCGATTGTGGAAAATATGTTGAAATATGGAATAATGTTTTTATGGAGTTTTATAAAGATGAAACAGGAAAACTTACACCATTAAAACAAAAAAATGTTGATACAGGACTTGGACTTGAAAGAGTAAATATGTTACTTCAAGGAAAAGAAACCCCATATGATACAGAAATATTCAAACCAATAATGCAAAAATTGGAAGAATTACAAAAACAAGATAATTTGAGTAGTAGAAGAATTATAGCAGAACATTTAAGGGCAAGTATGATGATTATTTGTGATGGAGGAAGACCAAGCAACCTAGATAGAGGTTATGTTCTTCGTAGATTAATAAGAAGAATGATTAGACATATGAATAAATTACAAATAGATTTAAGTGAAATATCAACATTAATTGAACTAAATGTGGAAAATCTAAAAGAAATGTATCCAGATTTAGAAAAAAATAAAGATGTTATAAAATCAACTATACTAGAAGAAAAAGATAAATTTGTTAAGACATTAAATCACGGAGAAAAAGAATTTAATAAGCAAATAAATAGATTGAAACTAGAGGGAAAAGATAAAGTAGAAGGAAAGATTGTATTTAGATTATATGATACTTATGGTTTTCCACCAGAGGTTACAAAAGATTTAGCAAGTGAAAATAATATGACAATAGATATAGAAGAATTTAATAAATTATTTAAAGAACACCAAGAAAAATCAAGAGCAGGAGCTGAACAAAAATTTAAAGGTGGACTTGCTTCAACAGGTGAAATGGAAACTAAATATCATACAGCTACACATTTATTGAACGCTGCTTTAAAACAAGTTTTGGGAAGCCATGTACATCAAAGAGGAAGTAACATTACTGCTGAAAGAATGAGATTTGACTTTTCTCATGATGCTAAAATGACAGATGAGGAAAAGAAGAATGTTCAAGAATTAGTTAATAAGTGGATTAAAGATGCAATTCCTGTTGAAAGATTGGAAATGACTAAACAAGAAGCTATAGATATGGGTGCAGAAGCAATGTTTATTGATAAATATGGAGATGAAGTTATAGTATATAAAATTGGAGATGTATCAACTGAAGTATGTGGTGGACCTCATGTTAAAAATACTAAAGAATTAGGTAAATTCATAATTAAAAAAGAAGAATCTAGTTCTTCAGGAGTAAGAAGAATAAAAGCTATTTTAGAATAGGAGAGTTATATTATGGAAGATTGTATATTTTGTAAAATAATTAAAGGAGAAGTTCCATCAAATAAGGTATATGAAGATGAGTATGTATATGCATTTTATGATATAAATCCAGTTGCTAAAATTCATATATTAGTTATTCCTAAAAAACATATAAATTCTTTAGCTGAGCTTAGTGAAGAAGATGAAAAGTATGTATGGAGTATTCATAAAGCTATAAACAAAATAGCAAAAGATAAAGGATTTGATAAGAGTGGATATAGAGTAATTGTAAATTGTGGAAAAGACGCAGGACAAGAAGTTATGCACTTACATTATCATATATTAGCAGGAGAAAAGTTTGGAGATAAAATAGTTTAATGAATGTAGTCTATATGAAAAAATCATATAGACTAAATTTTTCTGATGATTTAAGAGAGGATAGAAAATGGAAATATTAAAAACAATAGGAATAAAAAATATAATAATATATTTGTTAGCAGTTAATATAATTGGATTTTTAGCTATGGGATTAGATAAATGGAAGGCAAAAAGAGGTTCATGGAGAATTCCAGAAAATACGTTGTTTATGTTTACAATTTTGGGCGGTGGAATAGGTACAATAGCAGGAATATATGTATTTAGACATAAGACTCAAAAGAAAAAGTTTACAATAGGCATGCCTGTAATTTTCATTTTAGAAGTTATATTAATAATTTATTTATTGTATATATTTAAGTAAAACTATTGTCAATTTTTTTACTTTATATTAAAATAAGATACAATGGAGGAATAGATGTGGAAGAAGATATGAAGAAAGTATATTCTGAGGTTATTGCAGCTCTTAGATTAGTTGATGATGAAGAAAAATTAGCAAAATTGCCTATGGAGTTTGTTGAACTAATAAGAAGTAAAGCTGATGCAACATATATGCCTGAACTATCTAAAGATAAAAATTTAGAAGAACAAAATTTAAATCCCAAAACATATTCTATTTTAGCATGGATTGCAAATAAATTTTGGGAAGAAGAATTACCACAAGAAAGTGAAGAAAAAGAAATTTATGTTTATAATGATTTAGATATTGATTTGGAAAATATAGGTGTAGTTAGTGAAAAAAATAATTTACCAATGGTAATTAGTAAACTTAATTGGTTTGAAAAGATAAAAATAAAGATTAATTTAATAGTAAATAAACTATTTAAGAGAAGAAAGTATGAGAAAACTGTAATGGAATAGAAAGGATTAGGATGAAACCAGAAAAGATAAATAAAATACCAATAGATAAGACAAGAAAGTTAATATTTCTTATGATAATAGTGCTTTGTTTGATTGCTATTGGAATTGCTTTATATTATCAATATTATAGAGAAGAAAAATTAGGTATTATATTTGGTATAAATACAAAAGAGGAATTAAAAGAAGAAGAATATAATGAACTTAAAGCTAATTTTAATTCTATTTTTGATAATAAACTAGTAAATAATTCGAATGGTAATTATAAAAAAATAAATGAAAATGAAGATTATGTTTATTGTGGATATAGTAACACTGAGAAAAGTGATAATTATACGTTAAATGTTAATTTACCATATATAAATTTGAATAATAATATAACGTATAAATATACCACAGATATAAATAATATATTCAAAACTAAAACAGAAGATATAATTGCTAAAAATTTAAATAATAATGAAGTTTTTTCTGTTAGTTATAAAGCTTATATAGTACAAGATATTTTATCATTGGTTATTAAGGCTGAGCTTAAAGAGGGAAAAAATTCACAAAGAGTTCTTATTCAAACTTATAACTATAATATAAAGGAAAATAAAGAAGAAACATTAAGGGATTTTCTAGATTTAAAAGGGGTTACTGAAAGCGAAGCTAACAAAAAGATAAAACAAGAAATTGAGGAAAAGAAGAAACAAAATGAACAATTATCAGAACTTGGATATAATATGTATGTAAGAGAATATGATGAAAAAATATATGGAATAAGTAATACAACAGAATTCTTTATGGATGAAAAAGGTAATTTATATTTAGTTTATCCATATGGAAACAAAGATTATACAAGTGAATTTGATTTAGTTATTTTTTAAAGTAATTTTTAATTATTGATATAGGTGAATCAAAACGATAACGAAAATAAAATATAAAATTTCTATAATATACAAAAAGAGAAGCGGTAAGCTTCTCTTTTTTGAAAATAAAAGGGGATGTTTATTAGTTAGTTTTAATTCTTTTTACTAACTATATATAATATAACTTATAAATTTGTTCATTCTGTGAATAAAATGTGAAATGATTGTATGTTTAGTTTGCGTTTGATTCACCTAAAGTTAAGGTTAATTGCTTTTCGCTTCCGTTTCTATTAATAGTAAGTTTTACTTGATCTCCAATTGAATGTTTATTTTTTATGTTGTTTAATTCATCCATTGTTTTTATTTCAGTATCATCAATTTTTGTTATAACGTCTCCAGTTTGTACTCCAGCTTTTTCAGCAGCAGAATATTGTTCAACAGAAACTACATAAACACCAACTGTTAAATTGTATTTTTTAGCAGTTGCTTCATCTATATTTCTTCCTGAAACTCCAATATATGGTCTTCTTACTTTATTGTAAGTTATAAGTTCATTAGTAATCTCAGTAGTAGAATTTATAGGAATAGCAAATCCGATTCCTTCTACACCTGTACTTGAAACTTTCATAGTATTAATTCCTATTACTTGTCCTTGACTGTTAACTAATGCTCCACCACTATTACCAGAGTTTATTGCTGCATCTGTTTGAATACATGTAAATGAATTACCATCTTCGTCTGATACTTCTCTATTTATTGCGCTAACCACACCACAAGTTATAGTTGTACCTAAATTTAAAGGATTTCCAACAGCCATAGTAAATTCTCCAACTTTTATGCTATTAGAATCTGCAAATTCAGCAGCTGTAAGTCCATTTTTATCAATTTTTAATACTGCTAAATCAGTTTGTGAATCTTTACCAACAATTGTTGCATCATATTGATTTGAATCTCCATATAAAGTTACTTTTATGGAAGTAGCATCAGAAATATCATAATATGTTGATGATGAAGATGTTGCAACAACGTGATTATTTGTTAATATATATCCGTCTTCACTAATTATTATTCCAGAACCTGATGCTGAGGCAGTAGATGTAGAGTCAGAAGGCATACCACCAAATAGACTATAGTAATAAGATGACATGTTTGATTTTACATTATAAGTAACTTGAATTCCAACAATTGATGGTAATATTTTGTTTGATGCGTAAACTGCTGTGTCTGAATAATTATTCAAAGAAACAAAATCTACTGTTCCTGAGTTTGATGATTCATTTACAGATGAACTAGTTTTTATTGAATTATTATTTCCTACAATTTTAGATTTTATAGATGGAACTCCAAAACATGTTCCGACAACTAGTGAACAACCTAAAACACCACTTAAGAATGGAATAAGGATACTGTTTTTTAGGTTAGATTTGTTTTCTTTTTCTGAAAAACTTGAAATATTTTTAAAATTACTTTGATTATTTTCCATTTTTTTACCTCCGTATAAATATTATTTGAATAATTCATTTTAATATTACTATTTATTTGTGAATTTTGTGTGAAAAAATTGTATTAAAATGATTTTTTTAGAAAATTTTAATAAATAATCAAAATAACTGAAAAGAATAAAAATACCTTTTTTGGAAATAATGTAATTAATATTATTTCTAAAGGAGGTTTTTTATTTGATAAATAAGGTGGAAATATGTGGAGTAAATACTTCTAAATTACCTGTACTATCAAATGAAGAAAAACAAGAATTATTAATTAAAGTAAAAGATGGAGATGAAGATGCTAGGGAAAAGTTTATAAATGGAAATTTAAGATTAGTGCTTTCAGTTATACAAAGATTTTTAGGAAGAGGAGAGCAGGCTGATGATTTATTTCAAATAGGTTGTGTAGGTCTTATTAAAGCAATTGATAATTTTGATTTATCTCAAAATGTTCAATTTAGTACGTATGCAGTACCTATGATAATTGGTGAAGTAAGGAGATATTTAAGAGATAATAATAGTATAAGGGTAAGTAGATCTATAAGAGATTTAGCTTATAAAACAATACAATACAGAGATAAATTTATAAAAGAAAAAGGTAGAGAACCTAATATAAATGAAATTGCAAAAGAATTAGGAGTAAGTAAAGAAGATATAGGAATGAGTTTGGATGCTATACAAGATCCTGTATCTTTACAAGAACCAATTTACAATGATGGAGCAGAAAATATTTATATAATGGATCAGGTAAAAGATACTAAAAATACAGATGAATATTGGACTGAGAATATAACTATAAAAGAATCTATGAAAAAATTGAATGATAAAGAAAAAGATATTATAATGAGAAGGTTTTTTGATGGAAGAACACAAATGGAAGTTGCTGAAGAGATTGGAATATCGCAAGCACAGGTGTCTAGACTGGAAAAAAGTGCTATTAATCATATAAAAAGATTATATAAATAAGATGATATTTATGTTTTTCTTTCATATATATATAATAGGTGATAAAAATGCAGGATAAGGGCTTAGATTTTAAAAAGAAAGAAGTTATTAATATAACAGATGGCAGAAGATTAGGCTTTGTACAAGATGTTTGTGCAGATTTAGAGACAGGAAAAATAACATCTATTATTGTACCAGGAGGAACTAACAAATTAGTAAATTTTTTTTCTGGAAGCAATGATATTGTTATAGAGTGGAGTAAAATAAAGTGTATTGGTGAAGATTTGATTTTGGTTGAAATATGAAGCACTTTCGAGATTTTAAAAATGGAAAATCAACAAAAATTTGCAAAAAATTAATAAATATGGTATAATAATAAGGTCGCGTGAAAAAATATAGATATAAATCTATAAATAAAAAAGGAGAGTGTATATTATTTTAAAATCAGAACTGAAATTTATTACTAAAGAAATGGCAAAAGTTTTGAGTATAATTATAGTTGGTTTTATATTAATAACCGCGATGATATTAATAAAATATAAACCTTTATATCAAGTAACAATTGCAGGAGAACACGTAGGATATATAAAAAATAAAGATGAATTAACAAATTTAATTGAGAAAGAAATAATTAATCAAGAAGGAAAAAATATTGATAATGTTTCTTTAAAAAATGAATTAACTTATGGATTAAAACTTGTAAAAAGAGATAATAAAGAAAATTTAAATGAAATAATACAAAATGTAAAGGATAATAACACGACAATAACATATAAATATTATATAGTAGCACTTAATAATGAGTGCGAAGCTTTAGTTGAAACATTTGATGAAGCAGAAGAAGTTGTAAATAAAATAAAATCAGAATATGATGGAAATAGTTTAGAATTGGATTTACAAATTTTGGAAGAATATAAAGAAGATATACAAGATATTTCAATAGATAATATTGAGATTGCAACAACAAATGTAGAAAGCAAAGTAGATGAGTTAATTAAAGAAGAAGAAAAAGAAAATGCTTTAGCTATAGTTAATGGTGTTAATTTAGGTGTTTTACCAGTTAATGGAATGATAACATCTAGATATGGAGAATCAAGTTCAAGAAGAAGATCTACTCATACTGGACTTGATATTGCAACAAAATCTGGAACTGCAATTAAAGCTGCTGCTTCTGGAAAAGTTGTATATGCATCTACAAATGGCTCATACGGTAAATTAGTTAGAATAGACCATGGTAATGGTGTTGAGACTTGGTATGGACACTGTAGTTCAATTAAGGTTAAAGTGGGAGATGAAGTAAAAGTAGCAGATGTAATTTCTACAGTTGGTTCTACCGGAAATTCAACAGGACCACATTTACATTTTGAAATAAGAATTAATAATAATACAGTTAATCCACAAAAATATTTGTATTAAAAAATGAAAAATTGAATTAAACAAAAAAGAAAAATGGCTGCCTTTAAAGGTAGCCATTTTCTTTTAATGCATTTGCAAAAGATTTAACACATTTTAAACAGATTTTCTGATTTTGAAATGTGAAAAAACAATCCTTTAGCTTTACACCACAAAAAACACAAGATGTTAAATTTGAAAGATGAGAGATTTCGATTTCATTTTTGCTTAAAATAGTTACTTTGATTTGAGAATTTCTTTCAAAATATCCGTTTTTTATAAAATAAGCAGGTAAAATAAATCTGTACCGTTCATCTAGCTGTGAGTGCAAAGGAAAAAGATCATGTTCTAAGGAAAATTTCACATGTATAATGCCATCTTCGCTTATATTAAAATAAGCAATATGTGAACGAGTTAAATTCATATATTTAACAGCGTTATTTAATAGTGAAATCCTTCCTTGAGCATCAATTCTTGCAATCATTAGAATCGCCTCCATAAAATTATTTGTTTGGAGGTTGGCATTCCTCCAAACGAAGAATGCCGTAAGCATAACTCTATTTATATTATACTACGGTTAATAAATATAGTCAATTTTGAAAAAAATTTTGTCATAAAATTAGAAGTGAAAACATATAATATAGTGATATCAACAATTTTGGACAAATCTTTAACAAAAAAAGATATTTGACAAATGGAAAAAATTGATATATAATCGAGACAATTATTAAAGGAGGAATTAGATTTTTTATGAAAAAAAGAACAAAAAAGCCTTTTTCCGTAATAAGAATAATATTTTTATGTGTAATACTAATTTTACTTTCTGGAGCAGGAGTAATGGGAGTAGCAACAAAAATAAATAGTGTTAAAATAACATTGTCAGATGGATATGAAATGACGGTTTTAACATCCAAAACTACTATTTCAGAAATATTAGCTGATAATAATATAATATTAGAAAAAGATGAAAAAGTAATACCAGATATAAATGGTCAAATTACAGAAACAAAGGAAATTAAAATAACAAATAAAAATGAACAAGAGATAGAGGTAGCGAAAGTATCTGAAAGTGGAGTAGAAACAACATTGGATTCATTACTTCAAGCTTATAATACAATAACAGAAAAAATAGAAGTTGTTGAGGAAGCTATACCTTTTGAAACTATAACAAAAGATATTTCAGATGGAGAGACTAATACTAAAAATAAGGTATTAAGAGAAGGTCAAGAAGGATTAAAAAAAGTTACTTATAAAGTAAAATATCAAAATGATGTTGAAATCTCTAGAAATGCGATTTCAGAAGAAGTATTAAGAGAACCTGTAAGTAGAATTGTAAGAGTTCAAGCTAGAACAACTTCAAGAGCGATGAATGTATCTAGAACATCTGATAATGGAAATAGTGATTCTGGTTCTGGAAATGTTAAAGTATATAAGGTAACAGCTTATTGTGCTTGTGCAAAATGTTGTGGAGGACATGCGAACGGTTATACTGCATCTGGAACAAAAGCTACTCAAGGTAGAACAGTTGCAGCACCATCTAATTTATCTTTTGGAACTAAACTAATTATAAATGGTAAAGAATATGTTGTAGAAGATAGAGGAGGAGCAATAAAAGGAAATAGAATAGATGTCTATGTTAGTTCTCATGCAGAAGCGTTAAGATGGGGTGTAAAGTATTTACCTGTTGAAGTTGGAAAATAAATAATAAAGATATTAAACAAGTGTAAAATAAATTTTGCACTTGTTTTTTGACATATATAAAAACTTTTAGTATAATACATTTGAAAAAATAATGGAGGAGTATATGAAATTAATTTCGTGGAATGTTAATGGAATACGAGCATGTATAAATAAAGGGTTTGAGGATTTTTTTAATCAGGCAAATGCTGATATATTTTGCATTCAAGAAAGTAAGTGCCAAGAAGGACAAGTGGAGTTAAATTTTAAAGGATATAAAAGTTACTGGAATTATGCAGAGAAAAAAGGATATTCGGGAACAGCTATATTTACTAAAAAAGAACCATTAAACGTGAGTTATGGAATTGGGATTGAAGAACATGATAAAGAGGGAAGAGTTATAACTTTAGAATTTGATAATTTTTATATGGTAGATGTATATACACCAAATTCAAAGAGAGGATTAGAGAGATTAGATTATAGACAAGTTTGGGAAGACGATTTTAGAAATTATTTACTTAAATTGAACAAAATAAAACCAGTTATAATGTGTGGAGATTTAAATGTAGCTCATGAAGAAATAGATTTAAAAAATCCTAAAACTAATAGAAAAAATGCAGGATTTACTGATGAAGAAAGAGAAAAAATGACAGAGCTTTTAGGAGCGGGTTTTACAGATACGTATAGATGTATTTATCCTGAAAAGGTAGAATATAGTTGGTGGTCTTATATGGGACGAGCTAGAGAGAAAAATATAGGATGGAGAATTGATTATTTTATTGTTTCTAATAAGCTTAGTAAAAAGATTAAAGAAGCAAAAATATATACAGAAATAATGGGGAGTGATCATTGCCCTATTGGATTGGAGATTGATTTGAAATGAAAGAAGAAATAAGAAGTCATAAAAAGACATGGGTATTTTGTATAGCACTTGCGACAGTTATAATTATTATTTATAAAGTTATAGATAGTGTTGGTTTTTTAAGTGGCATAATAGGAAGGTTCTTAAAAATAATATCACCTATTTTGTTAGGAATTTTAGTTGCATATTTGGTTTATATACCAGAGAGAAAGGTTGAAAAGGCATTTAAAAAATCAAAGAATAAAATTTTGAAAAAAAATTATAGAAAGTTTGGAATTATAGTAACATATTTTATAATAGTTTTAATAGTGGTTATTCTTGTTAATGTTATTTGGCCAGTACTTTTGGAAAGTATAAATGAATTTATATCAAACTTCCAAAATTACTATACTAAGGTTATAAAATTATATAATGATTTACCGGAGGATTCATTCTTTAAAAATGAAAATTTATATAATGCATTAAAAGAAGTTCAGAATATAGATTTAAGACAATATTTAAACTTGGAAAATATAAATGGTTATATACAAGGTGCATGGAATATAACTAGAGGGATATTTGATGTATTTGTATCATTTGTAGTTTCTGTGTATATTTTAGCAGAAAGAGATGAAATATTAAAATATTTTAGAAGACTACTAAAAGTTACTTTGAAACCAGAAACATTCAACTGGGTTGAAAAATATTTTAATGATTCAAATGTAGTATTTTTTAAATTTATAGAAAGTCAATTTGTTGATGCAATAATTGTTGGGGTGCTTGTGTCAATTGCAATGAAAATAATTGGTGTAAAATATGCAATTTTACTAGGAGCATTTATTGGTTTATTTAATATGATTCCATATTTTGGTGCTATAATTGCAGTTACAATATCTGGTATAATAACGTTAATGACTGGTGGAGTTTCTCAAACAATAATTATGCTTATAGTAGTAATAATTTTACAACAAATTGATGCAAATATTATAAATCCTAAAATAGTAGGAGACTCTCTAAAAATTAGTCCATTACTTGTAATAATAGCAGTTACTATAGGAGGAGCTTATTTTGGAATGTTAGGAATGTTCTTATCTGTACCTATAATGGCAGTATTAAAAATATTGTTAAATGATTACATTGACAGCAAGGAAGAGATATGATATAACATATACAGGATTGTAAAAATGTAACTAAAGATAGGAGGTGCAATTATGAATGATAGAAATGAAGGCAAAGTTGTTAGATTCAGCTTAATGTGGCTTTTCGTTTTTGTTATTATAGTTGCATCTCTTATTGCTTTTTTTAAAAATGTGATTTTTGCAACTAATCAAAAAGATGAAAATGAAATAAAAGAAATTAAGATTGAAGCAAATGAAGAAAAAGTTGACTTAGTACAAGTAATGTTAGATAATACATTATCTAATAGAAGATTAGTAAATGAAGAAAGAGAGATTGGATTTGAAACTGTTAAAGAAGATGCGAGTAATTTACCTTTAGGAGAGGAAAAAGTTGTCCAAGAGGGAGTTGTTGGAAAAAAGAAAGTTACTGCGCTTCAGGAATACCAGGATGATAAATTATCAACAGAAAAAATTATTGAAGAAATAGTTGAACTAGAACCAATAACACAAAAAATAAATGTAGGTACATCACAATTTTTAGCAACATATAATGTACATATTGGGGATAAAATGTTCTTATTAGAAGCAAATGATATAAAAAAAGATATGAGTAATGATTCAGAAACTGTTTATAATATAAAAAGATATTTAGATGTTACACTAGAAGATGTTATTGGAGAATGGGCAAAAGTTAAATATGATACATATGAAGGATATATAATGCAAAATAAATTAACATCAGAGGCAGTTACTCCTAAAATTAAAGAAAAAAATAGAATTGCCACTTTGCAAGCAGGGCTTAATATAGATATGGATGTAGGAAAAGTAAGTGGATTAACATTAAGCGATTATAAGACAATATTTACTAATAATGCTTCTGATAAAAATAATATATTTCAAAATAATGCAGAAGTATTTTATAATATGGAACAGAAATATAAAATAAATGGAGTATTTTTAGCGTCAATTGGAATACATGAAAGCGCATGGGGAACCTCGAAATTAGCGACTGAAAAATTTAATTTATTTGGATTTGCTGCTTATGATAGAGATCCATATAATTCAGCAGCTACTTTTACAACATACGAAGAATGTATAGAAACTGTAGCTAAAGCTTTAGCACAAAATTACTTAAATGATTCAGGAACTAAAATAACAGAAGAAGTTATTGCAACAGGAAGCTATTGTAATGGAAAAACTATACCATCAGTAAATATTAGATATGCAAGTGATGAAAACTGGTGTAATAAAGTATTTAGTTATATGCAATATTTATATAGTAAATTATAGAAAAGGATAAATATGAAAAAAATTTTAAATAAGATTTTTACTAATTATAAAAAGTCTATACCAATATGTTTGATAATATTTATTATTTTATTATTTATTTGGGGAGAAATAATAAAAAATTATAGAGCCAATAAAGAATTTTCAGAATTTGGAGAAAAAATAGTATCTTCGAATGAAAATAAGATTTTTAATATAGATAAAATTATCTTATGTAGCAATGCAAATGCAATAGATAATAGTGAAAATAAGAATGTAAGTAGTTTAAGTGTTTATCAATATACAGATATAGCAATATATATAAATAATAAAAATAAAGAACAAGAACTTACAAAAGAAAATACTATAAGTGAGCTATTTATTGACAATATTGAAATAGTAACATCATCAAATTTAGGTAAGCAAAGTTTGAGATATAAAAATTTAATGGGATTTGGAAGTAAAGAAACATTATCAGATTATAATTATAATGATAGGATAGATTTTGATATAGTATATACTAATAAGGAGAATGAAGAAGCGGATTACAATGAACCTAATTTTTATACAGATTGTTCTAATCCGATAACTTTAGAGTATATAAATCAAGATTTAAAAAATGATTATAAAATTACAGATAGAGATAATGTATCTTTTGATGGAAAGATTTTGAAATCAGCAGGCATAAGTATAGAAGATATTAATGCAAAAATAAGATTTAAAATAAATATAAAGAATAATAATAATGAAAGGTTTTCATCGTGGATAAATTTTCAGATACCTTTAAATGATATATATGAGGGAAATTCTATAAAAAGTAAGGTTTTAGATAAAGATAATTATAGATATGCTTTTTTCAAAATGTAATTTAAAATAAACAAAAGTAAAGAATGTATATAAATTTGTTTTATATATGTTCTTTTTTGTATAATATCTAACTATAAGAATTTTTTACTCAAAAAATATTGAATTTTTCGACATTTTATAATAAAATAGAAGGCGCAAAAAATAAAAGCAAAAGAAAAAATATATAAAGAAAGTATTAAAGGTCAATATATGTAGAAAACTTTTTATGATAGCATACTAAAAAAGACAAAAAAATCTAAGGACAAGTATTAAAATATAGCTATTGAAAAAAGTTGAGAGGTGATAATAGAATGTTTCAGAATATACCTGATGATGGAAGAATTGATACAAAAGAAGAAACAAGAAGCAAAAAAAGTATATTAGCCAATGCATTTTCTAAAAAATACATATTGCTGTATATAATAACGTTTATGGTTTCAATGATAGGGATGGGACAACAAGTATCTCCATTTAGTTTGGCAATAATTGCAGCTGTTGTTGCAAATGAGATACCGGTTATAATGGTTTTATTATTTGCTTTAATTGGAAATATTGTAGGATGTGGATATAATTCTATTGTAACTTATATAGTTACTTTATTAATATTTTTTGTAAGTTTTCTTGTATTTCAACCAAAATATAATGAAGAAGGAAGAAATGAAAAAGTTAAACTTGCAAAAAGAATCTTTTATTCAACATTGATAGTTCAAGTTGTAAAGATAGTATGTACAAATTTTATGTTATATGATGTATTTGTTGCAATATCAATGGCAATAATTGTAGCTGTATTTTATAAAATATTTGTAAATTCAATTACAGTTATAACAGAATTTAATAGAATAAAAGCATTTTCTATTGAAGAGGTAATTGGTGGAAGTTTGTTATTATCTATTGCAGTTTGTGCTTTTGGAGATATAAGTGTAATAGGATTTTCTATTAGAAATATATTATCTATATTTATTGTGTTAGTTTTAGGTTGGAAAAATGGAATTTTAATTGGTACAACATCAGGAGTATCAATTGGAATTACATTAGGAATTATTGCAGGAAGTGATCCAATGGTAATTGCTGCATATGCTATATCTGGAATGATTGCAGGAGTTTTAAGTAAGCTAGGAAAGATAGGAGTAATTGTAGGATTTATATTGGGAGATGTAATATTAGTTTTTGCATCAAATGGTGGAGTTCAAAATCTAATATTATTTAAGGAGATATTAATAGCGGGATTAGCGCTTTTAGCAGTGCCACAAAATATAAACTTAAATATTGAAAATATAATTGGAGACAATAAATTTTTACCTACAAATATAACAAGAGGATTAGATAGAAGTAGAGAAACAATAAATAAATTAGAAGAAGTTTCAGATGCTGTAAATGATATGGCAAATGAATTTGAAAAAGTAGCAACAACTTCTGTTGATGAAGTTGATATAAGACAAAAAAATAAACAAATATTTATCTCAGAGTTATTGAATCATTTAGATAATATGAAAGATAATTTGCTATATGAACCAATGTCTGATGTTGAAGGTAAGATAGTTGGAGAAATATTTGAGACATTAGAAGAAAAACAGATTATTAGAGAAAATGATTTACTTGGAATATTTGCTAAAAATAATAATTATATTGTCGGTTTTGATAAACAAGAAAATTCAGTTCATAATGATATAACAAGAATGATTGAAGCAATAAATTCTTCATACAAAGTAAGTAAAATGAATTTTATTTTAGATAAAAAAATAAAAAAAGAAAAAGAAAATACAAGTAATCAATTAAAAGGTGTATCTAAAGTTATTTCTGAACTTGCTGAAGATATAAAAGTTGAAATCAAAAATGAAGAAAAATATTATGAAGAAAAAGAACAAATAATAAGTCTATTAAAACAGAGAGAACTTACAGTTTGGGGATTAACTATAACAAGAAAAAAAGGCGATAGATTTATTGGAGAAATTTACATCAAGAAAAATGATACTTTAGATGAAGAAGAGATAACGAAGAAAGCTTTAAGTAAAGTTTTAAATGAGAAGATTATTATTAATAGTAGAAAATATATCGAAGAAGAGGAATATACAAGATATAATTTTATATCAGATGATTTGTATGAGCTTAAGGTAGGATATGCAACAAAGATAAAAGATAATAATTCTGTTTCTGGGGATAGCTTGTTAAAACAAAGACTTAGAGATGGAAAATATTTAATTGCTATTAGTGATGGAATGGGAAATGGAACAGCTGCAAGAAGAAGTAGTCAAATAGTTATTAAAATGCTTAGTAGATTACTTAATTCTGGATTTGATAAAGATACGTCAATTGATTTGATAAATACTAATTTGTTAAATGTTGGAGAAGATGTTTTTGCAACTATCGATATAGCTATAGTTGATTTATATAAAGGAAATATTGAGTTTATAAAAAATGGTGCATGTCCAACATATATAAAGAATAAAAAAAGAGTACAAATTGTAAAATCACTTAGTCTACCAGCAGGTATTATTGGAAATAGTGGAAAAGATGTTTTCGATATGGATATAAATGGTGGAGAGTATATGGTAATGTGTAGTGATGGTATTATAGATTCTAATATAGAATATAAAAATAAGGAATTATGGATTAAATATTTATTAGAAGATATAGAAGATAATATACCACAAAAGATTGCAGATATAATAATAAATGAGGCAATAGACAATACTGTTGGAAAGATAAAAGATGATATGAGCATAATTGTATGTAGTTTTGAGAAAAAGTAGGAAATAAAGTAAAACAGGTGAAAGAAATTAATTTTGCCTGTTTTTTTGTTTGAATTTATATTAAAATATAAGAAATTTACAATAATTAAATTTTATTGACAGGTAAAACGGTTTGTTTTATAATATGATATATATTGAAAATAAAAACTAATGAAAAGAAATGAAATAGGAGGATGCAAAAAATGAAGTGTAATGTAAAAGAAGTTCATGGAATTACACTAATAGCGTTGGTAATAACAATAATTGTTTTACTAATATTGGCGGGTATAACAATAAGCATGATATCAAGTCAAGATGGAATACTAGGTAAAGCAACAAGCACAAAAGATGCACAAAAGAATGCACAAGATAAAGAAAGTAGTCAAATGGCAGCAATGGAAAATATGATGGAGTATGAAACAATAGAGACAGTTACAGATGTATCTAAATTAACAACAGAATTACCAAAAATGACAAAATATGTAGATAATACAAGTACAGTAAATAAAGAGGCAATAATCCCAAGAGGATTTAAGGTGTCAAGTGTAGCAGATGAACAAAAAATAGATACAGGATTAGTAGTAATAGATAAAAATGGAAATGAATTTGTATGGGTGCCAGTATCTGATGCGATATATACAGGAACGAAAGAGGAAGAAAAAACAAAAATAAAAGTAGCACAGGGAACAGATAATAATGAATATTATACACCAATGGCAAAATTGCAAGAAGGTTCAACAACAAATTATGAAGGAATATTATATGATTTAAGTAAGGCAAAAGGAAGTCAAGCAGTAATGTCATCTTATGGTGTAGGAACAACAAGTTATAGAGAACCAAGTTTAATAACTGGAAGTGATAGTGATAAATCTGCATTATTAGATACAATAGTAGGAACAGATTATGATGCAAAGTGTTATAATTTGGCAGGAAATTATAGTGATGCAAAAGAATTTGGAAAAGATATGCAAGATGAGTATAATAATATGGTGAAAAGTGTGGCGAAATATGGCGGATTTTATGTAGGAAGATATGAAACAGGAATAGATAAAACAAGTAAATTTGCAGTATCAAAAAATGCATCAGTAGCAGATAATAATACTATAACAGCAGATGCTTCTCAAATTGATACAAAGAGTTGGTATGGATTGTATAAAAAACAGAGAACAATGGCAAAAGATAGTGGGTTAGATAGTGTAGAAAGTAGTATGATGTGGGGAAGTCAATATGATGCAATGATGATATGGATGCAAAAAACAGGAACAACAATAGGAACAGAATATGATAAAACCAAGAAGAATAAAGAAAAAGTAACAGGAAAATCGACGATTGATGTAATAAATAAGGTGTATGATTTATTGGGATGCCATTGGGAATGGATATTAGAGTCTTTTAAAAATAGCGAAAGAGTTGGTCGAGGTGGTGATCATGTTTACGGTGATACACCAAGTTGTCGTAGTACTAATATTTCGAGTGATGCTGATGATTATGATGGCTCTAGACTATTACTTTATATAAAATAGAAATAACTTTTATGATATAATAAAAATATATTAAAGTGTTATTTTTCCTTTATGTAAAAAAAAGTCAAAAATCTCAAATAAACTTAAGATTTTTGACTTTTTTTTATGGTTAATTATTTTTAAGTTTAATTTTTATGTTTTCGTTTTTAATTATTTGTATTAGTATTTTTTTCTTCTGTAGTATTTGAATCTTCTTGTTGATCTTCTTTTTCTTCATTTTTGTTAGTTTCTTTGTTGTCTTTTTTTATAGCTTTAGGTACTATTATTTCTTGTTTTTTATCAACATTAGAAGGTTTATCTAATTTTATATGGTCATAAACAGGGGAAATATCAAGTTCTTTACCTGTTCCTGAAACTACTTCTAATTCTTTTTCTTCACTTTCATATAACATAATACAAGCCTCCTTTATAACTTTATAGCATTAATTTGAAAAAAAATCAACATTTTTTCGAAAAAAGCTTGAAAATCTATTGACTTAGATGGTTTTTCTATGGTAAAATATAAATATTGTAGATTAAACTAGTGTAATTGCGCTAATTTTTAAATCAAGAGATTATTTAAAGATAAAAAAGAGGAATTAAAATTTACCAGAAGACGAATTTTTTTAGTTGAAAAGAGCAGACAACTTTTAAGTTCGTTATTTGTTTTTTATCTGAGTTATTTTAAGAAGGACTTTTTTATTAGAAAATAAATTTTATTCTGCTTAATTTTTTTTAGAGGTGATTTTTTTGAAGTTAAAAGAAGTTAAACATGAAAAAGCTTCACGTAAGGACTTTTCTAAAGTTGGGGATTTTATAGAAATGCCAAACCTTATTAAGGTTCAAAAAGATTCTTACGATTGGTTCGTAGAAGAAGGTTTAGGAGAAGTATTAAGAGATATATCTCCAATAGAAGACTATTCTGGAAATTTAGTTCTTGAATTTTTCGATTATTATATGGAAGACAAAACTAAATATACTGAAGAAGAAGCAAAAGAGAGAGATGCTACTTATTCAACAAGATTGCACGTAAAGGTTCGTTTAATAAACCGTGAGACAGGTGAAATAAAAGAACAAGAAATTTACTTAGGTGATTTCCCACTTATGACAGAAAGTGGAACATTTATAATAAATGGTGCAGAAAGAGTTGTTGTAAGCCAGTTAGTACGTTCTCCAGGATGTTATTATACTGAAGAATTTGATACAAAAACAGGAAAGAAAACATATACATCAACTGTTATGCCATTAAGGGGTGCATGGATTGAATATGAAACAGATGGTAATGATGTTTTTTATGTTCGTGTTGATAGAACAAGAAAAGTACCAGTAACTACATTACTTCGTACTATTGGAATTGAGACAGATGATCAAATAAGAACATTATTTGGTGAAGAAACATTATTAGAAACAACTATAAATAAAGATCCAATAAAAAATGCAGAAGAAGCAATAATAGAGATTTATAAAAAATTAAGACCAGGAGAACTTCCAACAGTAGATGCTGCACGTAGTTTATTTAGTGGTATGTTCTTTGATGATAGAAGATATGATTTAGCTAAAGTTGGAAGATACAAATTTAATCAAAAATTAGGATTAGCTAATCGTATAGCAGGATATGTTGCTGCAAATGATATAGTAGATCAAGAAACTGGAGAAGTTTTTGTAAATGCTGGAAATGTAATTTCAGAAGAGATTGCAGAAGAAATACAAAATTCTGGAATTAATATAGTTGATATTAAATTAGGAGAAAAAGACGTTAGAGTTATAGGTAATGGAACAGTAAATATTTATAAAGTATTACCAAACATGACATTTAAGAAAGTACATTTTAAAGAAAATGTAAATTATGCTGTACTTAAAGATATATTAGACAATACAGAGGAAAAGAATTTAGAAAAAGCATTTATTGAAAGATATAATGAATTAGTACCAAAACATATAACAAATGAAGATATAATTGCATCAATAAGTGTACTTTTAAATTTATATCATGGATTAGGTGTTCAAGATGATATAGACCACTTATCAAATCGTAGAATAAGATGTGTTGGAGAATTATTACAAAATCAATTTAGAATTGGTTTAGCACGTTTAGAAAGAGTTGTTCGTGAAAGAATGACAATACAAGATTTAGATGTTGTAACACCACAAACATTAATTAATACAAAACCTATTACAGCAGCTATAAGAGAATTCTTTGGAAGTTCACAACTTTCACAATTCATGGATCAAACAAATCCACTTTCAGAATTAACACATAAAAGAAGAATATCAGCATTAGGACCTGGAGGACTTTCAAGAGAAAGAGCTGGATTTGAGGTAAGAGACGTTCACTATACTCATTATGGTAGATTATGTCCAATAGAATCTCCAGAAGGACCAAATATAGGACTTATCTCAGCACTTTCTTCATTTGCAAATATAAATGAATATGGATTTATTGAAACACCATATAGAAAAGTTGATCCAGAAACTCATAAGGTTACAGATATAGTAGAAAACATGAGTGCAGATGTAGAAGACAGATATTATATAGCTCAAGCTTCTGAACCATTAAATGAAGATGGTACATTTGTACATGATAGAATTAGAGTAAGACATCAAAACGAAGTTATGGAAGTTGAAAAAGATAAAGTTGATTACATAGATGTTTCACCTAAGCAATTAGTATCTATTGCTGCTGCAATGATACCATTCTTAGAGCATGATGATGCAAAAAGAGCATTGATGGGTGCAAACATGCAACGTCAAGCTGTTCCTCTTATGATTACAGAGAGCCCAATTGTTGGAACAGGAATTGAATACAGAGCAGCTAAAGATTCTGGAATACTTGTATTAGCAGAAGAAGATGGAGTTATTGAAAAGGTAACAGCAGATGCGATTACAGTTAAATATAAAAGCGGAAAAACAGTTGTACATAGATTACGTAAATTTAAGAGAACAAATGGTGGAACATGTATAAATCAAAAACCTATAGTTTCTAAAGGTGAAAAAGTTAAAAAAGGTGATGCTATAGCTGATGGACCATCAACACAAAATGGTGAAATGGCACTTGGTAAAAACGTTTTAATAGCATTTTCAACTTGGGAAGGATATAACTACGAGGATGCTGTTCTACTTAGTGAAAGATTAGTTAAAGAAGATGTGTTTACATCAATTCATATTGAAGAATATGATTGTGAATGTAGAGATACAAAACTTGGAGCAGAAGAAATAACAAGAGATATACCAAATATTGGAGATGACCAATTAAAAGACTTAGATGAAAATGGTATTGTTAGAATTGGTGCAGAAGTAAGACCAGGAGATATATTAGTAGGTAAAGTTACTCCAAAAGGAGAAACAGAACTTACAGCAGAAGAAAGATTACTTAGAGCTATCTTTGGAGAAAAAGCAAGAGAAGTTAGAGATACATCACTTAGAGTACCTCATGGAGAAGCTGGAACAATAGTAGATGTTAAGATATTTACTAGAGAAAATTCAGATGAATTAGCACCTGGTGTAAATCAAGTTATTAGATGTTATATTGCAACAAAGAGAAAAATATCAGTTGGAGATAAAATGGCAGGACGTCACGGAAACAAAGGTGTTGTTTCAAGAATTCTTCCAGTTGAAGATATGCCATTTATGCCAGATGGTACACCAATAGATATACTATTAAACCCATTGGGAGTTCCTTCACGTATGAATTTAGGACAAATATTAGAAGTTCATTTAGGTATGGCAGCTCGTGAAAAAGGATGGAAAATTGCAACACCAGTATTTGACGGAGCAGATCAAGAAGAAATCGAAAGTTTACTTGCAGAAACAGGACTTTCAACAGATGGTAAAACAATTCTTTATGATGGAAGAACGGGAGAACCATTTGATAAACCAGTTACAGTTGGTGTTCAATACATGCTTAAACTTCACCACTTAGTTGATGATAAAATACATGCTCGTTCAACAGGACCATATTCATTAGTTACACAACAACCTCTAGGAGGAAAAGCACAATTTGGTGGACAACGTTTTGGAGAGATGGAAGTGTGGGCACTAGAAGCTTATGGTGCAGCATATACATTACAAGAAATGTTAACTGTAAAATCAGATGATGTTGTTGGAAGAGTTAAAACATATGAATCAATAGTAAAAGGAGAAAATATACCGGCTCCAGGAATTCCAGAGAGTTTCAAAGTTCTTATAAAAGAATTACAATCTTTAGGATTAGATATAAGATTATATGATAATGATAAAGAATTGGAAATAAAGGAAGAAATTGATGAAAATACTTCATTTAATATTCCAGAAAATAAGAGTTTAATGGGAGATAAAGAAGGAGTAGTTTCAGAAGAAGACATAAAAGAAGGATATATCGAAGAAGAAACTGTTATGGAAGATGATGAAGATGAATTATATTCTGCTGATGAAGAATATGATGATGGTGATATAGATATGGACTTTTCAGATGAAGATTTAGGTGATAATGAATAATAAGAAATAATTGAATAGCGATTTAGAATTATTTTAGATTTCATCTTTGATTTGCTACAGCGGTGTATATTTAAAATAATGAAAAATGCAGAACCTTTAAAATTTAAAAATATAAAGGGAGGTATACCTCCCTTAACCTTAAATAAAAAGAAAGGGGCAAACCGAACGAATGGAAACATTTAATAAAATAAAAATAGGTATTGCATCAGATGAGAAAATTAGAGAATGGTCTAGAGGAGAAGTAAAAAAACCAGAGACTATAAATTATAGAACACTAAAACCAGAAAGAGATGGACTTTTCTGTGAAAAAATATTTGGACCAACAAAAGACTGGGAATGTCATTGTGGTAAATATAAAAGAATAAGATATAAAGGTGTTGTATGTGATAGATGTGGAGTAGAAGTTACAAAATCAAAAGTTAGACGTGAAAGAATGGGACATATTGAACTTGCTGCACCAGTAGCTCATATATGGTACTTTAAAGGAATACCAAACAGAGTATCTTTAATGCTTGACATATCACCTAGAAATGTTGAAAAGGTAGTATATTTTGCATCATATGTTGTTATTGATAAAGGAACATCAGGATTAGAAAATTGCCAAGTGTTATCAGAAAAAGAATATAGAGAAGCAGTTGAAAAATATGGAAAAGGTTCTTTTAGAGCAGGTATGGGAGCAGAAGCATTAAGAGAATTACTTGAAAAGGTTGATTTAGAAAAATTAAGTAAAGAGTTAAGAGCTGAACTTGAAAAAGCAACAGAACAAAAGAAAGCAAAAATAATAAAAAGATTAGATACTATTGATGCATTTAGATATTCAGAAAACAAGCCTGAATGGATGATAATGAATGTTATACCAGTAATTCCACCAGATTTAAGACCAATGGTTCAATTAGATGGTGGTAGATTTGCAACATCAGATTTAAATGATTTATATAGAAGAGT
>CAKPQH010000012.1 GCA_934178475.1 uncultured Clostridia bacterium
TTTTTCTTATCCATTACATTTTTTAATTCTTCTAAGGCTACAGGTAAGCAACCTCTTTTTATATATACCTTTTCAGGTGCTCTAAACCAAAGCATATTTTCTCTCCTTTCGGCAACTGTTTTTATATTTACTAAATGTTTTATTCCTACATTTTCTGATACTGAGTTTCCTCCCCATGAACCGCAACCAAGTGTTAATGATGGAGCTAATTTAAAGTTATATAAATCTCCTATCCCACCTTGTGATGATGGAGTATTTATAAGTACTCTACATGTTCTCATATTACTATAGAATTTTTCAATTTTTTCTTTGCCATAAATTGTATCAACATATAATGATGATGTATGTCCTAATCCTCCATCATTTATTAAATGTGCTGCTTTTCCTATTGCATCATCAAAATCTTTAGCTCTATACATTGCAAGAACTGGTGATAATTTTTCATGTGCAAATTCTTCTGAAAATTCTACACTTTCAACCTCTCCAATTAATATTTTTGTATTTTCGGGAACATTGACTTCTGCTAATGCTGCTATTGTATGTGCTTTTTGTCCAACTATTTTAGCATTTAATGCTCCATTTATAATTATTGTTTTTCTTACCTTTTCAGTTTCTTCAGGATTTAAGAAATAACATCCTCTTTTTTCAAATTCTTTTTTTACTTCATCATAAATTTTATCTAACACAATTACTGACTGTTCAGATGCACAAATCATACCATTATCAAATGTTTTTGAGTGTATTATTGAGTTTACTGCTAAAATTATATTTGCTGATTCATCTATTACAGCTGGTGTATTTCCTGCACCAACTCCAAGTGCTGGTTTTCCACTTGAATATGCTGATTTTACCATACCCGGTCCACCTGTTGCTAAAATTGTATCAGCTGACCCCATTAATGTATTTGTAAGTTCAAGTGAAGGTACATCTATCCATGCAATTATTCCTTCTGGAGCTCCAGCTTCTACTGCTGCTTCTAAAACTATTTTTGCAGCTTCAATAGTTGAATTTTTTGCTCTTGGATGTGGACTTATTATAATTCCATTTCTTGTTTTTAAACAAATTAATGTTTTAAATATTGCTGTTGATGTTGGATTTGTTGTTGGTATAACTGCTGCAATTACACCTATTGGTTCTAAGACCTTTTTTATACCATAATACGTATCTTCTTCAACTACTCCACATGTTTTTTCATTTTTATATTTGTTGTAAATATATTCAGATGCGTAATGATTTTTTATTATTTTATCTTCTACAACACCCATACCAGTTTCTTCCACTGCCATTTTTGCAAGTGGAATTCTAGCTTTATTTGCTGCAATCGCAGCAGCTTTAAAAATTTCATCAACTTTTTCTTGCGAAAATTTTGCAAACTCTTCTTGTGCCTTTCTAACTTTTGCGATAGTCTCTTGTAATTTTTCTACACTATCTACGATTTCGTACTCTTTACTCATGTTGTTTTTCCTCCTTATTTTTTTTATTATTTAAATTATATAAATTTATCGAATTTTTAATGTCTTGTTCCTTAGCTTGTTTTCCAAATTTATCAATTTCAATGACATTTTTAGGTCCATGGTGTATACATAGTGCTCCATTTAAGCAACCTCCATCACATGCCATTCCTTCAAAGAAATTTTCTAATGATTTGCCCATTTTTAATTTTAACAAATTAATTTTACATTCTGTAATACCATTCATTGCAACTGGCTTTATATTATCAATATTAAAATATTCTTTAGCAACTGTTTCAATTCCTTGTGATATTCCTCCAGATTTCGCAAATATTCTACCATAAAATGATGCATTATTCAAAACAGTTTCTTCAAGTTCTTTCATATTTATTTCTTTTGCATCTAAAAATGCTTGTAATTCTTCAAATGATATAACTGTGTCAATTACTCCTTTTGTTTTTTCTAGTTTGTATTCCATTTTTTTGCTTGTACAAGGACCAATAAATATAACTTTTGCTGTTGGATCTGATTTTTTTATAAGTTCACCTGTATATACCATTGGAGATACAGAACTTGATATATATTTTTTTAGTTCTGGAAAATTTTTTTCTACATACATCACAAAAGACGGGCAGCAAGATGTTGTTAATATTCCCTTTTCTTTAAATTCCTTTGCTTCATGATATAATGTTATATCTGCACCAAGTGCTGCTTCTACCACCTGATGGAATCCTAACTTCATTATTCCTGTAACTACTTGTTCTGGTTTTACATTTTCAAATTGACCTGCTATCGATGGTGCTATAACTGCATATACTCTATAATTTTTATTATTATCAGATTTTCTTAGTATATCTATTGCATCTAATATATTAGATTTATCTGATATTGCACCAAATGGGCATTGATATACACAAGCTCCACAAGATATACATTTATTATTGTCAATTTTTGCTTTTTTATTTTCATCTATTGAAATTGCATCAACTTTACATGCTTTTACGCATGGTCTTTCTTGTTTTATGATTGCCGAATATGGACATACTGTTGTGCACCTACCACATTCTACACATTTTTCTTTATCAATGCAAGCTTTATGATTAATTATTGAAATTGCTCCTCTTGGACATATTTCTACGCATCTATGTACTAAACATCCTCTACAAGCTGGTGTTACGTATAATCCCTCTGCCGGGCACTCATCACATGCTATATCTATTACTTCAACAGAATTAGGATTTTCTTTATTTCCTCCTAAAGCTAAAGTTATTCTTTCTTCTATAATTGCTCTATCTTTATATATGCAACAACGAGCAATAGGTTTTGGTCCTGGTGATATTTTCTTTGGTATATCTTTGTAACAAGAAACTATGTCATCATTATATGCTTTTTTTATTACTTCTTTTAATACATCATATTTTAATTGCTGCACATACGTATCAAATTTATTCATTGCAACACTTCCTTTAATAATATTTAACATTTATTCTTTTTCCCATTAATTTCAAGTTTTCTGAAAGTTTTTCTACCAGCTTAAACTTCAATGTACTGTCTATTGGTAAACCTGTGTGTGCTTCATTTACAGCTTGCCCAACAAAGAAGTTTACATCTGTCGCTTGTTCAAACAAAAAATTTGCAAGCTGTGATGCTCCATCTTTTTTTAAGAAATTCTTTGGTATGTCACTATCTATTTTTAAATATTCTTCTGATAACTCAATTAATTTTCTTATTGTTAATACTCCCTCTGTTGTTAAATCAATTCCCTTTATATAACCGATTGGTGGAATCTCGCTATCTATGTAATTAAAATCTGTTTCTACTTTTTCTCCTAAATAATTTGCAACAATCTGAGATGTTGTTCCTCCACATACTATTCTAATTCCTCTATTTTTTAAAAAATCTTCAACATATTTTTCACAATCTTCTCTTCTTACAGGAGGTCCAATCATTATATTTACTTGACTTTCTTTTCTTATTTTTATTGCTGCAACTGTTGTATCATCTCCAGGTTCCCCCATATATAAAGCTTCACTTGAGCTTGCTAAAACATTTGCTATACACCTTGCTGACATTTTTGGAGTTATATTTTTTTCTAAATAATCAATAATATCTTCTCTTTGCCACCCCAAATTTAATGTTTTACCAATCCCTGCATGTGGTACGCCATCTGACATAAGTATTATAACATCTTGATCTTCTAATTTTAAATTTGTTTTATATATTTTTTTATTTAAAATATTTAATTCTTTTCTTTTTAATTCTTTTGGATTTCCATTGCTTAAAAAGATACATTTAGGGTTATCAAATTCAAACATATATCCATTTCCATTATTATTTATATGAATTACAGAAAATGTTGAATATGCTACGCCCCTCTCCTTGCAAACTGGCAATGTTTGTGCGATTGTTTCAATACACTCTTCCATCGAAATATTATTCGATACCATTGTACTTAAAATTTTAGATGTTAGTGTTGCCAAAATATTTGCTTTTACTCCGACTTCCCAGTCCATCAGCTAATACTAATGTTGTATATTCTCCTTTTTTTACAATAGAAACTCTATCTCCACATAATTCTTCTCCAAATTTATTAAATGAAGTATAACCATATTCAAGAAAAAGTCCCATTATTTTTCTCCTTTATTTTCATCACTTAAAGTCTTCCTTAAATTTACCAGCGCTACTTTAGCTTCTGCTGTTGTTTCTCCCAAAAGTGATGCTATTTCTTGTGCTACTCTCATCTGTTTTTTTATTACTTCATCTGTAGTAGCAATTGTTTCTAATTTTACTTCTTTTAATTTTTCATCATAATTTACTTTGTCAGTTATATCTTTCATAATTGCAAACATCATATTATGACTTTTCATATAATTAATTGATAATTCAACATATGATTTTGTTTTTGAAATTTTTATTTGTTTAGAATATATATTTTTTTGTTCTGATAAAGCATCAATAAAATCAATGTTATCTTCTATACAATCAAGTATGCATGCATTTTTAGGTTTAAATTTGCTTATTCCCAATAAAGCTTTTGCTTTACTATTTATATCAATTATATTAAAATCTTTATCTATTACAACTATTCCATTTGGACTATTTTGAATAATCTCATAAGACATATTTTCTGCTCTTTCTCTCATATATGGCAAACACATTTCTATATCTGCATATCCATTTATTACAGCCCATGCTTTTTCTCTACATGTTGAATAACCACAAGCTCCACAATTTAGTTCATCTTCTTTTACAAATTTTCCTGTCTTTTCTAATACTTCTCTTATTTGTTCTTCTGTAGGTTCAATATCTTTTATTTTTTTCATATCGTGATTATGACTTATATTAATTTCTTCTATGTTTTCTCTTTTTCCTTCTTCATTTATTAATGTATTATTTCTTACATAATTACGAATTTTAGAATTTGCCGTTATCGCTGTATTGTCTTTATTTAAACTACATGGTCCATTTATACATGAAGATTGACATGTGTTTAATTCAAGAAATACGTTTTCCAAATTATCTATTTCTGCAAGTGTTTGCTTACATCTTTCTACTCCGTCTACTGCTATATATTCATATCCATCTGCAAGTTCTTTAAAAGATTTTATTATTCCTCTACTTATTGGGAAAAATCTTGCTTTATTCCAACTAGCTTCTGTACTTGCATTAATTTCTTGTATATTTATATTATATTCTTCAAATAAGCTTAATAAATCTTCAAAAGTTAATACTCCATCTATTAATCCTGACTCTTTTGCCTCTTTCTTTTTAGCTATACAAGGTCCAATAAATACTATTTTACAGTCAGGATTCTCTTTTTTTAATAGCTTTGCATGAGCTATTGCAGGAGAATCAACTGGTGCTAAATATTTAAGAGCATTTGGATAATATAAGCTAATCATATTATTTACAGCTGGGCAACAAGAAGTTATGAAATTTTTATATTTCTTTTCTTTTAATAACTTTTCATATTCTTCTATAACTAATTCTGCTCCTCTTGCAGTTTCTTCTGCAAAAGCAAAACCAATCTGTTTTAAAGCTTCATTAAATCCTGCAAAATTATTTAAATTAAAGCTTGATATAAATGATGGTGCCACACTTGCTATTACTTTATTATTTTTTAGAAGCTCTTTAACCTCAGCTAATTCACTATGTACTTTTTTTGCATTTTGTGGACAAATTAATGTGCAGTTTCCACATAAAATACATCTTTCTTCTATAATTTTTGCTTGATTTTCTTCTATTTTTATAGCTTTAACAGGACAATTTTTTAAGCATTTATAACAATTCTTACACTTAGCTTCTTTAAATTCTAAATACTTTAACATATTATAACCTCTTCTTTAAATTTTATTTATTATTTGTTCATTAAATATTTTCTCTATATTTTCTGGACTTACATTTGATACAAGTTCATTATCAATCATCATCGAAACACCATTTGAGCAATTGCCTAAACAAAAACTTGCTTTTAATTCTATTTTATCTTCCATATTCTTTTCTTCTATCAAAGATTTTAATTTTTGTATTACATCATATGAACCTTTTAAATGACATGAACTTCCAACACATACCTTTATTTCCATTTTCTATACTCCTATCTCTTTTAAATTTTTTAATAATACTAAAAATGAAGCTGATAAATCTTCATTTTTTATTACTATATTTTCTGGTATTTTTAAATTTACTGGTGCAAAATTCCATATAGCTTTTATTCCACATTTTATCATTTTATCACATACTTCTTGTGCTGCTTCTTTAGGAACTGTTATTATACCAATATGTATATTCATTCTTTTTATTAAATTCTCCATTTTATCTATATAAAATGTTTTTTTATTATCACATTTTGATTTGTCTATGTCAAATGCCATTAAAATATCTGTATTATTTTCAAATCCTTTGTAGTTCATTAATGCTTGTCCTAGTTTTCCTGCTCCAACTATTATTGCATCTGTCATATTATTTAAATTCAAGAATTCTTCCATATCTGAAATTAAATTTTGAATGCGAAAACCTATTCCAGGTTTTCCATCACTTTTACTTACTAATGCTAAATCTTTTCTTACTTGTATAGGATTTAAATTTAATTCTTTTGCTATTGCAGTTGACGATATTAATTCTACTCCATTTTCCTTTTTATCTTTTAAAACTCTTAGATATTTAGGAAGTCTTTTTAAACTCGCTTGTGAAATATATTGATTATTTTCCATGCAAGCCTCCTCGATATTTTTTTATCGATTTAATATTAACATATGTAATAAAATTTTTCAATATTTTATTTCTATTATTATTTTAAAAATTTTGGTAAAAATAAATACAAAAAACTGAGCGATTTTGCTCAATTTTACTTGAGAATTTTGCTCAGTTTTATTATACAATTTATATTTAATAAAAAAATTAACACACTAATATTGATATTACAAAAAATATACTCCCCTCTACATTTTATGCTTCAAAAACTACATTTTTATTATCTCATAAACAACTATTTTGCACAAAATTTCTTACATTCTCTTTAAAGTACTACTACACGGAACCCACTTTGATTGCTTGCCCCACCCGTATCGTAAGTAAAAGAAAATACTCCCGCATTAATACCACTACCAAATGTACCACCGCGTTTGAAGAATGGGTTAGCTAAGTATGGATAGGTAGAATAATCACTATTCCAGCTAGCACTTCCTGTACTATCGATTGATGTTTCATAAAGTGAATCCCCATACATTTTTGCATTTGAATTATAATTTTTATTTCTATCGTTATTATCGTCTCCAACCTCATATATTGTCCTATATTTATACTTATATCCTTTAAATATCTTTATCATATTAGCTTGCGTTCCTGCTGTTCCTTCTTTAATACAACTTGCCATATATTCATAGCTTCCTCCTGCCATATCATATATGCCATATATTGTTCCCGTTGTACTTCCGTGCAATCCGTTTGTAGAGTCATAGTGATAAAATGTTCTTTCATAATCTGTAGTTTCTTTTTCATTTGTATCTATATTCATGTATCTTATGGTTATACTTCCATCACTATTTTCTGTCTTGCTTGAATTATCATTTGGAGTTGTTGTATAATTATCACCATCTTTATATAACAATTTTGAATAATAATTTGTACTCGCATCTCTATATGTTCCAACCATTCCTGTAAGCGTTGTACACCTATTGTATATTCCATACTTACTACTTGTATCTTTAAATGTAAAACCTTCTATATATGGATTATTCCATATTCCTGAATTTGTTTTTTCAGTTTGTTTGTTTCCATAATCACTTTGTGCTAAATATGCTACTGCTCCCCATTGACTATTCTCCATCATTATTGTATCTGAATCTGTACCTAATCCGTGTATATTACCACTATTTTTCATTGCTTGACATACATTAAATATTTTATCTACTTGTATATATTTCCAGCTTGTTACATTTGGTTTTATTGTTACATTAGTTCCATCGCCTTGTCCATATAATAAATTTGTAGTATCATTATACTTTAAATTACCTGTTGTTTTATTTTTATTTCCAGGGTATTCTTCTGCCATTTTGTAATTACTTGATTCAAACTTTCCTACCCAAAATCCTGTTATTTCTTCTCCAACTCCGCCTAAAGATGTATTACTTGAAAATGCTGGATGTACCACAAAATCTTTCATTGCATCATTTTCTATCTCTGGATATGTAGTCTTTATTTCATTTCCACTACTTATTGGTATATTAGATTTTCCCATTAACCATTCTATTTCTATATTTCCTGTTCCATCTGCTGCTGTATGATATCCACTTGCTATTTTATACGCAAATCTTGGTATCCATACCCACATTGTTGTTATATCTTCTTCTGGAATTACTGTTCCTACTTCTGAACTAATGTATGCTTGTCTTGTTTTTGTTCCTGTCTCTTTTACTGTTACAACATTAGCCCATTTTTTCTGTCCAATACTATAATCATACCAATCATTTCCACTATTCTGTTCATCTGCTTTTACCCAATTTTCTCCATTCCATTTTACTGGTATCATTCCTGTTTTTATATTTGGCCTATTTACTATTTCTCCTGTTTGTCCATACTCTGTTAATAATTCCATTGCTTCTAACTGTATTTTCTCATTTTCTGCTGCTTTTTCTTGTGCTTCTTTTGCTTTTACTGCTTTACCTAATATTCCATCTTGTGATGTTATCATATTAATACTTGTTCCTGCAATTATTAACAATACTATTATTGTTATTACTAATGCAATTAATGTTATTCCTCTTTTATTTTTTCTTTTATTCATTAGCACTTTCCTCCTATGTTATCTCTTTATAATAATATTAATGTTATCATATATATTATTGGTTTTACAGTGAGTTTTATTCATACTTTATGCAGTTTTATACCAAAAATAAAACAAGAAATTTGTTATTTTAACATTCTTGTTTTATTTTTAATTTATTATCTTTCACTATCTTGTTCGTTTTCTTTACTAATACATTCTTGTATTGTCTGTATTTTTTCTTTTACTTGTTTTGAAAATACGTCTTTATATTCTATTGGTATTTCTATTTTACTACTATTTAATACCTCTTCGTATACTTCATCCATATTTAATTTAAAAACTGTATTTTCTGTCCAATCCTTAAACCATTCTTCTTTTTTATAATAATTTATAAAATCTTTTATATCTGAACTTCCATTAATTGTTCTATATGTGTTTATATATTTTGTTTGAAATCCATATTCATAATCATACATTGGTGCCATTTTAACTGACCTCTTTATGCTATTACTTTGTGTTTTTTCATTATAAACATTTTCATTTTTTATAATTATGCCCCAGTTTCTGTTGGCTTCATCTGCATCATTTATGATCTTGTCAAAAACACATTTTTTTATAAAACTTCTTCTTACTTCTTCTATTTTTTCCTCTGGAATTTTTCTATTTTTCAAATAAATTCTAATTAATTTTTCATTTCTTTTCATATCAACGCAATTAATATCTCCTCTTATTTCAATAAGAGTTTCCATATCTGCTGACATATCTAATCCTGATATTAATTCTTCATCTTTTTTTACAAAATTTGGAGAATATATATATCCTAATTCATTTTTTAATTCTTCATTTATATTATTTGTTGTCAAATAATACTGTGCAGATTCAAGTCCCAATTTTCTTGCAATCCCCATAGATGTTAATGTTGCATATCTTGCTTTTATTCCATCTTCTTTATCATTTTTTATTTTTTCCAAACTTACTTTTAAAATTCCTGTATTTAAATCTGGCAATATCATCCAACCATATGCTTTAGATGAATTATTTACTTGAATCATTGACTTTAATGCATGTAATTTTTCTATTTCTAATCTTCCATTTTCATCAAAGGTAAATTCAATTTTTTTACCATTATAAAACTCATATAATTCTTCTACTGGTTTTATTCCTGTTCTATCTTTTATTCTATCATCTATATAGTCTTCTTGAATTCCCCATAACTTTAATGCTTTTTTTAAATATTCTTCTTCATTTATTTTCTTCATACTAAACCTCTTTTAGTTTTAAATAATACCTATCTATTAAGGATTTCCCTTTTGTAATTTCTAATAATTTCATATCATCATATTCTGTCAAACCATATTCCTTTAATATTGAATCAATATTATATTTTTCCTTAGATGGTATTCTTTGTGAAAAGAAATCAAATAAAGTAGTACTCTCATAGTGACTTTTTAATAAATCAATATTTCCAATACCCATACATCCCCTTTTAGTTGCTTTTTTTAGATTTTCTTTTATTATATCTAATATATATATATTATTAATCTTATCTAAATTTGCTATATGATATTCTTCATTATTAATATCTTTCCAATATAATTCTAACATTATTCTCTCCCACTTTTTTATTTTATCATCTTGTCTTAGAAAATACAAGTTTCTCAAAGTATAAAAGTAAAAAAATTGAAGTGAACCCCCATTATTAGATAAAAAAGTTTAATAACTAGTGTTCATTTCAATTTTCTGTTTTTTTAAAAATTATTCATTTCCTATCCATTCAACAACTTTTATTCCTGATGATTGTCCCCATGGTGCTTTTGCAATACTTCCCTTCTCTTTGTGTACTATTATTGCCTTTATTTTTGTTTCTGTAAAACAATGCTCGTCTATTTCTTGAACACTATTTGGTATTTCTATTGTTTCTATTGATGTACAAAATTGAAATGACATTCCTATCTTTACAACTGAATTAGGTATATTTATTTTTTTAAGTATTGTATCTCCATGAAAAGCATAATTACAAATTTCTGTTACACTATTTGGTATATCAACTGTTTCTTTTCTTTTTAACATTTTTACTAATTTAGTTTTATCAATATTAAATAACATATCACCTTCTATTATAAAATATGGATTTGCAGAATCTATTGTTATTTTTGTAGTTTCATATATTCCATATATACTCATACCATTCATTTTCTCGACTTTTGCACCTAATTTTATATTACTTAATAATACACTCCTAAATGCTAATTTTTTTATTTCAACTAAATTGTCTGGTAAAACTAAATTTCTAATATTTGTATTTTGATCAAAACATGATTCTTCTAAAATTGTTACTGTATCTAAAACCGTATAGCTAATATCTTGTGCGTAATACCTTATTATACTTGTTTTTTCATAATTATATAATGCTTTTCCATCTGAATAAAAATTTTCATTCCCACTATTTACCTCTATGTTACTTAAATTCCTTAATGGTGTAAAAATTGCGCCATTTACTTCTTTCAAAGTTGAAGGTATAACTATTTTTTCTAAATTGGTACATGTTGAAAAAACATTATCCAAATATTTTACGCCTTCTGGAATTGAATATTCTGTTAAATCACTTCCTCTAAAGATTTGTATTATTCTATCACCGTTTGAAGTACATAGAGCATTTCCTATTGTTTTATATTTAGGATTACTTTCTGCAACTGTTACCAATAATTTTGTACAACCATAAAAAGCTCCCGTACCAATTGATGTTACTCCGTTTCCTATTTTTAAATTTTCTAGATTTTTGCATCCTTGGAAAGCATAAGGTCCTATTGTTTTTACACTATCTGGTATTGTTAGACTTTCTAAGCTACTACAATTATAAAAATTATATGCCGCAATTGTATTTATTTTATTTGATAGTTCTAATGTTTTTAAGTTTTTACATCCAAAAAAAATATCTCCCATTATATCAGTTACACTATTTGCCATCTTTACATGTTTTAAATTTGTGCATCCTTTAAATACTCCTGTACCCATTTTCTCGACACCGTTATCTTCCATTATTACTTCTTCTATCTGATTTTGTCCATTAAATGCATTTTTTTCGATAGCTTTACATGTACTTGGAATTATAACTTTTTTTATATTTATATCTATTCCACTAAATGCACCTTCTGATATTGTTTTTACCCTAGATGGAATTTTTAAAACTCCTTCATTGTCTATTAAACAACTTACATCTGTTACACACAATAATTTACCATCTTTGTCTATTAATATTCCTGTTGTTTGAATTCCTACTTCTTTTGCCCATTTATTTTCTTTCTCATCTGTTGAATCAAAAACCATTACTCCTTTTTCTATAAAGATTTTCCCTTTATATTTCTCTTCAGCTTCTGGGATAATTGTATATATGTTTCCTTTTTCTTCTTCACTTTTGGTATTATATTTCAAATCATTTTCATCTGCATATAAACTTTCGCCTTCAAATTCATCACCATCTTTTATTTCTTTATTAGTCTTATAAATTTGTACTTTTTCTTCAAATGTTTTAAGATCATTTTGTACTGATACTTGTCTTGCTTTTTCAATATTTCCACTTATTGCATTTGTTATCACTACCCCTGATAATATAACTAATACAATTATCGTTACAACTAAAGATATTAATGTTATTCCTTTTGATTCTTTACAATAATTTATCATATTTTAAAATCCTCCATTTGTTTCGGTATTAATCTATCATATTTATTGTTTTATTTACAGTGAATATTATTCACACAACATAAACTTTATATATTTTTTTCTTAAAAGTTTGTACATAATATATGTTTAAAGTGAAACAATATCCTAGTGTAATTTCAAGTTTTGATTTAAATCTGTTCAAGACTGAATTACAGTTAATGTTATATTAGATAATAAAATATAACAATCCACGGGTAGAACCAAGTTAATTAAAAAAAAAGAAATTTTCGTTTTTTTCCTAAATTTCTTTTTTGTATTTTTATTTAATTAATTTTATCTAGCAAAACGGTCTATCTATTGTTAAAACAAAATAATATTTTTGTTCTTCGCCTTTTAACTTTTCTTGTAATATTTTTTGAAAATCTTTTTCTGTGTAATTCTTATCAAAAGGTACAACTATATCAAATATTATATTGGTATGACTTTTTCCTTTAACTACTCTAAAATCATGGAAAGTTATTTCTTTGTCAAAATCATTTAATATTTTTTTAACTTTACTATGCAATTTGCTAACATATTCATTTTCTAGTTCTAAAGGATCCATATGTATTGTTAAGTTTATATTTAATTTTTCTCTAAAATCCCTTTCTATATTATCCATCAAATCATGTGCAACTAAAATATTCATATCTGCTGGTATTTCAACATGGACTGTTGCAAAATCTCTCCCTGGTCCGTAATTATGTACCATTAAATCGTGAATACCTGCAACACCTTCATAAGATTTTATTTTTTCTTCAATACTTTTTACTTGCTCACCTGTTGGAGGAACTCCAAGCATTGGACTTATTGCTTCATTTATAGTTTTCCATGCTGATATTATTATAAAAATTGATACTATTAATCCCATATAAGCATCTAAATTAATTTTGAATATTCCCATTATTATCATAGCAATTAAAACTGCTGTTGTAGAAATAATATCATTTCTTGCATCTATAGCATTTGCTTTTATGATCTCAGAATTGATTGCTTTAGAAAAGTCATTATATACACACATTTGTATAAACTTTCCTATACTAGCAATTACTAATATTAAGTATGTAGCAAATGTTAATGAAATGTCTTCTGGATTTATAATTTTTTCTACTGATGATTTTGTAAACAATACTCCCATTGCTAAGATTAAAAAACTTACCAATATTCCTGTAATTTGTTCATATCTTGCATGACCGTATGGATGTTCTTTGTCAGCTGGTTTATTTGATAACTTAAATCCTATTATCGTAAGAATACTCGAAAAACTATCTGACAAATTATTAAATGCATCCGCAATAATTGTTATACTATTAGAAAATATACCTATTACAAATTTTATAATAAATAAAATTATATTAGTAATAATACCAAATGCACCTGCAACAATTCCATATCTATTTCTTACTTCTGGATTGTCTATATCTTTATAATTTTTTATAAATATCTTTTTTAACATTTTTTCACTCTTTCTGCCTATTTATCATTATTTTGTTTTAAAAATAAATAACCTTTTTCTTCCCATCTATTATATGCAAGATTTAATTTAAATAGTAGTTTTGGTTTTGCACCAGCTCTGTTTTTGTCAATTACACATGCATAATATCTTTCATCCGGGTCTTTATCTTTTACTAAATCCATAAATTTAGAATCAACTTCTTCATAAGCATATTCGTACATATCATATGTTTCTTTACTTATTTGCTTAAATAAGCAGAATGTATCTAATACTTCTTTTACTGTTCTACTTATTGCTAAATCATTTACACTTAGATTTATTGGTAATGTTGAGCTTTCTGAAAGCTGCATTGATGAACAAATAAATATCTCAAAAGTTTGTGCTAAATTTGATAAAATTGTAGCTGTTTTTTTAACTTCTTCTCCATTTCCTATATTAGCAATATCTGCTTTGAAAGTATCATAAAACATATACTCAATTTTTTCTTTATAATAATAATTAGTAATAACTTTTTTTAATTCATCGTTTGTATGATCTGTTATATTAATAAAATATATTTTATTTTCTATTTCTTTCTTTAGCCATTCTGTTATTTTTATAATTGTATTAAATTCAGTTGAAATCTTTGAAAGTCTCTTTGCAAAATCTCTTTGTGTTTCCTTTTCTTCTTTTACAATGAAACCATCTTCATCAACTTTAACTTTTTTAGGATCATCAGGTCTAAATTTAAAATCTAATAATTCTCCTTCAGATTTTTGTATCTTTTGTCCATGTAATTTTTGAATATATGGAGTGTTAATTATTGTTGTAAGTAAACACAATTTCATTTTGTCTTCTGACATCTCGTTTGAAATTATTAATACTTTTTGTTTGTGCACTAATGCTATATATGCTGCCATGTATATTGCCAATCTACTTTTACCTGAGTTAGAAGGCATAGCATATGCCATTGTTTCTCCTTTTCTAATACCTTTAAATACTCTAGATAATACTCTAAAAGGTAATTCTAAACCATTTGTTAAATTGTTATCACCTGTTATTAAAAAATCTGTCATATTATCTGTAAGTACGCCTCTTTTAAACTTCTCTGTTGCTAAAATTTGTTCAACCGCACTTGCTACATCTTCTGCTGACATATTATCATATAAAGCGTAATTTTTTATATCTATTATTTTATCTTTTGTTGTTTTAAGTGGTGCTAATAAATAATATTTTCTTAATATAAATAATTTTCTTAATTCCATATATATTTTTTCAAAGTCATATTTTTTATATCTAACTTTTTCTTTTAATTGATATTTTAAATTATAACTTTCTTCTGAAGCAGTTGCAAAATCAAACATGTCTTTTGCAACTTGTGGTGCATACGCTTCTCCTTCTGTAAATAAAACACTTTTATAAATATTTAATAATTTTTTGCTTTGAAAGAAGCAATCATCATGTACAAAATAATACATGCTTATAGATTGTGGGTTTTCTAGTAAAAGACCTATATAATCCTCTTCTAGTTTATAATTAACAAGTTCGTTTGGATATATAGCCTCTTCCTCTGAATCTGATGTCTGAATTTCATTTGATTCATCTTCTTCATCATCTTCTTTTTCTTCTACTTCATCACTTTTATCGCTTGTATTTTCTTTTTTATTATCAGAAATATCCTCTTTTTCCTCTTCATCTAAGGAATAATCTCCGCTTCTTAGCTTTCCAATCAAAAATAAAACTCTTTCATAATTTTCTTTTTTTAATTCTTTATTTAGTTCCTTAACCAAATCTTTATTCTCATCTGTGACATCTATCTGTGATAATATCTCTTTTAATTTTTCAATTTCTTCTGTTCCCATACTATCATTCTCCTTTTAATTTTTTATTTATGATAAGTCTCATTTTTTGAAATCTTAAAACTTCTAAATAATTGCTCTAGTAAAAATACTCTAATAAGCTGATGTGGAAAAGTCATTTTAGAAAAGCATATACTCTCATTAGCTAATTTTAAAATTTCTTTATTTAAACCAAGTGATCCTCCTATAATAAAAGTTATACTACTTGTTATATTAGAAAGTCCTTCTATATGTTTTGAAAACTCAACTGAGTCATATTCTTTTCCTTTTAAATCTAAAGCAATGACATATGAATCTTTTTTTAAATGTGACATTAAAGTTTCACATTCTTTATTTTTAATTTTTTCTTCTATTTTTTCACTTGAATTGTCTGGTATCTTTTCATCTTGAACTTCTATTATATTAAGTTTACAATATTTAGAAAGTCTTTTTGAATATTCATCTATTGCTTCTTTTAAAAAACGTTCTTTTATCTTTCCAACGCATAAAACATTTATTGTTAGCATTTTTTACTCCTTTTAATTTATATCATAGTAATTAGCAATTCTCTATTTTTTCTACTTTTTAATCCATATTTTATTATTACTTTATTTAATAATATTTGTACTAAAAATGGTGCTGTTGCTTGTCCTAATACCATTATAATTGTATAAAATTTTCCTGTAACATTATAAACCACTTCTAAAATTGTTCCTGGAAAATTCTTAGATATAAACATAAGATTTCCATCAAAACTCTTATTAAATATATAAGCTATAATTCCTATTATCATTATAAATACAAAATAGTACCAAATATCATTTACTTTAACTTCTATATAGCCTGTTATATTCATAAGTAATCCTACATAAATCATTATTCCATGATATATAAAACTTTGTATTGATATATAATGAATTATTGGATAAGTAGTAATTGATGTTGTTGGAAATAATATAAATATAATTCCTCCTATTATACTTCCTGTTGCTAAAAATACATCTCCTATTTTCTTTAATTTTCCTTTAGCAAAGCTACTGAATAATCCAGCATATAAAGTTAAGCTACAGAAATATAATGGAATATATGTATTTATATTTTTAGAATTTCCTATAACTAAATTAAAAATGATTTTTATAATCTCTAATATCCATAAAAATATAGTACATCTTTTTATTGTTTTTTTCACTGCTTCTTTATCTCTATTTTTAGTAAAATGTATTGCTATTATTACTCCTGTTATAGTTAAAAAAAGTAAAATAAAATGTCCTACACTAAATAGTCCAGCTGGTTTTCCTTCTGTTGGTTTTGCAAATAAATTCATATTTTTCTCCTTCTATTCTATATCCACTTATTAGTCTTACTTATTATACATCATTATTTTAAAATTTGCTATATCTTTACAAAAAAAACATTCTATTATATAATCTTAATCAAAGCAAGAGAAAGAAGGGATTTTATGGCAAATATTTTAGATTATATTGATTGGAGAGGAGATTTAGATTTTAATAATTCTCCATTTAATGAAATTGATAGCTTGATTCTTTCAAGAGTTTCTTATTTACCATTTGAACTTATTATAAATAATTCAGATACATTGACTCTTAAAGATGCCTATTCTAAATTTTCTAATATTAAAAATTTAGAAAAAAAAGTAATTTGGCAAAGTGATATAAACCTTATCGAAAAAATTTCTAATTCTAAGAGATTTCAAGATTTAAAAATAAGTGATTTTATAAATATTCTTGATATAGAAAAAGAAAAACAATTTTCAGCTATAACAATCTTTCTTCCTGATGATACATTATATATTTCTTTTAGAGGTACTGATAATACTTTAACTGGTTGGAAAGAAGATTTTAATATGGGATTTACTCCTCATGTTCCTTCTCAGATAAGTAGTGTTAAGTATCTTGAAACTATATCCTCAAAATATTTAAATAAAATAAGATTGGGTGGACATAGTAAAGGTGGAAATCTTGCTATTTATTCTGCAATTTATGTTTCACCAGAAATACAAAGTAGAATAATTAATATTGATAATCATGATGGACCTGGATTTAACGAAGAAATAGTTGAAAGTAAAGAGTATTTAAATATATTAAATAAAATTCACACATTCGTACCTCAATCTTCTGTCGTTGGAATGCTTCTTAATCATGGAAGTCCATATAATGTTGTTCAAAGTACTGCAAAAGGACTAATGCAACATGATGCTTATTCTTGGCAACTTTTAGGAACTAATTTTATAAAAATGAAAGAAATAACAAATAGCAGTAAAATTATTGATAAAACTTTAAAAGATTGGACTAAAGATACTACTCCTGAACAAAGAGAAGAAATTTTAAATATTCTATTTGAATTATTAAGTTCTACTAATAGTGACGATGTAAATGATCTTTTGAAAAATTGGTATAGAAGTTCTATGGACATTATAAAAAGCTATAAAAACATTAGCCCCGAAAATAAAGAATTATTATCTAAAACTATCACTTCTCTTACTAATATAGCCAAAAATAATCTTTTTAATAATTAATTAAATTTATATTTGAGCGAATCAAAAGATTCGCTTTTTTATATAGTTGTTGATTTTTCTTGATAATTGTAAAAAAACTTGATATAATGCTTATATCAAATTTTAGAAAGGTGGTCATACCATGAAATTTCTTGTCGTAGAAGATTGTCCATTTAAACGGGAGTCCGTTGCAAAATTCTTAAAGTCAAGAGATGTAGACTTCGTCTTTACGTACTCTTTAAAACCTACTCTTCGGTATATATCAAAGAAATCTAATCGTTTGTCTGGTATAGTATTAAACTTAGGTTTATGCTCAACTAACATTTCTTCAGATTATGATTATTTGATGGGATTTGATGTTCTTACAAAGTTAAAAGAGTTACAGCTTAATATTCCTGTTCTCATTAACTCTAACCATCAAGTTTATCTTGAGTATTTAATAGAGGCGTATCCCTTTGTCAAGGGACAGATAAATGACGAAAATGACTATTCCGCTCTTGAGAAATTTATCAAAACTCTTGAGTAAACAAAAATTTTGGAGGGCTAAATGCCCTCCTTTTTTATTGTTTAATTTCTTGAAATATTTTTTTATAATAATTTTTTTCTAGAATTAGTCTTGAATATTTATATTTTAAATATATTTCATTTTTTATTTTCTTTACTTTTTCTTCATCTACTGTTTCTCCTGATTTCATAGTAATTTTTTCCTTTTCAGAATTATACATTATTTCTGAACTTATAAAACTTCTATTAGCAAAAATTACTAAATCATCGCTTTTAGAAAAAATATCTCTTCCCATTAACAAACGTGAATCATATTCTATTCCGAATAGATTTAGCATTGTAGGTAATACATCTAATGAACTCGCATATGTATTAATTTTTATGTCTTTATCATTTTCTTCTCCGTTATATATAATCAAAGGCATATGATATTTTTCTATGTTATATTCATCCATGTTATATGGAGATAATTCTTTTATTTCATTTTCAGTTAATCCATATGGATAATGATCTCCTGCAATTAATATTATTGTATCTTTTAGCCTGTCTTTTTCTTTCAATCTATTTATTAGTTCTTCAACTGCTTTATCTAATTCTATTTGAGTTGCTAAATATGATTTAGCTTTATCAGAATATTGTAAATCTTTAACTCTATCCCAGTTTTTTGCTACCATTGCATTTGACATATTGTAGCTCATATGTCCACTCATAGTAACATAGTATGCTAAAAATTTTTCTTCATTTATATAATCATCTATAGTTGCTTTCATCATTTCATAATCACTGCTTGGACTTTCTGAAAGATCCATTCTTTCCTCTAGCCCATTTCCTTTAGCTAAATATTTTTCATAACCTGTTGTCATTAAATATTCATTTCTTTTATAGTAATCATAATTATAATTATGATATGCATATGTTTTATAATTTTTATTTTTTAAAATATTTGCATAAGAATATGGCCACTCTTTTCCTATTGCTTCTTCCATACTCCACTTTCCTTCAGCAGGTATTAATGAATTGTCTAGAACATATTCTCCATCTGCTGTTCCTATAAAAAATAATGGTGTATAATAATTTTCAAATTGGAATCCTTGATTTCTTAATCGATATAATGTTGGTGTCAATTCTTCATTTATTGCTAAAGAGCTAAATGATTCTGCAACTATTACTATTAAATTTTTATCTTTATATTTTCCTGTATATTTATTTTTTTGAGATGGTTCTTGTTTTTCAATATACTCATGTATTTTTTTTATTTCTTCATCATTTTCTTCATTTTTTAATTTTTCAAAATCAATATTTAACATGTTGTATTTTGATATATCTAAAATTTTCTCTTGACCTTCTTTATTCTTATATGTGTACAATTCTTTTTCTTTAAATCTGAATATTGTTCTTTGCAAATCTAACCTTATGGTTGTAATTAATCCAAAATGATGTAAGTTTTCTGGAATATTATTAACATTATAATATAAATTTTTATTTGAGTATATTTCTTGCCTTTTATCTAAGTTTATTATAGAAATAGATAATACATATATAATCATGCAAATTATAATTTGTATTATAGTATATTTTTTTGAAATTTTATTTAAATTAATTTTTTTCGTTATTAGAAAAACCAGTATAACTGGTATGCAAAATCCTATTATTGCATACCAATTATTTAAACATATGTCAAAAATCAAATTACTAAACTGTGTTACTTGTAATCCATTTATTAAAGAATAAACTGAAATTATATTTTTGAAATTCATGTAATATATAAAATTACATGTATATATTAAAGTTACTACTATTGTTATTATTTTTAATGTTATTTTTTCTGTTTTCTCTTTGAAGTTCATTATTATAGTTGTTACTATTAAAGAAAAATTTACTATCAATAATAATTTTAGAAAAACATTTTGACATGACTGTTTAGTAAATATTTCAAACATTACTTCTTCATATATAAGGATTAATATCATAATTATATTAAATAAATTTCTTTTTCTCATATTATTATTCTTTTGAACCTTCATTATGAACTAATAATTCATATTTTGTTATTAGATAATTATGATATCCTTCTATAGTTAAATTATATACTTTTACTGGATTCTCTAATTTTTCATGTTCTATCTTTTCTATAACCAAATCTTGCGTTTCTTTTGATACTATTCTATCTCCATCTTTTAAGTCATATGCTCTTACCCATCCTTTATCAACTATATAAAATTGATGTTTTGGAGTCGCTGATACTATTTCGTCTCCAATTTTTAATCTATATAATTCATCAGAAGTTCCCCTAAATATATTTGTAACTTCTTTTAATTCTCTCTCATTTGTATCTGTGTTTATTGTGTATACTTTTTGACCTATTTCTATATCTTCAATATTTTTCATTCCATCTTCTGTTAATACTTTTGTTCCAGCCACAAAACATTGCGTTCCTGCTGTTACTATTATCTCTCCTTCATTTCCATTTTTATCAACTGCTTCTATCTTCAAAGTATATGATGAGCTGCTTGATAAATCACTGTAAGTATAATTGCTTTCTGTTCCTGTATGCTCTAATACATATTGTTCATCTTTCTCTGATGATTTCTTTATATAGTACTTATAGGTTATATTACCTTCTACTGCACCTGCGACATTTACACTTATTGTAATATTATGAGTTGCTGTATTTATTTCTTTTTGAGTAACTGTCAATATCTTTTTTTCTGTCTTTTGTACTAAAATTTTCTCTCCCTTACTTTCATTTTCATCTATTGCTTCTACTTTAATTGAATATGACTCAGCTGCTATTAGTGACGTATATTCATATGTTGTCTCTTTTCCTTCATGTTTTAATACATACTTATCATCCGTCTCTGCTTCAGTTTTTATGTAATATTTATACGTTATATTTTCTTTCCCTTCAACATTAGCTTGTACTGATATTTTATCGGATTCTGTATTCAATACTTTTAATAATATGTTTAAATTTTCATATTCTCCTACTGTTCCATTGTTTCTTATTTGTATCATGTTTCCATTAATGTTTACAACAAATGGTAATGATGTTATCTCTTCTGTTATTGGTGTTATTCCCTTTATTTTATTTAATTCTGTCTTTAATTTTCCATAATCTATTTGTCCTTCATTATTATATGAAGCCATTACTGCTAATTGTACTTGTTCAACCGCCTCTGCTTTATTCATTTTCTCTTTTGCCCCTGTTGCTTCATTTAAAATTCCATCTTGACTTGATATCATGCTTATTGATACTCCTGCTAATATTAATAATACTATTATTGTTATTACTAATGCTATTAATGTTATTCCTTTTTCTTTATTGTCTTTTACTTTTATCATCTTTTCTCTCCTTTTTATTGGGTAATAGAACGTGCATTATGAACTAATAATTCATATTTTGTTATTAGATAATTATGGTGTCCTTCTATAGTTAAATTATATACTTTTACTGGATTCTCTAATTTTTCATGTTCTATCTTTTCTATAATCAAATCTTCTGTCTCTTTTGATACTATTCTATCTCCTTCTTTTAAGTCATATGCTCTTACCCATCCTTTATTAACTATATAAAATTGATGTCTTGGTGTAGCAACCACAGTTTCATCTCCAATTTTTAATTTATATAATTCACTTGATGTTCCTCTAAATAAATCTATAACTTCTTTTAACTCTCTTTCATTCGTATCTGTATTTACAGCATATACTTTTTGTCCTATTTCTATGTCTTCAATATTTTTCATTCCATCTTCTGTTAATACTTGTGTTCCTGCTACAAAGCACATAGTTGATGTTGTACATTTTATAGTTGATGTTCCTTCATTTCCATTTTTATCTATAACATCAATTTTTATCATATATGTTGTACCATCTGATAGTCCTATGTATTCATATGTATTTTCATTTCCTTCATTTTTTAACGTATATTTATCATCCGTGTCAGAAGCAAGTTTTATATAATATTTATATGTTATATTTCCTTCTACTGCCCCTGCCACACTCACGATCACTTCTATACGATCATACATTGAACTATCTTCTATTAAAGATACATTTAGTATTTTCTTATTTGTCTTTTGTACTAAAATTTTTTCCCCCTTATTTTCATTTTCATCTATTGCCTCTACTTTAATTGAATATGATTCAGCTGCTATTAGTGACGTATATTCATATGTTGTCTCTTTTCCTTCATGTTTTAATACGTACTTATCATCCGTCTCTGCTTCAGTTTTTATGTAATATTTATACGTTATATTTTCTTTTCCTTCAACATTAGCTTGTACTGATATTTTATCGGATTCTGTATTCAATACTTTTAATAATATGTTTAAATTTTCATATTCTCCTACTGTTCCATTGTTTCTTATTTGTATCATGTTTCCATTAATGTTTACAACAAATGGTAATGATGTTATCTCTTCTGTTATTGGTGTTATTCCCTTTATTTTATTTAATTCTGTCTTTAATTTTCCATAATCTATTTGTCCTTCATTATTATATGAAGCCATTACTGCTAATTGTACTTGTTCAACCGCCTCTGCTTTATTCATTTTCTCTTTTGCCCCTGTTGCTTCATTTAAAATTCCATCTTGACTTGATATCATGCTTATTGATACTCCTGCTAACATTAGCAATACTATTATCGTTATTACTAACGCTATTAATGTGATTCCTTTTTCTTTTTGGTTTTTTGCCATTGTTTCCTCCTTATTAAAAATTATTATAAGATTTAATATTATGTTGGAGATTTAATGTTATGAACTAATAGTTCGTATTTTGTTATCAAATAATTATGATAGCCTTCTACTGTTAAATTATATACTTTTACTGGACTCTCTAATTTTTCATGTTCTATCTTTTCTATAACCAAATCTTGCGTTTCTTTTGATACTATTTTGTCTCCTTCTTTTAAGTCATATGCTCTTACCCATCCTTTATCAACTATATAAAATTGATGTTTTGGAGTTGCTGATACTATTTCGTCTCCAATTTTTAATCTATATAGTTCATCAGAAGTTCCTCTAAATATATTTGTAACTTCTTTTAATTCTCTTTCATTTGTGTCTGTATTTATAGCATATACTCTTTGGCCTATTTCTATATCTTCAATATTTTTCATTCCATCTTCTGTTAACACTTGTGTTCCTGCTACAAAGCATAAAGTTCCTGCTGTTATTGTAGCCTCTCCTTTTGCTCCATCTTTATCAATTGCTTCTACTTTCATCATATATGACGTACTATCTGATAACCCTGTATATTCATATGCATTTTCTGTTCCCTCTTTTTCCAATATATATTTGTCATCTGTATCAGAAGCAAGTTTTATATAATATTTATATGTTACATCTCCTTGAATAACATTATCTATATTTACTTTTATTGATAAAGCATTTAATCTATAATAAGAATTATCAACTAATTCTATTGAAACATCTAAGTACCTTTCGGCTGTTCCATTGCTCATTATTTTAATCTTTTTTCCATTAATGTTTACAACAAATGGTAATGATGTTATTTCTTCTGTTATTGGTGTTATTTCCTTTATTTTATTTAACTCTGTTTTTAATTTTTCATAATCTATTTGTCCTTCATCATTATACGAAGCCATTACTGCTAATTGTACTTGTTCAACCGCCTCTGCTTTATTCATTTTCTCTTTTGCCCCTGTTGCTTTATTTAATATTCCATCTTGACTTGATATCATGCTTATTGATACTCCTGCTAACATTAGCAATACTATTATCGTTATTACTAACGCTATTAATGTGATTCCTCTCTCTTTTTGTTTTTTCATATTGTTCCCCTTTCTTAAATTAATTTTAAATATAGAAAAATAAGACTATAAGCCTATTATTTTTTTATAACAAGCTAGTCTTATTTTATTAATATTTTTTAACTTTATATCTTTTATCTTTAGCATATTTTCCCTCTTTTCTATAGAATATATTGTATATTTTTTTCTTGTTTGTTGTCAACAAAAAACTAAAAATTACTAAAAATCTCTTTCCTTTATTGCTCCATCTCTATATGCATTTAACAATAATTTAAGTTCAGCAATTTCTTTTTGTAGTTCTTTTCCTTTATCTGTGTCAGCAACTCTTTTTCTTTTTAAAACCTTTTCATTTACCATTATATCATATTTTATATCTATTTCATCTCTTATTGCCTCTTCTTTTGAATCAAAAGGTTCATTTGCTGATAATATTAAACCATAGGAATTATATGTTAATGTATATCCCGCTCTTCCTGTTTGGTTTCTATAACTCTTAGCAAAACCACCATCTATAACAAGTAACTTTCCATTAGCTTTTATTGGACTTTCTCCATCTTTTTCTTTAACAGGTACATGCCCATTTATTATATGCGATTCTTTTCTATCCATTTCAAACTCTTCAAAAATCTTATCACAAGTTTCTTCATCTTCAATTAAATAAAAATAAGGATCTTCTATCTCTCTATGTACGAATTTATCATCTACAAAATATCTTTCAAATGTTGCCATTTTACTCTTTCCAAAGAATGGTGAATTAGGTGAACACCAAAAATAAAACATCAAATCTCTTGCTTCTTTGTTAGTTTTTCTTTCAAAATATGCCTTATTAGCTATTTCTTCAACATAGTCTAAATATTTCTTTCCCTTTAATTTCTTTCCTAGAATATTTACTTCTCTAAAATCTCCATTTTCATTCATTGGTATATTAGCATGAAATAGTAGATTAGAATTAAATATTTTATATACTCCACCTTTTACATACATTAAATTAACATGTTTATTTAAAATCTCACTATTTAAAAATGAATCTCTTAATCTTTCGATTACCTCTTTTTCTTCTACTGTTAATTCATATGGTAATTTCGGATTAATAGTAGGAAAATTAGTGTCATTTAACTTATATTCCATTCCTTTTATTTTTACTGTTCCTTTTTCATAGTCAATCTTATCTAATAATAACATATCGTCTAAACCATATTCTGGATGTTCTTTTATTAAATTTCCTTCTACTTTTAATTGAATAATAGTAATTGCTTTATGTATTTTTGACAGTATCTTTTCGTCACTATGTAAATATTTATTATATTCATATACTTTTGGTACAAATTTTTTGCAAGAATCATTTTTATAAGTTTCCATAGCAAATATAGATAAAGGTCTAATATTAATTCCATATTTATCTTCTAAAGTATCTATATTATCATATCTGCTGCAAATTCTTACTACATTTGAAATACATGCTAAATTACCACATGCTGCTCCCATCCATAAAATATCATGATTTCCCCATTGTATATCTAAACTATGATAATTCATTAGAGTATCCATAACCAATTTAGCATTAGAACCTCTATCAAAAATATCACCTACAATATGTAAATGGTCAATTGCCATTTGCTTTATTAAATTGGATATAGCAACAATAAATTCATCTGCTCTTTTTAGTTCAATAATTGATTTTATAATTTGTTTATAATAATTTTCTTTATCATCTTCATCTGCTTGAACATGTAATAATTCGTCTATTATATAGTCAAAACCTTTTGGAAGCGCTTTTCTAACTTTTGATCTTGTATATTTAGAGCTAACCTCTCTTGCAACTTCAACTAATCTAAACAAAGTTATACTATACCATTCTTCTATATCACTTTGTTTCTCTTTTTCTATTTGTAACTTTTCTTCTGGGTAATATATTAAAGTTGCTAAAGCTCTCTTATCTTTCTCAGTAATTAAATTATTAAATAAATTATCAATTTTACTTTTTATTATTCCAGAACCATTATTTAATATGTTTGAAAAAGAACCATATTCACCATGTATATCACTTAGAAATAATTCTGTTCCTTTTGGCAGGTTTAAAATTGCTTGAAGATTGATAATCTCTTCAGAAACTTCCTCTATATTCTTAAATTGTCTACTTAAAATTTTTAAACTTGAATTTACACTATTATCATTTTCCATATTTTAAACTTCCTTATCTATAATTTTAGAATTTTTTTTACCAATAATAATTCCTTTGTTATTTATTTCTTTTATCAAATTGTCTTTTTTCTCTTTATATTCATCCGTATTTGACTTATCAAAAGTAATACTAGCAACCCCAACATTTCTATCACTTCCAAAAGTCATCTTAGCTAAAGCTGCTTCATCATTTTTGCTAATAAACTCTTGATTTTGTAGGTCATTCTTTTTGTAATATCTTGTGTCAAAACCTAGCTCTTCTAATATTTTCATTTCAGATTTTATCATTGCAGGAGATATCATATAAATATTATCTTTATCCTTAAATTTATAATATCCATTATTTTTCATTTCTTTTAATCGTTCAATTGCATCCAACATATATAAATTTACTAATGCTATTGTTTTCTTTATTCCGTTTTCATTCATATTTTTATGTAAGTCTGCTGGTAAATGTAAATGAACACAATTACCTGTTATACCATATGTAAACATTTCATTTATTGGTATTTTCTCATTTTCATCTCTTCCACGTATTTCTTGTAATTTAGAAATTAATAGTTCTTTTATTTTTGATGTGTCATTTTCAAATTTTTTAGTAATTTTTTCAATCTCTTTTTCTTCCATCATATCTATTTTTCCTAATAAATAATTTACATTTGCTTCATTTTCCATTTTTCTCATTTCAATAAGCATATTCTTTATTTCTTTTTTCTTCATAATATCACCATAATTTATTTATATCAATTTACATATCAAATTATATCATTATATAAAGAAATTATCAAATATTATTTTTATTGAAATCCATTAATTTATTGACTTTTCAAGGTTTTTCTAGTATATTAATATATAGAATTTAAAGGAGAATAAAAATGAAACAACAATACATAAATAAATTAGAATATAATAAAATATTAGAAAAACTATCATCATATAGTCATACTTATATTGGAAAAAATATTATATATGATCTGCAACCATCTAATAATAAAGAAATAGTAACAAGATGGCTAAAAGAAACATCAGAAGCTGTTAGCCTTATAGAGAGGAACAACACCCCTCCTATATCAGATATTGCTAATATAGATATCTATATAAAGCTATTAGAAGCGTCTAATACACTCTCTGCAAAGGCTCTTCTTGAAATTGTTAATATTTTGGATATGGCATATGATTTGAAAGAATATTTTTCAAGTTTTATTGATGATATTAATTATGAAAATTTATACGTATATTTTTCAAACTTATATACAAATTCAGCAATTTCATCTAAAATACGTTCTTCAATTTTAGATGAAAATACAATAGCTGATAATGCTTCTAATGCTCTTGCCGGAATACGTAGAAAAGAACGTCATATAGAAACAGATATAAAAAATAAATTAAATACTATATTACACTCCTCAACCTATTCAAAATATATGCAAGAAAACTTAGTTACTGTCAGAAATGATAGATATGTTATCCCCGTAAAGGCAGAATATCGTTCACAAGTTAAAGGATTTGTTCATGATATGTCTTCTAGTGGATCAACTGTATTTATAGAACCTCTTCCAATATTTGATTTGAATAATGAATTAAATAATTTAAAAAATGAAGAACAATCTGAAATAGAAAGAATCCTTCAAACTTTAAGCAGTTTACTTTTTGGGTTTACAAACGAACTAAAAATTGATGTTCAAACAATTGGACAATTAGACTTTATATTTGCAAAAGCTAAATATTCAAATTCTATAAATGCAATTACACCTATTATTAATGATGAAAAATATATCAATTTAATAAATGCTAGACATCCATTAATAGAACCATCAAAAGTTGTCCCATCAAATATTAATCTCGGTCAAGAATTTTCTTTATTAATAATTACAGGGCCTAATACAGGTGGAAAGACTGTAACATTAAAAACTACTGGTCTTCTTTCATGTATGGCATGTAGCGGACTTAATATTCCAGCATCAGAAGGAAGTAGTATATATGTTTTTGATGAAATCTTTGCAGATATAGGAGATGATCAAAGCATATCAGATTCTCTTAGTACTTTTTCTTCTCATATGATAAATATTGCAAATATAGTAAATACTGCAACTTCCAACAGTCTAATTTTAGTTGATGAATTAGGTTCTGGAACAGACCCATTAGAAGGAGCTAACCTTGCAATTAGTATATTAGAATATTTTAAAAATAATGCCATTCTTACTATAGCTACAACACACTACCAAGAATTAAAACGTTATGCTCTAGTTACTGATGGCGCTCAAAATGCTAGTGTAGAATTTGATATAGAAAATTTAAAACCTACTTACAAACTTCTTTTAGGTATTCCCGGAAAAAGTAATGCATTTGCTATAAGTGAAAAATTAGGTTTAAAAAAAGAGATCATTGATAAGGCCTCTTCACTACTTAGCAAACAAGACATAGATATCGAAAATCTTTTAAAAAGTATCTATGATGATAAAATAGCAATAGAAAAAGAAAAAGAAGAACTTGAAAAAAATCTCAATCAAGTTACTTTGTTAAAAAAGAATTTACAAAGGGATAATTCTATATTAGAAAAACAAGAAAAAGAGTTGATTAATAATGCTAAAATAAGAGCTAGAGATATCTTACTGGAAGCAAAAGAAGAAGCTAATACATTAATAAGCGATATGAAAAAAATCGAAAATACATCTGGAGCTGTAGCAGAACTTAACAAACTTAGAAACTCATTAAATGAATCAATAAAAAACAAATCTATAACTAATTCTAATATAGAAGACGTTCTGGAAATAACACCTATTGAAAGAAACTTAATAAAACCTGGTGTAAAAGTTTATGCTGTAAACTTAGGTCAAAATGCAATCGTTCTATCAAATATATCAAAATCAGATGAAGTACAAATCCAAATAGGATTAATAAAAACAACTGTAAATATCAAATACCTAGAAAAACCTAGAAATATAAAAGACGATATTACTAAAGCAGTATCTCTTCCATCTCATGCACATGTATCAAAAACAAAATCGGCAAATTCAGAACTAAACGTAATTGGACTTACTGTCAATGAAGCACTACCTTTAGTCGACAAATTTATTGATGATTGCTTCTTAGCCAAACTTCAAACTGCAAGAATAGTACATGGAAAAGGAACAGGAAAATTAAGGCAAGCTATACAAACACATTTAAAAAATCACTCACATATTAAATCATATCGAACAGGAACATATGGAGAAGGAGAAATGGGAGTAACTATAATAGAAATAAATTAAATTTGGGGACGGTCCTTTTTTGAAAATATTTCAATTTGGGGACGGTCCTTTTTTGAAAATATTTTATTCATATATCTTTTTTATATAATATCTACTTATATTGGTTACTCTTGCTATTTGAGTAACTGTAATTCCTTTTATATTTTTTAAATATCTTAAAACCAATTTTATTTCTTTTTTATCTAATTTTCCTACATCTGTTGAAAAATGTAAATTAAAAGTTTCTGTTATTATCTCTTTTAATTCGTCGTCTCCTAAATTATCTTTTATTTCAAACTCAGAGATATATTTTAAAGTTTCTAAATCATCGTTTAATAATGTATAGTTATCAAATTTATTTAAATTATTTTCAAAATAACTTAATAATACTTTCAAATTTATAATTTTACTTTTGCCTTTTTTATATTCTTGGTAACTACTCCATTTAAACTTTTCAGTTTTTTCTATCTTTGCTTTTTCTGGATTTCTATGGACATATTTACATACCATTAAAAAATATGATAAATTTTCTATATTTCTACTAAAAAATCTATCTTTAAATAAATGTCCTGTTCTCCCTAATTTTTTATTAAAATACATTGAATATCTAAGAGCTAAAATTTTCATTGCCTCTGATAAAAATTCTTTTTTGACTTTCAAAACTAAATGAACATGATTAATCATTAAACAATATGAATAAATTTCAATTTTATATTTTTCTTTCGTTTTTATTAATATATTTAAAAATACCTCTTTATCTGTGTCATCATAAAATATATCTTCTTCGTTATTTCCTTTAAATATAATATGATATACTCCTGAACTACTAATTTTTCTTGCTATTCTACCCAATTTTCACCTCCAATATTTTTTACAAAAAAGGACCGTCCCCAAATTGAAATATTTTCAAAAAAGGACCGTCCCCAAATTTAAAATTTTATTTCTTTTTGCTCTCCTGTCTGCATGTCTTTTATTGTGTATGTGTTATTTTTCACTTCGTCTTCCCCTATTATAACAGTAAATGGTACTTGTAATTTGTCTGCATATTTGAATTGTGCTTTTATTTTTTTGTCTTCAAAGTATATTTGAACATTGTTTCCTTCTTTTCTTAACTTATTTGCTACTTTCATTATATATTCAAAGTCATTTGTCATTGGTATTACTATTATATCTGATATTGATCTTTTTTCTAGTTCTATAAGTTTCTTTTCATTTAATTGATAGAATAATCTTGTTAATCCGATTGATATTCCAACTCCTGGTAACTTCTTGTCTGTGTAATATTCTGCTAAGTTATCATATCTTCCTCCTGAACATATACTTCCTAAACTTTTGTATTCGTCTAAAAATGTTTCATATACTGTTCCTGTATAATAATCTAATCCTCTTGCTATACTTAAGTCTATTTTGAAATTCTTTTCTGGTATTTCAAATGCTCTTATATATTTAATTACTTCCGTTAAGTCATTTAACCCTAATTCAAATATTTCATTTTTTATTTCTAATTCTTTTAATGCATTTATTTTTTCATCTGTAGTTCCTTCTATACTTAAGAAATTCATTATTTTTTCAATATTTTGTTCTTCTACACCTAATTCTTTTATTTCTTTTATTACATTTTCTTTTCCTATTTTTTCAATTTTATCTATTATTCTAAGTATATCTGCAGCTTTGTCTGTTAATTCCATGCTACTAAATAATCCATTTAGTATTTTTCTATTATTTAAACATATTGTAAATTTGTCAAACCCAAGTTCTTTAAATATATTATATATTACTGCCGGAAGTTCTGCATCGTTTCTGTTACTTAATTCTCCATCTCCTATTACATCTATATCACATTGATAAAATTCTCTAAATCTTCCTTTTTGTTGTCTTTCACCTCTGTATACTTTTCCTATTTGATATCTTCTAAATGGAAATGCCAAATTTCCATAGTTTTTTGCAACGTATTTTGCAAGAGGTACTGTTAAGTCAAATCTTAAACTTAAATCACTTTCCCCCTTATTAAAACGATATATTTGTTTTTCTGTTTCTCCTCCTGCTTTTGCAAGTAATACTTTTGAGTCTTCAATTATAGGTGTATCTAATGGTAAAAAACCAAATTTTTTATATGTATTTTCTATTTTTTCTTTTATTTGATTAAATAATATCTGGTCTTGTGGTAATAATTCCATAAAACCTGGTAATGTACGTGGTTCAACTTTTTCCATAACTGTCCTTCCTCCTTATATTTTTTATTTGTATCTCATTTTCAATATTTTCTACTGATTAGCTTTGCTTATATTCCATATATTTTTTATACTATATATCAAAGAAATATGTTGCTTCTAAATCTGCTTCATGTATTAATAATGCAATTGGATACTTCTTATAAGCGACTCCTATTGTATTATATAATTCTTTTGGTTCTGTATATCCCATATGCCATCTTATTGCATATTTTTCTTCTGGTGTTAATTTTATATATTCTGTTATCATCATTACTGATTTTTCTCCATGTCCATATGGGATTGTATCATCTATTGTGTAATATGGTACTTTTTCCCATACCCCAAGTGAATTTTTAGCATTTCTATAATCCACTTTATAAAAATTTGCTTTACATATATCATGTAATAATGCCATTATTATTAATGAATCTTCTTGAATATTTATATCTATACATGCATTTTCTACTTTATGTTTTAATATCTCATATACTTTTAAACTATGTTCTAAAAGTCCATGTTCATATGATCCATGAAATCTTGTACTAGCTGGTGCATCATAAAAATCTGTTTTCTCTAAAAAATCTAATAAACTATCTATTCCTTCTCTCTTTGTGCTTTTTAATAATTCTATAAATTTTTCTTTCATATATATTTCCCCTATCTCCACTTTTAAATTTAGGAACGATTTAGATTTAATCGTCCCTATTATCCTATACTTTGTTTTATTTTATTTGCTTTTTTTCGTATTCTTTGTATTGCTGTGTCTACTGACTTTATTTTTGTATCCAATTTTTCTGCTATACTTGCATATGATTCACCATTTTTATAAAATTTAAGTACTTTTTTCTCAAAGTCACTTAAACTTTCGTCTATATTCTTTTCAACCAAATCGTAATATTCTTTCTTCGTTATTATATCAAGTGGATCTTCTGAAGTTTTATTGTTGTCTAAAACTTCCATAACAGTTGTATTTCCTTCATTATCATAAACTTCTGCATTTAATGATACAGATGAATTTAATGGTATATGTTTTTGTCTGTTGGAATTTTTAACTGCTGTTATTAATTGTCTCTCTATACAAAGAGTCGCAAATGTTTTAAAAGAATTTTGTTTTTCACAATCATATGACTTGACAGCTTTATATAAACCAATATATCCTTCTTGAACAATATCATCTCTTTCTGATCCTACCATAAAAAATTTATTAGCTTTAATATTTACTATATCTTTATATCTTTCCATTAGACAGTCTAAAGCACTCTCATTTTGAGTAGCTTTTACCTCATGTATTAATGATTCATCTGACATATTTTTATATTTTTCATCTAATTGAAACATATTTTGGTCAATCATTTATTAGTCCTCCGTTTTTTAGTATATTGTTATTATATTTATAAAAGGTTGATATGTCAAGAGTTTTAGGCAATTTTAGCAAATATTTTTAAAACAATTTTAGAGTTTAGTCAAAAAATTTACTAAACTCTATTTATTAACTTTATCTATTTTGTTGGTATCTTTATAACCACTTCTGTTCCTTTATTTACTCTACTTTTTATATCAATACTTCCTCCATTTTTATCTAATATTTCTTTTGCAATTGAAAGACCTAGTCCAGTTCCTCCAAGCTCTCTTGTTCTAGACTTGTCTACTCTATAAAACCTTTCAAATATTCTATTTAACTCTTCTTCTGGAATACCAATTCCATCATCAATTATTTTTATATAAGCATCATTATATACAAAACCTACATAAATTTTTATATTTCCATTTTGGGGAGTGTATTTTATGCTATTTGAAAGTATATTTAAAATTACTCTTTCTATATCATCTTTATCTGCATAAACTGGCGGAACATCAGCTGTTACAAAGCAATCTACATTATGTCCTTTATTTTTTATTTGAATTCCTAATTTGTTTTGGCATGATTTTGTAAGTTCTCCCAAATCAAATTTTTCTTTCTTTACCTTTTTTCTATTACTATCTATTCTTGAAAGTTCTAATAAATCAGTTACAAGTCTTGCCATTCTCCTGCTCTCAGAAGCAATTACTCCTAAAAAGTCTGCTTGTGTTTGTTTGTCATATTCTCCTTCAAGTAGAGTGTCAGCATACCCCATTATTGATGTGATAGGTGTTTTTAATTCATGTGATACATCTGCCACAAATTCTTTTCTCATATTATCAAGTTTTACATGTTCAGTAATATCCTGTATAACTGCAATTACTCCCTCAGGAGTATCTTTTTCATTTCTAAATGGTGCAAATAACACTTTTACTGATTTATCATCTACATCAATTTTTTGTTCAGTAGATGTCCAATTTTCTAGATAAATGATTTTTTCCATGTTTATATTAAGGTTAAATTTTTTAAATATATCATCAAATGTATCATCTTCTGGAGAAATATTTAGTAAATTTTTTGCGGCTGGATTTATTAATGCTATTTTCCCATCAATCCCAAATGCAATTATTCCATCTGTCATATGTAGTAATATTGTTTTTATTTCTATTTCTTCTGCTGTTTCTTTTTTTTGTGCTGTTTCCAATAATTTGTTTATTGGATAAATGTACATTTTTGAAAGATATACTGATATAATTATAGAAGTTACTGCAAATAAAGCTATTGAACCTACTAATGTCATATTTACTTTATTTTTAAGTAATTGTATATTTTCATTTATTTCTGAAATATCACTTAATGTGCCATCATTAATTCTAGTAGATAAATTGGTTAATTCACCATGAAATACAAAACATAGAGTACCAACAATTATTATCTCTATAATAAATATTAACAATATTACTTTTAACGGTCTTTGTTTCAAAATCTTCCTCCTTAAATTAGCTTTTTAATCTCTTTATATATTTTATCTTCAACATCTTTTGTAGCTATTTTTAAAGCTGATTTTCCCATTTTTTCCATATTTTCTTTATTTAGCACAATATCTTCTATTGTATTATTTAATAAATTTCCATTTAATTCATTATTTATAAGTATCTTTGCAGCTCCTATATTTTCTAGTACCTTAGCGTTGTACATTTGATGGTCATTGCTTACATTAGGAAGTGGAATTAATATTGATGGTTTTCCTAAATTTGATATTTCTGTTATTGTCATAGCTCCGCTTCTCGCAACTATAACATCAGCAATGTTTTCAACTTCTTCCATATTATATATATATGGTATTATTTTAATATTTTCTATTCTAGATATAGAAATATTTTTATTTTCTAATTCTCCTTTTATGATATCATATTGTTTTGGTCCTGTTGCCCATATTATTTGATAATCTTTATTTGATTTTTCTTCTATTATTTGTAATATTGCTTCATTAATCTTTTGTGCCCCTTGACTTCCGCCAAATATTAATACAATTGGCTTTGTTTCTGTAAGTCCCATTTTCTTTATTATTTCTGCTTTTTCATTTATTGAATAATTTTGTTTTTTTACTTTTACTGGCGTCCCAGTATATACAACATTTTTACAATTTGTTATTCTTTTTTCTGCATCTTTAAAAGATACTAAAATAGTATTTGCTTTTTTTGCAAGCATTTTTACAGCTTTTCCTGGAAAAGCATTACTCTCATGTAATATAATTGGTACATTATTTTTCTTAGCTGCCATACAAACTGCCCCACATATATATCCACCTGTTCCAATCACTATATCAGGTTTAAATTCTTTTATTATTTTATTAGCTTCTCCTATCCCTCTAAATGTTTTATACATTTTCTTTATATTATCTATAGATATTTTTTTACTTAATCCATAAGCATCTATGGTTTTTAATTCATATCCGGCACGAGGAACCAAATCATTTTCTAATCCTCTTGTAGTTCCAATAAAAATAATTTTTGAGTCTTTTTCTTCTTGTTTTATTTTATTAGCTATTGCTATTCCCGGATTTATATGTCCTCCTGTTCCAGCAGCTGCAATTATTACTCTCATATGTTATTTCTCCTATCTATCAAATTCTATTCGTTTGTGTTTCCGGCTTTTGAAATATTCAGCATGACTCCGCATTTCACAAAGAAGTATAAACAATGCCGTTCCTCCATAGCTAAAAAATGGTAGTGGCATTCCTGTAGCAGGCATTGAAGATGTAACAACTGCGATATTTACAATAACTTGTATTGTAATTAAAGTTGTAATACCAACTGCCATTAATCCTCCAAACATATCTGGTGCCTTCATTGCTACTAATATCCCTCTCCATATTAATACTGCAAATAGTACAATTACCATTACACATCCAATAAAACCTAATTCTTCAGCTATTACTGAAAAAATAAAGTCATTTTGTGGTTCTGGCAAATACAGATATTTTTGTTTGCTTTGACCAAGTCCAGCACCAAATAAGCCACCTGAACCTATTGCATATAAACTTTGAATTACTTGCCATCCTTTTCCTAATTCATCTTCCCAAGGATCTAAAAATGTAGTTATTCTTTTCAACGCATGTGGTAATTTATAAACTATATATATCAATGCTGGTATTCCTACAATTGTGCCAGGAACAATTATCTCATACAATTTGCATCCAGCTAAAATCATCATAATTGTACATATACCAATAATTACAATTGAAGAACTTAAATGAGGTTCTAATAGTAATAGGACTATTATAGGAATTAAATATGCTAAATGTTTAACCCAACCTTTCCAGAAATTTCCTAGTTCATCTTTATCTCTTGTAAGTACTGCTGCATATAACAATATCATTAAAAATTTAACAATTTCAGATGGTTGGAATGAAAGAGTTTTAGTTATAAAAATCCATCTTCTAGCGCCATTTAATTTAGTACCAATGACCAATACTAAAGCAAGTATTACTATTGAAAAAATATACCCTAACTTATAAAATTTTCTATACACTCTATAGTCAATATTAGAGATAACATACATTGCAAATAATCCTACAACTGCAAATACACCTTGTTTTACAAAATATTTATAACTACTACTTCCTTCTGAAATAGCAGTTGGAGAACTAGCAGAAAGAACCATTATTAGTCCTAAAGCTAGAAGCAATAAAATAACTATTAATAAAGTATAATCAATGCTATTGCTATTAAAACTTTTTAATTTTAGTTTTTTACTCTTTCCCACTTATTTTTCTCCTTTCTTAATTCTTTTGTTAAACACTTAATACTCCCACAATTGAAACTAACAATGTTATTATTGAAAACACCCTTACTACTTTATTTTCATTCCATCCGGAAAGTTCAAAATGATGATGAAGTGGTGCCATTTTAAATATTCTATTTCCCGTTTTCTTAAAGTACATTACTTGTATTATTACAGATAATGTTTCTAGTATTGGAATTAATGCTATTATTAATAATAGTAATGGCATTTTTAAATATAATGCTAATCCTGATATTACTCCTCCTAGAAATAATGAACCTGTATCTCCCATAAATACTTTTGCAGGATAAAGATTAAATATTAAAAATCCTAATATTGCACCTATTGATATGCTTCCAAATAAAGTTACTTCTGGAACTTTATTTAAAATCGCTATTACAGTTAAGCATGTGATAATTATAGTACATACACTTGAAGATAATCCGTCAATTCCATCTGTTAAATTTACTGCATTAGTTGTTGCAAGTATTACTATTATTGCAAATGGAATGTATATGTATATTGGCATATATAAATAAGTTTTTATAAAAGGTATATATGTCTCTGTTCCATTATTAATATCTTTTACTATAAATAATGTATATGCTACAGATATAATTAAAAGTCCTAACATTTTATACATTGGTTTTAGACCAACTGTATTTTTTAATACTAATTTTTTATAATCATCAACAAATCCAACAATTCCAAATCCTACTGTTAAAAATAATAATGGTAAAATATTATGTATTAATTCTTCTTTTCCATTTATACTGCAATAAACATATGCTCCAATAACACTTATGATTATTGAAATCATAAAGATTATTCCTCCCATTGTAGGAGTTCCTTGTTTCTGTAAATGTGATTTTGGTCCATCATCTCTTTCTATTTGACCTATTTTTATTTTTTTTAATATTGGGATTATTATTATAGCTAATACTATTGTACAGAAAAATGTTATAAGTAACATTTTTGTTTGAAAATTCAATTTACTCTACCCCTTTTTATTCATATTTTCGATTATTTCTTTAACGATTATTCTTTCATCAAAAGGATGCTTTACTCCATTTATCTCTTGATAAGGTTCATGTCCTTTTCCAGCTAAAACTATAATGTCACCTTTTCTTGCCATTTTTATTGCTTTAGCTATAGCTTCTCTTCTATCAACAATAACTTCATATTTTCCTTTTGTTTTCTTTATTCCTTCTTCTATTTGATTTACAATATCTTCTGGCTTTTCTGTTCTTGGATTATCAGACGTAATTATTGTATAATCTGCTGTCTTTCCAGATATTTCACCCATTATAGGACGTTTTCTGGTATCTCTATCTCCTCCACATCCAAATACAGAAATTACTTTTCCTCTTGTATAACTTTTTACTGCATTTAATATATTTTGTAAGCTTTCTGGTGAATGTGCATAATCTATCATAATTGGTATCTCTAATTTATTATCTACCATTTCAGATCTTCCTGGAACTTTAATGTTTAAAAGTGCTTCTTTTATTATTTCTGGTTCAATTCCTATTTTTTTACAAATACATATTGCTGCTAATGAGTTATATACTGTAAATCTTCCTGGTATATCAATTTTTATACGTTCATTTCTATCTGATATCTTTGCTTTATAATCGACATATGAATTTGTTATTGTTATATCTTTTGCTAAAAATTTACCATAGTTATCTATTCCATATCCTATAATATCACTTTCTGGGAACATTCCTGGAATTTTAGATCCATATAAATCATCTATATTTACAAAACCTGTTTTGCACATTTTAAATAATTTTAGCTTTGATTCAAAATAATCTTTCATATCTGGATGTTCTTTCTCGCTTATGTGATCTTCTGAAAGGTTTGTAAACACTACATAGTTAAATTCACATCCATCTACTCTATGTAATTTTAAACTTTGAGATGATACTTCCATTACAACATATTCTACTTTTTCTTCTACCATTTTTGCAAATATTCTTTGAAGTTCTAGACTTTCTGGAGTTGTTCTATCAGAATCCCCCATATTTTTTCCATTTATATATGTTGCAATTGTTCCTATAAGTCCTACTTTTTTTCCTGCTTTTTCTAATATTTCTTTTATCATAAATGTTGTTGTTGTTTTTCCTTTTGTTCCAGTAACTCCTATTAAAGTAAACTTACTTGATGGTTTTTTATAGAAATTATTTGCTGCTATAGCTAATAATTCTCTATTATTTTTAGACATTATAATTGTGATGTTATCTGGTATTTTATATTTTTTTAAATCGCAATCAGCTTCTACAACTATTGCTATAGCACCATTTTCTATTGCTTGATTAATAAATTCATGTCCATCTACACTAAATCCTTTTATTGCTATAAACATATAACCTTTTTTTACATTTTTAGAATTACTTTCTATTCCTTCAATTTCTAAGTCTAGATTTCCTTTTGCTTTTAATCCTTCTAACCCTTGTAAAATATTTTTTAATTTCATTTTTTCCTCCATTTCATGGCAATAAGCCCAAATGTATAAATTTTAAGTAAAAACTAAATTATTAGCTCAAACTTATACAGAGTAATTATATACTAAAATTTTTATTTTGTATAGGAATTTTCAATTTTTTTTATGTTTCTTTACTATTTTATTCTATATGTATATAAAAAAATAACCAAACTTTTTATAAAAGTCTTGGTTATTTTCTTATATTATATTTCTTTTACTAGTTCTTCTAAAATATCAGCACATCTTTTTGCAGCAAAAGATATATACTTTTTAAAATCCATTGCATTATTACCATTTGGAGAATCTGATATACTTCTTATAACTAAAAATGGTATTTTATCTAATAAACAAACTTGTGCTATTGCTGCACTTTCCATTTCTACACATTCAGCATTAAAATTTTCCCTTACTTCTTTTGCTATATTCTTATCTGTACAGAACATATCTGCTGTTGCAATTGTTCCTATAACTGTTTTATAATTTTTATTTTCGATTCTTTTTATTACATTTTTACATTTATCTACTAGTTCCTCTGTTGCTTTAATTCTTGTTCCTATTCCTGATACATATCCTTTTTCATGTCCTGCTGCTGTAACATCAAAATCATATTGTACAAAGTCTTTTCCTATTACTATGTCTGTAATATCTAACTCTTTATTTATTCCTCCAGCAGACCCAACATTTATTAGCGTTTTTATTTCATAATTATCTATTATTATCTGTGTTGTTCTAGCAGCATTTACTTTCCCAATTCCTGCTTCAGTTAATATACATTCTTTGTCCTTTATTTTTCCTTCAAATATAGTTAAATTATATATTTTTTTTTCTCTAACTTCTTTCATTATATTTCTTATTGCCATTATTTCTGTATTTTCTGCTGCTATTATTGCAATCTTGCTCATATTTTTCTCCTTCTTATTTAGCTTTTAATTGATTTATTGCCTTACTTTATATTTATTTTTAGTTTATGTCATATGAAACAATTTCATTATTTTCATTTTTTTTAGGTGTAAATGTAACATCTTTTTCTAATGAAACTACTGGACGAAGTCCATATTCAAAGCTATATGGAGAATTTCCTGACATAAAAAAGCTTGACAAATCAACTTTTGAACTTTCTATATGATATAATCCCCAACCTGCTGTACAATTGTCTGTATATACAAATGACGATCCAAGCCAATATGGCGCACTGTCAGTAGAATTGATTATCAATTTTTCAATCTCATTTGTTTCACTTCTACCAGATATTTCATACGTATACCATTTACCTTCCACTATTGTTGATTGTCCTTTATTTAATGATATCCATTTGTTCTCATCTTTTTTAAAAAATGTAAATGCCGTATATATATATTCTGGCTTTTTAAAATTGTTATCCCATTCATTTTTATACCATACATTTCCGTCCTCTTCATTTAATTTGTATTCCCATTTCCATCCATATCCAAATCCGCTTGATTCTTCTGGTTTAAAACCTGTTATTTTATTTATATTTTCCACTTTTATACTTGTTGCTGATTTTGCACCTTTTCCATATCCATATATACTACATAATTTATCTACTTCACCATTTGCATATAAAACTGCATTCTGTCCATCAGTACATCCACTCTCTTCGCTTTCATTTCCTCCTATAGCTAGTTTTTGTATATTTCCATCTTTATCTTTTACGTTTGTTGTTGGCATTATTAAAATGTTTCCATCATCATCCGTTCCCAAAACTTTCCATTGTAGTTTTTGTTTATCATTATTCTCTATTGTATATGTCTGATTTTTTTGACCATTTTGTTCTTTTTTTGATTCTATAGTTAATTTTGTGCTTTGAACTCCTGTAAATGGATCATAATTTATTGTTGTTCCCAATGGTATTGATACTTTTCCATTTGTCACATTTGTACCATTTATATACCAATCTGTGCCTTCTGATTTTGAAATTCCATTTTCAGTTATTTTATATGTCTTATCATCTATAGTTATTTCAGCAGGTAAACTTTCTATTTTTTCTTCTATTCCTATTAATTCAAGTTCTTTATTTAAAATTTCTAAATCTACTTTAGCGTTTTCATTTGCCATTGCTGTTTGCAAAGCTAATTTTATTTTTTCTTCTTTTGTTGCTATCTTTTGTTTTTCTTTTGCACTTATAGCTTTTGATAAAATTCCATCTTGACTTGTTATCATATTTATTGATATACCTGCTAGAATTAATAATACTATTATTGTTATTATTAATGCTATCAACGTAATTCCTCTTTTTTCCTTTAATTTGTTAATCAAATTTTTCTCCTCCTCTGTTTATTTTACTAAATTAGTTTATAACTCATATTTTAATTTTTGTCAAGATTTACTTTCTCTTTTAAATCTTCCCTTAAATATAAAAATAAATTCCAATCATTAAACAAATCTGATTAATAATTGGAATTTATTTTAAATATTTTATTATTTTTATATAATTTTATGAATTATTGTAATTCAATTTCAGCTCCAACTTCTTCAAGTTTAGCTTTTAATTCTTCAGCTTCAGCTTTAGCTACACCTTCTTTTAATGTTTTAGGTGCTCCATCAACTAAATCTTTAGCTTCTTTTAATCCTAATCCTAAAGCGTTTTTAACTGCTGTTATAACTTTAATTTTTTGATCTCCTGCAGCTTTTAATACTACATTAAATGAAGATTTTTCTTCAGCAGCTCCTGCTACTGCTCCACCAGCTACTGGTGCTGCAGCTGCTACTGCAGATACTCCAAATTCTTCTTCTATAGCTTTTACTAAATCAGCTAATTCTACAACTGTCATTTTTTTGATTTCTTCAATCATTTCTTCTTTATTCATTTTAAAATCCTCCTAATAATTTTTTATTTTTATATCTAAATTTTATTTGTGATTAAATCACTATTTAATTATGCTTCTTGTTCTTTTTGAACTTTAACTTGATCTAATGCAACTGCAAGTTTTGAAACGTTTGCAAGTAATGCACCAGCAAGCATAGATAATAAATCTTGTCTTGATGGTAATTTTGCTAATGTTATGATTTCTTCTGTTGTCATAACTTTACCTTCAATAACTCCACCTTTTATTTTGTAGTAATCATTTTTCTTTGTGAATTCATATATTGTTTTTGTTGGTTCTAAGTAGTCTTCATTTGTCATGATAACTGCTGTAGGTCCTTCTAAAACACTATCTAATTCTTTTATACCACAATTTTCTAATGCTCTTTTTGTTATATTATTTTTTATAACTTTATATTCAGCATTTTGATTTCTTAAATCTTTTCTTAAATTTGTAACATCTTCAACATTTATTCCTCTGTAATCTGTTAAAAGTATTAATTTAGCTTCTTTCATTTCTTCAGCTAATTTTGTTACTTGTTCTTTCTTTAGATTTATTGATTTTTCACTTGCCATTTTGTATTCACCTCCCAAAATAGAAACTATATTTTTAAAAATTAAAAACATTCTTTTACGTCCACTTCGGCACATAAAGAATGCTTTATCTCTATATACCTCGGTAGGACTTATTTCGCCTACTGTCTTTGGCTTTTTATTATTCTATTGATATTCCAGGTCCCATTGTTGTTGTTATACTGATGCTTTTTATGTATTGTCCCTTAGCTGCTGCTGGTTTAGCTTTTATAATTGCATCTATAATTGTTTGATAATTTTCCTGTAACTTTTCAGCTCCAAATGATACTTTACCAAATCCTAAGTGAATTATATTTGTTTTATCTAATCTATATTCAACTTTACCAGATTTGATATCAGCAATTGCTTTTGTTACATCCATTGTAACTGTTCCAGATTTTGGGTTTGGCATTAATCCTTTTGGTCCTAATACTTTACCTAATCTACCTACAAC
>CAKPQH010000013.1 GCA_934178475.1 uncultured Clostridia bacterium
AGCTCCATTTATGATTGTTGTTATAACGGTAATTGGAGTAATACTTGTTAAAAGAAATAAATAATAACAAATTACAAGTTTATATTAAGGAGTAAAAAATAGTGAATTTAACTATAAAGCCAGTAAATAGAAATTTAAAAGATTATGCTAATATAAAATTATTTTTAATGTTGAAAAGCCTAATACAAATGCAGATAATAATGAACAAAGAATAAAAAGGGTTAATTTTTATCTAAAGAATGGATTTCAACTAACTGATTATGAATTGCTTGATGGAGATGATGTATATAGTGTATTAGCAAGTGATAAAAATATTTCATTAGAAAATTACAAAAGTATTATAAAAAAATTGTCATTTGGAACATACACAGGAACAGTAAGAAAACTAGATGAATTAGAAAGATAAATTTATATATTAGAATAGTAAAGTTTTGTGTACTATTATTTTGGATGTAGTCACATTACTATTTATAAAATTACGTATAAGTTAAAAATTTCCAGATCTTCTAGTAAAATAAATTCTTAAATTGGACATTTTTTATAATGAGAAAAATCAGCAATAACAGTGCTAAGGTAGCAATTTATATAAGACTGTCAAATGTAAATGAAATATTATTTATAGAGATGTTAGTAATAGCAAAAGTTTGGACAAAGATATCACAGATTTATATATAGTTAATGATGTCAAAATAAAATAAAGAAAAAGTATAATTACTGATATTTTTATTATCAGTAATTATACTTTTTTATTTAACAAAAATTTTATACATTAAAGTTAATCATTTGTAAAACAAGTCCTGATAGTACTCCTATAAAATAAAGAAGTAATATTATTTTTATATTTTCTTTGATATTTCTATTTGTTCTAAATAATATTATAAGACCTATACCAGCTCCTGTAAGTAATCCAGCAATTAAAGAAGAAACATTTATAACATTTTCTAAATATAAATTTGTTAATATAACAGATGAGGCACAATTAGGTATCAAACCAATCAAACTTGAAATCATAGGACCTAATATAGAATTGTTTGTTACAAATGTACTTATAGTGTCTTCTCCAATTAAGTTAACAACAATATTTATTATTAAAGAGATTATGAATATATAAACGGTAATACTTAAAGTATGTCTTAAAGCAGATTTAAATATACCTTCTTCTTTACAATGACAATGTTCATGTTCACATATATCGACTATTTTTTCTTCTTCATCATTAATCTTATTATGATCAACTAAATGAATTATTAAATCTATACAAAAACCTGCAATTATTGCTATAACCACTTTTATTAACAATATCTTTAATATTATATTAATTGAAACTGATTCTGAAATAAGTATTGGAAGCATTTCATCTGAAGTAGATAAATAAACGGCAAATAGAGTTCCTAAACTTATGACTCTTGCAGAATACAAACTTGTAGCAGAAGCAGAAAATCCACATTGAGGTAAAGCTCCAACTAAACTACCGATTACAGGTCCAAATTTACCTGATTTTTTTATGATTTTTTTTGTTTTATCTCCTGTTTTACTTTCAATATATTCCATTATTAAATATGTTATAAATAAAAATGGAAGTAATTTTAAAACATCAATAATGGTATCTAATAAAATATCTAACATAAAAATCCTTTCTTTTCATTGAATATTATATATTTTACAACAAAAAGAGTTAAATATCAAGAGGTATATAAATAAGAAAGAATTTTATATGAAAAATTTTTCTACAAAAATCACCAAGATTTTTAATTTTTCATAGTATATATTAAGCAAGAAATTGCTTAAAAATAAGAAAGGAGAATTATATTAGCTTATTGTTAATATAAAATAATTTTATGGAAGAAAATAATATGTTAAGACCAAAACCACATTGTCCAGTAGAAATTAATGGACTTATTGCAAAAGGAAAACAATTTGACTTAGATATAGTTTTACCAGAAGATAATAGAGATGTTATATTTGGAACTATAAAAAATTGCTTTAAAGAACCAGTAAAAGATGCAGTGGTAAAATTAATCGAAATAGATTTCTGTAAAGATGGAATGAAGAGAAGATTACCTATATCTCATACTTTTACAGATGAATTTGGAGAATTCGTTTTTGGACCTCTTTGTCCAGGAAAAGAATATGCTATTGATATATGGGTAAATGATGTTAGACATTTTAAAGTATGTGCAAAATGCAATCATGAAGGAAAATGCTTAAAAGGAAATCCAATGGATAAATGTGATTGTTTCTGTGAAGCTAAAAGATGCGACAAGTAGCATAAACAATAAAAAGCTTGAAGTTTTTTCTTCAGGCTTTTTATAAAATTAAAGTAAAAAGTAATATTAGACAATAATTAAAGATAGTAAGAGAATTTAATATTATTTAAAAATTTCACTTGACAAAATATAGCAAAAAAGTTTAGTATTAAATACAAGAAAAGAGGTAGAAAGATGCAAAAGAAAACAAAACACGTATCTCTTGAGGCTCTAAGAGAGAAAAAAAGAATTTAATAAAAAATAAAATAAATAAAAAGGAAATAATAAATAAGACTAGCTTATTGTCATAAAAGGCAATAGGTTTTAGTCTTATTTTTGCGTTTTTCTATTCTCAAAAAAGTAAAATAAAAAGGAGGAAAAATTAAAACATGAAAAAGAGTTTTAAAAACCAAAAAGGTATTACATTAATAGCACTTGTAATAACGATAATTGTACTTTTGATATTAGCAGGAGTATCAATAACAATGATATCAAGTCAAGATGGAATATTAAATAAAGCAACAAGCGCTAAAGATGCTCAAAAGAAAGCAACAGATGAGGAAGCTGTAAGACTTGCTGTCCAAGCAGCATTAATAGACGGTGAAGGAACAGTAAAAGCATCAACATTAAATGAGGAGTTAGGATTGACAGGAGAAAAAGAAATTAAAAGTTTACCAACAACAGCAGAAATAGGAGGAGAAAAATACATAATAACAAAAGATGGAGAAGTAACAAATTAAAAAAATATAACAAAAATATCTAAGACAGAATCATATGTAGGATATTATGCAGATGTAGATGGAGATGGAACAGTAGATGGAATAATATATGGAGATAAAGCAGTAGGAACAGAAGGAACGCGGAAGTGGAAAATGGAATAATAACACTAATTCTGAATATTCAATAACAAAAGTAGATGGAAACAAATTAAGTGATTATTATATAAGTGAAAAATCATATGAAGGAAAATTTGATACAAAAGATGTATTAACATCAATAAAAAATGGAGAAGAAAGATTCTATGTAATGGCATTAGAAAATTTAGATAGTAGTTATCATACATGGTATAGTTCAAAATATGGAAGCTTATCAGAAGATAATAACGAAGCAGATACAGTGAAAGAACTAGGAAAAGGAAAAGAAAATACAAAAAAGATGAAAGACATGTGGAATGAAGATGCAGATACATCAAAAAGTGAAAACGATGTATGGAAAGTAATCCAAGATGCAGGAGTAGATTTAGATAAATGGTATGTGCCATCAAGAGCAGAATGGGCAGCATTTGGAGATTTTTGTTATACAAAATTAGACCCTAAAATGGATAAAAGAAACTATTCAAACAGAGGTTTGTTTGACTGGTACTGGTCTTCTTCGCAGAAAAGTGCAAGCATTGCATGGGGCGCATACTTTGTCATCGGTTTCATCAGCTACGGCGACGTACGCAACAGCTACGTTCGCTTAGGTGCGACTTTCTAATTTCGTGAGAAATTAGAAAATTTAATAACTCGACGTGTAAACGGCTGTAAATTGTATAATAAAACTAGTCAAAATTTATAAAGTAAAATTGAGCAAATTGACTGAACAAAAAAATGGACATTTTTTGATTAGGTACTAAGTAGCTTTTTGGAAGTGAGTTCTGTATTGTACAGGACTCATTCCTTTTAATTTGCTTTTTATCCTTTTGTTATAATAATAATCTATATATTTTATCAAATCTATTGCAATTTATAAAAAAACATAATAAAATAACAAAGTACATACAATTAATAAAAAGGAAGGATATACAATGAAAATACTTTTAGATGCAATGGGCGGAGATAACGCACCAGATGCTAATATAAAAGGTGCAGTTCAAGCTGTAAATCAAGTTAAAGCTGAAATTGTACTAATAGGAAAAGAAGATGTAATAAAAGAAAGAGCAAAGGCATTGTATGGTAAATCTTTGGAAGAAATATCACCAAGATTAATTATAAAAAATGCAACAGAAACAATAGAAATGGAAGATGGACCTACAATGGCAATAAAGAAGAAAAAGGATTCATCAATGGTTGTTGGATTTAAAATGCTAAAAGAGGGAGAAGGAGACGTATTTATATCTGCAGGAAATTCAGGAGCATTACTTGCAGGGGCTACATTATTAGTAGGAAGAATTAAAGGAATAGATAGACCGGCAATGGCAGGAATACTTCCAGCATATAAGAGCAGATTAGTACTTATTGACTCTGGAGCAAATACAAATTGTAAACCAATAAATTTACTTCAATTTGCTCAAATGTCAAGTATATATATAAGAAATACATTTGGAGTAGAACATCCAGCAATAGGATTATTAAATATTGGAACTGAAGAAACCAAAGGAAACGATTTGGTAAAGGAAAGTTATCAATTACTAAAAGAAAAATCAGAAGAACTTAATATTAACTTTGTTGGTAATGTTGAAGGAAGAGATGCTTTCTCTGGAAAAATTGATGCAATAGTTACAGATGGATTTACAGGAAATATATTCTTAAAAGCTATAGAAGGACTGGGAAAATTAGTAAAAAGAAGTTTATCAGAAAGCTTAAAGAAAAACTTAATTTCTAAAATAGCAGCTTTGCCATCACTTCCAGCAATAAATAGATTTTCTAAAACAATGGATTATAAATCTTATGGAGGAGCATTGTTCTTAGGAGTAAAGAAACCAGTAGTAAAAGCACACGGAAGTAGTGATGCAAGATTATTTGAGTTTACAATTAAACAAGCAGAAAAATTTGTCGAAAATAAAACAGTAGATAATTTAATAGAAGCTTTTGAAAAAGAAAAATAATTTTGTATAACTATTGACAAATAATAAAACATATAATATAAATTATATGAAACAAAGGAATTGATATAAGAAATATATATCATACTTGAGAGGAGGTGAACTTATAATAATGAGTTCAGAAGAGGTATTTGAAAAGGTAAAAGCTATAATAGTAGAACAATTACAAGCTACAGAAAGTTCAGTAACATTGGAAGCTTCTTTTATAGATGATTTAGGAGCAGATTCTTTAGATTTAGTAGAGTTAATAATGGCTCTTGAAGAAGAGTTTGATATAGAAATCCCAGATGCAGATGCTGAAAAGGTAGTTACTGTTGGAGATGTAGTGGATTATATTAAAGAAAATGTACAATAGAAGAAAAAAGATTGAGAAGATATTCTTCAAAATCTTTTTTTATTTTACTACTTTAAAAAATACAAAAAATATTGTATAATATAAATTATATTGGAGGTGAATAAATGAATTTAGACAAATTAGAACAAGATATAGGATATACTTTCAAAAACAAACAACTATTAAATACAGCATTAACACATACTTCATATGCATATGAAAAGAAAAAAGAAAGTAATGAAAAACTTGAATATTTAGGAGATAGTATATTAGAATTTATATCAAGCGAATACCTATATAAAAATTATATTAATTTAAGAGAAGGAGAAATGACTAAAGTTAGAGCTTCTGTAGTTTGTGAACAAAGTTTATATAAGATTGCTAAAAAGCATAATTTTAGTGATTTCTTAAATTTAGGTAAATCAGAAAGATGTTCAAAAGAAAATGTAAGACCAGCAATAATGGCAGACAGTGTAGAAGCAGTAATCGCTGCTATGTATTTAGATGGAGGAATTGAAGTAGTAAAGAAATTTATTATTGAAAATTTAAAAGATGAAATAGAAATAGCTGCAAAAAATGTTGGAGAAAAAGATTATAAAACAGTTTTACAGGAAATCTTGCAAAAAAATGGTAATGTTAAAATTGAATATAAAATAGTAAAAGAAACAGGTCCTGATCATGATAAATTATTTGATTCAGAAGTGATATTTAATGGTAAAGTCTTAGCATATGGAGAGGGAAAAAGTAAAAAACTAGCTGAAATGGATGCTGCAAAAAACGCATTAGAAATTATAAAAAAGAGGTGAGTTTTATGAAAAAACAATATATAATACCAATATTTGTACCACATTTAGGTTGCCCAAATGATTGTGTTTTTTGTAATCAAAAGACAATAAGTGGAGAAAGTAAACAAGTAACAAAAGAAGATGTTAAAGATATTATAGAAAAACACCTAAAAAAAATAAAAGAAGAAGCTAAAATAGAAGTTGCTTTTTTTGGAGGAAGCTTTACAGGAATAGAACCTGAAAAGCAAGAAGAATTATTACAAGCAGCTTATGAATATGTTAAAGCAAAGAAAGTTGAAAGCATAAGAATTTCTACCAGACCAGATTATATAAATAAAGAAATCCTTAAAAGATTAAAAAAATATAAAGTAAAAACTATAGAACTTGGAGTGCAATCAACAAATGACTTTATATTAAAAAGAGCAGGAAGAGGACATACTTTTGATGATGTAAAAAAAGCATCAAAAATGATTAGATGGCACGGATTTACATTAGGACATCAAATGATGGTTGGACTTCCAGAAAGTACAAAATTGGATGATATAAATACAGCTAAAGAACTTATAAAATTAAAACCTAAAATAGTTAGAATATATCCAGTTTTAGTTATAAAAGGAACAAAGTTAGAAAAAGAATATGAAAACGGAGAATATAAAGCTTTAACAGTTGTACAAGCAGTAGAAATATGCAAAGAACTATTTAAATTATTTAAAGCTAAAAATATAGAAGTAATAAGAATAGGACTTCAACCAACAGATACAATTTCTGATATTTCTAATGAAAATAGTGAAGTAGTAGCAGGGCCATTCCATCCAGCCTTCAGACAATTAGTTGAAGCAGGATTATGGTATGATGTGATAGTAAGTAAAATAAAAAAACTTAATATGAAAGTAAAAGAAGTTGAAGTAATTGTAAATCCAGTAGATGTAAATAATGTTATAGGAAACAGAAAAGAAAACGTAAAAATGCTTAAAGAAATATATAATGTTGATTTAATAGTTAAATCAGATGAAAAAGTAAAACAAGGAAAATCAAAGATTAATATAACAAAAGTATATAAAGATTTTAAAGAAGATGATGAGAAAGTTGAGATAAAAAAATAATCTCAGCTTTTTTTATTCTAAAAATATGAAAATATAAATCAATATAAGGAAATAATATAAGCAAGATAAACAAAATTATAATAATAAAAACAAAAACATAAAAATATATTGAACCCCAAATTGTAATATGTTAATATTAATATGAAAAAATAAGAGGAGGTTTTTTTTATGGAAAAAGAATTAAAAAAATCAACAAAAGTAATATTAGTTTTACTTGTAATACTAATATGTGCAGGACTATATTTTGGAGGAGTATATTTATACAAAAATAAAACAGTCAATGATGAAACATTACAAAAATCAGAAACTATATCAAATGAAAAATTGTATGATTTATCTAACTATCCAAAAGTTGATGCATCACTTGCAACACAACCATTAACAAATGCTTTTATTGAAAATTTTACAGGAAAGCAAAATATTGATGAAGAAATACTTGATTATACAAATACACATCCTGGATATGTAAGATTGATAAATGATGAAGTAGATTTAATAGTAGTTACAGAACCATCAAAAGAAGAATTAGAATTAGCAAAAGAAAAAGGAGTAGAATTAGAAGTAATACCAGTTGTAAAAGAAGGTTTTGTTTTCTATGTAAATAACAATAACCCAATAGATAGTTTAAGTGTAGAACAAATTCAAAAAATTTACACAGGAGAAATTACAAATTGGAAACAAGTTGGAGGAGAAGATAGTCAAATAAAAGCATACCAAAGGCCAGTAAATTCAGGTTCACAGACAGGAATGTTATCATTAGTAATGAAAGGTATGAAACTAATGGAAGCACCAAAAGAAAATTTGGTTTCAACTATGCAGGAAATTATTAACTTGGTATCTAATTATGATAATGGCAAAAATTCTTTAGGATATTCATACTATTATTATGCAACAACAATGTTTAAAACAATAGATGAAAATGTTGCAAATAATATAAAATTGTTAGGAATAAATGGAATAAAACCCAATAATAATACAATAAAAGAAGGATCATATCCATTTACAACAGCTTATTATATAGTAATTAACAAAGCAGATGATGAAAATGCTGCTTCAAGAAAATTAGCTAACTATATGTTGTCTGAAAGAGGACAAAAGGTTGCAGAAGATGCTGGATATGTTCCAGTAAAATAATTTTCTAAAAAGGAGAATGTAAATGGAAGAAGAGAAAGTTCCAAATGAAAAAGAAAATGTTAATAAGAGAGTAGAACAAGTTAGTAAAAAACAAAACAATAATAAAAAATTTATTATAAAATTTATAGTGTTTATATTCATAATGCTTTTAATAACAGGAGTAGCAGTATATTATACAGTTAAATTTGCTGTAAAAAAAGATAATGAAAATACAGAAAATAAAAAGCAAGAAACATATAGTGAAGAAAAGAAAAAAAGTGCAGAAGACAGTAAATATGCAATAAATTCATATTCGGAAACATATAATACAAATGGAATTACGTTTACAAAATATTATGATAGAAACGGTAAAGTTTCAACAGAATATAAAGAATATAATTTTGAAACAGAAGAGTCAATAGTTGAATTTATTCAAATAGATGGATTGAAAGATAAAGACATTCAAAAAAAAATAAATGATAAACTTAAAGATACAGCATATTCTGCAAGAAAAAATAATTCAAATGTTTCAAGTTGGGAAAATTCAAGCTTTAGTAATGTATTATCAATAACATACTCTACAAATAAGTCAAATGATAAAGATTTTGAAAATAAAAAGATAGGTTTAAATATAGACTTAACAACAGGAAAAGAAATACCTTTTGAAAAAGTTTTTATATCATCAGCTCCAATAAATTCATATATAGCAGAAGGATTATATAAAAGTTTATCTTGGAATCAGTTAGATCAAATTAATAGAAATGCTCAAGACGATTATGAAGAGACTTATGATATGAAAGAATATGATGCAAAAGATTTCGAAGATAATGTATTAAAGGTAATAAAAATATATGAAAAAAACAAAGATAATTTGCAATATAGCATTAGCGAAGATTCTGTTACAATTTATAATATAATACCAGAAGACATTATAAACACGGAATATTATAGAGACATAGAAATAAAGTTCTTAGAGAAGATTAATGATATTGCTATATATAAAAGATATATAACAGATAAAAGTATATTTGAAGATGATAGTTTAGCAAAAGAAGCAGTTATATTAACCAAAATTTTAAATGATGATTATTGTGAAACAATTAATTATGGAAATATTAGACCAAATATTTTTATGGAAGAAGTTATTATTAAAAATGGATTAGATGAAGAAACAAAAAATGTTGTAAAAAATTATATAAAAAAAATATCGGATAATAAAAAAACGAGTTTGATAAGTGAAGTATCTAATGAAGAAGGGATTTTCTATTTAAGCGAATATTATGTATACAAAGATGAGGATTATATATTTATATCAGATACATCTTCAAAAGCAACATGTTCAAAAGATTACTTTAAAGAAGAGGGTGTTAAAGATTTAATAAGATTAAAATCATATCCAAGAGCTGAAGTTGGATTAAATATGTTCGACAATAGTATGAAAGAAGATTTTCCAAATCTTAAAATTCAAAGTAATCCAGAGAAAGAATATTATATATCTGAAACAGGAGAGTTAATTGGAAATAGTATTGAAGAAGTAAACCAAAAAATAAAGCAAAAAGAAGAACAGAAAAAGACAGAAGAGTTAAATAAAAAACAAGCTGAAAATACAGCTAGTAATAACAATATAGATACAAATACTAGCACAAATACTAATACTGATATAATTGAAAGAAATGATAGTAATACAATAGAATCAAATACAACAGAAAATAGTATAAATAACACTATAAGCAATACAATAGAAGATAATAATGTAACCAAAGAAAATAATATATAAAAAGATATAAAAAAATAGACTCATGATGTTCTGAAAAAAATTAAGTAAAGATAATAGAAATAAGACTAGCTTATTGCTATAAAAACAATAGGTTTCTAGTCTTATTTTATATTTGAACTATTACACAAGGAGAAATTATTGGTAGTCATATTAATAAGTATGCTAAAAAGTTAAGAGGGGATATTAATTGCTTTACTATTATAAATTTATTCTGTGAAATTATAGTAAAGTGTAACTATATTAAATTAAAAATTTTTTTATTAAATATTTACATACGTATTAATACGTAGCATAATACTACAGAGAAAAGAAGATATTAAATGCGAAGTAAAATGCTAATCAAATTGCTTCAGCAAAATGGTTGGCAAAAGGTTTCTCAAAACGGATCTCATTTAAAAATGAGAAAGCGGAAATCAAACAGAAATTATTCCCGTACATAACGGCGATATTCCAATAGGGACAGCTGAAGCAATTCTGAAAAGAACAGGGCTAAAATAATTGGCTCTCCCTATTAACTTATAATTTGGCGGTTTGATAAAGGGCGAACTTAAAAATTTATTATTTAAATAGGGTGCTATTTATGTTGTATTTATCTTTCTTTCTATTATATAAATGGAGGTATAAAAATGAAAAATCAATTAACTGTTTTTCCCGCTATATTTACTTTTGATGGTAAATATTATAATGTTGATTTTATTGATTTAAAGGGATGTTCAACTTTTGGAAACAGTATACAAGATGCATATGGTATGGCTCAAGATGCAATGGGCTTATATTTGGAAAATATGACTAACTTTCCAAAACCTTCTTTAGATTTTTCAAACATCTCTTTAAATGAAAATCAATTTGTTTCATTCATTAGTATTGACATGGATGATTACAGAAGAAAATTTAACAATAAATCAGTGAAAAAAACATTAACTATTCCAGAGTGGTTGAATTACTTAGCAGAAAAAAATAATATAAATTTTTCTCAAGTTTTGCAGGAAGCTATAAAAGAAAAATTAAATATTGACTAATTTTTTTAAAAATAATATAATATTATAAACGCATTTAATATCCTAAGAGGAGATTTAAAAGTAGGTAGTTTTTGAAACTATCTTCTTTTTTATTTTCATTATTACTTAAAGTATAAAATTTTAAAAAACAAAAAAACTAGGTAAATAACCTAGTTTCTATTTTTTGGTTGCGGGGGCAGGACTCGAACCTGCGACCTCTGGGTTATGAGCCCAACGAGCTGCCAACTGCTCTACCCCGCGATGTCTAACAAAAACTATTATAATACGATATTAAGTAAAAGTCAATAGTTTTTGTTAATTTTTTGTCGACATATATCTACAATATATGAGATTTATAATTCATAAAAAGTTTTTATAGCATCAGAAATACCTAACATATATTTATTAGAATTAGATAAAATGTTTTCTAAATCAGAACTTACTTTCATATATCCAAGTTCAATTAAATAACCTTCAATTCCAATATTTGATTTATAATACTTATTAGCTCCATAATTTGTATTTCTGCCATCAACAAAAGCATTTGTTGCAATTCCACCTATTTCTCTAATCATATATAAGTAAGGAGTTGATTTAGTTAATTTATATGGCTCATATCCTTGTTTTTTTGCTTTAGTTTCAAAAGCTAAAATATCTGCATTGGTAAAGTTTTGAACATAGACACCGTCTGATTGTTTAAAACTTTTTCTAGATGAATAATTTGCACCTGTATATGTAGAAATATTGCTTGCTAAAAGAGAAGCTAATGTCAAATCACAATTTGATGGAGAATAAACTTCTATGCCACCTGATTTAACATCTGTATTACTATTTAAATGTAATGATAATGAGATCTTAGCATGAGATTCATTAGCAACAGTTACACGACCGTTATCTTCATATGTATTAGATTCCTTATAAGAATTATCTTCTGAACCATCACGAGTAAGTAAAACCTTTAATCCTAAATCTTCTAAATTAGATTTTAAATTTTTAGCACAATCTAATACAATAGAAGATTCTTTATAATCTTTATACACAGCTCCAGAATCTGCTCCACCATGACCAGGATCAATTACAACATCATAAACGTCATTAGGAAGAGCATTAATAGTAGATATTAAAAAACACATATAAGGAATTTGGTTATACGTATCAAATTTTATATCTATTTTATTATTAGTATTGTTTTTAGTAAGAGAATAATATGTTACAGATGGATATTCAGTTTTATTAATCAAAGAATAATAATTAGTATCACCATTTGTAAGAGAAACTTTTAATGCCAAATAATAATTACTATTTTTTAATGATTCTAAATCCAATCCAGAATTAATTTTATCTATTGTTGAAAATGAAATTATATTATCTGAATAATTATATGTAGAATCTATTATTAATTCAGGGCTATTTAAATTCTTTGCAATTAAACTTACATTTTTTATGGATATACCTGAAACTTTTGTATATTCAAGAGTTCCTTCTATATTAAAATGAGTACCATATACAATATATTTTGAAACTTCTGCATAAGTAGAAGAAGTATACATAGAAAACCAAGCATTTATTTGTTGTTGCTGTTTTAAATCAGCATTATTATTATTTTTTATTTTATATACAATTAAAAAAATCATAAGAAGTACAAACAATGCAATAATTATCTTTATAGATAAAGAATAATTTGTACTAGATTTTTCTTCTTTAGATTTGAAATTTTTATTTTTTACATTAATATTTTTAATATTATTATTTATGTCTTTCAAAGATATTCTCCTTATAAATAAATTCAAAAACATTATATAAAAATCCACAAAAAAAGACAAGAAAAAATAATAAAAAAAGTCTAAAAAGAATAAAAATAATACTTTTGTAAACAATAAGAAAAAGTTTCAAAGAGAGGATTTTTTTGTTTATGGAAGAAAATAAAATTTTAAATAATGAAGGAGCGATACTAACAAATAAAGAATTAGAAGAATATTTGGAAAAAGTTGCAAGTAATTTTAATATAAAAAACAAATCAGATAAAAAAACATACCCTATACCAAGACTTATAGAAAATTATAATGTTATAAAAGAAGTTTATAATTTACTAAGTGAACATCTAAAACTTGGAATAGATATACATCCAGCAGGAGAATGGTTACTAGATAACTTTTATATTATAGAAGAAAGTGTTAAAGCTATAGAAAAAGAAGTAACATTAAAAAAATATATAAATTTTGTTGGAATCCAAAATGGAAGATATGAGGGTTTGGCAAGAATATATGTACTTGCAGCAGAAATAATAAATCATACTGATTCAAAAATAAATAGAGAAGCTTTAGAAAATTATATTATTGCATATCAAAAGAAAAAAACTCTTAACATGGATGAAATATGGAATATAGGCCTTTTTATGCAAATAGTAATTATAGAAAACATAAGACAAATATCAGAAAGAATATATATAGCTCAAATAGAAAAAGCAAAAGTTGAGTCAATAGTAGAAAGATTAGTAGATAATAAAAAAATAAGTGCTCAAAAATTTAATAATATAAAAAGCAATAGAATTTTAAAAATGTATAAAGATATGAAAAGTCCCTTCATAGAATATTTATCATATAAATTAAAAAGATATGGAAAGAAAACAGAAAGTTATTTAAATATATTAGAGGATATTACTCAAAAAACAGGAAGCACAGTATCAGAAATTATAAAAAAAGAACATTTCGATATTGCACTGAGAAAAGTTTCAATAGGAAATTGTATAACAAGTATAAAGAATATACAAAGAATAAATTTTTTAGAAGTTTTTGAAAAAATAAATGAGGTAGAAGAAATTTTAAAACATGATCCGGCGGATGTATATGATAAAATGGATTATAAAACAAAAGAAAGTTATAGAACCGCAATAAAAGAAATTTCAAAAGAAACTAAGATATCAGAAATATATATATCAAAAAAAGTATTAGAAATAGCAAAAAAATATAAAAAAGAAGATAAAAGATCACATATAGGATATTATTTATTTGGAGTGAATAAAAACATATTATATGACTATATTGGATGTAAACAAAAAAATATATTAACAGAAAAAAAGAAAACAATAATATATATATATTCAGTTTATATTTTAACAGCAATTATATCAATATTATTATCATTAGAAATTACACAAAATCTAAAAAGTATAATATTAAAAATAGTTACTTTTATAATTTTATTTATACCAATATCAGAAATTATAGTTCAAACATTTCAATATATTTTAGGAAAAATAGTAAAACCAAAATTAATTCCGAAAATAGATTTTTATAATGGGATAGATAAAGAAAATACTAGCTTGGTTGTTATACCAACAATTTTGAAATCAAAAGAAAAAGTAGATGAACTAATGAAAAAATTAGAAGTATTTTATTTAGCGAATAAAAGTGAAAATTTATATTTTTGTTTATTAGGAGATTGTGCAGAGTCAGACAAAGAAGTTGAAAGTTACGATTATGAAATAGTAAAAGAAGGAATAGAAAAAGTAAAAAAATTAAATCAGAAGTATAGCACAGATATATTTAATTTTATATATAGAAAGCGTAAATGGAATTCTAGTGAAGGTTCTTATTTAGGGTGGGAACGAAAAAGAGGAGCTTTGTTGGAATTAGTACAATATTTAAATGGAAAAATGCAAAAAAGTGATGTAAACAAAAAATATAACATAAACACATTAGAAGAATTAAAAAGTAATAATATAAAATTTAAATATATTATAACTCTAGATGCTGATACTGATTTAGTATTGAACACAGCTTTTGAACTTGTGGGAGCTATGGCACATATTTTAAATAAACCTGAAATAGAAAATGGAAAAGTTACAAAAGGATATGGACTTATTCAACCAAGAATAGGTGTAAATATGGATATTAGTTATAAAAATTTATTTACGAAGATATTCGCAGGAAGTGGAGGAATAGATTCATATACAAATGCAATATCAGATTTATATCAAGATAATTTTGGAGAAGGTATTTTTACAGGAAAAGGAATTTTTGACATTGAAACATATAGTAAAGTTTTAGGAAATGAAATTCCAGAAAATACAGTTCTAAGTCATGATTTATTAGAAGGAAGTTATTTAAGATGTGGATTAGCCACTGATATAATGCTTATGGATGGATATCCAACTAAATATAATTCATTTATGATGAGACTTTCAAGATGGATTAGAGGAGACTGGCAGATAATAAGATGGATAAAATCTAAAAAATTAAATGTTTTATCTAAATATAAAATCATAGATAATTTGAGAAGAAGTTTAATAGAAGCATTATTAATAAGAGGTATTATATATTTTGTTTGTTTAAGGATATTCTTTGAAATAAATATATTAAAACCTTTAATTATATTTACAATTATTTTGATATATCCATTTTTATTAGAAATGCTTAATCTAATAATTTTTAAAAGAGAAGGTGAAGCAAAACAATTAAAATTTTCTCCAAATATAGATGGATTTAAAGGTAGCATATATAGAGCTTTTTTAACATTAGGTTGCATGCCATTTAAAGTATATATATCTATAAAAAGCATAATGATAAGTTTATTTAGAATGATTATATCACATAAACGCTTATTAGAATGGACTACTTCGGAAGAGGCAGAAAAAAATGCTAAAAATGATATGTTTTCATATTATAAAATGATGTACGCAAATATTATTTTAGGATTAATATTATTATTTTTAAGTAATATTTATGCAAAAGTTATAGGAATTATTTGGATAATAACTCCATCTTTAATGTATTTAATTAGTAAAGAGAAAACAAAAGTAAAAAAAGTAGAAAAATTAAACAAGGATGAAAAAAAATACATTTTAGATATTGCAGAGAAAACATTTGAGTTTTTCAAAGATAATTTAAATAAAGAAAATAATTATTTAATTCCTGATAATTATCAAGAAGATAGGAAAGATTTGTATGTAGATAGAACATCATCAACTAATATAGGATTGTCATTTTTAGCAGTGATATCTGGAATAGATTTAGGGTTTATAGAAAAAGAAGAAGGAATAAATCTAATAGAAAATATTCTAAGTACAGTAGAACAATTACAAAAATGGAATGGTCATTTATATAATTGGTATAATACAAAAAACAAAATGCCATTAATACCGAGATATATATCAACTGTTGACAGTGGTAACTTTGTAGGTTATTTGTATGTACTAAAAACATTTTTAGAAAAAAATAATAAATATAATTTAGTAGAAAGAATAAATAGTTTAATAAAAGACACAGATTTTTCATATTTGTATAGTAAAGAACAAAGTTTATTTTCAATAGGATATAATATTGAAGAAAATAAATTAACAGATTCATATTATGATTTATTAGCATCAGAAGCAAGACAAGCAAGTTTTGTTGCAATTGCTAAAAAAGATATACCATCAAAACATTGGAATAATTTAAGTAGAACTTTAACAGTATTAGATAATAGAAAAGGACTAGTTTCATGGTCAGGAACTTCTTTCGAATATTTAATGCCAAATATAAATATGCCAAGATACCCAGGAACATTATTAGACGAATCGAGTAATTTTGCTATTATGAGTCAAATGGAATACAGTAGAAAATTAGGTATACCTTGGGGAATATCAGAGACAGCGTTTAATATTAAAGATTTACACTCAAATTACCAATATAAAGCTTTTGGAATACCATGGTTAGGCCTAAAAAGAGGATTATCAGATGAAATTGTAATATCAACTTATGCAAGTGTTCTTGCAATTTTAGATAAACCTAAAGAAGTTATAGAAAATTTAAAATGGCTTGAAAAATATGGAATGAATAATAAATATGGATTTTATGAGAGTTTAGATTTTACACCAGCTAGAACAAGTAAATATAATAAAGCAGAGATTGTAAAAACTTATATGGCACATCATCAAGCTTTAGTGCTAATTTCAATTGATAATTTAATTAAAGACAACATCTTTCAAAAGAGATTTATAGAAAATCCAGAAATAGAAGCAACATCAATATTATTACAAGAAAGAATGCCAGAAAAATTTATTATAACAAAAGAAGAAAAAGAAAAACCAGTTAAGATGACATATAAAGATTATGAAAATTATGCTGAAAATGTATACAATAAAATTGATTACAGATTAATAAGAGGAAATGTAATTTCAAATGAAAACTATAGTGTTGCAATTAATCAAAAAGGTGAAGGATATAGTAAATATAAAGATATTTTAATAAACAGATATAAAAAACATGAAGATTATGCACAAGGAATTAATTTTTATTTTAAAAATATAAATACTAAAAAAATATGGAATATATATGAAAATAATTCAGAAATAATATTTGCACCAGATTCTGATTGCTTTAAAAAAGTAGAAGGGAATATAAAGACAAATATGAAGATTACAGTTGATACGGAAGAAGCGATAGAAGTTAGAAAAATAATTTTAGAAAATGTAGGAGTAGATGATGAAACAATAGAAGTCACGAGTATTTTTGAACCAATTTTATCAAGAGCAGAGCAAGATTATGCACACCCAAGTTTTAATAATTTATTTTTAATATATAATTATTATAACGAGGAAAATATTTTAGAAGTGAAACGTAAAGTGAGAGGAAAAGATGAAGTTGGTTTATATTTAGAAACAATGTTTGAAACAGATGCTGAGACTGTAGTAGACAATGAATTTGAAATTGAAAAAGAGAAAATCAATGAAAGAGGAAACTTGGGAGTTCCAACTGCTATAGTAAAATCAATACCATTTTCTAAAAAAATATGTTTTACAACAGAGCCAATAATTGCAATGAAAAAAACGATAAGAATAAAACCTAAGCAAAAAGTAAATATTAGTTTAATAATTTCAGTAAATGAAGATAAAGAAGTAGCTTTAAATAATTTAAGAAAATATAAAGTACAAGAAAATATTAATAAATCATTTGAAATTTCAAGGGCAAAGATAGATGCAGAAAGTAGATATCTAAGAATCAAAGGTAAAGAAATGTTGTTATATCAAAAGATATTATCATATATTCTTTTTGATAATCCACAAAAAGAAAAAAGAATGTTAAGATTAAAAGATGAAAAATATAAACAAGAAGATTTATGGAAATATGGAATATCAGGTGATTTACCAATAATATTAGTTGAAATAAAAGATGTTAATGATATATATGTTGTAAAACAGGTTTTAAAAATGTATGAATTTTTAAGAACTAAAAACGAAAAAGTTGAAATAGTCTTCTTAGATTCAGAAAACTACAGTTATGAAAATTTTGTTAGAGAAGAATTAGAAAATAAAATTTCAGATTATCATTTAGCATATATGAAAAATATATATGGGGGAATTTTTGTATTATCAAAAAATGAAATAAATAAAGAAGATATAAATCTTTTGAATTTTATTGCAGATATAAAAATTGATAGTCATAAAGGGGATTTAGAAAGTGCAATAGAAGATGAAGAAGATGAGTATTTAAATAGTTATTCCGAGATAAGTGACGAATATTTAAATATTAATAAAAATAAAGAAAGAGAAAATAATCAAATAAATGTATTAGAGAATAATGAAAATCTAAAATATTATAATGAATATGGCGCTTTTTCACCAGATGGAAAAGAATATTTAATAAAAATAGATAAAGAAAATAAGCTTCCAACTGTATGGTCAAATATATTATCAAATGAGAAATTTGGTACTGTTGTGACAGAAAATATGGGAGGTTATACATGGTATAAAAATAGTAGATTAAATAGAATAACTTCATGGCATAATAACGCTTTTTTAGATATTCCGTCTGAAATAATTTATATTCAAGATAAAGGGTCGGGATATAATTGGTCATTAGGATTTTCACCAATTCCAGATAATAATTATTATAATATAGTTTATGGTTTGGGATATGCAAAATATATTCACTCATGTTTAGGTATAAACCAAGAATATACAATATTTGTTCCAAATGAAGATAGTATAAAAGTTGGAATATTAAAATTATCTAATAATACTGTTGAAAGAAAACAAATTAAAATTATTTATTATATTAATCCTGTATTAGGAGAAGATAAATTGAAAACTAATGCTAATATAAATTTAAAATATGATTCAAATTTAAATATTATAATAGCAGAAAATTTATATGAAAATACTTTCAATGATAAAGTTTATATTTTTAGTAGTGAGAAAATAAAAAGTTATACAGGAGACAGAAAGTTTTTCTTGGGAAAAGGAGATTTAAAAAATCCAGATGCAGTTAAAAAATACAAATTAAATAATTCAAATAGTTTGGGAAAAGATAGTTGTATCGCAATAGAAATAGAAGTTGAATTAGATAGTATGTCAGATAAAGAGATTGTTATAGGAATAGGTGCAGAAGAAAGTCTATTAGATTGCAGAAGCATATCATATAAGTATAGTAATGTACAAAATTCAGTTGAAGAATTAGAAAAGGTGAAAAAGAAATGGCATGATATTGTAGGAAAAATACAAGTAAATACACCATTAGAATCAATGAATATTATTTTAAATGGATGGGCAGTATACCAAACAATATCTAGTAGACTTTTAGGAAGAACAGGGTATTATCAGTCAGGAGGAGCATATGGATTTAGAGATCAACTTCAAGATACTCTTGCTTTAAAATATATAAATCCAGAAATAATGAAAAATCAAATTATTAAGCACAGCAAGCATCAGTTTATAGAAGGTGATGTTGAACATTGGTGGCATGAAGAAATAGGACGAGGAATAAGAACTAAATTTTCAGATGATTTATTATGGATGGTATTTTTAACTGAAGAATATATAGAAACTACAGGAGATTACAGTATACTAGATATAGAGACGAACTACCTCGAAGGTAAAACATTGGAAGAAAATCAAGATGAAAAATATGATTTATATAAAGAATCAAATATCAAAGAACCTATTTATATGCATTTAATAAGAGCTATAGAAAAATCATTAAATTTTGGAGAAAATGGAATACCTAAGATTGGTACTGGAGATTGGAATGATGGGTTTAGTGATGTTGGAAGTAAAGGAAAAGGAGAAAGTGTATGGCTAGGATTTTTCTTATATAATGTTTTAGAAAGATTTATGCCTATATTAGAGAATAAACATGATTTTGAAAAAATTGAAAAATATAAAAATATAATGAGTACTTTAAAAGAAAACCTTAATAAATTTGGATGGGATGGAAGATGGTTTAGAAGAGCTTTTACAGATAATGGAGAAATATTAGGAAGCTTAGAAAATGAAGAATGTAGAATTGATAGTATAGCGCAAAGCTGGTCTATTATTTCAGGTGCGGGAGAAAAAGATAAACAATTAATTGCAATGGAAAGTTTGGAAAATCATCTCATTGATAAAGAAAATGGAATACTTAAACTTTTAGATCCACCATTTGAAAATGGGAAAGTGAATCCAGGATATATAAAATCATATTTACCAGGAGTAAGAGAAAATGGAGGACAATATACACATGCTAGTATTTGGGTTATTATTGCAGAAGCAATTTTAGGACATGGAGATAAAGCTACAGAGTTATATAGAATGATAAATCCAATAGAGCATGCTAGAACCAAGGAAGCGGCAAGCAAATATAAAGTTGAACCATTTTCTATTGTGGCAGATATTTATGGAAAATCAAATTTAGCAGGAAGAGGAGGCTGGACTTGGTATACAGGTTCTAGTAGTTGGTTTTATAAAGCTGGATTAGAGTATATTCTAGGAATGAAAATAAAAAATAATGAATTATGCTTTAATCCGTGTATTTCAAAAGAATGGAAAGAATATAGTATAAGATATTTATATGGACAAAGTGTTTATAATATAACAGTTTCAAATCCTAAAGGAAGAAATTCGGGAGTTGAAGAATTTAAATTAAATGGAAATATAATTAAAGAAAAGAAAGTAACTTTAATTGATGATGGAAGTATAAATAAAGTTGAAATTATTATGTAAAAATAAGTAGAGCTAATTGAATTTTGTAATTATATATGATAGAATACTTCTAGAAAGAAGGATGATAGTATGTTACAAGAAAAATTAATGGAAGACTTAAAAGTTGCAATGAGAGAAAAAGATACAATAAAGAAAAATACTGTTCAAATGGTAAGAGCTGAAATATTAAAAATAAAAAAAGATACAGGAAATGAACCTGATGATGAAAAAATTATTAGTATAATAGCAAAAGAAGTTAAAACAAAAAAAGATGCGTTAGTCGACTTTGAAAAAGGTGGTAGACAAGATCTTGTTGAGCAAACAAATGAAGAAATAAAGATTCTTCAAGAATATTTACCTAAACAACTTTCAACAGATGAAATAAAAGAAATTGTTTCAAAGATAGTGGAAGAATTAGGAGCTAGTTCTATGAAAGACATGGGACCAGTTATGAAAGAAGCAAAAGCTAAAATAGGAGCTGGAGCAGACGGAAGAACTATCAATGAAGTTGTAAAAGATTTATTAGGATAAAGTTAGCATATATAAAAATAAGACTAGATTATTACAGAAGTAATAAATTTCTGGTCTTATTTTTACAATATTTAATATAAGAGAGTAAATAAAGAAGGAGAATAGAAATGAAAAATAAACTAATAAATAAAAAAAATATTATTATAGTAATATTAGCTATATTTTTAATATCAATAATAGTATCAATGATATTAAGACAAAATAAAGAAACAAATGATTTGCCTTGGGTTATAAAAGAAACATATGTAACCAATGGAAAAGGAATAAATATACCGTTAGGATCAACAATAAATTATGATCCATATACAGATGTGGATAAGATAAAAGAAAATACAGAAGTAATAGTAGAAAAAGACAAAACAGGAGATACGATTGATCAAATATTTAAAATAGAAAATAATGAAAAACAAAAATTAATATGGAAAGTATTAGGAACAGATAATGAAGGTAATATTTTAATAATGCCTACACAAAACATAACAGATGCATCTGGAAATACGCAAAAATTAACATTAGCAAATATACAAGGAATGAAAAATGGGGAAGAAATATTAAATTCAATATGTGGAATTTATGGACATGGAAAAGGAGCGAAGTCAGCAAGAAGTATAAAAGTAGAAGATATAGATAAATTAACTGGATTTGATAAAACTACATATAACAAAAAATCTATAGATGGTTATGGACAAACTGTAACATATACTAAAAACAAGGAAAGCTCTGTAGACATTACTTGGAATGGGAATAAATTTAATAAAGATTTTCTTATTTTCCTAAAACCAGATGGGAATTTTTTAGAGAATAAAGGTGATTCTGTAACTATAGAAAATACATTTTATAATTATAGATTATTAGAATATAAAACAAAAATCGGAAATGATGCATATGATTTAATTACAAAAGATACAGATGATATTACAGACCCTAATTTTATTATAGGTAATCATTATTGGCTAGGAAATTCTTGGATACAGACACTTCCTAATTATAATATTTATTATGGAATGTTTAGTTTATCAAACTCAGAAATAAGTGGAGATAGCTTAGATGATTCAGTTAATCATTCTAAAAGTTGTACTAACGGAGTAAGACCAGTAGTTTCTTTAAAACCAGACATTTTTATTGAAGAAGAAAATGGTGTATGGAATATTCTTTAAAAAATAAGAGGAAATGTAAAATTTTTGGAGAATAAAAAATAATAAGGAAAATATATTGATGAAAAAAGATAAATTGTGAATGAGTTTATGAGCCTTTAGAAAGAAGGTAGAAATGAACAATTTAGAAAATAGGGATAATATCAATATAGAGGAGTTGTATAAAAGAATAGTTACATTGATAGAAGATACAAAGAAAAATGTAGCTATAAAAGTAAATAATGAGATGACATTATTATACTGGAATATTGGGAAAAATATAACAGAAAATGTACTCAACAATAAAAAGGCAGAATATGGAAAGGAAGTAGTAAAAAAACTAAGTGAAAAATTAACTCTTGAATATGGAAGAGGATATGGAGAAAGAAATTTATTTAGAATGTTAAAATTTTATGAATATTTTCCAGATTTTGAAATTTTGTCGACATTGTCGACAAAATTAAGTTGGTCTCATTTAGTAGAATTATTACAAATACCAAATAGATTAAAAAGAGAATTTTATGCAACAATGTGTTCAAATGAATATTGGTCAGTGAGAACATTAAGAGAAAGAATTGGATCTGCTTTATTTGAAAGGACAGCAATTTCAAAAAGTCAAGAAGAAACAATAATAAATGATTTAATGTTATTAAATAATGAGAATAATTAGTAAAAATTAGTTACAAAATAATAATTTGTAACTAATTTTTTTCGTAAACATATTGACAAATTATTATACTAATCATATAATAGTTAAAGAAACATATGAACAATTGCTCATATATAAAAAGATGTATAAATGGAGAGTGATTTAGTGGAAGATATAAATGAAGAATTGCAAGAGCAAAATATAATACGACTTGAAATAGCAAATGAAGTAAAGAATAATTTAGTAGATGATGATAAAATAATAGACTTAGCGGAATTATTTAAAGTATTTGCTGATTCTACTAGAATGAAGATAATATGTAGCTTAGAACAAAAAGAATTATGTGTTGGAGAATTATCTTATATAATAGGATTATCTCAAAGCGCAGTATCACACCAACTTAGAGTATTAAAACAATCTAAGCTAGTGAAGTATAGAAAAGAAGGTAAAATAGTATACTATAGTTTAGATGATGAACATGTAGTAGAAATAGTAAAGAAAGGATACGAACATGTTGAAGAATTTTAAATATATTGTTGAAGATTTAGATTGCGCAAATTGTGCAAAAAAATTAGAGGATGAAATAAATAAATTAGAAGAGGTTCACAATGCAGTGGTTAATTTTGCAGCATGTAAAATAACATTAGAATCTGAACTAGATAATCCATTACCATTATTGCAAGAAGTTGCAGCAAGAGTGGAACCTGATTGTAGTATAAAAGAAGAAGTTACAGAAACAAAAAAGAATACAAAACAAAGAAATTTTGAGGTTCCTAGACTAATAATAGGAATTATATTAGCAATACTTGGTTTCTCAAAAATATTTAATAGTACAATATCTACAGTTTTTGTCATTGCTGCATATCTAGTATTACTTTATAGAACAGCAAAGAAAGCGGTAAAACAGATAAAAGGTAAAATAATAGATGAAAATACTCTTATTGTAATATCATGTATAGGAGCGTATTTAGTTGGTAAAGAGACAGAAGGTTTGATGGTAATACTTTTATTTGAAATAGGAAAAATACTTGAAGGAAGAGCTATAAGTAAATCAAGAAAATCAATAAAAGAGTTAATGGATATAAAACCAGAATATGCAAATTTGAAAAAAAGTAATGAAGTTGATGTTGTAAAACCAGAAGAAGTAAAAATCGGAGATATAATAGTTGTAAAACAAGGAGAAAAGATTCCTTTAGATGGAATTATAGTTAAAGGAACAGCAAGCTTAAATACAGCAGCACTAACAGGAGAATCTAAGTTAAGTGAAGTAAATGAAAATGATGAGGTATTATCTGGAAGTATAAATGTAGATGGATTAATAGAAATAAAAGTTATAAAAGAATACAAAAATTCAACTGTAAATAGAATACTAGAATTAGTTGAAAAAGCAACAGATAAAAAAGCAAAAACAGAAAACTTTGTATCAAAATCAGCTAAAATTTATACACCAATAGTTATAATTCTTGCAACTCTAGTTGCAATATTTATGCCTATGATAGTAAAAAGTGTAACATATTCTCAAAGCATATATAAAGCTTTAATATTTTTAGTAATTGCATGTCCTTGTTCTATTGCTATATCTGTACCACTTAGTTATTTCTCAGGAATTGGAAAAAGCTCAAAAGAAGGAGTATTAGTTAAAGGCAGTGACTATTTAGATGCTCTTAAAGATGTTAATAAAATAGTCTTTGATAAAACAGGAACAATTACAACAGGAAATTTTGAAGTAGTTAAAATAAAATCATTAGATGAGAAAATAAATGAAGAAGAATTATTAGAATATTTTGCAATAGGAGAAAGTTTCTCAAATCACCCAATAGCTAATTCTATAGTAGAAAAATATGGAAAAACAGTTGATAATAGTAAAGCTACAAATGTAAAAGAAATTACAGGTAAAGGTATAGAGTACAGCTTAGATTCTAAAACAATAAAAATTGGAAATAGTAAATTAATAGACAATAATAAATCCGAAATAAAAGAAATTGGTACAATAATTTATATAGAAATAAATAATGAGTTAAAAGGATATATTGTTTTAGGAGATAGAGTCAAAGATGAAATAAAAGCAACAATGGAAAAATTAGATAAATTAGGAATAGAAACTTTTATGTTTACTGGAGACGGTACAGATGTTGCAGAAGATATAGCAAAACAAGTAGGAATAAAAAATGTAAAATCTCAAATGCTACCTGAAGACAAATTTAAGAACTTAGAAGAAATAATTAAGAAAAATGATAAAAATAAAAAAGTAGCTTTTGTAGGAGATGGAATAAATGATAGTCCAGTTTTAGCAAGAGCTGATGTTGGAATATCAATGGGAGGAATTGGAGCATCATCAGCAATAGAGGCATCTGATATTGTTATAATGACAGACAAAATAGATAAAATTATAAGAGGAATAGAAATATCTAAAAAGACAAATAAAATAATAAAACAAAATTTAACTTTTGCGATAGGAGTAAAACTCCTAATATTTGTACTTTCAATATTAGGAGTAGCAGACATGTGGCAAGCAGTATTTGCTGATGTTGGAACAACAATAATAACAATATTTAATACATTAAGAATATTAAGATAAAGAAATAAAAAATACTATTCGATTAAAAAATATAATTGAATAGTATTTTTTATACTTCAAAAGTATAAAATCATGAAATTAAAACAACTATAAAACTAAAAACAAAAGCAAAAAGAGTGAGTAATATAGTAACAACACCTCCAGATTTATTGTTATTATTTTTAAACTCATATAAACCAAAAGATATTAAATAAATAAGAATATATATATTTATTATTTCTAAAATAGTTTTTATAATTATAGTAATCATTTTTTTACCTCCAATTTATTTATTTTCTGAGACAATTAGATTTGGAATTATGGTACTTTCAACATGAACATTAAATACTGAATTTTTAAATTTATCTTTCCAATTATAAGCTTTCCAAGAGTTATTGTTTAGAAAATTGCCTTTAGCAGATTTATAAAAACTATTGATATCACAATCTAATTCTTTTGAACATCTATATAAATACTTAGAAATAATATCTTCCAAGTATTTACTACTAGCTTCAGATATTGCTTTCAAATTTTTAGGATCATTATAATCGACGTTTTCCAAAATATTTAAAATTTTATTATCTAAAGAAAAACTAACATTAATTATTGGTGTATCAGTTGATGTGTCTATTTTTATACGTGAATTATGATTCACACTGAATGATAAATCTATTAATTCACTATCACCAAATGGATTATCAATAGTTATATAAAAATTATTAATTTTATTTGAAATCATTGAATAACAAAGAGCTTCTTCAGAATTAAGATAGTCAATTAATTTATTTTCTTTAAATAATGCAAGACCTGAGTTTTCGACTCCCTTATCTCCAACAATTGAATCTTCAAGAAGAGAAGTATTATTACTATTAGAATCAGAATTATTTTGAGTAGAATCATTAGAATTTAAAGTATTAGATTCAGAAGAAGAGGTATTACTGTTAGTATCGTTACTAGTTGCCCCTTTAGAATCATTATCATTAGAATTCTGTGAAGAATTATTAGATTCAGATGACTTACTGTTTTGGCTTGAAGGTAAAATCTTACCGTGAATAGCAACTGATCCAGCTTCATCTGCAATCATAGCTTCATAAAAGTTACCTAAAGAGATATTTGAAGTGTAACCAGTATATGAAGAAGATTTACCAAAAATATTATAATATTTTGTAACAGTTTTTTCTAAAGAAGATATAGAATTTTTAAGGTATTCTTTAGAATCAGAATCAGTAATTACAATATCAGTTGTACCTCTTACTTGCTTATCATTAATTAATTCAGAAATTTCATTTAAAATTCCTTTTCTTGCAAGCGATTCAGAAAAAACAATTACTTTACAATGAGATAAATTAATTTGTTTTCCCATATATGCATTCATTATATCAACAGCACTATTTATAGATGGTGCTGTTACTTGTTCTAGTATAGGAGAAGAATCTTCAGAAGCCCCTTTTTTAGAAAAAGAACTAATATTTATAAATTCAAAAGTAACCTTTAAATTATCATCTATATTCGCCTCATCAATACCAATTGCAATTACATATGCTATATTATCAATAGTATGACTAGAATAAGATGAAGAAAAAGCATATATAAATACAAAACTTAAAATTACAACAACAATAAAAACAAAAATCTTATTCAATATATTCACTCCTCTTTTTAGTAATAGCAAATTTTACATTAGCTAAAATTAATATAATTGAGCTTATAAGCACAGGAATTGTAAAAAATAAATATTTAGATAAAGTGTCTTCTAAAAAATTAAGAATAGGATATTCTTTTATATTCATGCTAAAAGCAAATATTAAAAGTAGAGATGGATATACAATGGGTCTTGAATCAGATAATTGAAAACATTTTTTCCAAATTCTACTACAAAGTATTGTGGATATACTAATATAAATTATTGATGCAATAATACAAAAAGATAAGAAAATGGAATCTAATCTTTGTAAAAAAGTACCAAATTCAATATATCTTACAGATATATATAAAGGGAATAGTTCTATATTAATAAGAGAATGGCTATATATAAATAAAATATTAGCAATAGTTGTTATTAGCAAAAAACCAGAAATAGCAATAGATATTAATGAGATTTTTTTAAAGTCTTCAGGTTTTTGCAAGATTGGAGGAAGAAAGTACAAATGACTTAATCCACTAAATGCAAATAAATTACTAAGACCAGTTCCAAAAGTAACAGTTAAACCATTACCAAACAGTGGAAAAATGTTTCTTAAATCATAATTTTTTATATTAAGTAAAAATATTACTACTATTGCTATTCCAAGTAAATAAGATGCTATAGCAGTGGTTTTAAAGATACCAGGGTTTCTAAAACTGCATATAACTCCGGCAGCTAATATAAAAAGTAATATTATATAAATTATATTTGTCATAGGATAATATATAATTTGAAGACAGTCAGAAACTTTTTTTAAAATAACTGAAGATAAAAATATAAAATAAATATAATATATAATAGTCAACGATATTTTTAATACTTTTCCACCTAAGGTTTCAGAAATTTCAACAATATTTTTACCAGGAAATTTTTTAAACAAAAGAGTTATAAAAAAAGTAAATAACAATGCAATTATAGAAATATATACTGTATTTAAAAGGGAAGAAGAAGAGCAACTATGAATAATTATTCTATCAGTTATATAAACATAAGTATTTGCAATGATAACAAATATTAATGATATAGCTTCTTTATTTGTAATTTTTAAATTTTCCATAATAAATCCTCCTAGTTTTTAAATTTCCATTTTTTACTTATTGGTTCTTGACATCTGGATATTTTAGATGCAAATACATCATTTCTATATTCTCTTTTCCAAATAGAACTTAAAAAATAATGATTTGCTCTAGCACTTGTTTCAAATGAAGAGGTAAATTGAACGCCAAAAGATTGTATACTACATAATAAAGTTAGATATGCAACTATTCCGAGAGAGATTCCTAAAAAACCTGAGGTATAACCAAGTAGTATAAAGAAAAATCTATAGACTCTAGCATGAAATTGGTAATAAAAGTCTGGTATTGCAAAAGAACTTAGTCCTGTAATAGCAACAATAATAATTAAAATAGGACTAACAATATTTGCGTTTACTGCAGCATCTCCTAAAATTAAAGCACCCACTATTCCCATAGTTGAACCAATAGGTGATGGGATTCTAAGACCACCTTCACGAATAAGTTCAAAAGAAAATTCCATAATTAAGAGTTCAAAAATAATTGGAAAAGGAACATCCTGTCTAGCAGCTAATATCGAAAATAAGAGTTCAGTTGGCAGTATTTCTTGATGGAAGCTAGTAACGGCGATATACATTCCGGGAAGAAGAAGTGTTATAAATAATGCTACAAAACGTATAACTTTTAAAAAATTAGCAAATAGAACTTTTAAATTTGTATCTTCAGTTGATGTTAAAAAATCTTTAAAGATTGCAGGAGCAATTAAAGCATATGGATTACCATTAATTAAAATTACAACTCGTCCTTGTAACAAACCTTTTGCACATCTATCAGGTCTTTCAGTAGAAAGAAGATGAGGGATATCAAGATTATCAGTATCTTCAATTAATTGTTCTAATTGTCCTGTAGATACAACTGAATCTACGCCTAAATTATTTAATCTATATTTAACTTCATTTAATAAGTCATCATTAACAATGTTATTTACATAACAGATGGCACATTTTGTTTGACTTATTTTACCAACAGAAACACTTTCTATTACAAGATTTTCATTATTTATAATACGTCTTAGCAAAGATGTATTTGTTCTAATATTTTCAACAAAAGACTCTTGAGGGCCTTTAATTACAATCTCATTGGTAGGTGGTTGAATACTTCTTTGTTTAAATCCTTTTACATCTATATCAAAACATGTATCAATAGTGTCTATAAATAAAGCACAATCACCTGAATTTATTGCAGATATAATTTCAGAAAAATCTTGAATTTTATTTACACTGTTTTGAGGAACTAAAGAATTATAAACATAATCAACTAAATTTACTTTTTTTACTTTTTGAGCAGAAACAGAATTATCTTGATTTGAAGTTTTTAAAGTCAAATTTCCATTAAATGTATTGTTTTGGTTTTTTAACATTAAAGGATTTAAAATAAAATGATTAATACTATCTGTACTAACCATACCATCAATATAAATAATAAAAGCGTTATATTCTACATTTCTACAGTTAAGCAAAAATTCTCTAATAATAATATCGCTATTGATTTCATAATTAAAAGAATTTTTTATATATTGAGCATTTTGATCAAGATATTTATATAATTTCATAGTAGAAGATTCATGAAAAGTATTATTGTTTGTCTCAGGAGCAATTGAAAATTTATATCTATCTACATGATTATATTTTAAGAAATTTTTTATATCCAAAATAAGCTCCTTTCAAATTTAATTTTTACTATTATTTCTATTTTTTTAAAAAATATGTAGATTAAAATAAAAATAGATATATAAACACACTTAAATGTTTTATATATCTAAAAAAATTTCTTTATTTTTTAAATAATCAAGAATTCCATTATCGTTTTTGAATTTAAAAATTAATTTGTAACTTGTAAGTTTTTGATATTTCTCATGAAAAACTTTGTTTATTTTATTGATTCCATATTTTCCATCACCAATAATTGGATAACCAATATGTGCAAGATGTGCTCTAATTTGATGAGTTTTTCCGGTTTCAATTTCAACATCTAGAAGAGCAGTATTATTATCATAAGATTTTATTAAAGAATAAGATGTTAAAATTTTTGAATATCCCTTTTTAGGTGTATCAGAAATATATACAAGTGATTTAGAATTATCTTTAAAAAGATATGCTTCTAATTTCATTTCTTTATTTTTAGGAATACCATAGACCAATGCAAGGTAATGTTTTTCAATTTCATGATTTTTGAATTTTTCTAATAATATATTCAAAGAAGTTTCGTTTTTCGCAAAAAGAATAAGACCTGTTGTATTTCTGTCTAATCTGTGGCATGGCATAGGAAGATATCCACAATCAGAGTATTTCTTGTGGATAATGCTAGTCAAACTTTCATTACCTGTAACTTCTATTTGTGCAGGTTTATTTATAATTAAAATATTTTCATCTTCATAAACAATATCCAAATCAAGATTTTTTTGAAGAAATTTATCATCTATGTAAATTAATATTTCATCATTTTCGAAAACGGTTACATTTTCATTAATACGTTTACCATTAATTTTAATATCTTTCTTTCGAAGAGCTTTATAAAATAAAGAACTAGAAAGATTAGGCAATTCGTTTTCAATAAATTTATTTAATTTTTTATTATCATATTTTTTATTTACTATTAATTTTCTCATAAAAACATTATAAGATAAAATAAGAAAAATGTCAAAAAATGCGATGAAAAGTAAAGAAAAAGAGAGTTTTTTTATTGACAAAAATAAATATAGGATTTATACTTTAGTCAATAATTATTAATGTAACAATCTTTTTTAGTCAAGCATAATTTAGTTACATTCAAACGAGTTAACTCAAATAAATTTTTAATCAAATTTTTCTATAAAGAAATCATTAAAAAATAATTAAAGAGGTGGGTGATGCCTATATAAATCAAAAATTAACTTTAAATAATAATTTCATATTAAAAAAAATGCTAAATAATATTAAAAATGTTGATATTTTAAAAGATTTCTTAGAATCAATATTAGAAATTAAAATATCAAATATAATCTTAAAACCAAGTTTAAAAGAAGAGAGTGAAAGTATTAAAAATCATAATATTTGTAGTCTAAAAGTTTTTACAGAAAAAGGCAATGAAATAAACATTGGAATTCAAATCATAAATGGGTGCTATATTGAAAGCAAGATTCTATTATATTGTGCTAATATTTACAAAGAAATTCAATATTCAAATAATGAAAAAATAGTTACAATAAATATATTAGATTTTAAATATTTAAACAGCAAAAGTTATCATACTAAGTTTGAATTATATCGAAATAGTATTCAAGAGGCAATATATGAAATTCACATACTAGAACTCCCTAAATTTACAATTACAAATAAAGAAAATATTACAAAAAAAGAAGTATGGATTGCTTTTTTGAATGGAGATGATAAAATAATAGATTTTAACAATAAAGAATATGAACAAATAAAGATATTAAATAATTTATTAAACAATTATTGGAAATCTGAAATATTGTAAAAGGAGGATTTAATATAATACAAAAAGAATTTTCAGATATTCTAAAAGAAATATCTACAGAAAAAATGTATCTAAAAGAGCTACTAAATGAAATCTTAAATATAAATATTGAAGACTTAAAAATAGATGGAATAGAAAAATATAATAATGTACTAGAATATAATTTTCAGTTATTAAAAATAGAAGTTATGTTAAAAAATAAAACTAAAATGCAGATGTTTTTGAAGATTATAAAAAAAGGAAAAGTAAAAGAAAGTATATTTTGTTACAGTGCTTTATTATATAAAGATTTTTACAATAAAGAAGATTTTAGAGTAAAAATACAAGAAGCAGAGTCAAATAGTTATAAGAATAAAATTATATTATATTTAGAAAAAGAGAGCTTAAGCTTAGAAAATAAATTAGAAATAAATTTATTTGATTTAGATAAATTAAGAGAAATGGACAATATAAACATTATGAAAAATATTAAGAAATTTAATAATTTTAATAATATACTATTAGTTGGAATTAAGTATTTGTAAAAATATTGATTTTTATAATAAAAATGGTTATAATCTATAATATAAAACAAAATAAAAAAGGAGAATGATTATGGAATATATATATTATCCAAAAGGAGTTTGTTCTGTAAAATTTATTTTTAATATAGAAGGTAACATTATAAAAAGTTTACAAATACTAGGAGGGTGTCCAGGCAACACAGTCGGAGTAGCAAAGTTAGTTCAAGGAAAAGAAATAGACGAAGTAATAGATATATTGAAAGGAATTGAATGTGGAAATAAAGGAACCTCATGTCCAGATCAAATAGCAAATGCTCTTGAAGAATACAAGAATAAATATATGAAATAAGAATAAAAAGAGAATTAAGAAATTGTTTCATCTAAATCTTAATTCTCTTTTTTTATTTTAATTTTGATCAGGTTCTATTCCTAAAGAAGGTAAAATTTCAGAAAGTATATTAGCAACTACAGGGCCTGCCGTTTGTCCTCCTTGATGACTAACACCTTGTGGTTTATATAAAGTAACCAATACAACAACATCTGTGTTTTCAACGGGAGATATACCAACAAATGATGCAACATATCCTGAGTCAGGATTGCTTTCACTTGGTTCAGAAGTTCCAGATTTACCACCAACAGAATAACCATTAACTCTTGCAGTTTTACCAGTTCCATTTGTAACAACAGATTGCATCATTGATTTCATCTTATCAGAAGTATCCTTTGAAATAACTTGTCTAATAGTTTTACTTTGAACATAAGTTGTTTCTGATGAAGATGTTGTTATAGAATTGATTATTTGAGGTTGCATTAAATATCCATCATTTACTATTGCACAAACAGCAGAACACATCTGTAAAGGGGTTATAGTAAATCTTTGACCAAATGACATTGTTGCAAGGTCAACAACAGATACATCATCTAATTTGTGGAAAATGCCTGATGCTTCACCAGATAGACCTACATTAGTTTTATCAAAGAAACCGAAAGCATCATAATATTTGTATAAAGTGGGGGAACCAATTCTTCTACCTAATTGTATAAAAGAAGGGTTACAAGAGTCCATAAGTGCTTCTCTTAGAGTTTCGGACTCATGTGGATTGTATGACCTCCAACATTTCATATTTCTATCTACCACATGTTCAGATCCTGAACAATAAAAATCATTTGCAACATCTGTTCCTGTAATATTTTCTTCTAAAGCAACAGAAGCAGTAATTAATTTGAATACAGAACCAGGTTCATATGTTTCTGATACAGAGCGAATTTTCCACATTTTTTGTATTCTTTCACTTTTTTCTTCAGATGTTAAATTATCCCAATTATCTGCATAAAATGAAGTTGGAGTAAAAGGAGAATTTAAGTCATAATTAGGATATGATGCATTTGCTAAAATCTTTCCAGTAGAAGGTTGCATAACAATTGCATTTCCTCCGCCTTCACATTTATTATCTTCTACTCCTTGTTTTAAATATTTTTCTACTATTTTTTGAATATTGATATCAATTGTTAAATCAATATTACTTCCATCTTCAGCTGCCACAAAAGTTTCTTCAGTGTTAGGAATTTCAGATTGAGAAGCATCTATAGAAGTTACTAATTTACCAGAAGTTCCAGTTAAAAGAGTATTATAAGAATATTCAATTCCACTTAATCCTTTATTATCTGTACCACAAGTTCCTATAAGATTTGAAGCTAAAGTACCATAAGGATAGTATCTTTTAGAATCTTCGTCTATATTAATCCCAATAGTAATTTTATTATCTTTCATCCATTGTTCTAATTGCTTTACTTTATCTAATTCCACTTTTTTTATTATTGTTTCACTAGAAGCGGTACTTGTTACTTTTTTATAAACTTCATCATAATCTAATTCGAAAATTTCAGATAAACCTTTTGCAACAAGTTTTTTTAATTCCGCTGTTTTTTCATCTGTTTTACCTTTTATTTTTTTAGGATTTATAGTTATAGTATCAACGGTTTCACTAATTGCAAGTGGAACTCCTGATGAATCATAAATGTTTCCTCTTTTACTTGTTATTAATTCACTTGAACTTTGTTGCTTTAATGCAAGTTCAGATAAATGTTCATTATCTATAAATTGAAGGTAAAATAATCGTATTACTAAAAGTAAAAAAATAACTACAATAGCAACAATAAATATACTTGTTTTCTTTAAAGATATTGTATTTTTACAATCAATAATATCTTTTTTTGTTTGAGATATTTGTTTATTATTTTTTACATTTGTTTTTCTTTTAGGATTTCTTTTATCCATATTATCACCAAAAATATTTTATAGTATTTCAATAAAAAAATCAATAAAAAAGAAAGATAAAACTGAAACTCAACATAAACTATAGATTTAATAATGATTTTATGTTATACTAAAACCTAGAGAGGTGAATTATGAGCGGAGTTTTAGAAGAAACAAATCAATTATTAAAGAAATATAAAATAAGAGCTAATAAAAGTTTAGGACAGAATTTCCTTATAGATGATGAAGTGATATTAGATATTGTAAATGGTGCTAATATAGGAGAAAATGATTTAGTAATAGAAATCGGACCGGGACTTGGAAGTATGACAAAACTATTATTAGGAAAAGCAAAAAAAGTAATTTGCATAGAATTAGATAAAAAAATGATAAAAATACTATGTGAAAGATTTTTTGATAAAAATAATTTAGAAATAATAAATGCTGATGTGTTAAAAGTTGATTTAAATACATTAATAAAAGAAGAAAAAGCAAAAAACAACATTGAAAATGTTAAAATTGTAGCAAATTTACCATATTATATAACTACACCAATAATTATGAAATTAATAGAAGAAAAATTAGATATACAAAATATAACAGTAATGATTCAAAAAGAGGTTGCGGATAGATTAATTGCAATACCTGGAAAAAAAGATGCAGGGGCAATAACATATACAATTTATTATTATTGTATAGGAGAGAAAATAAGAGAAGTGCCAAATACATCTTTTGTGCCAGAACCAGAAGTGACATCAGAAGTAATAAATTTAAATTTAAGAAAAAATCCTGCTGTAACTGTAAAAAATGAAAAAGTGTTTTTTAACATAATAAAAAGTGCATTTATGCAAAGAAGAAAAACACTATTAAATGCTCTAGTTAATGCAACAGTGTTTAAAAATAAAGAAGAAGGAACTAAAATATTAAATTCAATTGGACTAAATGAAAATGTTCGAGCAGAAAATTTATCAATAGAAGATTTTGCAAAATTAGCTGATAAATTTATGGAAAATTTATAAATTGTATTTGAAAAACATTGAGAATATGTTATAATAAAAAGGAATTTATATATTTTATTTAGAAAGGAAACATCGATGAATCAAATTTTAGTGACTCAAAAACTGTATGTTACACCAGAGCTAAAAAAGAAAAAAAAGTTATACAAATTTAATTTTATGTTTTCAATCTTTTTGATGATTGTTTTGTTTTCAGCATATATATATGCTGAATATGATAGAAACAAAAGCGAAGAAATATCACAAGATATATTATCAAATATAGAAGTAGCATCAGTTGATGATGACACAACTATAGATGAAGAAGATGATGTATGGGTGTTTGTGATAAGTGGAAAAGAAACATCAAAAGTAAATACAAACAAAGTAACTACAAATAATAACAACAATAATAATGTTATTACAAATGAAGAAAAAAAAGAGAAAAAATTAATTGGAACATATACAGCATCTGATGGAAATACATATAACACAGTCGGAACAGTAATAATACCATCAATAAATGTTGAATATCCAATCCTTTCAGAGACCACAGATGCATTACTTAAAGTATCGGTATGTAAATTCTGGGGTGCTGATCCAAATGAAGTAGGAAATTTATGTATAGCAGGACATAATTATAGAAATAAAAGATTTTTTAGTAAAGTCCCTAATTTGTCAGTAGGTGATATTATACAAATAAAAGATTTAAAAGAAAAAACTTTGAATTATAAAGTTTTTGATAAGTATACCGTTGATCCTTCAGATGTAAGATGTACAAGTCAAGTTACTAATGGAAAGAAAATAGTTACATTAATAACATGTACAAATGATAGCTCACAAAGAGTTGTTGTTAAAGCAGTAGCAGAATAAAAAGAAAATAAAAAATATTTCGTTCTAAGAAATTCCTCATGCGAATACTATTAAATAAATGTATTTGTATGGGGGCTTTATTTATGAAAGGAATATCAATTGAACAACGCGCTATAAATCTGGCGCATTATATAATAGAAACTAAAGATACAGTAAGAGGAGCAGCTAAAAAATATGGAATTTCTAAAAGTACAGTACATAAAGATGTTTCAGACAGATTGCTTAAGATAAACCCTGTTTTAGCAAAAGAAGTCAGAATAATATTAGATGAAAATAAAGCAGAAAGGCATCTTAGAGGGGGAATGGCAACCAAGAAAAAATATGAAAATAAAAAACATAATAGAGTAGCTATATAAAGCTGCTCTATTATGTTTTTAAATCGTATTTTTGATATACAGAACAATCAAATTTTTCATAAAAAAAATCGTCAAGGTCGGAATTATTATTTATTAAATTTTCTTTTTGGATTTTAGATAATCGTTTTATATGATATTCTAATTTTGAAGCTTCAGATTTATTAGAAGATTGCCAAGCAATTTCTAATTTTATAGCAGAATGTACATAAGTGTATTTTGCACATTTTTCGGATTTTGAAAAATGTTCTTCAAATCTTCGTTCCAAATCATTTGTAATTCCTGTATAAAGAGAATTATCTTTACAACGGATAATATAAGTATAATACATAAAGCCCTCTTATTATTTTGAAGGAATCCTTGAAATAATTCTACCTGCAAAGTCATTAAAGTTTTGAGTTTGTAAAATAACTTTTCCAGGACCAACAAGTTTAGTTAAGAACAAACCTTCTCCACCAAAGAAAATATTAGATAATCCTTTTACGGTTTCAATTTCATATGAAACAGATTTATCAAAAGCTACTATATTCCCAGTATCGACTTTTAAAACTTCACCAGGAGCTAAATTTTTCTCTACAATATCACCATCAACTTCTAAAAAAGCGTGGCCAATTCCAGAAATATCTTCTAAAATAAATCCTTCTCCACCAAATAATCCAGATGTAAATCTTTTAGTTAAAGTAACTTTCAAATTAACACTTTTTTCAGAACATAAAAAAGCACCTTTTTGAGCTATAATTCCATTTGGATAATCTGCTAAATTTATAGGAACTATTTGACCAGGAAGTGTAGAAGCAAATGTGATTTTTGCATCTTGTTTTTCAGCAGTATATAAATTCATAAATAAAGATTCACCTGCGAACATTCTTCCTAAACCTTTCATAATTCCACCATTAGTATTTGTAGACATTTTTATTCCCTCAGTTTGCCAACACATACCTCCTGATTGAGATACCATAGTTTCACCAGAATTCAAAGTGATTTCAACAGCTGGAACTGTCTGACCGATTAATTCATATTTCATAAAATACACCCCTTTAAATTATTATAATATAATTATATATAAACTGAAAAAAATGTCAATTAATAATATAAATTATTAATTTTAAAATTAATTTAAGTTTAACTAAAAAGGTTATATAAGCATAGTATAATATAGATATTATTTTATGGAGGATTTTATGATGGCAAGAATATTAGTATTTAATAATGATACAAATAGAATGGAAAGGTATACAAGAGGAGAAAATGAAGCTATGCCATATAATACAAATGGAACATTAAGAGTAAGAGAATTTAGAGGATCTAGTAAGTCTAATATTTTATGGACAACAAAAAGGACTATGCAAAGTTGGAATAGTCAAAGATATATATGGAAAAGAGGAATACCGGTTGGATTTGCCTTTAAAAGATCATATGAAGGAGGACATGGAACTCAATCACAACATTATGCTGGGGTAGCGTTTGATGTTGGACAGACATATAGTGCAGCTAATAGGAGAGCATTATGGAACAGTGCCAAATCTTCAGGAGTGTGGTCATATGTAGAACCGTTGCCATATACTCCAACATGGGTTCACTGGGATAAAAGATATGGAACTCCAGCATGCTCAAGTGGAGGATATCCTATAGTAAGAAGGGGAAGTGTAGGTGTGTATGTGTTAATAGCACAAGATGATTTAAATACTTTAGGATATAATACGGGAGGACTAGATGGAATTTTTGGAACAAAAACATATGAGGCAGTGAGAAGGTATCAATCTAGAGCAGGTTTAACTGTAGATGGAATAGTAGGATGCAATACATGGAGAGGTTTACAAGAAGCAGTAATAGGAACAGGAGCAACAAATACAACAATAAATTAAATTTGGGGGACAGTCCTTTTTTGAAAATATTTTCAAAAAAGGACTGTCCCCAAATTTAAAGAGTATAAGTATTGAATTTTTTGAAAAAATGTTATATAATAATACTTCAAAATATCGATAAGGAGAAACCCAAATGCTAATAAATAAAAATTTATCTAGAGAGTTATATGAAGACGCAGGGGAAGAAAAAATAAAAAAAGCAAAGGAATATGTAAAACAAGGTAATGTTAATATAATTGAATCTGACTATGAGGATATGAATAACTTTGATGTTGTTGCAAAAGTTTTAGGAAAATCAAATGAAAAATATAAAGTTCACATATATATAAAAAATGCAGAATTAGAGAGCATATCTTGTACATGTTTTGATTATTCAAAAAACTATCATACATGTAAACATATAATTGCAACATTATTGAGATATGAACAGACTAAATTCTGGGATAAAGAATATGAAGCAAAAATAAAAAGAGATGAAACAAAAGGAATGAGACTAAATGAGGCAAGGTATAGAGGGTTTAAAAATATAGTTACGCAATTTTATAATGACGAAATAGAAAAAATAAATAAAGATGATTTTATTAATAAAGCAAAAGAAAAAGTAAAGATTGATACAAAAATTATTTATGATAAATTTTCAGGAAATATAAAATTAGAATTTAAAATAGGAAATAAAAGAATGTATAAAATAAAAGACTTGTCTGAATTTTATACAAGAATGTCTAATCACGAATACTATAAATATGGAGAAAAGTTGGAATTTTTACATATTAAAGAAAACTTTGAAGAAGAAAGTAGAGAACTTTTGGATTTTATAATGAAATATTCTGAAGTATTAAAATGTACATCAAATGTATACAAACATAATTATTATGGAAATACCATAACCCAGTCAGAAATGATTTTGGGCGAGAGTATGATTGATGAGGCATTTGAAATATTAAAGAATAAAAAAGTAGCTTTTGAAAAAGATTTTTTATCAGGAAATATAAATTTTATAGAAGGAAATCCAAAAATAGAATTTACATTATCTAAAGAAAACGAGGATGAATTTAAAATTGAACCAAATGTAGATTTATATAATTTAGTTTTTATAAAAGGAAAAAATAACTTATATATTTTGAAAGATTTTGATTTATACAAATGCGATTCAAACTTTAAGCATACTACATTAAAATTAATAAAAGCATTTAAAAATATATATTCAAATGAAGTTTATTTAAGAAAAGAGGATTTACAAGAATTATATTCAATTATCATTCCTAAAATTGGAAAATCAATAAAAATATCAGGATTTGAAGAAAGAGATATAGAAGACTATATTCCAAAAAAATTAAATGTAAAAGTATATCTTGATTTTGATAATAACGATTATATTGTTGCTGATACAAGATTTATATATGATGAAATTGAGTTTAATCCATTAGACGAACATATTTCTCAAGAAATAAAAAGAAATATGATGGAAGAAAATAAAGCTTTGAATATCTTTAGAAGAACAGGATTTATGTTAGATAAAAGGAATTCAAGATTTATATTACCAGATGATGAGAAAATATATGAATTTTTATCAAATGATATTAAAGAATATATGGAAAAATTTGAAATTTTAGTTACAGATAGATTTAAAACAAAAGAAATCAGACAACCTAAAATAGGTGCAATTGGAGTAAAAGTTGAAAATGATTTACTTTCAATCGATTTAAATAAACTTAATATAGATATTTCAGAATTAAAAGAAATAATGGAAAAATATCAATTAAAAAAGAAGTATCATAGATTAAAAGACGGAAGTTTTGTTTCATTAGAAGAAAACCAAGATATGGAGTTTTTAGATAAGTTAGCTAATGGAATGGATATTAATTATAAAAATGTATACAACAATGACATAAAATTGCCAGTAAATAGAACACTATATCTAAATGAATTACTAAAAAATGTTCCTAATTTAAAAATAACAAAAAATGATAAATATAAGGAAATAGTAAATGACTTACAAATCGATAATACAGAAGAAGTAATTGCTCCAAAAGGTTTTGAAAACATTTTGAGAGATTATCAAAAAACAGGTTATAAGTGGCTTAAAAATCTAGATAATTATAATTTAGGTGGAATACTTGCTGATGACATGGGATTAGGAAAGACTATACAAATGCTATCTTTAATAGTAGACTATGTAGAAAATAAAAAAGAAAATAAAAAAACATCTTTGGTTGTATCTCCTAGTTCACTTGCTTTAAATTGGTTTAAAGAATCAGAAAAATATGCAAATAATTTAAAGACATTAGTTATACATGGAAACGCAAATGAAAGAAAAGAAAGTCTTTCAAAGATAGAAAATTATAATTTAATTATAACATCATATGATTTGTTAAAAAGAGATATTGAATTATATAAAGAAAAGAACTATATATTTAAATATATAATTGCAGATGAAGCACAATATCTAAAAAATAGTAATACTCAAAATGCAAAAGCAATAAAGGAGCTTAAAGCAGAAACTAGATTCGCTCTAACAGGAACGCCAATAGAAAATTCTTTATCTGAATTATGGTCTATTTTTGATTTTATTATGCCTGGATATTTATTTACATATAAGAAATTTAAAAACTTATACGAAATACCAATAGTAAAAGACAATGATAAAAAAGCTATGACAAAATTAAAAATGCTTATTAGTCCATTTATATTAAGGAGAACAAAAAAAGAAGTGCTTACAGAATTGCCAGATAAAACAATAACAATTTTAGAAAATACAATGCAAGAAGAGCAAGAAAAAATATATATGACATATTTATCACAAATAAAGAAAGAGATAAGTGATGAGATAGATATAAATGGATTTGAAAAGAGTCAAATAAAAATATTAGCTGCACTTACTAGATTAAGACAAATATGCTGCCATCCAAGTCTGTTTATTGATGGATATACTGGTGGAAGTAGTAAATTAAATCAGTGTATAGAAATTGTTGAAGATGCTGTCAATGCTGGACACAAAATTTTATTATTTTCAGGATATACATCAATGTTTAATATTATAGAAAAAGAATTAAAAAAGAAAAACATTAAATATTACAAATTAATAGGAGCAACAAAAGTTGATAGCAGAGTTGAAATGGTTGAAGATTTTAATGTAGATGAATCAATCAAAGTATTTTTAATATCTTTAAAAGCTGGAGGAACAGGACTTAATTTAATAGGAGCTGATATGGTAATACATTATGATCCTTGGTGGAATCAATCAACAGAAAATCAGGCAACTGACAGAGCATATAGAATAGGACAAAAAAACAATGTACAAGTTTATAAATTGATAACAAATAATTCTATAGAAGAAAAGATTTATGAGCTTCAACAAAAAAAATCTGAGTTAATAGACAATGTATTAGATAATCAGACATCATTTATTAGTAAATTTACAAAAGAAGAAATTATGAGTTTGTTTAATTAAATTTAAATATAAAAAAGCACTTGCAAAAAAAATATATTACATATATAATGTAAATATCAAAAAACTTAAGGAGGAGATTTTATGGAATTAAAAGTTAATGGAAAGGATATACAAGTAACAGAAGGTATAAACAATTATATTGAGAAAAAATTAGATAGAATTGAAAAATACTTTGAAGATGCATCAGCAGATGTAACAATAAAAACAGAAAAAAATATCCAAATTGCAGAATTTTATATAACTGCTAATGGAGAAAAATTTAGAGCTGAAGCAGAAGAAAAAGATTTATATTCATCAATAGATAAAGTTATTGATATATTAGAAGGACAAATTAGAAAATATAAAACTAAAAAAGAAAAAATGATGAGAGAAGCTTCAATAAAAGATATAGCAAGTACTGACAAAAAAGAAATGGAAATAACAAATGAAATATTGAAAGTAGCTTACTATGAAGTAAAACCTATGATGGCAGAAGATGCTATGCTTAAACTACAAGAAGTTCCAACACATAATTTCTTACCTTTTATAAATGTAGAAACAGGAAAAGTAAATGTTATTTACAAATTAAAAGATGGAAAAAATTATGGAATTGTTGAACCAGAAGCATAAATATAAATAAAATGTAAAATAAACAAAGTTTTTCTTAAAAAAAGTATTGACAAAAAGGAACAGGCGTGGTAATATAAAAGAGTACCACGTCTGAAGAAAAACAATAAAGAAAAA
>CAKPQH010000014.1 GCA_934178475.1 uncultured Clostridia bacterium
GAACAGACGCAAAGAATGGACAAACACAAAATATAACGAAAGTAGTATTTTTAAAAGGAACAACAAATGAAGACAAAAATGGGAATAAATATCCAACAGATTATGATATAGCAAGCCAAACAGTTGGAAATGAATCAACAATGATAGTACATCCAGCATTCACATTTGGAGGAGCAAACTTAAGAGGAATATGGGTAGCAAAGTTTGAAGCAAGTATGGCAGAGACAAATGAGAATACAACAACAGCAAATAATAATAATGCAAGTACAAAGACGGTAAAAGTATTACCAAATGCAGAAAGTTGGAGATATATAAACATAGGAAAGTCATTTGAAGTGTGTTATAACATGAAAGATAAAGATATATATAAATTATCAAAAGGAACAGATACACATTTGATGAAAAATAATGAATGGGGAGCAGTAGCATATTTAGCAGCATCACAATATGGTGTAATACCAGCAAGAGATACATCAGGAAGTGGAGGAGCAGATGCAGAAGGAAAATATCATTCATATACAGGAGAAAATAATTATAAAGGAAATGTAACGCAAAGTACAACAGGAAATGTAACAGGAATATATGATTTAAATGGAGGAGCATGGGAGAGAGTAGCAGCATATTGGGATAATGGAAGTGATAGTTTAAACTCATATGCAGGGAAAATAACAGTAGATGGAAAAGAAGTAAATTTATTTAATGGAAATAAATTAAATAGTGAATTTGCAGCATATTGGGATAAATATGAAGTAAGTGAAGATGAAAAAACAAATGGAGCTACAACATGGAAGATGACAAATGATGCAGAAAATATAATTACGAAAAATACAAATCTTGCAAAATATGCATATGATAGGGTACAAAATTTAAGGAATGTAAAAGGTGATGCTATATATGAAGCAATTAATGGAAATATTTTTTCATATTATGGAATAAGATATTATGAAGGAAAATATACACAGCAATGGTTAAAAGCAACATATGATGAAAATAGAAATGTAACAGCGACAAATCATGAAGTTTCAAGCGGATATGCAACAGGATTATATGATAGTGACTATATGTTAATAGGAACATTCGTTCGACCTTTTCTTTATCGTGGTGGTGGCTGGGGTAGTGGTGCTGGCAGCGGTGTGTTCGGCACTGGCGGTTCGGACGGTTACGCTTACAACAGCAACGGGTTCCGTCCGGTGGTTGTTTTGTAAAATTTTAGAATGAAGAAATTTAAAACTTTTGAATTTAGAATACGATTTTTTTATAAAGAAAAGTAGTTTGAAGCTACTTTTCTTTTTTCTTTATTTGTAGTATAATAACTATGTTTAGAAAGGATGGATAAAATGTTTGAACAATTTGGAATAAGTAATGAATTAGAAGATTTATCAAAAGAAGTTGAAAGAGAAATAAGATCTATTTTTGAGAATATTGATAGAATAAATGAAATAAATACTTTAAAAGTATTAAAAGCTATGCAAGATAGTGGATTTTCAGCAAATCATTTAAATTCATCAAATGGATATGGAATAGATGAATCTGGAAGAAATAAAATAGAAGAAGTATATGCGAAGGTATTCAAAGCAGAAGATGCATTGGTTAGAAGCCAATTAATATCTGGTACACATGCTTTGGCAATAACTCTTGGTGCTCTTTTAAGGCCAGGAGAAAAAATGCTTAGTATAACAGGACTTCCATATGATACGCTTCAAACTGTTATTGGTCTTACAGGAGAGAGTAAAAGTTCATTAAAAGCATATGGAATAGAATATGAACAAATAGATTTGGTAGATAATGAATTTGATACTAAATCTATTTGTGAAAGATTAAAATCAAATGATATAAAACTTGTAGAGATTCAAAGGTCAATTGGATATTCTACAAGAAAAAGTTTAGTAATTGAAAAAATAGAAAATATAATATCAGAAATAAGGAAAGTAAACAAAGAAGTAATAATTATGGTAGATAATTGTTATGGTGAATTTGTACAAGAAAAAGAACCAATAGAAGTTGGAGCTGATATTGCAGTAGGTTCACTTATGAAAAACTTAGGGGCAGGAATTGCAACAAGTGGAGCGTATATTGTAGGTAAAAAAGATTTGATTGAACTTTGTGCAGAAAGATTGACTTCTCCTGGAATTGGAAAGGAAATTGGTCCATCACTTGGACAAAATACAAGTTTTATAAAGGGATTATTTTTTGCACCAAAAGTTGTTGCAAATGCTGTAAAAACAGCAATATTTGCAAGTAGAATATTAGAAAGATTAGGATTTAAAGTTAGTCCTAAATTTGATGAAAAAAGAGCTGATATAGTTCAAACTATAATATTAGATGATGAAGAAAAATTAGTTAAATTTTGCCAAGGAATACAAATGGGTTCACCAGTAGATTCTTTTGCTGTACCTGTTCCAGGAGATATGGGAGGATATGAAGATAAGGTTATAATGGCAGCAGGAACATTTACAGAAGGTTCTACCATTGAGCTTAGTTGTGATGGACCTTTACGTAAACCATATATAGCTTATATGCAAGGTGGGTTGGATTATTTTTATGGTAAAATAGGAGTTCTAAAAGCTATACAAAATATGTAGTTTTCAGGAATATATTTAGCCAATGAAATTTATAAAATTGCTTGAAAAATCATAAATATATGATATAATAAGTAAGTAAAATTACGAAGATTGGAGAAAAAAATAAATGGAAAATGAAATATTAATTTTTGGACATAAAAATCCAGATACAGATACAATTTGTGCTAGTTTGGTAGCAGAAAATCTAGAAAATAAAGCAGGATTTAATAAAGCAAAAGCATATAGATTGGGAGAATTAAATAAAGAAACAAAATATGTATTAGATTATTTTAAAGTTGAGGAACCAGAACTTTTATCAAAAATAGATGAAGGAGGAAAAGTTATACTTGTAGACCATAATGATTTTGGTCAAAGCGTTGAAGGAATAGAAAGTGCAGAGATATTAAAAGTTGTAGATCATCATAAAATTTCAGGATTTAGTACTAAAGAACCTTTATTTTATATGGCAATGCCAGTAGGTAGTACATGTACTATTTTGTATGATATGTATGTAATGAATAATATAGAAATAGAACCTAAATATGCAGGATTAATGCTTAGTGCTATCATTTCAGATACATTATTATTCAAATCACCAACTTGCACACCTAAAGATGTAGAAGTTGCAAATGCTCTTGCTAAAATAGCAAATGTAGATATAAATAAATATGGATTAGATATGTTAAAAGCAGGAACTGATTTAAGTGATTATTCACCAGAAGAATTAATAAATATTGATTCAAAGCCATTTACAACAAATGGAGTGAAATATCAAGTTGCACAAGTAAATACAGCATCAATAGAAGATGTATTAAAATCAAAAGGAGAAATTGAAAGTGCTATGGAAAAATTTATGAAAGGTAATCAAGTAGAGTTATTTGTATTATTAATTACAGATATTTTAGAAAATAATTCTCAAATAATAGCACTTGGAAAAACAGAAATAGTAGAAAAAGCTTTTAAAGTAGAATTAAAAGATAACATGGCATATTTACCAGGAGTTGTTTCTAGAAAGAAACAAGTAATACCAGTTATAGACTCTAATATTTAGGAGGAAGAAAATTGAGCGAAGGAACAGAAAGTAAGATAAAAGATATATTAGAATGGATAGTATGTATTGTAGTTGCGTTAGTTATAGCAATATTATTTAGATATTATTTAGGAACACCAACAATAGTAAAACAACCATCAATGTATCCGACACTTGTAGAAAACCAAAGATTATGGCTTAGTAGATGGAATAGAACAATTAAGAAGATGCCATCAAAAGGTGATATAATAACATTTGAAGCACCAAGTACAACTGTTTTGACACAAGAAGAAATGAAAGAAAGTGTAGTTGCTAGATATGAAAAAGAACCAAAATCTATTATGGGAAAATTAACTCATAATGTTTTGGAACTAAACAAAATGAGTTATATAAAAAGAGTTATAGGACTTCCAGGAGATCATGTGGTTATAGAAGAAGGAAATGTTTATATAAATGGTCAATTGTTACAAGAAAAATACTTAAAGGAAGGAGTATCTACAGGAAATGGAAAAGGAAATTGTGTAGATATTGTTGTTCCAGAAAATTCAGTATTTGTTATGGGAGATAATAGAGCGCAAAGCACAGATAGTAGATGTTTTGGATGTGTACCATTAGAAAAAATTGAAAGTAAAGTTATAATTAGAATATGGCCACTTAGTAAATTTGGAAAAATAGATAAATAAAAAGGGATGTGAATTATTTGTTTGAAGGAATTATAGGAAATGATAAAATAAAAGAAGAACTAAAAACATCAATAGATTTAAACAAAAATTCACATAGTTATTTATTTATTGGAACTTCTGGTATTGGAAAAAAACTCATTGCAAAAGAATTTGCTAAAATGATATTATGTTTAGATAACAATAAATATTGTAATAAATGTAAATCATGTATTGAATTTGATTCAGATAATAATCCTGATTTTGTACAGATTGAACCTGATGGGAATAGCTTAAAAATTGAACAGATAAGAGAAATGCAAAAAAAAGTAATAGAATTTCCTATTGTTTCAAATAAAAAGGTTTATATAGTAAATGATGCGGATAAAATGACAAAAGAAGCTCAAAATTGTTTATTGAAGACTTTAGAAGAACCACCAGAATTTGTCGTGATAATATTAATTGGAGCAAACGAAAATGATTTCTTAAGTACTATAAAATCAAGATGTACAATAATAAGATTTAATGAAATATCAGATAATGAAATAAAGAAATATTTAAAAGAAAAGTACCAAATAGATAATATAGATGAAAATATGTTAGAGGCTTTCCAAGGGAGCATAGGAAGAGCGGAAATATTAAAAGATAAAAAGGACTTATATAATTCAATATATAAAATAATTGAATCTATAAATAGAGTTAATTTAATAGATATATTAAATGAAGCAGAGATAATTTATAAATCACAAGAAGATAAATTTGAAATATTAGATTATATTAATATATTATTATTTAAACATTCTAAAGAAAATATTAATTATGCAAATTGCATAAATATTGTAGAAGATACTAAAAAAAGATTAAAAGCAAACAGTAATTATAATATGTGCATAGATAATATGTTATTTAAAATGTGGGAGGGAATAAATTGCAAAATATAGTAGGAGTAAGATTTAGAAGATTAGGAAAAATATATTTTTTTAATCCTAAATATTTAATGTTAAGAAAAGGTGATAATGTTATAGTAGAGACATCAGAAGGGGAAGAATTTGGAACAGTAATGATTCCAAATAGACCTATGGAAGAATCTAAAATAGTAGCACCATTAAAAAAAGTTTTAAGAATTGCTAATAACAGAGATATGAAACATTATGAAGAATGTAAACAATTAGAAAAAAGAGCTTTGGATTATTGTAATAAAAAGATAAAAGAACTTAATTTAAAAATGAATCTAACAGATGTAGAATGTAAATTTGATAATACTAAATTATTATTCTATTTTACTGCTGATGGAAGAATAGATTTTAGAGATTTAGTAAAGGAATTAGCTTTAGAGTTTAAAACCAGAATTGAACTTAGACAAATAGGAGTAAGAGATGAAATAAAGAAATTTGGTGGAAATGGGATTTGTGGAAGAGAAATGTGTTGTTGTTCTTTTCTAAATGATTTTGAAACTGTATCAATAAAAATGGCAAAAGATCAAAATTTATCACTTAATCCAACAAAAATTTCAGGTAATTGTGGAAGACTTATGTGTTGTTTAAAATATGAACAAGATGTATATGAAGAAAAGTTATCTAGAATGCCACATGTTGGAGCAATTGTTAAATCAGCAGACGGAACAGGTGAAGTAGATATGGTAGAGACATTAGCTGAAAGAATAAGAGTTAAATTTAAAAATGGAGAAGGATATACATATAAAAAATATAACTTAGCTGATATTAAAGTTATTAAAGATAATGTAAAAGAAGAAGTAAATGAAGAAGAAAAAGAAAATCAAAAAGAGCTAGCAGAACTTGAAAAACTAGAAGAAAAAGATATTAAAGAAAAAGGTGGTGAAGAAGATGGCATATAAGATTAATGATAATTGTATCTCTTGTGGAGCTTGTGCTGCAAATTGTCCAGTTGAATGCATAGCTGAAGGAGATGGAAAATTCGTAATAGATGAAAACGTTTGCATAAGTTGCGGAACATGTGCTAGTGTTTGTCCTGTTACTGCACCAGAAGAAGCGTAATTTTTAAGATTGCAGTAATATAATCTGCAATCTTTTTATATTTTATTTAAGGAGGAATTTTTATGTTAGTTACAACAAAGGAAATGTTCGAAAAATCAATGAAAGAGAAATTTGCAATTGGAGCTTTTAATGTTAATAATATGGAGATTATACAAGCGATTGTAGATGCTGCTGCAAAGCAAAATTCGCCAGTTATATTACAAGCATCATCAGGTGCGATAAAATATGCTAAAATAGGATATTTAATGAAAATGGTAGAAGCAGCAGTGGAAGAATATCCAGAAATACCAATTGCATTACATTTAGACCATGGACCTGATTTTGAAACTGCAAAAATGTGTATAGATGCAGGATTTACATCAGTTATGATAGATGGATCTAAATATAGTTTTGAAGAGAATGTAGCATTAACTAAAAAAGTAGTTGATTATGCTCATAGTAAAGGTGTTGTTGTTGAAGCAGAACTTGGTAAACTTGCGGGAATAGAAGATGATGTTAATGTTTCAGAAGCTGATGCTATGTATACAGATCCAGACCAAGCTGCAGAATTTGTTAAATTAACAGGATGTGATTCTTTAGCAATAGCAATTGGTACAAGCCATGGAGCTTATAAATTTAAAGGAGAAGCAAAATTAAGATTTGATATATTGGAAGAAATTAAGAAAAAAATTCCAAATACACCAATTGTATTACATGGAGCATCAACAGTTATACCTGAACTTGTAAAGCAGTGTAATGATTATGGAGCAGATATTCCAGGGGCAAAAGGAGTTCCTGATGAAATATTAAAACAAGCATCTGAAAGCGGAGTATCAAAAATAAATGTTGATACAGATTTAAGACTTGCAATGACAGCTGGAATAAGAAAAGTATTTGTAGAAGAACCATCTGCATTTGATCCAAGAAAATATTTAAAACCAGCTAGAGAGCTTATTGAAAAAACTGTAGAACATAAAATTGCAGATGTTTTTGGTTCTAGTAATAAAGCATAAAAGTAATTTGAAAAAGTATTTTTTAAGGAGATATTGATATTAATGAAACAAGAAAGAAAGATTATAGCTAAAAATCCGAATGCATATCATAATTATACAATTGAAGATACTATTGAAGCAGGAATTGAGCTTACAGGGACAGAAATAAAATCAATAAGAAATGGCAAGGTTAATTTAAAGGATAGTTTTGCAAATATAAAAAATGGGGAATGTTTTATATTTGGTATGCATATAAGTCCATATGAATTTGGAAATATTTATAATAAAGATCCATTAAGAGATAGAAAACTTTTGCTTAATAGGTCAGAAATAAATAAATTAATAGGAAAAATTCAAGCAAAAGGATGTAGTTTGGTTCCAATTTCTATCTATTTTAAGGGGAGTTTTGTTAAAGTAGAATTAGGAATAGGGAAGGGAAAAAAGTTATATGATAAGAGACAAGATATTGCCAAAAAAGATGCTGAGATGAGAATGAAGAAAGCTTTAAGTGAAAAGAATATGTATTAGGAGGTACTGTATAGTGCCTTCTTTTAAAATTTGAAAAAAGAAAAATATGAATAAAAATAAAAAGAGTAGATTAACTACTCTTTATTATGGTGGCTTCAACTGGAATTGAACCAGTGACACAAGGATTTTCAGTCCTCTGCTCTACCAACTGAGCTATGAAGCCGAATATTTAATTTTAAATAAAAAAATGGCGACCTGGAACGGGCTCGAACCGTCGACCTCCGCCGTGACAGGGCGGCATTCTAACCAACTGAACTACCAGGCCATTTGTATAAATAAAAAGATGGTGGTCGTTATAGGGCTCGAACCTATGACCCCCTGCTTGTAAGGCAGATGCTCTCCCAGCTGAGCTAAACGACCATATCCTTCAACGTTTTCTAGTATACTATCTTTTAGATAAAAAGTCAATAGTTTTTCTGAATTTTTTTCAAAAAATTGGTTAAAAATAATATAAAGATAAAATTTTATTTAAGGAGGAGTTTATATGGAAAATAATGATATGAATGTTTTAGATGAACTTAATAAAGGTTCGACAATGGGATTGGATGCAATAGAATTTATAAGAAAAAAAGTTGGAGAACCAAATTTCAAAAATGTTTTAGACAATGAATATAATCAATACAAGGATATATCAAGAAGAATAAATAATTTGTATGATGAGTATACAACAGAAAAACAACCTCATGAAACATCTGCAATGAATAAAGTTATGACATGGTGGGGAATCCAAATGAAAGCTATGAATGATAAAAGCAATTCAAATTTGGCAGAACTTTTAATAAATGGAACGAATATGGGGATAATAGAAGGAAGAAGACTTTTAAATCAGAATCCTAATATAAATAAAGATATCCAGGCAGTGTTAGATGAATATGTAAAGATGCAAGAGAGAAGCGTAGAAACTTTGAAAACATTTTTGTAATATAATAAAATTTTTATAGACATTTTTTTTGTTTTGTGATATTATTATAATTGATTAATCTAAGGAAAAATTTATGGAGGTATAAAAAATGTCAAAAATTGTAAAAAAAGTAATAATATTATTTATATCATTAGTTTTAGTATTTTCTTTTTATAATATAAGTAATGCTATTGATTTGAATCTAACAAATGATTCATCTAATAGTTCTTCTAATTCAACAGATAACAGTACAAGTAATTCAAGCAATAGTACTAACTCAATATTAGAAGACGCAGAAGAAGAAAGTAATAGTAGTTCAAATAGTAGTACATCAAATACAACAAATAGCACAAGAAATTCTAATTCACAAAACAAAAATAATACAAATTCAACAGTAGTAAGTAGTGTGTCAACAAATTCAAATTCTGGAAGTTCAACATTATCTAATATATTAAATATAGTGTTAATTGTAATTGGATTATTAGTAATATTTTTAGGTATTGCTATATTAATCAGATTAAAATAAAAATATAAATAAAAATATAAATATAAATATTAATATTTATATTTATATTTATATTAATAAGGCACCTTAATTGGTGTTTTTTTCTTTGTATATTTTCTTTTAAAAAAATAATAATATTAGTATAAAGTTTTTAACTTAATTTTTTTAGGAGGATTTTTAAATGAAAAGAATAGCTTTATTTATGTTATTAAGCATAATTATATTTGGGTTATGCACTTTTTCATTTGCTACAGAAGGAAATATGATAAAAGATGCTGCTGAAGATGTTAGAAACGGTGTTGGTGCAGTTGAAAATACGGTAGAAGATGCTGCTAGAGATATTTCAAATGGAAGTAAGAATGTTACAGGAGATATTGAAAGAAGAATGAATAATGTAACAAATATGAATACAAATAATAACAATTATTCGGCAACTAGAACTTCTGCAGATTTTAATAATGCAAATACTTTTGGAATTGCAAATAATGCATGGGTTTGGATAATTGTTGCACTTGTAGCTGTTGCTATTATTATTTTAGCATATTCATATGCAACTCAATATAATTCAAAAAATTATCATGACAATGATGAATAATTGGCAGAAAAAAGTTAATACCTTATATATAATTTGATTATATAGTCAGATTATATATGAGGTATTTTATTTTGAAAGTTTTATGATAATGGTTTATTTTAAAGGAATTTTTCCTATTTTCTTGTTTTTGAGAAGTATATGTGCTATAAATAAAGAGTATGATAAAAGTATCAAAAAGATGTAAAGATGAATAAATAATAAGTAAGATAAATTATAAGATTAGAGTATGAAAGGATTTAATGATGGATAATTCTTTAAAGTTTAGTGAATATAGAGAAAAATATAAAGAGTTTTATTATAATAATTATGAGATAAAAGAAGATAGTAATGCGATATATTTAAAGTTTGAATATGAGATACCAGGACTTACTAAATTTACTCCTGAAACAAAAATTTTAAAAAAAGAAATGCATTTTAAAAGCATAAATACAGAATATGTAAAGAATATGGTTTTTAATATTGGATTGATTGAACTTATAAGTTATTGGAAATGTACATGTTCCCCAAATGTGATAATAAAATGTGGAAAACTTACTAAAAATCAAATAGATTTTTGGAAGAAAATTTATTTTTATGGTTTAGGAGAAATGTTTTATAGAAATGGAATAAAAATAGACATTGATAGTTTTATGAAAATTGAATGTTTGAATAGTTGTGAATTTTTTAATTATGAGAAGATAGAAGATGATTCAAATGGATATATTGTGCCTATTGGTGGAGGAAAAGATTCTATTGTGACATTAGAAACGGTAGGTATGGATAAAGAAAAAGATTATTGTTTAATTATAAATCCTAAATATACAACGCTAAAATGTGCTGAGATTGCAGGAATTAAGAATAATAACATAATAGAAGTGTATAGAACTATAGATAAAAATATTATAGATTTGAACAATAAAGGTTTTTTAAATGGTCATACACCATTTTCAGCTATGCTTGCTTTTGTATCATATTTTATAGCTTATATGGTTGGGAAGAAATATGTTGCATTATCTAATGAAAATAGTGCAAATGAATCTAATGTAATTGGTGAAAAAATAAATCATCAATATTCGAAAAGTTTTGAATTTGAATGTGATTTTGAAAAATATTCGACAGAATATTTAAAAGCACCTGTAAAATATTTTAGTTTTTTAAGACCTATTAGTGAACTTCAAATTGCGAAGATATTAGCAAGAAAAGAACAATATCATAAAGTTTTTAAAAGTTGCAATGTAGGGAGTAAAAATAAAGAATGGAATTGGTGTTGTAATTGTGCTAAATGTTTATTTTCATATACAATTTTAAGTCCTTATTTGTACAAAGATAAGTTAGTAAATATTTTTGGAGAGGATATGTTTGAAAATAAAGAGTTATTACAAACATTTATAGAACTTATAGGAAAAGGGGAAACAAAACCTTTTGATTGTGTAGGAACTTTTGAAGAGGTGAATTTTGCAATAAGTAAAACTATAAATATATTAGAAAGTAAAAATGAAAAGTTACCATATTTATTAGATTATTATAAAGAAAATTACCAGTTAGTTGATACAAGTAATGATATTACTAAATTATTTAATGAGGAAAATAATTTAAATGATGAACAAAAAGAGAGATTGAGAAAAGAGGTTTTTATAGGTGATTAGTGAATTAATTACATATTTAAAAGATAAGAGTATTGTAATTTTAGGTTTTGGTAGAGAAGGTAAATCAACATATAAATTTATAAGAAAATATTTGAATGATAAGAAAATAGTTATTGCAGATAAAAAAGAAATAGATTATGAAAATGATGAATTTGATGAATTATTAAAAGAAGATAAAAATTTAGAAATTATATCAGGTGAAAATTATTTAGAAAATTTAGAAAAGTATGATTTAATAATAAAAGCTCCTGGGATATCTTTTGCTGGTATAGATATAGAAAAATATAAAGAAAAAATAACTTCACAATTAGAATTATTATTAGAGTTTTTTAAAGTTTGTACAATAGGAATTACGGGAACAAAAGGTAAGAGTACGACAAGTTCTTTGATATACAATGTGCTTAAAGATCAGGATAAAAAGTGTATGCTATTGGGAAATATAGGATTTCCAGTTTTAGATTATGCAGAGCAAATAGAAGAAGATATGTTGTTGGTATTAGAAATGTCTTCACACCAATTAGAGTATATGAAAAAGTCGCCTAATATAGCTTGCCTTTTAAATGTATATGAAGAACATTTAGATCACTATGTATCTTTTGAAAATTATATAAAAGCTAAATGTAATATTTTTAAATATCAAAAGAAAAGTGATTGTTTAATTTATAATTTTGATAATAATGATTTATGCAATTTTGTAAAAGATGTAAGTGAAAAGCAATATAGAGTTAGTATTAATAATAAAAAAGATAGTAATGTTTATATGAAAGATAGAAAAATATATATAAATGATACTATGGTGTATGATACAGATAAGGAAAAAAGAATTTTGCCAGGTGATTATAACATAAATAATATTATGTTTGTACTTACTATATCTCAGATTTTAAAGCTGGATTTAGAAAGAACTAAAAAAAGCATAAATGAGTTTAAACCTTTAAGGCATAGATTGGAATTTGTTGGTAATTTTGATGAAGTGTATTATTACGACAATTCAATTGGAACTATACCTATGGCTACTATAGAAGCTGTAAAGGCATTGGAAAATGTAGATACTTTAATAATAGGTGGAATGGATAGAGGAATAGATTATAAAGAGTTTATAGAATTTTTAGAGAATAGTGATATAACTAATATTATTTGTATGCCTAAAACAGGTCATGATATAGCAAAAAAATTAAAGAGAAAAAGCTATATTGTAAATACAATGGAAGAAGCGGTTAGAATTGCTAAAGAAGTAACTAAAAAAAATAAAAGTTGCTTATTATCACCTGCAGCGGCAAGTTATGGGTTCTTTAAGAATTTTGAAGAAAAAGGTGATTTGTTCCAAAAATTAGTAAAAAATATGTGATTTAAAAGCTAGCAAGGTTGTTGCTAGCTTTTTTGGACTTGTATTTTTGAAAAAAAGCTTTAAAAGTGGTATAATAGAAGTAGGCTAAAAAATACATGGAGGGATTCAAATGAGACAAAAGCCAAATTTTCAACGGAAAAAGTTATCATCAATTCAATTTGCTATAGGAGGAATCCTAATGGTTGCAGTTGTTGTTACTTTTTCTAAAATGAACACATGTGGTCTTGCCGCACGAGACAACAATTCAGAAGTTGTTTCTGCTATGAATATTGAAAGCGAAGTAAATTTGCAGGAGGAAGTTGTAGTAGAAGAAACTAAAATAGAAGTTGTTCAGGAGACAAAACCACAAGAGATAGTAGAAGAAAAGGAGAAACCTGTAAAAAAACAAAATTCGGAATATGATTATATGGTCAATTTTATTGCTCATCTAATAAACGGAGAAGCAGGGTGTGACTGGTGCACAGATGAACATCAACAGTTAGTTGGTTATGTTTTTTGCAATAGAGTAAGAGCAAAAGATTTTCCAAATACATTTGAAGGTGTTTTAAAAAATGGTTATGCATGTGCATATGATGGCAATTTTAATAAAACGCCAACTAAAAGAGCACAAGCAAATGCGAAGATAGTTGTTGATAATTATTTAGCAGGGACCATACCAGTTTCGAAAGATTTGATTTATCAAGCTGAATTTAAACAGGGAAGTAGAGTTTATAAACAACTTGGAAATACATACTTCTGCTATCGGTAATCCCAAAGAGTCATGCTTTATTCATGGCTCTTTTCTTTTATAAAAAAATACTAGCTTATTTAAAAGCTAGTATTAAAATTATTTATTTGTCATTTCTTCTAAATCTAATAATTCTTGCCAACGTTTGTCAACTTCATCTTGGAATTCTTTAATCATCCATTCATTTCCAGGTTTAAACATATGTTTAAATCTTCTTTGTGGTTTTAAGAATTCTTCTACTGGTAATTTTTTAGCAGGTTTATATGTTATGTGATATACACCATCTACAACTTCATATAATGGCCAATAACATGTTTCAACAGCAAGTTTGTTTAAAGTCATAAGCTCATCTGTAGGATATCCCCATCCACGAGGGCATGGTGAAAGTACATTTAGGAATGTAGCTCCTTCAGTATAGATAGCTTTTTCTGATTTTTCATATAAATCTTTAAAGTTACCATAAGCTATTGATTGAGCAACATAAGGTAAGTGATGTGCTACCATTATTTGTGCTAAGTCTTTTCTAGATTGCATTTTACCAGGGATAACAGATCCTGCAGGTGTTGTTGTTGTATCTGCAAATTTAGGTGTTGCAGAAGAACGTTGAATACCTGTATTCATGTATGCACCATTATCATAACATACATAAGTCATGTCATGACCTCTTTCCATAGCTCCAGAAAGTGATTGTAAACCTATGTCATAAGTTCCACCATCTCCACCAAAAGCGATGAATTTTGTTTTTCCTTTATTATTTAATTTTCCTTGTTTTTCTAAAGATTTGTATGCAGCTTCAACACCAGATAATGTTGCAGCACTGCATTCAAAAGCAGTATGGATAAAAGAATCTGTCCAAGATGTATATGGATATATAAAAGTAGAAACTTCCATACAACCAGTAGCAGAAGATATTACTGCATTATCATCTTCTTTTAAAGCTCTTAAAATATGTCTTGCAACAACAGGAGCTCCACATCCAGCGCACATTCTATGTCCTTCTGTAAAACGAGAAGGTTTATTAGCAATTACTTCTTTCATATTATATGCCATATTAATCAACCTCCTTATTTGTTTTTAATCCTAAATATCTATAAGGATTTCCAAGATTTCCAGTTTTAACAATTTCTTCTAAGTCTTTATATACAGATTCGATATCTGATGCAGGAACATCTCTACCACCAATACCATATACATAATTTATAACTGGAACATTGCATTTATTTATATACATACCAGAAGTAACATCACTAAATAATGCACCACCAGCAGCATTCAATGAATCTGATTTATCTAAAACTGCAACAGCTTTAACATGTGAAAGTGCTTTTGCAATTTCTTCAGCAGGGAATGGTCTAAATACTCTTATTTTTAGAAGACCAGCTTTAATTCCTTGCTTTCTTAAAGAATCAACAACAAATTTTGTAGTACCTGCTGTAGAATTCATACAAACTATAGCAATATCTGCATCATCTAATTTATATTCTTCAAATAAACCATAATGTCTACCAGTCCATGATTCAAATTCTTTTGAAACTTCTAATATAACGTCTTTTGCTTTTTTCATAGCAATTGCTTGTTGAGCTTTATGTTCGAATAAGTATGGTTGAACATCTAAAGGTCCAACAGCCATAGGTTCTTTTTCATTTAATAAATAATGCTTAGGTGTGTATTTACCAACGAATTTTTTGACTTCTGAATCTTCTTCAAGCATTATGTTTTCAATAGAATGAGATGTGATAAATCCATCTTGACAAACCATGAGTGGAAGCAAAACGTCTTTATGTTCAGCGATTCTGTGAGCCATAAGTAAGTTATCATATGCTTCTTGGTTGTTTTCAGAAAATAACATAATCCAACCAGCATCTCTTACCCCCATTGCGTCTGAATGGTCATTGTGAATATTTAGTGGACCAGATACAGCTCTATTAACTAAAGACATTACCATTGGAAGTCTTAAACTTGATGCTATATAAATCATTTCCCACATAAGGGAAAGTCCATTTGCTGATGTAGCAGTCATTGCTCTTGATCCTGCTGCTTCAGCTCCAATACATGCACTCATTGCACTATGTTCACTTTCAACTGCAACAAATTCTGTATCAACTTGACCATTTGCTACAAATGTTGAAAAGTATTGTGGAATTTCTGTTGATGGTGTAATAGGGAAAGCAGCTACAACATCTGGATTTATTTGTTTCATAGCAATAGCAGCAGCTTCGTTACCACTTAATCTTTCTCTTATACTCATTATTCAGCACCTTCTTCCTTCATTTCAATTGCTCCAAAAGGACAAACTTTAGCACAAACGCCACATCCTTTGCAGAAATCAAAATCAAAATCTTTTCTTTTTAAAGTTTCTTTATCAACTGGTATAGAATTTTCAGGGCAAACAGGGAAGCATAGACCACATTGTTTACATTTTTCAGGTAAGAAAACTGGACGAACACTTCTCCAATCACCAGTTTTAAATTCTCTGGCATTACCTGCTGTATAAATATTTCCACCAATAGTCATTTCTTCCATAGTGGAATCTTTATTTATATTAGTCATGATTATTTCACTCCTTTATTATATTTTTTTTACAGATTTTAGAGCAAGCTCTAAAGCTTTCATATTTCCTTCAATTACTTCTGGTTTTTTAGCAAATTTATGCTTGAAAGATCCTTTCATATCTTCTATAAAATCTTCTTCAGACATAAGATTACTTACTTTTACAATTGCTGCAAGCATAGGAGTATTTGGAAAATATTTACCTAAAGTTTCTAAAGATACCTTTTTGGCATCTATTGTATAAATATTACCTTCATATCCTTTTAAATGTGATTTTAAATATTCTGCAGGTTTAGTTGTATTAATAACTATAGCACCTGTCTTTTTTAAACCAGCTGTTACATCAACTGATTCTAGTAAAGTGTCATCAACAACTACGACATAGTCAGGTTCATAAATATTGCTATGTACTGTAATAGGATCATCACTTATACGATTGTAGGCAGTTATTGGAGCACCCATTCTTTCTGGACCATATTCAGGGAAACCTTGAATATATTTACCAGTATTAAAGGCAGCGTCTGCTAATAATAATGAAGCAGTTTTAGCTCCTTGTCCGCCTCTACCATGCCATCTAATTTCAATTAAATTATCCATTTTTTGATAGCCTCCTTTAAATTTTAAATCGCCTTTTTACAGACAGTTTCAGTATATTATTAATTAGGGTAAAAGTCAATAGAAAAAGAGTGAATTAAAGCGATTTATACATTAAAGAACAGAAGAAAAATATGTTTTATATAAATATAAGTAAAAAAATAAACAAAAAAAACTCCTAAAGGTTGACAAAACCTAAAAAAAAATGTATAATCATTAAGTATGAATAAAAAAAGTGAGAAAATATAGATATAATATATATCTGATACAAGAGGAGGGAATTGAAATGGCACAACCAAAAAGAAGATGGTCGAAAGCAAGAACACATGCTAAGAGATCTACATGGAAATTAGAAGCACCAAAATTTGCAAAATGTTCAAATTGTGGTGAACCAGTATTACCACATACTGTATGTTCAAACTGTGGATACTATGATGGAAAACAAATTATAGTAAAAAAAGAAAATAAAGACTAATAGATTCCCAAGGAGGAGTAGTAAATGCAAATTGTAAAAGGTATTTTAATTGTAATTTATTTTATTGTTTGTATTGCCTTAGTAATACTTGCAATGATACAATCAAAAGAAGATGCTGGAGTATCATCAACAATTACAGGTTCATCAGCAAATAACTTTTTTGAAAAAAATAAAGGTAATACCAGAGAAGGTAAACAAAAAAAATGGACTATTATATTTGGTATTATATTAATTATTTTCTGTTTAGTTTTAGGAACAATATATTCATTATAAAAATGAGTGGATAGAAAAATCTACTCATTTTTTCTTAAAATTTGTAACACATATTTTATAGACCTCATATTATAAAGTATAAAAATAAAAAGGAGGTACTATAAAATGCAAGAAAATGGAATATTAGGAGATAGTCGTGCCTGTGGATGCAACAATAATAATGGATTATTCGGAGGATGTTGTGGAAATAGTGAAATATTATTCTTTATAATAATCTTCTTATTATTATTTACAAATTTTGGATGTTGTAATAACTAGTAAAACATAAAAAACAGGTTAATTAATTTTAATCTGTTTTTATTCTTTTTTAGGAGTGAATTTAATGAATAAACAAGAAATATTAAAAGATTATAAAAATCAAGAGGACAAGCTTATTATTGCTCAGCTATTGGATAAAGTAGAATTTTCGAAAAAAAGAAATAAGATAGAGCATACAGATTTTTTGAATTTACATGAGCAAGACATAGTAGACAAATTACTAAAAAAAATAAATTTTAGAAATTATTATTTTTTTGGAGGTAAAGAAGATGCTGAAAGAAAGTTATGCGTTTTATATCCTGAAAAAATAACAGAAGAAATGTCTAAAAAAAATGATGGAAGACTATTAAAAATAATAAGAATAAAATTGCCTAATGAATTAGAGGATGAATATGACCATAAAGTATATCTTGGTGGAATTATGAAGCTGGGGATAGATAGATCTAAAGTTGGAGATATTATAGTTGAAAACTTAGGTGCTGATATTATAGTAAAAGATGAGGCAGTTAAATTTTTAAATCAAAATATACCATCTCTTACTAGATTTTCAAAAGCAGAAATTGAGATAAAAGAAATTGACGAAATAAAAAATATTGAATTGCAAAAACAAGAGTTAAGTATTATAGTTTTATCATTAAGATTAGATAGTATTGTAAGCGAACTTGCACATACATCAAGAGGAAAAGCTGTACAGATTTTAGAGCAAGAAAGAGTATTTTTAAACTTTCAAAATGAAACAAAGCCATCTAAACAGGTAAAGGTGGGGGATATAATTACAATAAGGGGAAAAGGAAAGTTTGAATTTGTTCAAATTGCTGGAAATACTAGAAAAGGTAGATATGTATTGAAGATTAACAAGTATGTATGATACTTGTTTTTCTTTTTGTTATAAAAGCGAAAAAAAGTTTGCAAAAACTATTGACAAAAAATAAAAAAGATATATAATAATAGCAAACATAAGTTCAAAAAGGAGGCATATATGATAACAAATTTACATATCAAAAATATAGGAATTATAGAAGAAATTTTTATTGATTTTAATAATGGGTTAAATGTATTAACAGGTGAAACAGGTGCAGGTAAAACATTGATTATTGATTCTTTAAATATAATATCTGGTGGTAGATTTTCAAAAGAAATGATTAGAAAAGGTGAAACAAATTCATATGTTGAAATGTGCCTGTATGTTCCTGAAAGCAATTGCTCAATAGATGGAAATATAATAGTATCAAGAGAGATAAGTACAAATGGAAGAAATATGTGCAAAATCAATGGGAGAATGGTAACGGTAAATGAACTTAGAGATTTTATGAGAAAGTTTATTGAAATACATGGACAAAATGATACTTTGAATTTATTAAATGTAAAAGTTCAAGAACAATATTTGGATGGTTTTATTGGAAAAAATATAGTAAATTTAAAAGAAGAATATAGAAATTGTTATGTGAAATTTAATGAAATAAAAAAAGAGTTAAAAGATAATTATGGAGATGAAAAAGAAAGAGAAAGGAAAATAGATTTATTAAAATATCAATTTAATGAGATAGAAGAGGCAAATTTAAAATTAGATGAAGAGGACTCTTTAGAAGAAAAAAGAAGGATAATGTTAAATTCAGAAAAACTTATAAAGAATTTAGAAGATGCAGATATGGCTATTGGAGAAAATACAATAGATGCTCTAAGTATTGCTATTAGAGCTTTGGAAAAGATAGAGTCAATTGATAAAAAGTATGAGGATTCATCAAGTAATCTAAAAAATGTTTATTATGAGTTACAAGAAATTTCTAGAGATATTTCAAGTTATAGAGAAGATGTGTTTTTTGATGAGGATGAAAGAAATGAAGTAGAAACTAGATTAGATTTATTATATTCATTAAAAAGAAAATATGGTAATTCAGTATCTGAGATATTAGAGTATAAAAATGAAATAGAGCAAGAAATTGATAGAATAGAAAATTTAGAAGAATATACAATTAAATTGAAAAAAGAACTTAAAGAAATGGAAAATAGTATGAATAAAATTGCAAGCAAAATGCATTTACTTCGTAAAGATAATGCAGTGATTTTATCTGAGAAAATAAATGAAAAGTTGAAACAATTAGAAATGAAAAATGCAAAAATAGATATTCATGTGGATTACAAGGATGAAGAATTTTTTGAAACAGGAAAAGATATTGTAGAATTTTATATTTGTACAAATTTAGGAGAAGATTCAAAGGAATTAAATAAAATTGCATCAGGTGGAGAAATGTCAAGAATAATGCTTGCAATAAAAACTGTACTTTCTAATTATGACAAAATACCAGTTCTAGTTTTTGATGAAATAGATACTGGAATAAGTGGAAAAGCAGCAAATGCAGTAGCTGAAAATATGAGAGAAATATCTAAAAAGCATCAAATACTATGTATATCTCATTTGCCAAATATTGCTGCAATGGCAGACTATAATTATTTTATTAGCAAGAAGGTAAATAATGAAAGAACTAGTACTAATATAAGATTATTAGAGGAAGCGGAAGTTATAAATGAGATAGCTAGAATATCATCAGGTGAAATAAATGATGCTACGATAAAATATGCTTATGAGCTTAGAAGTAAAAAGGCATCATAATAAAAGGAGTTGTATTAAGGCAAATAAAAACAAACAAACCACTATATGTGGAATGTTTGTTTTTTGTATTAGTATAAAAAGTTTGATATTGAGTTTTAGTTGAATTAAATGATAAAGTGAAATAATTCTATAAAATATAGAATTAAAAATCATAATGTATTGATAATATTTATGAAGTTTATTATAATTATTACAAAGTTGTAATATTTTGAATTTTTATAGGGGGAGCAGATGTTAAAATTAAAAAATGTATCAAAATTTTATTATAATAAAGGTATTATAGCATCTGGATTTACAAAAGTTAATTTGGAACTAAAGATAGGGGAATTTGTTGTAATAACAGGAGAATCTGGAAGTGGAAAAAGCACTCTTTTAAATGTGATATCAGGTATTGATAGTTACGAAGAAGGTGAAATGTACATTAATGGCAAAGAAACAAGTCATTATACAGAAAAAGATTTTGAAGATTATAGAAGAAAATATATAGCAAACATTTTTCAAAGTTTTAATTTGGTTAATAGTTATACGGTATACCAAAATATTGAATTAGTAATGCTTTTAAATGGATACAAAAAAAGAAATGTAAAGAAAAAAATATTAGATATTATAGATCAAGTAGGACTTACTAAGTTTAAGAATACAAAAGTTTCGAAGCTATCTGGAGGACAAAAACAAAGAGTGGCAATAGCAAGAGCTATGGTAAAAGATACTCCTATTATTGTTGCTGATGAGCCGACTGGAAATCTTGATTCAAAATCAGCAAATGAAGTTATAGAGATATTGAAGAAAGTAGCTAAAGATAAATTAGTTGTGATGGTAACTCATAATATTGAACAAGTTGAAAAATATGCAACAAGAATTATAAAAATGAATGATGGTAGAATAATAGAAAATACAGAATTAAAGAAAATAAAAGATGAGCCTAATGTAGATGAAATGGGATATAAAAATATAAGTATATTTGATAAGTATAGATTAGGTATTAGAAATACGTTTAATATTTTACCAAAGTTTTTATTATTGTTTGCAGTATTCTTTTTCATAAGTGCTGCTGTATTAACAGAATATGCAAGCTTTCAACTTTCAGAAGAGGAAAAGGTTAATGATGGATACAGTATAGCATTTAGAGATTTATCAGAAAATAGAATAATAATTAATAAGAAAGATAGGACTCCATTTAGTAATGAGGATTATGAAAAAATAAAACAATTGCCTAATATTGATTATATTGTTGAAGATGATGTGTTTTTAGATACTGGTGTTGCTATTTCAAAAGATGATAAAAGTTTTTTTGGATATTTGAGAAACATTAATGTTTTAAAAGGTGGAGTTGACTTAGGAAGGATGCCAGAAAATAAAAATGAAATTGTTTTAAGAGTAAACAAAGAACATTTTTATATACAAGAAGCAATAGATGAAGTTTTAAATAAAACATACTCAGTTTTAAAATCTGAACAATTAAATTCATATACAGATGAAAAAGTAATGGAATTGACTATTGTTGGAATAAAATATACAGAAGATGAAAATGAATATGATGTGTTATATTATGCGTCAGGAGAAATTTTAAGTTTATTAAGAAGTGAGATTAATAAAAACTATAGTAATATTAAAATTTTTACTAATAATAAATATGAGGAGTATAGGGTAGAGGCGAGTGAATATGTTGAAAAAGGAAAAGCTATAGTGGATGATGAATTGAAATATCAATTTAAAAATTATAAAATTATTAATCAACCATTAAATATATATGTAGATAATATATACTATAAAGATGAATTAAATTTGACTATTTCAAATACTTATACAAAATCAAATATTAAAAAGTTGACGGGCTCTTCTAAATATGAGAATAATAGATATAAAGTTTTCATAAATAAAGAAGATTATGAATCTCTTTATAATAAACCATCTTATCAATCAGGTGTATTTGTAAAAGATGTTAATAATATAGAAAATACGATAAATGAATTAAATAATTTAAATTTGAACTCTAAAAAAGTGACTGATTTCAAAGTTGACGAAGGTGCAACATATAAAAGAATTATAAAAATAATAAAAGTAGTTGTAACTGTTGTTCTTATTGTTGTGTTATTTTTTATTTCTTATTTGATAATAAGAATAATACTAAAATCAAGAAATATATACTATACAACACTAAGAATGCTTGGTGCGACATATAAAAATGTTAAAAGAATTTTAGATATAGAACTATTTACTAATGCATCAATTTCTTATAGTGTATTAATGCTATTTATATATTTTGTAAGATCAAATGTTATAAAATTGGAGTATATTTATAAACTAACAAATTACATAGGAATAAAAGAGTATGTATTTATGTATATTGTTTTGATAGTAATATCAAGATTAATTTCGAGTAAATTTGCAAGAAAGTTATTTAAAAATACTGCTATAAATACTTACAATGAAGAGGTGTAAAATATGATAGAAATAAAAAAAGTAAATAAATATTTTAATAGAAGAAAAAGAAATCAAATTCATATTATAAATAATACCTCTTTGGAGTTTGGGGATAAAGGATTGGTTGCAATATTGGGACAATCTGGAAGCGGAAAGACTACTTTGCTAAATGCTATAGGTGGACTTGATAAGGTTAATAATGGAAAAATTTACATTAATGGAAAGAAAATAACTAGGAGAAGAAGCAATACTATTGATAAAATAAGGAATATTAATATAGGGTATATTTTTCAAGATTATAAACTAATAGAAAATATGTCAGTATTTGATAATGTAGCAATAAGCTTAAGAATGACAGGAGTAAAAGACAAAGCAGAGATAGAAAAAAGAGTTAATTATGTTTTAGAAGCAGTTGATATGTACAGATATAGAAACAGACCTGCACAGATGTTGTCTGGAGGAGAAAAACAGAGGATTGCTATAGCTAGGGCAATTGTGAAAAATCCAAGTATAGTAATTGCTGATGAACCAACTGGAAATTTAGACAGTAAAAACTCATTAGAAATAATGAATATTATAAAAGCTATCTCTAAAGAGAAATTGGTTATATTAGTAACACATGAAGTTGATTTAGCAAATTTTTATGCAACAAGAATAGTTGAGCTACAAGATGGAAAAATTGTTAAAGATTATGAAAATGAAGTTAAAGAATCATTGGAATATAGATTAGATAATAAAATATACTTGAAAGATTTTAAAAATATAGATACTTTTGATAAAAACAATATTAATTTAAATATATATTCAGATACTGAAGAACAACAACTGGATGTTAATTTAGTTATAAAAAATGGAAATATATTTATTCAAGCAAAGAATAGAAAAGTTGAAGTTATAGATGATAATTCTTCAATTGAGCTTATAAATGAGAAGTATAAAAAAATAGATAAAAGCATATATGAAAAATATAGATATAATTTAGATGAAATTATAGATAAAAAGTATAAAGTAAAATATACTTCAATATATGGAATAATTAAATCTATAAAAACAGGTTTTAATAGAATATTAAATTATACAGTAATAAAAAAGTTATTACTTTTAGGTTTCTTTGCATCAGCAATGTTTGTTGTATATAGTGTATGTAATATTAGAGGTGCAACAGACATAAAAGAATCAGATTATATGACAATTGATAGGAATTATTTAATTGTGGATATGGCAAAAGTAAATGTTGATGATTATTTGAAGTATGAAGGACAAGAAGATATTGATTATATAATACCTGGAAATAGTGAAGTAAGTTTTAAGATAAAAATGGACAAATATTATCAGTTATCTACATATTCATTTGAACTTACAGGATCATTAGTTGATATTAGTAAGGTTGATGAGAATTCAATAATAAAAGGTAGAATGCCACAAAATGAATATGAAATAGTAGTAGACAAAAAAGTTGTTGATAATATGTTAAATGATAGTTTTTCAATGGTTAAAGCAATGGGAATAAAAACAGAAGATGAATTATTGGATAAAGTTGTTACAATAGATGGAATGAAAGATTTTACGATAGTTGGATTTACAAATAATTTAAGTAAATCAATTTATGTTTCAAAATCATTGTTTATTAATATTTTAAATAATATGTCAACAAGTACATTTGGAATGGGAATATATCTTCCTAATGAGAAAGAATCTGAATCAACAGTTAAAGATTATAATTTATATTTAGATGATATAACTATAGCAAAAGGAAGATTACCAGAAAATGATTATGAAGTTATTGTTAATAAAAGTAATAAAGAAGAAATGAAATTGAATAAAAAAATAAAAAATGAAGTTAATGGAAAACAATTAACAGTAGTTGGATATTATGATAGCAAGACTAATAAACAGGAATTTTTAGTAAATAATAATACTGTAAAGTATAATGTGATTTCTAAAAATAATGGTTTTACAGTTTATCCGAAAGATAAACAATCAGTCCTTGACAAATTTAAGTATGAGTATCAATTAAACATTATAGATAAATATGAAAAAGATAAAGAAGAATATATAAATAAGAAACGTGATGAAATTAAAAATTCAGTTGTATTTGCAGGAGTTATATTAGCAATTTCTTTAGTAGAAATATATTTAATGATAAGATCATCATTTTTATCAAGAATAAAGGAAATAGGAGTGTTAAGAGCAATAGGAGTAAAGAAAAAGGATATATACAGAATGTTTGCTGGAGAAATAATTGCTATTACTACAATGGCCAGTATGCCAGGAGTTATCTTGATGACATATATATTGAGTCAAGTTTCAAAAATTCCTTATGTAAATAGAATGTTTATTGTTAATTTAGAAACAGTGGGATTAAGTATATGCTTAATTTATTTATTTAATATAGTTGTTGGATTATTACCATTATTTAGAGTAATAAGAAAAACACCTGCTAAGATACTTTCAAGGCATGATGTAGAATGAGTTAAGAAAAATAAAAAACAAACGAATCTTTTTTATTTTGATTCGTTTGTTTTTTCATTTTTATTTTTATTTTTAGTTTGTTTAGTATTTGTAGAAAATGTTAGATTCTCAATGTATTTATGCTGCTCTTCTTGTGAAGGTGTTCCTTCTTTTAGTTTTACTTTAAATTCCTTTTTGTTGTCAGATATATTTGGTGTTGTGTTTGGTTGTGGCAAAGAAAGGTTGTCTTTATCTTTAAATAAATTGTTTTTTAATGAATGTAATTTCTTTTGAGTTGCTTGCAATATTAGATTTGATACAATTTTAACATTTGTTAAAAAATGACTTTTTTTATATTCTGGATAAATATCTAGTGATTTATCACATGAAAATTCAAGGTTTTCTTTAGGGGTATGACTTGGTTTATTGTCTTTAGAGGTTTTTTTAAAATCTTTATCACTTTTTAAACAATATTTTGGAGAAGTTTTATTTCTAATGTATTCATAATCCCATGTTAAATCTGCGTTATACCAATTACCATTGATTTTTACAATATTATAAGCGTGTGTGTCATTATCGCTATCAGGTTGACTACTAATATAGTGACTTTCTATGTTAACTAAACTAAGTGCTTGTTTTAACGTTTCTGCATATCCAGCACATATAGCTTTACCACAAAGTAGGGCATTTTCGGTATTTCGACATTTGTTTGCGTTTTCTTTAGCATATTCAGTTTTTTCATCTATAGCTTCATAATCATATGTAATCATATGAGCTAATTTAGAATATACAGCTTTGAATTTGTCTTGTTCAGGAAGAGAAGGTTCAATGTCAGATACAATAGAATCTAGGGTATATCTTAATATTTTATATTGAGATGGAGATAAAATAGAAGCGTTTGAATTTTCTTTGCTACCGATTACAATTTCAGATATATTAAATTTTTCTAAGGAGTTTTCATCAACTTCTGAGAAGGTATTGGTATATAGTTGTATGGTTTTGTCTTGAAAATCTGATTTAGCACCTAATTGTTGTAATTTTTCTATATTTCTTAAATCTTCTAAACGTAAATCACATTTGCTTGGAAGAGATATTTGAAAATTATAAGAATCAGAATTTGAATAAGAAGATAATTTGTTTTGTGTTAAGTCATCTAATTCATAAGGGGAGATTAATAATGTTATTACAGGTTTAGGGTATTGGTTATCTTCTAACCAATGTTCTTTTTGTTTGAGATTATCAAAATCTTGTAGCCTGCATATAGATTGAGTGTGTTTAATAAAGTAATTGTAATCTTCTAAATCTATTGTATGATTAGGTATATATTTTTTAAATGTTTTAAATCGATCTAAAAATTCTTCTGTTGAAATACTAAATATATCTTCTGAAGCTAAGCTATTTTCAAATATTTCAATATTATCTAATTTGGAAATCCAGTCTAAATTATTAGCTGAATATAATTGAAGCCAATTAATATTTAACCTTTTTTTACAACTAGGAAGCTTAGATAAGATTTCTTCTTGGTCTTGTGTTGTATTTGTTGAAAAAGATATATTAATATTTGTGTTTTCAAAATCGATATAGTCTTTAAAAAGTTCAACAATATTAATATCTAAAAAGAAATTATTATCTTTTTCAATTTTTTGTTGAAAATCATTAAGAACATCATATAAAGATACTTTTTTTCTATTTTTGTCTGTTATAGAGCTATAGCTTGTTTTGTAACCTAGTGTGTTTTCGAGATAGTCATTAATTGAAAACTTTTCTTGTGGGGACTTTTCTTTTTGAATTTTTAGAAAATCTATTAAATTTATATTATTTGTATTGGGATTTAAAGCTAAATTTTTTTTATTCATAAATTACTCCTATATTGGTAGATTATTTTTGTTAAATTCAATGTTAATTGTATGTTTTAAATCAGTTATATATTTTTTGTTTTTTAGTATTTTACTACCATTTAAGTTTAATTCTTTTAAGTCTTTTAAACTATTTATAAAAGAAATGTCATTTATTATAATTGATTGTAATATTAAATGATTTAATCCATTGAAGTTTTCAATAAAATCTAGATTAATATTATTTCCAGATGTTATTCGTAGATAAGTAATAGTATCTTTAGATTTAATTATATTTAGATTAATATCATTGCAAAAAGAAAATATTAATTTTTTTAATTTTAAAGATAAAGTTTCTTTTGATAGTTTAAAAGTACAATTATCAAAATGTAAAGTTTCAAGTTCAGTCAATTTATTTAATATTTTAATGCTATTGTCATTTATTATAAAGTCTTTTATTGTACAGTTTTTTAATTTATTGAAGTTCAATAAGTCTGATAAGTCATTATGCTCAAAATTAGAAGAGTCATTAATTAATGTAAGATTAAATATAGTATTTAATTCAGTAATATAAAAAGACTCATTAATTTGTTTGTTTAAATTATATTCTAAAAATTTCTTTAATTTTTCATTTTTTAATTCAATTTTTTCCATTTGTACCTCATTATTTTTAATTTGAATTAATTATACTATAATGTTTTTTAATAAACAATAAATTATATATAAATTCTACGTTTTTAATGATTTTTTGTGTTAAAATGCTTGACAAAATAAAAAAAATAGTGTAAACTAGTTTAGTATTACATTTTCACGAGGTGAAATATGGAAGAAAAAATAAAAATAAGTATGTTACTTAGAATTTATGGAAAGCTACTTACAGAAAAACAACAAGAGTTTATGGAATATTATTATAATGATGATTTGTCATTATCAGAGATTGCAGAAAACGAGGGGATAACAAGGCAAGCTGTAAGAACTATTCTTTTAAAATCTAGTAAGAAACTTGAAGAATATGAAACAAAATTAGGATTTATGGAAAAAGAAGATAAGATAAAAGAACTTTTAATAGAACTGGAACAAAATCCTAATAAACAAAAACTAATAGAAATAAGAAAATTACTTAACAATTAAGGAGGAAAAGTTATGGCGTTTGAAGGACTATCCTCAAGATTACAGGCAATAACAAAAAAGATAAAAGGTGAAGCAAGAATAACTGAAAGTAACATGAAGGAAATGTTAAGAGAAGTAAAACTTGCATTACTAGAAGCAGATGTAAATTATAAAATAGTAAAAGAGTTTATTGCAAATGTACAAGAAAAAGCATTAGGACAAGATGTGCTTAAATCTTTAAAACCAGGAGAGCAAGTTGTAAAAATAGTTAGAGATGAAATGGTAGAATTACTTGGAGGAACTGATAGTAAAGTAAATATATCACCTAATCCACCAACTGTTATAATGCTTGTTGGTTTGCAAGGTTCAGGTAAAACAACAACAGCAGGTAAACTTGCAAATTATTTTAGAAAAGAAGGTAAAAAGCCATTATTAGTTGCATGTGATGTGTATAGACCAGCAGCTATAAAGCAATTACAAGTAGTTGGAGCTCAGCTTAATATTCCGGTATATGCAGAAGAAAATTCTAAAGATGTAGTTGGAATTGCTAAAAGAGCATTAAATACTGCAATGTCAAAGTTAAACGATATAGTAATTTTAGATACAGCAGGACGTTTGCATATTGACGAAGACTTAATGAAAGAATTACAAGATGTAAAAAAATCAGTAAGACCATATGAAATTTTATTAGTTGTAGATAGTATGACAGGTCAAGATGCTGTAAATGTTGCAGAGACATTCAATAATCAAGTAGGAATTGATGGTGTTATACTTACAAAATTAGATGGTGATACTCGTGGTGGAGCTGCACTTTCAGTTAAGAAAATAACAGGTAAGCCAATAAAATTTGTTGGTATGGGAGAAAAGCTAAATGAGCTTGAAGTGTTCCATCCAGATAGAATGGCATCAAGAATACTTGGCATGGGAGATATACTATCAATAGTAGAAAAAGCTGAACAGGCATTAGACTTAGAAGAAGCTGAAAAACTAGAAAAACAACTAAGAAAAAATAAATTTGACTTAGATGATTATTTAGCACAATTGAAACAAGTAAAAAAGATGGGTTCTTTTTCATCAATATTAAAAATGATACCAGGGATGAACAAACTGGGAGATATTAAAGTTGATGATAAGGAATTTGATAAGATAGAAGCTATTATTAGTTCTATGACTAAGAAAGAAAGAAAAGATCCAAAAATATTAAATGCAAGTCGTAGAAAAAGAATAGCAAAAGGAAGTGGAACGCAAGTCCATGATATAAATAAATTTATGGAATCTTTTGAAATGACACAGAAAATGATGAAGCAGATGAATAACAAAGGTCAAATGAAAAAGATGATGAAAGGCATGAATTTAGATAATATAGATCAATTTAAAGATCTTATGAAATAGTTATTAATTTTTTAAATTTATATATATTCTGATGTAGATAAATACATCAATCTAATAGGAGGTGAACAAAATGGTAAAAATAAGATTACAAAGAGAAGGAAAGAAAAAAGCTCCTTTCTATCACATAGTAGTAGCTGATTCTAGATCTCCAAGAGATGGTAAAATCATCGAACAAATAGGAACATATGATCCTATGACAGATCCATCAACAATAGTATTAGACAAAGAAAAAGTTGAAAAATGGATTAAAAATGGTGCTAAACCAACAGACACAGTAAAAGCTTTAATAGAAAAAGCTAAATAATTACATAAAGGAAGGTTTTAAACTATGAAAGAAATATTAGAAACAATTATTTCGAATTTAGTAGATGATAAAGATGCTATTGATATCAAAGAGATAGCAGGAGAAAAAACTACAGTTTTTGAAGTTAAAGTTGCAGAAAATGATATGGGAAAAGTTATTGGAAGACAAGGTGTAATTGCTAAATCTATAAGAAATGTAATGCAAGCTGTTGCTTCAAGAGAAAAGAAAAAAGTAAGTGTAGAATTTATTGGATAATTTAAAGGAAAAAAGAATTATGCAAAAAAGATTAGAAGTAGGTCAAATAGTTAATACATTTGGAATTAAGGGTTTTGTTAAAATATATCCTTATGTAGATGATATTAAGAGATTTGACAAATTAAAGAATGTATATGTTATTTCAAAAAAAGAAGAAAAGTTATTAGAAATTGAAGAAGTGAAATATCAAAAGAATATGGTTTTAGCTAAATTCAAAGGCATAGATAATGTTGAAACTGCTGAAAAATTGAGACAATCATATGTTGAAATAGACAGAAAAGACGCTATTCCTCTTGAAGAAGGACAATATTTTATTGTTGATTTATTAGGATTAGAAGTATATTCTGATGATGGAAGATTATTAGGAAAGCTTAATGATATTTTTAATACAGGAAGTAATGATATATATGAAGTTAAAGATGAACTAGGAAAACAAATTTTATTACCAGGAATACCAGAGGTTATAAAAGAGGTAGATTTGGATAATGGAAAGATAATAGTTCATTTGATAGAAGGTTTAATATAATGGAGGAAAAATGAAATTTGATGTGCTTACGCTTTTCCCAGAGATGTTTGATACATTAAATCAAAGTATAATAGGAAGAGCAAGAGAGAAAAATTTAATAGATATTAATTTTATTAATATCAGAGATTTTTCTAAAGATAAACATAAAAAAGTAGATGATACCCCATATGGTGGTGGTGCTGGAATGGTAATGAAAGCAGATGTTGTTTATGATGCATATAATTCTATTCAAGATAAGGAAAATGCAAAAGTAATATACATGACACCACAAGGAAAAACATTAAACCAAAAAATGGTTGAAAGTTTAAGTAAAGAAAATCATTTGATTATTTTATGTGGACATTATGAAGGAATAGACCAAAGGGTTATTGATAAAATTGTTGATGAAGAAATATCAATTGGAGATTATGTTTTGACAGGTGGAGAAATACCAGCAATGGTACTTATTGATTCAGTATCAAGATATAATGAAGGTGTTTTATCAACAGAGTCAATAGATGAAGAGTCCTTTTCAAATGGACTTTTGGAATATCCACAATATACAAGACCTGAAGTATTTGAGGGAGAAAAAGTGCCTGAAATATTGCTTTCAGGAAATCATCAAAATATTGCAAAATGGAGACAAGAAAAATCAATAGAGATTACTAAACAAAAAAGACCGGATTTATTAAAAAAATAATTTATTATGATGTACCAAAAAGGTACCGCTCAGGAATTTAAGGAGGAAAATTTAAAATGGATATAATAAAATCTATAGAACATGAACAATTAAAAGCTACTATACCAGATTTAAAAGTTGGTAATACAGTTAAAGTTCATGTAAAAATAAAAGAAGGAAATAAAGAAAGAATCCAAGTATTTGAAGGAACAATAATTAAAGTTCAAGGTGCTGGAGTTAACAAAAGTTTTACTGTAAGAAAATTATCTTATGGTGTTGGTGTTGAAAAAACATTTTTAATTCATTCACCATTAGTTGAAAAAGTAGAATTAGTAAGAGTTGGTAAAGCAAGAAGAGCTAAATTATTCTATTTAAGAGACAGAGTTGGTAAAGCTGCTAAGACTAAAGAAGTTGCAGGAGCAAGAATTGAAGATAAAGAAATCGTTATTAAAGGTGCTGAAGTTGAAGAGCCAGTTGTAGAAGAAACAAAGGTTGAGGAAGCTCCAGTTGCTGAAGAAGTTAAAACAGTTGAAGAAGTAAAAGTAGAAGAAACACCAGTAGTTGAAGAACCAAAAGTTGAAGAGAAAAAAGCTGAAAAAGAAGAAGTTAAAGAAGAAAAAACTACTGAAAATAAATAATAATTAAAGTTGAGGAAGTAATAAAGACTTCTTCAATTTTTTTTTAGTTATTTTGGTTTGATAATTATCCTGTTTTATAGTATAATAGCAGAAAAATAATTAATTGGAGGAAATAATGAGAATTAGATATAAAAAATGGGCAAGACCAGAACTTGAAGCAAGTGCTTTTTATATAGATAATCCAGAAGAAATGAAAGGAAAATGGAAGGAACAATTTAAAAATCCAGAGTTACCGCTAAATCTTGAATTAGGATGTGGAAAGGGATTTTTTATAGCAAGTTTAGGTCTAAAAAATCAAGATAAAAATTTTATTGCAATTGATTTAGTTGATGCAATGTTGGGTTTAGCTAAAAGAAATGTTGAACAAATATATAAAGATAATAAAAAGGAAGTAGATAATGTTTTACTTACTCGATTTGATATTGAAAGAATAAATTTAATATTAGATAAATCAGATGAAGTGGAAAGAATATATATTAATTTTTGTAATCCATGGCCAAGAGGAAAGCATCATAAGAAAAGATTAACATATCCTAAACAATTAGAAAAATATAAAGAATTTTTAAAAGAAAATGGAGAAGTATATTTCAAAACAGATGATGATGACTTATTTAATGATAGTTTAAATTATTTTGAAAGGTCTGGATTTGAGGTTGTTAAAAAAACATTTGATTTGCATAGTGAAGAGAATTTTTGGGATAATATAATGACAGAACACGAGAAGATGTTTTCTGAAGAAGGAATAAAAATAAAAGCATTAATTGCTAAGAAAATTTAAGAGCGAATTTATATAGTATATAATAAAAAATAGATTTAGTAAAAGTGAAGAAACTAAATCTATTTTTTATTAAACAATAATTGTTTTATTATTTTTATAAATAACCATACCAGGTTTGCTTCCATTAGTTTTTTTTACATTAGAAATGGTGCAATAATCAACTGGAATGTTAGAAAAAAGTTTTGCTTTGCTGTGTTTAGCAGCAAGTTTTGCAGCTTCATATATTATTTCATCAGTAACTTTTTCGTTAGGTTTTACTTTCAGGATAACGTGACTTCCATGAATATCTTTAGTGTGAAACCATATGTCATTATATTTAGCAAATTTAGTTGTTAGAATATCATTTTCTATATTATTTCTACCAACATAAATTGTATATCCATCAAGAGTATATTTTATTGGATTAAATTTTGCAAATTTGTTTTTGGTAAGATTTTTTTGTTTTTTTGCTTTAGTTTTTTTATTATTTGTTTTCTTTGAAAGTGATGTTTTAAAAATGTTGCTAGAAGAGATTTCTTCATAAATTTCTTCTACATCTTCAATAGTAGAAGATGCTTCTAATTCATAAATGATACTTTCGATATAATTAATATCTTCCAATGTTTCTTTTTTTTGAATAGTAACTATTTCAAGAGCATTTTTTAATTTGGTATATTTTTTAAAATATTTTTTTGCATTAATACTAGGGTAGTATCTATTGTCTAGTGGTATTTTTATTATGTTACAATTATCATAATAATTTTGAACTTCAACGAAATCAACATTTTTATTAGGTATTTGATATAAGTTAGAGGTTATAAGTTCACCATATAATTTGTATTTTTCCATGCTATTACATTCTGAAATTTTATTGTCTATATTTATAATTCTTTTTTTATATTTTTTTAATGTGTTTAAAATTAGGTTTAAAATACTATTTCTATAAGCTAAAAATAATTCATTTGTTTCTTTTTCATAATAATAATTATCTAAAGAATAATTTAATGTAAATGGGTTATCAGTAGATAGTGAAGTTTTTAAATTATATTCTTTATTATTGATTATATTTATTTCAAAAGAAGTGGTTGATAAAATATTATTTAACACATCATATAAAGTATTATCGTCGTATGTGATATTATTTAGTAAATTTAAAATATTGGGTTCATATTTTAAGTAAAAATCTTTAAATTCATTGATATCTTTGAAAGAGTTTTCTTTTGGAAGTGTATACTTTGAAGTTGCATAAATATCTCTTTGTGCACCATTTTCAACAGTTGTATGGCGCATACAGTCTATAATTATATTATTTTCATTTACTAAAATAATATTACTATGTTTTCCCATTAATTCAATAATTAGTTTTTTATTAATAGGTTTGTTGAGATTTTCATTATTTTGTAATTCAATAAAAACAATTCTTTCTAAATTAATAGAATATATATCTTTAATTTTATATCCTAGTATATGTTTTCTAAGTAACATACAAAAATTAGGTGCTTGCATAGGATTTTTTATATTTTTATTTGTTAAATGTATTCTATAATTATTAGATGATATAGAAGTAAGTAAGTTATAATTTTTTTGCTTACCATATAAACCTAGGATAATTGTATTTTTATCAGGTTCACAAACTTTATCTATTTTATATCCAATTAAATTATGTAATTCGAGTGTTACTTTTTTTAGTACGATTGAATTAAATGCCATATAAATCTTTCCTTTCTGGGAAGCATTATACCATAGTTAGCATAAAAAATAAAATATTAAAGTAAAAAAGGTATAAATTAAAAATAAAAAAGATTATAAAAACTATTGACCACAAATTAAAAAAAGTATAAGATTTATTAAGAATTTAAGGAGGTATTTATATGACAGAAGCAGATAAAAATTTTATTGAAACATGTAAAGAAATAATTGAACATGGATATTCATCAGAAGGAACAGGAGTTAGAACTAGATGGGATGATGGAGCTGAAGCAAATTACTATTCAATAGTTGGAGTAACAAATAAATATGATGTTGGAAAAGAATTTCCTATGATAACATTAAGAAATAATTCTCAAACTATTAAAAGAGCTATTGATGAGATTTTATGGATTTGGCAAAAAAAATCTAACAAAGTTAGTGAGTTGAATTCACATATTTGGGATCAATGGGCTGGTGAAGATGGTACAATAGGAAAGGCATATGGATACCAAATGGCGAAAAAATATGAATTTAAAACTAAAGAAGGAATAAAGAAAATGGATCAAGTGGATTTTGTATTATATCTATTGAAAAATGATCCAGCTAGTAGAAGAATTTTAACTAATATATTTAATCATGAAGAACTTAAAGATATGAATTTAGAACCATGTGCATTTGGTACACAATGGTTAGTAAAAGGTGGAAAACTTCATTTAATATTAAACCAACGTTCACAAGATATGCTTGCTGCTAATGGTTGGAATACAATGCAATATGCTGCTCTTTTATGTATGTTTGCTCAAGTATGTGGATTAGAAGTTGGAACATTAACACATAATATTGGAGATTGTCATATATACGATAGACATATTCCATTAGTTAAAAAATTAATTGAGGCAAAACCTATGGATGTTACACCCAAATTAGTCATAAAAAATCCTACAAAGAATTTTTATGATTTTAAACCAGAAGATTTTGAAATAGAGGGATATGACTATAATAAAGAAGTGAAAATTGGAAAGTTTCCAGTTGCAAATTAAAAAGGAGAAATAGATATGTTAAGTATAATAGTTGCAGTTGCAAAAAATAATGTAATAGGAAAAGATAATCAATTAATATGGCATTTACCAGAAGATTTAAAGAGATTTAAAAGACTTACAACTGGACATACAATTATAATGGGAAGAAGAACTTTTGAATCTTTAGGTAGAGTTTTACCAAATAGAAAACATGTAATTTTGTGTAATGATAAACAGATTAATATAGATGATGAAAATGTAGAAATATTACCAGATATAAGTTTGCTTGATAAATATAAAGATTCTCCTGAAGAAAATTTCATAATAGGAGGAGCAACTATATATAGATTGTTAATGCCTATGGCAGATAAAATGTATGTAACTCATATAGATAAAGATTTTGATGGCGATGTATATTTTCCACAAATAGATGAAAAAGAATGGAAAGTAGTGGATGAAGAAGAAGGACCAGATGATGGTAAAAATACTTTTAAATATAAATATGTTACATATGAAAGGTACTAAGAATGGATAATAAATTAGAGAAAGCTGCTAATATTATAAAAAAAGGTGGCTTGGTTATATTTCCAACAGAAACTGTGTATGCAATAGGAGCTAATGCTTTAGATGAAAATGCAGTGGAAAAGATTTATATTGCAAAGGGTAGAGCTAAAAAGAATCCTATAAATTTATTAGTTAGTAATATAAAGATGATTGAGAATATAACAGAAGATATAACGGTTTTAGAATATAAAATTATAGAGGAATTTTTCCCTGGACCAATTACAATTATTTTAAAAAAGAAAGATTGCATTCCAAGTGTAGTAACAGCAGGAGGGAACACAGTTGGGATAAGAATGCCAGCTAATAAGATTGCAATTGATTTAATAGAAAAAGCAGGAGTTCCAGTTGCAGCACCTAGTGCAAATATTTCAGGAAAATTAAGTGCTACTGATGTAGATGGAATAAAAAAAGACTTTGAAGGAAAAGTGGATTTAATAATAGATGGCGGTCAAAGCAAAATTGGAATAGAATCAACTATTGTTAAGGTAATTAATGATACAATCCATATTTTAAGACCAGGTGTTATTACTGAAAAAGACTTAAAAAGAATTACACATAAAGTGGTTTGTGATTATAAAGAAGATAATAAAGAACTTCCAAGTGCAGATTTGAAACACTATTCTTTAAAGACAAAAACAATTGTTATTTATGATGAAAATAATAAAGATATGATAGAAAAAATAAATTCTAAAGTAAAAGAATTTGAAAATTCAATTGTGATTTGTTCAAAAGAAAATAGCAAATTTTATAATGCGAAAAATATAATAGAATATGGAGAAAAGAAAGATTTAAATAATATATCTAAAAATCTTTTTAAAGTACTTGGTGAAGCAGATAAATTAAATGGAGATGTAATAATTATTGAAGGACTAAAAGAAGAGGGGATTTCAAGTGCTATAATGGATAGGATTAAAAAAGTTTGTATGTAATTTAATATCAAGATAAAATGAATATTCTCATGAATTTATTGTGGGAATATTTATTTTTTATGTTATTATATTGACTTTAATATATAGATGATGGTAATATACATTGCATAAATACTCTATTTAAAGTTTATTTCAAAAAAAGTTTTATTTTTATTTTAATTCTAGGCATTTTGCCTAAAAAATCAAAAAACAATTTAGATAAAAAACAAGGAGGAGATTACAGGAAGCAACAATGAAGAAAATTTAAAAATAACAAATGACTATGTATTTAAGAGAATATTTGGACATAAAGGAAATGAAGAAATAACAAAAGGATTAATAAATGAAATATTAGAAGAAAAAGTGGAAGAATTAGATTTAAAAGAAAGTCCAATATTAGAAAAAGATTTACATGATGATAAAGTAGGAATATTAGATATAAGAGCAAGATTGGATAATAAGAGAATATGTAATATAGAGATGCAAGTAATAAAATATAATAATATAGAAGAAAGAATACTGTATTATTGGAGTAAATTATATGCAGGAGAAATAAAAGAAGGAGAAGATTATAAAAAGTTAAATAAAACAATAATAATATTGATAGCAGATTTTATATTAGATAGAACAAAAGGTATACCAAAGGTTCATACTGAATGGAAAATAAGAGAAACAGAATATTCAAAAATAGTATTGACAAATATATTTGAAGTTCATATAATAGAATTACCTAAAGTAAAAAAGATAAATAAAAAAGGAGAAGAAAAAGACAAACTAACAGTGTGGTTACGATTCATAAAATCTCCAGAAAGTATAGGTAAAGAAGAAATGGAAAATAAAGAGATAAAAAAAGCGAAAGTAGAATATGATAAAATAAATCAAGATGAGAGAGAAAGAGAACTTGCAGAACTAAGATTAAAATATATTAGAGATCAGAATGCTATAAGAGATTATGGGTATGATAGAGGAAAAGAAGAAGGAATAAAGATTGGATTAACAGAAGGGATAAAAAATGAAAAAATAAATATTGCAAAAGTTATGCTTAAAAGAAATAATCCAATTAAAGAAATAATGGAAATAACAGGATTAACGGAAGATGAAATAAAAAAATTAAAGTAGTTTAGTAAATATATAAATAGAGTATTAATATAGATATAGTAAAAGTTTTTATATTTTTATTATATCTATTTTTATGAAAAAATAAATAAATTTTGAATAATACAGAAATTTTTCTTGACAAAATTATATAAAAAAGTCTAAAATAACAAGTAAGAAATGAGGTAAAAAAATGCAAAAGATAGAAAATGATGTATCTCTTGATGCTCTAAGAGAGAGAGAGAGAGAGCAACAATTTAGTAAATAAAGTAAATAGAATAAATATAAGAAATAAGACTAGCTTATTACTGGAATAGTAATAGGTTTCTAGTCTTATTTTTGCGTTTTTACCAAGAAAAGAAAGGAGGATAGAAAATATAAAAAGTATGAATAATAATCACTGTAAAATAAATAATAAAAGTGATAAATTAAAAATAATGAAAGATATAAGGAGGATAAAATAGAAATGAAAAACAAACTAATAAGCAAAAAAGGTATTACATTAATAGCATTAGTAATAACAATAATAGTATTACTAATCTTAGCAGGAGTATCAATAACAATGATA
>CAKPQH010000015.1 GCA_934178475.1 uncultured Clostridia bacterium
TTTATATATCTTATATTATCAATAATTGGATGTTTTATAGGTAATAAAATAAAAAATAGTTAGTCAAATTACAATTTCTAGGACTGATAATATGTTGATATTATCAGTCTTTTGTTATATAATAAGAGCAATTAATTACGTTTTTGTAGTATTAAAGGTGATGTTATATATGTCAGATAGATTAATCGATAATAAAGAATTAATGAAAGAATGGAATCAAGAAAAAAACATTTTATATAATCCAGCTGATTTGACTTCAGGTAGTAGTAAGAAAGTCTGGTGGAAATGTAAAAATGGTCATGAATGGGAAGCTGTAATTCATACTAGGGTTAAAGGTGTCGGATGTCCTTATTGCATGGGTAAAAAAGCAATTCAAGGAGTAAATGATTTTGCAACTTTGTATCCAGAAATGTTAAAAGAATGGGATTATGAAGAAAACGATAAATTAGGTATTAAACCAAACGAATTATTAGTAGGTTCAATAAAAAAAGTATATTGGATATGTAGCAAAGGTCATAAATATGATAAAAGTATTTATGATAGATTACATGGTCGTGGAAATTGCCCATATTGTGGAAATAGAAAAGTTTTGCAGGGCTATAATGATTTAGCAACTACCAACCCTGAATTACTAAAAGATTGGGACTATGAAGAAAATGACAAATTAGGCATTAAACCAAATGAAATTACTAATGGTGGCAAAAAAAAAGTATGGTGGAAATGTGAAAAAGGTCATAAATGGAATTCTATTATTAGAAGTAGAATCACAGGAAGTGGTTGCCCATACTGTTCAAATAATCTTGTAAAAAAAGGCTATAATGATATAGCAACTACTAATCCCGAATTATTAGAAGAATGGGATTATGAAAAAAATGATAAATTAGGTATTTTTCCATCCAATCTAAGTCATGGATCTACAAAATTAGTGTGGTGGAAATGTAAAAAAGGTCATGAATATCAAATATCAGTAGCACAAAAAACAAATAGAAATGTTAATTGCCCTATTTGTGCTAATCAGCAATTATTAAAAGGCTATAATGATTTTGCAACCAAACACCCAGAATTATTAAAAGAATGGAACTATGAAAAAAATGATAAGCTTGATATAAAACCAGATGAAATTATTTTAGGTGGTAAAGTCAAATTTTGGTGGAAATGTGAAAAAGGTCATGAATGGCAATCTAGTATACCAGCAAGAATAAGAAATGATAAGCTTTATAATCGTTGCCCTATTTGCTCTAGTTATTTAAGAACATCCATACCTGAAAAGATTATTTTTTACTATGTTCATAAAAAATTTTCTAAAACTATAGCAAATTATAAACCTGAATGGTTAAAACCAAAAGAAATAGATATTTTTATACCAGAGCTAAATGTTGGTATAGAGTATGATGGATACTATTATCATAAAGACATAAAGCATGATATAGAAAAAGATGATTTATGCTCAAAAAACAATGTGAGAATAATTAGAATTAGAGAAAAGAAATCAAAACCTATTAACTCAAGTGCTATCATATACAATATAAAAATAGATAATAACACAGATTATACATATGTAGAAGATGCTTTATCTTTCCTAAATAGTTATCTCAACATAGATTTAGACTTTGATATTAGGCGTGATTTAGATGATATTATTAAAATGATTAACTTTATGGAAAAAGAGAACTGTATATCAAAAACAAATCCAGAGGTTTTACAAGAATGGAATTACGAAAAAAATGATAAACTAGGAATTACTCCAGATAATATAAGTAGTGGAAGTGCATTAAAAATATGGTGGAAATGTGAAAAAGGTCATAACTATCAAGCTATTGTTTCAAACAAAGTAAATCAACAAACCAAATGTCCATATTGTGCCAATAAGAAGATTATCATAGGATTTAATGATTTGGCAACAACTAATCCTGAATTATTAGAAGAATGGGACTATGAAAAAAATGATAAGTTAGGAATCAAACCAGAAAATGTTGTTCTCAATTCAACTAAAATAATTCATTGGAAATGTAAGAATGGTCATGAATGGACAACAACATTAAACAATAGAGCTAGAGGTTCTAATTGTCCGTACTGCTCTGGAAGATATGCTATAAGTGGAGAGAATGATATTGCTACATTATTTCCAGAATTATTAAAAGAATGGGATTACGAAAAAAACGACCAATTAGGAATTAAACCACAGAATGTAAAGAAAAATACAGATAAAAAAGTCTGGTGGAAATGCGAAAAAGGTCATGAATATAAATCTTCAATTGTTAATAGAACAAAATCAAAAGGAACTTGTTGCCCATATTGTTCTGGAAATAAAGTTCTTAAAGGATTTAATGATATAGCATCAACAAATCCAGAATTATTGAAAGAATGGGATTATAGTAAGAATACCATTAAACCTGATGAAGTAACTAAAGGAACTCATAAAAAAATCTGGTGGATTTGTAGTAACAATCATAGCTATGAAGCTACTATTCCAGCTCGAAGACGTGGTACAGGATGTCCGTATTGTTCTGGAAACAAGATATTAGTTGGTTTTAATGATTTAGCAACGACGAATCCTGAATTATTGGAAAAATGGAATTATGAAAAGAATAATAAATTAGGAATTACGCCTAAATCAATTAGTAAAAGTTATAGTAAAAAAGTTTGGTGGAAATGCAAAAATGGTCATGAATATCAAAGACATGTTTATAACGAAAGAAAAGGCAGTGGCAGATGTCCTATTTGCAAAAAATTAAAACTATAATTCAGTTATAGAGTGGTTTATAAAATATCACTCTATATTTTCTTCTTAAATACTTGATTTTTATAAAATAATTTGGTAATATATTTATAACTTGAATGACTATTTAGTCATTCGTCAAGAGAGCTAACGAGTTGTAAATGTCTACGTCGTTGGCACCAAACACGAAATATGAAATAAAAAGAACGTAATTCACTTATAGCAAGGGTTATGTTTTTTTTATTTTTTGATTTTATTAAAAGTAATGTAATTTTAATGCAATTAGGTATTTATAGTAACAGAGAGAGCTTTATGATAAAGTGATTTTTATAAAAGAGAAGATTAATATTTACACTAATAAAAAATAAAAAGCAATATAAACGTTGAGATATCAATATTTATATTGCTTTTTATTATTATTGAATTTTTTTAAAACATAAAAATTATTTTATATATTCATTTAAAGGTTTTACTCTATAATTTAATTCTCCAAATTTATCCGTTGTTACATAACCTGGAGTACTGTTTATTACATCAGGAATACGATTTACTATTGAAGCACAAGTTAATTCAACTGTAGCAGGTCTTGATACTACAATAGTTGTATCTGGTTCACCATAAACTGTCCATTCATTTTTATCAAAGTCTTCTTTAGAATATACTTTTCCAATACACTCTGTTTCAAGTGTAATTCCTTCTTTAGTAGTTGTAGTAACTACTGCACTCATACCTGTTGCATCTCCAGCTTTTACAGTCATTCCAAGTGTTGAAGAATATATATCTTCTTTGTAAGTTTGAGGAACTGTTTTTTGTGTTTGATTTTCAACTGTTAGTCCTAATTTAGAACATAACCAACCATTTACGTTCCACATATAAGATGGTAAATATTTACCAGATTCAATAACTTTTTGTCTTTCTTCATCACTTATTTTATCTACTGAAGCAACTTGCTCATCAAATTCTTGCATTGTTAGACCAGAACCATGAGCTTTAGCTAAAGCTATTCCATAATCTTCAACATTATAGCTTGAACTTCCTTTTATTTTTGTAATTTTATGTGTAGATCCTGCAATTGAACTAATTAATTGTCCCCAATAAATATCTTGATATCCACTTCCTGTAATTGTACATCCTGTTTCTTTTGCAATATCATCTAATTTTTTTGTTATCGTTGGATTTGAATTTGCAGGAAAAAAAGCTTCTTCACATGTAGTAATTGCATTTATTCCAAGTTTCGCACATAGCATTAAACTATTTTCTACATCTGCAATTAAACTCATTGTAGTAACTATAGCAATATCTGGTTTAACTTCATTAAGCATTTTTTCAGCATTTTCTAAAGAAGTTACAGTTACACCTTTGTTTTCTTCTCCCATTAATTCACCAATGTCTTTACCAACTACAGCAGGATTTACATCAATAGCGCCAACTACTTCAGCACCTTTTTCATAAACATAACGCATAGTATATATTGCCATTTTTCCTGTACCAAATTGTACAACTTTTACTTTTCTATCCATAAAATTTTCCTCCTCTTTTGAATTTTATATTTAAATTATATACCAAAAATTTAAATTTATACAATAGAAATTTTAAATTTTTTAATTAATTTTAAAGATTGCAATATTGTTTGCATCATATGAGTAATTATAGGAAAAATGTTTTTTATATTATTAATAAAATGTTTGTATTTTTGACTGATTTATGTAAATATGGTATAATATAAATGTAAACCATTTTTACAAAGATCCCCATGTTAGCATTTGCTTCATGATGATCTACAACAAATAATTTTAAGGAGGATAAAAAAATGGCTAACAAAACTATTTCAATGGATTCTTTAAAGGAAGGAGCTGTTCGGATTTATAATGGCATGATTGCTATTTATCCACAGTTCGCTCAGGAGGAGGCTCTCGATGTATCGGAACTTGTACCGAAGTTCAATGGTTGCTATGCAACGAATAACTCAACGGTTTGCTTTGTTTCCGACAATGAGGTTTTTGTTACTCCGTACACTCGTGTCACCATGAATTCTCTTCATGCTGCTAATTTCTGCGAGAAATATTTTTATGTTCCGTTTAGTAATGGAGATTATCCTAAGTATGAACGGACACAGTGGAATACTCTTCTCGAAGAAGCGCGTCGGTCTCATGCAAAGGATTTTGCTGATGATTGTAATACTTATTGTGATGAACATCATATTGGTACAATCAAAGAAGAAACCCTTAAGAATTGTTTTATAATGCCTTCTACAGGCGTTAGGGTAAAGCATTTCTACTTTGAAAGTTGCTATTACCCAGCTATCAATAGTGAGGTTCTTGATAGTACTGCAGCTGACAGCATTGGTCACTTTTGCACTAATAATGGAAAAGTGGTATTTGTTTATCGCGATGGGAAAACATATGTAGCAAAGGGATACAAAATTCTTGAAGAATTGCGTGCTGCGGGTTACACAGAGAAAGGTTTATTTGTACCATTCTCAAATGGGGAACAGATTCAGGATTATGTTATGAGAGAACGTTGGGAATCCATAACAAAGTAAGTTAGTTATCCAAGACATGCATTGCACGTTTTGGAGCAAAGGAGTCAACCTAAGTTGACTCCTTTGTTTGTATATAAGAAAAATAATACAAGTTAAAAAATTCTAAATTGTGTTATCTTTTAATATCATTTTAATATCAATAGAAGAAATAATTATATTTATATATTAGTTCTATGTACATACAAATTTTTATATAAGTATTTATTCAACAACAGGAGGTATGAAATTTTCTATAGCATCCCTAAGTTTGGGATGATGAATAACAAAGTGGATTGAAGGACTTGTATCTTTAGAAATCATAATCCAATTATTTTCAAAAATTAGTATTTGTATGTTTTTAAATGCATGATAAGAATTAGTTATTAGTGAATAATTCTTGTTGTTTTTTTCATATTCTTTTGTTAGTTTTAAATGTTCCATATATTCTTCATAAGTATAATAAATTTTATTTTCATAAAAGCTATCTGAAAAAGAAAGAGTTAATGGACTTGAGTCAAAATCTTCTTTTGAAATTTGAGTTATTTCATCATCAAATTTATTAGTTTCCAAAATAGTGTCCATCATTTTTCTATTTTCTTGTACAGATTTCTTTATATTTTCGATATCTTCTGTAGGAATTCTATTATGTTTCAATATTTTAGAAAGTAATTCATCTGAAAGAGTGTGTATTGGAAGCGATGATAGAATTCTTCTACGATTTCCATTAAACTTAGCATATTGAGACATAAAAGCAGTAAAAGCATTTTTTGATTCTACTTTATAAATTTCCATAAGAGGATTAGCTTTTTTTAGTAAGCAATCTGCTTTAGTTTTATAATAATCAACATCAGCTTTAGAATTTGTTAAATAATATTTTCCTTTATTATGATAACCATTAATACATTCACCTGTAAGAGCTGCTGTACCTGATACATAATTAAAATGACAATAAACAGAATCTTGGAATCCTTTTAGGTAATATGGAGAAACTTGTCCAGTCATATAAATTGGAATCCAACTCTCTAATCCTAACATCATTTCATTAAATGGTCTATCAAGATTATGAATTATATTTAAGTGAAGTCCTTTTTTTAAAGTCATAGCAATAGCAAACATCCACTTTTTGCCAAAATCAATATCTTTTGCCATATCTTCCATTGGCATATCGCTACACATAAATACATTTTCAGTCGATTTTGAAAGAACAGTTGCCTTAAAGAAATCTAATTCACCTTTTTTCATTTCTTCAATTCCATAATAAGTTTTAGAACTAGGTTTATAAAATGGAACAAAAGGTACTTTCATCTCGTCAAAATGAATTGCTTTTATATATTCATTTAAATTAAAAGAATCTAAGTTTTTCAAAAAATCATTAATATAGTTAGGAGCAGGTGATGAGTTAGTTGAAAACCATTCAATTAAATTATTAAGGTAATTATTATCATTTAATTCTTCTATTGAACAATCAATAAGAAGAGAAATAGCTTGTTTATCATTTTCAGACTTATATTTTGTTACAATAAAGTTACATACAGTTTCAATGAAATCTTTAGGTTTTGAAGGGTTTATATTTCCAGTACGAATTTTAGAAAGAAAAGATGAATCATAACCAATAAATCTTGATAATTCAGCAATATTAATATTTAGAGTAGAAACTAGTTCGTTAAAATTTTTACTTAATTGCTCAAAATCAATAACAATATCATTTAATGTACTTGATAAAATATTATAAATAGAGTCTTTAGTTAAATCAAAATTTTTTTCACAACTAATTTTATATAGTCCATATGCTAGTTTTTCTAGCTGCTTACTTTTTATACGAGGAGTTCTTTCTCCGTTGCGATAGCGACTAATAACTGCTGAAGATAATCCAGAAGCAGTTGAAAGCTCTTGAGAAGAACAATCTAATTGTTCAATATATTTGTTTAATTGTTCACAAAAAAACATAATAAACCTCCATAGTTGATATATTATTTAATAACTATTATAACATAACATAAAATTTAAAAAAAATCAATTACCAAATAAACACGGAAAAAATGGTAAAAAACTATTGCTAAAGAAATATAATATGGTAAAATAAAAATGATTTTATTTATAGTAATCATAAAATTTATGTATTTTGTTTTAATATAAAAACATTACTAAATTATTAAAACAAATTAAGAAAGGAAGAAATAATGAAAAGAATTAAAATTTTATCAATAGCATTCATATTCTGCTTATGGATTAATATGATGTTTCCAATTATAGCAAATAATGTATATGCTAAAAACGATGTAACATTGGATTTTAAAAATGCTCAATTATTTAATGGTACAGTTGTATGGGGAGATGTAAGCATTTCATTAAATAAGAAAGATGCAGGAGAGAGTAATACATATAAAAAGGTAGATATATTAACTTCAAATATAAGTATAGATTTAGAGGAAAGCAATTATTATTTAAAAATAGAAAATCCAAAAAACGAAAATATAAAATTAATGATAAATGGTAATGCTCAAACAATACCAGGAGACAACTATTTTGGTCTTCATTCAAACGAGTTTTCAGGAGTGCTTAATATTGAAATAGAAAAAAATTCTGCACCACCAGCAGGACAAGAAACTGAAACTAAAGAAAATATAACAGTAGACGCAATTTCTAAAAATGGAAGTATTGCTAATGTTGAAATAAACAATGTAGGATTTAACGATGGAAAAGAAACTACAAAAATAAATGCTACAAAAGAGGTTACCAAAAAAAGTCAAGATGAAATAAAAATAACTGTTGAATTTGGAAAAACAATTTCATCAATAACAATAAATGATATACCAATGGATATAACTGGAGTAACAGATATGGCAACATATATAGTTAACCATGAGAAAAATTATAAAATAGAAATAGTATGTGGAGAAACAAACAAAAATATTAATATGCCTATTTCTTGGGATTATACAGGAAAAACGTTTGGAAAAGATTCTTTAGTTCAGTATGGTGATATTGAAATATTAGCTGTAAAATTAGAAGATGGCACAACATTAACAACTAAACAAATGCAAGAATATGTTGAAGAAGATAGAGGATTTGGAATACAAAAATATCCTAAATATGAGGAAGCATATTTAGAAAAAACAGAAACAACAGGAGAAGTAAGAATAAAAGCAGGTTTAGAAGTAACAATAAAATTGACACCTAAATATGGTTATCAGTTGACATCTACATCACTAAATGGAACAAAGATTGAAGCAGTAAATGATAAACAAAGTACATTTACATTTAAAATGCCAGAAACACCACTACACTTATCTGCATTATTTACAAAAGTAGATGATAAAGTAAATACAAAATCAGAAAAAGTACAATCAGGTGATATTAAAATAAATAATAATGAAATTGATACAGGATCAGTTGTATTATCAGTTGAAGATATAAAATTAAATGAAGAACAGATTTTAAGCTTTGAAAAAGCGGCTAAAGGATATAATATATCTTCATATTTAAATATTAATTTAGACCAAGTTCTTTATAAGGGAAATGAAAATAGCGTATGGAAAAATGAATTAAAAGAATTAAATAATCCTGCAACAATAACTTTAAAACTAGAAGAAGGAGTTAATGGAGAAGAATTAGTAATAGTTCATGAAAAACATGATGGAACTTTTGAAGTTATACCAACAACATATGATAAGAGTACAAATGTAATAACTTTTGCTACATCAAGTTTCTCAAATTATGCAATAGCAAGTAAAGAAGAAAGTAAAATAATAGAAAATAATAGCAATAGTCCTAAAACAGGAGATAATATTATACCATATTTCTTTGCATTTACTGTTGCCTTAGTAGGAATTTTTACATTAATAGCAGTTAATGTAAAAAATAAAAAAGTAAAAAAACATTAAAATTAAAGACTGGCTGCTAATAGCTAGTCTTTGTATGTGAAAGGGATTTATTCTTTATGAAAAGAAAGCAAAAAAGAGAATTAGAAAAAAATAAAAAGAAAAAAAAGATAAAATCATTTACAAAAAAAATTGTAAGATATCTAATTTATTTAATATTAATTTTCTTATTAATATATTCTGGAAGTAAAATTTATAAATGGTATAAAGAAAATAAAAATAAGGATATAATTATAGATAAAATAAATGAAGCAGTAATGGTTGAAGATGATAATAGTAATGATGAAAAAAAATATAATATAGATTTTAGTATTTTAAAAGAACAAAATAACGAAACTGTAGCATGGATTAAAGTAAATAATACCAATATAGAATATCCAGTTGTAAAGACTAAAAATAATGATTTTTATTTAACACATAGTTTTGATAAAAGTTATAATTCTGCTGGATGGATTTTTGCAGATTATAGAAATAAAATTGATGGAACAGATAAAAATATAATTGTTTATGGGCATAATAGAAGAGATGGTTCAATGTTTGAAAACTTAAAAAAGACATTAAATGCTAATTGGTATGAAAATATTGAAAATAGGAATATTATATTTAATACAGAAAACGAGAATTGCAACTATGAAATATTTTCAATATACCAGATAGAGACAGAGGAATACTATATACAAACTGAATTTAAAAATGAAACTGAATTTAGTAAGTTTGTGGAAACTCTCAAAAAAAGAAGCGTTAAAAATTTTGAAACAGAAGTTTCAAGTAGTGATAGTATTTTAACATTATCAACATGTGCTAATAACAACAAATATAGAGTAGTAGTGCATGCTAAAAAAGTTTTGAAAGGGGAATAGTTTATGAATGAAGAAAATAATGTAAAAAACAAGAAAAAAGATACAATTACTAATTATATAATTGTTGGTTTATTAATTCTTGTTGTGATAGGAGTGATTATAAAAAATAATATGAATAAGAATAATAATGGAAATATTGATAATGAAAAATCAAATATACAAGGATATGTACCTAAAGCAGAAAATGTAAATATAAAAGAATCAGAAGTAAGTAAAATAACACTTGAAGATTATTCAACAGATGTTTTTTCAATGAAAAAACCAAAAGGATGGAATGTAGAAGGAGCAGGAACAGGAATATATTATGCAATAAGAGTGTATGATCCACAAAATACAAATAACCAAGTGTTTTTAATGTTAAAAATACAACCACTTTTAAAAAGTGAAGCATCAAAAAATCAATGGCAAAATTATTACAAATTAAATTCATATAATGCACAATATAAATTATTTGCTGATGCAGTTGTTCTAGAAAATCCAACAGTTGAGAATTTTTATCAAAAATTCAATGAGATAGGAACTTATGTGAATTCAATTGAGCCAACTTTAGCAACATTTAAATTTCCAACGTTAAGCAACTTTACTAAATTGGAAGAATTCGAATCTAAAGCTAGTATGAAGAGTGTAGCATTAGATAGCAAAGTGCTAAGAGGAACATTTAAAGGCGATAGTGGTAAAGATGGAGAAGGTTTATTTATGGCATCAATAGTGAATTTTGGCAACCAATATGCAGGTGGTGCAGATTTACTATATTATATGGCATATGATATTATGGCAATAACTGCAGATAAAGATGAATTTATTAATTATAAAGATATTTTATTAGAGTCAGCTAATTCAATACAATTTAATAGTAATTATGTTCAAAAAACAATAGACGATGGTAATACACAAACTAAGCAAGCTCTTGCTTTAAATGCATCTATCCAAAAAGCATTTGATTCTTATATGAGTGCTTGGGAAAGCAGACAAAAATCATATGATATTATGAGTCAAAAGCAAAGTGATGCAACTTTAGGATATGAAAGAGTTTATGACACAGAAACAGGAGATATATACAAGGCATATAATGGATTTACAGATGACTATGATGGAGAAAGATATAAATCTGTAACAGACGATATGTATACGAAAAAAACAAGTGGTTATATTGAAAAATAAAACAGAAAATAGGATTTATCTAAAAATGATAAATCTTATTTTTTTATAAAATAAAGTTGAAACTATTGATTTTTTAAAAAACAAAAAGTATAATAAGTATGAAAAGTATAACTAACATGAAAGGAGAAAAATATGAAAAGAGATAAATATGTTGGAATTAGTAAAGTAGGAGAAAAAGGACAAATTGTTATTCCAAAAGAAGCAAGAGAAATGTTCGATATAAAGCCAGGAGATTCAATAGTAGTATTATGTGATAAGAAAAAGGGAATGGCATTAGTAAAAGCAGATACTTTAGAAGCATCTATTGATAAATTTATTCCTAAAGGAGATAAGTGATATGAATATTATTAAGATAAAAAATTTAACTAAAAAGTTCAAAGAAAAAATAGCTGTAAATAACATTAATTTAAGCATAGGAGAAGGTGAGTTATTTGCATTGCTAGGAACAAATGGTGCTGGAAAAACTACAACCATCAAAATGGTATCAACATTGATTTTGCCTACTTCAGGAGAGATAGAAGTATTAGGATATGACGTGAAAAAGGATAGTATGAAAATAAGAGAGTTCCTAAACGTATCTCCTCAGGAGACAGCAATTGCACCTAACTTATCTGTTAAAGAAAATTTAGAATTTATGGCAGGAGTTTATAAAATAAAAGATAAGGATGAAAAGATAAAAGAATTAATAAGTATTTTTAAATTAGATGAAGTTATAAATCAAAAAGCAAAAACTTTATCAGGAGGATGGCAAAGAAAAGTATCAATAGCGATTGCTTTAATAAATAATCCTAAAATATTATTTTTAGATGAACCTACACTGGGGTTAGATGTTATAGCAAGAAGAGAATTATGGAATATAATTGAAACACTAAAAGGAAAAGTTACAATTATATTAACAACACATTATATGGAAGAAGCTGAAAGTTTATCTGATAGAATAGGAATAATGAGCAAAGGCAAAATTATAGAAGTTGGAACTGCTGAAGAGCTTGCAAAAAAGACTAATAGTAAGAATTTTGAGGATGCTTTTGTAAAAATTGTTACTGGAGGTGAATTATAATGTCAAGAACATTAAATTTTGCTAAAAGAAATTTTAAAGAAATCATACGAGATCCATTAAGTATTATTTTTGCAATTATATTACCATTATTTTTGTTATTTATATTTCAACAATTTAATATACCAAACGATACATACAAACTAGAAAATTTTACACCTAGTATAATTATTTTTAGTTTTTCTTTTATTACTTTATTTGTATCAACATTAATTGCAAAAGATAGATTAACATCATTATTGATACGATTAGGAATAAGTCCAATGAAATCTATAGAATATATATTAGGTTATATGATTTCTTTTATACCAATTATTTTACTACAAAACGTATTATTATTTACATTAGCAGTTATTATGGGTTTGGCTTTTACTATAAATATTATTTGGACAATATTAATTTCTATAATAATAGCAGTATTATTTATAGCAATAGGAATATTAATAGGAAGTTTGGTATCAGACAAAGCTGCATCAGGTATTTCAAGTATAATTGTTCAACTAGTTTGTTTTACAAGTGAAATATATTTTCCAAAAGAAATGCTTGGAAATACATATTCTAAAATATGTGAATTTTTACCATTTAATTCAGCTTTGTTAATTACAAAAGGAATAATGAATAATAATTTAGAAATAATAAAAACAAAAAATATAATAATTTTTGGAATATATACAATTTTATTTTTAATATTATCATGTGTAATATTTAAAAAGAAAATGAAAAGCGATAATAAATAAAAAGGACAAAAAAATAAGAGGAAAATTTAAATATTTTTCTCTTTTTTCTATGCTTATATTACCACAAAAACGTAAAAAAATCAAGTCTGTTTTTTAACCTGAAAATATGATATATAAAATAAGGGGGACAAAAATGATAGAAGATTTAAGTTTATTAAATATAAATAAAAATACAGAAAAAGAAGTTATGAAAATAATAAATTGTAATGAATTTTTACATAAATATAATTTGGATTTAAGTCAAAAAGATATAGAAGGAATAATTGAAAAAAGAAAAGAAAGTTTAAAACAATTTGGAAGGATAGAATTTGACAATTGGATAGTAGAAAAAATAATAAAAGAGTTCTGTGATTCACCATATATTTCTAAGGAAAATTTCATAAATACTATATATGAACTTATAGATATTTTTTATTTTTATAAAAATGAAACAAATGATTTAGTTAGTGATGATGAATTGATTAAATTTATGAAAAAATATTTTGATAATTCTGCACATGGAGACTTAGATTATCTTTCAAATACAATATTAGAAAAGATGAAAAGAAATGTACTTACAAACAAACCAATGGACTATGAGATAGATTTTAAAATAAGAGGTGAAAATGATGACAAATAAAATGGAAAATAATAGTTATATAAAAAGAGAAAAACTAGATGAAATAAATTATACTATCTCTCTTATAGATGAAGCTATTAGATTAAATGTTATAGATGAAAAAGTTGTGCTAGATTTTCAATTACAGTTAGTAGATCTATTAAAGGTAAAAACAGATAAATATAATAGTTGTATGAGTTCTTCTATTTCAGTAGACAAAGCAAAAAATATAATGGAATCAAATATATATACAATTGGTTTATATTTAAAAGAGTTTATACCAGATGATGCAGTAAATATATTGAAAAATGAAGGGATTATTAATGTATATGATAAAGGTAGAAAATTAATAGATAGAAAAATAATGATAAGCAAAGTATTATATAAAAAAGTATTAAATAATTTTATTCAAACTAAAAATGAAACATATAATTTAACTATTATTAAAGGAATAAAAAGTTTTTTTAAAATATATGATTCAGATTACAATGCACAAGATATGAAAATAACAGCAGATTATCCTACATATATTAGTTTATTTGGAAGAAAACAAGGAATAGAATTTATTGAAAAATATTTAGAATACTTGTATTACGAAAATGAATTTTGTAAAATGTTTGAGATAGAAGATATAAAGAATTTATTATTTAAGTATTCAGAAGACTATGAAGATTTAATAATAAATATATTTCAAATAGTTTTAATGCAAGTTATAGGATGCGTTTTGATAAAAGATGATTATAGACATTTAAAAATAAATCATGATGAATTACAAGATATTTATGAGTTATTTAAAGGAAAAAATAAAGAAGAAATATATAGTTTGATTTTTTCTGCATATTTAAAAATAGATATAAAGAATGAAAGTTTAAAGAAATATATTGAAAATGGATTAAAAGAAATTCAAAGTGAAATTTATAATAGATATAAAATACATGCATTAGATAAAGTTTTTATTATATAAAGTGAACTATAAAAACTATACAGATAATGGGGTTTAATAGTATCTACTAAAAGTTGATATCCTCACTCAACGTTTAGTATGTTTACTTTTAAATATGTAATTTCTAAAATAATAGTAGGAGGTAAAAATATGAACCAAATAAAAATAGGAGTATTTATTGCTAAATGCAGAAAAAACAAAAAATTAACTCAAGCACAATTAGCTGAAAAATTGGATATAACAGATAGAGCAATATCCAAATGGGAAACAGGAAAATGTATGCCAGATTCTTCTATTATGCTTGAATTGTGCGAAATACTAGGAATTAGTGTTAATGAATTATTAAGTGGGGAGATGATTGAAATGAAAGATTATGATAAAAAAGCTGAAGAAAATTTATTAAATATGGCTAAAAGAGAGGAAAAGCAAAACAAGAAATTGTTATTTTATGAAAATATTATAGGAATAATATCAAGTGTAACATTTATAGTTTTAATTATAGTGGCAGCATATTTGGTTCAAAGTTTAATTGCCAGAATAGGATTATTTATAATTGCTTTTTTAATATTTATTATGGGTGTGTCAGTAGCATTAAAGATAGAAACAGAAGCGGGATATTATGAATGTGAAAATTGTCATAATAAATATATTCCATCATACAAATCAGTATATTTTGCGATGCATATAGGTAAAATAAGATATTTAAAATGTCCTAAATGTGGAAAAAGAACATGGAATAGAAAAGTTCTAAATAAGTAATATAACAAACGAAGCAGGTAATTGTTAATTAATAATTGATAATTATCTGCCTTTATGATATATAATAGATAGAATTTTAAAAGTAATAATTAAAGAGTTTTATTAATTATTAGGAGGATATACTATGATAAAAATAGTTTTTGAAAAAGAGAAAAATAAATCAGCAGCTTATGATGAAGATAAGGTTATTGGAGAATGTGATTTTACAGAAATGGAAAATATTTGGAATATAAATCATACAGAAGTTAGTAATTTATATCAAGGGCAAGGCATTGCAAGAAAATTAGTTGAAAATGTAATAGAAAATGCTAAAAAATACAACAAAAAAATAGAAGCAACTTGTTCATATGCAAGAAAGATATTGATAAATTGATAATATATTGAAGAAATATAATAAAGGTGGATTTTTATGGAAAAATATATAGCTTTATTAAGAGGAATAAATATAAGTGGTAAAAATAAAATATCAATGTCAGAATTGAAAAAAGAGTTTGAAATACTGGGATATGAAAATGTAGTTACATATCTAAATAGTGGTAATGTTATTTTTACAAGTGATATAGTAGATGAAAAAAATATAATAGATAGTGTTCATAAAATGATTGAAAGTAAATTCAATATAAATATTCCTATTTATGTGATTAGGGCAAGTGATTTGAAGAAACTTCTGGAGAATAAACCTAAATGGTGGGGAACAGATAATAAAGAAATTTATGATAATATTATATTTGTAATACCACCTACTACTTACAAAGAAGTATATAATACAATAGGAGAACCAAAGAAAGAACTTGAAAAAATAAAAGAATATAAAAATAATATTTTCTGGTCTTATAATTTAAAAGAATATAGAAAAACAAATTGGTGGTCAAAGACAGCAAGTAAAAGTATAAGTAATTCAATCACAATAAGAACAGCAAATACAATGAGAAAAATATTAGAGTTATGTTATATTTAGAGGTATTAGAAGATGAGTAAATATGAACCATTATGGAGATACATAAAAGATAAAAGTAAAGAAGAATATAAATTGTCTTATGAAGAAATTAAAAATATTCTTGGATTTGAGATTGATCATTCTTTTTTGACTTATAAAAAAGAATTAAAAGAATATGGGTATGTAGTTTCTAAAATATCAATGAAAGAAAAAGCAATAATATTTAATAAAATTTAATGAATTTATGGAAGGAAAATAAAAATGAATAAATATATAAATTTAACAATAGAAAATATTGATGATGAACATATATGTTGTGCAATAGGAGATTCAAAACATAGAGAAGGTGTTGATAGCAAGAAAGAATGGATAAAAAATAAACTTAAAGATGGACATGTATTTAGAAAATTAGATGCAAGAGGAAAGATATTTATTGAATATGAACCAATAGAAACTGCGTGGGTGCCTATTATTGGTAAAAACTATGAGTATATTTATTGCTTATGGGTAGCTGGAAGTTTCAAAGGAAAGGGAATAGGAAAAGAGTTATTAGAATATGCAATAAATGATTCAAGAGAAAAAGGAAAAAGCGGTGTATGTACATTAGTTTCTAAAAAGAAAAAGCCATTTTTAGGAGAAAAGAAGTTTTTTGAACATTATGGTTTTGAAGTAGTAGACAGCATTGGTGATTATGAATTGTTAGCATTAAAATTTGATGATAAAGAAATTCCAAAATTTAATGATAATGCAAGACTTATGAAAATAGATAGTCAAGACTTTACAATTTATTACAATAATGAGTGTCCTTATGTAGAATATGAAATAAAAGAGTTATCTAATTATGCAAAAGAAAAAAATATAAAGATTAACTTTATCAAAATAGACTCATTAGAAAAAACAAAAAATGCACCATGTGTATTTAATAATTGGGCTAATTTTTACAAGGGAGAGTTTATTTCAAATACTATATTAAATGCAAACTCATTTGAAAAGTTAATTAAATAGAAATTTGAATTATTAGATATTGTTATTTATAAATTTTAGGAGAAAATACAATGAATAAAGAAGAGATAATAGACTATGGTTTAACATTAAAGAATACATATAAAGAATGTCCATTTCCAAATGATTTTGAATCGGTAACAATGAAACATAGAGAAAATAAAAAGTGGTTTGCTTTAATTATGAATGTTAATAATAAATTATATCTTAATGTAAAGACAGATCCGAATTATTCTGATATATTAAGAAATACGTATGATTATATAATACCTGCTTATCATATGAATAAAGAACACTGGAATACAATTATTGTAGATAAAAGAACAGATAAAATATTAGTAAAAGAATTGATAAAACAAAGCTATGAATTGACAAAATAAATTAAAGAGCTAATTTTACAACAGAATTGATATAGATAAAAAAGTAAAATATGAAAATTTTTATGTAGTTTATAATATTTTATAATTAAATTGAAAGTGAATTATTAATTTATTTATAGGAGGGAAAAATGACAGAAATAAGTGCATTTGGTGACTCTGTTTTAAAAGGAGTTATATTAGAAAATAATAAGTATAAAGTATCAAAAGATAATTTTGTGAATATTTGTGAAGATATATTAGGAATAAAAATAGAAAATAAAGCTAAATTTGGAAGTACTATTGAAACAGGTGAAAAAAGTATACATAAAAATTTAGAACTAATAAAAAATTGCAATGGAAAATATGTTGTTATGGAATTTGGAGGAAACGATTGTGATTATAATTGGAAGGAAATATCAGAAAATCCAGATGGGAACCATAAACCTAATAGTGAAATAAAGGATTTTATAGAATTATATACAGAATTAATAAATGAAATAAAAAAGAAGGGAAAAATACCAGTACTATTATCATTACCACCAATTGATTGTAATAAATATTTTAACAGAATCACAAAAAATTTAAATGAAAATAATATACTAAGTTGGATGGATGGAAATAAACAATTTTTAACCAATTGGCATGAGAGATACAATATTGAAGTTTTTAAATTAGCAATAAACAATAATCTACCAATTATAGATATTACATCTAAGTTTTTAGAAGAAAAGCATTATGAACGACTTTTATGTGAAGATGGTATACATCCAAACGAAGAAGGACATAAAATAATTGCTCAATCAATAAAAGAACATATAGAAAGTAAAAATATTGTTTTTGAATAGAAGTATAGGAGAAATAATATGGAAAAATGGTTATCTTGGGCTATGGAAATACAAAGTTTGGCACAAGCAGGATTAGCATATACTAGTAATGTATATGATATAGAAAGATATGAAAGACTAAGAGAGATATCTGCAGAAATAATAAATGAGAAAAACGATATAGGAATAGAGAAAGTAAAAGAGATATTTTGTAATGAAACAGGGTATCAAACTCCTAAATTAGACACAAGAGCAGCAATATTTAAAGATAACAAAATATTGTTGGTTCATGAAAACAATGGGACTTGGTCATTACCTGGAGGATGGTGTGATGTTTTAGAAAGTGTTAAATCAAATACCATAAAAGAGGTAAGAGAAGAAACTGGTTTAGATGTCAAAGCAACTAAAGTTATTTCAATACAAGACAGAAATAAACATAATAAACCAATATATGCTTATGGAGTATGTAAAGTATTTGTAATGTGTGAAGTTATGGGAGGAAGTTTTAAAGAAAATATCGAAACAACTGAAATAAAATATTTTTCGTTAGAAGATTTACCAACAAATTTAGCAGAAGAAAAGACAACGAAAGAACAAATAGAAATGTGCTTTGAAGCTTCTAAAGATAAGAATTGGCAAACATATTTTGATTAAAAACAAATTAAAAGGTGGTTATTTTAAGTTGAAAAAGAATGAAGAAAAAACAAATGCAATAAGAATATTAGAACAAAAAAAGATAATATTTACAACACATAATTATATACAGTCAGGGGCAATTAGTGGCATAGATGTTGCTAATGCACTTAATGAAGATCCAAATATTGTTTTTAAGACTTTAGTCACTAATGGAAAATCAAATGAAAACTATGTTTTCCTTGTTCCTGTTAATAAAGAATTAGATTTAAAGAAAGCAGCAAGAGCAGTAAATGAAAAAAGTATAAGTATGATAAAATCAAAAGATTTATTACAGTTAACAGGATATATACATGGAGGTTGTTCTCCAATTGGAATGAAAAAGTTTTTTACTACAGTTATAGATGTAAGTGCTAAAAATTATAATACGATTATTTTTAGTGGAGGAAAGATAGGTTACCAAATAGAAACAAATTTAAAAGAATTAAAAAAAACTATTACTTTTAAATTAGAAGATATCAGTAAATAATAATATTATTACAGATTATTAATAAAAACTTTTGGGTAATATTAATAGTCTGTTTTGTAATATAAAAATAAAGATTGACTTAGAGTTGAGTCCAAGTGATATATAAATAATAGAAAACAAAAGTATAGGAGGAATGAATTATGGAGAAACAAACTGCAGAAAGAATGAAATTAGGTGAGTTTGCACCAAAATTTGCAGAATTAAATTATACCCTAATTCAATAATAGAAGATGAAATGAATAAGATAATTAAGAAATAAAATAGAGTAAATATTAATCATATATAATTTAAATTAATGACAAAGTCTATGTTAAATAAGACTTTGTCATATTTCTATTGAATATATAATAATAAATATGCTATAATCATGAAAACTAAACTTAAGAAAGGAGCAATTGTATATAAATATATACAAACGAAGAATAATGAATAAAGTAAAAGAGTTTACAATAAAAAATTTAAAATGGATAATTTTATTAATATGCTTGATTGGTTTTTTAGCATTAGCGGAAGATGTATTTGAAAAAGAAATAATGAAAGGAGATATTATAGGATATGAATTAATATCAAGATTTCTAATAGCTAATCGTATAACACCTATAGCTAAATTTATTACAAACTTTGGAGGAAGTATAGCTTTAGTTACATCAAGTTTATTATTATGTATATTTATAAAGAAAAAAAGAATAGGAATATCAATTATATTAAATTTAATTATTGCAACTGCATTGAATTTAATATTGAAAAATATATTACAAAGACCAAGACCAACTGAATATAGAATAATTGAAGAAACGGGATATAGTTTCCCTTCAGGACATTCTATGATAAGCATGGCATTTTATGGATATCTGATATATCTAATATATAAGTATGTAAAAAATAAATATTTAAAAACTACATTAATAATTATTCTTAGTATATTGATAGTTTTAATAGGTGTTAGTAGAATATATTTAGGTGTACATTATACTAGTGATGTTTTAGCAGGATTTTTAATATCAATTTCATATTTAATAGCATATGAAAGTTGCATAAAAAGATTCTTAGAAGAAAGTGAGTAATTTTATGAAAAAGTTAATTAATAGTTTTAAATATGCATTTGAGGGATTAGTAGTTGCAATAAAAGAAGAGCAGAATCTAAAGATACATATATTTATAATGATTATGGTTATATTATGTGGAATATTTTTTAAAATTAATAAAATCGAATGGATTGTATGTATTTTATGTTTTGCAATTGTTATAGGAGGAGAACTAATCAATACTGCAATCGAAACAGTTGTAGATATTGCAATGCCAGAAATAAATGAAAAAGCTAAAATTGCAAAAGATGTTTCAGCTAGTGCTGTTTTAGTTTCAGCAATAGCATCTGCTGTAATTGGAATAATAATATTTATTCCTAAAATTATAGAATTAATAAAATAGGAGAAAAGGAATTTTTAATATGAATATTAATGATATTTTATCAAAAGTAGATCATACTTTATTAAAACAAACTGCGACCTGGGAAGATATAAGAAAAATATGTGATGATGGAATGAAGTTTAAAGTTGCTTCTATATGTATACCACCATCATATGTTAAAAAGGCTAAGGAGTATATAAAATCCAAAGAGTCTAATTTAAAGGTTTGTACAGTTATAGGATTTCCAAATGGTTATAATACTTCAGAAGTAAAATGTTTTGAAACAAAAAATGCAATAGAAAATGGTGCAGATGAAATTGATATGGTAATTAATTTAGGTTGGGTAAAAGAAAATAAATATGATTTGATATTACAAGAAATAATGAAAATAAAACAAATATGTAATGATAAAGTACTAAAAGTAATAATTGAAACATGTTTTTGGACTGATGAAGAAAAAATAAAATTGTGTGAAGTTGTCTCTGATTCAGGAGTGGATTATATAAAGACTTCTACAGGATTTGGAAGCAAAGGTGCAACAGCAGAAGATATAATAATTTTTAATGAAAATATATCAAAGAATCTAAAAATAAAAGCTGCAGGAGGAATATCATCAATTGAGGATGCTGAAAAATATATAGAATTAGGAGCGTCAAGGCTAGGAACAAGTAAGATAGTGAGTATAGCTGAAAAAATAAAAAGTTAGTTTTTGTTGACAAAAAATATTAAAAGAAGTATTATATTGATATAAAAAAGAAAAAGAGGTAAAAAAATGCAAAAGATGAGAAAACATGTATCTCTTGAAGCTCTAAGAGAGAACAATAATTTAGAAAATAAAGTAAATAGGATAAAAATAGTAAATGAGACTAGCTTATTATCTAAAATGATAATAGGTTTTTAGTCTTATTTTTGCATTTTTTTTACCTAAACATTAAAAGGAGGAAAAATAAAATGAAAAGCAAAATAAGAAGCAATAGAGGAATTACATTAATAGCATTAATAATAACAATAATAGTATTATTAATACTAGCAGGGGTATCAATAACTATGATATCAAGTCAGGATGGAATATTAAATAAAGCAGTAGAAGCTAAAGAAACACAAGAAAGAGCAAAAGTAGACGAGCTAGCAAATATTGCATATATGTCTGCAATTATGGATGGAAAAAAGGACAATGAAATAGTAAAAGAAGTAGTAGAAAAACTAAAAGAAGAAGGTTATACAATTGAAACAAAAAGTACAGAACAGCAATCATTGGAGGATATGACTGTTGAAAAAGAAAATGTTGAAATAAATGAATCTTCTGAACCAGTTGAAATAAAAATAGTATTAAAATATAGTAATGAAAATAATAATAAATACTATATACTTGTAAATAAAAAATATTATGAAATTTCACTTAATGAATATGGAATAGAAGTATCCAAAAATGCAACTGATATTTCAAAAGATACAGTTAAAGAAGATCCAACAATAGAAATTAGTGGAAATGATACTAATATAATAACAGCTGAGATAACGAAAAAAACGGAAACGGAATACACATTAACAATTACACCAGTTGGAAGAGGAAGTTCAAGTATAACATTAAAGGTTAAAGGAACAAATAAAAGCAAAACAATAAATACAACTGTGATAAGTAAAACAAATATTGAATTAGAAGGTGAAGGAACTCAAAGTAATCCATACAAAATATCAACTAGTAGCAATTTAGTATATTTGGCAGGAATAGTAAATGGGGGAGAACATTGTAGTAATATGTATTTTGAAATTACAACAGATATAGCAGATATGTCAAATTGGGAAAGAAGTGGATCAACAATAGGAAACAGTAATGAAAATTATTTTGACGGTATTTTTGATGGAAAAAATCATACAATAAGAAACATGCATGGATTATCTTTATTTGGGTATGTTGGAAAAAATGCAATAATTAAAGAAATAACAATAGATAGTGCGTCAATAAATGGTGAAGGAGTTATAGTTTCATATAATGAAGGAACAATAGACAATTGCGTAAATAAGAATTGTACATTAAATGCGGGAAGCAATAATGCTGGAGGTATAGTTGGAAATAATAATGGAAATGTTAAAAATTGTAATGCAGATTGTGCAACTATAAGTGCAAGGGCAGGCAATATAGGAGCAATATGTGGAAATAATAGCGGAAATATAGAAAGTTGTAATATTAGTGACTGTACTATAAATGCAATAGATGATAATAATGGTAATATAGGAATAATATGTGGAAATAACAATAGTAAAATAACAGGATGTAATGTAAAAGGAGATAATTTAATAAATTCTAATGCTGCAAGTAAAGATAATATAGTAGGTATACGTGGAGAAAAGTCAGAAATAAGTAATTGTACATTTGGTGGAGTTAGCATTTAAAAATTTTTTAGAAATTTATAAAAAGTACTAAGTATAGATGTATTAAACAAAAAATACAAATATACGAGGTACTTTTTTAGTATAAAGGAGAATTTTGCAAAAATAGTAAAAATATGCTATAATTATAGTGTACGAGGGAATAACAGACGAAAGAAAAAAGGAGGAGTTTATTATGAAAAAGAAAATATGGAAGAAAGTATTAATTATAATACTAATTATTTTGGCAATATTATTAATAGACGTAGCAAGAAAAACATTTATTATTTATAAAATAAGAGAAAAAAGTAAGGAATATTCAGATTGCAATAATTATTATAAAGAAGCAAAATATTTAGCTGAAGATGCAACAGTTGAATGTATAAGAAAAGATAATATAGCTATATTTAAAAGAACATCTAAAGATGGAACTAGAATGATATACTATGGAGATGGATATAATTGGATAATTGTAGATACAGTAAATGATGAAGGAGTTGTTTCGAAAGCAGCGGTAAAAATCAAACAAGAAGGTGTTTTATTTTTACCAATATTAAATGCAGATGCTTTTGGATTTGAAAACTTATGGCAGACAATTAAATTTGCATGTGTTACATTAATTACTACTGAAAACGTAGATGGTGAAGAATGTTATAAAGTTTATGCAGGAAAAGATTATATAACATATGTTAGTAAAGAAACTGGATTAAGTAAAAAAATAATAAATGGAAGCTTAGATGTGGAAATTATTAAATACAGACTAAATGATGTGAAAGATGAGGAAGTGGAACTTCCAAATTTAGATGGATTTAAAATAGAAGAACAAAATAACTAAAAATATATGACAAAGAAATTAAGAAGTTAGATTATTTTCTAACTTCTTTTAAAATTATAAAATTATACAAATTAATCCTCCACTACCTTCATTTACAATTCTTTCTAATGTTTCTTGAAGTTTCATTTGTGCTTCTTCTGGCATTTTACCAAGTTTTGCTTGTAAACCTTCATTAACAAGTTCATGTAAGTTTTTACCAAATATATTTGATTCCCAAATTTTCTTAGGATCATTTTCAAATTCAGAAAGTAGGTAATTAACAAGTTCTTCTGATTGCTTTTCAGAACCAACAATTGGAGAAACTTCAGTTTCAATGTTTGCTTTTATAATGTGAAGAGATGGAGCAGTTGCTTTTAATTTAACTCCAAATCGAGAACCTTGTTTAACCATTTCAGGTTCGTCTAAAATAAGTTCATCTATTGAAGGAGTAACAATACCATAACCTTTTCTATTAACTTCTTCTAAAGCATATGCAATTTTATCATATTGTTTTTTAGTTCTTGATAAATCATTGATGATATAAAATAAATCCCCTTCATTTTTTACATTTACACCTGTCATTTCACTTAATACTTTATAGAATAAATCTTCTTGTAATGTAATTGATATATTAATTATACCACTTCCAAGTTGAATGCTATCTATAGAGCTATTAGTAATAATTTCAGTTTTAGCAATTTTTTGAGAACATGAATTAATTTCTTTTAGTAAAGTAATATTATTAAAAGCATCTTGAATTTCAGTGTATAATTCTTTTTTCAAAGGATGATTCATTTCTAATCCGTTAATCCAATTTGGAAATTTAAAATTAATTTGACTAACTGGAAATTCATATAAAATATTAGAAAAGATATTGTTTATATCATCAATTGAAAGTTCTTCACAATTGATTGGTATAACTGTTGAATTGTATTTCTTGTTTAAAGTTGAAGCTAAATTCATGGTTTCAGTTGCATTAGGATTGCTACTATTAAGTAAGATTATAAAAGGTTTGTTAAGTGCTTTTAGTTCATTTACAACACGTTCTTCTGCTTGAATATAATCTTCTCTTTGAATATCGGTAACAGATCCATCTGTAGTAATTAAAATACCAATTGTAGAATGCTCTTCTATAACTTTTTTAGTTCCTATTTCTGCAGCTTGTTCAAAAGGAATTTCCTCTTCGAACCAGGGAGTTTTAACCATACGAGGCTTATCATCTTCCAAATATCCAATACTATTTGGTACAAGATACCCTACACAATCTACTAGTCTTGTTTTTAAATTCAATTTGTTATCGATAGTAATATTTATTGCTTCATTAGGTACAAATTTAGGCTCTGTTGTCATAATAGTCTTCCCACCTGCACTTTGAGGCAATTCATCTTGAGCACGTTCTTTTTTATATTGATTATCAATATTAGGGATAACAAGTAAATCCATAAATCTTTTTATAAAAGTTGATTTACCGAGTTCTAACAGGACCTACAACTCCCACATATATATCACCATTTGTTCTTTTGGCAATACTTTCATATAATCCTAGATTTTCCATCTATATATAACCTCCCTTTATTCGATGTTTGTACAAAAAACTTTAGTAATTTATATGATGATTTTTTAAAAATATAACTAGTATTAAATAAAAAAGTATGTTATTATAAATAAAAATAATTTTAAATTTTAGGAGAAAAAAGAAAATGCTAAGGAATTTTACTGTAATAGATGAAGAATTTATTTGTGATAATTGTGGAAGAAAAGTTCCAAAATTAGGTTATTCATGTAGAAATCATTGCCCATATTGTTTACATTCAAAGCATGTTGATATAAATCCGGGAGATAGAGCCGAAGAATGCCAAGGAGATTTAGAACCGATAGGATTAGAAATAAATAACAAAAAAGGTTATGTTATTATCTTTAAGTGCAAAAAATGTGGACAAATAAGAAGAAATAAAGCAGCAGAAGATGACGACATGGATTTAATTATAAAATTAAGTAAAAATGATTTTCCAAAATAAAAGTGCATATAAAAGTAAAAAGAGGAGATACAAATGAAATTAAAAGAGGGGATAATAAATTTCGTAAAAAAGAAGTAGTATTAACAGTTGCAATTATATTTACAATAATTACTTGCTTTTTTGTACCAATAGATAAAGAATACTTAAGTTATTTTGATTATGATACATTGATTTGTTTGTTTTGTATGCTAGCAGTAGTTGCTGGACTTAAAAGTACAAATGTATTTGAATTAATATCAAGAAAAATGATTGGTTGTATTTAATACAAGAAGAGCGGTCATATATTCATTAGTTTTTGGAACATTTTTCTTTGATATGATAGTTGCAAATGATATGTCATTAATAACGTTTTTGCCACTTACATATATTGTTTTACATTCAACTAAAAATGATAAATATTTAGCATTTACATTTATAATGCAAACTATTGCGGCAAATATGGGAGGAATGATTACACCATATGGAAACCCACAAAATTTGTATTTATATTCATATTATAATATACCTACAACAGAGTTTTTCAGTATTCTGTTAGTACAATCAATAACTGTTGCCGTGTTGCTTTATATTTGTTGTGATTTTGTTAAAAATGAACCTTTAAAATTAAAAGATAATTCAAAAATAAATATACATAAAAAAGAATTATATATTTATGCAATTTTATTTATTATAGTAATATTAAGTATATTTAGAATAATACCACACATAATTACACTACTAATTATAGTTATTACAATTTTAATAATAGATAGAAAAAGATTTAAAGATGTAGATTATGCTCTTATTGCAACTTTTTGTGTGTTTTTTGTTTTTTCAGAAAATATCGCAAGAATAGATGTAATAAAGAATTTTATATCACAGATTGTAGTTAAAAATACTTTGCTTGCAGGTATAGTTTCATGTCAATTTATTAGTAATGTACCTACTGCAATATTTTTATCAAAATTTACAACAAGCTACAAAGAACTACTTATATCTGTAAATATTGGATCTTTAGGAATATTAATTTCATCACTTGCAAGTCTAATTACGCTTAAAGAATTTTTAAAACACCAACCAAAAAATTTTGGAAAGTATTTATTAATGCTTACTATATTTAACACAATGTTTTTGGGAGTGCTTTTGATAGTTACAAGATTGCAAGTGTAGAAGAGATAAGATGAAAAATATAATATAAAAATATTGCCAAAACTTTACAATAAAAATACAATTTTAAAAGATAAATAGATTTTATTGACTTGTAAAACGAATTGTTTTAAAATTTAAGATATATGAATGTAAAATTAGAAACATTGAAAATAAAGTAAATATGCATAAAATAAAAACAAAGAAGAAAAGATAAAATGAAAAAACAGAAGTAAAGGAGAAAAAATGAAAAAAGATTTTAAAGGTATTACATTAATAGCATTAGTAATAACGATAATAGTATTGTTAATTTTGGCAGGAATAACAGTAAGTATGATAACAAATCAAGATGGAATATTAAATAAGGCAATTAATGCAAAAAAAGCAAACGAAGAGGCTGCTAAAAGAGAACAAAAACAGTTAACAGAATTAAGTGAATTAATAGAAAATAATGGAGAAGCAAGTTTAATAGGATATAATGAAGAAAAGAAAACAAATAGTCCGAGGATAACAGGAGGCACATCAGAAGAGTCAGGATTGATACCAATAAAGTATAATGGAACAAACTGGGTAGTATGTTCAGAAACAGATAAA
>CAKPQH010000016.1 GCA_934178475.1 uncultured Clostridia bacterium
AATCAGCATAAGACATACTTGGTACTCAAAATATATATTTTTAAATATTTTGTGACAAATGATTGATTAACCTACATCTTTTGGAGAAATTAAAAAATTGAAAGTATTGACATTAAAATAAGAATATGATTTAATGGTAACTGGAAGCTACCAGTTACCATTAAGGAGGAGAAAATTGAGCGAATTTAGTGAATTTTTAAATGATAAATGCAAAAAAAATGAAAATTCAATAAGAAAAATTGCTATAAAAGCTGAAATAACACATACATATCTTTTACAGCTGATGAATTCAAAAAAAGATCCTCCTGAGCCAAAAACACAAGAAAAAATTGCTAATGCTTTGGAATTAATAGGACAAGATAGAATAGAATTCTATGATTTAGCAGCACAACAGAGAGGAGACATTCCTGCAGATATATATATGAAAATACTTAACAATAAAAAAATTTATAAAGAAATACGAGAACGATAGAAAAAGTTGAAAAAATATTGAAAAATATATATAATATATAGAAAGAGGTGTAATTATGGCTAATTCTAAACAAATAAAATCATTAGTTTTGGCTCATTTTGATAAAGATGGAGAAAAATTCAGAACTACAGTATTGCAGATCGCAGCAAATGAAGCTAAAAATGGGCATACTAAATTTGCTAAAGAATTAAAAGATATAATTCAAAATTCAAAGAGAAATAGTTTGAGAAGAGAAAATATAAGTAATGACCAGCTAGAACTATTACAATTTAGTATTCCAAACACTAAATTATCTGAACTTGTAGTTAATGATAATTTGCGTAACAGAATAAAAAGAATAATAAAAGAAAATAAGCAAAAAGAAAATCTTTTAAGCTATGGATTGCAAAGTAGAAGAAAAATATTAATAGAAGGGCCATCAGGAACAGGAAAAACAATGACATCAAGAATAATAGCTTCAGAGTTGAATTATCCACTATATACAATTCAAATGGATAAACTTGTTACAAAATTCATGGGAGAAACTAGTATAAAATTAAGACAAATTTTTGATATTATATCAGAAAATGAGGGAGTTTACCTATTTGATGAATTTGATGCTATTGCTTCAGAAAGAAGTTTGGAAAATGATGTAGGAGAAATGAGAAGGGTTTTAAATTCATTTTTACAATTTATTGAACAAGATACATCTAACAGTATAATTATAGCAATTACAAATAATCCAAAATTATTGGATAAGGCATTATTTAGAAGATTTGATGATATTATTCATTATGATATACCAACAGAAGAAGAAATTAAAATTTTGATGGAAAATAAATTAGCCAATTTCTTGAATAACGAAAGAATAATAACAGATGAAATAATAGAAGAAGCTAAAAAACTCAGTCATGCAGAAATCAGCAGAGTATGTGAAGATGCAGTTAAGATTTCTATACTTAACAAAAGAAAAATAGAAACAGATATACTAAAAGAAATGATAAAAGAGAGAAAATTTGCATATTTTTCTGGAGGTAATGAGTGTTGAAAAATTCTAATTTAGACAATATTAAAATAATAAACAGTAAAAGTGCTATTCCTTTTTCACCTATTTCTGGTTCAAGAAATACCGAAAAGATACCACCAAGAAATAGGATTGAACATGGAAATTCAATTAAAGATAGTTTTCAAAATGTGATTAGTGTAGAAAAAAACGTGCCTGAAAGTAATGCAATTATTAATGGTACATATGTAGAGTTTGATGGTGAACCAGAGTATGATATTATAACCAAAAGCTTAGAAGATACAGCAAATGATATAAAAATAATGAACATACAAAAAAGAGTGTGTGAAAATAAGAAAGAATTTATTAGTGCCACTGTATTTATACCAAGTGGAGCGGAAAAGGTATTTTTAAACAAGATTGATCAATATTTAGATATCGAAAAAGATACTAAAAAAGGTAATCCTAAAAATATGAAACTAATAAATGGTATTTCTAATATTAAACCAGTAAGTCTTGAATCATTTTGGATTGGAGATTTAAATGATATCCCTAGAGAAACTACAAAAAAATGGTGTGAGATATGGATTCAAAATAAAATAAAAAATATAGGAAAAAATTTAGATGAAGAATTTATAAAAAAATGTAAAGAGCTATCATTAGAAATTAAAGATGGAAAAATCAATTTTGAAGAAAGAAGTGTATATTTAGTAAAAGCTAATAAAAACGATTTGAATGAATTAATCCGAAAAACAAATATTGTAACTGAGATAAGATTAGCCCCAGAAACTGCAAATTTTTTTATGGGAATGTCAAATAAAGAGCAAAGTGATTGGGTTAATGATTTAAAATCAAGAGTGGAAATTAATCGAGATAGTAATGTTTCTGTAAGTATATTAGATACAGGGGTTAATACTAAAAATATAATTATAAGTGATTTTTTTGAAGATGATGCAGTTGTTACATATAATGAGGATTGGACTACAGCTGATAATAATGGACATGGTACGAATTTAGCTGGTATAGCGGCATATTTTAATTTGGAAGATATATTACAAAATACGAAAAATATTAAGATAAACCATGATTTGGAATCAGCAAAGATTTTGCCAGATAAAGGCCAAAATGAACCAGAGCTTTATGGTCATATAACTGACCAGGTAATAAATTTATTAAAGATTAATAGACAAAATAATAAGAGAATAATTTGTTTAGCTACTACTACAAATCAATCAAATGATGGTAAACCTTCATCATGGTCAGCTGCTATTGACAATCAAATATATAGTGAGGATGAGAAACTAGTGTTTTTAATATCTTCTGGAAATACAACACAAGAGGAAAATGATAAAATGGGTTATTTCGGTGCTAGTATGGTCCATTGTATCGAAAGTCCAGGGCAGTCTTGGAATGCATTAACGGTAGGAGCATATACAGATAAAATAACTTTAACAGAAGATGTACAAGGAGGACAACCATTGGCTGATGCAGGAGATTTATCTCCATTTAGTTCTTCTTCTGCATTATGGGATACAAATAAATGGCCTATAAAACCTGACATTGTGTGTGAAGGTGGAAATTTACTAAAAGATTCATTAAATTCACTGCAATGTGATGATTTATCATTGTTAACAGCTCATAATAAACCAACAGAGAGAATATTTGATACAATTTGGGGAACTAGCGCTGCTGTAGCACAGGCATCATTTATTGCAGCTGAAATACAAGCAAAATATAAAGATTATAATGCAGAGACAATTAGAGGCTTAATGGTTCATTCTGCTAATTGGACAGACAAAATGATAGAGAGATTTATTAAAACTGGAAAGAAAACAGAATATTCAGATTTACTAAGAACTTTTGGATACGGAATTCCAGATTTGTCTAAAGCAATTAAAAGTAGTAATAATAGTGTTAATATGATCGTAGAAGATGAAATTCAACCATATACTAAAGAAAAATCTTCAATTAAGCTTAAAGAAATGAATCTTCATAAGCTACCTTGGCCTAAAGAAGTCCTTTTGAATTTGGGTGAAGAAAATGTCAAGATGATAGTAACATTATCATATTTTATTGAACCTTTACCAGGAGAAAGAGGATGGAAAGATAAATATAAGTATGCATCATGTAATCTAAGATTTGAAGTAAATAATTCTGATGAAAATGAGGAAGATTTTAAGAAGAGAATAAATAAATTGATGAGGGAAGATAATGAAGATAAAGGAAATGGAAGCAGTGGTAGTGACAGATGGACTTTAGGAAAGAATAATAGATGCTTGGGTTCAATACATTCTGATATTTGGGAAGGAACGGCAGCGGATCTTAGCCAAGCAAATTATATTGCAGTATATCCAATTTCTGGATGGTGGAAAGAAAAAAATAAATTAGAAAAATATAATAATAAAATACGATATTCACTTATAGTTTCCTTAGAGACTCCAAATCAAGAAGTTGATTTATATACGCCAATAATTACACAAATAAGAAATAAAGTACCTATTGAAATCAAGATAAAAAAGTAGAAGTAGAAATACTTCTATTTTTGTTGTTAAAAAATGTATTTTATGATAGAATAAAATCGAATAATTATATATTGGGGGAAATATAATGGAACATAGTGAAAATACAAGAGTAAAAATACCAGCGCTTGTTCATTTTACAAGATTAGGGTATAAATATTTATCACTAAAACATGAAAAAGAAAATATTGATGGGGATATAAATATTTTCAAAAATATATTTTGTGAAAGCATAAATAAAATAAATAACAAGAATTTTTCGATGGAAGAATCAGATAAAATAATAGCTGAACTTGAAATACAATTAGCAAATGATGATTTAGGGAAAGCATTTTACAATACTTTAATAAATGGATTTAATGGAATAAAATTTATTGATTTCGAAGATATAGATAATAATGTTTTTAATGTAGTTACAGAACTTACATATAAAAATGGAGAAGATGAATTTAGACCAGATATTATCCCACTAATAAATGGAATTCCATTATCTTTTATTGAGGTTAAAAAGCCTAATAATAGAGAAGGAATACTTGCAGAAAGAAATAGAATAAATGCGAGATTTAGTAATCCTAAATTTAAAAAGTTTGCAAATCTTACACAATTACTTGTATTTTCTAACAATGATGAATACGATGAAGAATCTATTGTTCCAATACAAGGTGCTTTTTATGGTACAAGTAGCTATAGTAATGTGTTCTTTAATTGCTTTCGAGAAGAAGATGGAGGTATAATAAATTATATTAAACCGATTAACCAAACTGAAGAAGAGAAGATTTTAATTGACACAAACTATGTTACACTTAAAGGAACAGCAGAATATAATACTAATTTAGATATAAATACTCCAACCAATAGAATAATAACATCCTTATTCACAAAAGAAAGATTCCTAAAAATATTAAAATATGGAATTGCGTATGTAGAGAAATTAGATAAAAACGGAATTATACAAATCCAAAAACATATAATGAGATATCCACAATTATTTGCTACTCTTGCTATAGAAAATAAACTAGAACAAGGTATAGATAAAGGGATTATCTGGCATACACAAGGAAGTGGAAAAACAGCATTAACATACTTTAATGTAAAATATTTAACTGATTATTTTGCAAAGCAGGGCAAAATTGCTAAATTTTATTTTATTGTTGATAGATTAGATTTATTAGATCAGGCTTCAAAAGAATTCACAGCAAGAGGACTAAAAGTGGAAAAAGTAAATTCAAAAGAAGAATTTATTAAAAATATACAAACAATTGGAGAAATTGGAACAACAGGCGAATTAACAATAACAGTTATAAACATACAAAAATTTTCAGAAGAATCAATTGTTAAACCATCTGATTACAATGTAGAAGTTCAAAGAATTTACTTTATGGATGAAGCTCATAGAAGTTACAATCCTAAAGGTTCATTTCTTGCAAATTTAATGGCATCAGATAGAAATGCAATTATGATAGCATTAACAGGTACACCTTTAATAGGCAATGGATATAGTTCAAAAGATGTATTTGGAGATTATATACATAAATATTACTATAATCGCTCAATAGCTGATGGATATACATTAAAATTAATTCGAGAAGGAATTGAAACATCATATAGGTCATATTTAGATGAAGCATTAAAAGAAGTTGAAGCAATTAAAGGAATGGCAAAGAAAGAAGATATTTATTCTCATCCTAAATATGTATCAGCATTAGTAAAATATATTGCAAATGATTTTAATAAAACTAAAATTAGGTTAAATGATAATTCAATTGGAGCAATGATAGTTTGCGATTCATCTAAACAAGCAAGAGCAGTTTTTGATGAGCTTAACAATTATGAAGGAATAACATCAGCTTTAATCCTCCATGATGAAGATGATAAAGAAACTAGAAGAACCGAACAAGATGATTTTAAAAAAGGAAAAATAGATGTATTGGTAGTTTACAATATGCTTTTAACTGGATTTGATGCACCTAGATTAAAAAAGATATATTTAGGAAGAGTTATAAAAGCACATAATTTATTACAAACATTAACTAGAGTGAATAGACCATACAAAGATTATAGATATGGATATGTTGTTGACTTTGCAGATATTAGAGCGGAATTTGATAAAACAAATAAAGCATATTTTGAAGAATTGCAAAGTGAACTAGGAGATGAATTTACTAACTATGCAAACATCTTCAAAGATAAAGATGAAATAGAAAAAGATATAATAGATTTAAAGAATAAATTATTTATATTTGATACTGAAAATCTTGAGAACTTTACAAAACAAATAAATGAACTACCAAAGCAAGAATTATATGATATTAGAAAATCTTTAGAAAATTACAAAATATTATACAACTTAATTAAAATGTATGGATATGAAGATTTGACAGATAAAATAGATATTAGCAAAGTATCAAAATTATTAAATGAAGTAACTAATAGGATTAGCATTTTAAATTTAACAGAAAACATTAATAACAATGAAAATATAATTGGCTTATTAAACATGGCTTTAGATAAAATAGATTTTAATTTTAGAAAAATTTCTGAATCAGAATTAGTCATTGCAGATAAATTTAGAGAAAATCTTGAAAGAACAAGAGTAGAACTTGAAAGAAATTTTGATAAAAAAGATCTTGAATTTATATCACTATATGAAGAATTAAAAAGGATATTTAGTAAGAAAAATATTGAAGAATTAACATCTGAAGAAATGCAAAATAGTATATTGGAATTAGAAAAAATAAGAGAAAGAATAAAACAAAGAAATAGTAAGGATGAGATGTTAATCGTAAAATATGAAAATGATATAAAATTTATGAGAATTCACAAAAGAATTAAAGAAGCAAATATAGAAAATATTAGTGATATTGTTTTAAATCAGATGTTACTTGAAATAAAACATAAGGTTGATGAAATATTAGTTAAAAATTATAAATTGATGGATAATGAAGCTTTTTTCCACGGAAGTATTACACCAATTATTGCAAAAACATCACTAGCATATAATGTTAAATTAACTATAGAGCAGATACAATTTATAACAAACAATGTATTAGAAGAATATATAGAGGAAAGGAAATTAGCAGGATAATGAACAATGAAGAAAGAGAGATAATAAACAAAACAAAGGAACTTATTGATGAACTTAAATCAATCTCCGAAAATAATGGTATTGGGAACAGCCCTAGTGAGTATAAAATAATTACAGAAGTTTTTCTATATAAATTTTTAAATGATAAATTTTTATATGAAGTAAAAAAAGTAGATGATAATTTGGCAAAGCTAGATAAGCCAAAAGATGTTGAAAAAGCATTAGAAAAAATGAAAGATGATTATGAATTTTTACTTTTAAGATTGGGGCCTGATACAGCAAAGTTAAAAATAGAACACTTAATTTCTTATTTATTTTCACACAAAAATGATGAAGATTTCTATAAATTATTTGATGATACTTTAATAGATATAGCAAACTTTAATATAGATATATTTTCAGTTAGAACGGGTGGAAAAGAAAAAATAAGATTATTTGGTGGTATATCACAACATATTACAGAAACAAGTAAGAAAAATAATTTTACAAGAGCAATAATAGACAAACTAGTAGAATTCAGTTTTGAAAATTTATTTAAACAAAAATATGATGCATTTGCTATTGTGTTTGAATATTTAATAAAAGATTATAACAAAGATTTTGGTAAATATGCAGAATATTATACACCAAATTCAATTGCAAGAATAATAGCTAGAATATTAGTTAAGGATGATGAAAAAGTAGAAAATGTAACAGTATATGATCCATCAGCAGGATCTGGAACACTTGTGTTAGCTCTTGCACATCAGATAGGAGAGGAAAATTGTACTATATATACTCAAGATATATCTCAAAAATCAAATGAATTTTTAAGATTAAACCTTATATTAAATAATTTAGTACATTCATTAGGTAATGTTGTTCATGGCAATACATTGCTTGAACCAGCACATTATAATGAAACAAAAACAAGACTTGCAGAATTCGATTATATAGTTAGCAATCCACCTTTTAAAACAGATTTTAGTGATTATAGAGATGAACTAGCTGATGACAAATTGAGAGAAAGATTTTTCGCAGGAGTACCTAAAATTCCTAATAAAGATAAGGATAAAATGGCCATATATTTAATGTTTATACAACATATTATTTATTCTTTAAGTAAAAAAGGTAAAGCAGCGATAGTAGTTCCTACAGGCTTTTTAACAGCACAATCAGAAATTGAGAAAAAAATCAGAGAGAAACTAGTAGAAGAAGAGATAATAAAAGGCGTTGTATCAATGCCATCAAATATATTTGCTACTACTGGAACTAATGTTAGTGTATTGTTTCTAGATAGAGCCAACAAAGGTGGAAAGGTATTATTAGTAGATGCATCTAAATTAGGTAATAAAGTAAAAGATGGAAAAAATCAAAGAACAGTTTTAAGAGAAGATGAAATTGAAAAAATAGTAGAAGCTTTTGCAAAACAAGAAGTTGTAGATAATTTTAGTGTAGAAGTAACATATGAACAATTAAAGGAAAAGAATTGTTCATTTTCAGCAGGACAGTATTTTGAAGTTAAAATAGAATATGTTGAACTAACACAAGAAGAATTTAATAATAAAATTGAAGAATTCTCAAATAATCTTGAGAAGTATTTCTCTGAAGGCAAGACATTGGAAGATGAAATAAGACAGCGATTGGGGGAATTAAAATATGACTAAGTATTTATTTAAAGATATAGTTTTAGGTGAAGAAGGATTATTAAAAGGACCATTTGGAAGTGATTTGAAAAAAAGTCTGTACGTTCCTAAAGGAAAAAATACATATAAGGTTTATTTACAGGAAAATATTTTAAAAGAGGATAATGATGTCGGTGAGTATTATATATCTAAAGAATATTTTGATAAAAAAATGTCAAGATACGAGATAAAAGAAAATGATTTTATTGTTACATGTGATGGAACATTAGGAGAAATATTTCAACTAAAAAATGTAAAAGAAAGAGGTATTATTAGTTCTTCTTTGTTAAGAATAACATTAAATAATGAAGTAGTAGATAGTAATTATTTTTACTATTTGTTTAAATCTGTAATAAAAAAAGCACTAATTACTAAGGGTAACAATTCAGTATTAAAACATTTGCCGGGAGTAAATATAATTAGGAATTATGTTGTAGAATTACCAGAAATAAATATTCAGAGAAAGATCGGTAATGTGTTAAAAACAATAGACAACAAGATTAAAAATAATTTGACTATATGTAAAGAACTAGAGAGAATGGCAAAAATAATATATGAATATTGGTTTATACAATATGAATTTCCAAATAAAGATGGAAATCCATATAAATTATCTGGTGGAAAGATGATATGGAATGAGGAACTGAAGAAAGAAATTCCTGAAAGGTGGAATGTAAGAAAAGTAGGAGATATTTTATCTAAAATCCCCAATACCTATAAGTACACATCATCAGAGTATAAAAAAGATGGTAGATTTCCTATTATTGACCAAAGCAGTAATTATATATGTGGATATACAGATAAAGAAGAAGATTTATTAAAATTAAATGATTGCGTTGTTTTTGGTGATCATACTAAAATTGTAAAATATGTTAATTTTAATTTTGCAAGAGGAGCTGATGGAACACAAATACTTAATTCATATGATGATAAACTGCCAAATTATTTATTATATATGCAAATTTCTAATATGCAATTAGTAAGTCAAGGGTATTCGAGATATTTTAAGTTTTTAAAAGACAAACATGTTATTATTCCGGAGAAAAAATTTTCAGATATGTATATAAGTAAAGTAAAAATAGCATTGGAAAAAATAAAAAAATGTAGAGAAGAAAATAAAGAATTGTCTAATTTAAGAGATTATATATTGCCATTACTTATGAATGGACAAGTTGGATTTTAAAATATGTATTCAATTTTGGAATATAAATATAAAAAACAAATAAAAACTTTCCTTTTTGGAAATAATATGATATAATATTATTATAATCAAAAAGGAGAGTTTTTATTATGTTAGGAGAAAAAATAAAATTATATAGAGAAAATAAAAAAATGACTCAAAGTGAAATTGCAGAAACATTAGGAGTAAAAGCAGCAACTATTTCCAAATATGAGGCAGGAACTTTAGAACCTAATATTGAATCATTAAAAAAATTAGCTGAATTGTTTGAGATATCAGTTGATGAATTAATTAAAGAAGATGATTTTGATATATCTAAAATAAATATTTTAGAAGTGTTAAGAGAACAAAAAAATATGAAATTAAAAGGTAATTTATATCATAATACTCAAATTACTTTTGCATATAATACTAATCATATTGAGGGAAGTAAACTTACAGAAGATCAGACTAGATATATTTATGAGACTAATACATTATTAGCAGAAAAAGACTCAATAACAGATTTAGATGATGTTTTAGAAACATCTAATCATTTTAAATTGGTTGATTATATGTTAGATATAGCAGATAAAAAACTAACAGAAAGAATGATAAAAGAATTTCATAAGATATTAAAAGAAGGAACATCAGATAGTAGAAAAGATTGGTTTGCCGTTGGAGATTATAAGAAATTACCAAATGAAGTGGGGGGACTAAAAACTACAGATCCTAAATATGTTGAGAGAGATATGAAAAAACTATTAGAATGGTATGAGTCTTTGAAAAAAGTTACAATATATGAAATAATAGAATTTCATGCTAAATTTGAAAAGATACATCCATTTCAAGATGGAAATGGGAGAATCGGTAGAATAATTGCATTTAAAGAATGTTTAAAAAATAATATAGTACCGTTTATTATTCTAGACAAGGATAAATTATTTTATTATAGAGGGTTAAATCAATATCAAACTAATAAAGAAAAAGGATATTTAATAGATACTTGTTTAAATGCGCAAGATCAATACACAGAGATGATTAAATATTATATTGGAAATAAATAAACTAAAGAAAAGCAAAATAATAGTAATTATATATTACAGAATTATTTTGCTTTTTACATTATATGAGAAGGGATTAATTAATATGATAAAAATTGAAGAAAAATATGATTTTAATAGTATAGATAAAAAAATAATGGAAGCTAATTCAAATATTGAACGAAATATAGATAGATTTTCTGCTGATGATCGAGGATTCTTATCTCAAAACTTATTAAATGCATTAAGAACTTTTGTAGAATATATTGCTGTTAAGATATATTTAACAGGAAAAACAGAAATAATTAATTATGATAATGGAACAGTTAGAATTGCATTAGATTATATAAAAAGTAGGGGAAGAATAAAATTTATTGAAAGATTCCATTACTATCTGCAGATATCAAGATCACACTACATAGAAAACGATGATTCTGCAGAAAGGCTTATGCTTAAATATTATAAATATCTAATATTATTAAAGGATTATATGAAGATATTCTATAACATAGATATTCTAAATAATATAACTGATTTTCCACTTGATTTAGATAGTACTTTTAGTGATTATTATAAAAAGGTTGCTGATGTAATAAAACAGGTTCCAATTAATACATCTGATCAATTCAGTGGAGATAAATATTATGTACAAAAATTAAAAACTTTTTTTGTTAATGGGAAAATATATTATGAAGTTACTTTATCACCAGCTAAAGATAAGGTTAATAAGTATGATAAAATTATAGCATTTACTAGAATGCATATTATGCCAAATTATTCAATAAAGTTGTCTATTGTTAAAGCAAAAGTAAATATTCTTGGGAGAGACATGGCAATAAATATAATAAACAACTGGTCTGTCGCTATAAGAGAATGCGAAATAAATAATTTTTATAAGGTTTTTGGAATTAATAAAAAATATAAAGCAAATAACAAAGAATATACAGAAGTTATGAGCTTGTTAACAAAAGGACAATATAGTTTATTAGATTTAGCAACAATAAATGATATATATTATGATAAAATAAAAGAAAAAATAAAAAGTAATTCAACAACAACTGGAATATTGGATTTGATTGATAACTGTAGATATTATATAAAAAATAATAGTAAAGGACATGTTGTACTAAGATATTTATTATATAATTGCAATAATAGAATTATAAAGGATCAGCTTGCATTAGACAGTTGTTCTATCCTATCGAATTTATACTTGAAATTTGGGTGTATTCCATTTGAGGAAATGCCATATGCATCATCATTAATAAATCATAATCCAACAATATATGATTTGATAGATATAGTTCCTATAGAAGGTAGAAATGATGAATTATTAGCAGGTTATATAAAGAAGAATACAGAGCAAAATAATAAATTATATACAAGTATAGATGAGGTTAGAAAATTTGGAGATATACCTACATTGGTCAATTCTTATAATAATAAAATATATTATAAACATAAACCTAATAGGTGTTTGGTAATAGAAAATAATAATTTATATATTCATGGATATGAAGATGACACTATTAATATAATTAATAAGTTGAACTTTTTGACAAATCATGGAATAAGAGGATATAAAGCATCATTTCAAAGTTTTATAAATCAAGGAAATTACTTAATTAATTGCCCAGAAAAAGAAAATATATTGTTAAATATGTATGAAAATAGTACAGTTGCTCTAATATATGGAGCTGCTGGTACAGGTAAAACTACTCTGATTAAACATTTGACATATTTTTATAGTAATGAAAGAAAAATATGCTTAGCTAATACAAATTCTGCTGTTGAAAACCTAAAAAGTAATGTAAACAATCAAAACTCTGATTTTATGACAGTACATAAGTTTATTAGTGAATCCAATAATAATACTGAATGTGACATTTTAATTATTGATGAATGTAGTACAATTAGTAATTCGGATATGAGACAAATTTTAGAAAAGGCAAATTTTAGTGCTATACTGCTTGCAGGAGATATTTATCAGATTGAATCAATTACATTTGGAAACTGGTTTACACTATCAAAAAAATTAGTAAATCCAGCATCGGTATTTGAATTAAACTTTACATGGAGAAGTACAAAACAAGAATTGCTAGATTTGTGGGAATTGGTTAGGAATGGCGATGATAGAGTTGATGAAATGTTAGTAAAGAAAGAATTTTCGGAAGAAATTAGTGAAGAAATATTTAAAAAGCAAGATGAAGACGAAATTATACTTTGTCTAAATTATGATGGATTATATGGAATAAATAGCATAAATTACTATTTGCAAAATGAGAATAAAAACAAGTCAATAGTTTTAGATTTAGGTACTTATAAAGTAGGAGATCCAATTATATTTGGAGATACTAATAGATTTTCACCAGTAATATATAATAATTTAAAGGGAAAAATTATAGATATAGAAGAAGATGAGTTTAGATTTTGGTTCTCAGTAGAAATAGATAAAGTAATTAATGAATTAGAAATACAATTTTTAGATTTAGAATTGGTAGGAGAATCTGAAAATAATAAATCAATTGTAAAATTCTATGTCAATAAGTATAGAAATGCAGATGAGGATAATGATTCTGATTTAGCAACAATTGTACCTTTCTCGGTTGCATATGCAGTTTCTATTCATAAATCACAAGGTTTAGAGTATAATTCTGTAAAAATTATAATAACAAATGAAATTGATGAATTAATTACGCATAGTATTTTTTATACTTCAATAACTAGAGCAAAGGAAAAATTAAAAATTTATTGGTCTCCAGAATGTCAAAATAAAATTATATCTACTATAAAACATATTGAAGATAATAAAGATGTTCATCTTATTAAAAATAAAATAAGTCCAATATAAAAGGCGAGAATTAACTCGCCTTTTAAAATTATTCTCCAAAACATCCACTAATCAGTTCTATCCCATCTACAAAACCATTCTTATAATATTTCTCATTCCAGTAGCAAAGATAGTCCATAAAATTTTTATCAAGCTGATCAAGTTGTTTTTGAACATATTTTTTATTTTGTTTTGGCACATTATTCAAAATCTTTTCAGCTAATTCATCAAAATATATACAATATTTTTTATCTTGAGGAGTCATATTGCAAAATGCAGTTTCTTCTCTAAATTCTAACCATTCCTTAATAATATCATCATTAACTTCTCTAAAATTATTCATAAAAAACCTCCAAATTATATAAAATTCAAAATGTCCCCAATTTGCAAATGTATATTTGAACATCTTGTGCGACAAGACTTTCAAAATCTTGGGGACAGAAAGGGGACAAAAGCCCACAAAAATGTCCTAAAATCGCACAAGAGTTCAGTAAAAGAAAAGTGCTATAAACACTTATATTTCAATAAAAACTAAACATTTCAATAAACTTCAAAAATGGCTAATTGAATTCTCATAACCCGAAGGTCGTAAGGAAAGAGTCTTGCCCCCGCAACCAAAAATCGAGTGAATCACTAGAACCTCAAGGGCTCTGGTGATTCATTTTTTTTGCTTCTTTCCCTATTTTGCAAAAATATCAGTCAAATGTCAGTCAAACATACAGAAAAGACAGAAAATAAAAAACTGCCCGCCGAAGCGAACAGAAAACGTATTGTTTTTTTGTTGGAATTAGATTATTCTAGCTCGATGGACTTACTCACGGTGAACCGCTCACCGCTACACAGAACATAGAAAGTCTTGCACCCATCAAAGACTTCATATACGATGCAATCATCGGGATAGTGATGGGCACCTGCCTTGATAGCGAGCATGTACTCCAGTGGGAGCATTGACTTTCTATCTAAGTCACAATACAGATCGTACGAATAGGCAGTTCGGAAATGAAACGCCTTCACTTTGGCATACCTGTTTTCTGCCAAAGTGCGCATGAGTTCAAGAGTCTCTTCCTCGATGCGTTCTGTCGCGAGACCTTCCTGATAGATTTTTTTAATCTGAATCCCAAACATTTTTCTTTCCTCCTCGCATTTGCGATAATTATATAGTCAAGAACTTGTTGCCTCACCAGAGGATATACACAAGATAACTTGCTAATATATATTATATCATATTTACATAATGTTTTCAACAAAAATGGTGTATTTTGGCAAGATTATGATTGAATCAATTATGAAAAAATATCAGTCAAATATCAGTCAAACATACAGAAAAGACAGACAATACAGAAAATACGGAAAATTGAAAATTACATAAAGTGGCTTAAGTGCAGACAGGACAGAACATACAGAAAATATAGAAAATACAGACAATACGGAAAAGTAACTTCGTATTGCCCGAAGGTTGTCGGCTCAGCTTTATTCCTCACAATGACAGGAGCAGTAAATTCCTACATTCATGAGAAGTGTGGAAGTTTATTTTTTTCATTTTTATACAGCATTCCACACAAAAATATATTAAACGCACATAAAAAAACTGCCCGCCGAAGCGGACAGAAGCCAATAGCTTTTTGTTCATGCTTTTTGAATTTGCTCTTTGAGAAACCTTTTCAGGTCGCTAGCAAATTCATAATTGTCGAATGCCACAAATACCTCGGCAGGCTTATTGAGATTTACTCTGCCGATTTCATGGTTGCCACCCCAGTTGCACCAGCAGGTGAAAGTACCATCACGGGAAACAGTTCCCCACGAAGAGTATTCACCAGCTCGATCGGTGTACGAAAAGCAGTGTAGTTCTTCAGTCCCCAACGGAAAAAGAAGAGTTTGGGTACATGCTTTCAGTCCGTCGGTTACGAGCTTTGCCCGTTCAATCAGTTCGGGGGCGTTTGCCAAATCTGCCACGGAGATGGTGCCATTCGCAATCAAGTTAGCAAGTTTCATCATGAATCCTCCTATATTATAGTTGATGTTGAAACTTTGTTGCCTCTACGAGGACATATACAAAGTAAGTTGATATACATAATTATACCATAGAATTAACATAATATCAACAGTTACTGGTTAAAATTGCGTAGACCGACAAATTAAAATCTTTGGTGTTTAAATTTTGCTAAACGTAGATTATAATAGTAAATGAATATAGTAATTCTTACAAAAGAATAAAAAGGAGAAATAGCCATGGACTTATATGAGAAGAATGGAAATGTTTTATACATATTAAATGTTCTAAAAAAGTACAGTGATGTGGATCACTTGCTTTCGGCTACAGAAATACAGAGGAAAGTTAAAGAACTGTATGATGTGGAAATTGATACAAGAACCATTAGAAGAAATATTAATCTGTTAAAATATAAATTAAATTATGATATCAGTACTAGAGAGGACAATGGAAAAGGCTATTATATTCATAGAGATCCTGAAACTGATTTTGAACCAGGAGAAATAAGAGCTATCATAGATAATTTTAGTTATGCCAATTATATTGTTCCATCAATAGCTGAGAATATTATTAAGAAGTGTAAAAATATTCAAACGGTATATGAGAATGATAAAATAAAGGAGTATCGAATATATGCGAATGATTCAAAAACGGAAAATGTTGAAGTGATCAAAAATATTGAAGATATTTCAAATAGTATTTATCAACACAAGAAAATACAATTTGAGTATTGGAAATACGCTATAACAAGTAAAATTGAAAAGAAGATTGTAAGTACACCAACAGTTTCTCCTTATGCAATTGTATATAGTAAGCAGGAATTTTATTTAATAGCAATTAAAGAAGAACAGACAAAATTTTATAATTACAGGTTAGACAGAATGAAGAATATACAAATTCTTGATGAAGATATAGAAATCAAAAAGAAGAAGAGTGAGATTCAAGATTTTGCTGAATCATCAACAGAAATGTTTGGAGGGCAAAAATCGGAGATTGAAGCGGTATGTCATGTGCTTTTGTTAGATACAATAATTGATACGTTTGGAAGAAATGTAACTATAGCAAAGATACCAAAAAATGAAGAATATTTTAGATTGAAAGTGGATACTAATGAATTAGGCTTTAAAATGTGGGCAATGAGAAATATTGATTTGGTAGAAGTTATAAAGCCAGAATCATTAAGAAATGAAATGAAGAAAATAATCAAAGAAGCAAGTAAACGATATAATTTATAGTTAAAAAGTAATTGTTAAGTATGCAATGCGTGACCAGTTGGGTTGCGCGTTGCATTTTTTTAACTTAAAATGTATATAGCGAAAGGAGGTAAAGACAATGATATTGAAAATAAACAAAGATAGTTTCTTAACCTTTGACTTGTATAGAAAATTTAAGAAATATAGTATAAAATTAAAAATCAAAAACAATTATTTGAATTATGAGACATTTTCAAAAATAAGATACGAGGATCTAATCACTATTATTGAAAACGTTGAAAATATGCTATTTAGCAAATATAGATATCCAAAAGATGTTGAATTAAATAGAGTAAAATTCAGATTTTATCAATATGAAACAAAGATGAAAATAATAGTTGAACTAGATGAAAAGCAAGAGTATGGAGTTACTATAGATAGAGAGCAATTATTGAATCTATATAGTTATTTAACAAGAGAATTAAATACATTTAATAAGATAAAGATGGTGGACTTTAATAAGAAATATACATATGTTGAAGTTAGATATGTAGACTTGTATAGCTCAAAAAGGTATGCATATATTTCAGATGATAAAAGTATAAAAGTTGGTGATATAGTATGTGTAGATAGAGCTGGTACAAAATGTTTGGCAGTAGTAGAAGAGAAAAACGAATATTTCTATGAGAATGCACCATATCCTGTTTTAGAAACAAAGAGGGTAATAAAAATAGTAACAAGAGTGAGCGAATATAAATGATTACAAAATCATGTAAAAGGTGGAGATGAAAATAGAAATGGAAACTGAAAATAATTTAAGAATCAAGGTAATTGGTGTTGGCGGAGGCGGAAACAACGCTGTAACCAACATCATTAAAGATAAAGTTAAAAATGTTGAAACATTTTTAATTAATACTGAAACGAAAATATTACAAAGAGCGGAAACAAAAAATGTGTTACAAATTGGAAAAGAAACTACCAATGGATTAGGTGCAGGAGCCAACGATTTAGTTGGTGAAAAAGCGGCACTAGAAAGTGAAAATGAAATAAGAGAGTTGCTTGAAAATACTGATATGCTTTTCTTAACTGCAGGAATGGGTGGGGGAACAGGTACTGGTGCCTTGCCTGTTGTAGCAAGGATAGCAAAAGAAATGGAAATATTAACAGTTGCAATAGTAACAAAGCCACTTACATTCGAAGGAAGAGGAAGAATCAGTAGAGCTGAAAGAGGAATAGAAAAATTAAAAGATAATGTGAATGCTTTAATTGTTATATGTAATGATAAGTTAGATCCAAAGGCTACAATGCAAGAATCATTCAAGGTAGCAGACAATGTATTGAAGCAAGGAATTCAAAGCGTCACAGATATTATTACTTCAGTAGGAGAAATTAATTTGGACTTTGCCGATATAAAAACGGTTCTAGATTATAAAGGAAAAGGATATATGGGAATTGGCAAAGGAAAAGGTGAAAATGCAGTAGTTGAAGCAACTAAGAAAGCAATAGATAATCCACTTACAGAATATCAAATAGATAATGCCAAAGGAATTATTTTTAATGTAACTGGTGGAGAACAAGCATTGAAACTAAACGAAGTCAATACAGCCATAGGGCTTGTAAATAATAGGGTTGACACAAATGCAGACGTTATATTCGGAACAGTTGTTGATGATAATATGGAAGATGAAGTTGTTGTTACAGTAATAGCTACAGGAGTTGAATAATTGTTATTAGAATAATTGAACAATTAATGGATTATTAAATTGGATGTCAAAGATAAGAAACATAGTTGGTGCTGATAAAAGCATAATTTAAAATAGCCGTACTCTTAGGTTGAATGAGAGTATGGCTATTTTTTAATAGTGATTTTGAACGAAAAACGAGTTATTACCATAGAGATTATTTTGTTGAAAAAAGTTAAATTATATAGAATAAAAGGACTGTTTATGATAGAATGAAAAAAGCTAAACAGTATGAAAAAGAAAATGAAAATTATTTCTCAGAAGATATGATGAAGTTAAATGATATAAAATTTTAATGAAAGGAGAGTATATTACTTTAGTACGAACTAATGTGGCATACCAGAAAAAGTAATGGATGAAAAAATAACGGTATGGGGAATTCACAATACAAGTGATGAGGAATCATTATTGCAAAACAAGGTAATAGCGATAGGTTGGCATAAAATGGGGGATTTATCCAAAATAAATCCAGATAGAGAATCATATTATAAAGCTTATGGTGAAACTTATCCTAATAAATCAAAGCAATCTATAGCGGGTTCTGCTGGACAATTATTTAGATTTGTCAATGAGGCTAAAGTTGGTGATTATGTGGTGTACCCAACTAAATTTGATAGAAAAATTAATATTGGTCAGATTGAAAGTGAATACTTTTTTGATAATGAAGAATCTGAATATAGTCAAAAGAGAAAGGTGAGATGGTTAAAGTCGTTGCCAAGAGAAAATTTTTCACAAGGAGCCTTGTATGAAATAGGTTCATTTTTATCATTCTTTCAAGTTAAACATTATGCAGAGGAGTTTATAAATGCTATTTATAATGAAAAAAAGTCCAAAGACAATAAAATAAGTGATATTAATACATTTGCTACTTCGGAGACAATATCAGAAAGCACAAAAGATTATATATTAGAGGAGTTAAAAAGAAAATTTAAAGGATATGAGTTGGAAGGTGTGGTTGCAGATTTATTAAATGCAATGGGATATAGAACAAAAGTTAGTCCTCATGGTGGCGATAACGGAAGAGATATAATTGCTTATAAAGACGAACTACCTCCAAGAATTATTGTACAAGTGAAAAGTCAAGATGGAAACGTTACTGAATCTACAGTTCAATCTTTAAAAGGTACTATGGATGAGGGTGATTATGGACTATTTGTAACCTTGTCTGACTATGCTAAAAATGCAAAAACTTATTTAGAAAAACATCCAATAATAAAATCTATTAATGGAAGTGAATTAGTTGATTTGATACTAAAATATTATGATGATATGTCAGAAAAGTTTAAAGATACAATAAAGCTAAAAAAAGTGTTTATACCAGTTGTTGATGTAGAAGAGCAAGAGTAAATAGTACATAGAATAGTTTAAGAAATATGTGTTAATTGTGTGTATGATGGATTAGAAGGACTGTATGAAATAATAAATAGTGCTTTCCTTAAAATAGAATTTCAAAGATGTATTGTACATATGTAATTTTTGATTCTTTACATAGAAATATAATTAGAAGATGAATCGAAAAATTTTTTTAGTATAGTACTCTAATACATATTATAGGACTGTAACAATGTTTGCTGTTGCCCTTAACTTGAATTTACAAGAATATGAAGATTTATTAAACTCAGCTACATATTCTCTGCCAAAAAACATGAGCAAGTATATAATTTTGAGATATTGCTTTGAAAATAAGATATACAATATTGATACAATTAACACATATTTGAAAACAGTGTGTAATATTACTCTTAATGATTTGTAAATAATACTAGTAATTTTTATAAGAAAATGAAATTTGTGATCGAAACATGGAAAATACAAAAGTTCTGATTGAATTAGTGGAAAAATATATTAAAAAAGATTAGAAGTGAGGAAAAGTATAAAAAGATAGCGTATGTTACTTTGTTTATTAAGTTGATTATAAAGAGAACAAGTAATATAATTTGTGCATATTATAGTGGGAGTGTGGAGGATTTTTTGCAATGAATAAGGAATTAATTGAAGATGAATGTATAATGGTTATTGGTGCTATGAAAGATGCTGAGTTGGATCTATTTATAAATAGTTTAAAAAATATAGTTATCGAAAAAGAAGGTATTTATACTTTCTATGTAGGCAATATGTTCGATAAAAAGATTGTGGTATGTGTTTCAAAAATTGGAACGATTAATGCGGCATGTGCTACTACATTAGGAATTATAAGATATAAACCTCAATGTATAATCGCCATTGGTGTTGCTGGTGGATATGGAGAGGATGTATGTGCAAATGATCTAGTAATTGCCAGTGAAATTATTAATATTTCTTCGTTTGTTACACCTGAAAGATTAAATGGTGAAGGTTCTAATTCATTGAGTTGGAGGTTGGAAGATTTTACTGAAGGAAGTACTTTGATATTGAAATCTAATGAGAAACTTTTGAATCTTGCAAAAGAAGTGGAAAATATGTATTCTTTTGGTGGTGTGCATTATGGAAAGATTGCTAGTGGAGACTGCTGGAATAAAGAAGCAGACAGAATTATGTTTTTTCATGAAAAGTATGGATTACTTTGTGAAGAGATGGAAGGTGCTGCGATATACCAAATATCATCAAATTTTAATATACCAACAATATCTTTTAGAGCTATTTCGAATAACGAAGTATTACATGAAAAATATAATAGAAATGTTGGTGAATATGTACAAAAATTCACTATTGAATTTATAAGAAAATATTTTGATAAATAAAAGTTTCATGTTCAATAATGTGCAAAATATGTTGTTTCATCAAAAGTGTTTTTTGTTACTATTCTTTCTTTGTTTAATCACTTAAGAAACAAAAAGAGACTGTAAAAAGTTCCAAACAAAAATGCGTGAAAGATTTTCAAGCATTTTTTGTATTTGGTTAGGGACTTTTTTACAGCCTCTTTTTTGAATAAATTTTAAAAAATTAGATATAATATATTTACAATTGTGCCACAAAATAATA
>CAKPQH010000017.1 GCA_934178475.1 uncultured Clostridia bacterium
AACAACAGCAAACAATAATAATGCGTCAAGTAAAACAGTAAAAGTATTACCAAATGCAGAAAGTTGGAGATATATAAGCATAGGAAAATCATTTGAAGTATGTTATAATATGAAAAGCAAAGATATATATAAATTATCAAGCTCGACAAATACACACTTAATGAAAAATAACGAGTGGGGAGCAGTAGCGTATTTAGCAGCATCACAATATGGAGTAATACCAGGGGCAAGCCAATCAGGAAAAAAAAGTGTTGATTCACAAGGAAAGTATCATTCATATACAGGAGCAAAAGATTATAAAACCAATATAGCACAAAGTACAACAGGGAATGTAACAGGAATATATGATTTAAATGGAGGAGCATGGGAAAGAGTAGCAGCATACTGGGATAATGAAAGTAGTAATTTAAACATATATGCAGGAAAAATAACAATAGAAGGAAAAGAAGTAAATTTATTTAATGGAAATAAATTAAATAATGAATTTGCAGCATATTGGGATAAATATGATGTAAGTGAAGATGAAAAAACAAATGGAGCTGAAACGTGGGCTATGAAAGATGGAATAACAGCAACATCAGAAATGAATACAAAAATAGCAGAGATGAATAAAAAGCTTGCAAAATACGCATATGATAGAGTACAATTTATGAAAAAAATAAAAGGTGATGCTATATATGAAGTGATTGATGAAAACAATTTTTCGTATTATGGATATAGAGAATATAAGAAAGAAAATGAGACAAATTACACTTATATAGCAGTATGGTTAAAAGCAACATATGATGATAATGGAAATGTAATAGAAACAAATCACGGAACTACAAAATATGAAACAGGATTATATGATGGCGATTTTATGCTAATGGGAACATTTATTCAATCTTTTATACGCCGTGGTGGTTACTGGAATGATGATTTTGGTAGTGGTGTATTTTATACTAATGGTACAGTTGGTGCTGCCGATTCTACCTATGGGTTCCGTCCGGTGGTTATTTTGTAGAATAAAAAAAGATAGAAAATCAAAATAAGTGGCATACATGCTAAAGTGTATTCAAATAGAAGAACATAGGAGGAAATGTATTTTTATGGACAAATTAGAAAATAATAGAGGAATAACATTAATAGCATTAGTAATAACAATAATAGTTTTATTAATTTTAGCAGGGGTATCAATAGCAATGATATCAAGTCAAGATGGAATACCAGGAAAAGCAACAAGTGCAAAGGAAACTCAAAAGAAAGCAGCTGATGAAGAAACAGTAAGGTTAGCTTTACAAGCAGCAATGATGAACGAAAATGGAGAGATAAATGAAACGGAATTAGGAACAGAATTAAGTAAATTAGGTTATAAATATGAAGATGCAATAGTAAAAAAAGATGGAAAATCATATGCAGTATTAACAGATGGAAGCATGATAGAAGGAACAAAAATATCAGAATTATCATTAACAGCAGGAGGAGCAAGTGAAAATACAAATGTAATAGATGAATATGGAAATGTGTTTGTATTACCAAAAGGATTTAAAATAACATCAGATGCGAGCAATGTCACACAAGGAATTGTTATAGAAGATGTATTAGCAAATGATAATACATCAAAAGGGAACCAATTTGTATGGATACCAGTAGGAGATGTAAAGAAAGTAGAAAATAATATAATAAAAATATATAGTATAGAAATTGCAAGATATGTATTTGATGATAAGGGTAATGTGGATAATACATTAACTAAAACGAAATCGACAGAACAATTAAAATTAACTTCAGCAGCTACTAAGTATTATATTGAGAAGGAAAATTTAGATACAACGTTTGTAAAAAGTGTAAAAGAAAATCATGGATATTATATAGGAAGATATGAGGCAGGAGATAGTTTAGCAACTGCAAATAATAAACCAAGAGATAGCGAGACAGAAGGAACTTTAGTATGTAAAGCAGAACAACAAGTATATAATTATATATTAAAAGAAAATGCTAAAATAAAATCAGAAAACATGTATAATGGAAAAACATTTAAAAGTGCTTTAATAAATAGTTTTGCATGGGATACAGCAATATTATTTGAGCAAACATTTGATGATAGAATTAAAACAGAAGATTTGCTTCCATATTCTAAACAAACTAGTTTAAATAAAGGTTCATTACCAATTACAACAGGAACAAGTGGAGATAAAATATGTAATATATATGATATGTCAGGTAATTGTTTTGAATGGGACACGGAAACTTCTAATACATCTACTGAGTGTGTAGCTAGAGGAGGTATTTATAGTAATAGTAATTACAGTACAAAAAATCGACGTAGTACATCAGATCGTGCAATAGCAAATGGAAGCTTTCGTCCGATTTTGTATTTGTAGAAAGGGAGTTTTAGGAATATACAAAAAATAATCTAATATTAAAATGAAAACAGATGGCTGTTTAGCAGCGAAAATATAAAATAGACTAATTAATTGATTTTTTAGCAATTAACTAGTCTATTTTTATTTAGAATTAATTAAATTTCTCTATTCAAATTACCATTAGTGTAATTTTTACCTTCAAGTTTTTTATTGTTTTTAACATGTGAAATGATGTTGTTTATTTCATCAATTGATTCATCTATAATGTCTATTCTTAACGAATTAATATTAAAATCAGAATACTCTATAGAAAGTGTTTTAGAATTATAGATTGTTGTAATCCCTTTTTTAGGGATTATTCTAAATTTTAGTCCAAGTCTATCCTTGATATAATATTTATTATTTGATAAACAGTTATTTGTACAAGAAGAGTAACACTTATTGCTTTTACCAAGAAGACAATAATTTGTTGTCATTAAAGGTGTATTTCCATACACAATTAATTCTTTATTTATCATAGAGTAGCTACATAAATGTGTTATAGCAGTTTTGTCAAGCTCGGGTGATATAGTAGAGGTACTTATATTTAATTTTTGTAAAATATCATTTGTATAAGAATTGTAAACATTAAAAGTATAGTTAGCTACTATATCCAAATTAGTAAAATCTAATTCATTTAAAAGTGTTATATTAGATAAATGAGATAAGACAATTCCTTTTATATTAAATTCTTGTAAAATAGTTTTAAATCTATTAATATCAAAATGATAATTATTTCTCATTATTAAAGGTAAATATATGTATAAATTAAATTTATTACACATCTTAGAAAGAAGAGAAGAGTATTTTTTATTTTCGAAATATTCTAAAGGTATATATAATTTATCAATAGAAGAAATAGATAAATTAGAGTAGTTAAAATCTAAAGATAAATTATTTAAAAGTAAAGACATTTTCATATCATTATTATTGGTATTAGTATTAACAATATTTCTTTCCGGTAATTTGATATCATTAGATTTTCTGTAAAAACTATTTATGATTAATTCTTGGATTTTTAAAATTGCAATTCGTCTAATGTCATTTAAAATAGATACAGGCATAAAAACATTATCTTCTAAATCTATATTTATATTTTTGAATTCAAAACAAGTATCTTGTGTTTTAGAAAATTGATTAATAATTTTTTCTCTACTGATAGGTGAACTTTTTGATTCTTCAGGCAAATAATCATATTCGAAATCTAAATGTTTATTATTAGTAGGACAATCTATTTTTAATAAAATATTTTGTCCTTTTTTTATTTTTAAGTCGCAAATTAAAGGAATCTTTATAAACTCTTTTGAAAAACTTTGAATAGCTTTATTAGAAAGTTCTTTTTCAGAGATTTTATAAATTTTATCATTGATATTAATATTTCCTTTCATTCTTCCGAAAGTAACAATAAAATCTTTTTCAGAAGATTTTATATTATGAAAGTCTTTATTCATAAGTTCAGAAATAGTATACTTAGAATTTTCTTTTTCAAATGAAATAGAATCACCTATTGAAATGTTGTTTTTAAGATTACAAGTAACTAATCCTTTTTTAGAATTGAATTTAATGACTTTACCTAAATATAATCCCATATTATTAGGTTTTTCTTTGAAGACTAAATCTCTGTTTTCTTCATCTTGAAGATGACCACTTGAAAATCCACCACGATTAAATACCTGCATAAGCTCTTTAATATCATTTGAATCAATTTTATATTCATCAATTTCATTTTTTATATATTTATAAGCTAAATCAATATATTTTCTATATATTCTTGTAACAGTTGCAACATATTCAGGACTTTTCATTCTACCTTCAATTTTAAGAGATTTAACACCAGCATTTATAAGCTTAGGTAAGTTTTCTAAAGAACATAAATCACGAGTGCTAAGTAAATATCCTTTATCAAGAACTTTTTCTTGATCATCAATTAATTCATATGGAAGACGACAAGGTTGAGCACATTTACCGCGATTACCTGAACGACCACCAACTAAACTAGAAAATAAACATTGTCCAGAATATGAAATACATAAAGCACCATGTGCAAAACATTCAATATCTATTTTAGAATTTTTACAAATATATTTAATTTCAGAAATTGAAAGTTCACGGGATAAAACAACTCTTTTGAATCCAAGTTTTTGAGCTTGGATTGCACCTTCTAGGTTATGTATTGTCATTTGAGTACTTGCATGTATTTCTAAATCAGGAAAAGAAGAAATGAGTGTTGAAGCAAGTCCTAAATCTTGAACAATAATAGCATCTATTCCTAATTCATAAGCTTTTTTAGCAAGGTTAAATGCATCTTCAAATTCATTTTCTTTTATAAGAGTATTTAAAGTTAAGTGCGTTTTTACATTTCTGAGTTTTGCGTAATGTATAACGTTTTTTAAAGCTTCATCATCAAAATTAGAGGCAAAAGCTCTAGCATTAAATAAAGAAGCACCAAAATATACTGCGTTTGCACCATTTTGAACCGCAGCTTTTAAACATTCAAAATCACCAACAGGCGATAACAATTCGATCATTTTATTTTCTCCTCAAAGAAATTATACCATAAATAAGGAATATTAACAATAAATAGAAAAACAAAAATTATATTAATATGAAGAATATAACTAAATTAAATAATATATCAATAAATTATTGATAAAAATATGAATAAAAATAACATATAAAAATATAAATATAATAGAGGTGTTAAAAATGGAATTGTATGAAAAAAATAGTTCAAATATATTTATGAATATAATAAAAGGAATTGTTATATCAATAATTTTTACATTAATAGCATTACTTATATATTCATGTTTATTAGTATATACTGATATAAATGAAAATACAGAAAACATAGTAATAATAACAATAACTGGGATAAGTATATTAATAGGAAGTTCTATTGGAAATAAAAAAACAAATAAAAACGGAATTTTAAATGGTGGAATAATAGGGGGAATATATATATTATTAATATATATAATATCGTCAATATGTGGAAATGATTTTTCTTTAAATATATCAAGTGTAATAATGATAATTGTATCAATGGTAACTGGGATGATAGGTGGAATAATAGGAGTAAATACAAAGAAATAAATATTATAAAATTAAAAAACTTAGGAAAGAAAAAATAAAGATATAAAACAACATCCAAGTATATGAATTACTTAAATTTCATGTACTTGGATGTTATATTTATTATTTGATTATTACAATTTATTTTAAATTTCTAAATTTCTAAATTTCTTCAACACTACTAACAGAATCTATAGAACTGATTTTAGATAATATGGAATTTATTTTTAAATTATGATCATATTTGATTTCTAAAGTAATTGTTTTTAATTCAGAATCAAGATTATTGTCTAAGTTTGATTTATTCATTTTTTTTATGATGATATCTTGAGATTCAAAAATATCTTCGATTTTTTCAAAAACTTTGTCATTAAAAGACTCTAATGATATGACTAATTTACTGTTTGTAAAATGGTCAAGTTTATCGGTTAATAAATATGAATATGAAAGAAGTATATATGTAATTATAGTTGCCATTATAGCGGCAAAATAAAATCCACATCCTATACAAAGACCTATGCATGTAACTGCAAGCAAACTAGATGCAGTGGTTAAACCTTTTACATGAAAACCATCTCTCATAATGGTTCCTGCACCAATAAAACCTATACCAGAAAGTAATTGTGCAGCTATTCTAGAAGGATCAATATCATATTTAAGAGACATATATTCACCACATATAACAACCAAAACAGCACTTATTCCAACTAAAGAATGAGTCCTAAAACCAGCGGGTTTGTTACAAGAGTCTCTTTCAAGTCCGATAATACCAGCAAGAATAGACGCTAAAAGTAGTTTTATTATAGATGCAAAATAAAAGTTATTAAAAAGATCTAAAAGTAAATTCATAAATAAACCGCCTTTCTAAAATAATATGTATTCGATTTTATAAATTTAATTCGGACTTATATTATAACATAAAATTTATATAAAAAAATAAAAATAAAAAATATTTAAAAATATATTGATATTTTTTTGAATTTAAGCTAGAATATACAAAGAAAAATTATGGATACAATTTAAGGAGGAACAAAAATTGAAAGGAAAAATATTACCCAATATCACAAAAATTTTAGCTATATTAATTATATGTTTAATATCATTTGTAGGAATATATGTGCAGAAATTAAATAGCATGGAAAATGTAGTTAAGGATTATAAAAAATCAAAAGAATTAGAAGGCTATAGACAAGTTATTTTAGAAATAAGTGATGCAACACAAGTATTAAGCTCTGAAGGAAAAGTTATAGGAAATACAGATGATTTTGATGAAAGCTCTATAACTAAAAATAATTATACAAAAACAGCGACACTTGTAAATAAAGATGAAAGTAAAACAATTGATAATTATGAAAAATCTAAAAACATAATAGAAAAGAGATTATCTGCATTTGGAGTACAAGATTATAATTTAAGTTTAGATTCAGAAACAGGAAGAATTTATATTTCATTACCAGAAGATGATAATACAGATACTGTAATAAGTAATTTAACACAAGTTGGTAATTTTGTAATTAAAGATTCTGAAACGGGTGTTGAATATATTAAAAATGAAGATTTAAAAAAAGTAAGTTCAGTATATAATACAACAACTGATGGAACAACAGTAGCATTGCAAATAGAGCTAAATAAAGTAGGAAAAGAAATATTAAAGAATTTGAGTTCTGGAGATTATGCTACAATAAAAGAAACTGAAAATAAAGAAGAAAATAATGCAACAGAGAATTCAGATTCAAATAGTGTAGAAGCAGAGGCAAGTGTTACAGATAAGAATAATACAATAGAAGCAGATGCAAATAATACAGAAAATAGCGATGCAACCTCAACAGAAGAAAATAGTGAAACTAAACAGAAAAAAATAGTTTTAGCTATAGATACAAATGAAATGATAACAACAAGTTTTGATGAACCAATGGTAGATGGAGTACTTCAATTAACAATGGGAAAGGCTTCAAAAGATTCTAAAACTGTATCAGATACATTAAGTTCAACATCAAGAATGGCTGTATTATTAAATGAAGGCACAATGCCATTAACATATAAAGTATCAAATAATATGTATATACAACAATCAAATGATAAAAGTAATGTTTTACTATATACAATTATTGTATTAGCAATAATAAGCTTAATATTAGTTATATATTTAATTGTAAAATATAAAGCACAAGGCTTATGGGCAACATTAGGTCATGTTGGATTTTTAGCATTATATTTATTATTGATAAGATATACTAATGTAGAAGTATCTATTGCAAGTTTATTTGCAATATTTATATCTTTATTATTAAATTTTGAAATAAATAGAGAATTATTAAAAGACGAAGAAAATGCAAATAAAAAATATATGTCATTTATAATGAAAGTGATACCAATATATATAATATCAATAATATTTAGTTTTACAAAACTAACAGTATTAAATACATTTGGAATGGCGATGTTCTGGGGAATTACATTAAGTGTAATTTATAATTTGACAATAACTAGAATTTTAATTAAGACAAAATAGGAGGTCTATATAAATGAAAAAAAATATAGCATTATATATAATTATTGGCATAATCATAGTAACAGGTATTATAATGTATGCTACTATGGGATTTAATTTTGAAAGTCAATATAGTAAAAGAAATCAAATAAGAATAGATATAAACAAAGAAGTTGATTTACAAAAAATAAAAGAAATTGCACAAGATGCAATTAAAGATAAAAAAATAACTATTAATAAAGTGGAATTTTTTGGAAATTCAGTAGCTATTAGTACAACAGAAATTACAGAAGAAGAAAAAAATCAAATTGTAGAAAAAGTAAATGAAGAATATGGAACAGAGATTTCAAAAGACAATGTTAAAATAAATTCAATAAGTAATACAAGAATAAAAGATATAATAAAACCATTTATAGAACCTGGATTAATAACAGTTGCAATAGTAATTATATATTCTATAATTAGATATAGAAAACTAGGCGTATTAAAAGTATTTTTAGAAAGTTTACTTTTACCAATACTTGCAGAATTAACATTTTATAGTATAATATCTATAACAAGATTACCGTTTGGAGATGTCACAACAGCAATTGCAATTGCTATATATGCTATGGTAGTTATAATATTAACATTTAAGTATGAAAAAGGATTAGCTGAAATTGCAGTTAAACAGAAAAATAACTAACAGAAAGGAAGTTTAAATTATGGAAGAAAAAGAAGTAATCCTTACACAAGAAGGATATGATAAATTAGTTGAGGAATTGAATTTTTTAAAAACAACAAATAGAACAGAAATTGCAGAAAGAATAAAAATAGCATTAGGATTTGGAGATTTGTCAGAAAATTCTGAATATGATGAAGCAAAATCAGCACAAGCTGAAAACGAAGTAAGAATAGCAGAATTAGAAAATAAATTGAGAAATGCTAAAATAATAGATGAAAAAGAAATAGATACAAAAACTGTACAAATAGGAAATAGCGTTAAATTATATGATGAAGAGTTTGACGAAGAAGTTATATATACAATTGTAGGTTCAACAGAAGTAAATTTAGATGAAAATAAAATATCAAATGAATCACCTTTAGGAAAAGCTTTACTTGGAGCAAAAAAAGGAAATACAGTTGAAGTTGATGCACCAGACGGAATAGTAAAATATAAAATACTTGCTATAAAAAAATAAATAATATAAAAATACTAAGGAGGATATAAATAATGTACGTTTTCAATAAAATAGTTGTAAAACCACAATTACCAAAAAACATTGATAGATTACAAGAAATTGCCAATAACTTATGGTGGAGCTGGAATACAGAGTTCTTAAAACTTTTAAAAAGAATGGATAGAGACTTATGGGAAAGTGTTGAAAAAAATCCAGTAAAATTCTTGAAGAGAATATCACAAGAAAGAATTGAGATGGCATCAAAAGATAGCTCTTTTGTAAAAGAATATGATAGAGTTGTAAGAAATTTTGATGATTATATGTTAAGTAAAGATACTTGGTATAATAAGAAATATCCAGATAATAAAAATGATTTAATTGCATATTTTTCAGCCGAATATGGATTAGATGAAATACTACCAATTTATTCAGGAGGACTTGGAATTTTATCAGGTGATCACCTAAAATCTGCAAGTGATTTAGGAATACCATTAGTTGGTATTGGATTATTATATAAAAATGGATATTTCAATCAAAAAATTGAAGGATATGGAATTCAAAAGTCGGAATATAATGATATAGAAATTGAAGATCTTCCTATACTTCCTGTAAAAGATGAAAAGGGAGAAGATTTAATTATAGATGTAAAATTCCCAAAAAGAAATTTATATTTAAAAGTTTGGCAAATAAATGTTGGTAGAATAAAACTATATTTATTGGATTCGGATATTGAAAAAAATAATATTGAAGATAGAAATGTAACATATAGATTATATGGTGGAGACCAAGAGATGAGAATAAGACAAGAAATTGTTCTTGGAATGACAGGAACAAGACTTTTAAAAACACTTGGGCTTAATCCAACTATATATCATATGAACGAAGGACATTCTGCATTTTTAACTTTAGAATTAATGAAAGATATAATTAAAGAAAAAAATGTATCATTTGAGGTTGCAAGAGATATAGTAAGTGCAAAAACAGTATTTACAACTCATACCCCAGTACCAGCAGGAAATGATATTTTCCCTATTAGTTTAGTTGAAACATATTTTAAAAACTTCTGGCCAAAATTAGGTATAGATAGAGAAGAATTTTTAAAATTAGGAATGAAACCATGTAATGAATTAGAAACAGGATTCAATATGGGAATATTTGCTCTAAAAATTGCAGGAAAGAAAAATGGAGTAAGTAAGCTTCATGGAGCTGTATCGAGAGAATTATTTGGTGAAGTGTGGCCAAATATTGCAGCAAACGAATCTCCTATAACTTATGTTACAAACGGAATACATACTTGTTCATGGTTATCACCAAATTTAAAAGAATTATATAATAAATACGTAAGTTCTCCTACAACGCCATATTGGCAAGATAAAATACATTTAGATGAAACATGGAAACGTATAAAAAATATTCCTAATGAAGAATTATGGAATGCTCATAAAGCAAGAAAAGAAAGATTAATACAGTTAATAAAAGAAAATGTAACTGAAAGATTAAGAAGAGCAGGAGTAAGTTATGATGAAATAAGAGAAATTACATCAGATATAGGACCTAATGATTTAATTATAGGTTTTGCAAGAAGATTTGCTACATATAAAAGAGCAACACTTATATTTAATGATTTAGAAAGAATCACAGAAATATTAAATGATTCTGATAGACCAATAAGATTAGTGTTTGCAGGAAAAGCACATCCAGCAGATAAAGAAGGTCAAGATTTAATAAAATATATACATGAAATATCAATGAAACCACAGTTCAAAGGAAAGATATTCCTGCTTGAGAACTATAATATTGCATTATCAAGATATTTAGTAAGTGGTGTAGATGTATGGTTAAATACACCTCGTCGTCCAATGGAAGCTTCTGGAACTAGTGGACAAAAAGCATCTGTAAATGGAGTACCAAATTTCAGCGTATTAGATGGATGGTGGGCAGAAGGATATGACCAAACTAACGGATGGGCAATAGGAACAGATACAGAATATAGTACGTATCAAGAACAAGATAGAGAAGACAGTAAAAGTATATATAGAACTCTTGAAAATAAAATAGTACCAGATTTCTTTGAAAAAGATGAAAAAACAGGATTACCAGAAAAATGGATTGAGATAATGAAAAATTCAATAATAACTACAGGAGGAAAATATAGTACAGCTCGTATGCTTGTTGATTACACAGAAAGACTATATATGCCTTTAATAGATATCACAAAGAAATATTATTCAGAATTAGATAAAGTTGTTGAATATACTTCTTGGAAAAAAGAATTATATAGTAATTGGGATAATATATTGATAGAACAAAATGATAACCCTGAAAACTTATCAATAGATGCAGGAGAAAATATAGAGGTTAGATGTAAAGTTACTTTGCCAAATATAAGCAAAGACAATATAAGGGTTGAAGTATATTGTGGAAAGATTTCTGACGAAGGAAATGTTGAAGAAATAAAAATAATTCCAATGAAATTAATAGGCGAAGAAGAACAATATAAAAGATATGAATATTCTAGCAAAGTTTCTCTTTCAACAGGTGGAAATTATGGATATACATTTAGAGTTATGCCTGTACATCCAATGCTTTTAGATAGTGAAAACTTAGATTTAGTAAAATGGATAGAAAAATAAAACATACAAAGGAACCTATTAAAATAAGGTTCCTTGTATTAATTTTGGAGGTAGTTATGAAAAAAATAACAATATATACAGATGGAGCTTGCTCTGGAAATCCAGGACCAGGTGGATGGGCAGCAGTTTTATTATTTGAAGGAAATAAAAAAGAAATTTCAGGAGGAGAGAAGAATACAACAAATAATATAATGGAGCTTACAGCAATAATTGAAGGATTAAAGGCATTAAAAGAAGAATGTGAAGTAGAAGTATATAGTGACAGTGCATATTCTGTTAATGCTTTTAATCAAGGGTGGATATACAACTGGATGAAAAAAGGATGGAAAAAAGCAGATGGAAGTAAAGTTAAAAATCAAGAGCTATGGCAAGAGCTATATGAACTAACCAAAAAACATAAAGTTACTTTTAATAAAGTAAAAGGGCATAGTGACGTAGAACTTAATAATAGATGTGATGAGCTTGCTAGGAAAGCAATTGAAAATTTATAAAATATAATGAAAAAAGCTAATTTTATTGGAAAAACGCATATAATCTGATATAATAACTTTGTTACAATAAATTATTTGTACCTTTGAGAAATAAAAATTTCGGAGGTACACACCCTCCGAATAAATGAGAGGAGGAAAAAACATGTATATTCTTTATAGCTTATGGAAAGCAATGCAAGTGTGTTCAATGGTTTTAATTATTTGCACAATAATTTCATTGTTCATTAATTGGTGGCAAAAAAAGTATGACAAAGAAAATGCTAATTATACTAAAGGCTTTACAAAGTTTTTAGTAAGATCCATATTAATTGGCGTTACATGTTTAATTGCAAGTAGTATTTGCTTATTTTTAAGAATATACTAGGTTGTAATAAAAATACTTGTTCCTAATAATTATGGGGCAGGTATTTTTGTTTTGTTAAATCAAATGTTTTAAATATTTTACAATAAAAATAAAATTTATATATTTTTTGGGAAAATTTATTTTTTTAAAAAGAAATATTGAAAAAAATGTAATATGGTGATATAATAGCACCCGTAAAAATAGAACGTTTTTGTGATAAACAAATACGAGAAAATGGAGGGAAAAATTAGATGAGAGAATTAGACTATAAGAGTAAAAAACGTATTAGAATTGCAGCAGTAATTATTATCATATTATTATTGCTATTTTGGCTTTTATATACTTTCACAAAAGGAAATAAAACAGCAGAAGCTGTTGAAAACCTAGATGGTCAAAGCATAAGCCAAGAAGATGAAAACAAAAATACTAATAATTCAGAAGAAAACAACATAGTAGATAATAACACATCAGTTATTAGTAACACAGAAGAAAACAATACAGCTACAGTAGGAGATACAACTAATGTAGCAAGAAGAAATAGAGTAAACAATGCGCAAACAAATAGACAGACAACAAATAATGTAGCACAAAACACAGAAAATACACAAAATAATGCGCAAAACAATAATAACAATAATGAACAGACAACAATAGTTACACTAATTGGACGTACAAACATCGAATTAAATATTAATGATGTATTTAATGATGAAGGTGTAACAGTAAATGATGGTAGTCCTGTGACAACTGAATATTATTTTGCAAGAAATGAAGATTCAGATGTGTGGGAAAAAGCTGATACAATTGACACAAGCTTACCAGGTTCTTATAAAATTTTATATACTGTAGGTTCAGGGGTATATAAAAGAACATTAAAAATAGTTGATATCGAAGCTCCAGTATTGACATTAAATGGAGAAACAAGAATATCATTAGAATTTGGAAGAGATACATATACAGAATTAGGTGTAGCAGTAACAGAAAATTCAAGTGAAACAATAAATCCTACATCAAAAATATATTATTCTGCAACAGGTGAAGAAGGAACATATAATGAAGTAACAGAAATAAATAATTTAATACTTGGATCTTATAAAGTAGTTTATACTGCTAAAGATTCTTCAAATAATTCTAGTGAAATAGAAAGAATTATAAATGTTGTAGATACAACAAAACCAGTAGTAGAATCAATAACATTATCAAACAATGGAGGAAGAACAAACCAAGATGTAACAGTAACTATAAAAGTAAATGAAGCAATAAAAGAT
>CAKPQH010000018.1 GCA_934178475.1 uncultured Clostridia bacterium
TGACTATATGTTAATAGGAACATTCGTTCTACCTTTTCTTTATCGTGGTGGTTACTGGGGCTATGGTACTGGCAGCGGTGTGTTCGGCACTAGCGGTACGAGCGGTAACGCCAACAACAACAACGGGTTCCGTCCGGTGGTTGTCTTGTAGCACTTTGAAATCTTTCCTAGAGCTTGGTTTCCCTTTTTTCTGCGAGATACTTTAATTTAGTACTATAAAAAATACGGGAGAAAAATTGGAAAATAATTAACAAGAATAAGATTGCAAAATTAGGGATTAAACTGTTTCGTTCAACCTTTTCTTAATCGTGGTGGTAACTGGGGCAATGGTACTGGCAGCGGTGTGTTCAACACTAACGGTACGAACGGTAACGCCAACAACAACAACGGGTTCCGTCCGGTGGTTGTCTTGTAGCACTTCGACATACAAAGAAACATAAAGGTTTCTATCTTAGCGGGGCAAGATTCAAGGATTTTGCCGAATAGATTTATGTCAAAGAAGTTTAATTCCTTTGGTATAAACGTTGATTTTATATCATAAACACATAAATATTAATTTTTATGTTAGTAGTAAAATGACGAAAATATGAAGATTAAAAAAACAGAAAAGTTTATAAATACTTTTCTGTTTTTTTATACGTTTGTATCATCAATTTGTAAAATAAGATGTTTTTCATCAATTGAATTTGTATAGTGGTTATCATATAAGAATTTACAAGAATTAAGAATTTTTTGCTCAAGTTTGTAAGAGTTGCAATGAGATACATGGGCTCGCCATGAGTTTATTGATTGAAGTGTTTTGTAGTAATCAAGCTTATTTTGACTGTATTCGTAATTCCATTGTTTAACTTTTTTCTTGATCTTTTTTTTACTATTATTTCTAAGTAATCTATGAGTTGGAAAAATTCTATAACCACAAAAATCAACTCCCATAGATGAAGGATAATATCTGGATTTAGAATTAAGTTCCAGTTTTAAATTATTTTGTACAAATGCATTGATTTTTTCTTTTAAGTCTTTGGCTTCTTGTTTTGTTTTGACAAGCATAACAAAATCATCCATATATCTGATATACACAGGGAGTTTTAATTGATGTTTTACGAAATAATCTAATTCATTTAAATAGATATTTGCAAAATATTGTGATGTTAAATTTCCAATTGGTATTCCAACTTGGGGAGTACGTGAGTTACCTGTTATTAATAAATTTGTAAAATCAAGTAATCTTTTATCAGATATATATTTTTTCATAATATTTATTAATATTTCTTGATCTATATTATAAAAGAATCCTTTTATATCACATTTTAAAATCCAGAAATTTTTATATTTACGTGAATACTCTTGTAACTTTTTTTGAAGATACTCAACAGCTTTATGAGTACCTCTATTAGTAAGACAGGCAAAAGATGTATCAATAAATTTGGGGATGATGTAAGGTTTTATAAATTCTTCTACGTACCATTGATGAACTATTCTATCTTTATATGGTAAGGCATTTATATTTCTTTCTTTGGGTTCATATACTTTAAAGGAATAGTATTTACCTAAAGTATATTTATTATTTTTTATTGAGCTCATGATGTTAGTAAGGTTGTTTTCAAGATTTAACTCGAACATAATTACTTCTGCTTTGTATGTTTTATGTTTTTTAGCTCTTTTATGTGCAGAGAGAAATTTTTCAAATGTGATGTTTTTATAAAAACAATTTTTTATCGTTTTTGACATGAATTAATCCATCCTCCTAACATATTACATATATCAGTAAGAAGATTGCACCAGGAATTGTAATTTTGTAAGGTTATGTATTTATATTTATAAGAAAGACGTATATGTACTTTTAGAAGACATAAATTAACATCTAACTCATTTAAATATTTGAGTTTATATTGTTTATTAAATGTTTTTATAGCATACATTAATAATCGTAATCCTGTATATAAACTATGTTTTATTTCAGTAACTAAGGCGAATTTTTCTGATTTGGGGTATTTTTGTGTTATGTCATTTGTATAGTATATTAAATCCATGTATTTTTGATATATAATAAGGTTTTCTTTATTTTTGTTATCATTCATTTATTACATCATCTCCTACTAAAATTTCTTTTGCCATATCTTTTATATTTTCAATAAATGAATAAGCTTCTTTTATTGAAAGCAAATCAGGATTTGTATTGTTTATTAGATTTAAAAGTTCTTTAGTTTTTGTATCTTGTTTATATTCAGTAGGTGAAAAAGAAGTATTAATTTTTGAATCAATAATTTTAAATTTTATATTATTGTTAGTAAAAAGAGATATATATTTGTCAATACAATTTGATGGAAAACCACATTTTATAATGGTATCGTTTAGATTAGTTAATTTAAGACCAAATTTTTGTGATAAAACCTTAGCATCTTCTTGCAAAGCAATATAAAATATACCACTTTTAAATAAATAAATGTAACTGTTTTCTTCTTTTTTTAATTCTAAATAATTATTGTATAATTTACTCATATTTTTCCATCTCCTAAAAATCAATTTGTCTTATTTATATTTTAAATAAATTAAAAATCATAAATATTTTGCGAAACAATTAAAATATTATGCGAAAACATCTTAAAAAAGGTTTTGCATAATATTTTGACGTTATCACATAATATTTTAATTATTCATAACAAAAACGTGTAAGATAAAATTAGTCTTTAACTTCGATATCTCTGAATATAGGAGCATTAAAAAAGTCTGCAAGAGTTATATTTAGCGCTTCACATATTAACTCTATGCTTTCGATTTTTATACTTTTAGTTGATTTTCGTAAGAACTTATTAATGCAAGAACGAGAGATACCCGAATTTAAAGACAATTTGTTTCCGTTTAAGTTATTTGAAGACATCAATTCTTGTAATCTTTGTCTTATAGCATCTTGTAAAAACATATAGACACCTCTTTTTTTATGATTTAGTTAATGATAACAAAAAAATAAAATTCACAAGGAGCTTGTAAGAAACATTATTCCCAAAAAAACAAGAAATTATTTATGTGTTGACATTAAATATAAACGATGATAATATATACATTATGTAAAAGCTATATAGAGATTGGTAAGTGATAAAAAATGTATAGAAAAACATATGATTCTCCTTTGGGAAGAATTTATATGAGAAGTGATGGAAAATATTTAACAGGTCTTTGGTTTGAAATTTCTCGAGATGCGAATAAACATAAATGCGACTTTGAAGAAAAAAATTTAGAAATATTTGATAAAACAAGTAAATGGCTTGATATATATTTTAGAGGAGAAAATCCCAATTTTATACCAGAATATAGAATAGAAAATTTGACACCATTTAGAAAACAGGTTATTGATATTATGAATAAAATACCTTATGGAAGGACAATTACATATAATGATATTGCAAAAGAAATAGCAAAAAATAAGGGAATAAAAAGAATGTCAGCACAAGCGGTTGGCGGAGCTGTTGGATGGAATCCAATATGTATTATTGTTCCTTGTCATAGAGTTGTAGGAACAAATGGGTCTCTTACAGGATATGGTGGAGGAATTAAAAATAAAGTTAAACTTTTAAAGTTAGAGAAAAACGATATGAGTAAATTTACTATACCTAAAAAGGGAACTGCATTATAGGAGCAAATAATGGAAAAAATAAATAGATGTAAATGGTGTAATTTAAAAAATCCAGTATATGTAAAATATCATGATGAAGAATGGTGTAAACCTAATTTTGAAGAAAAATATTTGTATGAAATGTTAATATTAGAATCTTTTCAGGCAGGACTTTCGTGGGAATGTGTATTAAATAAAAGAGAAGATTTTATAAAAGCATATGATAATTTTGATATTGACAAAATATGTAAGTATGATGATGTTAAAGTAAAAGAGCTTATGCAAAATGAAAAAATAATAAGAAATAAGCTGAAGATAAGTACTAGTATAAATAATTCTAAGATATTTAAAAATATACAAAAAGAATATGGAACATTTCATAATTATGTAAATAGTTTTACAAAGAATGAGATATTTTATGAAATTGATAAAACCACTTCAAAACTTTCAGATGATATTTCTAATGACTTGAAGAAAAGAGGAATGAAATTTGTGGGATCAACAATAATTTATTCTTATTTGCAGGCAATAGGAGTTATTTATTCACATGATAGAAATTGTTTTTTATATAAGAAAAATTAAAAAATAAGACAATGTATTTATTTTATAATAAATTTATTGTCTTATTTTTATTTAAGAGGTATTAAATAAGAGCGCCCAATACTAAAATTCCCAAAATATCATTGTATATTTCATCAAATTGTGATGTTGGAAGAGGTGCTACACCTTCACCACATTCAACAGTATATCCAGGTTTATTATAATTTTGGATAAACCAATCTTTATATCCAGCAAAACTAGAATTGTAAGGTGTTTCTTCTAAAGAATACCCACTTGATTTAGCGAAAACGTTTCCTATTTCTTCACTTCGAGGTGGATTATAATTTTGAAATTGCCAATAGATAACTTTTCCTTGTGTATGAAATGCTATAACTAATCTAAAATTATGTATAAGAGTCAGATTATAAATTGCAATAGCCTCTGGTTCTGTAAGAGGACCAAAACCGACGAAATCTCTTGGCGCAGGGGATATAAACCCTTGAGAAAATTTTATTTCTCTTGCTTGTTCCCAACCAGCAGGGAATTGAAGGTTTAAATCAACACCACGAATATTAGATTTCCATCCATTAACGAAAGGAATAGTTGGATAATTATTAGAAATATTTTTAGCGTATAGGTAAGATGGTGAATTTGGTAAAATTTCTCCAGTTACTAAATTAACTCCATCTGGATTAACCATAGGAACAATATAAATTGTGGAAAAATTATATATTTTTCTAGCGTTTTGACCATATATATTAAGATTGTTTTTATAAGCATAACAATAATCAGATAAAAATTTCATAAGTAAAGGTGAAGTAATCCATTCGTTAGCATGAATAGATGCAGAATAGAAAACTTCATTTGAACCTGTTCCTATTTTTATTAGAGGAATAGTATTTCCATTAATAGATCTTCCAATAGAAGAAACTTCAATAAAAGGATATAGTTCTTTTAATGTATTTATGTTAGTTTGTAGGATAGAGTAACTATAATTAATATTAGTTGGAACTATAAAGTTTAGCCCACCATTGATATAAGGTTTTAAAGCTCTCCATGTATTTGCACCAACTATGCCATCTGGAATCAAACCAAAATTTCTTTGGAATCTAAGTACAGAGTTTTTAGTATTTAAGCCAAATATACCATCAATTGAAAAAGTATAATAACCTAGTTTTTGTAAAAGACTTTGCAGGAATTCTACCATAGGTCCTCTAGAACCTTGTTTTAAAGTTTGCATATAAATCACCTAAAATATTATATGAAATTTGTAGAGAAGTGTGCTGAGAGAAAAAAGAGGTGAAAAAGAATAAATTATTGAAAAAAATCGTAAAATAATGATAAAATTATGATAATTAAAAACGAGGAGGTAATTTGATATGATTAATATACGACCAGTATCAGATTTAAGAAATAAATATCCAGAGATTGAAGAATTAGTTTTAAAGGAAGATGAAGCTGTTTACTTAACAAAAAATGGTTATGGTTCAATGGTTGTCTTAAGTTTGGAAAAATATGCTAAATTAATTGGTGATAAGGAATACAAAGAATATATTGAAAATGCATTAGATGAAGCAGACAAAGAAGCAGAAGATTCAAGCACTAAATATTATTCTCATGAAGAATTTAAACAAATAGCCAGGAGGATAATAGATGGCGAAAATTAAATACACAATAAAATACGCAGATAAATTTATAAAACAGTTTAATAATATTTTAAAATATTTTATATATAAACTTCAAAATAAAATTGTAGCAGAAAACTTTTATGATGAAGTAATTAAAGAAATAGAGAAGAGAAGTGAATGTTCTAAAAGTTTTGAAAAATATAATTCTATAAGAAAAAGAAAAAATACATATTATAGAATTTATGTGAAAAACTATACTATATTTTATACTGTGAAAGATAATGTAATGGAAATTAGAAGAATTTTATGTAGTAGAAGAAATTTTGATGAATTAATATAATTAACTAATCCAAAATATCTTTAGAATTTAATATAAAATTGATAGAAAAGTCTACTGATAGAAAATAAGTAGGAAACATTGACATATTTCGACTTTTTATATAAAATATTTAATATAAGGAGTTGAAAATATGGTAAAAGAATTCAAAAAGTTTGCAATGAAAGGTAATATAATGGATTTAGCCATTGGTGTTGTAATAGGAGGTGCCTTTCAATCAATAGTTAATTCTCTAGTAAAAGATATCATTATGCCAATAGTGTCATTGTTTACTGGAAAAATTGATTTTAGTAATTTAAAAATAACAGTTGAGCATACATCTATTAATTATGGTAATTTTATAACCGCAGTTGTTAATTTCTTAATAATGGCCTTTACAATATTTTTGATGGTTAGATATATTAATAAAGCTGAAAAATTAAGAAAAAATTTTGAAAGTGAATTGACAACTAAATTTGAAGAGAAAACAGGAATAAAAAGAAAGAAGAAAAAGAAAAAAGAAGTAATAGAAGAGCCAGAAACAAAAATATGCCCATATTGTTATACTGAGATAAATTATAAAGCTACAAGATGTCCAAATTGTACATCTAAACTAGAAGTTGAGAAAAAAGAAGTAAAAAAAGAAGTTAATGAAGAAGATAAAAAAGAAGACACTACAGAATGATGTAGTGTCTTAATTTATGATTATTCCAAGCATTTTTGAAAGTTCTATAGCTTGAAGAGTATTTACAGTTAAACCTTTTAACTCTGAAATTGGAATAGAAATGCCATCAATAATCGAATTAGAAAAATCTATACCTTTTAGGGTGGTTTTATAAAATTGACTTAATGTGAAATCACATTTATTAAAATAGGTATTTTCTAAAGTATTCATTTTTAGAGAAGAATTATTAAAAGATACTTCATTAAATAAAACATTTTTAGTTTCAAGTTCAGATAAATTTATATATGAGCAATTACATTTATTCATTTTAAAGTTATATAAGATACTTTCAGAAATATTTGCTCCTACTAATTTACAGTTGATAAATAAACATCTTGTTAAGTTGCAATTAGTGAAGTTTGAATTCGAAAAATCACAATTTTCAAATATTATATCTGTAAAGAAAGTTTTTTCAAAAGAGGAATTAGTAATACTGCAATTTAGAAATTTACAATTTGAAATTTCAATATTGTATAAATCTAAATTTGTAGATGATTGTTCTTCAAATAAGAAATACTTTATATTTTCTTCATTTGCTTGACAAGAAAGTAAAGTGAGTTCAAGTCTATCAGATTTTAGTTTTTCTAATAAAATGTTAGGTTTATTTATATTTATTTCCATGTTTTTTCTCCTTGATAGGTATTATAATATAGGAAAAATCTTTTTACAATATTTATTGATATTTTATTTTTGATATAGTAGAATATGGGTATAATAAAAGAGAGGTAAAGTTATGGAAATAAAAGAATTAGAAATTAAAGCAAATGAAATTAGAAAGAGTATCGTAGAAGAGGTTTTTAGAGCTAAATCTGGACATCCGGGAGGTTCTCTTTCAATTGCTGATATTATGGCAGTTTTGTATTTTAGTGAGTTAAATATTGATGAGAATAATCCTAAGTGGGATAAAAGAGATAGATTCGTTTTATCTAAAGGGCATTGCTCACCTGCATTATATGCTGCGTTAGCTGAAAGAGGTTTTTTTGAAAAAGAAAAGTTAAAAGAATTTAGAAATATAAATTCGTTAATGCAAGGACATCCTGATATGAATAAAGTACCTGGAGTAGATATGACAACAGGATCTTTAGGACAAGGTTTATCTGTTGCAAATGGTATGGCAATTTCAGCAAAATTAGATAATAAAGATTATAGAGTTTATTGTTTATTAGGAGATGGAGAAATAGAAGAAGGACAAGTGTGGGAAGCTGCAATGACTTCAAATAAATATAAATTAGATAATTTATGTGTAATAGTAGACAATAACAACTTACAAATTGATGGAACTATTGAAGAAGTTATGAGTTCATATCCAATAGATGAAAAATTTAAAAGTTTTGGATTTAATGTAATAAATATTAATGGAAATAATATTGAAGAAATTTTAAAAGCATTTAAAGAGGCAAGAGAAGTCAAAGAAAGACCTACATGTATAGTTGCAAAAACAATAAAGGGAAAAGGTGTATCTTTTATGGAAAATAAAGTAGAGTGGCATGGAAAGGCACCAAATGAAGAGCAATATAATATTGCAATAAGTGAGTTATGTAGATAGGGGGATATATGAGAGCATTAATTACAGGAGCGTCTTCAGGTATAGGAAGAGATATTGCAAGAGAACTTGCAAAAAAAGATTATGAACTTGTTTTGGTTGCAAGAGATGAAGAAAAATTAAAGGAGTTACAAAAGGAATTAAGTGTAAAAACAACAATAATTTCAATGGATTTATCAATAGAAGAAAATTGTATTAATTTATATAAGAAAGAAAAAAATATAGATATATTAATAAATAATGCTGGATTTGGCGTTTTTGGAGAGTTTGATAAAACAGATTTAGAGAAAGAATTAAATTTGATAAAAACAAATGTTACAGCTGTTCATATTTTAACAAAACTATATTTAAAAGATATGATAAAAGAAAATAAAGGAATAATTTTAAATGTATCTTCAATTGCCGGATTTATGCCTGGACCACTTATGGCAGCATATTATTCATCAAAAGCATATGTACTTAGACTTTCAGAAGCTATAAAAGAAGAATTGAAAAAGGAAAAGTCTAAAGTTCAAATAAGTGTATTAACGCCAGGACCTGTAAATACAAATTTTAATAATGTTGCAGATGTTAAGTTTAATTTAAGTTCATTAAGTAGTGAATATGTGGCTAAATATACGGTAAATAAAATGTTAAAAGGAAAGTTTATTATTACACCAGGATTTACAATTAAACTTGCAAGATTTTTCACCAAAATAATTCCAAATTCTGTAATTGTTAAATTCGTTTATAAATCACAAGAAAGAAAAAGAGGATAAAGATAAATAGTATTAATATTAATTAATGTTACGAAATTATTATCAAAATTTTACAAAAAAAATACGATATTAAAAGATAAAAAAATTTATTGACTTGCAAAACAAAATGTTATAAAATTAAAATAAAAAATTGGAAATATAGCTTAGAAAAATAGAGTAAGCATATATAAAATTAAAACAAAGGAGAAACAAAAAATGAAAAGAGATTTTAAAGGTATTACATTAATAGCATTAGTGATAACAATAATAGTATTGTTAGTAATTGCTGGAACAAGTATTAATATGATAACATCACAAGATGGAATATTAAATAAGGCAATTAATGCTAAAAGAGCAAACGAAGAGGCTGCTAAAAGAGAACAAAGACAACTTGCTGAATTAAATGAATTAATATCAAATAATGGGGAAGCAAGTTTAGTAGGGTATGATGAAGAGAAAAAAACAAATAGTCCAAGGATAACAGGAAGTACATCAGAAGAGAC
>CAKPQH010000019.1 GCA_934178475.1 uncultured Clostridia bacterium
ATTCTTCATACATCTTACCCTTTCTTATCATACATAATTATTTTATCAAAACTAGGTTACTTATTCAAGTAATTGATATGAGTTTTTTCAAAAAAAATCGGCTTCACATAGCGAAGCACGATTTATTATCCAAGCATTATTTTATATGGATTACCCTCAGAACCATCTCCGGATATAACATATACATTAGATTTAAGATATAAGACTGGCCTAACCGCATAACCATGAATAGAACTATTTCTTGAACTATTTCCATTATCTGATATATATATGGGTGCCGCCGATGTAAAGGCACTCATTGTCCATTCATTTCCTTCAGTAAATAACCAATTATTATTTACAGTATCATTCATTGCATAACCAAAATCACTTGCATACATTAAACCTATTTTTATTTGTTCACTAGATTGATTAGCAGCTTCCTTTACATAATTAGTGGTTGATGCATTATTAGTAATTCCAATATTCCAATATACACCAACATATATCATATTATAATAGTCTCCACTTGAGGCAATACCATTTTGAGTATAATCACATTTTGATACTGGTTTCAATGAACTGTCATAATATGAATAACAATAGGTTGCACAAGTAGTATTATTTCTACTATTAATTTTTCCTAAAAAGCATTCATTAAGATTTTTTTGAATTGTACTTCCTACCCAAGTTGAACTGGATGTAGTATTTGCATTATAGACTAGTCCTCCAATTGAATCATTTCTTATTATTTTAACAAGACCATTATTATTCCATGTTTTACAAGTATTATCAGTATTTACTGCTGTACATACTGGTGTTTTACCAATTATTCTATAAAGCTCTTTATTATACCAAATATAATTATTTGGATTATTACCTTTATATCTAACCCCATAATCTGATTTATATAAAAGACCATTACCACTTACTTCTCCAGAAGTACTAGTTGTATTAACTACATTAGAAAGAAGTTTAGGGTTACTTGTAAATGATACATTACAACTTACATTTCCAGTAATATTTTTAATATCTAATTTCCAATTATCTATATCCCATACTCCATCAGCATTATCACAAGTTATATCTACTTGATATAAACCTTTACTAGGAAATGTATTAGATACTTTACCATTTACAAGTAATGCAATTGTACTTCCATTATAGTTAAATGTCTTTTTAGGTTTATTACTAATTACTAATAAAGTACATATCAATATAGCAATTAATGATACACATATAACAATTCTTTTATTATTTTTCATTTAATAACCTCCATCTATTATGCTACATTCCCAAAGTATATGGGCTAGCTGCTGTTCCATCACCAGAGAGTTTATTAACATTAGATTGTAAATATAAGACTGGCCTAACTGAATAACCGTAAAACGCATAGGTATAATTGAGACCACCTTGATTATCGATACTAAAAGGGTTTGAAGAACCGCAGCCTGTCATTGTCCACTCCAAACTTTGGCCAAAAAGCCAATTATTAACCATTTGGCTATGAGTTTTTAAATAATATAAAACTCCATTATAATCACTAATGGCATAGCCAAAATCACTTGCATACATGAGACCTGTTATAGACTTTTCAGAAACTTGTTTTTTTACTTCGTTTGCATACACTACACTTGATGAATTAAAACTATTAGACATTCCAATGTTAAAATAAACACTTTCTATCATATTACCATAACTATCATTTTCATTAATGCCATTTTGTGAGTAATTACATACACCCTGAGTAGTTGACTGTGCATAACAGTATTTAGAGCAACCATCTTTTTTACCTAAATAACAAGTATTTAAAAGACCTTGAATAGTGCTTCCAATCCATACTATAGGATTTGAGGAACTATAATTTGACTTGTTATAGGCATATGCTCCAATTGGGTCTGCTTTAATAATTTTTACTCTATTTTCCCATTTAGTACACTGTGCTTCTCCTTGTTTAAATTCTACTCCATTAATAGTGGTATTCTCTGTTATTGGAGAAACCTCTAAACAAACTGGTACATAACCTATTATTCTCCATAACTGATTATTAAAGGATACATAGTTATTAGGATTATT